>CBDDBH010000030.1:0-327424 GCA_965225625.1 Gammaproteobacteria bacterium
CCTTTAGTACGAGAGAAACGAGGTGGACGAACTTGGAAATCGGGTGGCGGAAGAGAATCCTTCGGGAGCGATCCCTGTGTTCATGGATACCGAGTAGAGGGTTACGTGCTCCGATTTCACATGACAGAGAGTCTGTCTAAAAAATAAATTTGACATTGATGATTTTTAGTGGTATACTATATAATCATTAATCGTAGGGATGGCTCGGTTAGGCGAGCGTCTGTCATTAAAGTGGCAGAGTGTTCATGGATACCGAGTAGAGGATTACGTGCTCCGATTTCACATGACAGAGAGTCTGTCTAAAAAATAAATTTGACATTGATGATTTTTAGTGGTATACTATATAATCATTAATCGTAGGGATGGCTCGGTTAGGCGAGCGTCTGTCATTAAAGTGGCAGAAGACGGTTCGATTCCGTTCAGTTCTATCGCCTATAAGCGTGATGCGCTCAATAGGTATTGTTCTTTGACAATTGTATATAGAGGGTAAATCGGTAGAATGATATTACTTATCAAGCTACTAAGGGCTTACGGTGGATGCCTTGGTGCCAGGAGTCGACGAAGGACGTGACAGGCTGCGATAAGCTTCGGGGAGCCGCTTAATAGGCTTTGATCCGAAGATTTCCGAATCGGGAAACCGAGCAGGTTAATCCCTGCTACTCGTGTTTACACGAGGGACAACCAGGAGAAGTGAAACATCTCAGTACCCTGAGGAAAAGAAAGAAAACCTCGATTCCCCCAGTAGCGGCGAGCGAAAAGGGAACAGCCCAAACCCGGTATATGTTCAAGCCTGTGTGCGTTGTATATCGGGGGTTGTGGGGTTCGTTAGGCGTGGATACAGACACGCCAGAAAGGACCGTGCTTCTAGTCTAATGTCTCTGGAAAGAGCAACCGGAGCGGGTAAAAGTCCCGTGGACGAAAGAAGTGACGCTTTTCAACGAGCACCCCAAGTACTACGGGATAGACAAACCTGTAGGAATCTAGGAGGACCACCTCCTAAGGCTAAATACTCCCTGGCGACCGATAGTGAACGAAGTACTGTGAAGGAAGTGGTGAAAAGTTCCCCCATTAGGGAAGTGAAAAGCCCCTGAAACCGTATAGCCTACAAACTGTGGTAGTGCTAGGTCACGTAAGTGACATGCATAACCGCGTGCCTTTTGCATAATGAGCCGGTGACTTACTCTGTGTAGCAAGATTAAGCATTTTTGATGCGGAGTCGTAGCGAAAGCGAGTCTGAATAGGGCGTTTAGTTGCATGGAGTAGACCCGAAACCAAGTGATCTATCCATGGGCAAGGTGAAGCATATGTAAGAGTATGTGGAGGCCTGAACCCACCAATGCTGAAAAATTGGGGGATGACCTGTGGATCGGAGTGAAAGGCTAATCAAACTTGGTGATAGCTGGTTCTCCCCGAAATAGCTTTAGGGCTAGCCTCATGTGTTTGGCAGTGGCGGTAGAGCTCTAATTGGACTCGCGGCCCCACCAGGTTAGCAACTCCAGTTAAACTACAAATGCCATTGTCCTAAGCATGGGAGTCAGTCAGTAGGGGATAAGCTCTATTGACGAAAGGGAAACAGCCCAGACCATCAGCTAAGGTCCCTAAATACGCGCTAAGTGGTAAAGGATGTTTTGTTGCTGAGACAGCCAGGATGTTGGCGTAGAAGTGGCAACCATTTAAAGAGTGTGTAATAACTCACTGGTTGAGCGACTTTGCACCGAAGATTTCCGGGGCTAAGCGTGTTACCGAAGCTGTGGATATCCCGCCAGGGGGCCCGTCAGGGTTTCCGTAAGGGGTATGGTAGGGGAGCGTTCTATAGTAGGACTGAAGGAGAATCGTAAGGCGCTCTGGACGAATTAGAAGTGATTATGCCGGCATAAGTAACGATAAAACAAGTTAAAAGCTTGTTCGCCGAAAGCCTAAGGATTCCTGAGCAAGGTAAATCCTCTCAGGGTTAGTCGGATCCTAAGCCGAGGCCGAAAGGCGTAGGCGATGGGAAGCAGGCGTAATATTCCTGCACCACCATGACACGGATGAAACTAGGGGCGACGCAGAAGATAGGGACTACCAGCTGATGGATATGCTGGGTTAAGCCCGAAGGAGTGCACCAGGCAAATCCGGTGCAACAAACTCCTGAGGGTGAACAGGATTCCGTAAGGATGCAAACTGTCCCGACTGTCTGCCAAGAAAAGAACCTCGAGTGGACAACTCGTGGTGACCGTACTGTAAACCGACACAGGTAGGCGAGGAGAGAATCCTAAGGCGCTCGAGAGAACTCTCGCTAAGGAACTCGGCAAAATTACCCCGTAACTTCGGGAGAAGGGGTGCTTTGAGTAGGGTTTCTGAAAGAAGCCGCAGTGAAATGGCCCATGCGACTGTTTACTAAAAACACAGGTCTCTGCTAAATCGCAAGATGATGTATAGGGACTGACGCCTGCCCGGTGCCAAAAAGTTAAGGTGAGGAGTGAAGGGTAACTGGAAGCTCTGAACTGAAGCTCTGGTAAACGGCGGCCGTAACTATAACGGTCCTAAGGTAGCGAAATTCCTTGTCGGGTAAGTTCCGACCTGCACGAATGGCGTAACGACATGGGCGCTGTCTCGGCGAGAGACTCGGTGAAATTGTAATACCGGTGAAGATGCCGGTTACCCATACCAAGACGGAAAGACCCCGTGAACCTTTACTATAGTCTGATATTGGGTTTTAATGCTGCATGTGTAGGATAGGTGGGAGACTGTGAAGCTGGGACGCTAGTTTCAGTGGAGTCGCCCTTGAAATACCACTCCTGTTGCATTGAAATTCTAACTTAGGCACGTGAATCCGTGCCGAGGACAGTGTCAGATGGGTAGTTTGACTGGGACGGTCGCCTCCTAAAGTGTAACGGAGGCACCCTAAGGTTCCCTCAGTGCGATTGGAAACCGCGCGTAGAGTGTAAAGGCAGAAGGGAGCTTGACTGCGAGACGGACACGTCGAGCAGATGCGAAAGCAGGGCTTAGTGATCTTACGGTGCTGTGTGGAAAGGCCGTAACTCATTGGATAAAAGGTACTCCGGGGATAACAGGCTAGTCGCCCCCGATAGCTCACATAAACGGGGCGGTTCGGCACCTCGATGTCGGCTCGTCACATCCTGGGGCAGAAGCATGTCCCAAGGGTTCGGCTGTCCGCCGATTAAAGTGGCACGCGAGCTGGGTTTAGAACGTCGTAAGACAGTTCGGTCCCTATCTGGTATGGGCGTAGGATATTTGAGAGAAGCTGCCCCTAGTATGAGAAGACCGGGGTGGATGTACCTCTAGTGCACCAGTTGTCACGCCAGTGGCACCGCTGGGTAGCTATGTACAGAACGGAGAAACGCTGAATGCATCTAAGCGTGAAACCTCCCTCAAGATAAGATATCCCACAACGTTAAGTTGGTAAGGCCCCTTCGAGATAAGAAGGTTGATAGGCCAGATGTGTACACCGCGTGAGCGGTTCAGCTAACTGGTACTAATAGGCCGAGGGCTTGATAACTTTTTTCTTCTACCGACCCCTCACACATATACAATTGTCAAATATTCTTATACACCTTTCCGGTGGCTATAGCGAAGGGGAACCACCCGTTACCATCCCGAACACGGTAGTTAAGTCCTTCAGCGCTGATGATACTTCGGGGGCAACCCCGCGGGAAAGTAGGTCGTTGCCGGGAGACCTCTCAAAAGGCAGGTTCATAACCTGCCTTTTTTCTTGACGCTTTCCCTTTTTTGTACTATAATTTCTCTGCCTTAAACATATTTTCTCTTTTGAAGGAAATAATCCCTCGCAATATGAAAAAATTAATCTTAAAAAGGAAATATCCATGAATCAAATGCGTATAGTTCTCGCCGCAATTGTGCTCGTTTTAGCCATATCCATTGTTAACGGCTGTTCAAGAATGACCGAACAGCACACTGCTGAAGAAGGCGAGGAATCAGGCACTGAACTCGCACTAAATGAAACCTACGATAAGGTCAGAAATGGTGCGCGACTCATATTGGCTTACAACGCGCAAAGCAATTCCTTTGAAGGCACCGTGGAGAACACCACAGCGGAAACTTTGAAGCGGGTTCGGGTTGAAGTCCACTTGTCAAACGGAAAAGAACTCGGTCCAACCCCCGCAGCAGACCTCGCCCCGGGTGAAAAAAGAGATGTCCAACTCATCGCAACGAGCACAGACTTTGACGGATGGACAGCCCATCCTGAAGTGGGAGAGGGCGAACATGGCAGCGGTGGAGGTGGGGGTGAACATGATGCAGAAGGCGACAGCGAACATGACGGCGAAGAAGGCGAACACAACTAAAGCGATTCAGACTACCAACTGACTGTTCTCACTGCGAAGCATGCCGAAGACTGACAGCCATACCCTATATCATTTCCCTTGCGTACACGTCCAAAAGCGTATATAATGTATATCAGTGTCAAATGAAAGTAGTGAGCTTCTTTGCTCCTACCGAACGAACGCATTGCCTATCATGAGTTTACAAAACTCAGGAGGTGAACCGATGAAGTTTGAGTTATACTTTACGCTCTTTTGCGCCGCAGTCATTGTCTTCGCATCCGCGTCCGCAGAAATAGCGCACGCGCAATCTATTGAAGATGGATTGGGAGGACATTGGACCTTTGATAAGGGCGATACCGATGCCAAGGTAGCCAAAGATGCCCTCGGTGAACATGATGGAGAGATTAAGGGTGCTCCCAAAATTGTAGAAGGCATTGTCGGAGACGCACTCAGTTTCAACGGCGAAGAAGATTATGTCGTCATGGGTGCCGCTACCACAGGACAGAATGTTACCTATGCCATGTGGATTCAGGTGCCAGCGCTACCCGGCGGTCCAAAAGTTATCATCTGGGACGATGATCCACAGGGTGGTGGTGACTCGTGGCTGGAACTCTTGGCAGATGGCACAATACAAACGCAAAGAGGTGGCGACGGGTTTGGTGTCTTCAAAACCGAAACCCCTGTTAAAGCGGGAGAATGGACGCACATCACGTTTGTCGCCGATGGCGATAGCGAGAAAAAGTTTCTCTACATCAACGGTGAAGCCGATGCCGAAGCGGATGGAACGATAAACAGTCGTGAAACGCGCAGCCATGTTGTTGTCGCAGTCGGACACGACCGCAACGCTTTTATCAAACCCTTCTATTTCGAGGGTGAGATTGATGATGTCGCTGTCTATGATCGTGCGTTAGATAAAAAAGAGGTTATGGAGAATTATCAAATCGCTTTTGATGTTGAACCGATAGGGAAGCTTGCGCTCACGTGGGGTGCCATCAAAGCGCATTAAGTTTTTTGTATAAGCGGTCGAGTCGATTACATGTTGTATTCGGCCGCTTTCCGAAATGGTAAGGTCTAACAAGATGTCAAAATTGTACACTGAAATCCCTCAAAAACTACAGCAATTTATCAAAGACCAAAAAGTCTTCTTTGTCGCAACCGCGACAGCCGACAGCAGAATCAATCTGTCCCCGAAAGGCATGGATTCCTTGCGTGTCCTGGGTCCAAACCGTGTTGCTTGGTTAAACGTAACCGGCAGCGGGAATGAAACCGCCGCGCACGTTCAGGAAAACCCTCGAATGACGCTCATGTTTACCGCTTTTCAGGACAACCCTATGATCCTCCGACTCTACGGTACTGCAAAGGCTGTCCACAAAGATGATGCTGAATGGCAGCTGCTCTTCCCGTTGTTCACGCCGTTGCCGGGGGCAAGGCAAATCTTTGACCTCAACGTTGACCTCGTGCAAACCTCCTGTGGGATGGCTGTCCCGCTTTATGATTATGTCGGTGAAAGGGAGCAGCTAAACGCGTGGGCAGCGAAAAGGGGCGAAGAGGGCGTGGAAGCATATTGGAAGGAAACCAATCATACCAGCCTTGATGGAAAACCCACCCGTTTCACTTAGAACTATGGTAAATTCTATAAATAAGTAGACCCTTCAGTAAGTTGTAGCCCCCAAACGCGTCCACTGCCGCTGGCGAGGTTTGTAACCTCGCCTCTTTAGAGTGTCTAAGTAATTGTAGGTTTTACCATAAATCCGATTTCTACTCAAGGGGTGCTATGCGTTTGAACGCACATTTTTGTGTGCTCGTGTACATGGAAAACCTCCTTATTTCGTTTAGGGCTATCAAATAAATTTATCGAAAGGTAAAAGAAAACCACAATAGATCCCAGAAACGCGTCAACCTCATCAGAAACCGGTTTTGGACAACGGACAAAACCGAGCGAAAACCCAATAGTTAAAAAAATGAAATTATCACTGATCGTCATCACACTCTTTATAACGTGTCTATCCGTTGTCCATGCGCTTCCACCGGATCCTGAACTCCAAAGCGCGATCCAAACTGCTCAACAGTTCACCAATCTCAAACCGAGATACACCTCAAGCGAAATAACGGAGTGTGTAACCGATAGTTTTGTCACCCTCGCCAAGAATTGGCAAAACTTGCCTTCTATACATCGGCAGAAGTTGAAAGGACTTTTCCTTCGACCCGGACTCCCCGGTAGTTTTTTCGGTGAAGTAGGACTACCTGAAAGATTCAACACACCGCATTTTAAATTCCATTACACACGCCTCGGGCCGCATGCACCACCCCCTGAGGATTTCCACCCGCGCAATGGAGTTCCCGATTATGTTGATCTCTGTGCCGATGCAATGGAACGGGCATATCATGTCCAAATTGACCTGATGGGATTCAAAATCCCTTACATCGACTTTTGGGCGGCACAGAACGGCGGCAATCATAAATATGATGTCTACCTCTTCACCTTTCCCGCACTCGGTATCACGACAGCGGATTGGTTTGAAGGACGCGTCTTATCCACCGCACTGACCGTCGCACCCTATTTCATGATCAACTCTCGTATCTATGATTACGTCGGAAAATCGGAGGGAATCCGCTATCTTGAGACAACCTGCACGCATGAATTCCTGCACGGTGTCCAGTTCGGATATAACGCCTATATGCCGACATGGTTCATGGAGGCATCCGCAACTTGGATAGAAGTCATGACTTACGATGGTGGAATTATTGACGATGGCGATACGCTCCCGGATCCCGATGAACCCAACGAAACCGATGCCTATAACTATTATATCCACCAACTCCGCCGCTGGTTTCTCATTCCCGATATCTCCCTTGAGAGTCGCATCGGCGACCACGAGTATGGCTCCGTTATCTGGACATTGTATATGGCAGAACGGTTCGGATACGACATCGTCCGCCAATTTTACAGAAATACCACCGATGGCAGTTATCGCGAGATGGGCAATTTTTACAACGTTTTTACGGATAACGGCACCACGCTTGCAGAGGCTTTCAAGACCTTCACGGTATGGAATTATTTCACGCATACCCGCGCCAATACGGCAACTGGAATGTCGGGCTATAGGAAAGCACAGCGCTTTCCACCAGTCGCTATTCATCCCAACGATGTACACACGAGTTATCCAGTTCGCACCGATTTCGATTCGGAATCAATGCCTGAGCATTTCTCCACACGCTATATCGTCTTCCGTCCTGCAGATATTCTGCCGGAATTCGCAGTCAAAATTGATGGCGCGGATCTCGCTCCAATAAATCTCCAACACCTCGCACCTGATGACCGACAGGACATTCAGGATGAACTGCAGCGACAGGCAGGTACCGGTTTGCGCGGGTGGGCTGCTAAATTTATCGTCAGGAAACGGGATGGGACCACTGAGGTTAGGGAAGCATTCACCTATCACCGTTCCCAAGAAGCACAGATGACCTTCAAAGATTTCGGCGGAAATATCCAGGAGGTTACGCTCATCTTAATTAATATGCATCCCGATGTTGAACGCGTCGTAATTCCGGGTGGGAGTTTCGGGGGTTCTGTCAGCTATATGGCGGGTGCGCCACCAGCAGGGGTGCTTTCAAACGCACAGGTCGTTCAAGGCTCTAACGGACTTCGTGTGACATGGAATGTTGATAATCCAGCGGGGATTCGAGAGGTCGCAATCGTGCGAAAACGCTATATGTTACGGAATGAAACGGATGTCCTCCAACCTTTTCAAAATCTCAATGAAGTGCTCGCCGCTGCCGACCGCGATGGAAACGGTATTTCCGAAGACGATGTAGCCATCGTTGGGCGTGTTGATGTCACACAAACTCAGTTTGAAGACCCCACTATCTTTGAGGGAATTGATGTCAGTAGTGAGTTCTTTGATCCGAACAATCTCCATTATTACTATGCTGTTGTGCCTGTTGACGCAATGGCCTTTTACGACGCCATGCAGCGCGAAATGGCGTCCATCTTGGCAGCGATCCCGTCAAGCGAATTGAGCATCCAGTGGGATGTTTGCTGGGAGACAGTCGAAGTCGAAGCTGAGGAACGCGGCGTCGAACTCGGGATCTCCGGTTACAAGCCGCCGGGCAAAGCGTTCGATCGCTACGTCGCCGACATTGCCAAGCTTGCGGCCTTGGTCCCGGCAGACGTGCCCATGGGCTTGCATCTTTGCTATGGCGATCTCGGACACCGGCACTGCATCGAACCACAAGATCTGGCGGTGGTCGTCAACATGGCGAATGCTGCTGGGACGCGCGTCGAGCGGCCAATCGACTTCGTCCACGTTCCCGTTCCGCGCAGCAGGAACGATCCGGCTTATTTCGCGCCGTTGGGCAACTATGACGTACCCGACTCCATGTTGTATTTGGGGTTGGTGCATGTCACCGATGGTGTCGCGGGCACGATGCAACGCGTCGACAGTGCTAAGCACTATCTCGATGGATTCGGCATTGCGACCGAGTGCGGGTTTGGGCGGCGACCGCTGGAACAAACCGCCGAGTTATTGAAAATTCATCATGAAGTGGCAGATCGGCTTTGAACTCTAACACTTCTTTTTTAACGGACCAGCAAGCTGGCCATCTAAGACATATCGTCAATCTGGCTAAGCAGTTAGATGGCGACTGGTCTGGCGCCAACAAGGTTACAATGTACAGTTGGTTTAAGCGTCCCTCTGAACTCGCTCGGCAAGCGCTGATACAAAATGCCGATCATCGAGCCACAAAAAACTCGAACTCGACCAGCATTCCCGAGAACGCTAGCCGATCAACATAGCGCAGCGTGCCGCCGGACGGTTTCACCGGGACGTCCGCGAAATACTCAGCGTAGACCTCTACGAAGCCGTGAAACTGCTCATCGGTGACGTTTTTGTCCAGGGTCGTTTGCACGCGCACGACGTCCTCCATGGAGTACCCGTTGTCTTCGAGCAGGCCTTTCATTTCGTTCAAAATGTAACGGGTTTGTCCAACCGGATCGCCGGGATGCGCGACACTGAAATCCGGCTTCAATGCACCATGACCGGAGATGAAGAACAGCTCTTTGAAATCGGTGACCTGAAGCCCCCAATTGAACACGTTGCTCAGATCTGGCGCTTTTGGATTGTTAACCGCAGTTTTCGTGGCCATTAGTGTTGTCGTCCGTTTGTTTGTTGTTACGCCGACTACCCCCTAGAACCCATGCGCCTGTAGCGCGTTGAGCACCGACTCAGGTAGCAACGGGATCTTGCGAAGCCGGACCCCGGTCGCGTTTGCGACCGCGTTGATCACGGCCGGCACCACACTGATGATGCCATGCTCAGCAACGTTGCGGGCGCCAAACGGACCCGATGGCTCCGGGTTTTCGATAATGATCGAATGGATCCCGTACGGCGCGTCGACCGCACCGGGCACCTTATAGTCCATCAGCGTACCGTTCACCATTGCTCCATCCTCGAATGCGAGCGCTTCGATTAACGCGTAACCCAGACCCTGAACGACGGCACCTTCGATTTGACCCTCCACCGCTGCCGGGTTGAGCGCCTTTCCGACGTCGTGTGCCGACCAGACCTGCAGTACCGCAACCTCGCCCGTCACTTCGTCGACTTCGACTTCGACCGCCTGCGCGCCGAACGCGAACACGCCTTTTTCTTCAGGAGACATGAAGCCGCGTTGCCGCGTGTCTGACGAATAAGGCGCGCCTTGGTATATCCAATCGTAGCTACCGCTGATCGGTCCACCGGTGCCGAACAGCGCACGAGCGCTGATGTCGGCAAAACTCACTTCGGCCCCCTGCACACCGACGACACCTACCGATCCGCCGTTTCGCAATTCGAGGTCCTCGACGCTGCACTCAAGCATGGCGCTTGCATGCGCGAACAGCTGTTCACGCACGCGACGTGCTGCCTCGACAATCGCATTACCGACCATGTAGGTAACTCGACTGGCAGCGGTCTCAAAGTCGTAGGGTACTGCGTCGCTATCGCGCGTCACCAGGTTGATGCGCGCGACCGGTGTGCGCAGCGCTTCGGCGAGGATTTGGGTCAGTACCGTATCGGATCCCTGGCCGAGATCGATGGCCCCGACACTCAGTGTCAGGCTGCCATCGCCAGTAACCCGCACCGTGGCGCTAGTCGAGTACATGCCACAGGTATGCATGACGGAGGCGATGCCGATGCCACGGCGCTTACCGGTAGCTGGCGCGTGGTCGGATTGTCGATCGCTGTTCGCGCGTTGGCACACCGCCTGCAGACACTCGCCGAGGCTGCCGACGCCCACTACATGACCGCCCATCCAGGTGTCGCCGGCGCCCAGCATATTCTTCAGTCTCAACTCGAGCGGGTCCACATCGAGCGCGGCAGCCAACTCGTCCATCTGGCACTCACTGGCAAAGCTCGCCTGTATATTGCCGAAACCGCGAAACGGGCCGGCACGTAATCGATTGGTGTAGGCAACCTGACCGCCGCAACGTATGTGCGGTATACGATAAGGCCCGGCGGCGTGGTAGGCCGAAATCTCCAGAACAGAGGGACTTTGATCGCAGTAAGCACCACCGTCGAACAGCAATTCCGCCTCGCGGGCGGTCAGCCGGCCATCGCGCGTCGCTCCGGTCTTCATGCGGATGCTGCCTGCATGGCGCGTGCGCATGATCGTCATGTCCTCCGCACGGCTCAACACTAATTTCACCGGCCGGCCCGTGGCAAAGGCCAGCGCCGCCGTCACGGGCTGCACGGTGTGATCTGCCTTGCCGCCGAAGCCACCGCCGACACAGGGCACAATGGAGCGCACTTTGCTCATCGGCAGACCCAAGGCTTGTGCAATGGCTTGTTGGGATCCCGCCACCGACTGGGTGGCCGACCAGACGGTCAACTTGCCTGTGTCATCGACTTCCGCAAGCGCCCCGCAGGGCTCGAGATATACATGACTCTGCGCCGGAAACTCATATACACCTTCCACCACAACGTCGGCCTCGGCCCAGCCACGAGCGAGATCACCCTCGGCGAATTCGGTAAACGAGATACAGTTGGGGTGGTCACCAACCGGGATACGACGGCTGTATTTCGCCCACTCTTCGTGCAGGGTTGGCGCACCCTGCGCGAGCGCCGACGCAGGATCGAGCACCGCCGGCAACGGTTCGTAGTCGACCTCGATGAGACGCAGCGCGGCTTGAGCAATCTCGCGCGTATCCGCCGCTATGGCCGCGACGGGTTCACCGATATAACGCACCTTGCCGGTAGCCAGGACGCATTCATCCCCGATAAACACGCCCATCCGATGCCAGTCGTTCTGGGCTGCGGTCAACACGACCTTTACCCCTGGCACCGCCTTCGCAGCCGCTGTATCAATGCCGCGGATCCGGGCGTGCGCGTGCGGGCTCCCCAACAGAGCAGCCTGCAACATTCCCGGGCGAGCGAGGTCGTCGAGGTATTGTGCCGCGCCGGTGACCTTCCCGCGGGCTTCGCGTCGCGACAGCGATACACCGATCGCAGTTTGCTTGTCTGTTTGTGTTACCACCTAATGGCGATTCCTGAATATGTAGACGCAATATAAACCCACTAGTCGTTCGCCGGAACAATTTCCTCGCGCTCATGCTTGCCATCGCTCGGTCGGCGATCAGACGTGCCAATTGGCTTTAGCCGGAATTCCAGCGCGCCAATTCGCCCAACCACTGGCGGCTGGGGCACTTGCAAAGTTCATCTCGAAGTCGACGTTTGGATGAGGCGAAGGTTAGCATTGCATAAAACAAGGCACTAAAACGACAGGGGGGACACATCGTGAAGACGTTCATCGAGAAAATGCCCAAGGCTGAATTGCACGTTCATCTTGAAGGCACGCTCGAACCGGAACATAGTTTTCAACTCGCGCAACGAAATAATATTAATCTGGAATACAAATCGCCGCAGGCAATTATCGATGCTTACAATTTTCATGACCTGCCCTCTTTTTTGAAAATTTACTATGCGGCAATGAACGTATTGCGCAATGAGCAGGATTTCTATGAACTTGCCTATAAATATTTTGAAAAAGCTGCGGCTGACAATGTTGTGTATGTTGAGCCATTTTTCGATCCACAGGCTCACACCGCTCGCGGAGTCGAATTTGCTACGGCGATCGATGGCATTCATAGAGCACAGCAAGATGCCGAGGCCAAACTTGGGATAAAGTCGAATTTAATTATGTGTTTTCTGCGCGACCAAAGTGCCGAGTCCGCGATGCAACACCTAGAACTCAGTCTGCCATTTCGCGACAAGTTCATCGGCATCGGTTTGGACTCCGATGAGAAAGACAATCCGCCGTCCAAATTTGACGAAGTATTTCAGCGCGCCCGGGAGCATGAACTTAAATTAACCATGCATTGTGATGTCAATCAAAAGGACATCTTGTCGCACATGTGCGAGTGTCTGAACGACATTAAAGTCGATCGCATCGACCACGGCGTGAATTCACTCGAAGATGAGGCGATGTGCAAAGAGATTGTCGACCGCGAACTTGGTTTGACCGTTTGCCCCGTGTCCAATCGATTCATTGTGCAATCGCTTACCGCGGGTGAAATTCGCAAAATGCTGCAAAAAGGAATGAAGGCAACCGTCAACTCCGATGACCCTGCGTACTTTCGTGCATACATCAATGACAACTTCATTGCCGTGCAAGAGGAAGGGAATTTTACCCGGGACGAAATCGTTCAGTTGTGTCGTAATGCATTTGAGATTGCCTGGATGGACGAGAGTGAAAAAGGAGTCTACTTGCAAAACCTCGAACAATACTGCCGAGAGGCGGCGTGAGCGCTAACGCAGGCACATGTGCTGGGCGTAATTACCGGGTAGTAGTTTTCACTGCTAGCTATTCTAGAATCTCAAATAATCAGCCAAGGACTCAAGTAATCAGAACCATGTGCCGACTGACACTTAGAGGTCGCTCGATTCTCTGGACGGATCAGGTGGAGTAAATTGTCCTGAGCGTGAAGGGCCACCGGGGCATTAAAGGGCCTGGCATCCGGGCGATCCAGTCGTGCGGTATCCTCGAGGGTAAACGCTCTACATAGGGATTGTTCCGCGATGTGGAAATGGATCTTGGCGATTGCGCTGGTCGGGTACGGCGCTTACGACTGGTGGACGGACCGGAACACCTGGCCGGAAATACCGGTGGCAAACCTCGAATCATTTACGGCAGTGCGTGGCTTGTCGCCCAAACGGCCGCCGCTGCAACGTCCCGTGAAGTCAGGCAATCAGCGCATTCCGTTTGGAGAATACCAGCTCGCACCGGTTGCACGCTTTCACGCCCAGGCCCGGGTGCTGAGCACCCATCATTTCTCGCGCGGGCGTGATTCCGATCTGGCACCCGTTGATCTTGCGCTTGGTTGGGGGCCGATGGCAGACAGTCGGGTGCTGGCAGCATTCGAGATATGGCAGGCGGGCCGGTTCTATCATTGGCGTACCAACAACCCCCCCATTCCACTGAGGGAAGTCGCGCGTAGCAGTGCCAACATGCACATCATTCCGGCCAGTCTGGCGCTCAAGCGGCAACTCGAAGCAGTCGAGACCGACGACGTCGTGGAGTTTCACGGTCTGTTGGTGAATGTCGAAGGCCCGGGGGGGTTCCAATGGCGTACTTCTACGACACGCGAAGACTCTGGTGCCGGCGGTTGCGAGATCGTATTGGTATTTAATCTCAACGTGAAGGGTGCAAGTATTTAACCTGACCTTTAGCTTAACGGGGGATACTGAAAAGTTAACTGATTCGGCAACGTGAAAGTGGGACTGCTGTGCCCCTTTTGCGCGGGAAACGCGCAGTGAAGTAGACGTTTGAGTCGACTAACAGCCACTTGGACACCATCTAATGTCGCCGGCCCACGTCAGTGAGTTACGTAGTTCTTGTCCGAGTTTTTATTCAGTCCGTAGTGGGTTCGACCCGAGTGAGCCAGCAGCATTAATCATCCAACAATATGCTGTTGATAATCTGAATTACCGCTGCCTCGTTCACATTCGGGTTTCGGCCAAGCTGGAACTCCTCCAGGTTAGTTAGACCATCGCCGTCATTATCCAGATTTGCGTCGCCAGCATCCAATGGGTCTAAGCCGTTTGCACTCTCAAACTCATCAGGGATCTCATCTCCATCGTCATCGCTATCAGCATTGTTTCCCATCCCGTCATTATCGGTGTCGAGCGATTCATCAGGATCCAAAGGAAAGGCATCATCGACGTCGAGAACACCGTCGTCGTCATCGTCGGAATCCGCAATATTGCCAATGCCGTCGCCGTCCGAATCAATTAGATCGGGCTGCAGCACAAAGAGCCCTTCCGTTGTGTCACTAACAATTACGACATTGCTGTCGAAGAAGGGATAAACACTCCACGCACCCGAATGTACGGCTGAGTCAGCCTGCGGCTGCGTATCGAAATACGCTACTTCAGTAAGCTGCGCGTTATTCAGATTACCTAATTGCAAAACTCGCAAACCGCTTCGGTAATTCGCTTCATAAACCTTATCTGCGACGACATACAAATTGTGGTCGATCGCCGCAGTTGTGTGCTGGTGAAAACCAGTAAGGACGGGTTTGTCCAAATCTCGTAGATCCCACACGTAGGTTCGGGTGTTATGTCCAAATGTATGCTCGTCACCCTCATCGTTCATCAGAAAATAAGAGTGGTCGTCGGTAAACCAGCCTTGATGCGTGTAATCTGCGCCCGGATAACCGGTTCTCGACAGTAACACAGGCGATTGTGCGTTGGTCATATCGACGATCGTTACCGTATCCTCATTCAGTGCAACGCATATTTCACGCCCTTGATAAGCAGTATCCGGTCCGGAATACGTCACACATTGGGCATCATGTGTATAACCATCCCCGGCGTAACACCCGAGAAAGGTCGGGGATGTCGGGTTATTTATATCTATTGCATGTAAACCACCTGAACAGGTTGTACTACCGACGGCATACGCCCTTCCGGATGCCTCATTGATGACAATGTTATGCGCGCTGGTAATCCCGTTGTAAACAGCATTAGCACCGAAAATCACGGGCGGTGATGTAATTTGGGAAAGGCGATTCAAATTCATAATTTGTACGCCGTGATTAAGCGCTTCACTGACGACGAATGCGTGATTTTTAAAGGTCTTGACGTCGCGCCACGATGAACTGACCGTTTGAGTTGGCATGATGCCAATGTAAACGGGATTGTTTGGGTCACTTAAGTCGATAAACGCAACTCCGTTCGAAAGGCCTAATAAGGCGTAGTCGGTACCCGATACCGGATCAGTCCATCCCCATAAATCATTTACGCTCCCCGTACCGAATACGGAGCTGGGTAACCGACGTACTAAATTAACATTTTTGCAGGGGAAACTGCTCGCAAAGCCGCTGATGCACGTGGTGGCCGAAACTGACGCGCCCAGTAAAAGATAAAGCAGTAGTGCATAGCTGATGAGTTGTCGAAAGATTCCGAGCAACATGTGCGTGCAATCCTCGGCGCTATTGCCTCTTTGCAGAAACCGGGTGCCTCAAGGCGCCTGAGATTCCGGCTATCGCGGCTTTCTCGATATCGCGTTGAACGCCAACGACGATCTCGAATCGTAAGATCACACGCACGATGTGGAAGATCGCTCCGGTGACGAATATCGCGCCGGATGTGTAAAGAGCGGCCTTCTGCATCGGCCTGCCTCCATGAAAGGTCTGCGGACCATCGTCCAGGCACGAGACCATGATGCAACGCCGTTCTTTTGACTTCAATCCAGATGGCGACAGCAGGTACAGGCAACGTGAAAGTGGGTACGCCATGCACCTTTTGCGCGGAAAACGCGCTCTGAGTAGACGTTTGAGTCGACGAACAGGCCACTTGGACCCACATCTGCTATCGCCGGCCCACGTCGGGGAAGTTAACTTGTCAATGCGCGAAATAGTAATTGCCACACCCAGGGTGATGGTCGTAATGGATCAATTCACCCTAAGAATAATTGGCTTCGCGGTACATCCGGGTGTCTCGGAACTGGCCGGAACAGTATGATTGAGCCAGGCCACTCAAAAACTGGCGGTTCCGTGTACAGGCCGTAGGATTGGTGCCTTGCGGACACTGGCGAGGGTCACCAAATGCTCAAGGCCAAAGACAACGAAACTCTGTGCCGGGTCGGCGCGGTTAAGTTCACCAACGCGGCCGAGTTGTCAGCGCAGACAGAGAAATTCAGCAGCGCCGACTTGTTTGCTACTACCGCCGACATAAAGATCGAGGATACCGAGTACGACTATCACTATGCCGCGCTGCGGGCCGGCGCCCCGGCTGCGGTCGGCGCGCCCACCCATAGCGTGCGCGTCACGCCAGTGATTTTCCCGTTTGGCCGCATGATCCCGGCCAACGCGTTCTTGTTCTATGTTTTCGAGGTGCCGCAGCACGACTATGCGACCTCCACCTACATCCTGTTCGGGGGAGACAAGCCGTTGGATCGGCACGAACTGATCACGATGATGGGGCTCGACGACGCGCGTTTCTGGAACGACGACACTTGCGATTTCCACGCCAGCTGGGCCGACGGCATGGGCCAAGATCGCGACCATTTGGACCGCAATTGGTCCGGCTATCGCGGCATCGCCCAAGAAGACGCCATTATCGCGATGTCGATGGAGCCGATCGTCGACCGCTCCAAAGAATTTGTCGTGCCTTCCGATGAGGCGGTGATCCGGATACGCCAGCGCCTGTTAGAGGCAGTCAAGATGCATGAAGCCGGCAACGATCCGCTCGGACTCAAGATCACTAACTACGCGAAGGTCGAAGCGATCTGCGACACCGTGATCAACTGCGACTCACGCTGGCAGAATTTAGCACCTAACAATCTCGGACTCGGCACAGTCAAGGGCAAATCGCTGGAGACGAAAAAAGCCTGAACGGCTGCGTCCGCAGGAGATAAAGAGCAAATATCAAAGCGCGAGCTTTGTTGTTCAGCGCAATTGAGGCCGCGCTAGCCTAGTAAGCCGACGAACGCGAATCCGACGCCAATGTAGATGGCTGCTTCTATTGCGCCGATCGCGACATTGCGTTGCTCGCCAACTTCCTGGCCGATGTCGATGCCGGGAAGCAGAACGAAGCGCAGTGCGATGGATAACACGGATTGGGCGACGAACATGACCACGGCAACCAGGCACCAGGCGGTCATCGAAAGGAGTAGTAGCGCCGGCTCATAGATCACGACGCCCGATGTTGCCGTGACGGCGAGTCCGACACCGATGCGGTAGCCGACGAATCGCACAGCAAGCGCTGTGTTGCCGTCGGCAAGCTCGCCGACCATGGTCCGCTCCCCTTGGTGTCGGGTTTCAAACACCTTCTTTCTATACAAGGTGGCCAGAACGAGAATCGCCTGCGAGGCCACGTACGCGGCGACCACCATTGCGAGCCCGGTTAGCGTAGAGCCGTCCACCCACGTCATTGCGGCTCTGACGATAATGGCCGTTGCGATCATGTTGCCCGCATCGACGAGGCCAGCAGCTACATTTCCTTTCAGGATTTCCTCATGGATGGAAACACCGGGCAGGGAGACGTGATCGAAAACTTTTCGCGTCAACCACATCAAAATCATCGCCAGCACCCCGTAACCGGCCATCAGGGAAACTTCGTCTACATAGCTACCGCCGGCATCGCCCGAAACCACACCCATCATCAACACGGCGACGGCAACGATTGCCCCCGCGAGAGAAATCCCAACCGCGAAATTGTCCTGCTTCGCCAAGACATCGGTTAACGACACCTCGGCAATCGAACCCGCGAGAAGACGCAACGCGGCCATGAAGCCGAGCATCATTATAAAATCGATCGCGTAATAACTTAACGACGCGTCTTGGAGTATCACCAATGAGGCAAGCTGCTCCACTTTCCTTCTCCTCTAATAGTAGGAATTAGATTTTCTATTTACCGCTGCCGCGTGATCTGCGGGAACTGCTGCCAAAACTGGATCGTCTCTTCGAAGAAGAAGAAGAAGACCCTCGGGCCCGACTAACGCGAGCGTTGGCATAGCTGCTCGTGCGCTTGTTGCCCGCTGCTGAGCCATATTGTTTGGCCGGAGTCGGTACGCTCAACCCCTTCGACTTCATGTCGGTGCGACGTGCGCGATTAAAATTTCGATCGGCGGCCCGACCATAAGTGCCGCGCCCATAGTCATTGTAGTAGGAATAGCGGTTGGAGCCGCCGTACCAGCTGTTGTAGTAAAGCGGGCCCCGGTGGTATCGCGGTCCCCACACCAAATCCGAAAACAACCGATATTGCCCGTAGAACGCCCAAGACGACCGACCGCTGGAGTCCGAGTTCCAGCGACCGTAAGCGGGGTTGCCGACGAGATAGCTGCCCGCGACCGGATTGCTACCCACATTCGCGGTTTCCGCGTTTGAAGGAATATTGATCCTGGCAAGCTCGCCGTCGGAGAGGTCGGCGAGCGTGTTCACAACGTCGAGCAAACTGTCGTTGAAGATGATTTGATCGGTCGCCCCGTTCAACGAATCAAGCTCCTGGATTATCGGCAGAAACTCATTCTTGTTTTTCGGCGCGTCTTTCACGGCCGCGAGTCTTTCGGCCAATCCCCGGTAGAGTGGACCCTTAGTCGTGGCATCCAGTCGCAACACTTCAGCCACGGGTTTCAGATCGGGCTTCGCTTGAGCGAGCTTATCCGCATAAGTGGCGATCAGTACGGTATTCGAGAGTGCGCCAGCGTTAATCCTCGAGCCGAGAGCGGTTAGTTTGTTCGTCACTGCCTGCTTCAGGCGCTTTGTTTCTTCGGCGTACTGATTGGAACACCCCGAGACGAAAACCAAGGCGATTAAGAGCGCGTAAGTAGACCACTTGCCCGAAACCACGTTTGTCGTCATCGGTTGCTTCCCATTTTTCTGGCGGCTACGTCGATGAGGGTTTCTCCGACCTTATGCGGTGGATAGAGAGTCACGGACCTGCTCCATGCTCGGAATTGCGTCCTCATTGGTGATGATGAACAAAGCCGATCCGTTTACTGGGCTGTAGGCGTGCGGGTTTGTTTGTAGTTTACCCGATTCCGCGTCGATGTAGCCAACAGCCGTTCCTAAATCATCCTGGATTAGTCTACAGACAACACTAGACCACGTCTTGTCGTTTATCGAAAGATCATAACGCGCGTATTCGTCAGAACTCGACGTGAACATGTTTTCGATGATCTGTTCGGATCCCGGCGCCACCAGCCCACGTACCAACATCTCCGGATAGGCCCGAACCGGGCGAATTATGATGTCTGCACCGATCTTCGAGAACCGTTCGCGATTGCGATCATCCACACATTCCGCCAACACCAATGCGCCTGCAACGCCGAGGTCCCGCAACCGATGGAGAATGTCGAAAGTTCGGCTGTCGGACCCGACATCGGTCTCCTTGCGGGCGAGAATGACGATGGCACAAGCCTTAGCCGCATCTACGTTTTTGAGAGTCTCCGGATCGCTGCCATCGCCATGGTGATGGGCGAGTCCCGTCATCTGCGCAAGTTGCTCGGGGAGACCGTCGGCGAACTGGCGAGTGACTATTTGTACCATTTTGTCGCTGTACGCTTTACTGGCTCGAAGCTGTTCAATGAGGCGCAGGAAGAACCTTTCACCGTCTGCCTGTGGCGTGTTAATGATTAGGACATGTCCGCTCATATTCCATCTCCAATTACCGCGCTTTTTTTGTATTCGGGAATTCGTTCGGTAGTCGAAATAGTCACCGGCGGCCTTGGCCAAGACGAAAATTCCGCCGAGGTAGAGCAGTACCACGGTGGCGCTGCGCCCCGGCAGCGTGCTCGCGGATATGTCCCCGTAACCCACCGTTGTCGCCGTGGTGACCGTGAGCCACAAAGCATCGCCCGCTCCCATGCTCTCAAAGGTCATCATCGCAATCATATGCAGAACAAAGATCCCGATCACAAACACTGCTGAGCGCAACATCTGGCGCTTTAGCTCATTCTCAGTAAAGGCAAGACTGCGGAATCGCTGTCCATACCACATCGACCGAACCAAGCTGATCACGTCTCGAGATCCCTACTGCGAGGCCATAACTCCTCGATTTTTCTCACTGGAATGATGGCACAGAAAAAAGCTTCGGTCCGGCCTCCGTCGTAGACTCGGAACTCCAAACTTTGTTGACGGTCATCGCTGACCAGCAATGAGTAATCACAGCCAATCTCCCCTGCGTCCACCGTGGTCGGTAAATCCCGGTTTCTGTAATCACCCTTGTACAGGTACGCCTTTACATAAGCTTCCTGCCGGTATCTCGTGCCGACCCATGGTTGCACCTCAGGCGGGATCTCGTCGCGGTTACGCGTGGTAACTTGATGGTGTGCACCACCGTCAGGCGCAAGAACCTCGCTGATCTCATCCTCATCAAAGGCCGAGAAGACAACGTCGGGCAGAACTTCGAGGGCTATCTCCGCCGTGTCGTCATCGACCACGCGCAGCCGTACGGAGTGCTTCACGCCGGACAGGATGAAATAGGTCAGCTTGGTGGCATCGCCGCCGATATCGAACGTCTCGACGCGATCCACGGTAAAGCTTTCGCCGCTGATCTCCGTGTGTGAGGCAAACCCGTAGCGGATGATATCCCCGGGTTCGAGATCCCGGGGATGCTCGAGGATGCGGGGACTCTTATCCTCGTCTTTGCCGAATCCAAACCGCTTCAAGAGGCTCATTTGTATGCTCTGTTACGCGGCGGACGCGCGGGCATTGATACGCTCCATAATGCCGTCGCGAGATGGTTTGCTGCCGCCGATACCGGCTTCAGCTAACTTGGCTTTGAGGTCATTACCATTCTCGATGTCGGCGAGCTCTCTGGCAGCGTCCATACGGTGCCGCCGCTCCTCTTGCCGGGCTTTGATGCGCTTCATGCGTTCCGCCGCAGTCGCCATGGACGCCGAGGAACCGGAATGCTGTGCCGCGGTCGCCTCAGCGGCTCGCTGGGCATATTCCGTTGCCTTAATATTCTTCACTTCGCGATCCATTGCCTTGATGCCGCGCTCGGTGTCGAGAACGCTTGCTTTGATGCGCCCGACGTTTGCGGCCAGTTGCGTATGCACCTCGCGCTGCGCGCCGAGATCTTCTTCTATCTCTGCAATCTTATCGACGATCTCGTTCAACAAACCATCGTCGCCTTTGCCGCTGGCTTGGACCGCATAATCTTCATGTTCGCTCAGGGCTGCCTCCAGATCGTTGACCCGTTTCTTGGTCGTTTTCTCTTGCGCCATAATCGCCGTCAGGGCGCTCTTGGACTTGCCCAAGTCGCTTTTGGCATCCCGGATCTTCTGTTCCAACGCGGGAATAGCCTGGGAATCCGCTAACGCCTCGCCAGTAGAATTGACCTGGCCGCGCACCGAATCAAACAGCTCTTTTATCCAACTCATGATGTGTTCTCCTTAAGACAAGATGTTCACGAAAGTTATTGGTTGAGGTACTCACCAAGGGCATCGAATACGACAATCGTGTTGTCACTGAGTGCCGTTATTTCTTCGACGACGTTGGCCATAACCGTGTTTACCGACATCGCTCCGAACAGTTGATACGTCGTTCCGGTTTTGGCAAACGCGGATAGCGGAAGCGCGATGTTCATGGATAACATGACGTTCATCATCTCTGCCTCCATCCCTGTTTTAACGTCGTTTTGGTCCCACAAGTTGGCGATCGCGGTGATCTGATCGTCATCGATCTCGATCATGATCGGGAATTCCTCCCGCTCCGACAGTTCGGCCTTCACCAGACCGTCGTCGGAATCGACAACTTCTGCCTGGATCGCCAGCCCCTCTTCTGTCCTCGCCCCGTTTAAAGCCGCGACGACTTCATTAACCTTATCGTTCAATGGTCTTCTCCTTCTGATTGATAAATGCCCATGTTGCGGCGCCAATCGCCATGATGATACCGGTAGACCACCATGGTGCCGAGCCGATTGACTGTCACGGACTGCTGGTCGGCGTAAAAACCCTTTTCAAACTCGAATGCGGCGAGCATCAAACCCTTAGTGGTCCAATTATCGTCAACCGAGAGAGACTCCAGTTCCGCGATTCGTTGGCGTGCCGACTTGCCGTTCTTGACGGCAATCGTCCAACCCCATTCGCCGAATGACGGAACATTGGTGTGATATTGCTCGACGCGGTAAAAGCCTGCATGCCGAACCGTTTTGCCGATGCTGATAAACGTGTTCTTGGCGTGATAGGGGGAGGTCGATTGCACGACCATCGCCCCGTCTCCGGCCAGCAAGGCTCTGAGCTTTGCGTAAAATCGCGCACTATACAATTTGTTCAAATCGGGGTGCGAAGGATCCGGCAGGTCGACGATGATCGCATCAAACACTTGTTCGCTCTTGAGTAACGCATCCACGGTCAGGAAAGCGTCGCCAAAGCGCGTCTCAACACGCGGATCGCTAAACGCCCGGTTGTTGACCTCGATTAAGCGGGCATTGTCCACCGACCCCGGCGCCTTGTCACGAAACAGGCGTACAAGATCTTCATCCAAGTCGAGTAAGGTCACGGATTTGGGCTGCCAGCGCAATACATCACGCAGCGCGAGCCCATCGCCGCCGCCGATAATCAGAATTTTTTCCTGACGTGCCGATGCAGCCAAGGCGGGGTAGGTCAACATCGCGTGATAAATGTGTTCGTCATTGCTCGCGAACTGGATCCGCCCGTTTATATAAAAACTCAGTATCGTCGGCTTGGCCGGATCCATCATTCGCTCGGTGACGACCAGTCGTTGACGATCGGTGTTGACGCGGAATAAAACCTGGTCTCGATACAGTAAATCTTCGGTCGAAGCCGACCAGTCCGCGCCTTTGTCATAGACCTGCAAAATGACCACACTTGTCAATGCATAGGCTGCCATCAGCAATGCCGGGCGGCGGATCTCGCGGCGAAAAATGATGAAGAAAACAATGCCCAACAACAGGTTGACCGAGGCGGTCACGGCACCGGCCAGCGATACGTCCATCGCCAGCATGAAGACCAGCCAGATGGTCGCGCCGATCCCAGCGCCGATGTAGTCGATACCGTAGATGGCGCCCGCATTGTTTTTTAGTGTGTCGTTGAATATTCGGCTCCGGATCTCGCCGATTAAGGGGATTTCCATGCCAATCATTGTGCCGAGAACGGCCCCGACAATGTAAGGCGACAGTTTGACGGCGTTTTGTGCCACCCCGATCAGACCGCCGACGGGGCGTAAATCTTCGGAGATGGAAAACGTTTCCATGAGGATATTCGGAAACAACTCGGCCAGCGCAAACAGGCTGCCAATGAGGAGCACGCTGGTTGCGCCCACCAGCGCCAGCAGAACTTCCAGCCACGCAAAACCGACGTAGGGATTGGCGACTTTACGCGCCAGGAAAGAGCCTACCCCCATGAAAACCATCATGACGGTTATAACACCGTAGATGGCGACCTCGACCGCGCCCAGGACCCGGCCGGCGTAGTGTGACAACAGATATTCGTAGACCAGACCGCATCCGGCGCCCATTGCCAGGATGACTAATACCACCAGATCCAGTCGCCGTTGAGGTGAAATCATCCGGACTCCTGCCGAACAGCATCAAATCGCCAATGGACGAAGTATAGTTAGGATTATTTCATTTGCAAGAGAATAAAATCATATACGTGCTTTTAGAAATAAAAAAGAATGTTTTAGTTGTATTATGTGCTTTTATAGTTAAAATAATGCCAGGTGGCGCCGCTGAGCCCGAAGCGGCGGATCCCGTCGATTGGTTTTAGCACACAGATTCAGAGAAAAGGACTATGGCTGATACTGACAAAAGCTGGGAACAGATGGCAACCCGCATTGTAAAATCGGCGTTGTCGCTCAAGGGAGTAAATTATCCCGAACTTTCCCGTCGGCTGAGACGCTTGGGTATTGAGGAGACACCCTCGTCTTTATCAACCAAAATAAACCGAGGTGCCTTTAAGGCTTCTTTCATGTTGCAAGTTTTGACCGCTATCGACATCCAGCATTTCACAATTCCGGACGTGGATTGATCGATGCGACGCTGCGGTTTAACAACGTGCTACCGTACCCGCGAGGCGTTTTGTTGATGAATCCCGGAGCTGGCGCCCACGTCATCGCCGATCTTCACGGCGCATCGAACCTCGACTCTGAGCGATCGGTCCGCGATGCCGTCGGCGAAATCATCAAGCAGACCGGCGCCACTCTGCTGCATGAGTACTTTCATCGTTTTACGCCCAACGGGATCACCGGCATCGCTTGCCTCACCGAATCGCATATCAGCGTTCATACCTGGCCCGAGCAAGGATTCGCTGCATTCGACATTTATCTATGCGGCGATGCGGAACCGCAGCGTGCTGTCCCCATTCTTCAGGCATATTTCAATCCGGACCGCATAGAAGTCCGGACGTTGCATCGCGGCGGCCCCCTCGACGATCCTTCGTGACCGGACCGACCCACACCGGCTCACGTCGGTTACTTTATCTTGTCGCGCTGA
Organism: Gammaproteobacteria bacterium; assembly: GCA_965225625.1. Taxonomy (GTDB): domain Bacteria; phylum Pseudomonadota; class Gammaproteobacteria; order JADZEE01; family JADZEE01; genus CBDDBH01. The sequence goes on from CBDDBH010000030.1 coordinate 24,722, forward strand.
TGATCATTATCTTTGCGCTTTGGCCGACATCCCTGTTGGCACCGCTGAAAACCTTGGTCGTCTTTTTTCACGAGGCCTCACACGCACTGACCGCGGTTGCCACCGGTGGTACCGTCATCGAGATGGCGATTGATCAAAACCAAGGTGGACACGTACGGTCGGCGGGTGATATACGCTTTTTGACGTTAACCGCGGGTTATCTCGGCTCGCTGTTGTGGGGGGCCTTGATTTTCCTGGTCACCGTTTATACCGGTAAAGACCGTGTGACCAGTGCGCTATTGGGCGTGCTGATCCTCGTTATTGCGGTTTGGTTCATGCGCAATCTGTACGGTCTGGTATTCACCCTGGCGACCGGCACGGGGTTGATCGGGCTTTCGCGTTGGGGAAGCGAGGCCGTCAACGACTTTGTGTTGCGCATAATTGGCCTAACCAGCATGAGTTACGCGCCTCTGGATATCTGGAGCGATACAATTGATCGTAGTCACCTGCGCTCGGACGCGCGTATGCTGGCTGAAGAATTCGGCGGAGCAACGCTGCTGTGGGGCGGCCTCTGGATCGCCATTTCGGTGGCCATGATTATTTGGGTGATGAGGATCAGTCTGCGTGCCGGTTACGGTCGGCGTGTCCACGGCGAGACGGGAGGGTGACTGAATGAGTGTGTTAACCGGGACACGAACAGTAGACGGCGGATTTCAACCGTCACTCCTCTGCATAAACCGTAAAAACACGGTGAGCTTGAATGTCGAAGTCAGATACGCTGCCTAGCGCGCTTTCTAGCGTTGTTAAAGCTGGCTCAATGTCATGTGCCAATTGAATGGCTGCATATGTGGGCGATATTCCTCGCCTATCTCGCACAAAAAGTGCTGTACCAAGCTGAGATTGCAACCTTTTAATTACGCCGCTTACCCCTGATTGAGTTAAGCCTAACGATTCGGATGCCAAGGTAATTGAACCATGCCGATACACCTCTAAAAAAACAATCAATAGGTTCAAATCCAGTTTCGACTTCATTCGCCGTCCGATACATAGCCATCCGTGATGTGTCAACTAAATAATACTTTATGAATTGCGATGTATATTGCCCGCCGCTGAACTATGAGGAGAAGTGTTATGACGAACTCATCGCTTGTGCGCGCGGTCACTGAAGACGAGCTCGAGACCTATTAGCGCGACGGTGTCGTGCTTTTGCAAGGATCTATCCCCAAAGCTGGGTCGATACTCTCCGCGTGACGCTCGACGAGGTGTTCGCCCGCGACGTTACCCCCCGGGCTATCATCGAAGGCGACGCCGGAGGAGATGCTAAAGGGGCGCGCATGGACATCGTGCAGATGGCGGCGGCGGCAAAACAAGCGCGGCCCGACTACGATGTTTCCGCTAACGGTCAAGCCGATGCACCGATGCGAGGTCGCAGCCTCGTTGAAACTGACGCTGCGAGTTGCTCTGAGCCGCTGGGCCACACTACACGGCTCCACGGGTAACGTTTCTAGCAACCGGGTCCGCCGGGCGGCCTCGGTTCGCTACGCCGGCGATGACGTCAGCTACTACCAAAGCCCCGCTTCACCGGAGCCGTTTCGCCACTCGACCGGCCTCGTCAACGGCGACCCGCTTGAAAAAGCGGCGCGTTTCCCGGTCGTGTGGCGGCGTTAAACAAAAGCAAGCTACTCGCCACTAGCCACAAGTAACAAGTCCCTCGAACCAGCAATAGTGGCTTGTGGTTAATAGCTTGTGGCTAGCTGTTGCCGTGCCCTGTTCGCTCGCTCGCAACGGCGAGTGCCGGACACCAGTTGCTTCTTAGCCGAACAAGCGGCCCTGGGGCGGCGCCCGAGACGGTGGTAAACGCCGGGAGGCGACGCAAGCATCTTTGCGCTCCAAGTTAGTGAAGATCTGCTCGATCACCACAGGCTCTTCAATGAAGGCGATGATCTTGACGTGGCCGCCACAGCTCTTGCAGGTCTCGAACTTAACACGAAGGACCATCGAACTCTCAGTCCCGAGTGATCTGGCGACTTCACATTGCTGGGGTTGTTAGCAATTTACTGCGAAAGACAGTCAAAGCTTGGCATTAAGTTAATAAGTTAACGGTGCCCCCACCCCCCCCCCCCCAAGATTAGTCTCCGTCCTGCCGGGTGTCGTCATACGATGCCGCTAATTGGCGATTTCGGCGACCGCCACCTATGCTTAGGCGTGAAGGAGCAACCATGAGCATGAACAAAGTCCGTACGGTCCGGTCTTTGCCGACCTCCCGGATACGAGCATAGTCCAGTGGCCGTGATACTGATGCTCGTGTCCAAGTAACCGCGTACTGAGAACGAGGAGTTATTCGCGATGAACGTTACCCCTCTGCGAGAGATCACAACCGAGGAGATCGCTACCTACCACCGCGATGGCGTTGTCTGGCTGAAGGCCATCATCGATCCCGAATGGGCAACCCGGATGGGCAAGGCGATTGACGCGGCGGTCAATGACGAACACGGCTTTGTCCTGAACCTAACCAATTACGGTCTGCAGGCAGACGAGCAGGGTGCCGTAGCGCAGCGTCCAGCCGACGACCACTTCCACCGAACAATCGAGGCCCGCCCAGACGAAGGTGCGGCTCACTGGGATGACCCCACCTACTTACGCGGCACCGTGCTGCTTGACGATGAGGTCGGTACACACGCGCAGCGAGGCCAGTTTCTTTCCATGCATGAGACCTGGCACTCCATGCCATTCATACGGGAATTGGCACACGCTTCGCCGTTGCCTGAAATTGCGGCGACGCTGATGGCTTCCGAAACCGCGAACTTGTATGGCGATCAGATCCTGATCAAACCGCCCCTCACACGCGAGCGGACTGCCTGGCATGCCGATGTTTCCTATGAATACATCGAAGGCGATCAAGTGATCGGGCTACGCGTGGTGGCCGATGAAGAGGACGAAACGCTCGGTAGCGTTGAATACCTGCGCGGCTCCCATCGCGACGGCACTGTGTATAAATGTACGTATTTCATCAGTGCTTTGGCGGCGGAAAAAGATCCCGGTGCGGATATACCCGACATCGAAAGCAACAAAGCGGGCTACGACGTCGTCCAATTCGCGCCGCGCCCAGGCGACATCGTTGTCCACCACCTGCGCTGCCTGCACGGTGCCGGTGGTAACCGATCGGCCAGTCGAACGCGGCGCGCAACGACGGTACGTTACTGTGGAGATGACGTGCGCTTCAAATTCCGCCCTTGGGCGCCGCCGTCGAACCGGCCGCCGCTAGAGGATGGAGATCCTCTGACGCTGGCGCCGGAAACCTACCCGCAATGCTGGCCACGTGAGATCGACTGACCGTCGGCGAGCGAGCGACCAGGTAACAACAAAAGGAGTTTGCAATACCAATAGAACGAATGAATATCGGACCGCGCATGAGCCAAATCGTAAAGCATGGCAATACTGTATATCTCGCCGGCCAGGTGGCTTTTGACGCTCCCGACGAATCGGTGACCAAACAGACTGAGAATATACTTGCACGCATCGACGGTTTGCTCGCTGAAGCGGGAACGGATAAATCGAAGTTATTGTCGGCGACCACATGATTGTCGGAGATCCGCGCGTTCGACGAGATGAATGCGGTTTGGGAAGCCTGGATAGATCTTGACAATCCACCGGTGCGAGCCTGCGTCCAGGCAATTCTCGCGGCGCCCAAGTTCACCGTTGAAATCATGGTCGTCGCCGCACTCTGAATCGCGCTGCTATGCAAAAATCAATCGCAGCCACGTTTGTAGCGGTGGTTTTGGCATGCCTTGATGAACTTGAGTCGGGATTAAACGGCAAATCCTATCTCATCGGCGAGCGAATAACCGAAACCGACTGGCGCGCGTTCGTCACCTTGATCCGCTTCGATGTGGCCTATCATGGACTGTTCAAATGTAACTTACGGCGCCTCATCGACTACCCTAACTTGTCGGGGTATTTGCGGCGTCTCTATGATGTGCCAGGTGTTTCTGCCACGATGGATTTCGAACCCATAAAAAAGACTTATTCCAGTATCGAAAAGCGGAACCCGGCCGGTATCGTGCCACTTGGCCCGGCGCAGATGTTTGGCTAATAAGGCGGAAAGCGGCGCATTGACATTCCCGCGCGACCTGAAGCGATGTATTGTTGTCGAGCGATTGGTGCGCTCGCATTACCAACATTAAGCTAAGGAATGTTGAAGGTCGAAATCGGTAATGTCGCTTTAGCATCGCCGTCAACCGCACCGCCCGGAGGATAGATTTCTACAGCGCGCCAAGAGGTGCTGTCTACAGCGCGCCCGTCCACAATAGCCTCGCGAATTGGCAATAGATAATCACTACTCCAATCGTTGCGGTCGTAATCATAGTAATAGAATCGTCGTTGGCGCTTTTCATCTTCGCCGATGTCAAAAACGTTTCGGCCAGCAAACTTTGCGCGTAACTTCAATGCATGCGAAACCGTCGCCGGCATATCGGTAACCCAGGTCATGGCGTTGGAAATTCGAAAGGGGGCAGTGTCTCCGGGTCGTTTAATTGCGAGTAAGGGCAGCGACAAGGCCACCAATTGTGGATAGACAACCTCTACCGATTTTCCATCAGCCGACACAGGCCCATTAAGGCCTGTAGGCGGAACCCAAGCGCCGTGATCAGCCATGAGGATGATGAGTGCGTCGTCGTAGATACCGGCTACTTTCATTTGCTCCAATAATTTCACCAGTTCTTCCAAAGCACACCCTGATTGCCATTTTACCGTCGGTCGAACCGTTTCCAACACTTGACCCGCGTAATCGCAGTTTTCATCTGTCACCATGGGCCTATGACTTAAGGTCAAATGCAGAAACTTATAGACCGGCTGCGCTCGATCTGTCTTCATGTTCTTCGATAAATCTCTAATGAAGGCGATATGACGAAAAAATTTCAGACCCAGATAATCTGAACCAGGTAGCAATGCCTGTACTAGCCACCGCTGATCGTTGTACACAAATCGTTTCAAATAATGAGGTGCGAGACGAAACAAGGCCAGATCGAATAGACGCGCGGATTCAAACGTCGCTTCGCTTAAGGATGAAGGGTCTTCTGATCTTGGTACTCGGTACAGGTTCGTGTAGCGACTTTTCTCGTACATCGCGTTCAACATCCCCCCTGGCGTCACAATATCTACGTCGTAACCGTCATCGATCGCAGCACTGAGGAAGGTTTCCCCGCCCACCGCTTCGGACATGTATCGTTCGATCGGTATATGATTCTTGTAGATTTTTCCACTAAGAATTGCGGGCATCGACATCTGCGTATAGGGAAATGCGCCTAAATTTTCTCTAAAAAACGTAAATCCCTCTAATGACGATGCGATTCGTCTACCTTCCTCACCGTCGGCGAGGAGTTCTTCGAAAATATCCGACTGAAACCCGTCGGCAAGAATATGCAGAACGTTTTTGTTCGACGAAAATCGGTAAATTTGTTTTAGCGTCGATGAGGCCGCAGCTGGGTCGCTTTTAGGATGAATAAGTTCCGACCTTGCAATTAAGGTCGAGCCTGCGACGATTAATTGCACTAAGAACACAGCTATCCCTAGTCGGGCTAGTCCGGTGCCAAAACGTTTCGCCATGAGAAGAGCGAGCATAATCAGTCCCACCCACATTGTGGCGTCTAACCAGCCTTGCCATGCATTCACGGTCCAATCAATCGTGCGGCCATCCAAATGGCCATAGTTCCAAACCGTTATATAGCCCTGCAGCCAACACAGCAGGCCCAACGAGGCGACTAAGGCAAGAAATTTTTGACGCGATCTGTTTTTAAGAAACATCGCGACCAGCCCGGAAATAGCGCCACTTAATAAAATAAATGGTAAATAAGAATTTGCGCTTGCGATGAACGGGGCGGAGAACTCGTTTACGTTTCCGACATAAATGGTCATTGGAATAAGCAGAAAGGGATAACACGCGAGAATGAGCCCTTGGATGACGCCGTTAACGAGCGGTGTAACGCGATGATCGTTCAACTTAGTTCACTTCCGATGCGCAAATTATTTGGTCCTAGCTTACAAGCGATGAAATTCGCGGACACCATTTTTCTCTCGTGCCGCTTCAGTTCGATCTACAGTCAATCGTTACTGACGAAATTCGAATTTAAACACGCAAGTCTTGAAGCGTAACGAGGTAGCGTGAGTATGTATAGGTACAAGACAGCGTGTATTCATCCGCGCGCCGAGATCATTAATAACCAGAATGTCTTTATCGCGCAGGCCCCTGTTGTCACAATGCCGCTGGCGAAATCAACCCCTCAACCGCCATTCCCATATCCATCCACTCTTCGTGCCACATTGGCAAAAGCGTTCCCGCACCGCTCAATGTGGGCGTACTTCACTTCGACACTGCCCACTTAATTACTTAAACGTCGAATTTCGCGAAACCTGGACGTCTTATCGGTTGCCGTGTTCGATTCAATGGATACTCGGTTTCAGGTCTTGCCTGTTGCCTTTTTGAATGACCGAAGTTGGCCGATTCCCGACGTTGACGCAGTTAACTTGGCAGTACCGTGAATAGTTTTGAACTACGTGATTAGTCCAGCCGGACCCGTGTCTATCAGATGGATCAGCTCGCCTTGCGAAGAAGTTCCGGTTTTTCGGAAAACATGCTGAAGGTGGGTCCGCGCAGTTTTGTATGTAATTGAAAGCACGGCGGCGGCTTGCCGTAATGAGATGGCTTCTATGAATACTCGCGTAAATCGGGCCTCCGCGTCGGTCAATCCATATTGGGCAATGAGAATCGATTCTGTCGAATCGGATGTGGTGACACCATCTAAGATAAATACGGTCGCAATTGCCGCACGAACACCGGAGATCGCATAATCGTTAGCCGAGGTGACGACAATTTCGAGCGGGCGCTTATCGAAGACGGAATGGACAGCCAGACTTTGGTAAGCGCTTTTTTCGGCGCTTCCCGCGACCATTTTTACGGCTCGACGCAGCCGCGACGTACTGGGCTCCGTTAATGCTGAGAGTCGGTCGTTTCTAATTCGAAGTATGGTTGAGCGCTCGAACAAACGCTCAGCAGCCGCGTTGGCGAACAAGACCCTGCTCTCATGATCGACCAAAAGTGTGGCAGTCTGAAAATGATTTATCGTTTCACTAAGCCCAACGAACAGTGTTTCTAACATCAACGAATGTGATGGACTGCTCGGCTGTGTATAGCAATCCGCCAGGCGTACGGCCGCTATCAGATTCTTGCTCGTGACAGGTTTGGTAATGAAGCCCGCAGGATGGATCGCATGAGCACGGCGGATGAGCGCCTTCTCGGTGTACGAGGAGATAAGGAAGATTGGGACGGCAAGGTGCTTGCCAATCTCTTCAGCCGCGTCGATGCCATCGATCCCCTGACCAAGCTTAATATCCATGAAGATCAGGGAAGGTCTGTGGCTAAGCGCTCGCTCAATCGCGTCTTCGCCGGTAGTGCAGGTCAGTGGGGCCGCGTAGCCAAGAGATTTTAGCCGCGTTTCCAATACACGAAGCGTGGTAATGTCATCGTCAACGAGGAGAATTTGTCGTGCCTCGGACATTAGCTCCAGCCCATCCTCCGAAACGTCGTAGCAGATTCGCGTTTGGGCATCGTCGCGCGGCTACAAAAGCGGCGACCGCGCTATTAACTAACTATCGGTTACGAAACAAAAGACAGCATAGCGGCCCGTTTGTTCGTTTTCCGACAGATTTCTTTACTGTCAAAATGCTACCGTGACGATTTGGTGCCGTAAATACTCCAAACGGCGTGTTAGCGTTCCGCCCACTTGCGAGCCGTAATGTCTTGTAACGTGCCGAAAGTCCGGTTGGCCTTGCCAAACTCATCAGCCCCCCCTTTGCTTACTTCGTGAACACGCCGTACCGCACCGGTGCTCGTAATGATCCGCAATTCGACGTCCAAATCGGATTGATTCTGGGCGGCAAGATTATGTTCCCGGGTATACCACTCGCGATCGTCGGGATGAACTAAAGTGAGGTCCCCCTCGCAGGTTGACGATACCGCAAGTGCTTCGTCAACCGTCATGTCAAAAATCCGAGCATACTGCTCTGAACAGGCTTTTAAACGATTTTCCTCATCGTCCCATTCCCAATATCCCAATTGCTCGACTTGCTCGGCCAATTCGTAACGCGCCACGCTGTTTTTCATCGTTTCTTCGGCTTGCTTGCGCTGGGTGGCATCTCGCACGTTACTAATAACACCGACTATGCATTCTCCTTCTCGAAATGGCTCATAGCGCGTTTCCACGTAGCGTCTACCGAGCACCGAGTTTTCGATCCAATACTCGCTGGCAATGGACTCACCGTTCAGTGCACGGTCAATCAATGGCTTTAATTGATTCTCGAAAACATCCAAACCCGCGAAATCCGCTACGACTTTGCCGATAAATGCTCCCTTCGACCCTCCGAACGTCCGCACATACTCATCATTCACAGCTAGGTAGGCGTAGTTTCGGTCAATGACAGAATTCAAGTCGAGAGATGTATCGACAATATCTTGATAGAGCGTAAGTCTATTTTCTGTATTCTTTCGAGCTGTAATTTCATTTTCCAAGTGGATTGTTCGCTGACGCACCCGGGTCTCTAATATCACATTGAGTGTTTCAGTAACGTGTTTTTGCGCAGCCACCTGCGCGGCCAGACGCATGTTTTCCCGCTCTGTCGCGAAGTTCCGAAGAAAACCTTTGTGTGCATTGAGTGCGATTGACGTGACGAAACCCAGAAACGTCAGAAGAGCGCCCCCCAGCACCACCATTGCCATATCTCCCACAAGTAACAGGTAAACGGAATACGGCAAAATAGCTGGCACCGAAAATGCAAAGACCGAACGAACATGTGCCGAAAACGTAGCGACTGTTCCTGCTACGAGCGCGACGATGCCGAAACCCATCAAGGCGCTATACATCGCGACTTCAGTTGGCGGTAACAGGATCGCACCCAGACCCCAAACCGTGCCGTTTATGAAGAGCGTTCCATCAAATTGATTCAGCCATCCATCGGCAGATATCTTATCGGTACGAGCGCGAGAATGACGCCAAATAACTATTGAGCGGATTACGACCGTCAGCAAAAACAATGCGACCCACCGTAACAACAGAGGATGCGAGGTCACCGGCCACAGCACACTTACCATTACAAACGCGGTCGCAACCGATCCCGAAACGCCGAGGATAGCCGGTCCAAAAAGCAACTCGCGTTGCCTTTCCCTGAGGAAATCTCCAACCTCCGAGATGGATTGCGTGCCGGGTGTGGAGTCGCCATCCATGTCGGAAGCGACGGATCCAGTTGGGGCTGTTCCTACCAGGCCGAGTAGTGCACCTCCCGTAATGGCGTCGTTCGAGCGCTCAGCTGAAGCCGGTGCAGCGTCGTTCCGAGCTCGTCTGGCCTTTAGCAGGTCAACTACAGCCATAAGCAATTACTCCACTCAAAAAAATCACAAACACCCGTGACCATTTGGGTTAACTTTCGTTGTCTAGTCTAATCCACTGAACTCGTGTAACTATTGGCCTTCAACGTCTACAGTAGAATATTGTAATGCGTTTGTATGTACTCCATTTGAAGTAGAGGCTTTGCCCCATTTGGCACGTGCAACTTCCGCGTTGCCACGCAGATTATCAACCTGCATCGGGTGTGTAGCAGCATCAAGATGTACCGTGCTCCCAATTTATTGGACCAGCGCGAATGGCACCCGAAGTGAACTACAATTAAAAGTGGATACATTGCTCATGGATCTTCCAACGACCACGACTCATCAGCCAACAGCCGAGCAGGAAGAGCTTCGGAGTTTCTATCGCAGCATCGCTGAGCTGGAATGGCTGATGGTGGTGCTGGTATTGGTCTATTTCATGGATTCTGAGGCCGCTAGCGATAATCGCGCGGGGATCCTCATATCGATGATCTCTTTCGCAGTATTTATTTTGGGTTTCCGCTACATAAATCATCGGCGCATAGAGACTGAGTGGCATCTCGCAATAGAAACCTGGGCGATGATCTTTTTTATTACCGCAGTCGTCTGGTTCAGCGGCAAGATCTACAGTCCCTTAATCAATCTGTATCTGCTGGTTATTATCGCGTGCGCGCTGACGCTAGGTAAATTGCTGACCCTGCTCGAAGTCGCTCTCGTCAGCTGTTGTTATGTGCTCATGCTGTACATCGTTAACCCCCAGGAAATTTTTTCCTTTAGCTCATTCAGCCATCTGATGTCCGAGTTTGTCCCCTTTCTGTTGGTCGCCTATCTTGCGACCACGCTATCGGCGGATGCCCGTCGGGCAAAAGACAGAATGCAGCAATTGTCAGACACCGACGAGTTGACGGGCTTGCTTAATATGCGGGCATTTAAGCGCAATTTGACATCAGAGCTGTCACGCTCCATTCGCTATTCACGCCCCCTAGCTGTGCTGATGCTGGACGCCGATGGTCTAAAAAGCGTCAATGATGAATACGGACATGAGGTCGGTAATCAGTTAATCCAGTTGTTGGCTAATTCCATGGTCAGCTCGGTACGGGCATCGGATGTGTTATCGCGGTTTGGCGGTGACGAGTTTGTTGCGCTATTACCTGAAACTGATGCCTCTCAGGCGCTTGTTGTCGGTGAGCGGATCCGCAAGAGCGTGCAGCAGTCGCATCTTGACGTGGCGAGTAAGCAATTATCAGTGACGACAAGCATCGGTATTGCAGGCTTCCCCTCCGACGGTGCGACCGAGGAAGAGTTACTCGAAGAAGCGGACCTGGCCCTGTATCGCAGCAAACGCGAGGGGCGAAACAGGGTGAGCCTTGCAGTAGAAATTGGTGACGAAACAAGAGCCAACGCAATAGCGGGAAGTCTAATGGGCTGAACGGGGCTCGTAAGCGATTCGCCGATTTGAAAACCCATCAGATTCTATCGTTAGCCTAAGTAGCTGTTAATACCGACCGTTCAATCGCTCGGTTGTCTATTTTCCGAGCGGAATAAAGTAATGCGTTTGCTGATACTCCTCGCAGGCTCTTTCGCTTTTTTTGATGATCATTTCGATCCCGTTTGCTCTGAGCGCCGAGTCGTCCTCAAATGCCCGGATCGATTCTTCGGTAACAGTTGCAACAGTCCTGCAATAATTCTCGTAGCGGGTGACCGAATTTATCAATCTATTGACACCGACGGTTTGAGATAGCCTAGGGGGTACGCTCGGCAAGAAAGAATTGGATTAGCGGAACCACGATCTGCCATGCAACCACAAGTCTCCCTTTAACGGTAATCGTCCTATCTGCATATTCAAACTCACCGAACCGGCATTCAATCTCGGACACTGCAGCAAGTTCCTTCTCAACGAACTCAGAAAGAGTCTCCAAATGCCCTTCGACAGCGTAGCTGCACATTTCAGGGGCTGGAAATTTGGGGAGTTCGTAGATTAAAACGACGTCGGCAAGAACGGTTGTTTCGGGATCGGGCGAATTGCTTGAGTTCGCCATGCCATTTTACATCGTCATCTGCCTGAGCCGCTTAGGGTGTCGTTACACTTGGTGGCCGACTGACAGCGCGATCTGGTTCGCTCATCTGTTACGCGCGGATTGCGCGATGACCTGTGACGTGCGCATGATTGGAATTACCGCGCAGTGGAGGACTCGATAGCTCGAGCGTAGGCGGGGACGACGGATGTCCGTGGATCCAGTGGCGCGGGCTTGCCAAGGTAATAGCCTTGCGCAAAATCGACCCCAATCGCCCGAAGTGCGTCGTATATGGCCTCGTCCTCCACCCATTCCGCAATCGTTTGCTTGCCTAGCGCATGTGCGACATCGTTCATCGAGCGCACGAGTGCGGCATCAACACTGTTTCTCGTCATATCCTTGACGAACACTCCATCGATTTTTACAAAATCCACGGGCAGGCTTTTGAGATACGAAAAAGACGCCATGCCGGTGCCGAAATCATCGAGCGCGAACCGACATCCCAACTGACGAAAAACCTCCATAAACCGAATTGCCGCGTCCAGGTTGGCGACCGCTGCCGTCTCCGTGATCTCGAAGCAGATCTTCTCGGGTACCACCGCCGGATCGTTCAGCTGCGATGTGAGGAAGCGCTCAAATTCAACGCTGATAAGCGATTGTGCCGACAAATTGATCGAACACATCGTCACGTCCCGACTGCGCGTACCGTGAAAACATGCGGTGAGCGCCGTCTGCACGACCCAGTTGTCGAGCTGCTCAGCCAGTCCATAGCGCTCAACCACAGACAACAAGGGGCCTGGTGCGGTGGGTGCTTCAGTGCCCGAGTCGAGTCGCAGCAAGATCTCAAAATGACTCAGCTGCGTTTCAGTACTCGACTGAGCAAGGGGTTTAATGGGCTGAAAATAGAGCGTGAACGCATCGTTCTGTAAAGCGTAGTTAACTTCTAATAAGGTTCTGTAATCAGCATGTCGTTCCTGCATGCCTCGATCGTCTGCCGTCATGATGTGGACCCGATTGCCACCGTTGCGCCTAGCTAGCTGACTCGCGACTTCACATTGCTCCAATAGTTCATCAACACTCGCCGAGTCACCGTCAATAGCCACGACACCGATGCTCGCCTGTACTACAAACAAACCCGGGCAGCGGTCGACTTGAAGGGTATTAAGGGCAGCCCGCACCTTGTTTGCGACCCGTATAGCAGCCGGGAGTGGTCCATTTTCTAGCAAGATGATGAACTCGTCATCACCCAGACGAGCCACACAGTCACTTCCACGTACCTGTTCGCGCAGGACATCAGCAACACGTCCAAGGAGGCGATCTCCTTCAGCACTGCCAAGCGTGCTGTTAACGACTTGAAAGTGATCAAGGTCCAAGTAACAAATCGAATGCGTCTGCGCTGGAAGATCCGTGGCCGCCAGCAATTCACCCAACTGCCACACGAGCGCTTCACGATTGAGCAGATCAGTAATGGGATCACGGGTAAGTTTCCGAGAGAGTTCACCGATTGTGCCTGTCGCTTGCCCAAACTGTTGCTTGCTCAACAGATGACCTCGCATCCTGGCGGTAAATAGCGCCGCCTTGATTGGTTTTGTCACATAATCGTTGGCGCCCTGCTCGAACGGGTTTGCCGTGTGATCCGACTCTTGGGTTGTCGATAACATGACAACCGGTAGCTCCAGCCGCGAGTAGTGTGCCCTGATCCGGCGCAACACGGCCCAACCGTTCACTCCGGACATTAATATGTCGAGGATAACCAAATCGAATGGCTGGCTTTCAATCGCCGCAAGAGCAGCGGCGCCATTCGCCGCTTCGACAACTTCCCAATTGTCATGCTTCAGCGCGGCGCCGACGGTGCCTCGTACTGTCTGCTGATCATCGACGACGAGAACGCGTGGCAGGCCGACGCCCAGGACACCCGGTTGCTCGTTCATAGCGCTTTCAACAGGTGCCTGTGAGGCTGAAGTTTCCAGGCGTGGCATTTTGGGCGGCGATCTGATCAGTTGTCGCCCCTGGGGACTCCATCGGCGCCAGCGCCTGGCGGATCCGTTGCTGTTGCACGTAGCGCGCTTCCAGTTGATAGGCAAGTGGCTCTAGCGTGTCTATGGGTTGATGTTTTAGGTCCGTCTGGTATTGCAGGTAATGGACCAGCTCGTGAAGCAATATGGCCCTGCCCTCAATACGTGCCAAATCAATCGTATTGCTTAGATACACGGACTCGTCCTCATAGTTGTAGAGACCGAGCACCTTACAGTTACCGATCGGCAAGTCGGCTACAGTTCGGTGAGGAAACGCCAACGCAATAAGATCGCCTTTGGACACAACTGCAACGTCGGGGATAAATTCGGGATTGTATTGAAGCGCGGAAGTGTTGCTTATCCACACCAGTAAGCCGATGACCATTTCTTTCATCGCCTATCACCTGATCGAGGAACAGATCTAAACTTTAGCGTGTACTCTGCGGCAGTGCGTCGTGCAATTGATGTATCTTTTGACCTAATCGCTGTGAATACAGCAATACGCCAATTGGCGTAGCCGCAACTACAATTGAAGCTCTAATGCGCACTCTCATCTGCCGTCCGTTACCTCAGCCCAGGAATAGCGTAAGCGCCACGCATATTTGGAAACCTCTCACGCGGATGAAGGCGCATCATCCCGTGAATTCACAACTGACTGAAGATGCTTTGGCAGTCGTTGCTTGAATGCTCTTCGCGCGATCAGCGGTGCCGGCAGATCTGTTTCGTTGATGACGCTAGTGCACAGGCGAAACCCCGACCTACACCATGTGAAGTAGGTCCTGTCAGGTTGCCGCCGGATCGCCGACAATTAACTCATGACAGAGACTCCTGATTATCGCGGATACCGATTCCCCCCTGGAATCATTGCACCGGCGGTGTGGCTCTATCATCGTTTCACCCTCAGCTTTCGCGATGCCGAAGATCTGTTAGCGGAACGCGCACGAGCCAACGCGGGAACAAGAAAGGCAGCTGCGCGGGTTTCGCTCGGATGGTCAAGCCCAGCGTTTTCTACGTGTGCATAGCCAGTGCAACAATCTGTTTCGCCTCGGTCGTCATCTCCTGAATGCAGAGAACTATCGTGAACTACGATCTAGAGCGTTTCGGATTTGGTCGCAGGTGACCTGCGCCTACTGAACAACGAAGGCGCTTCATGCGCCAAACGATCTGTCATACGCACTACAACCTGACAAACCCTTCGGCATTATTTAACCAAATTTGCGTCTGTTACCGGATGTGTTAACGAGCTTGTCCCTAACCTTGCGAAGGTAGAAGAATGATGAATACACGAGCAACTACGGAAACTCGGTCCGCGTCGGAACTAATGGCCGCAGCAAAGAGCCTGCGACCACTCATCGAAGCGAAGGCCGAGGAAGCCGAACAACTCACGCACATGCACGACGATGTGGTCGCTGCGATGATGCAGGCGGGACTGTATAAGCTGCTTTTTCCGAAATCATTAGGTGGCGCCGAGTTGACCCTGGTTGAATCCATGCGGATCAACGAAGAAGTCACGATCGCCGACGGCTCCACCGGCTGGTGTTTGATGGTGGGGAACATCACGCTCAACAACGCTGGCGCCTATTTGCCCGACGCAGGCATCGATCGGATTTTTGCAAATGGCAGCGACATGGTCCTCGCCGGTCAGGGGATCCCCAATGGTTTTGCCAGAGAAGTCGATGGTGGCTATCAAATTCGGGGCAATTGGCGCTATGCGAGCGGCGTTTTCCATGCGGAGTATATTCATACTGGCTGCGTCCTCATGGACGGTGAGAATCCGGTACTCGACAGCAAGGGTAATCCGGAACTCGTGCTTTGCCACTTATCCAAGGCGGAGGTCGATGTAGTCGAGAACTGGGACACCATCGGTTTGCGGGCCACCGGCAGTTACGACTATTCCATCAGGGATAAATTTGTGCCCAAGGACATGACCTACCAGTATATCGATACACCGGTCATGCGCGGCGGTCCCATGTACCGGATCGGAATCGTCGGTTGGACCTCCTGGGGCCACACGGCATTTGCGTTGGGGATCGGGCGCCGAACACTGGATGAACTTGCTGTTATTGCCAGAACCAAGCGGAACGTTTTTGGTCTGATCGGCGAAGGTCCAAGCTTTGCGGAGAAATTCGCGCTCGCGGAGGCTAAGTACCGATCGGTACGCGCGTTTTGTTATGAGGTGTGGAACGATTTAGATGAGGCGATGGCTCGCGATGAATATCCGTCGCTGGAACATATTGCGATGATCCGTTTGGCTATGCGCTATCTGCACGAAGTAGCGTCTGAAATCACGACTTTCGCATATCGTTCTGGGGGAGGGGTAAGTCTCAGACCCAGTGTGCTGCAACGATGTTACCGTGATCTGCACGCGGGTACGCAGCATATTTTGCTATCCGATCAGATCGCTCAAGATTGTGGCAAGGTGTTGATGGGGATGACCGACGACGGCGCTCAATGGTCCATCCTCGGTCTAAAGTAAAACACTACACTTAAATTGGAGGTGTAAAATTGTGAGTGGCGAATTACGAATACTCGCGGCGACCTAACGTATTAATTTGCTTGAAGGGCGCAAAAACGTCATCTGAGCTTAAGCAGCCATTCGATAGACGTGATGCAATCCGCCCAATATCGGTCCAGCAATAATCTGGCCGACTGATCCTCGATCGGACTCCGCCCGGCTGGCAGCTACAAACACCGGATGCTACGCTTACTCAATGCTTCTTTTGATCTCCGCCATACTCGTCTTAGCCCCGTTAGGCGTAGTAATCATCAATATCATGGGCTCGCCGGCCGAATTGCATTTCGGCTTTGAGCAAATGATTCACGCGCGCACGCCCTGGCTATTGCTGGGCAGTCTCGGTTTGGGCGGCTTGCTCGGTGTTGCAACCCTGATCAAGAAATGGTCGTGGGGAGCGTTCAGTGTCGTTGCGGTGGAGTTACTGATCGTGGCTGCGCTGTCGTTCATGTTCATGGGCATGAGCAAGCTTCCGGAGCATCCGCTAGGCGTTGCCCAGGGCGATGCGTTTCCCGCATATACGTTAACGGGTCACGACGGCCGCGAATACAGCACGCAGGCCGGTGAACCACGGCCGCGCGCCCTGTATATCTTTTACCGCGGCGACTGGTGACCCTTTTGCCGCGTCGAGCTGGTCCAGCTTGAGCAATATTATCAACGCATCACCGCGGCCGCGGTGGAACTGTATGCCGTCAGCGTCGATCCGCCGGAGGTTTCGGCCAAGTTGCGCGAACGGCTAAAAGCGAATTTTACATTCTTGAGTGACCCGGACGGAGTGTTGCTCGACGCCCTGAATATCCGCCACTCCGGCGGCCGCCAGGACGGCGCCGATATCGCATTTCCAACCGCCGTGTTAGTCGACGAAACAGGCAAAGTGCAGTGGACCTTCCAGTCCGACACCTTTCGCGAGCGCGCCAGGCCGGAAGACATCTTCGCCGCGTTCGACCGATAAGTCCCTCGTTGCCCGCTGCCCTAAACTTCGGTGCGGACGCCACCGATTGTAATAGGCCGTGTATTCGTTCAGGAGGATTTGCAGATGTCGATGTCCAAATACAAAGACGTGATCCAGACACTCCGCCCTCACCGTTCGTATCCACCGCTCAGCAATGGCGTTGGCTTTCGGTGCTTTCACCGGTGTCCGGATCTGCCGAATTCCTAAACTGTCCACCCTAAGCATAAGATGTGCGTCCTCAAAATTCGTCCTCATTGATTTCATTGTAGTTTTTCTGCGAGCCCTGTGGTTCCTCAATTTTCATCCCAGCGAAGAGCTAAGCAGCAAACCGAATGTATTCGTGATGTAAACCCGTTCTATCCAAAAACTCGATCGAACGTCCTCAATTGTCGTAATCCATTGGTCGAGATGGACTGGTCACATGACGCGGGAACCATCGACCATCGGAATTGACCAATGAGTGATCATGAACGATAAATCAGTGAGCACGAATCCGGCGGTCACGCCTCGAGACATGAAGTGCATGGAGATCTGGGGCGGCACCCAGCGTACCGATGAAGTCATCGCGGTTCCAGGCATAGACGCGTGGGTGAGCGCCGAGCCGTATCAGGATCATGCCTATGGCGGGGACATTCACTATGTGTCGAGTTGCGGCCATGGGCTTGTAGCTCGCTTTAGCGTTTTGGACGTCTCCGGGCACGGTGACGAAGTTGGGCCGCTCGCGCATCGTGTGCGCGGACTCATGCGCAAGCACATAAATAAGCTGGATCAGACGCGTTTCGCGAGAACGCTGAATACCGAATTCAACGCGTTGGCTACGGGCGGCGTGTTCGCAACGGCGCTGCTGACGACGTACTACTCGCCCACGGATCACCTGGTAATTCTCAACGCCGGTCACCCGCGTCCCTTGTTGTATCGAGCGGGGACGGGACACTGGCAACTACTCGACAGCGAAACCGGAGAGCAGACGGAGCCGGATTTGAATCTGCCACTGGGCATCGTCGCACCGACCGACTACGTGCAGTTCGCTATTAAGTTGGAAGTCGACGATATCGTCGTGTTGTATTCCGATGCCTTACTCGAAGCACCTGACGGTGACGGAATACCGCTAGGGGAGAACGGTCTGCTGGCGGTCGCAGAGACAATCGAGGGAAATGACCCGCGCGCTTTCGGCGTCGCGCTTCGAGCAGCCGTATTTCACAACGTCGAGAACCCCCAGAGCCGTGATGACGTGACCGTCATCGTGTTGCACCACAATGGCGGGGATCCGCCGGATCAGACATTCGGCGAACGTATGCGGACACTCGGTAGAATGATCGGCTTGATGCCGACGCATTAGGGGGTCCGCGCGGAGGACGCCTTGGTGGATCGGAGCGACCTTGGGGTGCCGTATTAGTCGCTCCTCCAGACGAAACGTCCGGCGGATCCGGGTATCGACCCCTCGGTAGACGGCCTAACCGAAGCTAAGGCGTCTCCGCAAAAGCCCGGGTTTAACAACTGGAGGACGAAGCGATGCGTAAGGTGGTTGATGAAGTGCTAGCGGCTAACGCGGAATATGCTGCACGCTTTAATGAAAAGAGTAACCTTGCGATGCCGCCGGGGAGACATTTTGCCATCCTCACGTGCATGGATGCGAGATTAGATCCTGCTAAATACGCGGGTTTGAGCGAGGGGGATGCGCATGTCATCCGCAACGCTGGCGGTAGAGCAAGCGACGATGCGATTAGGTCATTGGTGATCTCGTACAAGCTACTTCGGACGCGGGAGTGGTTTGTCATTCATCATACGGATTGCGGAATGGAAACGTTTACGGACGATGTCATGCGCAAATTGTTAGCAACTAGCTTGAACACAGCCTCTGTAGATGAGAGCGGATGGCATGATCCGGGCGGCGGTCCCGGTTCAACGGAAGGCAGCTATATTGATTGGTTAACGATCTCAGATAATGCTAAGAGTGTGGTCGAGGATGTTCAGCGCATTAAAACCCATCCCCTGGTTCCACCTGAGATCCCGATATATGGCTATATCTATGACGTAAAGACCGGGAAGCTCCTAGAAATCGCCGATGCCACCGCCGCTGGCAAAGCCGCAACTTAGATTCAACTTTTGTGATTCTTCCCATCGGCGGTTAGTGGGCGTTGTGGTTCCTCAATTTTCATCCGTAAACAGACCTAGGCTGCCAGCCGAATATATTCATGACGTAAACCACCGACCCGCGGTAATCCAACTACCCTACCCTCACACGGTCGCTGTACCGTTCGCTCCTGCGGTGCATCCTTTCCCAGCGATAGATGGGTCCGCGTGCCGTTGTAGTAGCGAACGTATCGCTTCATCATCCGCCTCAAATGCCGTTCCCCGAGAATGATGACGTGATCGAGGATCTCTCGCCTGATAGATCCGATCACTCGCTCTGCATACGCGTTCTGCCACGGCGACCGCAGTGCTGTCAGTACTTCTTCTACACCCAACGCTGAGGCTTGCCGAGAGAATTTTCTGCCGTATCTTTGGTCACGATCCCGGAGCACGTAGCCAGGCGTTTTGCCCTCACCGATGGTTCCCGACAGTTGTCGCGCTGTCCACATCGCCGTAGGGTGCGCGGTCACATTGAAACGGATTATCCGCCGACGCTCATGGCTTAGTATCACCAACACGAATAAGACTCGGAACGTTGCTGAAGGCACGGTGAAGAAATCCCCGAAGGCGACAATCGCATAGATTCCGCGAAGCGGCCATTCGTTGCCAACCAAGGTAGTCGTTGATTTTAGAAATTCAGTCCGTACTATTCATTACTAAGGTGCTGCAATTAGTACATCGGAAAATCAGTTCGATCTAATTGTCAAAAATGCAACCGACGTTTAGGTTCTCGAAATGTAGTGTATGTACAAATCAGTATGGTGAGGGATACACAGTGGAACGATCTTTTTGTTTTTTCATGATGGCCGTAATTATTACTGTTTGTGCGTCTTGTACGGAAACTGACTCCACGGCTCCCAACGTCATCGAAACCTTTCCCGTTAGCGGAAGTACCGATGTTGATCCGTCGATAAGGGAAATCTCAGCTACGTTTGATGAACCAATGACAGACGGAAACTGGTCATGGGCGCACACTAACAAGAGTAAATTTCCGGAAATGAGCGGTCAGCCATACTATAAGCCGGGGCTCACTGAGAATATTTTGCCCGTAAATTTGGAGTCCAATAAAGAGTATGAAATTTGGATAAATAGTGAAAAATTCCAGAATTTTAAGGATCAAGCTGGGAATTCCGCTACCCCGTTTAGGCTGGTGTTCAAAACTAAATGAGCAAACAACAAATTGGGTGTGCCTAAGGAACCTTGGGGACTTTCTTGGAAAACCAGTAATTCAGGCGTGCGCCCCCAAGCTTAGCCGTCAGGCATCAGGGGAAGATGGTGAAGAATGATTACGACGTTTTCTTCGAGTCATCTTCTGCTCCTTTTCTCTTGGGAACTCTCGCAGAAGATTTCACTTATCAGCACCGTACCCTCATCCAAATACTGCGCGGAGTGACGCCGGCGGTCATATCGGTGTAAACCGGCATGCAGTTTGACCCAGTTTTAGGCGCCGATTCGCAGTGTAAGCAATTGATTTGTGGTTGTGAGGTGGGTCAATTCTCAACGCCGATTTACAATTTCAAGAGCTCATCGGAAACATCGCCCTCCAACTCAAGTATAGCCTTAGCTAGATCCGCCTGGCTTCCTGCTATGGCTATAGCCGCAGCGCATGAAAGGAAAAACGTTTCGTCGAGATGTGATACCGAAACTCGCCCAACGATGGCGCTTTACCTTTCGACGGCCCTATCCGTCGGGTGCTTGAACTGTGAGTTAACGATAAAACCGCCAAGAAATAAAAGGCGGGGATAAATACTTTCATTTCGTGCGGATCCCCGCGAAAGAATCCTGGAATGAATCGGGATTGCTCCGTTGCTCCAATAGCCCGTTGATATTGACGTGATCTACCAAAGCGCCTCCTTTCTATTTTCACATTCGAAGTATCCCCTTCAAGGTTTACTAGCGCTGTAACCACGAAAAAATTCCCGGGCGGATTGTTGAAGGTCCCGGCGGGACCGCGGGTGTCTTTCTTTGTGTGAGTGCGGAAAAGTTGCTGATACCCTTAAGGCGCAACAATGGTTGGCCGACCGGCAAGCGGAGCTACTCCCGGTCGAGTACTACCATGTCGTGTTCACTTTACCGGCACAGATCGCTGACATCGCCTATCAGAATAAATCGGTGGTCTATGATCTGCTGCTCAGAGTCTCCGCCGAAACACTGTTGAGCATCGCTGCAGATCCGAAACACCTCGGTGCCCATCTCGGGATAACCTCGGTGTTGCACACGTGGGGCTCCGCGCTCACCCATCATCCACATGCCCACTGCATTGTGCCCGGCGGTGGGCTCGAGGGTGAGCGCTGGGTGCCGTGCAAACCCGGGTTCTTCCTCTCAGTACGCGTGTTGTCGCGTTTGTTCCGGCGTTTGTTCCTGGCTGCGCTTCACCTGGCATACCGTGAACACAAGCTTCAGTTCTTCGGTGACTTGGCGTCTCTCGCCAACCCCGCATCGTTCGACGCCTACCTGGTGCCCCTCAAGCAAACGAACTGGTTCGTCTATGCCAAGCAACCCTTTGCGCGACCGCAAGCGGTACTCGCGTATCCGTCCCGCATACCCATCGCGTCGCCATCTCCAACCATCGACTCATCGCCTACGAGCAGCGCGGCGTCACCTTCCAATGCAAGGACTATCGCACCAAGCACTGCGCGCGTTACAAACCCATGACCTTGCGCACCGATGAGTTTATCCGCCGCTTCCTGATCCACGTACTACCCAAGGGCTTCCATCGGATCCGTCATTACGGTTTGCTCGCCAATCCCGTGCGGCGCGATAACTTGACCCAGCTACGCCAAGCACTGAACGCTTCCAACGCTCTGTGCGAACCCGACGTTGAAACTCCAGCGACGTCTTCACCAACGTTCGTGTGTAGAACCTGTGGGGCACCGTTACAGATCGTCGAGATACTCAGTCCAAAGATGAGATCACCACCATGACGCGGGCGCCGACTAACAACAAATCAGATCATCCGGACCGCGGCTTGAGCTCTCCTATTGCCGCAACCGTGGCAAACACTCGAATTGCGTTTACAACAGCAACCAATCCATCACGAAAACAGCTCTGGCAAGTATCGATAACGCCCGTACTTAACTCACCAACGATGCTACCAGCTATGTTAGCGACGCCGCGCCCTAAACAAACCCCAGAGGTGGACCCCACCGGTTGGCCAGAGATTTTGATCTGATAAGTGAAATCTTCTGATTTAGAATTCTCAATAGAGAAGGAGCAGATGATGACAGCTAACCGCTCCGAAGCGATCATCCCCAATGGCTAGACTTCTCAACTGCTATCCTTTCTCGGTAACCACACACCGAGGGGGGGGGGCGATGGATATGGCAGTACAGCAGGCTTATTACATCGGGCAGCCCGTTGCGGCGGCGGTGGGTATTAGCTGCGCGGATCAATGGCCTTGCAGAGAATTAAGAACAGCGTTTCCGGTGTGACTGAGCCTGGAGCTTCAGCTGCAACAGCTCTATGGCCATTGGGGGAGCGGCCGCGCATCCGCATCGTCCCAAGGGTTTAGCCACTGTATGACCCTGGACGTTGGAACATTCAGCATTTGGGCGATCCCTGCAACCGTCAGGCCGTTCTCAGCTTTTAACTCACGCCCTGTCTAGCCCGGAGAGGCTCGAACGTTTTCTGATGAGCGCGTCCTGTATACTGCACCTTCCGCATATCTAAGGAGGCCAGAGAAAAAAACTTAATGTCAATGGTGGAAACCAAAATCGACCCGATAGAGACGCCACCGGCAATACTCTCTTTCGCCAACGACTTACCAAACCTCTGCTCGCTTGCGGGACTTTTTTCTGCTGTGCTGGCAATCTACTTCGCTATTCTAGGTATTTTCCCGGCCGCGATGATCGGGCTGCTCTGGGCCGTATTTTTTGACTGGACCGACGGTGTTGTCGCACGACGCACAAAAAACCGGACTAGACAGCAGCGTCTATTCGGTGAGCAACTCGACTCACTGATTGATATGGTCAGCTTTGGCGCGTGCCCTGCGGTCGTTTTACTAAGCTACGGTGATTTTGGCCCTTGGTTCGTTCCCGGTGCTTTCTTTATCGTAGCGGCGGGAGCACTTCGGTTAAGTCATTTCAATGTATTTGGTTTGGTCGGCGAATCAACCTATGAAGGTTTAGCAATAGATAATAATGGTATTATCTTGACCTTGCTTTTTGTTTTTGATGGCCTTATCAGTTCGTCTGCTTTCGCCTCACTACTCTACGTTATCTTAGTGACGTCGGCGATCTTAAATGTAGCACCAATTAAAACCCCCAAACTTAGTGGCGGCTGGTATTACGGTCTTACTGTTTATACCTTTTCGTTGACTTTGATTTATGGTTGGCGGTTACTACATGCGGCCGGTTGATATGAGTAGGACTAAGAACCGAAAACATTAACATTTTTGTGCATAAATTCGAATTTTGACTGCCGCAGACAATGTGTTGCTACCAATCGTTAAGACGCGTAATTTCAAACGACGAAGCCGTTTGATTAGAAAAGCTAGGTTAACCAGAAAACTACACGTAGCGGCACGATCACTGCGAGTATCATCGAGGCCATGAACGACACCGGTCCAGACATCGCTGGCGAGCAGATCGACTACGACGCCGTTCAGCAATATTTCGAGGGGATAACCACCGACGTCGCGGCTTCGGCCAGTTACATGGCCCACGCGCAAAACCTGCCGTCCGACTCGGTTCGCTACCGACTCCGCGGCGAGGTGGCCACCATCACGGATTGGTTAGCTGAGATGCCGTCGGACGGAAAGGTACTCGATCTCGGCTGCGGCGCCGGTACCTGGACCGAGATCTTCGCGAGACGGTGCGGAACGGTGATCGGTGTTGAGCAGAGCGCATCCATGGTGCGCTGCGCCAGAGCTCGGCTGGCGGGGCAGGCCCACGTCGAAATTCAGCAACGAGACGCCCGAGCGCGGCTCCCCGAGGGGCCTTTCGACCTGATCTTTCTGGGAGGGCTTTGCATGTATCTGAACGATGCCGACGTGATCGCGCTACTTCGCACGCTGCGACCAAAGCTTGAGACCGGGGGCTCCATGATCCTGCGGGAGAGCACGATCCCAATGGGGACCACTGCCTCCCAAGGCGAGTACCAGGCGGTCTATCGCAGTGTGCCTCACTACCGGAACTTATTCCAGGCTGCCGGATTCTTCTCCCCAGACGTGCGTCGAAACTGGGCCTATACGGCCATGGAAGTCGCGGTCGAACTCGTCGAACTCCGCCGCCGCACACTGCCCTTCTTGCCCGCGGAATCTCCTGCCCTCGGCGCACTGACCTGGTGGGCGTTGCGGTGCGCAGCCCCGGTCACCTTTCGGTTGGTGCCGCGGTTGGTGTCTGCAATCGGGCTCACCTGGCCCCGCTTGCAGAACCACTTTTTTCGCCTCCGAATGTAGATCAGAAAAAGGGGCCGGTGACAACGGAGAATCATTTGCTTTCTCATTTGTCACCGACCCTTTAATTCTGCATGTACCCGAACCCACTATGCTTGCTTTGATGGGGTTGAGACCTCAATTTCGATTGAGGATGCTTCCAAGCCAACCTGAAGGGCGCAAAAACGTCATCTGAGCTTAAGCAGCCATTCGATAGACGTGATGCAATCCGCCCAATATAGGTTCAGCAACAATCTGTCCCGCTGATCCTGGCTCCGCCTCTGTCAGAGCCGGACACGGCGCTCGTTGCCCCAAACTTCGGTGCGGACGCCACCGGTTGTAATAGGCCGTGTATTCGTTCAGGAGGATTTGCAGATATCGATGTCCCAATACAAAGACGTGATCCAGACACTCCGCCCTCGCCGTTCGTATCCACCGCTCAGCAATGGCGTTGGCTTTCGGTGCTTTCACCGGTGTCCGGATCTGGCGAATTCCTAAACTCCGTACGCGCCGATTGAATTGTGACCCGTAGGACGTGTCCCGATCGTGGATGAGATAACGCGGCGCCTCGCGCGCTCCACACGCTTCCACCATCTGTTGAGACAACCACTGCGCCGTGGGATGCGCGGTCACTCTAGTGTGCAAGACCTCACGGGTTCCGTGGTGGATGACGAAAAAGACGTAGAGGGTGCGAAACCAGAGCGTATGCACCGTGAACAGGTCACACGCCCAGATCTCTGTGGCGTGTGCCTTGAGAAATCGCTGCCATTCCGGTGACGGTATGCCGTCGTAGGGTGTGCGCATGTACTTCGCCACCGTCCGGGCGCAGACACTAAATCCCAACCGCGGCCAACTCAGCCTGGATCCGTTGCTGACCCCACAATCGATTCTCACGCGCCAAGCGCCGGATCAGTGCTCTAAGCTCTGGTGGAATACGCCGCCGCCCGCCTCCATGACCCCGCCTCGAACGCCAGCGCCAATACGCTTTCCAACCTTTGCGATGCCAACTCAATACTGTCTCTGGTTGCACAACGATTAACGTAGCGCGCCACCGTACGAACCATCGACTCGAAAGATCCAAAAGCGCCGATCCGAATCGTTCAACAACGGTCGCTCTTGGCGCCGTTTCAGAACAACCAACTGCTGTCGAAGGCACAGATTCTCGGCAATAAGTTGTGTCCTCGATTGAAAACACGCTCCACACGCGGCAACAAACCATTGCAACACGGTCTACTCCTGCTTGTTATTGTTCTAGCAGCAGTTTGTCACATGGCTCGGTTGATGAACACAATGCAGATAGGGTTTTTGCGCCCTTCAATGCCTTCATCCCGCCGGTATTACGGCGATGGCCTCGAATTCCATCAGAAAGCACTCGTCGGCCAAGGTCGTAATCCCAAGCAAAGTGCTTGGCGGTAGCTGTCCCTGAAAATAGTCGGGAACCGGGTTCTCTTTATCGCTCAGCATCGCGAAATATGCACCGATGTCGGTGACGAACCGCCGCATTTGCGTAATGTCTGAGAGTGTCGCACCGCCCGCTGCCAGCACGACCTTGAGGTTCTCCATTACTTGGATATATTGCGCCCGCCAATCGCCAGGTCCCACACAGTTGAAGTTCTCGTCCACTGAGATCTGACCGGCGAGGTAGAGCGTCTTCCGGTTGCCCTCCACTGTGATGAGATGGGTGTAGGCAGGATGGTCGTATACACCATCGGGCTCGATACGGTTGCGCTGTAGTCCAGTCGCCTGAACGGCGGAAAAGCTCAACGCGTATAACAGCACCGTTAGGGAAATTATTCTCATACGGTTAACCTCCGGTAATCATTTTACTAAAGTAACGAGATTTCAGAGTACAGGTGTGAGTAGTCATCGATCAATCATCAGTTCGCGGTCGCGGCCCAACCTGCGGTGACCGCACCGCGCCCGTACTATACAAAAACTCGATCGAAGGTCCTCGATTGTCGTAATCCATTGGTCGAGATAGGCTGGTCACATGGCCGGTGGATCCCAACCTTTTCATTTTCTCGTCGTCGCTCTAGCCGGGTGGCTCAACCAACACCAGCAGCTCATCATCGATTATTTGTTGGAGGAGAACCGCATCCTGAAAGAGCAGCAGAACGGGCGTCGGCTGCAACTAACGGATGACCAGCGGCGCCGGCTGGCCGCGCATGCGCAAAGACTGGGGCGCAAATGTCTGCGGGAGCTCGCGACACTGGTGACACCGGACACCTTGTTGCGGTGGCACCGCACCTTGGTGGCGCGCAAATGGACCTACACGCACAAGCGCCCGGGCCGACCACCGATCGATAAGACGATTGAAGCACTTATCGTTCGCATGGCCGAAGAGAATTCCGACTGGGGCTATGTGCGCATTCAAGGAGCTTTAGCCAACTTGGGGCACGTCGTTTCTTCCACCACCATCGCCAATGTGCTCAAACACCACGGGATTGAGCCCGCGCCGGAGCGACGAAAGCACACGCGCTGGGGGGATGTTCTTGAAAACCCACTGGGAGCTGTTGGCGGCGACAAATTTCTTCACGGCGGAAGTGTGGACCTCGCGTGGGCTGGTCACGTATTACGTGCTCTTCACGCTCCATTTGGCTTCGCGGAGAGTCGATATTGCTGGCATCACCACCAACCCAGACAGTGCGTTCATGCTCCAAATTGCACGACAGATCACGGATGAATTCGATGGCGCGCTGACTGATGTGCGGTTTCTCATCATCGACCGGGACACCAAGTTCACTCAACACTTCAAGGCATGCCTAAAGCGTGAAGATGTCACGCCGGTCGTCTGTCCACCGCGTGCACCGAACTGCAACCGGTATGCCGAGCGCTTTGTACGCTCTATCAAGGAAGAATGTCTCGCTCGCGTGGTCCCGATCAGCGTTGGCTCGCTACGGCGGGCGATCAACCAGTATGTTGTTCATTATCACCGGGAGAGAAACCATCAAGGCTTAGACAACCAACTCGTAGAGCGACTCAGTCAGCCAGCCCATGATGGTGTGATTTGTCGCCATGAGCGTTTGGGTGGGATGCTCAACTATGACTATCGAAAGGCAGCGTGATCAGGTTCGATCGAGTATTTGGATAGTACGGGCATTTGGCGTCGTTTTTATCCTATCCATCCCGAACCGTGCGAAAACAAACCAAAACAGCCGGTCAAGCGTAGTTGTGCGGGGCCTTTTCACCGAGCGCTTGAGCATCACGACCTGCTGGCGTAAAGCAAGACTCTCCAATGCGAGCCCGCGTTGGGACTTCAGGGCTGAAAGAAACGACGCAAGAACAGCACATATAAGTGAGAAATTCATCCTGGCATTGCTTAAATTCGGAAAAGAAAAAGTCAATCACTCCAATGGGAGCGACTTTTTAGGAAGGACAACTTCATCCACCCGGAAAATCATTGGGATACGGCCTATCGAATCGTTCAATGAGCCGGGTTGACCTACAAGCGGCCAACTACCAGGACAAACCCCAAATGATGTCGCTAATTTACAACGTAAAACCAGGTACCCATTGGATTCAGCATCAAATTGCGCGTAGAGTTTAGTGTGTTCGCCCGTGGCGCGGATGGTCCGCGATACGGCGGCAGCAGTAAAATAGGGATCGGCAAAACCGTTATCAAGGGGGTGTCCCATGTCCAGTGGTAATCACACCATAGTGAAACTCTTCAATCGGCTGTTCTGGTGCTGCGCCGCATTCGCGTTAATCACGACCCCAGCATTCGCACAACTGCTCGAGGAAGTCGTAGTCACGGCGCAGAAGCGCGAGCAGAACGTGCAGGATGTCGGTATCGCCATCACCCGCCTTTACCGGTGAGCAACTCGACAAACTGAACTGGTCGGACAGCACTGAGATAGCGACCATGACGGCGGGTGTGCATATTGCGCAGTCAAGCGCAGGGCAGACTCGCACCTTCACTATCCGCGGCGTGACGCAGAACGGCTTCGACCAACACGTCGAGTCCCCGAACGCGGTGTATATGGACGAGGGTTACCTGGCCACTCCGCAATCGCAGTTGTTTGCGATGTTCGATCTGGAACGGGTCGAAGTATTGAAAGGTCCGCAGGGGACGCTGTTCGGCCGTAACGCGACCGGCGGTCTGATCCATTACATCACGCGCAAGCCGTCGACCGACCAGCTGGAAGGTTACGCCGATGTTACCTACGGGGACTATGACAAGGTGCGTGTCGAAGGCGCGGTGAACGTACCGATCTCGGAAAACCTGGCCGCCCGTGTATCCGGTACGTTTCAGCGCTGGGATCCGATCTACGACAACATCTACCCGAATCAAGTACCCACGGTTGGGATATTCGATCCCGCCACGGGCATGTCGACACCCACCACGCTGCTCGGATCTCCCGCGGGCGCTGCGGACCCATACGACGACAATCAGTACGCGATACGCGGTCACTTGCTCTGGGAACCGAACGAGGGCACGGAATTACTGATGACGGGGTTTTACGCCAGGCAGGGCGACATCTCGTCGGGCCCCTATCAATCGGGCGCCACGACCGGCGTGCTCAACGGCAGCGGGCGGCCATGTCAACACCATTTTCGCGAAAGACGATCCCAACAACTGCGAGGCCATACTCGACACCGGCGGCTGCTTCCCCGGTGGCATCTTCTTCGGTCTCGACGGTGACATCGACGACACCCGGCCGGTACCGGGCGGCGATCTGTTCGGCTACATCGAGCGCGACGGCGACGGCAAGGACGTCGCGACCGACCACGTCGCCGAGATTAACAACTACGAGTCCTGGGGCGGCACGGGCAAGCTGACCTACGACTTGGCCAACGACATCACCATGACGGCCGTGCTGCACTACGTAGGCTACGAGGCTTACCAGACGCTGGATGTCGACGGTGCACCCGTGCCACAGGCCATCGTCATGAACAATACCGAGGCCGACTCGTTCTCGGCGGAAATGCGTTTCAACGGCGAATTCGAGCAGGCCCGCTGGGTGGCCGGATTCTATTATCTGTTCATCGACACCGACTTCGAGATCGGATTGGCGTTCTCACCGTTCTCGCCGGTGACCCTGTCACCCGCATTATTCGGGGGACTACCCGTGGAAACCGACAACAGGGCGCAGCTGGAGACCAATTCCTACTCGATATTCGGCCAGCTCGACATCGACCTGACGGACAATTTGACCTTCATCGCCGGGCTGCGCTTTGTCCGCGAGGAGAAAGACTTCGTGTACTCGCAAGGCTTCTTCGTTAACAACGACGACGCGCTGAAGGAAGGCTTCCAGGAAGGTGCGACGCCGCTGAACTTCGGCGTATTTCCGAACGGCCTGGCTTATCCCGGGCTCACCGACTCTACCAACGACGCGCTGTGGACGGGCAAGCTGCAGTTCGAATACAAGCCGAACGACGACTGGTTGCTGTACGCCGGCATCAATCGCGGCGTCAAGGCGGGCAGCTTCAACGCCAAGCTGAATGACTTTACCCCGCCGTTGGCGACCAACGAAATCCCGTACGACGAGGAAGTGATGACTGCCTACGAGGTCGGCTTCAAGTCGACGATTTTTGAGGGCACGACGCGGTTCAACGGTAGCTTCTACTTCTACGACTACAACGACTATCAGGCGTTCGTGTTCCAGCAGTCGGGCGGTTTCATCAAGAACAATGACGCCAAGTTCAAGGGCATCGAGTTCGAAGTCCAAACCAGCCCCCTGGACGGCCTGGATTTTCTGTTCAATGCGTCGTTCATCGATGCAACCATCACCGGACTGGAAGTCGCCTCCGGGGTGTTCCGTGACGTAACCCCGAGCTTCACGCCACAGGCGCAATTAGCGGGCATGATCCGGTATGAATGGCCGAATGTGGCGTTCGGCGGCTCGTTCGCGGTGCAGGCCGATGCCTATTACGCCTCCAGCAATTATCACAACATCCGCAACTACGAGGCACAGCAGATGGAGGCTCGCAGGGTCGGTAACGTGAAGGCCACCTGGTACAGCGCGGACGAGAAGTGGGAGGTACAGGGGTTCGTCGACAACGTCGCCGACGAGGTCTACAAGACCACCGGCTTCGACCTGCCGACGCTGTGCGGCTGTAACGAGGAAGCTTATGGCCTGCCGCGCTGGTGGGGTGTCCGCGTGCGCTACAACTGGGACGGCGGCAGCCTGTTCTGAGCTGACGCCAAAAGATCGAAAGACGCCCGCCCAATGCGGGCGTTTTTTTCGATCGTCGAGATCACGTGTGATTCCTCAAAAGGCGTCTGAATTGATTTTATTGACGTTTTTACCCAGCGCGGGCGGAACAAAGGAGTTACTGCGGATAACCGTTAAAGAAGAGGACGCCAGCTGCCAACTCGTAGCCGACGTGAGGTGGCATTGGAGAACTTAGCGAAGGCGCGCGCCCCGAGCCTGCGTTGCTAACAGGAACGAGGCGCTAACCATCACCGATAAAACCACACGGGGATTCGGTAGTGGCTACAATCCAGTTTAGCAAACGCAGGTACCGACAAGTTAACTCCGACAGTCAAGAGAGTATCGTTGTTGGTAGGCGCCGAGATTTGACCCCCTATCGGCGGCTGGTCGTGACCCTAGATTGCCCGCCGCTGAACTATGAAGAGAAGTGTTATGACGAACTCATCGCTTGTGCGCGCGGTCACTGAAGACGAGCTCGAGACCTATTAGCGCGACGGTGTCGTGCTTTTGCAAGGCATCTATCCCCAAAGCTGGGTCGATACTCTCCGCGTGACGCTCGACGGGGTGTTCGCCCGCGACGTTACCCCCCGGGCTATCATCGAAGGCGACGCCGGAGGAGATGCTAAAGGGGCGCGCATGGACATCGTGCAGATGGCGGCGGCGGCAAAACAAGCGCGGCCCGACTACGATGTTTCCGCTAACGGTCAAGCCGATGCACCGATGCGAGGTCGCAGCCTCGTTGAAACTGACGCTGCGAGTTGCTCTGAGCCGCTGGGCCACACTACACGGCTCCACGGGTAACGTTTCTAGCAACCGGGTCCGCCGGGCGGCCTCGGTTCGCTACGCCGGCGATGACGTCAGCTACTACCAAAGCCCCGCTTCACCGGAGCCGTTTCGCCACTCGACCGGCCTCGTCAACGGCGACCCGCTTGAAAAAGCGGCGCGTTTCCCGGTCGTGTGGCGGCGTTAAACAAAAGCAAGCTACTCGCCACTAGCCACAAGTAACAAGTCCCTCGAACCAGCAATAGTGGCTTGTGGTTAATAGCTTGTGGCTAGCTGTTGCCGTGCCCTGTTCGCTCTCACCAGACCAATTTTTCTATCGGCTGCTTGGTAGCTATCCCGCACTTCAGCGCAATTTTTCGGCGGTAACTCTCAGTCCCGAGTGATCTGGCGACTTCACATTGCTGGGGTTGTTAGCAATTTACTGCGAAAGACAGTCAAAGCTTGGCATTAAGTTAATAAGTTAACGGTGCCCCCACCCCCCCCCAAGATTAGTCTCCGTCCTGCCGGGTGT
This sequence comes from Gammaproteobacteria bacterium, assembly GCA_965225625.1. Lineage (GTDB taxonomy): Bacteria > Pseudomonadota > Gammaproteobacteria > JADZEE01 > JADZEE01 > CBDDBH01. Next base: position 56,566 of record CBDDBH010000030.1, read on the forward strand.
CGTCATACGATGCCGCTAATTGGCGATTTCGGCGACCGCCACCTATGCTTAGGCGTGAAGGAGCAACCATGAGCATGAACAAAGTCCGTACGGTCCGGTCTTTGCCGACCTCCCGGATACGAGCATAGTCCAGTGGCCGTGATACTGATGCTCGTGTCCAAGTAACCGCGTACTGAGAACGAGGAGTTATTCGCGATGAACGTTACCCCTCTGCGAGAGATCACAACCGAGGAGATCGCTACCTACCACCGCGATGGCGTTGTCTGGCTGAAGGCCATCATCGATCCCGAATGGGCAACCCGGATGGGCAAGGCGATTGACGCGGCGGTCAATGACGAACACGGCTTTGTCCTGAACCTAACCAATTACGGTCTGCAGGCAGACGAGCAGGGTGCCGTAGCGCAGCGTCCAGCCGACGACCACTTCCACCGAACAATCGAGGCCCGCCCAGACGAAGGTGCGGCTCACTGGGATGACCCCACCTACTTACGCGGCACCGTGCTGCTTGACGATGAGGTCGGTACACACGCGCAGCGAGGCCAGTTTCTTTCCATGCATGAGACCTGGCACTCCATGCCATTCATACGGGAATTGGCACACGCTTCGCCGTTGCCTGAAATTGCGGCGACGCTGATGGCTTCCGAAACCGCGAACTTGTATGGCGATCAGATCCTGATCAAACCGCCCCTCACACGCGAGCGGACTGCCTGGCATGCCGATGTTTCCTATGAATACATCGAAGGCGATCAAGTGATCGGGCTACGCGTGGTGGCCGATGAAGAGGACGAAACGCTCGGTAGCGTTGAATACCTGCGCGGCTCCCATCGCGACGGCACTGTGTATAAATGTACGTATTTCATCAGTGCTTTGGCGGCGGAAAAAGATCCCGGTGCGGATATACCCGACATCGAAAGCAACAAAGCGGGCTACGACGTCGTCCAATTCGCGCCGCGCCCAGGCGACATCGTTGTCCACCACCTGCGCTGCCTGCACGGTGCCGGTGGTAACCGATCGGCCAGTCGAACGCGGCGCGCAACGACGGTACGTTACTGTGGAGATGACGTGCGCTTCAAATTCCGCCCTTGGGCGCCGCCGTCGAACCGGCCGCCGCTAGAGGATGGAGATCCTCTGACGCTGGCGCCGGAAACCTACCCGCAATGCTGGCCACGTGAGATCGACTGACCGTCGGCGAGCGAGCGACCAGGTAACAACAAAAGGAGTTTGCAATACCAATAGAACGAATGAATATCGGACCGCGCATGAGCCAAATCGTAAAGCATGGCAATACTGTATATCTCGCCGGCCAGGTGGCTTTTGACGCTCCCGGCGAATCGGTGACCAAACAGACTGAGAATATAGAGTATATGAACCAAGGTGTCAGATCGCTTGATCGCAGAAAAACTGAATTCAAGGGGGCTGACCCTGAGCGAGCCGGTTGCAATCTACCTCGCTCGACCAGATTCCCGCTACATGAAAATTGTAGGTATGCGGCCTTTTGCTCTGCATTCCTCTGAGGAAAAAACAAGAGCGATTGCCGGGGCCGCAAATGGCGGAGGTACTGAGTGCCGTGTGGGGGAAAGTCCGTGCGTCATGTAGAACTCCCGTTGGATGAATTCGCGAAGTTCAACGAGGACCTGGCGATAGTGTACAAATGGCTGAACGAATTCGGGCAAGACGCGGATCTGGCCGCCTCACGGTCTATGTGCCCGGACATGCTGCGCTTCGAGGCCTGGATCCGTCGTTGTTCTCGCTTCATGGATGAAGACGCGAGCCCATTAAGTATGCTCAGCGACTGCATCGCGGTGTTCTGCATTGGCCATGCGTTCGAGAATGCGCCGCCCCTGGATGGCCAGCTGATCGCTCGGATATGACACCACCGGGTGATCGTATAGATCACCGCTACCGATACTCTCCTGCTGCGCCTCGATGACGACCTTGTCTTCATAGAAAGCGCGCGTCGCCGTCTGGTGCCAGAAATCACCGAACGCTGGGTCCCTGTCGATGAGCCGATACCACGTACGGAAAAAATAATTCGTGGTGGTCTCGGTCTCCGGCGACAGCAAGTGGGTGCTCATGCAACCGACTTGCTCATCCTCAGGCCCATCGAGCGGTCCGAGCACTTGTAGAAAAATGAACACGCCCGGGGCGCGCCACTCCACATCCATGCGCATATCGATAGGCTGCCGGTAGTCGGGCTCGGTTCCTTTGATGCGCGCATAGGCCTCGACGGATGCCGGCCCCTGCAAGCCGTTGCGGACCACGTAATGATAGGCGATACCCTGATCCAGCAGCTCGGTGTCGAACTGCGCCTCCGTTGCGGCCGCTTTGCTATCGGTCGCACCACCGCTCGCCAGCCAGAGCGGCGAGCCGAAGGTACTTTGATGGACGTAGGACGCGTGTGCGGCGTCCAGCAGGTTGTCGACAATCAGGCGGTAGTCGGAGCCGAAGCCCAGCATCTCGCCATCGATCCGCTCATACGGATCCACAGCCCGGGAAAGAAAGTCCGGTATGGTGCGCTCGTCCTGGCTCAGGGCGGGATCCCCGGGCCACACCCAAATCAGACCGTAGCGCTCGCGCACGGGATAGCTGCGAACGCTGGCACCCTGAAGTACTTTTTCTTGACCGGGAAATTCGACGCAGCTGCCGTCGTTGGCGAAACGCGCCCCATGGTAGCCGCACTGCAGCGTGCCGTTTACCACCTTGCCTTGCGAAAGTCGCGCCAGCCGGTGCGAGCAGCGGTCCTGAAGGACACCCACCGTATCATCGGCACATCGAAACAGCACGATCGGATCGCCCAGGATCCGCCGGCCGAGAACGGTGTCAGCCCCAACTTCTGCAGTTCTTGCCACGACATACCACGCGTTACGAACGAACATCGCGCCTGCCTCCTCTGCGAACGCCAAATCAATTTGCCGGCCAGTGCCTCCGATAACGGCCGACGAGCCAGCGGTTGAAATGTGGCAGGGTGCCTTCCTGCGACGAATAACTGCCGCCTGGTCCGAACCGCGAGTTCAAACCGATTTGGACCATTGTAGCAGCATGCTCAACGCGCATAAGAGATCCATTTCCGCCCGCATCTCGATGTAATTCCCGGGCTTACTCATCGGTTCGCGTATTTCGGGCCACAAATTCACATGGGAAAAAAGTTGGGGGCTGATTACGACAGTCAGTAAACCCACGAAGAACCACGTCTCATCTGTTAATGGCCGGCCAATTACGGCCGTGCATCCCATAAATGTGATCGCCGTCATGCAGCTAAGCGTTTATAGCGATGGTGAAGACCGCCCAGCAATGGAAATGCCATCACAATACCTTCTTCACGCGATTCCAGTGCCCTGGCCGACGGCGAGTCCTTACTTAGGGAGAGGTGTGTGCGGTAGCCGTCGTAATAACTCAGGTATTCTTTAAGCACGCGTCGCAGATGTCGCTCGTTCACAACGATGAGATGATCCAAACACTCGCGACGGATACTACCGATTACCCGTTCGGCGTATGCGTTCTCCCAAGGTGATGCTGGCGTCGTTACGATCTCGTATATGCCGAGACTACCAATCCGCCGCTGTACAGCTGCGCCGTAAATCCCATCACCGTCCCTAATCAGATACTTTGGCGCCGTGTCGAACGGAAACGCACCAAGCACATGCCGGAGATCGGCATCGAGGCCTCAATATGGCTGGCAGCAAAGAAAGTCGTCGCCATCGGTGCCGACACAAAAACTCACGTTGCCGGGAATCGGCAAGGGTGGCCGGGTAGGTCGCCACCTGCAGACATTCGTCTGATTCGAACGTTGTCATTTGATGGTCCGCTTTCCCGATATCTGTAACACCGCCCCACCACAGTGCCGGCAGGTAACGATTTGATGACTAGCCGCAACCAAAGGCAGTTTGCGCATCAACGAGCCGCAGCCAGGTCCAGTCGGTCAGATCTAATGTAATCGATGGCGATCTTCGATGGAACCGCAAAGTGGCCGCTAAAGCTCCACATTAAACACCTGTCCACGCTGTATATAGAATAATCGAGCGCTAAACCATTGTTTCTACTTCCTCTGCAAATTGATAGCGACTCGAAATTATCTATAATGTTGTGCTAAACTAGATGGTATTGACTCGAAACTATGTTTCGGGAATTCACGATGGCTCGCAAATCCTCTAAGACCATCGCAGGCACAATCAATGCATTGTGGGCGCTGATTGACATTGCGATCCACCAAAGCGATGGCCCGGTTTCGTTGACCTCAATTGCCGAACGCCAGGCAATCGACGTTGGATCCTTGAGGATTGCGCTGTGGCAATTGCGGCTGGGCGGTTTGGTAAAGGTGCAGATCGGTCGATATTATGGATACCAGCTCGCGAGGAATATTGAGCAAATCGCACTTACTGACGTTTTGGCTGCGGTAGATGAGAGTGCCGCATTCGCCAAGCTAACGCGACGTTCCCACGAGCAGGACTTTCCCACGGTCACAAATGTCTCGCCTTTATGGCTGGGCCAAACCGGACTGCGGGTGACCAACGTGATCCACTAACGAGGTTATAGGGCCGATCCCCCGCTTAGCGCTACCACTATTGGCGCAATGGCCCGGTGCTGCCCAACGGAGTTCATATCCCCTTATGGACTCCCCCCACCCCTCGTGGTTCGTGGTGGTACCGGGCTTTTCCCTGAGCGACGGTCGGACTCGTGATAACGGCTTGAGAACTGGTGATGTCGGAACGCTCTCGCTTGGCCTCAGTGTTTCATTATCTCAACAGCCTACTGCTGTGGGAGCTTCTCATTGGCCTGCGCCTCACGGGGCGACGACTATTCTCGCCGAAGATCACTATTCAATACCCGGAGGAAAAAACCCCTCAATCGCCTCGCTTTCGCGGACTCCACGCGCTGCGGCGCTATGCTAATGGCGAGGAACGCTGCATCGGTTGCCAGCTATGTGAGGCCGTTTGCCCCGCGGTTGCGATCACAATAGAAACAGAGCCACGGACCGCCGACGGCACCCGGCGAACAACGCGCTACGATATCGACCTTTTCAAGTGTATTTACTGCGGGTTTTGCGAGGAGGCTTGTCCGGTAGACGCTATCGTGGAAACCCGCGTATTCGAGTACCACATGGAGCACCGCGACGAGCGTACCATGACAAAAGAGAAACTTCTCGCTGTGGGCGACCGATACGAAGACGTTATTGCCGCGGATTTACACGATGATGCGCCCTTCCGCTAAATCGTAGACCGGTCTCGCCACCTTATGTCTGCTGATGCATACAGCGTTCAAGCCATAATCAATCCCGATTGCGAGAAATGCGAGCTATATCTGGATAGCCCAGAGCTGTCAGAAACATGACGTTCTTCCCCGCTGCGTGTGGCGAGAAAAACTCCTTCACCTCGTCATCGAAAAACGTAAGACCGGTCGCTCCGAAATGTTGTGCATATGCTGCCAAATACAATCTGCCGCCGGTGATCCCACCTTCGAGTTGAGCAGCGCGATAACCACGATTCCCAAAGCACTCCAGGATCGGGGCGAGTGAAGCCAAACAATAAACGTTAACAGCTGCATCAGCCGCGAGCTGCTGGGATAGACCCAAGTATCCAGACTCCTTGCGAAAACGCCCCTCCGCAAGCAATTCCAACGTCCGCTCATCGCGCCGGTAATAGTAGGTGCCAGGCGCCAGGCCCTCTACAGCATGCACGATGAGATACAAGTCAATTAGCGTTCTCGTCGCCGGTTCGAGGAAATCGCCATCAATGGCGCACGAAGCACGTTCCAGCAAGGTAGAAAGCCCTTCAAATGTGATAGCGCGCGACGCATCGAACGCTCTTGTCGAACCACGGCGGCGAATAACACTTGCCAATGACTCCGACGGCAATTCACCTTTTGGCATTGTACGCAGCTGCTGTACCGGCCCGGTTGCCGGGGCTGGCTTGAGATTTGGGGTATTACCGCGCCAAGCTGCGGCTTCAGCACCACTCTCGAGCGACGAGGCAAGGTGTATTTCTCGGATCTGCGGGTAGTCGATTTGAGAGGGGGACAGCGGTTCGGTTTCAAACCCCAAGGTCGGCATTGGTGGTGTGGTCAGTAAGCTTTTCTGGGAACGCCCCAATGGTACAAGCGTCAAAGCGCCCTCCCGCTGCGGATCAATTCCCAATAGCATCTCTACCGAAGCATCAGCGAAACCTACAATTACGCTCGGTTGCAGCGCATGTGCTTGAGCGATGGCGAGGAGATTCGCATGCAGTGTTCCACTATCCCAAAAACAGTGACGATACGCTCGTGTCTGATATTTCCAGGCATTGCGCCAGTAGGTTGAAGCGCTCACTAAGATCGCTGGCGCCTGTGCTATACGAGGATGATCGCCAGACGCGGCCACCAGTACACCGCGAAAATCACCTGCTCGAAGCTGGTGAAGCGCTAAATCATGCGGACCGAACTGATATACACCAGCAGACAGGTCGGGGAGGTCTTGCGTTACAAGATAAAGGTCAATGTGATACAGGGCGCCGGTATTGGAGTAGGCACGGAAATAGACGTCACGGCCAGCGTGACGTTTTACTTTAGTGATGCCCGCAGCCAAGAACAGCACCTGCGAAAGTATCGCGAGGTCGGGAATGATATCAGCCCTGACTTCGGGATCGGCTAGAGCCGAAATTGCCTCCAGCGCGGGGAGTGTCGGCTTATCGAGAACGCGGTGATCTCGTGGAAGAGGAACGGACTCCAAACCGCGGTAGATCTTGAACGGAAGCGGTTGGTTTTCCCAATCAAGAAAATGGGGGTTTGTCCGAATACTCTGCGCACTGTGTTTAGTGCTCTCGTGATATTTGAGGGCCGTTTGAATAGATTGGTTTTGGCTTGAGTGGGCCATCGATGCTTCTTCTCGGCCAAAAACCCTTCCCAATAAGGCAGGAGTAGAGCTGGCGGCAGGTAATTCGGACTTCACCTATAAGTATAGGTCACTGGCAAGCGTTAACGGCGCGACGAGCGGATCGAGTACGGCAATGTCCTCCAGTGAGAGGGCTTCCATCTGGAAGTATGCCGGCCTTCGGCGCGAGGTACCTTATGTCGAGGAAGTGACTATACAGGTGCGGGTTCGTTATCAACTGGTACACTTGAAGAGGGCGCTTCGGGGCAGGGCATCGGATGAGTTCATCCTGCAGTTACTTCGATGCACCTGGTCCAATCGCGCCGATCGCTAGTCCGAGCTACGGACCTCTGAGACGGCGGCGCCGAAAATCGGAATGTCATACATCGGCGACTGAACGAGGCGAAGTCGGCAGAAACGAAGAGCCAGTTTACAGGTCGTGTTCGAATTCGATGCGTCCGGGGGTACGACGCCCGGATCAGGAACTCAGAGAGATCCGGCCGGACGTTGCCAAGCAACACAGATTTCGGTCAGTTCGGACTCTCGCAGAGGCTCATCGACGAACGCGCACTCATACCCTGTGTCACCGGACTGACAGCACTCTCCGCTTCGCAAATGCTCGCAAGTGTTGCATATGCCGAACACTGGCCGACCATTGCGCTCCAGCAACTCCGCCAGGATGGTCTGCATGCCCTTTATCATCGTACTGCGAGTCGCGAGGGGCACGGTTCGGACTGCGATCGCCAGATCACGATTCGGCTCTCGCGCCAGCAAACGTTTTGTCTTAGGAGTAATCTCGAGCCGATTCGATCGGTGGTCTTCCTTGATCTTCGTTCGTCTCAGGTAGCCTTTGTCCACGAGGACTTTCACGGTCTGTGAGGCTGTCCCGAGCGTCGTCGAATGGTATTTGGCAAACGCCGTCACTGTTCTCGAGAATCGATTCGCCCGCGCGAAATATCGCAGTGCAGTCCATTGGGCGGGATTGAGACCGGTCGCGAAGTCGTAACCGTACGCGCAACGTCCGAGCTGTTCGATTAGCTCGGCGACGGCCGCCTCAGAGCCATTCGCAGATGTGCGCATCTTCATATGCTATTGAACCGAGTCATATTTTACAGCATATCAAGCTCTAACGTAGATCCGGATTGAGCATGACGCAAGCAGCGGTCGGCTCTGTTATCCGGCGATCATTGGTGTGGTGTAGGTTGCCCGGCCGGCTTCAGTCAACGTGAGTCGTCGGGTGATCGGTGGGGGTGTAACGTGGAGGCGGCTTTCTAACCGGGTCATTCGGATCATTCAAATCTTTTCCTCCGGCCACCTCGCGTAGGCGACAAGTTGCGGCTGTGCGGCTTTCCTCGGCAGAACGTGCGTGTAACACGCCCCGCTCACCTGCTGGCGAGAGTTCGCAGTCAGCAGATCGCGGGCAAAGCGGTTGTCAAAGGTCCATGCATCGAGACCGACGCGTTGGGACTGTGCGCTCATGAGGAATCGTTGTCCTTCGACTGAACCCCTGATGTGCCGCGCGAACCGATGATAGTCAGTATCGGGGCACGCGAGGGTCGATCTCCTGCGACCACGCCTCAATTCCGCCGGTGAGATTGTGGACGTTCGTGTAGCCCTGCCGTCGGAAATGGTCCGCGGCACTGCGGCTCCGCACGCCGGTGTGGCATTGGAAGACGAGCATCTCGTCTTTGGGCAGGTTATCGATGAATTTCACGGCCTCCTCATCCAGGAGACGTGATCCCTCGATATGCGCTCGGGCCCGCTCGTCGTCACCGCGAACATCGAAAAGATGCAGCGGCTCGCCAGCATCGAGTTTACCCTTGAGTGCCTGCACCGACATCTCCTCGGCGGGTGGTGGGGTATTGGGGTTCGTAATGCTGAATCCCACGCCGTTCGGGGTCTCGGCCATATCGATCACCAGCCCATGCGCTCTCTGGGCCGAGGCCACGTCGAAGTTGATCTCGACACCGTTCGAGGCGACCTTGATCTCATGCCCCTTCGGCGAGGACAGGCTGAACTCGTGATTCCAGTCCGCATCGATGTTCAAATGCAATGCCGCCATCGGATCCTGGGCGAGCCCCTCGCGGATGGCCTCTGCGGCGCTGTCACTGACGGTAATCTTCGGCGTAATTCGTTCAACGGGCTTCAGCCCGAGCGCCCGATGCAGCTCACCGCTGGCGTACATCTGCTGCACGACATCGCAGCCGCCCACGAACTCCGTGTCCACGTACAGTTGCGGGACGGTCGGCCACTGTGAGTATTCCTTGATACCCTCTCGGATCGCCGGTTGCTCCAGCACGTTGACAGTGTTGTACTCGCGCCCCACGCTGTTGAGTATGCCGACGACCTTCGCGGAAAAGCCGCATTGCGGTTGCTGTGGCGTGCCTTTCATAAACAGCACGACCCTGTGTGAAGCGATCGCCGATTCGATCTCGGAGCGGAGTGCGTTGCTAAGCGACATCGTTGACTCCCCAACTCTTTCTAAACTTATGGCCAGTTTCCGGGAATCGTTGCTCAATTCGAGCAAGGCCCGCAGCCAGCAAGAATCATAAAGTATCGAGTCGAAAGTATAGATAGGAGTTCAAGATGGCGCAAGGATCCATCGCAGCTTCGACAATCGATACACTTGTGCATCCCATAAATGTAATCGCCGTCATGCAGCTAAGCGTTTATAGCGATGATGAAGACCGCCCAGCAATGGAAACGCGACCACATTACCTTCGTCGCACGATTCGATTGCCCTAGCCCTCGGGGGATCCTTACTTAGTGACAGGTGTGCGCGACAGCCGTCGTAATAACTCAGATATTCTTTAAGTACCCGGCACAGATGTCGCTCGTTCACAACGATGAGATGGTCCAAACATTCGCGACGAATACTACCGATGACCCGCTCGGCGTATGCGTTCTCCCAGGGTGATGCTGGCGTAGTCACGATCTCGTTTATGCCGAGACTACCGATCCGCCGTTGTACGGCCGCGCCGTAAATCCCATCACCGTCTCTAATCAGATACTTCGGCGCTGTGGTGTCGAACGGAAACGCTTCGATAAGTTGCTGCGCAGTCCATTGCGCGGTCGGGTGCGCGATTACATTGAAGTGCACTACCCGCCGACGAGCATGTTCAATGACAACAAAGACATACAGTATTTTGAACGTCACCGTTGGTACGGTGAAGAAATCGATGGCTACAATCTCCTCGTGGTGATTGGTTAGGAGCGTACGCCAATTCTGTGATGGGGGTTTCCGATACCGCTTCATATACTTGGAAACCGTGGCTTCACATACCTCATAGCCGAGTTTCAACAATTCTCCATGAATACGGGGCGCGCCCCAGGTGATGTTTTCACGCTGCATCTGGCGGATCAATCGACGCAATTCCATATCAACCCGCGGTCGACCGAGCCGTCGGCTTTTCCATGTCCAATATCGGCGAAAACCCTCTCGGTGCCAGCGAACTACGGTGTCCGGACTCAAGGCGAACAGCTTCCCCCGCCAGTCATCAACGAATCGAGCGAATACAACCCAGAATGCCCGGTCAAACGTGGTCGTGCGAGGCCGTTTCACTGAAGCTTACGTCACGACCTGCTGGCGCAAAGCGAGGTTCTCTAACGTCAGGGCGCGTTGCGTCTTCATCACCGAAAGCAACAAGGCAAAAACAGCACATATCAATGAGAAATTCATCCTATCCATGCTTAGATCCGGGGCCGAAAAAGTCAATCACTTCAATAGGATCTACTTTTTAGGAAGGACACCATACGGCGAGCCTATCGATTTGAAACGTCTGATGTTCGACACGTCCGTGGTACTTGTGTATTGATTGCGCCGAGGCAGACCCTTAACGTCGTCACCTACAAGAATGTTTTCAGATAGTTAGGACTCCGGTGCAACGGTCACCCGGATACCGTCATAGTGGTCTTGCCATTGCACCTGGCAGCCCAGTCGCGAGTTGGGCTTGATATGCTCTTCCTCAGCCTCACCTTCCAGGGTAACGGTTTCCATCTCGGTTGCTGCGGGGAGTTTGTCCAGCCAGTCTGGATCCACGTAGACATGACAGGTAGCGCATTGACAGCAACCGCTGCAGAGGGCCTCGAGTGACAAACCCGCCATTTTCAGTATCTGCATGAAACTTGCGTGTTCCCGTCCCTGCAGTTCGTGTTCGCTGCCATCCCGGCCGGTGGCGTAAATTGTACCCATCGATTTACCTCACGGCGCAATTAGCAGTTTGGCTTTTACATTCCGGGTCCAAACGCACGTGCCTGAACCTCCAGTCGATCCTGCAGCTCCAGCTCCGACAGGGCCTCGCGTTGATTGTCGAACTCTTCAACCAATTCCGTTGACCGCCGGATCTCGTAAACGATTAGGACATCACCCTCTTTGTCCGTTTGCCTTCGCCAGAGAGAAAACTTGCCCTTTTGAGCTATCAATTCCGGTTCACGATGACTCATGGCGTGGTCACATTCGGACGATCACATATACGTGGCAAACCGACGGATTTCCTTCGTTGCGCGTTGCATCGCATTTGCCGCGCCGTGTATTTGGAAGTCCCGAAGAGGTCCTCAGTAAGTGTTGTCAATTTAGCATTGACCGCGCGATAATCCTAACCATCGCCCGTCGACAGAAAATCAAGGAGAAAAATCATGAGCGCAGTCCCCGAACAACACCAAGACAGCGCCGACTCCGAACACGCATACGATTTTCGGACGTTCATTGAACAACAGGACAACAATGACGAACTATTAAGAGTTAAATCGGAAATCGACACCCTCGATGACCTGGGCGCTTTCATTGCCCGTGTCGACTACAGCACGGTCAACAAATCAATATTGTTCGAAAACCCGAAAGGTTTCGATATTCCGGTGTATGCCAACACGGTTGGCAATGATCCGATGGCTATCGGCCGTTCATTTGGCGTTGGCAAGGATGGCGATGGCCTGCTACCCAATATTGCGAAAAAAATGGGTGCCGTATTGCAATCCGGCGGCCTGCCGCCGGTGGTTGTTGATAAATCTGAAGCGGCTTGTAAAGAAGTGATCCAGGTCGGTGAAGATATCGACCTCACAAAGCTGCCGATCCCGCGTTGTAACCCGAGAGACGGTAAGGGCGCACAGGAATTTCTCGAAGGCCGCTTTATGACGCATCTTGTCGCGTCGCACGCAAAACCCGATGCATACAATCTCTCTTACCATCGCTTCGAGGTCACGCGACCCAATGGTGGTTCGATATGGATTTACCGCGGAACTGGTGATGCCATCGGCATAGGGGAACATTGGGGATCTGGGGTTGACGATCCGTCCACTACGTGGGACGTCGATAATGGCAAGGCATTTCCCCTGGCTTACGTCAGTGGCGTAACGCCCGAGTTTATTGTTGCCGGCGCCAACAAGGCCATGCCTTTTGAAGCCAATGATTACGCCTTCATCGGCGGCTTACGCAATCAGGCCGTAGAAATGGTCAAATGCGAAACCATTGATGTTTACGTTCCGGCAAACGCCGAGATTATTGTCGAAGGCGTGATGCGGCCCTTTGACTGGCAGGTACAGGGCGAGTTTGCCTCGTTCAACGCCATGTACGACGAACCTCGCCGCCGACCGCGATTCGAAGTCACAGCCATCACGATGCGTAACAATCCCATCTACCAACACGTTCATGTTGGCCGACCGATCAATGAGACGAATGCGCTGGCCGGGTTCTTTCGCGGCGTGCATGTCTATCGCGAAGTCAAATCGATCATGCCTAACCTGGTTGATCTTTATATCGATCCGGCCGCGGGCATTGGCTTCACGGTCCACCTGTCTATCCAAAAACGGCGTGTTGGTGAACCAAAACTGGCAATGCTGCGCGCCTATACGGCGCTGCAGGGTTTCTGTAAGCACGTGTTTGTTTATGACGATGATGTGGATATTCAGGATCCCCATGAACGGAATTGGGCACTCGCGCACCGTTTTTTGCCTAGCCGCGATCTGACAATCATTCCTAATGTCGTCGGCATGGCACTGGAGCCCATGGCCCAGGGCGTATTGGGTAAAAACTCTAAACTGGGTGTTTATGACGGCTATCCGGAGATGCCGCTCAATGTCCGCGACTTCATGGGCGTGGATTGCACCAAGCCTCTGGGACTGCAGGTTATGGACAGGGTGTTGACCGATCCCGAGATCGAGTCACGTGTCGGCGAACTGTGGAAGAACGAGGGCCTGACCTGATCAAAGTTCAGGAGACCTGTAGGGCGCAAAAACGTCATCTGAGCTTATGCAGCCATTCGATAAACGTGATGTAATCCGCCCAATATCGGTTCAGCAACAATCTGTCCGACTGAACCTCGATCGGACTCCGTCGGTGCGGGACACGGTAGCCGCTGCCCTAAACTTCGGTGCGGACGCCACCGGTTGTAATAGGCCGTGTATTCGTTCATGAGGATTTGCAGATGTCGATGTCCAAATACAAAGACGTCCTCCAGACACTCCGCCCTCGCCGTTCGTATCCACCGCTCAGCAATAGCATTGGCTTTCGGTGCTTTCACCGCTGTCCGGATCTGCCGAATACCTAAACTCCCGACACGTCTATTGAATTGCGTTCCATAGGATCCGTCTCGATCGTGGATAAGATAACGAGGCGCCTCACGCTCTCCACACGCTTCTACCATTTGCTGAGACAACCACTGCGCCGTGGGATGCGCAGTCACTCTAGTGTGCAAGACCTCACGGGTTCCGTGGTGAATGATGAAAAAGACGTAGAGAGTACGAAACCAGAGAGTACGCACCGTAAACAGGTCACACGCCCAGATCTCTCTGGCGTGTGCCACTGTCCCCGAATCCCCCAGAATCCTTGCGCAAAAATGGGTAATTTAATGTAGTTTTATACTAGCTATAATGCCCACCGATAGTACTACAAGCATTTAATCAGGAGACCCGCCATGAAATTAGCTGCCAAACTCTGTTTACTAATCGTCGGCTTAACGATGGCCGCACCCGGCTTTACCGAAAACGACCCGTTAGAAAATGCGATCAAAGCGCGCCAGGGCGAAATGCAGCTGCGCGCATTTAACGCCGGACCGCTGTTCGCGATGGCCAAGGGAAAGATCCCCTATGATGCGGAACTCGCCACAAAGCTAACGGGCAACCTGAAACTAATGCTCGACCTCGACAATGGCCGCGCCTGGGTCGATGGTACCGATAATGAAGCCTACCCGGACGATACCAGCGCACTTCCTGTTATCTGGTCGACTTACCCCGAAGTCGCTGAATACGGCAAAAAATACGTCTCGGCAGTTAATGATCTTCCTGCGGTAGCCGGCGAGGGCGTTGATGCGCTCAAATCGAAGCTCGGCGCGCTCGGTAAAGCCTGCAAGGGCTGCCACGACAATTTCCGTGAGGAGGACCCATAACAGGGGTGATCTACTTGCAAGGATTTCAACGCTAAAAACCTGGGATCGAGTGATCCGCCTGTGGAATTTCATTCTCGTTAACGATTCCGACGCTCTGCAGTATTTGATGCCACCATGATCCCGGTACTGCGTTTATTTGCTGTCGCGGGTGTGCTCATGGCGACTTCGCCATCTTGTGTTATCGCCCAAACGCGGCCCGACGACGCCTTGCTAGAGCGCGGGGAATACGTGCTGAAGATCAGTGGTTGCAGCCATTGTCATACCGCGGAAAACGGCGAGCACTTGGCCGGCGGGCGGGCACTGGTAACACCTTTCGGAACCTTCTATAGCCCCAACATAACTTCGCACAAGACCGCTGGTATCGGCGACTGGAGTGCAAACGATTTCCGGCGTGCGCTACACCAGGGGGTATCACCAGAGGGCAGCCACTACTATCCGGCGTTTCCTTACACCTCCTATACGCGCATTCTCGCCGATGACCTGCGCGCCTTGCACGCCTACATCTTATCACTGCCCGCATCGGTGCAACCTAACCGGGCCCACGAACTGGCGTGGTTTCTGCGTTGGCGAGTTGCAGCGCTGGCCTGGAAATGGCTGTTCTTCAGCGCCGCTGAATTTCGCCAACACCCCACACAAAGCGCACAATGGAACCGCGGCGCTTACCTTGCCCAAGCCATGGGGCATTGTGTTGAATGTCACACACCCCGTAATCGCTTCGGCGCACTGCGTACGGACCTGGCATACGCTGGCAACGCGCATGGACCGGAAGATGAGCTAGTGCCCAATATCACCTCTGACAAGCGTACCGGCATCGGCGACTGGAGCCGAACTGATCTGCAGGAGTTTTTGAAATTCGGCGAACTTCCCGACGGCGAGTACGCCGCCGGAGCTATGGACCCGGTGATCGAAGGGATACGGCACTTGACGCCCGACGATCGCGAAGCGCTGATTAATTTCCTCCGTACCCTGCCACCGATTGAGAATCGCATCAGCAACTGAGGCTTGGTTTACAACCCACATTTGGCTGAACGGCGCAAAAACGTCATCTGAGCTTAAGCAGCCATTCGATAGACGTGATGCAATCCGCCCAATATAGGTTCAGCAACAATCTGTCCCGCTGATCCTGGCTCCTGTGCTTCCCGAATACTCATATCACCCGGCATCAAGCCGCTATTCGTTGGCAATGGTGATGTAGACCACCGAGATCGGGGAATTGGACAACGTTTCCCGAACCGAGTAGCTGGACTGGTCGAGAACTTGGACTGTCCATGTCCAGCGACAAATGAGTGCGCCAGCGATGGTAATAACCGAAATAGCTAACCAAGATCCGTTTCAAATGACGCTCGTTCAATACAACAACATGGTCCAGACAATCTCGCCGGATGCTGCCGATCATTCTTTCAACGTAAGCAGTCTGCCAAGGGCTTCGCGGAGCCGTCAGGATCTCTTCGATACCCATGCTGCGGACGCGTTTCCGAAATTGGCCCCCATAAATTCCATCGCGATCCCGAATTAGATATTGCGGAGCCGAGTCGAAAGGAAATGCCTCAATGATCTGTTGGCCAGTCCAATGAGCGGTTGGGTGTGCCGTGACATTGAAATGGACAACTTGGCGCCGATGATGCGAAAGGCTCACCAAGACGTACAACATCCTGAATCCTGCCGTCGGCACGACTAGGAAATCGATTGATACCGTGTCCTTCGCGTGATTGTTCAGAAATGATTTCCACGTCGGCGACGATGGTTTCCAAGGACGCACTCGGTACTTCTCGACGGTAGATTTAGCGACTTCGATCCCGAGTTTACGAAGTTCGCCGACAATCCGGGGCGAGCCCCAGCAGACATTCTGCCTCTGACATCTTTCGGATCAAGTCTATGATTTCTTTTGGTACCGGCGGCCTACCGGGCTTGCCATGCTTGCTCAACTTCGTCCAATGCTCCCGAAACCGTTTTCGCTGCCAAGCAATTACTGTCGCGGGCTGGACAATGATTAGGACATCCTGCCAACCAGACCACCGTCGTGCAATCCAAGACCACAATATTCTATCACCCCGCTTTATGCGGGCGCGTTGTTGAGCGGTGATACACCATGATTTGAGGTCTTAGCGCGACGATTTCGAATTGCAACGAGACGCGTGACCGCAACATCGTAGACGCGAACGCCAACAGCGCACTGATAATGGGTTTCACGATCCTGGATCCTTATCGACGCTCACAAAAGCTGGAGATCCCAGGCTGACGTTGCTCGAGAATTTCGTCAAGGATATCAACGAGTACGAATATTCGGGAAGGACACGCCGCCAAAAACTGACTTTAATGCTTGCGTATAACCTCGCCTACATCTAAGAGCTGAATCCGCCGAACATTGCTGTTCGGTCGTACTCCTCGAAGCATTGGACACGCTCCAGGCCAAGTTCGCGTAACCAATTTAATTGCGTCTTTAGGTCAGCCGATTTGTTGAAGACCAGATCGCAATTTAGAAAGCAGCCGCCACTAACGAGGATCCCTGAAATCTCCTCGTAAATGGCTCTGATACGGTCGGGGAACCGGACGTTGTGGATAGCGATTGCGGATACGACTGCATCGAAGGGGCCGTCTACAGATTTTACCCAGTCCGGCGTCATGAGATCGCTCTCGATGAAGGTGATACGTTCGATGCCTTCGGACAGTCGCTCTTTAGCGTGGTTCAACATTGGCAGGGAGAAGTCTTGGCACACGAGTTGTGCGTTCTCGAACCGACCCAAGACACAACTCGACAGCAAACCATATCCCGCTCCGACATCCAGTACACGAATGGACGCGTTGAGAGGTAGGGGGATTAGGGCGATCATCCGGTCAAGTAGCGGCCGCCGTTGTTCGTCCTTGGTTACGTCCGATGTAATCCAATGGTCCACGTAATCTTGAGAGTGCCAGTCGTGGTGTCCGCGGGGATCAGAAGAAGAAGGCATGGGTGGATACTAGCACTTGCCAGTATTGGTGGATGTTTCGCCAAAGTTTCACGATGTCATGTTCGGCAACAAACCAAACCAAAACGCACATCGCCTGCCGCCGCAGCGGGACGCACATTCCGCAGTCCGTGATCCTGTCTGAAAAGCGATTCTGAGCGAAAATCATCGTGTTTAGCGCCGCTGGTGGCGACCTAACTCGCGGCCGCCGGCAGAGGGTACAGGAGCGGGGTGTTTATTTGATCCATTCCGCCGTTATGGCTGCCCGCGCAGCCCCAGGATGCTCGACATGCGCAGGTTTCGGTTCGGCAGTTCTGCGAATTGGCGCTCTCGACCCCAAGCCGACCGTCGAGGTACGAGCCAACGAACGTCCGCTTACTGGAAAGACTTGCGTCGGTGGTCACGGCGGAAGGCACTAACTGAGCTTCCAATCACGGATAATTCGCTCGCGAACGTCTGTGAGCAGGAGCATAATCTTCAGCAACGCCCTCTGGCAGTACAACAACCCACCAGGCGCGATATTTACGAGATGATTCAAGTTTATGTTGGTTGCCGGCGTTGACGGTTGCAGATCGGGCTGGATCTGCGTAGTGCGAGAAATCGGATCCGGAGAAATTCACACCACCTGCTTCGACGATATTCGAGCACTGCTTACGACAAAGCCCACTGCGAAGATTGTTGCAGTAGACATTCCAATTGGTCTGTTAGCTAAGGGTAGTCGCTTGTGCGACATTGGGGCCAGACGTGTTCTTGGATGGCCTCGTCGCTCCAGTGTCTTTCCAGCCCCTATTAGGCCGGTCTTGAAGGCAACTGAATGGTCGGATGCCAGCGCGATCCGCAAACGCATAGAAGGCAAGGGAATTTCCAAACAAGTGTGGGCGATAGTCGAGAAGATCCGTGAAGTAGACCGCGCTCTGCGGTCGAATCCGAGGTGGCGGAAGAGGGTACGCGAGGTGCACCCAGAAGTCTGTTTCTCGGCGTGGTCCGGTATGCCGATGCAATACAAGAAAAGGTCTGCGCAAGGCCGTGCCGAGCGTTCAAAACTGGTGGCTGACTATTTTGGAGCGGTAGCGTTTCAGAAGGTGCGTCGCAACTATCCCAGAAAGAAAGATATCGCTGACGACGACATACTGGATGCGTTCGCCGCACTTTGGACGGCCGAGCGTATTGCGAGCAATAACGCGAGGACACTCCCTGAGGAGCCACCTGTGGACGCCTTCGGTTTGCGGATGGAGATTGTCTACTGAGACTTACCGACTCAGGGTGAATTTGCGCCGATCCGGCAAGCAATGTTTATCGATTCTCCGTTCTTAATGCAACTGATGCAGAAGAAGTCTTTAACGAATGCGCCGTTAGGCGGATCAATCCCGACAACGTGATAGCGCTGATTGAGCGCTCGGCACGACGGTTTCAGATCGACCCAAACCCGTCATAAGAGCATCTGCGGGTGCACGTCCGCTTCTATCCGTGGCGGACGTGTTATCTGAAGCTATTGAGCGAACCGCTTCAGCACCCGGTATCCGACCGCCTCGGCGCGTGTTTTCTTTTACCTGCCATGCGCTAGAAGGTCATGTATTTCCCTGCGGTATTCATTAACTCAGAGCCCGGGTAGAGGCGATCCATCACGCGTTTCACCTCATGCGCGAAAGCCGCTGCCGATGGGAATCTGTCAGCATTCGCCTTGGCCATCGCCGTGGAGACAATGGCGTCTAATTCCCGTGGCACATCCGGGCGCAGTTTCGTGACGGGCACGGGATCTTCGTGAAGGATCTGGTGGGCCGTGTTGTCCTTGGTAAACGGATATTTCTTGGCCAACATCCGATACATCGTTGCGCCCAGTGCGAAGATGTCGGTGAGCTGGGTGATCTCCCGCCAGGAATCGAAGTGCTCTGGCGCCATGTAGGCGATTGTTCCGATCTCTCGAACCGGTGGATCTTCGATGTTATGTGCAACACTGAAATCCATCAGCTTAACCACCCGTTGTACAGGGTGATACATGATGTTCCCAGGTTTGATGTCTCGATGGATGACGCCGTGATAGTGAACATAGGCTAAGCCGATGCAGCACTGGTGGACCACGGCAAGGGTTTCGTCCACCGCCATCGGACCTACCGCAATGATGTAATCGAGTATTGAGCGACCGGGCACATACTCCATCACGATATGATCCAAACCCCTGTCGCTGATCACATCGTAAATTGTGACGATGTTTTCATGCGCATATTTCCCAGCGATTTTAGCTTCATGTTGGAAATCCAGGACGGCTTGTTCGATTGCTTCGGGGTACATCGATTGCGGTTTGACTGATTTGATCGCAACCTCACGGTCCATCAGCGGGTCATAGGCACGGTAAACCACCCCGGAAGCACCTTCCCCAAGCTTGCTATCCAGGCGGTAGCGGCCAATTTGGTTCATTTTGGGCGGCATATCTGCGACGCTAATCCTTCCAGAGAACCGGTCTTAAGAGCGATGTCGGGTTATCAACATGCTCGCAGGATCTCGAACAATCCAATTCACCCTACTTGTCGTAACTTGGCAAGTAAATACAGAGCTATGAAGGTTGGACGAACTTACCTCTGCTGCAGCAGGAATCGCCGCACAAATGTGGTTACCTGTGTCCGAAATGCCAGCGCGTGATGATCCAGAGGTACGTTTGTTGATGCGGGAGAGTTCAAGGACTTAAAAGAGCACACCGTGGCCGATGTGTTGAAGAGGACTGGCGACGCCGGAAGGTTCTTTACCTTTTAACCCTGCGTATCAACGCTCTTTGTCGTGGAGTGCTTCTGCCCAGACGCGCATGTCGCTATTGACGGAAACGGGGGGATCAGCGACGAACGGTTCCTCAAAGAGATCAGCGTCCGCATCGAGTACGGCTGCCGGGCATGGCGGCAACTCCATCCAATAGGCAGCATTTACCGGCTTCATATCGACGGTGTCCCAGTTGCCGTCGAAATACGTGGCGAGAAAGTAACAACCGTGATGATCGCAGATCAGCAGCACATCGCCGTCGCCGGGTGGTTTATCGGTTGCATTAATCCATTTCATGGCATGTCCTGAGTTCGCGGGGACGATTGAAGAGGGTGTCGGATCGGATCACCCCTCTACGGCTACCTGTCAGCTTGCGAGTTCGCTGTGCTCGTCCAGTATGGCATCCAGATCGTCATAGAGGTCCGACAGCAGAGGTATGATCTGCTGACAGATCGCTTCTTGTAAATGTCGCCGCACACGCGGCGTGTTGCAGTATTCCGTCGTTGAATGCCACAGGATGTTGCATAAGACGGCGGGCAGGAGGGGATTTTCCGCCTCGTCAATGCAGCGACCCAGCGCGTCCGCGAGGCGAGCATTGATTTCGACGCTCCTGCGTTGCAACACCGCCTCGACGCGCTGGATGGTAGACAGCCGATCAGTATGACTCTCGGCATCCTCATGTCTCACCAGGTTCGCTGACGTAGTCGGCCTAGCCGCCGCATCGGTCGGTGGTGACATGAGGACAAGTCGCTGTGTGGACTCGAAGCCGCTGAACTCGGCAAACCCCAGCAGAACACGACGTTCGATGGTTCGACCAATGGCAGACGCTTTCTGCTCCAGCACGTCTGCGTCCGCTGCTCCCTTGCGGTAGCCATTATCGTTAAGCCGCAATCGGTTAGAGACTTCTGTGCGCAGTGCCCAAATCATGCTTGTCAGATGACGCTCGATGAGCTTGCGGCATCGACGCGTGATCATCTTGGTGTTGCGGCGCGCAGGGCGCTGCTGCTTGGCCGCTGTGTCCCGCGCCTGGCCCTTGCGCAGGCTCCCTAGCTTCTACCGCAGCCACTACCAAAGCGTGCAGTGCCGTCTTCTGTTGCTTGCCCAGAGCGCTCAACCGAACGCCGATACCATTCCGTTCCCGCCGCACGATCTCCGCTATTATTATGATCGTACTCTCCGGCGCTGTCTCACCATCCAGCACAAACTGGATGCTAGCGAGGGTGCCGACCGCCACTGCATCCACCCTATGGTCGGGTGCCCCGAGCTCGTAGCCCAGGAACACCCCGAGTTTGCTGATGTCGAGGATCTCAGCCTGTATTGGGTCACCCCTTTGTCCCAGGATACGGGCTGGAACAGAAACTTGGTGGCGGAGCCCACTGCCCCGTCGGCTTCCCCAGGGAACGTAGTCGGCGCTTGCTTCAACTTTTGCAGTGTTCATCGGTGCTATTCCTCCCAGCACTTGCGCTGGTTCCGAAATCAATCCACGGCTTTCTTCATGTCGTTGTACGCAATAACGTTTAGAAAGCCGGCTCCAGTGCTTCCTCGAAGAGTCTGTTTAAATCGGTTCTACCCGAACCCCCGAAACACAAAAACGCCAACTCCGCCTCGACGGTGCCGTCTGCGCGGGTGGCCAATGACGAAATCCGGCATCTTGTGAGTAAGTCGGTGATGCCACGGGCGAGCGGGACGCCGAAACGAAGGTACACCTGTGCTTTTTGAGACGTTTCCGTGGCTGAATTGGATTGCAGCGTTCGCGCGGTGTGCGGGTGGCAGTGGATCTCGACACCATCGGGCGAGATGTCTTGCAAGGAAACGGCCACATGACGACGGTCGGGGAGCACCAACTCGCCCGTCAGATTGTTCACGTGCAAGCGTGGGAAACCGCGTAACGTCTGGTCCGGCACCTCAATAATCCCCTTTATCGTTATGCTGTCGGTATAGATGCAAAATCCGTGCTAACACGTGGCATTGGTGCGTTGCGCGACGGATTGACGGCGATGTGCGCCCATCAACGTGCTCAATTAGTGACGACGGTCACAGATTTGACGGGTACAAGTACCGAACGCTATCCCGGCGATGTGTGGTTTTGACACCGGTGTGTCGTGGATCTGCGACGGGCTACGTGTCCTGGCGGGGATTATTGGAGGGCGTGTCGGTAGCTTAACCGGCGGGCATCTTTCGCGGCTGTCGGTGTTCTTCGATACACTGGTTGCGGGAAGAGTGAACATAAACAACGCATGGTAGTTCCTGTGTAACACCCATTGTTCCCCGGCCCAGGGTGGTTAGGCGCAATGCCAGGCAGAAGAAAAAGAGACCGGCCCGGAGCATAAGGACTCTTTGAGCGATAAGGGAAGCAGGCCGTTCAGAGACCGTCGTTAACCGCCTTGTGGGAACATCTGCATTGACTCGATGACGTGAACGGGATCCGATCACGAAACAACCGAGTCCGAAACGTCGAATATTTCCCCGGTCGGACTCAAAATCTGGAACCCTCCGCGCCGGCTCGATATTTTTGTTGCCGCGACGAATCGACTGCAGTCAGCCAGTTTTTCCTTGCGGGAGTTTTGCGGGGATCAGTTAAGAACGGTTATGCACAGTCCCGTCCTCCTCCATCATCTGTAGCGCGCGGATAATCGCTCCCCGGATTTCACCAGCGAGTTCCTTGCCGCGCATACCAGAGGGTAAAATGTCTGCCTGCGAGTCTCGCGGCACGCGCGACGGTTCAGCTCGACCATGAAGCACAGTCAGCTTATTGATATTGGTAGTGGATTTAAAGTGCGGTTTTCTGCGCCATCCAGCAACAACGCACGTCGACTGTCGGTGGAGTGGTTGCCTGGCCTGTACGATTTCGCACAGCTACCCCAAGAAACCAAGAAGCAGTTCTGGGCGGCACGTGATAAGTTCGTACAAGAGGCGTGGCCGGCGAAATGAGGGGCTTCGCTATCGCACGCGTACCCGGCGACAATGCGGTCATTCGTATCGCGGTCAACGTATGGCACGAGCTATCAACTATATTCGAGTGTCCGATGTGTCCAATAATTATAGAACACGCTCTCATTGGGCCTGGGGTGGCCGACGCGCTTTCCGTACCACCCGTATCCGTTTCTTGGAAGAGGAGCCCGTCGGGTCGAAATCTGCTGGACGAGCGTTTTGTACGATTCGTCGATCACGCACTAGAGAAAAAGAAAGAACGAGACCGTGCTGGATGAGACAGGAGTTCATAGGTAAGCACCTGGAATAGTCCTCCCAGCATTGACCCCGTAAAGACTCACCAACGCGGTCAATCCCTGGCCTGCGCTATCCTTTCCCTATCAACCCACCGGGAGGACAGCACATGGAAGCCATCACGCTGGAGCAGGCATCATTCGTTACGGCGATAATCGGCGGTATTGCGGTCATTACCTCACTCCTCTACCTCGCTCGACAGGTACGGCGGAACACGCGTACCACGCACCTGCTTACCGTTCAAGCCATTAGCAGCGAATACAACAATTTCTATGACATGTTGGCATCCAACCAGGAGCTGGTAGACATTTGGCAACGGGGTATGTTCGATTTTCAAAGCCTGGATGCGCGCGAAAAAGAACGGTTCACAATTGCAGTAACGCGTGTCTTTCGGAACCACTACGAGCAATATTTTCAGTGGCATGAAGGGGCCATGGCTGCTGATTTCTGGCAATCTTGGGTGGCTCTGTTTGCCGATAGCATCCAGTTCTCAGGTTTCCGGGAAGTCTGGTCCAGACGCAAACACCACTACCCAAGCGCCTTCCAGCTTTATGTCGACAAGCTCATCGCTGAGCCGAAGGGAGCGATACCCTCTACGGCCCGTCCAGCGGTTACTACAGGGTGACGGTACGCTATCCTTTCCCTATCAACTCACCGGGAGCCACACCATGAACACCGAGAAGGAAAGGCGCAATAAATGGAAGTACGCCCGTTAAAGATGACATGATGAGTACCTTTAATGATCCGCCCTTCGCCGAACTCTTTAACGACGTACTCCAGGAAGCCATCGAGCAGGGCTTTACCGCACCAATTACAGTTGTTGCCATCTCTGCCGATGGTGTGGTCACCTGCATTCGGTGCGAAGAAGATGGCGATCACCCCGGAAAGCTGGAGCCGAAAATTGTATCGGATTATGCGCCGTCCGATTCAGAGATGATGGCGTTGCCCCTCAATGTCTTCCTCGTCGATGCACACGGAGAAGCCAAGCGGATGGTGGTG
The DNA here is from genome assembly GCA_965225625.1 of Gammaproteobacteria bacterium. Lineage (GTDB taxonomy): Bacteria > Pseudomonadota > Gammaproteobacteria > JADZEE01 > JADZEE01 > CBDDBH01. Next base: position 80,703 of record CBDDBH010000030.1, read on the forward strand.
ACGGCGCAAGAGCGGCGGTGGGTGCACTGAATATGCGTGCCGTCATCGATGAAGTACACCTGCAACGGGATAGCCCGATATTAAGGTTATCACGGCGACGCCCAGGAATGTCATCGCCTCGGCTATCCACGTTAATGTTTTAAGCCAGCCCAGGCGCTGAACCTTTCGCTGTAGCACGAGTTTGAATGAACGAAGTCAAACAACGTGCCCTGATCGTTGACAACGAGCGTTTCAATATCAACGTGCTCGTAGATCAGGCCTATCGTCGATATGTCCTGGTTGCAATTGCTCCTGGAGTAACGCGCTCCATAGCGGACGTTCACGATGGCGTTTCGTCACTCGAATGACCGGCCGGAGTTGGCCGGAAAGCGACCCACGGCAATCGACGGTGGTAGCCGCAACTTTCGCGAAAACGATGTTTGGGCCGCCCAACCGGAGCGCTGTCCAAGGCTGGAAACTACTGGACATGCGTTAGTCAACTTTCGCGAAAACGGCCATTTTCGGGAGAGTCATTCCCGCACTCGGCTAGGGAACTTTTTACGCCTGCACTTTACTAAGATCGTGATCCCAGGCTTCACGCTTGGCGATCTCCCCAGCGGCCCGGTGTCGCCTCCCCCTTGAATTAACGGGGCCGCTTTTTTATTGGCGGCATGGTAGAGTTCCGGGGCCGTCCGGCCACCCGGTGCTACAAACCCCTAGCCAGCATTAGGGGGCATCGCTTGGCCGACAACCCGTCACTGATACAGCAGCTTTAGCACCGCAAGATGTTCCGCATCATGGCGGGGTATCTGGCGGTGGCTTGGGTGTTGTGGCAGACGGTCTTAACAGCAAGCTGAGGCTCAATCCGCGCGCTGGGCGGCTTGAACTAACGATACGCTAAGGGAGGACAGTCTCCCGCATTGTTGATGGTCAGCGTCTAGGAGCGATGTTTATTGGGTGGAAGCGATGATACGGATGTTGACCAAATGTTGACCAAACGGTGACCAAACCAGACCATTTCAGACCAATACCAAAAAATTAACCCCCGTAAAAACAGGGGGTTAGGGTCGCACGATGGTGGAGGCGGCGGGAATCGAACCCGCGTCCGTGAGTCCTACATCTTCGGTTCTACATGCTTAGCCGTCTCTTTAAATTTAACTGACTGCTTTCCGAGCGGCAGGAAAAACAGGCAGCGATCCCGAAAAATTTTAGCAGTTCCACCTCGGGCAGGTTTCACCGCGAGCTTGCGAGAGTCGTCCCCTGAGTAGAGCGCACAAGCACGGACTCAGTCAGAGGCCAGCTGGCTTAAGCAGCTAGAGCGCAGTTGTCGTCGTTGGCAACTATCTTAAGTTTGCAGCTGTGTTTACGAGGTGATCTGCCCCTCGGCATGCCCCTTAGGTTTCGTGACCCTCGTCGAAGCCAGGTCGCCCCCAGAAGGAACTTCAGCGCATAGGGTATGTGTAGATCCCGTTTAGCGCAATACAGCAACGCAATTCGCAGTCTAATTAGTTTTAAGCAATCTTTCTTTTTGCCGTTGCCAATCGCGATCCTTCTCGACATCGCGTTTGTCCCGATCCTTGCGCCCCTTGCCTAGCGAAATCTCGACTTTAGCCCGTGACTTTTTCCAATACATTGCCGTAGCAATGAGTGCATAGCCCTTGCGCTCCACCGCAGCCTTTAACCGTTCAATCTCGCCGCGATGCAGCAGCAGTTTACGCGTGCGTAGGGGTTCGGGTTGGATATGGGTCGATGCTTCCGGCAATGGCGTAATCAACGCGCCAAACAACCAGGCCTCGCCGGTTTTGAGAATTACGTACGCGTCGCGCAACTGTGCCCGTCCGGCTCGAAGTGCCTTCACTTCCCATCCTTCAAGCGCGATCCCTGCCTCGAATTTTTCGTCGAACGCGTAATCGCGCCTCGCCTTTCTGTTGAGCGCAATCGTATTTGTCGCCCCTTTTTTGCTTTTCTTTTTGGCCATAACGGAATGCACACCGGCTGGAAATGCCAGTGTCTCAAAGTACCGATTATAACAAGGGCTAAGCATCGGCATGCGCGCCGGGGGGTTGGCTCGGACGAAGCGGTGAGTGGCCGTGTTGAGGCACTATCTGAATTGCCGCACAATGACGCCCCCGGCAGGGAACCCAATATGGCAGGCACTCGCGAATCAATACACGGGCTTTGGTCTTCACGGTGGGCCTTTATTCTCGCGGCAACGGGCTCCGCCGTCGGTTTGGGTAACATCTGGCGCTTCCCTTACATGGCAGGTGAGAACGGTGGGGGAGCGTTTGTCCTCGTTTATCTGGCATTCGTCGCCGCCATTGGCGTGCCATTGATGATGGCCGAGGTGATGGTTGGACGTCGTGGGCGCCGCAGTCCGATTAATACGATGCGGGCGTTGGCGCGCGACGAGGGGCTAAGCCCGAACTGGCAATATCTCGGCTGGGCCGGAGTCCTTGCTGGCTTCCTGATCCTGTCCTTTTATAGTGTCGTCGCCGGTTGGAGTCTTGCGTACATCGTCCACGTCGGTGCGGGTAATTTCACGGGTGCGACGGCTAAAATCGCTACAGCCGAGTTCGATTCGCTGACCGCGTCGCCTTATCGCCTGCTGCTGTGGCATTCGATCTTCATGGTCATGACGGTGTTGGTAGTGTCGCGCGGTGTGCGCGCCGGGCTGGAACGTGCTGTGACTTGGCTGATGCCGGCCTTGTTCGTTATGTTGATTGTCATGGTTTTTTATGCAATCGGCAATGGTGATTTCAGAGGCGGTGCCAGATACCTGTTTGCGCCTGATTTCACGGCGCTGACGCCGGCTACGGTGCTGGCGGCACTCGGCCAGGCGTTTTTCAGTCTGAGTCTGGGCATGGGAGCGATCATGGTTTACGGGTCTTATCTGCCCTCAGGGGCGTCCATACCCCGCACGACGTTCACCATCGCGATTTGTGACACGGCCGTCGCCATCCTTGCCGGGCTTGCGATATTCCCTATCGTTTTTGCTTACGGGCTGGAACCGCAGGGTGGCGCAGGTCTGGTGTTTAAAACATTGACCATCGCCTTTGGGCATATGCCCTGGGGGCAATTTTTTGGGGCGCTGTTTTTTACGCTGTTGACTGTTGCTGCCTGGACCTCGGCCATTTCATTGCTGGAACCGATCGTGGCGTGGCTGATTGAAGATCTCCACATGGGGCGCCTGAGAGCCAGTATCGCAGCCGGATTTGTTGCCTGGATATTTGGTATTGGTTCCTTGTTGTCTTTTAATGTGTGGGCCGACGTGAAATTTTTCGGTCGCACGTTCTTCGATCTGATGCAGTTTTTGAGCGCCGATCTCATGCTCCCAATTGGCGGATTGTTCATCGCGGTATTTGCGGGATGGCAGATTTCCTACGCATCCCGAGTCGATGAGCTCGGCATTGGTGACGGCATTGCTTTCGCGATCTGGCAGGTCTTGCTCAAATTCGTGGCACCGATCGCAGTGCTGTTGATCATTCTCAACCTGCTGGGTGTATTTGGTGGCGATAGTTGACGCGAATCGAACGGACAGCCCTCGTGCCGTACTAGGCACAGCAGATGTACGAGCTCGTCAACGACGTTGAGTCGTATCCACAGTTCTTGCCGTGGTGCAACCGCGTCGACGTGCTACGGCGCCAGGATGATTTACTGCAGGCAACACTGCATCTGGCCCAAGGTGGACTGAAGTACTCATTCACGACCGAGAATCGCATGATACCCGGCAGCGCTATCACGCTGGCTTTAGTCGAGGGGCCGTTTAATAAGTTTGAGGGATTGTGGCGCTTTAATGCGGCACCCGAGGGCAGCGAAGTGTCACCGATGATCGAATTTGAATTTGCTAACCGCGTCCTGAATTTCTCATTCGGCAAAGTCTTTGGCCACATAGCCAACTCTATGGTTGCGGCATTTTGTGAGCGGGCGCGCGAGCATTATGGCGGCTGAACTGATGCCTGTAGAGGTTGTGTATGCCCTGCCTGATCGGCAGAGCGTCGTTGCTGTTCAGGTGGCGAAGGGAGCGACCTTGCGGGCAGCTATTGAAGCGTCAGGCTTACTGCAGGACTTTCCAGAAATTGATCTCGACAGCAACGCAGTGGGGATTTTCGGCCACACCAGACGCTTAGACGAACCTGTACGGGCAGGAGATCGGGTCGAAATCTATCGTGCGCTATTAGCCGATCCGAAGGACGCGCGGCGATCCCGCGCAAATGCAAGCCGGTAATCGGACGACGCAAGGTCCGCGTCAATATCGTTCGATGGATTCCGGATTGGAGGGATCGCGGTAACGAGGATCCTCGGCATCGATGTCGCCACCCTCAGCGTCGTCACCCAAGCCAATTTTCTCGAACATGCGTCCGAAGAACCCCTTCTTGCGCCCAATGGGAGCATCGGCAGGCACTATTACTTCGGCGGTGTGGGTTGCATCGGGTTCGTCTGCTCGTTCCTCCGGCTCGATAATGGGATCGGGCGTCTCTTCCTCCGCGTTTTCACTGTCACCAAGTAACCCGCGCAGAAAACCTTTCTCATCTTCGTCGTCTTCCAGGTGCCGGCCGTCAGCAGGCACGAGGATCTTCACGCCTTCCTGGCCACCGTCACCCAGGCCAATACGTCCTTTCAACCGGTCCATCAGAGACCGGTTCTCCTTGTCCTCAATCTCCTGGTTCGCTATCTCAGCCGGTTTCACTTCGTCCTTGCCCAGCCCTACCTTGGTCTTGAGCTTCGCCATGATGGTGTAATCCGGTGCTTTGGGCACCTCGACCAGCGTGTCGCGCCGGCGCTCAATTTCGATTCGCCCTAAAGACGCGCGAATGTCGCCTTCGGCGTAAGCAAGTAGGTCCTCTTCGAAGATCAGCGATATGTGCCGCTGTACCCTATCGCCCCCACCTTCCTGCATGGAATATAGGTAGTCCCAACGATTGCTGTGGAAGGTGTCCATGATCATGGGTGTGCCCATGACGAAACGCACTTTCGCCTTGCTCATACCGCGACGTAGCTGTGCAACCATTTCCTGGGTAATAACGTTGCCCTGCTGGATGTCGATTTTGTGGACGATAGGTAGATCGTCCACTGTTGGCAGCTGCAGCCGGGAGCAGCCGGGCAGCAACGCGGCGCACCCGATCAGTACGCCCAGCATTGAATGAAAGCAGTTAGTTTTCATAATTTAACCGGTCACATTGTAGCCGCTATTGAAGTCGGCAAACCAGCCGTGGTCCTGGAAATGAGCCCCAGCTACAGCCTGGATGTGCAGCGACAGCGAAGCCATTGCCTCGAACAGCCAGTGTATATTTGTGGTTTCGGCAAACCGTTAAATCCCTATCTCGGCCTTTCGATTCGCGTATAATCTCGCAACACACCTGCGCTCCTCATGCACACTCGCGCGCGGGCCCTTACAGCAGCGGAAACAGTCCGACAATGTCGATAACGTGAGTTCAAAAGATACCCAGGAGTTGAAGAAGGCAGGCCTTAAGGCTACGTTGCCTCGGATCCGGATTCTCGAGATTCTGGAACGAAATACAGCACGGCACATGAGCGCTGAGGATGTGTACAAAGCGCTGCTGGAGGACGGAGAAGACGTCGGACTGGCGACAATTTACCGTGTGCTCACACAGTTCGAGGCCGCGCGCCTGGTGATACGTCACCACTTTGATAGCGGCAGTTCGATGTTCGAATTGGCAGGCTCCGAGCACCATGACCATATGGTTTGTGTTGATACAGGTGAAGTCATCGAGTTCGTCGATGAAGAAATAGAGCACAGGCAGCGGGAGATAGTCGCCAGCCACGGCTACGAACTCGAAGCGCATAGCCTGGTGCTGTACGTACGCCGCAAAAAGGCATAGATCTAACTGCGTTACCCGTTCACCGCAGATTCGGATCCCTGACTCGGGCCGGCTACCCTGGAGCCGCAAGCATCTCTTTCGCGTGAGCCAGGCTTTTCGCCGTAATGGTAACCCCGCCCAACATTCGCGCTATCTCTTGAGTGCGTTGTTCATTTTCCAACCTGACGATGGTCGCGCGCGTGGATGCGTCGTCGCTGCATTTGGAGACTTGCAGGTGTTGATGACCCAGACAGGCAACCTGGGGGAGATGGGTCACGCACAACACCTGGCGTTTTTCGGCTAGCGCGCGCAATTGGGCGACCCACAATCTCCGCCTACGCCGCCACCGATGCCCACGTCTACTTCGTCGAACACCAGCGTTGGTATACCTTTGCCACGCACAGCAGTCACCTGAATTGCCAGACTGATCCGGGACAGCTCGCCGCCTGAAACTACTTTTGATAATGAGCGCGGTGCATGTCCTGCGTTGGTAGTAACACGGTATTCGATCGTGTCATGGCCGTGAACAGACACTTGCGGGCCGTCGGCCGCTTGCACGTCGACGACGAAATGACCGCCTGCCATGCCCAGGTGTTGCATCAACTCAGTCACTTGCGCCGAGAGATCGGCGGCATGTTCTACGCGCACGGCATGTAGAGCGGTGGCCGCAGCGTGATATTCACAGTGGATGGATTCGACCTCAGCGGCTAGTTTTGAGCGATATCCTTCGCGATTTTCCAGCTCGGCCAGTGCGCCCTGGAGTTCAGCTAATTGCGCAGGTAGCGCACTCACCGAGCAGCCGGTGTTTGCGCGCCAGATCCTGCAAAGTGCTGAGTTTCTCTTCTACCTGATTGAGCGCGTCGGGTTCCACGTCTAATCCGGACAGGTAACGGTGGATCTCTGCGGCTGCCTCGCGGAGCGTGATCGAGGCGCTGGACAGCATTTGAGTGATGTCCTCGAGTTTAGGGTCTATCGTCACCAGGCTTTGTACGGCACGTGACGTATCGGCTAACAAACCGGTTACATTTGGTTCCGAATTTTCCAGTTTCGTTAGAGCACGCTCGCAGCCCAGTGCGAGTTCGGTGAGATTGGCAAATCGCTTGTGATCCGATTCCAGAGTCCCGATCGCTGCGGCGTCGTTGCGGACCGCCTCAAGTTGAACGATGTCATGACGCAGGCGATCGCGCTCACTCTCGATGTTTGGGACGTCCGCCTGAAATGTCGCCAATTCAGTATTTATCTCACGCCAGCGCGATGCAGTTGTGGCAACAATGGCAGCGAGTTCCTCATTTTCAGCATATGCATCGAGCAATTCCCGCTGCACGTCACGCCGCATTAACGACTGGTGTTCGTGTTGACCATGCAAATCCACCAGCAGTTCACCCAGACGCTTGAGCTGCTGTACGGTCACCGAGTTACCGTTGATAAATGCCCGCGACCGGCCGTCTTTTCCGAGTTGGCGCTTAACTATGCAGGTTTCCGCTGGCTCTATACCCTGCGCATCGAGGAAAGTCCGAACGAGTTCGTTGTGCTGGGTGTCAAATTCTGCGGTGATCGTCGCTTTCGATGCCTCGTCACGAATCATGTCTGCGTCGGCCCGATCGCCCAGCACCAGCCCCAAGGCTTCCAACACGATTGATTTGCCGGCACCTGTCTCGCCGGTCAAGACCGTCAGCTGCTCGTCGAATTCGATTTCGAGAGTGTCGACAATTGCGAAATCGCGAACCTGCAAAAACCTCAGCACAAGTCCGTGCCCCAATGAAGCTTGGCGCGTAAGTTGGCATAGTGGTCATGTTTTGCGGGATGTATCAGCCGGGTGCTTGCGCCAGACTTGCGGATAACGATCCGGTCACTCGGTGCTAATGTGTCCGGTGAGATGTCGGCGCCATCACACGCAACACGAGCATTCACTACGTCATCGGTATCCACAGATATCTCGATTGTGCTGTTGTTGCTTACGACCAGTGGCCGATTAGTCAATGAATGAGGGCACACCGGCACCATCACGACCGCATCGAGCGCCGGATGCACTATCGGGCCGCCGGCTGCCAACGCGTATGCCGTCGAGCCGGTCGGTGTCGATACAATGATTCCATCGGCCCGCTGCGAATGAACGAACGCTCCGTCGATATGGGTATTGAAGCCAATCAGCCGTGCGGTGTTGCGTTTCTCAACAACGACGTCGTTCAAAGCGTTGCCGCTGGCGACGATGTTACCGTCTCGAACAATGTCGCACTGAAGAAAGAAGCGTTGCTCTTCGACGTAATTCCCGCTCAAAATATGATCAAGTTCCTCGGTTATCTGGGCTGGCGTAAGATCGGTCAAAAACCCAAGACGCCCACGGTTAATTCCCAACAGGCGCACGTCGAAATTTTCCAGCAGTCGTGCGGCATGTAACATGGTGCCGTCGCCACCGACTGAAATGACAAGATCACACAGTTCACCTAACTGCGATTCAGGGCATGTGCGCACGTCGCGCGGCGCGACGATCGTCGCACAGCTTTCATCGACGACGATGTCTAGCTGATTTTCGCTTAGATAATCGAGCAGTTTTGTCAGCGTATCAGCGAGACTGAGATCCCCTTTCCTGGCGAGGATCCCGAGCCTTTGGAACTCACTCAAGGCAATGCCCTCAAGGTAACCGGTCGTCAACGTAGCATTTTCGAATATACCCGCCAATAGGGTTTTGCACTCTGGGGCCCGGAGTGCTAGATTTTTTTACTCGAAACCATGACACTGGGCTGCAATATGAGCCGGAATAGTCCGTCGAAACAGTTGTCGGAGCGCGCCCAGCACCTGTTCAAGTGTCTGGTGGAGCGCTATATAGATGACGGACAGCCGGTCGGTTCCCGTACTCTCGCCCGTGACGCGTCCTTAGACCTCAGTTCGGCCACTGTACGCAACGTTATGGCCGATTTGGAGGATCTGGGATTAGTTAAATCGCCCCACACCTCGGCCGGTCGTATCCCGACAGTGCAAGGTTATCGATTATTTGTCGATGCGATGATGACTGTGCGCACCTTGAATGCCGAAGAAGTTCAACGAATCTCCAGCGACATCGAGGCCGAAGAAGAAATAAAGAAGATCCTGCAGCAAACCTCCCGCACGCTGTCGCAGGTGACCAAGCTTGCCGGGGTCGTCATGCTACCCCGTTCTGGGCACCAATCGCTGCGGCAAGTTGAGTTTCTATCCTTGTCTGATAATCGAGTGCTGGTGATTTTGGTTCTGAACAATCGCGAAGTTCAAAACCGCATAATTCAAACCGAGCGAGAATATTCTCAATCCGAACTTCAGCAGGCAGCGAATTATCTCAGTTCTGCGTTTGCCGGCAAGGATCTGGCGGCCGTTCGGCGCGACCTGTTGGCTGAGTTGTCGACAACCAAGGATGAGATGAACCGAATGATGCAGGCTGCCATCGAGATGGCCGAAAAAGCGCTCGGTGATTCAACGTTGGAAGACGATTATGTCCTTGCCGGGCAGACAAACTTGATGGAATTCAATGAATTGTCGGATATTGAAAAATTGCGACAATTATTCGAAGCTTTCAATCAAAAACGCGACATATTGCAGTTGCTTGAGCATTCGATAAATGCCGAAGGCGTTCAAGTTTTCATTGGTGAAGAGACCGGATACGAAGTGCTGGACGATTGTAGTATCGTAACCTCGGCATACGAGAGTGACGGTGAGGTCCTAGGGGTGCTGGGCGTTATCGGACCCACACGCATGTCCTATGACCGGGTCGTACCGATAGTTGATCTCACTGCCAAAATTCTCGGCACAACCTTGAAATCTCTGCACTAGCCCTTATTTGAGCTGTGTACCCCCGCGCGTGGTCGCCAACCGCGATTGGCGCATACGTATGATTTGTCATTGAGGAATTATAAGTGACTGATAAGCAGACGCTTTCTGAAAAAGACAAGCCGGTGGAAGAGGCCGCTGAAGTGGCGGCAGAGCAGAGGGCTAGCGGCTCCGAAAAAGACAAGCCGGTGGAAGAGGCCGCTGAAGTGGCGGCAGAGCAGACGGCTAGCGGCTCCGAACCGGCGACCGTCGAAACACTGCAGCTGGCACTGGAGGACGCACAGAACAGAGCGGACCAGCATTACAACGAATTATTGCGGGCGCGTGCAGATCTTGAAAACGGACGCAAACGTGCTCAGCGCGACGTTGAAAATGCTCACAAATTCGGCTTGGAGAAGCTGTTGCACGAGTTACTACCGGTTAAGGACAGTGTCGAACTCGGCCTCTCAGCGGCGGAGAAGTCAGATGATTCGACAAGTCTGCAGGAAGGTATGGAGTTGACATTGCAGATGCTCACGACCGGGTTCGAGAAACTGGGAGTGCGCGAGCTTAATCCTGTTGGCGAGAAGTTCGACCCAAACTACCACCAGGCAATGACGACACAGCCGAGCCAAGAGGCCGAAGCGGGATGCGTCCTCAGCGTTGTGCAGCGCGGCTATGTGCTTAATGATCGCCTGCTGCGCCCGGCGCTGGTGATTGTGGCGGCGGCGGACAGCGGACCGACGAATACCGGCGAAGACGATGAAGAGTCTTGAAAAATCGCCCACTGACCCTATTTAGTATAAGTCCGCAATTGGACATTCAATGTTAAACGAGATTGCGAAAAACGGAGTGCGAGGTAATGGCTAAGATTATCGGTATCGATTTGGGAACGACAAACTCCTGCGTTGCGGTCTTGGAAGCAGGTAAGGCCAAGGTCATCGAAAACAGCGAGGGCGGGAGAACCACGCCGTCCATTGTGGCTTTTGCTAATGATGAGGAAGTCTTGGTCGGACAATCCGCCAAGCGCCAGGCAGTGACCAACCCAACGAATACTCTGTTTGCGGTAAAACGACTGATTGGTCGGCGTTTTGAAGACGAAGTCGTCCAGCGCGACATGAAGATGGTGTCGTACAACATCGTCAAGGCCGACAACGGTGATGCCTGGGTCGAAGCCACCGGTAAGAAAATGGCGCCGCCGGAGGTTTCCGCTCGCGTCCTCATGAAAATGAAGAAGACGGCTGAGGATTATCTGGGTGAGAAGGTGACGGAAGCGGTTATCACCGTGCCCGCATATTTCAACGATTCTCAGCGTCAGGCGACTAAAGATGCAGGGCGTATTGCCGGTCTGGAAGTCAAACGCATCATCAACGAACCTACCGCAGCCGCGCTTGCCTATGGATTAGACAAGAAAGAAGGCGACAAGAAGATCGCTGTTTATGACCTTGGCGGTGGTACCTTCGACATCTCGATTATCGAGATTGCCGACGTCGATGGTGAACATCAATTCGAAGTGTTGTCGACCAACGGCGATACGTTTCTGGGCGGTGAAGACATCGATTTGCGCATCATTGATTTCCTCGCGGACGAGTTCAAAAAAGAGCAAGGCATCGATCTGCACAGCGATCCGTTGGCATTACAGCGCCTCAAAGAGGCTGCAGAGAAGGCGAAGATCGAGTTGTCTTCCGGCCAGCAAACGGACGTTAACCTTCCCTACGTCACCGCTGACGCCGGCGGTCCGAAGCACCTCAATATAAAGATCAACCGAGCCAAGCTTGAAGCCCTGGTGGAGGATATCCTCGAGCGAACGATCGAACCGTGCCGTGTAGCGCTCAAGGACGCAGGACTGTCCGCGTCTGACGTTGACGACGTGATTGTGGTTGGCGGCCAAACCCGCATGCCGAAAGTTCAGGATATTGTAAAGGCAATTTTCGGCCGTGAAGCGCGACGCGACGTGAACCCTGATGAAGCAGTTGCTGTCGGTGCCGCCATCCAAGCCGGCGTGCTTGGAGGCGACATCAAAGACGTGTTATTGCTCGATGTTACGCCGCTGTCTCTGGGTATTGAAACCCTGGGCGGTGTAATGACTAAGTTAATCGAAAAGAACACGACGATTCCAACCAAGGCAAATCAGACGTTCTCTACGGCGGAAAACAATCAGACTGCGGTAACCGTTCATGTATTACAGGGCGAGCGCGAGGTTGCGGCTGGCAACAAGTCGTTAGGACGATTCGATCTGGCCAATATACCGCCCGCGCCGCGCGGCGTCCCGCAAGTCGAGGTGACGTTCGATATAGACGCAAACGGCATACTCAATGTGTCTGCCAAGGATAAGGCAACCGGTAAAGAGCAATCGATAATCATCAAGGCATCCAGTGGGCTGAGCGATGAAGAGATCAATCGCATGGTCAGCGATGCCGAAACGCATGCGGAAGAGGATCGCAAATTTCACGACCTGGTAAATGCCAGAAATCAAGCCGACGCACTCATACATGCGACCACAAAATCGCTGGAGGATCTGGGCGACAAGGTCGAGGCGGCGGAGAAAGCTGAAATCGAAACGGCGATTGAGGAGTTGAGAGAGACGCTTAAAACCGACGACAAGGATGCAATCGAGGCCAAAAGCCAGAAGCTCGGCGAGTTCTCCGGTAAGATCGCCGAACGAGTCTATAAAGAGCAGGCAGAACAAGCGCAAGCCGAGGCAGGCGCTACCGCCGACACAGCAGCGGAGGCTCCGGCAGGGCGCAGCGACGACAACGTTGTGGATGCCGATTTCGAAGAGGTTGAAGACGACAAATAAGAATCAAAACGCGTTACAGTGACAATACAAGCCTGGTTGCGGCGTGCGAGCGCGCCGCTTCCGGGCTTTATAGCTGTTGAGGCAAGGCGGCAGGTATTCAACCAGGGGTGAAAATTCAGCCCCGTTAGCAATTGAGCGAGCATGGCAAAACGCGACTACTATGAAGTTCTCGGTGTCTCACGCGAGGCCACCGATGCGGAGCTGAAAAAATCATATCGGCGTTTGGCCATGAAGCATCACCCGGACCGCAACGAGGGCGACGCTTCGGCGGAGGCGAACTTCAAGGAAGCGAAAGAAGCGTTCGAGATCCTGGGGGATGCCGATAAGCGCCAGGCTTATGATCGCTTTGGGCATGCCGGCGTCGACACGAGTGCCGGCGGCGGTGCCGGCTTCAGCGGCGTTGGCGATATTTTTGACTCGGTTTTCGGCGATGTTTTTGGTGGCGGCGCCCGATCCGGCACCCGGGTTTTTCGTGGCGCCGACCTTAGCTACGACCTTGAGCTGACGCTCGAAGAAGCAGTATTCGGCATCGATTCGAAGATCCGTATTCCGACTGTCAAACAATGCCAAACCTGCTCTGGCAGCGGCGCAAAACGGGGCAGCTCGGCCAGCGTCTGTGGCAGCTGCGGTGGACATGGTCAGGTACGCCGGCAGCAGGGATTTTTTTCCGTACAACAAACCTGCCCGGCTTGCCGAGGCGCCGGCAAAGTCATTAAAGACGTTTGCAGTGACTGTCGGGGTAATGGTCGCCTGCGAGACCAAAAAACGATTTCTGTAAAAGTGCCGGCCGGGGTTGACGCCGGCGACAGGATCCGACTAACCGGGGAGGGCGAATCGGGAGAAAGCGGCGGGCCAGCTGGTGATTTATATGTGTCCATCAACATTAAACAACATGCTATTTTCGAACGCGACCAAAATAGTCTGTACTGTGAGGTTCCGGTAAATGTCGTCACGGCGACCCTAGGTGGCGAGATTGAAATACCGACCTTGAAGGGCCGTGTCGTGCTTAAAGTCCCTGAAGGCACGCAATCGGGCCGCAGTTTTCGACTGCGTGGCAAAGGCGTGAAATCGGTACGCGGTGGACCGGTGGGCGATATGCTTTGCAAAGTTTTGGTCGAAACCCCGGTGAATTTGGATCGCCAGCAAAAGGACTTGTTGCGCGAGTTTGGAAAGACGATGGAGCAGCAGGGTGGCAACCACAGCCCGCAAGAGCGATCGTGGCTGAACGGTGTTAAGACGTTTTTCGAGGAAATGAAATTTTGAGTTCTGTGCCTGCTTACCACATCCTCTGCGGGGCAATGCGCTGTTTCCGGGGGTTAGTAGTTGTCATAAACATCGCAGGCAGCGCTTCGGTGAACCGCATCGCGGGAAAACGATGGCAATACGTATAGGGATCGCCGGCGCCAACGGCCGAATGGGGCGCACGCTGGTCGAGTTGCTAACCAAGGTTGATGACCTGCAGCTCACCGCAGCCGTTGAACGGGCGGGCGTCGAGGTGATCGGCGCAGACGCGGGTGAATTGTCGGGCATCGGTGCACAAGGGATCGCGGTGGTCGATTCCCTGGCGAGTGTGATGGCTGACATTGATGTGCTCATCGATTTCAGCCATCCCGATGGCTCGCTCAGTAACGTGCAAACATGCGCCGAAGCAAGCGTCGCGGTTGTTATCGGGACCACCGGAATAAAGGAATCACAACGCGCGCAGATCGCAGCATTGGCGCGCAGCAACGCCGTTGTGCTGGCACCGAATATGAGTGTTGGCGTCAATTTATGTTTCAAGTTGCTCGAAATTGCTGCAAGGGCGCTGGGCGACGATGTGGATATTGAGATTATCGAGGCTCACCATCGCCACAAAATAGATGCACCGTCAGGCACGGCGCTGCGCATGGGTGAAATAGTAGCGGCGGCGTTGGGCCGGGACCTCGCAGAATGTGCGGTCTATGGTCGCGAAGGCGAAACCGGCCCGCGGGCGCGTCAAGCCATCGGTTTTGAAACCATTCGAGCCGGTGACATTGTGGGTGAGCACACCGTTATGTTTGCTGGCGACGGTGAGCGCGTTGAAATCGCACACAAAGCAGGGAGCCGAACGACCTTCGGTTCGGGTGCGTTGCGTGCAGCGCGCTGGGTACATGGGCGTGAGCCAGGCCTTTACGACATGCAGGACGTGCTGGGGCTGCGCGATTAACAGGCTGTTGGCGGCCAGCTGGCAAACTCCGGTGCTGACGGCGCTTCTTCTACTCTGACGGCAGACGAATTTCCACTAAGCCATCAACGATGCGTGTCTCGACGCGGGTAAGAAAGTCACCCGCACACGGACCGGCGACGCACAGGCCGGTAATGGGTTCGAACAGGGCACCATGAGTTGAGCACTGTATGAATTTGCCACTGGTATCGAAAAATTGATCGGGTGTCCAATCCAATGGCACCCCGGTATGTGGACAGCGATTGTGGTACGCATGCAGTTGACTTTCGCAGCTGATAATCAATATCTGGATCGGATTGTCTGTCGTGCCACCCCTGAACCCACGGGCAGCGCCCTGCCGCACATCGTCCATGCTACAAACCCGCTGCCAGCCCTGATCGATCATCTGCGCAAGTGTAACAATGGGCTTGTGACCCTGTATCGCCTGACAGCCTGCTAACGCAATCCGCATTAAATCGTGCTGAGCCTTTCCACGCCTGTCGTGCTTAAGTAAAATCCCCGGCACCGCCGAAACGGGAGAGCTGTCAGGATCTCCCGTTTTCTATGTCTGCATGGAGAAACTTGTGACCACCCCAGCTTTACTCGTGTTGGAAAACGGCACTGTGTTCAACGGCAGGTCCATTGGCGTGGAAGGGGAGACCGTCGGCGAGGTGGTATTTAACACAGCCATGACGGGCTACCAGGAAATTCTTACAGATCCGTCGTATTTTCAACAACTCGTCACACTGACCTACCCACACATCGGCAACGTAGGCACTAACAGCGAGGATCAAGAGTCAGATCGAGTCTACGCCAGCGGTTTGATAATCCGAGACCTTCCGCGGCTACAAAGCAGTTGGCGCGACCAACGTCCGCTGTCGAGCTATCTCACTGACAATCAGGTCGTCGCAATCGCAGACATCGACACTCGACAGCTAACCCGGATCCTGCGAGAGCAAGGCGCGCAACGCGGTTGTATCGTTGCTGGCGCGGGCGAGCGGGAAGCGGCGCTGGAGCTTGCGCGGGGTTTTCCAGGCCTCAAAGGTGCAGATTTGGCGGCTCAGGTCACGACGCAAGAGACCTACGAGTGGAGCAAAGGTAGCTGGCGCTCGTCCCCGACGACGGATCTCGCGCGCTACGATGTCGTGGCTTATGACTTTGGCGTGAAGCGCAATATCCTACAATTGCTAGCCGATTGTGGCTGCCATGTCACCGTTGTGCCGGCTACGACGCCGGCGGTTGAGGTGTTGGCGCGCCAGCCCGATGGAGTGTTCTTGTCCAATGGGCCCGGTGATCCGGAGCCGTGCGACTATGCAGTTGCGGCGATCAGTGAGATTGTCGATGCGGGCATTCCGACGTTTGGCATTTGTCTCGGCTTGCAACTGCTCGGTCTGGCGGTAGGTGCAAGCACGTTGAAAATGAAGCTCGGACACCATGGCGCCAATCATCCGGTGCAAGAGCTGAGCAGCGGCAAAGTTTTGATCACCAGCCAAAATCACGGTTTCGCAGTGGACGAGAGCACGCTTCCTGATGTTGTCGTGGCTACTCATCGTTCGCTGTTTGATGGAACCCTGCAGGGGCTGCACCACCGCACTAAACCCGCGTTTGGCTTCCAGGGGCATCCCGAGGCTAGCCCCGGTCCGCATGATGTTCGGCCGTTGTTCGATCACTTTATAGATCTGATGCGCGACTACCAACGCGTGTCTGTGGGAAACTAGAACCGACGTGCCGAAGCGTACCGACATCGAATCAATCTTGATCCTGGGCGCGGGGCCGATCGTCATCGGCCAGGCGTGCGAATTCGATTATTCCGGCGCCCAAGCCTGCAAAGCATTACGCGAACACGGCTACCGGGTCATCCTGGTCAATTCCAATCCGGCGACGATCATGACAGATCCGCAGATGGCGGACGCGACCTATATCGAGCCGGTTCATTGGTCGTTTGTGGCAAAAATTATTGAGGCCGAAAAACCGGACGCACTACTTCCGACCATGGGTGGTCAGACAGGATTGAATTGTGCGTTGGATCTGGCTCGCGAAGGAATACTTGAGCGCTACGGTGTCGAGCTCATCGGCGCCTCCCGCGAGGCTATAGATATGGCCGAAGATCGTGAGCAATTCAGAGCGGCCATGCAGCGTATCGGTATTGCAACGCCGCAGTCCGGTGTAGCGCGGGACATTGAACAGGCGCGCTTGATTCAGGCTGATCTGGGATATCCCGTAATTATTCGGCCGTCATTTACGCTCGGCGGCACCGGCGGCGGAGTCGCATACAACCGCGAGGAGTTCGTCGAGATCTGCCAGCGTGGATTCGATTCTTCACCAACCCATGAAGTGCTAATCGAAGAATCGGTGCTGGGATGGAAAGAATTTGAAATGGAGGTGGTCCGCGATCACAAGGACAACTGCATTATCGTTTGCTCGATCGAGAACTTCGATCCCATGGGCGTGCACACGGGCGATTCGATCACTGTTGCACCGGCGCAAACATTGACTGATAAGGAATACCAGATCATGCGCAACGCATCGATCGCGGTGCTGCGTGAAATCGGTGTGGATACCGGAGGTTCAAACGTCCAGTTTGCGATAAATCCCGAAAACGGCGACATGATAATCATCGAAATGAACCCGCGTGTGTCGCGATCTTCGGCTCTTGCCTCCAAGGCGACCGGATTCCCGATTGCGAAAGTCGCGGCGAAGCTTGCGGTGGGCTTCACACTGGACGAACTGGCCAACGAGATCACCGGTGGCGCCACGCCAGCTTCATTCGAACCGGCTATCGATTATGTGGTCACGAAAATTCCCCGTTTTACGTTTGAGAAGTTCCCGCAGGCCGATAATCGGCTGACAACACAAATGAAGTCGGTAGGCGAGGTAATGGCCATCGGCAGGACATTTCAGGAGTCTCTGCAAAAGGCGCTGCGCGGTTTGGAGACTGATCGTACGGGTCTTAACGAAATGGTCGCGCAGCCAGCCGATGATTATCGCGAAGCGCTGCGCCGTGAATTACAAACCCCAGGCGCTGAACGCTTGCTGTACCTAGCGGACGCGTTTCGCGTGGGAATGGCGTTCGACGAAATCTACGAACTTACGCGTATCGACCCATGGTTTCTGGCACAAATTGAAGATCTGCTCGCGGAAGAACGCATAATTGCCGCGTCAGGGTTGACGGCGTTAGACACCGAGCGGATGCGAGCGGTGAAGCGTAAAGGGTTTTCGGATGCGCGTATTGCCGAATTGCTTGGCGAAAGCGAAGCGACAATCCGCCAGCGCCGGCATGAATCGGGCGTGCGCCCAGTCTACAAACGTGTTGATTCGTGTGCGGCGGAGTTTCGCGCGACCACGGCCTATCTTTATTCAACCTATGAGCAAGAATGTGAGTCCTTTCCCAGTGCACGCGAGAAAATCATGGTCCTGGGCGGCGGACCGAATCGCATAGGACAGGGGATCGAGTTTGACTACTGCTGCGTGCATGCTGCGATGGCGCTACGGGAAGCGGGCTACGAAACCATCATGGTCAATTGTAATCCGGAGACCGTATCGACCGATTACGATACTTCTGATCGATTGTACTTTGAACCGCTTACCCTCGAGGACGTGTTGGAAATTGTACATGTCGAGCAGCCGTTGGGTTTGGTTATCCAATATGGTGGCCAAACACCGTTGAAACTCGCCAAACCCTTGGAGGCTGCCGGGGTACCGATAATAGGTACGACTCCGGACTCGATCGATCTCGCTGAGGATCGCGAGCGGTTTCAACAATTACTTAACAGGCTCGCGCTCAAGCAACCACTAAACCGCACCGCACGCAACGCGGAGGAGGCCGTCAAAAACGCAGTGGAAATCGGTTATCCGTTGGTGGTCAGGCCGTCCTACGTCCTCGGCGGTCGCGCTATGGAGATTGTCTACGACGAGGCACAGTTGCAATCCTACATGCGCGAGGCGGTTGCCGTATCTCATGAGTCGCCGGTTCTGCTAGATCGGTTTCTCGATAACGCAATTGAAATCGACGTCGACGCAATTGCCGATGGCAGCGAAGTTGTTATTGGTGGCGTTATGCAACACATCGAGGCGGCGGGAATACATTCGGGAGACTCCGCGTGTTCGCTGCCGCCTCACGATTTGGACATTAATGTGCTTGCTAGCATTGAGCGCCAGGTTAAGGAAATGGCAAAAGCTCTCGGAGTTGTGGGTTTGATGAACGTTCAACTTGCTGTAAAAGGCAAGGAGATCTTCGTGCTGGAAGTAAATCCGCGGGCGTCGCGCACGGTTCCGTTCGTTTCAAAGGCCACGGGCGTGCCGTTGGCGAAAGTTGCGGCGTTGTGCATGGTTGGTAAGACTTTATCGGAGCAAGGGATTGTCTCAGTGCCTGTGCCGCCGTACTACTGCGTCAAGGAAGCGGTATTCCCGTTCCTAAAGTTTCCCGGGGTGGATCCATTGTTAGGGCCGGAAATGAAGTCGACCGGAGAAGTGATGGGTATCGGGCTGAGTTTTCCGGAAGCATTCGCGAAGGCTCAATACGGTGCGAATATGCCATTGCCGGAATCTGGCACCGCGTTCATCAGCGTGCGCGATGAGGACAAGCAGCAAGCGGTTACGGTCGGCGCTAAGCTGGTTACATCCGGCTTGGGGTTGGTGGCAACTCGTGGAACCGCGGAATTTTTGCAACGCGCGGGGGTTAGTTGTCGCCTTGCAAACAAGGTGAGGGAAGGACAGCCACATATCGTGGACATGATAAAGAATGGTGAGGTGTCGTTTATCGTCAATACCACCGAAGACAAGCAGGCAATTAAGGACTCGTATACGCTACGGCGTGCGGCTTTACAGCATGGCGTGCCTTATACGACAACCATGGCGGGCGCTATGGCGACAGCGATGGCGTTGTCGGATATGGACATACACCGCGTTAGAAAATTACAGGATCTGCACGTGGAGATTAGGGGATGAACAAATCACCGATGACTGTGCGCGGCGCGCAGCTGCTGCGTGACGAATTACACAGACTCAAAACCAAGGAACGACCGCAAATTATTCAGGCAATCGCGGAGGCCCGTGCCCACGGTGATTTGCGTGAGAACGCGGAATATCACGCGGCGCGTGAGCAACAAAGCCTTAGTGAAGGACGCATCGCTGAAATTGAGCACAAGTTGTCTAATGCCCAGATCATTGATGTAACTACGCTGCCCGCTGATGGCAGGGTAGTTTTCGGTGCGACGGTGGCGCTGCTCAACGTAGATACCAACACCGAGGTAATTTATCAAATTGTTGGCGAGGACGAAGCTGATATTAAGGCCGGTCGGGTGTCGATTAATTCGCCTGTCGCTCGTGCTTTGATCGGTAGGCGGGAAGGCGACGATGCTGTGGTCGACGCGCCCGGTGGTTCGTCTGAATACGAGATCGTTGAAGTCAGGTACGCGTAGTCCCGATCACGGAATAATTATCCATGAACCGTAGCAGCAGCGGCCGTTGGCTGCAGGAACACCGCCGCGATCCTTTCGTCCAATCTGCCAAAAATGAGGGTTGGCGCTCGCGGGCCGCATACAAGTTGCTACAACTAAACGAGCGCGATCGGCTGCTACGCCCGGGAATGCGCGTGCTCGATCTTGGTGCCGCGCCCGGCGGCTGGTCGCAAGTGGCAGCGCAGGCCATAGGCACGGGCGGCTGCGTGATTGCAGTCGATCTGCTCAGCATGGAGCCGCTCGAGAATGTGGTCTATGTACAGGGTGATTTTACCCAAGGTCATGTATTTGAAAAGGTAATTCAGGCCGGCGGGCGGTACGGCGCAGACCTTGTTTTGTCTGATATGGCCCCCAATATAAGTGGAATGAAGGATATAGATCAGCCGCGCATCATGAATCTGGCGGAATCGGCTCTAATAGCCTGTGATCAAATGCTTAAGCCTGGCGGTGATTTTGTCGTAAAGGTATTCCAAGGCAGCGATTTGGACGCTTATGTGAAGAATCTGCGAACGCGTTTTGCGCGCGTCGTATTGCGCAAGCCCGCGGCATCTCGAGATCGATCCAGCGAAATTTATGTGCTGGCAAGAGCCTATGGTGTATAGTTTATGTCGGATCCGGCGCACTGCTGGACGCGGTCAACAGCTGCTACCGGGGCCACACAGGCGCTTCGAGATCCCCTCTCCTTGACCCTAGATTGCGTGGATAACAGGCATTGAACGATATGGCGAGAAACCTGGTGTTGTGGGTAATTATTGCCCTGGTGCTGATGCTTGTGTTCAACAATTTCGGCCCCCGCCAGGGCGTCGCGCGCACGCTCGATTATTCGCAATTCGTAAACGACGTTAAATCCGGACTAATCAGTAGGGTTCTGATAGACGATCAATCGATCCGTGGTCAGATGGATGATGGCAGCCAGTTCGTCACCTACAGCCCGGAAACCGAGAATGCGGCGTTGATCGGGTTGCTGCTGGACAGTGACGTCACGATAGAAGCACAGCCGCCGGATCAGCAGGGCGTGCTGATGCAGATATTTATTTCCTGGTTTCCGATGCTGCTGCTGATTGCCGTGTGGATTTTCTTTATGCGCCAGATGCAGGGCGGTTCTGGAGGTCGCGGCGCATTGTCATTTGGTAAAAGCCGCGCCCGGCTGCTGAGCGATGAACAAGTACGCATAAGCTTTAACGATGTCGCAGGTGTGGACGAAGCCAAAGAAGAAGTCGGAGAACTTGTTGAGTTTCTGAGCGACCCGGGAAAATTCCAAAAGCTCGGCGGCAAAATTCCACGCGGTGTCTTAATGGTGGGGCCGCCGGGCACGGGTAAAACGCTGCTCGCCAAAGCGATTGCCGGCGAAGCCAAAGTTCCGTTCTTTACTATTTCCGGATCAGATTTCGTGGAAATGTTTGTAGGGGTCGGCGCGTCGCGGGTTCGTGATATGTTCGAACAGGGGAAGAAACATGCGCCCTGCATAATTTTCATCGACGAAATCGACGCGGTCGGTCGCCATCGTGGCGCCGGCCTGGGTGGCGGACATGATGAGCGCGAGCAAACGCTAAACCAGTTGCTCGTGGAGATGGATGGGTTCGAAGGCAACGAAGGCGTCATCGTAATTGCGGCTACAAATCGTCCTGACGTGCTGGATCCGGCGCTGTTACGGCCCGGGCGTTTCGATCGTCAGGTGGTGGTACCGTTACCAGACATACGCGGTCGCGAGCAAATCATAAAAGTCCATATGCGTAAAGTGCCGATTTCCGAGAATGTCGCGCCTTTGATAATCGCGCGCGGGACACCTGGATTCTCCGGTGCTGATTTAGCGAATCTGGTTAACGAAGGGGCCTTGTTCGCCGCCCGTGGTGACAAGCGGCTTGTGGACCAGGAGGATTTCGAAAAGGCAAAAGACAAAATCATGATGGGTCCCGAGCGGCGTTCCATGGTCATGAGCGAGGACGAAAAGAATCTTACTGCCTATCACGAGGCGGGTCACACGATTGTTGGCCGGCTTGTGCCGTCGCATGACCCGGTCTACAAGGTAACCATCATTCCGCGGGGCCGCGCGCTCGGTGTGACGATGTTTCTGCCTGAAGAGGATCGTTTGAGTTTGAGCAAAGAACACTTGGAGAGTCGGATCTCCAGTTTATTCGGCGGGCGTATCGCGGAAGAGATCATATTTGGTCCCGATGCGGTTACAACCGGAGCCTCCAACGATATTGAACGCGTCACCGAGATCGCCAGAAATATGGTGACAAAATGGGGCCTGTCGGAACGACTCGGCCCGCTGACCTACAGCGAAGATGAGGGCGAGGTATTCCTCGGGCATTCAGTCACTCAGCACAAAAATGTGTCCGATGATACGGCCCATGCCATTGACGAGGAAGTCCGCCAGATCGTTGACCGAAACTATGAGCGCGCAGAGAAGATCCTCACTGATAATCTCGACAAGCTGCGGTTAATGGCCGACGCCCTACTGAAATATGAGACGCTCGACAAAGATCAAATCGACGACATCATGGCGGGTCGAGAACCACGCGAACCAGAGGGTTGGGATGACGACGCCGGACCGAAGGCGCAAGTGCAAGACAGTGACGCCGATACGTCGGACGAGCCGAATTCGGATAAACCAATCGGCGGGCCCGCCAGCCTTCACTGAAACAAGCGCCACCGACTCGCACTCTTTAAAGTTGTGCTTAACAGAGTGTTAATCCGCTCACCGGCTTGATGCTTGAATGTTTTTACACTGACCGGAACACGGGACCCTCTGTATGACTGATCAGCGTAGATATTTCGGCACTGATGGCATCCGCGGGAAGGTAGGTGTTCCGCCGATCACGCCGGACGTCGTCATGAAGTTAGGTTGGGCGGCTGGTCGGGCGCTTGCTGGTCAGGGAGCCAGTGGTGTATTGATTGGCAAGGACACTCGCATCTCCGGCTATATGTTCGAGTCGGCGCTGGAAGCCGGTTTGGCCGCTGCGGGTGTGGATATCTGGTTATTGGGACCGATGCCGACGCCGGCCATTGCTTATCTGACACGAACATTCCGGGCACGCGCCGGCATCGTGATCAGTGCCTCGCATAATCCCTACGATGATAACGGCATCAAGTTTTTCTCGAGCGATGGTCTCAAGTTGCCGGACAGTTTGGAATTGGCGATCGAAGCCGAACTCGCAAAACCCCTGGAAACGGTCGGCTCTGATGAGCTGGGCAAAGCGCACCGTGTTCCGGATGCCCCCGGGAGATATATTGAATATTGTAAAAGCACGATTCCGACAGGAACTACGCTCGACGGACTAAAGGTCGTCGTCGATTGCGCGCATGGCGCAACCTACTGGGTAGCACCGAGGATTTTCGAGGAGCTGGGTGCCAGCGTTATCGCAATAGGCGACCAACCGGATGGCTACAATATCAACCAAAACTGTGGCGCCACCGATCCAGCGCAATTGCAAAGCCAGGTACTTGCTCACGGCGCCGATGTAGGCGTCGCACTGGACGGCGACGGCGATCGATTGATCATGGTCGATCACAAAGGCGAAGTCGTTGACGGTGACGAGATATTGTTCATTATTGCTCGGGAACGTCAGAGCCAGGGATGCCTCGATGGCTCAGTAGTTGGCACGCAGATGAGCAATCTTGGCCTCGAGCACGCCATTCGGGATCTTGGCCTTGAATTCCAACGCACCAAAGTCGGTGATAGGTATGTCCTGGAGAAACTGCGCGAAAATGGTTGGACCCTGGGCGGCGAGACGTCCGGCCACATAATCTGTCTGGATCTCAATACCACCGGTGATGGATCGATATCCGCGTTGCAGGTTCTGGAAGCCATTGTGCGCACTGGCAATTCACTGCATGCGCTTAAACGCGGTATGCAAAAATATCCCCAACAGCTCATAAACGTGCGTATGGAACGTGCGATCGACGTCACTTCGCTGAAACCCGTGCAGGAAGGGGTTGCACAGGTAGAAGCTGAATTAGCTGACGCCGGCAGAGTACTGCTGCGGCCATCCGGTACCGAGCCGTTAATCCGAGTTATGGTGGAAGGTCGCGATGCAAACCAGGTTGAACGTCTCGCCTCCGAACTCGCCGCGATTGTGGAGCATGCGCTGACTCACGCCGCTTAAGGCAAGGAGCGCTACTCGTCACGTAGTAATTCGTTGAGTGACACCTTGCTACGCGTTTGTGCGTCGACCTGCTTAACGATTACTGCGCAATAAAGGCTGTGGCTGCCATCCGCGGCCGGTAGACCGCCAGCAACAACCACCGCGCCCGCTGGCACCTTGCCATAGCTGACCGTGCCGGAGGCGCGGTCATAAATCTTAGTGCTTTGACCGATATAGACACCCATGGATATGACGGCGCCTTCGCCGACAATCACTCCTTCGACTATTTCGGAGCGCGCGCCGATAAAGCAGTTGTCTTCAATGATGGTTGGCGACGCCTGCAGTGGTTCAAGTACGCCGCCGATGCCCACGCCACCCGATAAATGAACATTCTTTCCGATCTGCGCACAGGAACCAACAGTTGCCCAGGTATCGACCATGGTGCCACTGTCAACATAGGCGCCTATGTTGATGTAGGAGGGCATGATGATGACATTCGGCGCGATGTAACTGCCCGTTCGGATCACTGCCGGCGGCACGATGCGTGCACCGATCGTTTTGAATTTTTCCGCGTCGTTGTGCGCCATCGCGACGGGGACTTTGTCGAAGTATCGCGTAAATCCCCCGTCAATCACCTCGTTGTCCCGGATCCGAAACGATAGTAATACCGCTTTCTTCAACCACTCGTGGACCTGCCACTCGCCATTTAATTTTTCCGCAACACGCAAGCTGCCATCGCTCAACTTGGCCATGCATTCATCGATTGCCGTCACCAAGGATGGATCCGCGGTACTGGGGTTGAGATTGTCCCGCTGGTCAAACGCGGATTCTATTGTTTGTTTCAGTTCATCCATAATCTGGCCTTTCACTTATGCTAATTAGCAAATCTAATACACCCCTTATGCGGGGCGCACTATTGTAACCGGGTGGTGTACGCGCGCAGCCGGTGAGCGGCTTCAATACAATTCTCGATTTCGTCCACGAGCGCGATCCGAATGCGTCCGGCCCCAGGGTTTACCCCTGAACAGGTTCGTGCAAGAAAGCTCCCAGGCAGCACTTTGACGTTTTCGCTGCGCAGCAGGCCGCGGCAAAACTCGACGTCGTCTACACCTAGTTCGGGCCAGAGGTAAAACCCCGCACTGGGTTGTTTGACACCCCAGGTGTCGCCCAGGATCTCCATTACCGCGGCGAATTTCTTTCGATAGCGTTCACGATTGTCGATGACGTGATCCTCGTCGCGCCAGGCGGCAATGCTTGCAGCCTGAATTGGCAACGACATCGCGCATCCATGGTAAGTGCGATAGCGTAGAAATTGTGCCAATAGCTTGGCATCGCCAGCGACGAACCCAGAGCGCAACCCCGGCGCGCTCGAACGTTTCGACAGGCTGTGAAAAACGATACATCGTGCAAAGTCGTCTTTGCCCATGGCCGCAGCCGCGGCCAACAGACTGGTCGGGGGGTGTGCCTCGTCGTCGTAGATTTCGCAGTAACATTCATCCGAGGCCACAATAAAATCGTACTTATCCGCGAGTTCACATAGCTGTTGTAATCTGGCTGTGTCCAGCTGAGTTCCTGCCGGGTTGGCTGGGGTGCAGATGTAAACTAAAGCACAGCGATGCCATAAGCTGCCCGGCACCGCGTTATAGTCGGGTTGTCCGCTGGCATCGCAATTCAGGTAATACGGTTCTGCGCCAGCGAGCAACGCGGCGCCTTCGTAGATCTGATAAAACGGATTGGGCATCATGACCAAACTTTTGCTGTTGCTGGATGCAACGACGCACTGCGCAATCGCAAACAAGGCCTCGCGGGTTCCGTTAACGGGTAACGTGTGTTTTTCGGGCGCGAGTAAGCCGAGGTCGAGACCGAATCGCCGTGTTAGCCATTCGACGATAGCGATCCGCAGTTCCATCGATCCACCTGTCGGTGGATAGCGGCCAATGTCCGCGACGTTTTTGATTAACGCGCGCAGAATAATATCGGCGGGCGGGTGCCGCGGTTCACCGATGGAGAGATTAAGCAGCGATTTGTCGGGAGCTTCCAGCCCTTTATACAGCGCCGCAAGCCGCTCGAACGGGTACGGCTGGATCCTTTCAAGACCAGTATTCATAGACGATTTGCGCTGCATTCTCGGGTCGGGTTATAGAGCCGGCGTAGTATATGCGTTTGCACAACTTGCCGCCAAAAGCGACGCTTTGGTTTCGGCATAATCTTTAAGGTATCCTGTGCGCCCTTCGCGCGCCCGCATTCGGCCAATATGAGGAAGACAGACTCGTGTCAAAACGCATTCTAATCATCAGCGGCGACGGTATCGGAACCGAGATAATGGCTCAGGCCGAGCGAGTTCTCGAGTATTTGATCGAGAGCCAGATCCTTGGGCTTGAAATCCAACACGGACTCGCCGGCGGCTGCGCCATCGACGCCATGGGCGAGCCACTGCCACCGGCGACATTGGAGATGGCGAACGAATGTGACGCTTTACTGCTCGGAGCCATCGGCGGACCGAAATGGGACGCGTTGGAGCACGCGAAGAGACCCGAGCGAGCATTACTGGGGTTGCGATCGGAGTTACAGCTGTTCGCCAACCTGCGCCCGATTGTTCTTAATGAACAACTCGCCCGCTCCAGCACGCTGGTGCCGGAGGTAATCGCCGGATTGGACCTGATGATCGTGCGCGAGTTGACCGGTGGTATCTACTTCGGTGAACCGCGCGGCAGGCGTACTAACGCGCAGGGTGAGCGACAAGCTTTTAACACGCTGGTTTATAGTGAAAGTGAGGTCGAACGCATCGCACGCGTGGGATTTGATACGGCCATGCAGCGCGACCGCCGTGTGTGCTCGGTGGACAAAGCGAACGTATTGGAAGCCACAATGCTCTGGCGCGAGGTTGTCATTGAAGTGGCGCGGGAGTATCCGGATGTCGAGCTTTCACACATGTACGTAGATAACGCGGGGATGCAGTTGGTTCGTGCGCCTAAGCAATTCGATGTTATTTTGACGACCAACATGTTCGGTGACATCCTCTCTGACATCGCGTCTATGTCGACGGGTTCGCTCGGCATGCTGCCTTCCGCGTCCTTGGATGCGCACGGCAAAGGGATGTATGAGCCCTGTCATGGTTCGGCTCCTGACATAGCCGGCCAGGGTGTCGCGAATCCGTTGGCGACGATATTGTCGGTGGCAATGATGTTTCGTCATACCTTGGATGACGAGGCAACAGCCGCGCGTATTGAAGTAGCCGTAGATGCGGCCTTACGTCGTGGTCTGCGCACGGCAGATATAGCGGTGCCCGGTGAGCAGGTCGTTGGCACGGTCGCGATGGGTGATGCTGTGCTTGAAGAACTGAGCCGTTGATTTCTTGAGTGCTACGCAGACCGCTGGCACCGTTACCACGATACCTATTTGCTGGTCCTGGCGTGAAACATGGCTGCTAAAACTTTTGATGTTGCCGTAGTTGGTGCCACCGGCGCTGTCGGTGAGACCATGCTCGCAATTCTGGCCGAGCGGGGTTTCCCCGTCGGTCAGGTATTCGCTGTTGCGAGTGGCCGATCCGCGGGCACCCAACTGGAGTTCGGCGATCGGATGCTGACGGTACATGTGCTCGACAGCTTTGATTTCGCTGGAATCGATATTGCGTTGTTTTCCCCAGGGGCTGCGGTATCGGCTATACACGCGCCGCGCGCTGCCGCGGCGGGATGCGTGGTTATCGACAACACCTCTCAGTTTCGCTATGACGACGATATCCCGCTGGTAGTACCGGAATGCAACTCGCATGCGATCGCGGGCTATCGCAACCGCGGTATCATAGCCAATCCAAATTGTTCCACTATCCAAATGCTTGTTGCTCTAAAGCCACTTCACGATGCAGCCACTATTGAACGCATTAACGTCTGCACTTATCAGGCTGTATCGGGCAGCGGTACGCCGGGTATAGAAGAGCTCGCACAGCAGACCGCGGAACTGTTAAACGGTCGCCCGATTCAACCGTCGGTTTATACAAAGCAAATTGCCTTCAACGCCGTTCCGCACATTGATGAATTTCAGCCGAACGGTTATACCAAAGAGGAAATGAAAATCGTTTGGGAGACGCATAAGATTCTGGAAAATAAAGAAATTCGAGTGAATCCGACAGCAGTTCGGATCCCGGTGTTTTACGGGCACTCGGAGGCAATTCACATCGAAACCCGTGATGAACTCAGCGCTGCTGATGCCCGTCAGGTGCTCAGCGACGCGCCGGGAGTTACCGTTGTCGACGAGCGGAGAGACGGCGGATATCCGACCGCTGTGACCGAAGCAACGGGGACCGACTCCGTGTTCGTTGGCCGGATCCGTGAGGATATATCTCACCCTCGGGGGCTCAATCTATGGGTGGTTGCCGACAACGTCCGTAAAGGGGCGGCATTAAACAGTGTTCAAATCGCCGAAATTTTGGTAAAAAACCATTTGTGAGTTATAGTTAAGAGGTATTTGTTAGGTTCATTCGAAGATTTTTCGGGCGCCCAAGCTCGGAACTGGGTCGCTCGTGCCGTGCCGGCGTTTGGGGGATGGCTAGTGTTCTGTACAGTTAAGGAACGGCAGATGAGACGAACTACGCTCTATGCGCTGGCAGGATTGCTATTGCTGCCGAGCGCGTCGTTTGCGCTTGGGATTGGCAAACTCCAACGTCTGTCGGTACTTAACGAGCCGTTCAGCGGACGCATTGAACTCATCAGCAAAGATCCTGATGAACTAGAGTCGCTAAAGGTTGAGCTGGCTGGGGCTGCCGAATTCGAACGCGCTGGTGTTCAATGGGTTGCGGTCGTCAATCAACTTCGATTTGAAATTGTCCTCAGTGACTCCGGCCGTGATTTTGTGCGCGTCACCAGCGCCGAGCCGATCCGCGAGCCGTTTCTGAATTTTTTGCTGGAAATCAACTGGGCCAGCGGGCGCCTGATCCGCGAATACACCGTATTGCTCGACCCGCCGTTGTACGATCCGGGTCGCCGCATGGCTCCCGGGAGTTCCATCGCCGCGGCGCCGCCGTCCGATATCCCCACTGCGATTGCGCGGGCCGAAGAGCGCCGACAAACACGCCGCAGTTCGCCTAGGACCCGTGCCCGAGGTGATATTAGCGGCATCGATCGACCGACCGAAAGCGGCGACACGCTTTGGGCAATAACCGCCCAGGTTCGTCCGGACGATGCTGTCACCATGCAGCAGGCAATGCTGGCCTTGCTGCGGACCAATCCCGAAGCGTTCATCGATGAGAACGTCAACAACCTGAAACGCGGTTACGTTTTACAGGTGCCGGGATATAACGAATTCACATCGACTTCCCGGGCGGAGGCCCTGGAAGAAATTGTGCGACAACATGCCTTATGGGAAGAGTATCGGGGTGTTCGCAGTGCCGACACCACGCCCGAACCGATCGGTACGCCGACAATCGATTACAGCCCGCCAGAGGAATCCTACGCCGCCGAGCCTGAGCCCGTTGGTGACGAGCCAGACATCGATGACGAAGCGCGGCTGAGACTGGTCAGCCCAACCGATGACGACATGGGTGCCAGTCATAGCGTGGGCGCCGCCGAGTTGGAGGATATGGATCTCGATGCGCTGCGCAATGAGTTAGCGCTAGCCAGCGAGCGGACGTCGGCCATGGATCAGGAAAACGTGGACCTGCGCGATGAGTTGGGTGAGGCGGACGAGCTCATTTCTACTTTAGAGCGCTTGATCAACGTTCGTGAACAGGAATTGGCCGCGTTGCAAGAGCAACTTGCCGATGGCGAGTTTGCTGATACGACTGACGAGATTGCTGAACCTGTTGACGAGCCGATTGATGAACCAATTATTTCAGCGGACGATGCGGATGACGAAGCATTTGACGACAGTGTAACGGATAAGGACGAGATCACTCTGGATCTCGAGCTGGAGCAGGCACCGGCGCTTGCGGATGAAGTAGCCCCTCAACCTCAGACACCGGGTTTGGTCGCCAAATTGAACAGCGCGCTCGGCGGCATCGTACCCGAATCGCTATTAGCAAAGATCCCGGGTGGGGCGCTCACGCTTATCGGCATTATCGTATTCATATTTATCTTGATCGGCTTTTTCGTGATGCGAGTGGTACGCGGTCAGGGTTCTGAATTTGATAGTGAGCCAGTCAGAGTTGCGGCAGTTGAAGACGCGATCGAATCCGGAACCGATCTCGAAGCAGTAACCGAACTCCCCGACGAGGCGGACCCCACAATCGTCGGTGGTGAGGGTGCGCAAGACGACGACGACGACGAACTCGAAGACAAAACCCAGATTGTGGCACCAGATGGGCCGGCCGCGGAAGCCGAGGATGAGCCGACCGCGCTTGAACCCGAACCGGAACCCCAACCCCCAGCGCAACCCGAAGAGGACCCGCTTGCCGAGGTCAACGTCTACCTGGCCTACGAGCGTTTCGACCAGGCTGAGGAATTGGTCAAGAAAGCCATCGCTGATGAGCCTGATAACCACCAATTCAAGTTACGTCTGCTGGAGGTGTACTACTCCTCCAACAACAAGGCGGCGTATGAAAATACGGCCCGGGAATTAAATGATGCTGTCGGCGGCGCCGGCGAGCTTTGGGACAATGCGGTCGCGATGTGGCAGGAAATGTCGCCTGAGCGCGCACTTTTCGAAGCCGGGGCGGTCGAAGAAGCTGAAGCGCCCAGTGCTGACGCAGCTAAAGAATTCGTCGACATCACCGCAGAACTTCCGATTGAACCAGCAGGCGCCCAGACCGTTACCATTAAGCCCGAAGGCGTGGACCTCGGTGGTGTGGACCTTGATTTGGGTATGTCCGATGCCGATGAGGATATTCTCGATCTGACAGCCACGGCCAGCGGTGCCGACGCCGAAGAGGGTGTGTTGGACATCACCTCTGGTGACGACGATGGTGGATTGCTCGATATTACCAGTGCCGAGGAACCGGAGGAATCGAGTGACGTGTTCGATCTGACCGCTGGCGAGGCAGATTTGACGCCGGCTCCTGCCGAGCCGATCTCTGAAGATCCGCTGGACGTAACAGCCACAGGCAGCATATCTACCCTTGACCACCCTGATCTGCTGAATGTTACAGTTCCAGGCAGCGTTGCAGCGGAAAGTTCTGAAGGCGTCCAGGAAGATGCCGCAACGGAATTCGACTTAACCAGTGGAGAGATCTCGCTAGACGACGACGAAAGCGCGAGCGGTAACGCCCTGGAATTCGACATTAGCGGCGGTGCGGAACCAGAACTAGAACCTCTTGGTATAGACGAACCTCTGGTGCTGGATTCTGAGCTGGAAACCGACGATAACGTGCTGGAATTTGATACCGGTGATTTGAGTATGGATCTCTCGGACGCGGTTGACGCGCCACGGGAGTCGAGTGAGACCGCGCCTGAAGATACCAATGCGGACCAGGAAGAAGACGCGGATGAAGAGGATGCGACCGAGTTATTCATCGAAACAGTACAGGTTGTAATACCCGAGCCGGTACAGGCCGAGGAAGAAATTGTCCTCGATTTCCCTGGGGATGCTGATGACGCCGACGACGATGAGTTGTCTGCTGCCGACCTGTCGCTGGACCTGTCCGGTGGCGAAGAAGCAGAGGAGAGCGCAGAAATCTCACTCGACGAACTGGGCGAGTCGCCGGCGAGTGATGCGCCATCTCTGGATGCGCTAACCCAGTCGCTGGAAGACACGGTATCTGGTATGGGCTTGACTCTGGACCTGGACGACGCCAGCAGCGGCGATCTGGAATTAGATACCAGTGATGCGGATGGCGATGAGCTGTCGCTGGAACTCGATAGCGACAGCGGTGAATTAGAGCTTGAACTCGATAGTGCCGATGAGTCTGGCGGTGGGCTTGATCTGGACCTGCAAATTGAAGACGACGAAGCGTCGGGCGCCAGTGGGCTGGATACCGTAGAGCTGGAAGCGGATGCGCTGGATGAAACACCAGCGGCAGAACGGACTATTGCGATGCCGCGCTCTGCTAACGCGGAGCAGTCCGATGCTGACGAGGTCGACACCAAACTCAACCTGGCGAAGGCGTACATCGAACTTGGCGATAAAGACGGCGCCCGTGCAATCTTGGATGAGGTGGCTGCAGAAGGCACCGACGAGCAAAAACTGGAAGCTCAACAGTTGAGCAGTCAAACAGACTGATTCAATTTTTGAGCAATGACGGTTGGCGTGCCGATACCGCGGCCCTGCCTTCAATCCCCTTAATTACCCCTGGCGTCATTTAGGCCTACGGTTGGGCATGCGAATCGCGTTGGGAATCGAGTACGACGGTCGTAACTTTGCCGGTTGGCAGTCACAAAATCAGACCCGTACCGTACAGACATGCGTTGAAGATGCCCTGTCGCACGTAGCAGATGAGCCGCTTAGGGTTCAGTGCGCCGGACGCACCGACGCGGGGGTTCATGCTTTTGGTCAAGTAATTCATGTCGATACGCAAGCGCAACGCAGCTCACGTTCGTGGGTGCTGGGCGCAAATTCTCATCTGCCGGATGACGTGAGTGTCCACTGGGCCGTTCCCGTGACCGAACAATTTCACGCGCGCTTTTCCGCAACTGCGCGGAGCTACCGATATGTCATTCTCAACCGTAGCTCGCCCTCCGCCGTTTTTGATCGTCTAGCTACCTGGGAGCATCGACCGTTGGATACAATCGCGATGCGTCGCGCCGCCGCATGTCTCGTGGGTGAACACGACTTTTCGGCGTTTCGTGCCCAGGGATGCCAGGCGAAAAGCCCGATGCGAACGATAAAACGCCTGGAAATATTGCGACGTGGGCAACTCATCCTGATTGAAGTAGAGGCAAACGCGTTTTTGCAGCACATGGTTCGCAACATAGCGGGTGTGTTAGTAGCAATTGGCAGTGGCAAGGCGCAGTGCGATTGGGCACGCCAGGTATTGGATTCCCGGGACCGAACCAGCGGTGGTGTCACGGCACCGGCGCATGGACTTTATCTAATGGCAGTTAGCTACCCGCCGGAATTTGAACTACCGCAGGCGGTTAAGTGGGACTGCACATTCGACAGTCAAATTTAATCCGTACAAAGTTTCCTGCCCACCGGTGGTACTGTTTTGAGGTATGATCATGACCTACAGGCCGGCGCACCTGGCTGCAGATTCGTTGATATTTCTCCGGTTGACGAAGCGTAGAACACACCGATGAATTGGTTTAAAAAGCTACTACCATCTCGGATCCGTACGAACGGCACCGCCAAGCGATCTGTGCCGGAGGGCCTGTGGACGAGCTGTCAGCATTGCAAGGCGGTGTTATATCGTGCTGAACTGGAACGCAGCCTGGAAGTGTGTCTGAAGTGTGGCCATCACATGCGCATCAATGCGCGCAGGCGCCTCGACTCGTTTCTCGATCCCGAACCTCGTACGGATATCGCTAGCGAGTTACGTCCGACCGACTTTCTCAAGTTCCGGGACAAACGTCGCTACAAGGAAAGACTCAGTGAAGCCGCCAAGCTCACCGGTGAGACCGATGCGCTGGTTGCGGTGAGCGGCGCCCTTAAATCCATGCCGGTAGTTGCGTGCGCGTTCGAGTTCGAGTTCATGGGGGGCTCGATGGGGTCGGTCGTGGGCGAGCGCTTTGTTCGCGCAGCGAACGTTAGTTTGGAGAACCGTAGTCCAATGCTGTGTTTTTCCGCGAGCGGCGGAGCACGTATGCAAGAGGCGTTGGTCTCTCTCATGCAAATGGCCAAAACGAGTGCGGCGATCGCCAAGCTGCGGGCGGCGAGGATTCCTTACATCTCGATAATGACCGACCCGACGATGGGCGGTGTATCCGCGAGTCTGGCGATGTTGGGGGATATCAATATCGCCGAACCAAATGCGTTAATCGGCTTTGCCGGCCCACGCGTCATCGAACAAACGGTCCACCAGGTGTTACCTGAAGGATTTCAGCGAAGCGAGTTTCTGCTAGAGCATGGGGCAATTGACATGATCGTGGAACGTGGCCAAATGCGCGATCGCGTCGCGTCGTTGCTGACGACTCTCACACAGGGCTCCGAACGACCTTCGTTGATGGCTTCGCAGACGCAGTGACTCTGACGGCGAACAGCGCGAGCGCATCAACGCCAATCGACACGACAGCCTGGCAACTGAGCGGTTGGCTTGCGTGGCAAGAATCCTTGCACACGCAGGAGATCGAACTAGGGTTGGAACGCTGTCGTTCGGTTGCGGCCCGCATGGGCGTATTACGGCCACCCTATTTAGTGTTGAGCGTAGCAGGAACCAACGGTAAAGGTTCATGCGTGGCGATGCTGGGGTCGATATTGCGGGCAGCAGGATATCGGGTGGGGGTCTATTCATCGCCACATTTACGCGAATACAACGAACGGATCCAGATCGACGAGAATCCCGTCGGCGATGCCGAATTGTGTGCGGCGTTCACCCGTATTGAGCGGGCGCGCGGCAGCACATCGCTCACCTATTTCGAATTCGGAACCCTCGCGGCACTCGATCTGTTCCAAAGTGCGAGCCTGGATATTGGGATTTTAGAGGTCGGACTGGGGGGGCGTTTGGATGCGGTCAATATCATCGATGCCGACGTCGCGCTGATAACGACTATCAGCATCGACCACGTGGAATGGCTGGGCCCTGACCGCCAATCGATAGCACGCGAAAAAGCGGGTATTCTGCGCCGCGGACGGCCGGCCGTGTGTGTTGATCCGGACCCGCCTCAATCTCTGTTGGATGTAGCCGGCCAGCTGGATACAAATCTACTGGTGGCGCAACGCGATTTCCGTTTTGAACTGGGAGAGGCGAGTTGGTCATGGTGCTACGAACGCAGTAAATGGACCGATCTGTCACGACCGAATCTCGTCGGTGATTATCAGGTTGAAAATGCGGCCGCCGTGCTGACAGTGTTGCGGTTAATTTCTAAGCGTTACCCAGTAGACATCGGTTCAGTCAATCAGGGGCTAAAGGCAGTGACCCTGCGCGGGCGCTTTGACGTCATCGATGGTCCGATACAGTACATTCTCGATGTCGCTCACAATCCTCAGGCCGCACTAAAGCTCGCGCAAAACTTGCGTGCGCTGGGCCGCAGCCGTAGAACCCATGCGGTCGTCGGTATGCTGAGAGATAAAGACTTATCTGAAGTTCTTGCGCCGCTCAGCGGACTTGCCGAGCGCTGGTACCTTGGCGGCTTACGTTCGGCGCGTAGCGCTTCAGTCAGCCAGTTGGTGATGGCGCTGCAATCATTACCTGACCGCACCGCGACGCTTGCTTTTAATTCGGTTACCGATGCGTTTTTAGCTGCCCGCGCGGCGGCGCACCCCGGCGATCGTGTGTTCGTATTCGGCTCGTTTCTGAGCGTCGGGGTTGCCATGGACGTCCTTGATCGTACTGACAATATGGTCCGCGCCGGTGGATGATCTACTGAAACAGCGGTTGGTAGGTGCCGCCGTGCTCGTTGCAATAGCGGTAATTTTTATTCCTATGCTGCTTGACGATTCCGAAATCAACGATCCCGCAATCGATGAGACAAATATTCCACAGCGACCCGACTCCGGATTTAGTTCGCGGATAATCCCGCTGGACGTGGAAAACTTGGATGCGCCGTTAACGTCTGATTCCATCGCCGTCACGCCAAGCGCGGAAAAGCACGATGGGGTGTTGGTGCAGAATGCCGACGACGCGGCAGGTCCCAGGGTCGGTGTCACCGCCTGGGTGATACAACTAGCCAGTTTTGCAAGCAGTGCCAACGCCTCGTCGTTGGAAACCCGGTTGAAATCCTCGGGCTACAGCGCCTTTGTGGAAAAGGTCCTGGGCGAGGAAGGTTATGTATACCGGGTCCGCGTGGGGCCGGAATTGTTGCGCGCAGATGCTGAGGCTTTACGCGATAAACTCGACGCGGAAGTAAAACTTCAGGGCATGGTGGTTCGTTATCCATGAGCGTTTCATGGATCGACAGGATGCGATGTTTTCTAAAATCGGAACTGGCTTATTGTGCTGTGGATTGACGTCGCCATACTGACCATCATTGCGATTTCCGCAGTGATCAGTCTTATTCGAGGACTGATACGCGAGGTATTGTCGTTGCTGTCCTGGGTCGCGGCCCTGTGGGTGGCACTGACGTTCTCGCACAGTCTCGCCAATTTGTTCCAGAGTCAAATCAGCATTCCTTCTGGCCGGCTGACCGTTGCTTTTCTGGTACTTTTTGTCGGTACGCTGCTAATAACCGGGATTGTTAATTTCCTCATTGGTAAGCTGGTCATCAAAACCGGTTTAACCGGTACCGACCGCGCCTTGGGCTCATTGTTCGGGACTGCGAGAGGAATTGCGATCGTGCTGGTGTTAGTTGTGCTGGCAGGATTGACGCCCCTGCCCGAAGATCCATGGTGGCTGGGATCCATGTTTTTGGCGCATTTCGAATCCGCGGCTTTGTGGGTCGTGACTTATATACCGGAGGATGTCGCCAAATATTTCAGTTATCCTGCACGCTGAGTAGAGGCCGAAATCTTATGTGTGGAGTAATCGGGATTGTCGCAAAAAGCCGGGTAAACCAGGCAATTTATGATGGATTGACGGTGCTGCAGCATCGCGGTCAGGATGCGGCCGGGATCGCGACGTACAAGAAAGGACACGTGTATTTGCGCAAGCAGAGCGGGTTAGTGAGGGACGCGTTTGAGGCGCGGCACATGATGAATCTGCGTGGCAAGATGGGCATTGGCCACGTCCGTTACCCTACGGCGGGTAATTCATCGTCGGCAGAGGCTCAACCTTTCTACGTCAACTCTCCCTATGGAATTACCCTCGCACATAACGGTAATTTGACCAATGCGGATGAGTTAAAGCGTGATTTGTTTCGTGACGAACTACGCCATATCAATACCAGTTCGGATTCCGAGATCCTGCTTAACGTTTTTGCTCACGAGCTACATCGGTTGGGAAAATTGAGGATTGGCGCTGAAGACATTTTTGCGGCTGTAACGCGCGTTCACGAGCGCTGCAAGGGCGGCTACGCAGCAGTAGCTATGATAACCGGGGTCGGCATAATAGGTTTTCGTGATCCACACGGTATTCGGCCGCTAATCTTCGGTAAACGCCAGACTGAGCTCGGTCCTGAATATGTTATCGCCTCGGAGAGCGTCGCAATAGACATGCTGGGCTTTCAGGTGGTCCGCGATGTGAAGGCTGGTGAAGTTGTATTCATCAGTGCCGATAGTGTTTTGTATACTCGCGAGTGCGTTCCCGGTGCAACCCTCACGCCGTGCATCTTCGAGCATGTCTACCTGGCACGCCCGGACTCAATTATCGATGGGATTTCCGTGCACAAGGCGCGCATGCGTTTAGGGGAAAAACTGGCGGCCAAAATCCAACGGCTGCGTCCGGACCACGACATTGATGTGGTAATTCCAATTCCGGACACGGCGCGTAGTTCGGCCTTGGAACTTGCGAACGCATTGGGACTGAAGTATCGAGAGGGCTTCATCAAGAATCGCTATATTCCGAGAACGTTTATTATGCCCGGCCAGCGGATGCGACATAAATCAGTGCGGCAGAAATTGCATACGATCGAACTCGAATTCAAAAACAAAAATGTTTTACTGGTGGACGATTCGATTGTCAGGGGAACTACCTCCAGTCAAATTGTACAAATGGCCCGAGATGCGGGTGCCAATAAAGTGTATTTCGCCTCGGCGGCGCCCCCGGTGAGTTATCCGAATGTATACGGCATTGACATGCCCAGTCGTAAAGAACTCATCGCGCACAAACGTACTGTTGACCAGGTGTGCGAATTGATCGGAGCGGATTGGTTGATTTATCAGGATTTAGAATCGTTAATCGAGGCAGCGTCACAGGGAAATCCCGAAATCACGCAATTCGATTGCTCCTGTTTCGACGGCAATTATGTGACTGGCGACGTCAGCGTGGGTTATCTGAAGCACCTTGAGAAAATCCGATCCGATGGGGCAAAGGCGCGTCGCAATGCAGCCGTGGATAACCTAAACGATATTTCTCTGGGTAGTTGACAGACAACAAACCATGCTCTAGCCTGGATCGAGTAATGCAGTCGCGCCGATTTGAAGTCAGCTTGCGGGCGCTATAGAAAAACAGCTAAAGCGAACCGAACCTGCTTCGGCGATCGCTGGAAGCAGGTTTTTTTTGGCCCTCAATTTGCGCTCCAACCGCTATGCGACTGCCGTGGAGGCAAAATGAGCAACAACTCGCACGGGTATGGCGCTGACACTCTCGCGGTTCGCATTGGACAAGTTCAAACCGCGGAACAGGAAAACAGCGAAGCGCTGTTTTTGACGTCCAGCTTTACCTTCAAAGACGCAGCCCAGGCAGCGGCTCGATTTGCGGGTGACGAACCCGGTAATATTTATTCGAGATTTACCAATCCCACCGTACGTAACTTCGAGGAACGCCTGGCATCCTTGGAAGGCGGCGAACGTTGCGTCGCCACTGCCTCGGGGATGAGCGCGATCTTGAGCACTGTGATGGCACTACTTCGGGCGGGTGATCATATCGTCGCCTCGCGCAGTATCTTCGGCACCACCGTGAACCTTTTCGGCAACGTGCTATCGCGATTCGGTGTAACCACTACGTTCGTAGGTCTGACCGAGTACGAACAGTGGGAAAACTCAATAACAGATACAACTCGCATGTTGTTTCTCGAAACGCCTTCGAACCCATTAACGGAGATCGCTGACATTCGTCGCCTGGCGACCCTAGCCCAAGCACACTCGTGTTTGTTGGTCGTCGACAACTGTTTTTGTACGCCAGCGCTGCAACGCCCGATCTCGCTCGGTGCGGATATCGTTATCCATTCCGCCACAAAGTATTTAGACGGACAGGGCAGGTGCGTGGGTGGCGCCATCGTCGGCCGCGACGCGGTCCTGAGTACCGATATTTTTGGCTTTCTCCGCAGTGCGGGCCCGACCATGAGTCCGTTTAATGCATGGGTTTTTTTGAAGGGCTTGGAGACATTGAGCCTACGCATGACCGCCCATTCAAGAACCGCATTGGAGCTTGCGAAGTGGTTGAGCGCGCAGCCGGGTGTGGTGCGCGTTTTTCATCCCGGTCTTGAGTCTCATCCTCAGCACGCTTTGGCTGTGCAGCAGCAGTCGGATTTCGGCGGGGTGCTTTCATTCGAGGTTGAAGGCGGTCAACACAGAGCATGGCAAGTGATCGATGCAACGAAAATCTTCTCGATTACTGCAAATCTTGGAGATACCAAGAGCACGATTACCCACCCCGCGACGACAACACACGGTCGAATCGAGGAACGCGCACGGCAACAATCGGGAATAACGCCGGGCCTGATTCGCTTGTCGGTCGGTCTAGAGAATATCGAAGATCTGAAACAGGATTTGGCACGTGGTCTGGCTGGTAAGAATCACCCATAAACCCATTGCCCGCTCAGTCGATGCCTAATTGGCACGCCTAACGGCGGCATAGGTTAAGCAGCTTTCGTATGACTAAGCCCAAAATAATTGTCACTAGAGCGTGGCCCGCCGAGGTTGAAGCTATTCTCGTGCAACGCTACGACGCGGTTTTGAATGACACCGATACGCCTATGGATAAGGACGCTTTGCGTGGCGCACTTCAGCACGCCGACGCGTTGTGCTCCACTGTCACTGACGACATTAATCAAACGGTACTCGATGTCGAATCGCCTCGCGCACGGATAATCGGGAACTTCGGTGTGGGTTTTAACCACATCCATATGGTTGCCGCGCGGTCTCTGGGCCTCACCGTAACCAATACGCCGGACGTACTAACTAACTGCACCGCTGATCTTGCGATGTTGTTACTGTTGATGACCGCGCGGCGCGCCGGCGAGGGCGAACGTATGGCCCGCTCTGGAACGTGGTCGGGCTGGCGACCAACGTCGATGCTGGGCACGCAGGTTTCAGGTAAGACGCTCGGTATTGTTGGGCTCGGCCGCATTGGCGCCGCTGTCGCGGCGCGAGCCCATTATGGGTTTGACATGCAGGTTTTGTACTATAACCGGGTCGGTTCGACCGTCACATCAGACATAGCAAGGCGATGCGCGAGCCTCGAGCAGCTGCTCGGTCAATCCGACTTTGTGTCGCTGCACTGTCCCGGTGGTCCGGCATCACGCCACCTGATCGACGCTGGGCGTTTGAGGCAGATGCGCTCGCACGCCATACTGATTAATACAGCACGAGGCGATGTGCTCGATGAAAAAGCATTGGTAGATGCTCTGCGGACACAGACTATAGCTGCCGCCGGGTTGGACGTTTTTGCACATGAACCGAACGTAGAAGAAGCACTTAGCGCCATGGACAACGTTGTTTTGTTACCGCATTTGGGAAGCGCCA
This sequence comes from Gammaproteobacteria bacterium, assembly GCA_965225625.1. Classification (GTDB taxonomy): domain Bacteria; phylum Pseudomonadota; class Gammaproteobacteria; order JADZEE01; family JADZEE01; genus CBDDBH01. Next base: position 121,109 of record CBDDBH010000030.1, read on the forward strand.
CGCGCGAAACCCGCGTTGCAATGGGCATGTGCGTGGTGAAAAACCTCGACGTTTTCTTCGCCGGCGGGACGCCCCCGGACCAAGTCGTTTGAGAGTCATCGCGGTGCCGCATCGGCGCACAGAAAACAGTTCATTGCGGACAATTTTGCCCGGCGGATTGGGATAATGCTGAAGACAATTCAACTGCGCCTGGCAAATCTGATGGAAAAATTGCGTAATCCAAAATGGATCGAACGCCTCGATCGCATGCGTGTGCAATTGGCCGGACTGTCGCCCGGTTTGGCCCTACCAATGTTGGGATTGCTCAGCGGCATCGCCGCTGGCGCAGTGATCGTAGCGTTTCGATTATTCGTTGAATTGGGTCAATCAGGAATCCTGCCTGTTGGAGGCACCGAGAATTACGAAGAACTGGATCTCACGTGGCGCTTGCTGCTTCCCAGTCTAGGCGGCTGTGCGATTGCTATCACATTAGTGTTGTTTGCCCGCGGACCTATGCGCCTAGGCGTTATTCACGTCATGGAACGTTTGGCGTTCTTCGAAGGACATTTGCCGTTGCGCAATGCTTGTGCGCAATTTTTCGGTGGTGCACTTGCATTGATTAGCGGTCAATCAGTTGGTCGCGAAGGACCGTGCATTCATCTCGGCGCCGCGGCCGCGAGTTTGTTGGGGCAGCGTCTGCATCTGCCCAACAACAGTATTCGTACGCTGGTTGCATGCGGCACTGCGGCTGCCATTGCAGCTTCATTCAATACGCCGCTTGCGGGCGTCGTGTTCGCGATGGAAGTCGTCATGATGGAATACACAATTGCGACCTTTACGCCGGTTATCCTGGCAGCGGTGGCGGCGACGACTTTGAATCGCATGGTGTTCGGATCTTCCCCGGCTTTTCTAGTTCCGCAACTCGATCTGGCGAATCTTTGGGAATTGGGTTGCATCATTGTGATGGGTATTTTGATCGGCGTATTGGCGGCTGCGCTGATCCGAACGCTGCGATGGATTACCCACCTCGGCTTGGAATTTCAGCTGTGGGAGCGTGTGATCGTCGCCGGAGTCGGTGTCGGTTTCTGCGCCATGGTGGTACCTGAGATTATGGGCATCGGTTACGACACGGTCGACGCAACGCTTATCGGCGATTTCGGTTGGACGACGTTGTGTGCGATCGTCGTCTTTAAGCTGTTTGCCACGGCTTTATGCGTTGGATTAAATATGCCGGGAGGACTTATCGGGCCGACATTGGTGATCGGTGCCAGCGCCGGCGGCGCAATCGGCATGTTGGTAAACTCCATGCCCGCGCACACGTCGCATTCCGGCTTGTATGCCATGCTTGGTATGGGAGCAATGATGGGAGCCACATTACAAGCACCGCTGGCCGCATTACTTGCGCTGCTTGAGCTTACCGGCAATCCGAACATCATTCTCCCCGGCATGTTGGCGATCGTCAGCGCGAATCTCGCGGCGCGTAATTTGTTCAGCAGCGAATCCGTATTCCTCTCACAAATGCGCGAACTCGGACTGGACTATGCCAATGACCCGGTTGCCCAATCGCTCCGGCGACAGGGCGTCGCATCGGTAATGTCCAGGAGCTTTCGTACCAGCGCGCCTTCCGTTAATCGCGAGGAGGCCGAAGAATTGCTGCGCGAGAGGCCGCAATGGATTGTCATTGAGCAGGAAAACTCCAAGTTGCTCCTGCCGGCGACCCAATTGGCGCGTTATCTGGAAGCCGAAACGGACACGGACATTGATTTGCTCGCAATTCCCGCTAATCGCCGGCAAATGAGCATTGTTCACCCACAAGCCACGCTGCAACAGGCGCTAATTGCGATGGACAAAGATGAATCCGAAGCGCTGTATGTGGCCCGACCAATCGCGCCAATGAGCTTGCGAATTTTCGGCGTGGTATTGCGGCAAGACATTGAAGGAGCTTATCAAATCCGCTCTGGTGTCTGACAGGCTGCCTGGTTAGCGCGCATATTGCATGAAGGACTTCGGCGCTGGCTTGCTCAGGTGCGCATCATCCGAAGTCCTTTATGCAATATGCGCGCTAACCAGGCAGCCTGTCATTGAGAAATCACACGCGTTCTGGTAGCTTGCCCAGTCAAGATCCTATGCGGCACAAGCGCTCTAGTTTCACCTCCAGGAGAAGCCGGCAACGGTTGCGCCAGGCGCCTTCCGCTGAGATTGGACCCCTGATGACACAACGGGCTGGTTTTCCCTGATGGCCGACCTGCAGGCTAATGCATTGACCCGCTTTATTTTCGTCACTGGCGGTGTCGTCTCGTCGCTCGGTAAAGGGATTTCTTCGGCGTCGTTAGGCGCGCTGATGGAATCTCGGGGTTTGACCGTCAGCATGTTGAAGCTGGATCCCTACATCAACGTCGATCCTGGAACGATGAGTCCGTTCCAACACGGCGAGGTTTTTGTTACTCACGACGGCGCAGAAACCGATCTCGACTTAGGCCATTACGAACGCTTCGTGCGCTGCCGCACTGGCAGGCATTCCAACTTTACGACCGGGCGGATATACGAAAACGTAATTCGCATGGAGCGGCGCGGAGATTATCTGGGCGGTACGGTGCAGGTTATCCCGCATGTTACCGACGAGATTAAGCGCTGCATAATTGCGGGCGCCGGTGATGCAGACATCGCCATGGTCGAGATCGGAGGCACGGTCGGTGACATTGAATCCTTGCCTTTTCTTGAGGCAATTCGCCAAATGCGCATTGAATTTGGTCCGAAACGCGCTTTATTTATTCACCTCACGCTGGTGCCATTCATCGCTTCTGCCGGTGAGATGAAAACAAAACCGACGCAACACTCAGTCAAAGAAATGCGGTCCATAGGGATTCAACCCGATATTTTGTTGTGCAGGGCTGATCGTCCACTGCCTGATGCGGAGCGTCGCAAGATTGCGCTGTTTACCAATGTTGAAGAAAGAGCCGTAATATCGGCTATTGATGCCGACAGCATTTATAAAATTCCCTCCTTGTTTCATGCGCAAGGTCTGGATGAGATCGCAGTGGAGAAACTCGGCATTGAATCGGTTGCTGAGGCGGACCTGAGCGATTGGGACCGCGTAGTCGAGGCGCTCGACCATCCAGAGGCCGAAGTCAACGTCGCGATGGTCGGCAAATACGTGGATTTAACCGATTCTTACAAGTCCTTGTCCGAAGCGCTGAGCCATGCCGGAATACACACGCGGACCAAAATCTCCATCAGTTATGTTGACTCGGAGAGTATCGAACGCGACGGCACGGTTTGTCTGGAAGGTGCCGACGCAATACTTGTTCCAGGAGGATTTGGCGAGCGCGGGATAGACGGGAAAATTCAGGCTGCACAGTTCGCCCGCGAGCGTCGCGTGCCGTATTTGGGAATTTGCCTTGGTATGCAGGTCGCCGTTATTGAGTTCGCACGCAACCGGGCAGGGCTGTCCGAAGCCTACAGCACGGAGTTTGTTCCCGCGACACCTGATCCGGTGATTGCATTGATCACCGAATGGATGCAAGCCGATGGTCGATTGGAACAACGCGACGAACGCTCCGACATGGGTGGCACCATGCGCCTGGGTGCGCAACGTTGTCGGTTGGAACCTGACAGTATTGTCGGCGCGGTCTATGATTCCGAGACTATAGTGGAGCGTCATCGGCATCGATATGAATTCAACAATCGCTATGAAAAAGTGTTGGTGGACTGTGGATTGAAGATTGCGGGTCGCTCGGAAGATGGTGCGCTAGTTGAAATCATCGAGCTTGCTGACCATCCCTGGTTCGTCGGTTGCCAATTCCACCCGGAATTCACGTCCACGCCAAGAGATGGTCATCCATTATTCGCCAGTTTTGTGAAAGCGGCACTGCGTTACCAGAACGAAAACCAGTTGAAATTGAAAAATGCAGCTGGGTAATTTCGAAGTCGGCATCGATCGGCAACTGTTTCTTATCGCTGGGCCGTGTGTCATCGAAAGCGAGGCATTGGTGATGGATGTGGCCGCTGAGCTCAAAGAGCTGACCAGCGAGTTGGAAATCCCTTTTATCTTCAAATCATCATTCGACAAGGCTAATAGAACTTCACACGAAAGCTTCCGTGGGCCCGGCATCGCTGAAGGTTTGAAGATCCTGCAAAAGATGAAGCATGAGTTGGGCGTGGCCGTGCTAACTGATGTGCACGAGGACACGCCGTTGGATGAAGTTGCCGAGGTTGTCGATGTATTACAAACACCGGCTTTTTTGTGTCGCCAAACAGATTTCATCCAGAACGTCGCACGCCAAGGCCTGCCGGTGAACATAAAGAAAGCTCAATTTCTAGCTCCCTGGGACATGACGCATGTCGTCGATAAAGCACGTGCGGTGGGTAACAGCCAGATCATGGTGTGCGAACGCGGCTCGTCTTTCGGTTACAACTATCTAGTGTCGGATATGCGCTCGCTGGTTGTTATGCGCGATACGGGGTGTCCGGTGGTGTTCGACGCAACGCATTCCGTGCAGGTTCCAGGTGGCCAGGGGCAAAGTTCTGGTGGTCAGCGTGAGTTTGTCCCGGCACTGGCGCGCGCGGCGGTGGCCGTAGGCGTGTCCGGTGTTTTCATGGAAACCCATCCTGATCCGGACAATGCACTGAGCGATGGGCCGAATGCGTGGCCACTGGCGGACATGCGCGCATTGCTCGAATCGCTGAAGTGCATAGACGATGCCGTAAAACCTCGCTTGTAATGCTGTACCGAATTCAGAAAGTGGGACACGGATGACGACAATTTCGGCGATACGGGGGCGCGAAATTATCGATTCGCGAGGCAACCCGACTGTGCAAGCGGATGTTCGGACGGATACCGGGGAAGTAGGGACCGCGTCCGTGCCCTCGGGGGCTTCCACTGGCGCACGCGAAGCAATTGAATTGCGCGATGGCGATCCCCAACGGTACGGCGGCAAAGGGGTGCGTAAAGCTGTTAGTCACATAAATGGCGAGATCGCCAACGCGCTGATTGGCGCCGACCTCACCGATCAGCGGCAGCTCGATCAGCAGTTGGTGGCACTGGATGGAACGCACAATAAGGGCCGCTTAGGTGCGAATGCGCTGCTAGCGGTGTCACTCGCGGCGGCCCGTGCAGCCGCAAACTCCGCTCGCCGCCCGCTGTATATACACCTGGCTGAAGGTGCGGAGCGCTACCAATTACCGGTGCCGATGATGAATATCATTAACGGCGGTGCGCACGCGGATAACAGTGTGGATTTCCAGGAATTCATGATTTTGCCTGTCGGTGCGGCTAGCTTCAGCGAAGCAGTGCGTTACGGCACCGAAGTCTTTCATGCGCTCAAGGCGGTATTGCGTGCACACGGTTTAAATACCTCTGTTGGCGACGAAGGAGGGTTTGCACCCGACCTTCCCTCTAACGAGGCGGCTGTTGAAATGATATTGACCGCGATCGGACAAGCTGGTTTCGAGGCGGGCAAGGACATGTATTTAGGCCTTGACGTTGCCAGTTCCGAGTTTTATCGCGAGGGACGCTATGTCTTGGCTTCTGAAAATCGTTCCTTGGCCGCGGACGAATTTATCTCCCTGCTCGAATCCTGGGTCAATGCGTATCCCATTTTGACTATTGAGGACGGTATGGCTGAAGACGATTGGGACGGGTGGAGCACACTTACGCAGCAACTCGGTCATCGGGTGCAATTGGTGGGCGATGATCTATTCGTGACCAACACCGAGATTCTGCAAACAGGGATCGATCGCAAAATTGCTAACTCGATACTAATTAAGGTCAATCAGATTGGCACTTTGAGCGAGACATTGGCGGCTATTGCAATGGCACGGAACGCAAACTATACGGCAGTCGTATCCCATCGATCCGGTGAAACAGAAGACACCACCATCGCCGATCTTGCAGTTGCGACGTCATGTGGACAAATCAAGACTGGCTCCATGTCGCGTTCAGACCGAGTCGCAAAGTACAACAGATTGTTGCTGATCGAAGAGGAGCTTGGCGATTCCGCGCGCTATGCGGGCCGCGATGCGTTTTACAATCTGAAGGCCGCAAACGGATAATTTGTCGTGTATTTCAACTACGGGTTCGGATCCGGAATCGGTTTCGATAAATCGACATGCAAATTGCGGGCGGGTTCGTGTAATTTCCTTGGGTAAGGATAAATGCGAGTTGGCGGGATACTGAGATGCGCCTGTTGATAATTGCTCTCGTGGCCTTGCTGGCGGCCTTGCAGTACACCCTATGGATTTCTACGGGCGGAATATCCGACGAGCGAGAGCTGCAGCGTGGTAATGCCGCCCAGCATTTCGAGAACGACAAGTTAGCTGAGAGAAATCGGTCCCTGCATGCAGAGGTGGATGATCTCAAAGAGGGCCTGGAAGCTGTCGAGGAGCGGGCCCGTAGCGAAATGGGAATGGTTAAACAATCTGAGGTTTTCTATCAAATTGTAGATCCGACGCCACGGGGAAACGCCGTCGCAGATGAAAGCAGATGAGCGGCCCGCGTTACTGGGCACTAATACCCGCAGCCGGCAGCGGACAGCGAATGGGTGCTGCTGTGCCAAAGCAGTATCTACAATTGTGTGGTAAACCCATCATTCAGCATACGGTAGAACGCATTAGCGGTAACCGTTGGATTGCAGGCACGGTTGTTGTCCTTGCCGCTGCAGATCCACATTGGTCCACGCTGAAATTCGAATCGAAACATGAACTGTACACGACGACAGGTGGGAACGAGCGCTGCCACTCAGTGCTTGCGGGTCTGCAATTGCTTTCCGGCCGGGCAGCACCTTCGGATTGGGTGCTGGTGCACGACGCCGCCCGTCCATGCCTAAGAGCGCAAGATATAGACGCCTTGATTAGCGGGGTCGCAGATCATCTGGTGGGTGGAGTGCTTGGAGTTCCGGTACGCGACACAATGAAGCGGGTCAACTCCGGAGACGAGGTCGTTGAAACCGTAGATCGGAGCAAATTGTGGCATGCCTTGACCCCGCAAATGTTCCGTTTAGCTGCGCTCAAGCTCGCGCTCGAGAGCGCACTATCCAGCGGTGTGATGGTAACCGATGAAGCGCAGGCCATGGAGCTTGTTAATGCGATGCCTTTGGTAATCGCCGGTCACCCGGACAACATAAAGGTCACCGAACCCGCGGATTGTCATCTAGCAAGTTTACTGATGCAGGCACAACACCGGGAGCACCCGTGAGGATCGGACACGGATTTGACGCGCACAGATTCGCAGAAGGGCGCCAACTCGTGCTCGGCGGAGTCGCGATCCCGCATTCCCAGGGTCTCGCGGCGCATTCAGACGGGGACGTAGTTATTCATGCTTTATGCGATGCTCTTCTGGGAGCCGCTGCTCTCGGTGATATGGGTCGACACTTCCCTGATACGGATGCGGATTTGACCGGAGTGGACAGCCGCATTCTGCTGCGTCGCGTAGTTGAGCTATTAGCTGCTCAGGATTATCACGTGAGCAATGTGGATATCACAGTTGTCTTGGAGCTGCCTCGAATGGCGCCGCATATCGATTCCATTCGGGATACTTTGAGCTCGGATCTTGGTGTTGCAAAAGATTCGGTGGGCGTCAAAGCAACGACCACGGAAACCATGGGTTTTACCGGCAGACAAGAAGGGATTGCCGCTTGGGCAGTAGTGCTGATCGAATAAGCCAACCGTGAGCTTTAAATACCGGTCAATCGACCCTCTGGAGTAGTTGGTACTGTTGATCGTATGCCGCGATCCGGTCCAATTGGCTGTTAAATGCTTCGATACACGACGGATCGAAAATACGACCTTTTTGATGATTCAAGAATTCAACCGCGCGATCCATCGACCAAGGCTCAGCGTAAGGTCGCGTAGACGTTAGCGCATCATAGACGTCTGCCACGCACACGATGCGCGCAGCCAGCGGAATTTCAGTGCCGTGCAGTCCGCTTGGGTAACCCGTGCCGTCAAAACGTTCGTGATGCGATAGTGCAATCTGCGCGCCCGCTTTAAGATAGGGTGAAGTCGTTTCGCTGAGGATCTCGTGGCCAAGCGTTGTGTGCGTTTTAACGGTCGCGAATTCCGCTGCAGTCAACCGTCCGGACTTCAGAATGATGCTGTCGGGAATACCGACCTTACCCACGTCATGCAACATTGCCGCAAATTCGATCGTGTCACGCTTATCTTCGGTTAGTTCGAATTTACTTGCGATAAAACGCGCGAACTTTGCAATCCTGACGAATCGCTGCCCGGCCGGGTCTTCCCGATACTCACTGCCCCTGGCCAGCCTGATCAAGGCCTCTTGCTCGCGGGTCCGCAGCAGACGAGTTGCATCTGCGACCTGTTTCTCCAGCCAGCGCGCGCGCGCTTTTATAATTTGTCCCTGTTTGCGCAGGGTCAACAGATTGCGGCAGCGGGCGCGGCATTCGTAGTGATCCACCGGCTTGATCAGGACATCTGTCGCTCCGGATTCAAGCGCTCGGTAACGCACGGCAGTTTCATCGACTACGGTTATGACGACGATTGGAACGTCCATGCATCCCGGTAGCTGCCGAAGTTGGCGGGTCAACTCGATGCCGTCCATGTTCGGCATTTTGTAATCAGTCAGTATCAGGTCGGGCTGGTTTGCGCGCGCCCAGTCGAGCGCGGTTAACGGACTCGCGAACGTCTGCACCGCTATGTCATCATCGATTGCGTGAATGAGTTCTTCGAGGATGATGCGGCTCGTGGACTGATCGTCGATGATAAGTACTTTAGTCACGACTTAACCCTCAGAGGATACCTGCGCGTTTTCGAACCGCTGCATCGGCGGCGAGGAACAATGGACCGGCGGTGTTCACCGTCCCGCAGATTTTGGCACCCCACTGACTTAATTATATTGCCTTGACGCCCGATTGCCAGTAGGAGGTAGTGCAATATTGGGCAACTGGCTGAAGGTCGCGACGGAGCTACCTGTGTCGTGTCTGCAGTAACACGTAGACGGCGCCCGTACCACCGTCTACCGGACGTGCGGAGCAGTAGGCGAGCACATCGTCGCGTCGTTGCAGCCAGGCGCCCAGCTTACGTTTCAGCACTGGCTCACGGCCCTGGGAGCCGTGCCCTTTGCCGTGGATTATACGAACACAGCGCGCGCCCGAGCGTGCAGCGCCCTTGAGAAATACGGCTACGGCCTGTTGTGCCGCGGGCACACGCAGACCATGCAGATCAAGCTCTGCCTGAATGCTCAACTGACCGCGTCGCAGGCGCCGCACTACGCTACGTTGCAGACCAGGACGCTGGAACAGCAAATCCTCACCAGTCTCCATTTCCGCATAGTCGATCGCTCCGTTGAGCATTTCATCTCGGAGCTCAGCTGCATGGCAATAGCTTTGCACAGGCTCGGGAGGAGGAGCGGAATTTACCTTGGCGACTTTGTCCTGCTTGAGTGGTTTTACGCCCGCGGTCTCGCGTCGGAACAATTCAATATCTTCTGCGTCGATAACGCGATCTTCAGCCATGACCCACCTCGTTTCGGAAGTGCGAACAAGCCACACCCTTTCGGTGAATCAGTGTAGCGGGGCTGCCCTGAAAAGTCAGCGGGCTAGCTAATCGTTTCCACTTTTGGCGTAGTCAGTTGGGCTCGGTTCAGGGCAACCAACTTCGGGCGTTACGGAACATCTTGAACCACGGGCCGTCCGCACTCTGCCAGTCCGCGGGCAGCGCTGAATATTGCCAACTGGTGAAAAGGCGTTCTGGGTGCGGCATCATGATTGTTACCCGTCCGTCGTCGGTTGTGAGACCTGCTATGGCAGCAATCGAACCATTCGGATTGGCTGGATAGCACTGAGTCGGCTGCCCTTGATTATCGACATAACGTAATACCGCAGCATCATCACTTAATGCTTGAGCTGCGCGTTGCGGAGTTTCATACGAGGCGCGGCCTTCGCCGTGGGCAACTACGACGGGTAGTCGTGAACCGGCCATATCGGTAAACAACGGTGAGCGCGAAGCAAGGATTTCCACCATCACCAAACGTGATTCGAATTGTTCCGAACGGTTGCGTTCGAACGTTGGCCAAAGTGCCGTGCCGGGAATCAGGTCGCGCAAATGCGCGAGCATTTGGCAACCGTTACACACGCCTAATGTGAAGGTATCGGTACGCGAAAAATAGCTTGAAAACTCATCACGCAGCCGCGGATTATGTAAGATCGAATTGGCCCAGCCTCGCCCTGCACCGAACACGTCCCCGTACGAGAACCCGCCGCATGCCGCAAGCCCATGCATGGCCTGCAATGTCGCTGTGCCATCGACAAGGTCTTGCATATGTACGTCTATAGCGTCAAAACCGGCGTGATCAAAGGCCGCGGCCATCTCGGAATGACCATTGACGCCTTGTTCCCTGAGGATCGCAACTTTCGGGCGCGTTACCATGATCTTTGTTGCCGGTGTATTCCAATTCGGCCCGAGGGCGATGTGCAAACCCGGATCATCCGTTGTTAGCAGCGAATCGAACTGTTCAGCGGCGCAGTCGGGGTTGTCGCGCAATTGTTGAATGCGAAAACTCGTTTCCGACCAAATGCGGCGCAGCGTCACCAGGTTTTCGTTTACGACGACGGTGTCCCCGCATTCGATTACGATGCGGGGTTCCTGAGTCGGTCTACCGATGCTATGAATATGAGCGGACAAGCCTGTTTGCGAGCAGAGTTTCAGTATTTCATCAACGTCGCGGTTTCGTACCTGCACGATGGCGCCGAGTTCCTCGCTGAACAATGCGGCAAGCGCCTGAGTATTCGTACAATCGAGTTGAATTTCCAGACCAAGTCGGGCCGCAAAAGCCATCTCGCAAAGCGATGTAAATAGCCCACCGTCGGATCGATCATGATAGGCGAGGATTAATCCGGCTGCGCTCATCGACTGCACGATCTGGAAAAATTCCCGCAGCATTTCAGGTGTTTCGATATCCGGAACTTCATCCCCGAGCTGATCGTAGACCTGGGCTAAAACCGAGGCACCGAGGCGATTGCGGCCGCAGCCGAGATCGATGAGTAGCAGCTGGGTGTCGGCATCGCGCCTGAGTTCCGGTGTCAACGTTGCTCTGACGTCCAGCACCGGAGCGAAGGCGGTCACTATCAACGACAATGGTGCCGCCATTGAGCGCTCCTGTCCGTTCGCGTGCCAGACCGACTTCATTGATAACGAGTCTTTTCCGACGGGAATGGCCAATCCGAGGCGCGGACAGAATTCTCGACCAATTGCATCTACGGCATCGTAGAGTCGGGCGTCTTCGTCTCCATGTCCACATGCCACCATCCAATTCGCGGACAGGATGATGTCTGAGAGCTGAGCGATGGGCGCCGCTGCTATGTTTGTAAGTGCCTCGCCGATTGCCATGCGCGCAGCCGCTGGGCTGTCTATAAGCGCCAGAGGTGCTCGTTCACCGATGGACATTGCTTCACCAGTGACTTCGCGAAACGAACTGGCTGTTACCGCGCAATCGGCAACGGCTACTTGCCAGGGACCGACCATCTGGTCGCGAGCCACCAAGCCGGTAACAGATCGATCACCAATTGTGATCAGAAAGGATTTATCCGCGACCGCAGGAAACCGCAATACCCGGGCGGCAGCCTGCGCTGGGGATATCGCAGCCAGGTCCAGGGTCGGATATGCGGTCTGCGTGTGCTGCGCTTGGATGTGGGTGCGGGGTGATTTTCCGAATAATACCTGCATTGGCATGTTAATCGGGTGCTCGGCTGCCAGTGCGTCGCTAACCAACAACGTGCCACTGTCGTCTGCTTCACCGATGACGGCATAGGGACAGCGTTCACGCCGGCAAATTGCATCGAAGAGTGCCAGGTCATCAGCCTCAATCGCCAATACATAACGCTCCTGCGCTTCATTGCACCAGATTTCGAGCGGTGACATGCCAGGTTCGTCGTTGGGAATTGCGCGCAATTGAACATGTCCGCCCCGGCCGCTTGCGTGCAGAATCTCCGGTACGGCGTTCGACAAACCGCCGGCGCCTACGTCGTGGACGGATACGATTGGGTTGTGGCCGTCGAGTGCACAACAGCTATCCAATACCTCCTGACAACGCCGTTGCACCTCCGGGTTGTCGCGTTGCACGGATGCAAAATCAAGAGCTTCGGCACTGTCTCCCGAGCGCAGCGATGATGCCGCACCGCCACCAAGACCGATAAGCATGGCGGGACCGCCAATGAGCACCAATTTGGAGCCAACGGCCAATTCATTCTTGAGCACGTGCGAGGGGCGAATGTTGCCATAGCCCCCGGCCAGCATGATGGGTTTATGGTAACCGCGCAGTTCACGCTTTGTGCCAAAGCTCACTTCGGCCTCAAACGTCCGAAAGTAACCGCATAGCGCCGGACGGCCAAATTCATTGTTGAAAGCGGCAGCCCCAAGCGGCGCATCGATCATAATGTCGAGTGCGGATGCAATGCGCGCCGGCTTACCAAAATCACGCTCCCAGGGTTGCTCGTAGCCGGCAATGCGCAGATTCGAGACGGAAAAGCCTGTGAGCCCCGCCTTCGGCTTGGCGCCTCGCCCGGTCGCCCCCTCGTCGCGGATCTCGCCGCCGGCGCCGGTAGCCGCACCTGCAAACGGCGAGATGGCGGTCGGATGATTATGAGTTTCCACTTTTGCCAACAAGTGCGCCGGTTCGGCGACATAGCGATAGGTACGAGAGTGCGGATCGGCAAAAAATCGACTGGCGTCGTAGCCGGCGGTGACGGCGGAGTTGTCACTGTAGGCTGACAGCACCCGCCCAGGATTGGCGGCATGGGTCTGACGGATCATTGCGAATAACGAATAGTCACGTTTCACACCGTCCACCGTCCATTCGGCATTGAAAATCTTGTGCCGGCAGTGTTCGGAATTGGCCTGTGCAAACATCATTATCTCGACATCCGTGGGATTACGATCCAGGCGGGTGAAATTGTCGTCGAGGTAAGCTATCTCGGCAGCGGAAAGTGCGAGACCCATCTCGTCGTTGGCCCTGTCGAGCGCGTCACGTCCCTGGCCCAGCAAATCAATGAAGCGCAGCGCCGCGGGCGCGGAGCGCTGAAATAATTTCGCAGCGTCCTTTACCGTCGCGACGACTGACTCGGTCATGGGATCGTGCAGTAGTGGCTTCGCTCGAGCGATATCCTCGGCGCTAATGGGGGTGCCGTCCGGGCCTTGAAGCTGCCAGTACACGCCTCGCTCTACTCGTTTTACCCACCCCAGGCCGCAGTTGTGCGTGATATCGGTTGCTTTACTGGCCCACGGAGAAATTGTGCCCAGCCGCGGAATTACAATGCAATCCGGATCAGCTCCTTCGGAAACATCGACGCACGCATCGCCGAGCACCGCCAATAAATGCTGTTTCTCGGCCGCGGTGGGTGATCCGCGCTGGTCGATAAGGTAGACGTAGTGCGCAAGTGCGGTATCGAGCGATGGGACCCCTCTTCGCAGGCGTGCCAGCAGTTGGTCGAGTCGAAAGTCTGATAGTGCCGCGCGTCCGCGAAAACAGTCCATTAAGACTTGCACTGTCGAACGCTTATTCCAGACTACAGCTCTTCAACTCGGACCCACACCTCGCGCAACTCGCGCCCGCGCAGCCTGGTTTGCGTATACGCGACGTTTGCGTCGTGTGCCACGTTTTCGTCTACGCCGCCTAAGTGTATCCATTCGCCGAGTTTTCCGCTGGCAGTGGTCTGCAGATCCTGGTGCTCAAACACGCCTCCGTGCTCGGGAGCCTGGCGTGCCGAATAGGGGTAAATTTCCACAGTAACCTGTTGGCTGCTTAATCGTGGTACCACATAAAAGCCGGAATTCAACGCGTGATAGTGCACAGTTTCCTGCAGATGAGTCGCGTACGGTGAACCGGTGAATGATTGCTCGGCAACTGGCACCGCGGTGCCGGTCTGGATGTATGCGGGGCGGCCCTCTAACGCCTGCACGCGATATTCGCTGCTAGCGTCGGCGTTGGAGCGGGTTTGCAACGTGCGGTATCGCACTTGCGTGTCCGGGCTGCCCACGGTAACTCCGAAACCTGGACTGTGCCCCGGATCAGCAACCCTCACTTCAGCATTAGAACCACGATGGCGCCCTGACAGCGAGTACTCTCGGCCTTGCGATTGTGCCGTAACGTCGTTCCGTACTGTGATCATCAGCCGTCGCAGAGGCCGGTCCAATTGCGCGATGATTTCGCCGAGGGCAGCAAAGTCGCGTTGACTTGCACGCACAATGATTTTGTCGCCTGTTCCCGTAATCGTTGTCGTAGTCGTTGCCAAGGGCTTAATAATTGGAATTAATTCGTCAGCCATGCGGTGATGTAGCTGGAGCACTTGCAATTGTGTCGGCTCAGCGGCAGCGATTGCCATCAATCCAAAGCCCAGGGCGGCGTGCAGCGCTTTGACCGGTTTCATAGGTTCATACGTCGAAAGTTCGGATTGCTTACACCGTGTTCCCAAATATCGTCAAATCTGCGAGAAAGTCCACCCGCAAGCGGTGAATCATTGAAATTTGCCATGCCCTCATAGCGATCGGAGAGTTGTCGCTGTATTAACCCGGTTTTATCCACGACCACGATCGACTGGTTGAAACCCGCGTGATCTAGCCCCGGCTGACGCAGTTCAATGAAGCTGCTTAGGCGCCCAGCCAACTCTAGCAGCCGGTGGCCGCCAGTCACTACGCTGTGCGGATCAAGCAGCAGTATTCTGATGCGGGAGTGGCGGCTGCGCACGGCAAGCGCGCGCACTACATCGGCAAACTCCGGCGTGTCGAAAATCGGCGGATCGAGCTGTCTGGAAATTATGTCGAGGGTGCGAGTGGCTTGTTCGACCAGCGCCAGGGCAACCAGCCGGTTCTCCTCACTGGTCTGCAACACTATCTGATCGTTGGTGATCCCCAGTTCAGGTGTTTGCGCCATGGCGTTAACCCTGTGAACCAGTCGGGCCGCTTGCCCATACCTCGACTTGCGTTGCCGCGTTGCCGGTATAACCGTGTGGCGTCAGCTCGCGTAAGCGTTGTTTTGCTTCGGCGGGGATATCGAGATTGTTGACGAAGCTTTCTATGGTCTCGCGATTGACTGACTTGCCATGGGTCAAGTTTTTAAGTTGCTCATAGGAATCACTGATCCGATAGCGGCGCATAACAGTCTGTATGGCCTCGGCGAGCACCTCCCAATTGCCGTGGAGTTCAGCGTTCAGACGTGCAGAATCGACCTCTAACTTTCCCAGACCGCGCCGGCAGGCGTCGTAGGCTAAAGTTGTATGCGCGAAGGCGGTCCCGATATTTCGCAAGCTGGTGGAGTCGCTCAGATCGCGTTGCCAGCGGGAAATCGGAAGTTTAAGGCTTAGATGCTCAAGAAGAGCGTTTGCGACGCCAAGATTTCCTTCGGCATTTTCAAAATCAATCGGATTGACCTTGTGTGGCATAGTCGAAGAACCGGTTTCACCGCTTACGACGCGTTGGCGAAGATATCCAAGCGCAATGTAACCCCAAATGTCGCGACAGAAATCCAGCAAAATCGTATTGCAGCGGCACACAGTGGTAAATAGTTCCGCCATATAATCATGCGGTTCTATTTGGGTTGTAAGTGGATTCCAATTCAAGCCCAGGCCTTCGACGAATTCGCGCGCAATCACAGGCCAATCGAGTTCTGGATAAGCTACAAAATGCGCATTGTAATTACCCACAGCACCGTTCATTTTGCCCAGTAGGCCAACCTGCGACAGCAATGCCGTCTGCCGATCCAAGCGGTAGACCACGTTCGCAATTTCCTTACCAACGGTGGTGGGCGATGCCGCTTGTCCGTGCGTGCGTGCCAGCATCGGTTGCTCTCGGTACGCTTGCGCCAGGTCGCGCATAGCGGCGCTTAACGCCTGTAGGCTTGGTATCAATACGTGCTCTCGAGCGTCGCTTAACATGAGGCCGTAAGCTAGGTTGTTGATATCCTCGGACGTGCAGGCAAAGTGGATAAAGCTCAAGCTGTCAACAAACGGGTCGCGGCCGTGCAAGCGTTCGCGAAGAAAATATTCGACGGCCTTTATGTCATGGTTGGTCTGGAGCTCAATGCTCTTAATTCGCTCGGCGTCTTCCAAATCGAACGAGTCCACAATGCTATTCAGAAACTGTAACGCGTCGCCATCGAGGGGCGCGAGATCGGGAAGTTTTTGATGAAGGAATTCGAACCAGCGGATCTCGACCAACGTGCGTCGCTTGATCAGACCCAGTTCGCTGAAGATCGGTCGCAGCGATTCACATTTCGCCGCGTAACGACCGTCTACGGGTGAGATGTTCATCAAACTCGACATCAGCCTGAGGATCATACACCGAGTAACGGTAGCGCACGACAGATGGCGGGCAGTCTCAGTCTTTCAACAATGCCACACCCAAATGGGCAAGGCAGCCCAGGCTCGTCCAGCGGACAAGCATCTACACAGTTTGGCTCGGCTACATTTGCGGACGCACGTCGGCCTCCGTATTCTGGTGCCTTATGACTGCTGCCGATAGTGACGTGGATTCCCGTGGGCGCAGCGCTGGGTTGCTGGCGCGAAGATTCCGGGGATTTTTGCCCGTCGTGGTGGATGTGGAGACCGCAGGTTTCAACCCGCAGACGGATGCTCTTTTGGAGATCGCAGCAGTATTTGTGGACATGGACGTCACCGGAGTTTGGTCACAAGTCGCCACTGAGGCGTTTCACGTAAAGCCTTTCGAAGGTGCCAACTTAGAGCCCGGTGCACTGGAATTTACCGGTATCGACCCGTTTCATCCATTTCGCCTCGCCGTAGATGAATCCAAAGCACTTAACGGTGTGTTCGAACGAATTCATGAGCAAGTGGCCGTTCAGGGTTGTACTCGCGCCATCATGGTTGGACACAATGCGCATTTTGATCTCGCGTTTGTAAAAGCGGCCGCGCGCCGCGCAAAAATTAAAAATAACCCCTTCCATTCCTTCTCCACGCTGGACACAGCTTCGCTGGCAGGCCTGGTGTACGGCCAGACGGTACTGTCGAAAGCGGTGCAGGCAGCGGGGCTGGATTGGGACAGCAAGCAAGCCCACTCCGCGATCTACGATGCGCAGGTGACGGCGGAATTATTCTGCACGATAGTGAATCGTTGGTCGCAGTTGACCCGCGGCTAACCTGCCTGGAGCGGCCTGTTCATGCAATCGGCTGGCCAACGGCTGTCAATCCGGCGCGGCCGCCTGAGCCCTATGCGCGCTGATCCGATCCGCCCACTGCCGGGACCGTTGCCGTATTGCTTCGCTATTAATTTTCGTAAATTCGCCGTCTGCCAGTAGTCGTTCGCCCGCTACCCAGACATTGGCCACATCCGAGCGTGTTGCGCTGTATACGAGTTGGGATAGCGGGTCGTAAACCGGTTGTACCGACAGCCCGCTTAGGTCGATGCTCACCAGGTCCGCCGCTTTGCCCACTTGCAGTGACCCGGTCTTATGTTCGATGCCAAGCGCATTGGCGCCGTTCAGCGTCGCCATCCGCAGCACATTGGCAGCAGGGACCGCAGTGCCGTCGGCGGCGACAATTTTGCCGAAAAGTGCCGCGCTACGCATCTCAGCGAGCATGTCCAGGTCATTATTACTGGCGGCACCGTCGGTGCCGAGCGCAACATTGACGCCCGCGTCGCACAACTTTTGAACCGGGCACGAGCCACTGGCGAGTTTCATGTTGGATTCCGGGCAATGCACGACGTTGACGCCGTGACGAGCCAGTTGATCGAATTCCGAGTCCTCGACCTGCGTCATATGCACGGCGAGCAATCTCGATGACACTAAACCCAGACGTTTTAAGCGCTGAAACGGGCGTTCTCCGGTCGTTGCTACCGCGTTTTCGATCTCCTGGGATGTTTCATGCAAGTGGATCGTGATGGGCGTGTTCAACTCCTGTGCCAACGACGCGACCCGCAAAAGCCCTGCGTCGGAAACGGTATACGGTGCGTGTGGCGCATAGCAGGTGTGTACTAGGGGAGTGTTAAGCAATTGCTGACGGACGCTCATCGCTTTGTCGAAATACTCGTCTGCATTTTTCGCCCACGTCGTCGGGAAATCGATCACAATCAGTCCAATCATGACACGCATGCCGAATTCCACCGCGGCTTTGGCGGCTTCGTCGGGAAAGAAATACATATCGTTGAAACACGTCGTGCCTGAGCGCAACATCTCGGCGACCGCGTGCCGTGTGCCATCGCGTACAAACTCGGGACTGATCCAGCGCTGTTCCGCCGGCCAGATATGCTCTTGCAACCATTGCATCAGCGGCAGGTCATCTGCGATGCCACGAAACAGTGACATCGCGGCATGCGTGTGAGCATTAATCAGACCTGGGATAATCACGTGGTCTTGCAAATCGAGAACCGTCTCAGGCGTAAACTGCTCGAGCGCTCGGGCGGCAGGTAAAACTGCCACAATCTGGCCGGCATCGACTACCAACGCATGCTCTGTGAGGCTCACGCCCGCGGGCTCAACAGGTATAATCCAGGTCGCCTTTATCAGTGATTCGACTTGTTTTGCCATTGCTCAACGCTTAGCAGCTTCGCCGCGCGTCAGTCTAACGCGTCTATTGGATGAAGGATCGTGGTTCCTCGCCGAGGACGAGTGCGTCTGGGCGGGCCAGCCAGGGCCAGGATAGCCGCGCGATGCGGCACGAATTGTCTATCTTCGCCCTAAACGTCCGCCTATTGCAGCGCCGAGGTTTCACGAGCATCGCGCGGTGCCTTCATGCAATATGCGGGCTAAGCCATTTCCCAGGCAGCACCACTATATGAATGAGCTAGCCGAGGTTGTTAAGCCGATCGAATGGCAGGATGGCAAACTGGTGTTATTGGATCAGCGCGCCCTGCCGCAGCGTGAGGAATATCTCGTGCTCGACACGGTGGCAGCAGTGTGCGATGCAATCATCAATATGGTGGTGCGCGGCGCCCCTGCGATCGGCGTGACGGCGGCTTACGCGGTCGCGATGGCTGCTCGCGAAGCCCATTCTGCTGATGAGTCGCGGTGGCGAGATGCCGTCCAGCATGCAGCGCAGTTGCTAGCGGCGACGCGGCCTACGGCGGTCAATCTCGATTGGGCATTACGGCGCATGAGCGGCGTAATCACTCAGCTCGGTGCCGAGCCCTTCCCAAGGCTGCTGGCGGAAGCCCGCGCCATCCATGAGGAGGAGCGTGCGGCCAACGTGGCTATGGGAGAGTACGGTGCGGAGCAGATCGAGTCGGGTGCGACCGTTTTGACACATTGCAATACTGGTGCACTTGCAACCGGCGGTTACGGCACTGCTTTGAGCGTGATAGGTACCGGGTTTCGGGCCGGGCGCATCAGCCATGTATACGCGTGTGAAACCAGACCGTGGTTACAGGGCGCTCGCCTGACCGCTTGGGAACTGGCTCGGCAAGGCATCCCGGTAAAAATAATCATTGATAGTGCGGCGGCCTATTTGATGCACGAATTCCCCGTCGATTGGGTCATAGTTGGCGCTGATCGAATTGCTGCCAACGGTGATGTTGCTAATAAAATTGGTACCTACGCGCTTGCCATAGCAGCACGTCAACATGGCGCCCGAACCATGGTTGTGGCGCCGGTGTCCACTATAGACCCGGCAACCAGGGACGGCGCCGGCATTCCGGTTGAAACCCGTTCAGGGCAGGAGGTTCTGGGTTTTGCCGGTACCCGCACGGCACCGCCGGAAAGCGATGCGTGGAACCCCGTTTTCGATGTTACCCCGGCGGCACTCATCGATGTCATCGTCACCGAGCGTGGGACAATTCGCAGTCCGAATCGCGCACGACTTGCGGCCCATCTGAGGTAGCGTCGAGTGTCTTTTTTGTACGCTGAAATAAGCCCTCATCGGTCTCGTTGAGTCGGCCATCGCCCGAGCGCGAGGGGGCCAATTGGGGCCTGGGTTTGGTCTTGCAGTCGCTCAAATAACCCTTTGTAATTGTTAAACAATTTTGGTTCTCCGAGGGTCTGGCTCAAGCCTGGCTCCAGCGTGCAGTGAGCCCCCTTATCGTGGTAGAATTCCACTCTTTTTAGGCGCCAATTTACGCCTACTTTCCAAGCACGTAAAAAAGGCAACATATGGCCGATTTCGCCAAACAATTACTCCCTGTCAACATCGAAGACGAGATGCGTCAGTCGTACATGGATTACGCCATGAGCGTGATCGTGGGGCGGGCACTACCGGACGTTCGAGATGGCTTAAAGCCTGTTCATCGACGCGTTTTGTACGCTATGAGTGTGCTCGGCAACGATTGGAATCGCCCCTATAAAAAATCCGCTCGGGTGGTCGGTGACGTCATCGGTAAATATCACCCGCACGGCGATTCCGCGGTGTACGACACCATAGTTCGAATGGCGCAGCCATTTTCTTTGCGCTACATGCTGGTCGATGGACAGGGAAACTTCGGCTCGGTCGACGGGGATGCCCCCGCGGCAATGCGTTATACGGAAGTGCGCATGTCGCGCATTGCGCATGAGTTACTCGCCGATCTGGATAAGGAAACGGTCGATTTCGTTGCCAATTACGACGAGTCTGAATCTGAACCTTCTGTCTTTCCCACGCGTGTACCCAACCTGCTTGTCAATGGCTCCAGCGGCATCGCGGTCGGTATGGCAACCAATGTGCCGCCGCACAATCTGGGTGAAGTAATTGATGCCTGTGTGGCGGTGATTGATCAGCCAGACATCAGTATCGGCGAACTTATGGAATTCATACCCGGACCTGATTTTCCCACTGCCGGGATAATTAACGGTGCCCAGGGTATTGTCGATGCCTACCGCACCGGTCGCGGACGCATCTACGTGCGCGCGCGTGCAGAGATAGAAGAAACGGACAACCAACAGCGTATTGTTGTCACGCAATTGCCCTATCAGGTTAATAAGGCGCGATTGCTGGAGAAGATCGCGGAGCTGGTCAAAGACAAAAAGCTAGGAGGTATCCGCGAGTTACGCGACGAGTCGGACAAAGACGGGATGCGTATGGTGATAGAGCTGCGCCGCGGTGAAATTGGCGACGTGGTGCTTAATAATCTGTATCAGCAAACGCAGCTGCAGACAGTCTTCGGCATCAACATTGTCGCGTTGGTCGATGGCCAGCCGCGGATACTCAACCTAAAACAGCTGCTCGATTGTTTTGTGCGCCATCGCCGTGAGGTCGTTACGCGACGTACCATATTTAACTTACGCAAAGCTCGCGAACGCGCCCATGTCCTCGAAGGACTCGCCATTGCGCTGGCCAATATCGACCCTGTCATTGAACTCATCAAGCGCTCAGCTAACCCCGCAGAGGCGCGCCGAGAACTAACACAACGCGTTTGGGAAGGCGCCTCCGTTCGCGAATTATTGGCCCGCACTGACGTCAGCATCTCACGCCCTGACGCCCTCGAACCGAACCTGGGATTACAGGCTGACGGCTATCATTTATCGGTGGTGCAAGCCCAGGCGATACTGGATCTTCGCTTGCATCGGCTTACTGGCCTCGAGCAGGACAAGATTTTCAAAGAGTTCACCGAGCTGCTTGAGACCATCAAGGATTTCCTGGACATTTTGCAGCGGCCCGAACGGATGTTGACTGTAATTCGCGAAGAGTTGCGGGAGATAAGGGAAAACTACGCAGACCAACGTCGTACCGAAATACAGGATGACCACCAACACCTGCGTCTCGAAGATTTAATTACTGATGAAGATGTCGTGGTGACGCTATCGCATAGCGGCTACGCGAAATCGCAGGCGATGGATGCCTATCGCTCGCAACGGCGCGGTGGTAAAGGTAAGACGGCAACGACAATGAAAGATGAGGATTTTGTCGACAAACTCTTCATTGCCAGCACTCACGACACTTTGTTGTGCTTTTCCACTCGCGGCAAAGCTTATTGGTTGAAGGTCTATGAGTTGCCACATGCCAGTCGTTCGGCTCGGGGCAAACCCATCGTTAATCTGCTGCCGCTGAGCGAAAATGAGAGGATCAGTGCGGTACTTCCTATCAAGTCGTTCGAGGGGGATGGTTACATTTTGATGGCTACCGCAAACGGAACCGTCAAAAAAACGCTGATCTCCGACTTCTCGCGCCCGCGCGCAAGCGGGATAATTGCCATAGATTTGGATGGGGATGACGCTCTCGTTGGCGTCTGTGTCACCGACGGAGCACGTGAGGTCATGCTCTTCAGTTCCGCCGGCAAAGCTATCTGTTTCGAAGAAGGCGCGGTGCGACCGATGGGCCGAACTGCCCGCGGCGTGCGCGGCATAAAACTGCCAGCTGGCCAACGCGTTATTGCGCTGATCCTGAAGGAGCCCGGTAGCGCTATTCTCGCGGCGACAGAGAGGGGTTACGGTAAGAGAACCAACGTCGACGAATTTAATGTTCAGGGACGCGGCGGTCAGGGCGTTATCGCGATTCAAACCAGTGAGCGTAATGGTAATGTTGTCGGCGCCGCTTCGGTTACCGCCGACGACGAGATTATGCTCATCAGCGATCGCGGTACCTTGGTACGCACGCCCGCTGGTGACGTGTCGTTGATGGGGCGTAACACTCAGGGCGTTACCTTAATTCGATTGAATACCCAAGAGCGCCTTGTTGGTCTGGGACGAATAGTCGAGGAAGACAACGACGTGGCTGGCGAGGAAGAATAACCGACATGTTGTGCGAACATGCCGCAGCGAACAGCCCACGGTAAGACCGCCCAAGTACCTTATATGGCTGACACCGACAAACTTGACGATCTGCGTGCAAGTATCGACGCAGTTGACACCGAATTGCTTGCTTTGATTAACCGTCGTGCAGAGTTGGCGAAACGGGTTGCGGACGTTAAAGCGCGCGATGGTGATAAGGCGACTTACCTGCGTCCGGAGCGCGAAGCACAAGTGCTGCGTCGCCTCACCGCTGCCAATCCCGGACCGCTCGGCGATGCAAGTGTTGTCTTATTCTTTCGGGAATTGATGTCGGCATGTCTCGCCATACAGCGTCAACTGAAAGTCGCTTATCTTGGGCCCAGCGGGACCTTTACGGAAACCGCCGCGTTCAAACAGTTCGGCCACGGTGTGAGTGCTGTTGCGTGTCATTCCATTGCAGAGGTATTCCGTGAAGTTGAGGTAAAAGCCTGCGACTTCGGTGTTGTGCCAGTGGAAAACTCTTTGGAGGGCGTCGTCAACAATACTTTGGACAGTTTTGTCGAAACGCCCTTGAAAATCTGCGGTGAGCTGGAACTGCCTATCCATCATCAATTGTTGAGCAATGCCGAGGCAGACACGCAGATCCAACGCGTCTATGGACACCAGCAAGCTTTAGCCCAGTGTCGGGCTTGGTTGGATACCCACTTAGCGCAAGCCGATCGGGTCGCCGTCAGCAGTAACGGCGAAGCCGCCCGCAGAGCTGCCGAGGAGTCCGCTACTGCGGCCATCGCGGGAACGGCGGCGGGCGACATTTATGCATTGAATAATCTCGCTGCCAACATCGAGGATGATCCCAGCAACACCACGCGTTTCCTGGTGATTGGATACGATGTAATTGCAGCCAGCGGCAAGGACAAAACGTCCGTGCTGTTTTCTACCGAGAATAAGCCAGGTGCTTTGCACTACGCGTTGTCCGCGTTTGCGGAAGCGGGTATCAGCTTGACCCGCATTGAATCGCGACCCGCCCGTGGCCTTATGTGGGAATATTTGTTTTTTGTCGACATTGAGGGTCATGCAGCCGAAGATTCAGTAGCGCGCGCCTTGGCCGAATTGGAAGGTCGTTCAGCGATGACGAAACTGCTGGGATCGTATCCATGCGCCGTCGTATGAGCACTAGCCAGCGTCTTGCGGTAGTGCGCAGAAACTAACTAGCTGTCATTAACCATTCGCTGAAATGATTAAACGACTCTGCATTGTCGGTCTCGGATTGATCGGTGGCTCATTGGCGCGCGCTCTGCGGCGAGCTAACGCCTGTGGCGAGATCATCGGTTGCATGCGTTCGGTCGATAATCTGTGTGAAGCCCGGGAACTAGGGATCATCGACGGCTACGAGACTGACGCAGGTCGCGCGGTTGACGGCGCCGATATGGTTGTTCTCGGGGTTCCTTTAGGCGTAACACGCGCGGTCATGGGGCAGATAGCGGAAAGCATTTCTGATCGGGCAACGATTACCGATGTCGGCAGCGTGAAAGCGAGTGTCATTGCCGACGCCCGCGCGACCCTAGGTGAACGTTTGCCGCGATTCGTGCCCGCGCATCCCATTGCGGGCACCGAGCGCAGTGGAGTGCTGGCGTCATTCCCTGAGTTGTTCCAGGGGCGCAGAGTTGTCATTACGCCGATTGATGAAACACGGGATGAGTCAGTCAATAAAGTTCGTGAAATGTGGCAATCAACGGGCGCGACCGTCGAGATGATGACTGCGCAGGATCACGACCACGTACTCGCCGCCACCAGTCATCTTCCCCACCTACTGGCGTATGCGCTGGTCGATTGCCTCGCCGGTATGGATCGCAAGTCAGACATTTTCCGTTATGCCGCCGGCGGGTTCGCTGATTTCACTAGGATTGCGTCCAGCAGTCCTGGCATGTGGGGTGACATTGTCTGTGCCAACCGCGACGATTTGTTGGCGGCCCTGCACGCCTATACGGATAAACTTACTGAAATGACTCAGGCTCTGACCGCTGGCGACCGCTCGCGGCTGGTCGCTGTTTTTGAATCGGCGAAAACGCAACGCGACACATTTGCGCGCGATTGGCAAAAGCCCAACCCGGACGATTAAGGCAGTGGCCGCTCACCAATTAGCCTATCGTGTGGGCAATGGCGGCGTGCTTAGCGGTCGGTTTCGGCCGCCAGGCGACAAGTCCATTTCACATCGGGCATTATTGCTCGGAGCAGTCGCCCAAGGCGAGACACGGATAGAAGGTTTCCTGGCCAGCGCCGATACAAGGGCTACACAAAGCGCACTGGAAGCGATGGGCGTGTCGTTTTCCACGCTGGAAGATGAAATAGTCAGTGTGCAGGGAGTCGGACTGAAAGGGCTACAAGCCCCGGCCGGCGCGATCGATCTGGGTAATTCGGGCACCTCAATGCGCTTGTTGCCCGGGTTGCTCGTAGGTCAGAGTTTCGGGTCGACATTGCACGGCGATGAATCCCTGAATCGGCGTCCGATGCGACGTGTAGTTGATCCACTGTCGCAAATGGGCGCGCAAATAACCTGCAGTGATAGCGGTACACCACCACTGGTGATTGCTCCAGCGATTGAGCTTCATGCAATGCGCTATCAGCTACCGATTGCCAGCGCGCAAGTAAAATCTTGTTTGTTACTGGCGGGATTGTTCGCGCACGAAGCAACCACAGTCGTCGAACCGGGAGTGACCCGGGATCACACCGAGCGCATGCTTGCGCAGTTCGGTCACCCGGTAAAACGTGAGGGCGGCGCAATTACACTAAGCCCGGCAACCGGACTGCAAGGCTGTCGGATCCAGGTGCCGGCAGATATCTCGTCGGCTGCGTTTTTCATGGTTGGAGCAGCAATGCGTGAAGGGTCCGATATTGTCTTGGAAAATGTGGGCATAAACCCGACCCGCACGGGAATTATCGACATACTTAAGCAAATGGGGGCGGATCTGACGCTCGAGAATGAAATACAACTCGGTAATGAACTCGCTGCAGATATTCGAGTGCGTGGCGCTCGGCTGACCGGCATCGACATCGACCCGGCACAGGTGCCTCGGGCAATCGACGAATTTCCGGCTATATTCATCGCAGCCGCCTGTGCGCAAGGGGTAACTCGCCTGCATGGTGCCGCAGAACTACGCCATAAGGAGAGCGACCGCATCGCCGTGATGGCGGCTGGACTGAAATCCTTGGGGATCGATTGCCAGGACGCGCCTGACGGCATGGTCGTTCGCGGTGGTCAGATTTGCGCGGGTACGGTCGACAGCGGCGGCGATCATCGCATAGCGATGGCGTTTTCAATCGCGGCTTTGGGAGCGTCCGGGCCGGTCGAAATCCGCGACTGTTCAGCGGTCGCGACCTCGTTTCCGGACTTTGTTCGGGTCGCCCGTGCTGTCGGACTAGACGTCGAAGAGATACTCGGGTGAGTCCTCCCGCGGTACCGGTGATAGCAGTTGACGGGCCGAGCGGTACAGGCAAAGGCACGCTTTGCCTGAATTTGGCACGACACCTCGGTTGGCATCTGCTGGATAGTGGTGCGCTCTATCGCATTCTTGCTGCCGTTGTCTTGCAAGAAGGTCTCGATCCCGCTCGGGAAAATATTATTGCAGACCGTGCGGCGAGCTTAACGCCCGAATTTCGCTGGGGCCACGGTACGGGAGACGAAGTACAGGTGTGGATGGATGACCACGATTTTAGTGCCGCAATCCGCACTGAAAAATGCGGCTTGGCGGCCTCCGGGATTGCGGCTCTGCCGGGTGTTCGCGCAGCGCTGCTGGACCTGCAGCAGGGCTTTCGCATATCGCCCGGCCTGGTTGCTGACGGGCGTGATATGGGGACGGTTGTGTTTCCGGATGCGGACCTGAAGATCTTCCTGACGGCCAGTCCTGAAGAGCGCGCCCGGAGGCGCCATAAGCAGTTGATAGGAAAAGGAATCAGTGTTAACCTCGCCCAGCTTTCGCAGGGTATCGCCGACAGAGATCGGCGCGATAGTGAACGTAGCGTATCTCCCCTAAAGCCCGCAACTGATGCGGTTGTTATCGATGCGACGCAGTTGGGTATCGATGAGGTGACGCGTCACACTCTAGCACTGCTCGAAAATCACGGCTATGCTGGTGGAAATACATAATAATTAAATAGTTACAGTTAATCGGAGCAGCGAGTAGGAATCGCAACATTATGTCGGAAAGTTTCGCAGAATTATTCGAACAGACACAGGTCGAGGCCCGGATGCGCCCCGGTACCATCGTCAAAGGCGTGGTGGTATCGATACAACCCGACGTCGTGGTAGTCCACGCAGGTTTGAAATCGGAAGGAGTCATCCCGACTGAACAGTTCTACGATGACAAAGGTGTAATCGAGGTCAACGTTGGCGATGAAGTGGATGTCGCATTGGATGCCGTCGAAGATGGATTCGGAGCGACGCGTTTATCGCGCGAAAAAGCGAAACGCTCACGTGCGTGGGAACGGCTGGAAAAGGCGTCCGAGGCTGGTGAGACAGTAACGGGCTTTATCAGCGATAAAGTCAAAGGCGGGTTTACTGTTGATATCGAATCCATTCGCGCGTTCTTGCCTGGCTCGTTGGTTGATGTCCGACCCGTGCGTGATACCAGCTACCTGGAAGGTAAATCGCTTGAGTTCAAAGTGATTAAAGTCGATCGTCGGCGTAACAACGTCGTCGTATCACGTCGTGCCGTGGTCGAAAGCGAGAACAGCGTCGAACGCGAAGAGCTGTTGGACAATCTCAAGGAAGGCACAATAACCAAGGGATTAGTGAAGAATCTGACCGACTACGGGGCATTTATCGATCTGGGTGGCATAGACGGATTACTCCACATCACGGATATGGCGTGGAAACGCGTCAAGCACCCGAGCGAGATCGTCAACATGGGTGACGAGATCGAGGTAAAAGTGCTCAAGTTCGATCGCGAGCGAACGCGCGTATCGTTGGGATTAAAGCAATTAGGGGAAGATCCCTGGGTAGATCTCGCCAGACGTTATCCCGAGCGGACAAGGCTATTTGGCAAGATCACGAATCTGGCCGATTACGGCTGCTTCGTCGAAATTGAGGAAGGCGTAGAGGGTCTGGTACACGTCTCGGAAATGGATTGGACCGACAAGAACGTGCATCCGTCGCGGATTGTCCATCTTGGCCAGGAAGTAGAGGTCATGGTGCTGGACATCGATGAAGAGCGGCGGAGGATATCTCTCGGGATGAAGCAGTGCGCGCCGAATCCATGGGAAGAGTTCGCCGTCAAGCAGCAGAAAAACGATCGAGTTACAGGCGTCATTAAATCCATTACCGATTTCGGCATATTCATCGGCTTGGACGGCGGTATTGATGGACTGGTGCATTTATCTGACCTGTCATGGACGCTGACGGGCGAGGAAGCCGTTCGTAACTACACCAAGGGACAGGAGTTGGAGACCGTGGTGCTAGCGGTTGACGCAGAACGCGAGCGCATTTCGCTGGGCATTAAGCAACTTGATCAAGATCCATTTTCGAATTATCTCGCCGTACATGAGCGGGGTAGCATTGTTACCGGGACGGTCACCGAGGTCGATGCGAAGAACGTTATTGTTTCCCTGGCAGATTCTGTTGAAGGAACTATTCGTTCCACCGAATTATCTCGTGACCGTGTTGATGATGCGCGCAAACTCGTTAAAGAAGGGGAAAAGATCGAGGCCATGTTTATGGGCGTGGATCGCAAAAAGCGCACAATAAATCTTTCCATCAAGGCGAAGGAATCAGACGAAGAAGCAACGGCATTACATGACTACGGTACGGAACGCGAAGCGGGAACGGCGAAGCTAGGCGATATCTTGAAAAAGCAGCTTGATGCGGAGGAGTAGACCGCCCAGCATTTAGTAGTTTTTGTTGTTGGCGTATAGCACAGGCGCCCAGTCACCTTGAAAAGCGAGCTTGAGAATGACCAAATCTGAACTCATCGAAAAGCTGGTACGCAAGCAAACACAACTGGGGTACCGCGATGTGGAACTGGCCGTAAAGACCATGCTCGAACATATGGCCCAAACCCTGTCAGGGGGGGAACGCATCGAAATACGTGGATTTGGTAGTTTCTCACTGCATTTCCGCCCGCCGCGCGTTGGTCGAAACCCCAAATCTGGAGATCCGGTATCGTTACCGGCCAAATATGTGCCTCACTTCAAGCCCGGCAAGGAATTGAGGGAAAGGGTGAATTTTGGAGCCGGCGAACCTGTCGTAGAAGCCGGCCAGCCGTAACCCAATCACTCGTCGCACCTGATGAGCGCCAAAACGGCGCGCTTTGTAAGCGAAAGCACACGCAACAATTTGTCCTAAGGCGTTGGAATCGGTGCTAACGCATAGTCGCGCTACAAACAGTCTTGGTACACGGACCAGAAATGCTGCGTATCGCTAAGTTGCTGATCCTATCACTGGTAGTAATTTTCGGCTTGTTGTTCTACAGCCGTAATAACCAGATTGTTACACTTGACTATTATGTGGGTGTGACCGAACAACCTCTGTTGTTGGTTTTAGCCATTGGCGTACTGGTTGGATTAATAACCGGATGGCTGTCGAGCATCCTCGTGCTCGCACCGATCAAAGCGGAGCTCCGCCGCTTGCGAAAAAAGCAGGCATTGGCAGAGCAGGAAGTGAACAAAATTCAAACCCTGTCGTCCGATGCTACTTAGCACTGGCCTGTTCTGGTTTTTGTTGCCCGCCGCAGCTGCGTCTGGCTGGTTTGTTGCTAAGCGCAAGGATAGCGGCAGCGGCTCCTCGGCGCAGGGCGGCACGCTATCTGCCAACTATTTTCGCGGATTGAACTACCTGCTCAACGAGCAACCTGATAAAGCGATTGAAGTCTTTATCGAGATGCTGGACGTTGAGGCCGAAACGGTGGAAACGCATTTGGCTCTCGGCAACCTGTTTCGGCGTCGAGGGGAAGTGGATCGCGCAATCCGGATACACCAAAACCTGGTTTCCCGTTCCAATCTGGACCGTGAGCAACGCGCATTGGCCGTACTTGAATTGGCAATGGACTATCTGCGTTCAGGGTTATTGGATCGCGCCGAAAGCCTGTTTCGAGAACTTTTGGATTTGCAGACATATGAAGTTCAGGCACTTCAGCAGTTAAGCGACATTTATCAGGCGGAACGAGATTGGCGGCAGGCTATAGAGATGAATCGTCGCCTGGAAAGTGTTTCCGGGAAAGCGCGGGGCCACATAATCGCCAATTTATATATTGAAGAGGTGGAGGAGCTGCGCGACTCGCCCGAAGAAAATTCTGCTGAGATGGCGGAACTCATTACCAAAGCGCTAAAGGCCGATCCGCATTGTGTGCGTGCGAGTCTAACCGAAGGTGCAATTGCGCAGTCCGCGGGACTTTTGGAAGCGGCAATACACGCCTACAAGCGTATCGAGGGGCAGGACCCCGAGTTCATGCACGAAGCGCTGCAGCGCCTTTTTGAATGTTACAAGAAACTCCAGCGTCTGGATGAGTTTGCTGAATATCTGCAACCCATAGCGCAACGTCATGCAGGTATTACTCCGGTTCTGATCCTGGCCGAGATAGCCAAGAACGGAGGTAACGTGAAACATGCCTCGGCGTATATCAGCGAGGAACTACGTCACCGACCTTCGCTGCGGGGCCTGGATCGTATGGTCGAGTATTCAATGGTGGAAGCGGTTGGAGCGGCCAAAGAGAACTTGGAGGTGCTGAAGGAGTTTACTACGCGATTACTTGAAGACCGTTCAGTGTATAAGTGTGGTGTCTGCGGTTTCACCGGAAAGTCACTCCATTGGCAGTGTCCTAGCTGCAAAAACTGGAATACAGTTACTCAGCAGTCGCCAATATAGGCGACAGATGGAGCAAGAAAGAATGATCGAACAAGGTGGGGCATACGCTTGAGTTGGGTGAGTTGCTCCTCGATCTTCTCGCGCAGTGTTTCGCCCGCCCGCAGCGTCCGTCGCGCCGCACCCGTGCGCTTGACGTGACTCCACACCCATTCATCGGGGTTCAGGTCTGGCGCGTAACCGGGCAGAAAATGCAGGCTCAGCCGGCCATTCGTCGAAGCGACGTAGTCGCGCACGCACGCGGTCTTGTGCGCCGGCAGACTGTCGAGCACGAGATGCACCGGCTTGCGCCGGCCCCGCATGAGCTGGCGCAGCAAGGTGAT
The DNA here is from genome assembly GCA_965225625.1 of Gammaproteobacteria bacterium. Classification (GTDB taxonomy): domain Bacteria; phylum Pseudomonadota; class Gammaproteobacteria; order JADZEE01; family JADZEE01; genus CBDDBH01. The sequence goes on from CBDDBH010000030.1 coordinate 151,836, forward strand.
CAACAAATCGGCTTTGAGCGCGCCGCTATAGGTGCAAAACCAGAACGCCCCGTTGGCGTTGACCGCCGAGGCGGCACTGAACGATTGACGCTGTCCGGGTCGGTACACGACCGGCGTCTGGCCGCGCACGCCCCAGGTCTTACCGTGCACCGTATCAGCACGGAAGCCAGACTCATCCCAGAAAAACACCTCGCCACCGTGCTGTTTCGCTTGACGGGCGATGGCTGGGAAGGTTTCACGCTGCCAGCGTTCAATCGCCTCGGGGTCCCGCTGATAGGCTCGCTGCAGCGGCTTGTGCGGCGTCAATCCCAGTTTCGCCAACAACTCCCCGACCGCCGTGACGCCTATCGTCACCCCGAACTTCTGCGTCACCAACTCCACGACCACCGCGCGCGTCCACAAGCCGAAGTCCAATCCATACTGTCGCGGGTCACGACCATTGACCCAGCGGAACACCTGTCGCTCTTGCGCCGCGCTCAGGGTTCGTGGCCGCCCCGTAGCCTTCGTCGAACGCAACGCCTTGATGCCGACACCCGGCTGCATCGCCGCTTTGATCCATTTGTAGATGGTCGTCCGGTTGAACCCGAACGATGCGATCACCGTCGCCGGCGACTCGCCTTCGCGAACGCGCTCTATCGCCATCAAGCGAATAGCTTCCAAGGTCGAATGGTCAAGCGTGCGGCCGTCCAGTTTCATATCTGATCCGATCGGTACGCTCTCAGAAAGTTCCATCGATGTCGCCTTATTTATCGACTAGTGAGTAAGCCCATTCATGGTATCGAAGGCGAATAGTTCGACCATCATCGTAGCGCTGGACTTCGACGACGAAAATCAGGCGCGAAACCTAACCGACAAACTTGATCCTCTGCGTTGTCGATTAAAGGTCGGTAAACAGTTGTTTGTGCGCGCCGGGCCAAACTTGGTGAGGCGACTCGTCGACGAAGGTTTCGATGTGTTTCTCGACCTGAAGTTTCATGATATTCCGAATACGGTAGCCGCGGCCTGCGCTGCCGCGGCGGACTTAGGCTGCTGGATGCTCAATGTGCATGCTGCCGGGGGCGCCGAGATGCTGGAAAAAGCCGTTGCGCAACTTAGCGAACGCAAACAACGACCGCTGTTGATAGCGGTTACGGTACTGACAAGCCTCGATGAATCCGACCTATCGGCAATCGGATTTGCCGGCTCAACCGAAGACGTAGTGACGCGGCTTGCCAGACTTGCGCACGCCAGTGGGGTCGACGGCGTCGTTTGTTCGCCAAATGAAATCTCCGTGCTACGCCGAGATTTTCCTGCAAATTTTTGTTTGGTCACCCCGGGCGTGCGACCTCCCGACGTCGCTCATGACGATCAGCGCCGAATTGCGACACCCGTTGCCGCAATTACCGCGGGCGCGGATTATCTGGTGATCGGGCGGCCAATCACCCGGGCAACCGATCCGCTCAGTGTGCTAAACGAAATAGAGCAGTCCATCGCTGGATTACACTCGGGCTAGGCTTACCAGTGGCCAAACCGCGACAATCTCCGTTTGAACCGGTATTGCCCGGGCAATCCGGAAACGACGTTGCATGGCGCTATTTGCATGGCAGCGCGAAGAGCTTATCCATCGCCAAAGCCGCGACCCGTGCAACCGGGCTGATCGTGTGGATCGTCGCCGATAGCTTGACGGCAGATCGAGTGCACGCTGAACTGGAGTTCTTTCTGGGTGGCGCGGATTGTCCCGTATTCGAATTTCCCGATTGGGAGACGCTGCCGTACGATCGCTTCTCGCCCTATCACGATATCGTATCGACCCGGCTGGGGACCCTGGCTAGTCTCGCAACGACGGTCCGCGGCATTCTTGTTGTTCCAATTGCGACGCTTATGCATCGACTTCCGCCGGTGCAGTTCATTGCCGCCAACAGTTTTGATCTGCGACGCGGCGAGAAGCTCGATCGTGATGCATTTCGTCAGCGACTCAGCTTCGCGGGGTATCGAAACGTTGCACAGGTCATGGAACACGGCGATTACGCGCTGCGTGGTTCACTCATTGATGTATTTCCGATGGGCGCAGAGCAACCGTTTCGAATCGATCTGTTTGATGACGAAATTGAAAGCATTCGCCTGTTTGACCCGGAGACGCAAAGAACAACAGGCAACATAGATTTCATGAATTTATTGCCTGCCAAAGAGTTCTCACTCAGTGAAGAGACAATCGCAAATTTTCGAACTCAGTGGCGGGTTCGATTTTCCGGTAAGCCCACCAGTTGTTCGACCTACAACGAAGTAAGTCAGGGTATCGCGCCGCCCGGGGTTGAGTATTATTTACCGCTGTTTTTTGAACGTCTGGATACTTTATTCGACTATTTGCCGGACACAGCATTACTGGTTTTCGACGAGCGGGTCATGGACCACAGCACTCGGTTCTGGGACAGCGTCGAGGTTCGCTATGAGGCCAAGCGCCACGATGCAGAATATCCGCTGTTAGCTCCTGAGGAGTTATACGCGTCAACTGCCGAAGTCGCCGACCGTGCTCGGAGCTTTTGCAAGATTACCTGCCACGGTGTCGCGGAGCCCGGGAGTGCGGTGGAATACGCTGTCGAACTCGCTGTCCAGATCCCGGTAGACAGCGGCGCTGCGCAGCCTCTGGCCCTGCTCGATCGCTATCTGCAAGAGCACACAGGACGGGTACTCATTGTTGCTGAATCGGACGGCAGACGCGAGACGCTGCTCGAATTACTAAATAACCAACACATCCGACCAACATTAAAGTCCGACTGGCAGAGTTTTATAGATTCCGACGATAAACTCGCGTTGACCGTCGCGCCGATCTATCAGGGGGCTCACATTCTGGAGCCACCGATCTCTATCATTACCGAGTCGCAGCTATTTGGAGAGCGAGCCTCGCAACAGCGCCGTCGTCGCCGAGCGTCACGCGACCCGGAATCCCTGTTCAAGGATCTCAGCGAAATGCGGGTCGGCGCCCCGGTTGTTCACGAAATGCACGGCATCGGTCGCTACCTTGGCCTGATCAGTCTCGACGCAGGTGGGATTCCCGGCGAATACCTAAGTCTGGAATATGCCGATCACGATAAGCTTTATGTACCGGTTGCTTCGCTTCAACTTATTTCACGTTATGCGGGGTTCGAGCCCGAGCACGCGCCGCTACACAAACTCGGCAGCGGCCAATGGGAACGAGCCAAAGAGAAAGCGGCGAAACGTATTTATGACGTTGCCGCCGAACTTTTGGAAATACATGCGCGCAGGGCGGCCCGACGCGGCCATCGTTTTGATGTCAATCACGACGCCTACCAGACATTCTGCGCGGCCTTTCCGTTCGAAGAGACTCCGGATCAGGATAACGCTATCGGGGATGTATTAAAGGACATGCAGGGCGAGCTGCCCATGGACAGATTAATATGCGGTGATGTTGGATTCGGCAAAACCGAAGTAGCATTGCGAGCGGCATTTGTAGCCGTCCACGATGATAGGCAGGTTGCTGTTTTGGTACCGACTACGCTACTTGCCCAGCAACATTTCCGAAATTTTTCGGATCGTTTCGCTGACTGGCCGATCAGTGTGCAGCAGCTATCTCGATTCCGCAGTAAAGAGGAGTCGGCCGATGTCTTGCGTGCCCTGAATAACGGTAGCGCCGATATAGTAATTGCGACGCACAAATTGTTGCAAAACGATGTGAAATTCAAGCGTCTTGGCTTGATTATCGTTGACGAGGAACACCGTTTCGGGGTACGTCAGAAAGAGCGTTTGAAATCCTTGCGTGCCGAGGTTGACGTGCTTACGCTAACGGCGACCCCGATCCCTCGCACGCTTAACCTATCACTTTCCGGTGTTCGTGATCTGTCGCTAATCGCGACGCCACCGGCGCGGCGTCTAGCGATTAAGACATTTATTGGCCAATGGGACGCCGATTTCATAAGAGAAGCGATGCTTCGTGAAATCAATCGTGGCGGCCAGACCTACATATTGCACAATAAGGTCGAAGACATAGAAAATTTCTGTAAACGTATCGCGACCTTAGTGCCCGAAGCGCAGATACGTATTGCGCACGGTCAAATGCGTGAGCGAGACCTGGAACGGGTAATGCTCGATTTCTATCACCGTCGGTTTAACGTATTGGTGTGTACAACAATAATCGAATCCGGAATCGATGTGCCAAGTGCAAATACAATGATCATCGATCAAGCGGATCGCTTCGGACTGGCTCAGTTGTACCAACTGCGCGGACGCGTCGGACGATCGCACCATCGCGCATATGCCTATCTTGTTGTTCCTCATACTCGCGAAATGACAGCGGACGCGATAAAGCGCCTGGAAGCGTTGGAGTCGCTTGAGGAGCTCGGTTCCGGCTTTAACCTCGCAGCCCACGACTTGGAAATCAGGGGTGCCGGTGAGATCCTCGGTGAAGAACAAAGTGGGCATATTCAGGCAATCGGATTTGGTTTGTACAACGAACTGTTGAGGCGTGCCGTCGGGGCGTTAAAGTCTGGGGTTGCGCCGCAGTTAGATCGGTCTTTGGACCACGGGCCCGAAGTAGACCTGCATATGCCGACTTTGATCCCCGAGGATTTGTTGCCAGACGTACATGCTCGATTGATTCTGTATAAACGGATTGCCAGCGCCAAAACGCCGCAGGATTTAACGACACTCAAGGAAGAGATCATCGATCGTTTTGGCACGCTCCCGGAGCCGACGCGTAATCTCTTCGATGTGGCAGGTATTAAGCTCGCGGCGACACCATTAGGAATAAAAAAGATAGAAATGGGGCCACGTGGTGGTAGATTTGTATTCGATGACGAGCCAAATATCGATCCGGATGTCGTTATTCGCCTATTGCAGAGCGAACCTGACATCTATCGACTTGAATCCAACGTGCAATTAAAACTACGAAAACAAATGCCCGAGCCCAACGACAGATTGCAGGCAGTGCACGGACTGCTTGGGGAACTGGGTGCACCCGCTCAGCGCCCACAAAGCGTTGCTGCAGGTTAACGGGAATCGCAACAAATCCGTGACAAATTCTCAAGTAATACGACGCAAGAGTGCTTTCGCTTTGTGTGCGTGGCTCGCGACTGCGTTTACAGCTGCGGATGCTCAGACAAAGACCTGGTATCACGTTGAGGTGATAGTGTTTGAATACCTACAACCCCGATATGTGGACGGAGAACAATGGCGCGACGACGTAGAATCGCTAAACCTCGACGGAGTGCAGGAGCTGATCGAAGAGTTAGCTGATTTTGAAGAGGACGGTTTGTTCGAGGAAATCTCGGAGGCGCGCAGCGAAGCTGAGATCCCAATGGCCTTCCAGCGTCTTAGTCCCGAAGCTTACCAACTCGGCGACATTGCCAAAAAACTAATGCGGGCGCCGAATCAGCAGCCATTGCTGCATGTCGCGTGGCGTCAACCACGCTACGGCATGCGTAGCGCGCGGTCGGTCCACGTCAGACCGTCCTTGTTTACCGGCACGGACGAAGCGGAGCCGTTAGCGCTGGAAACGGTAAATGGGACGCTTAGCGGCGACGTGCTGGTTGAGGAGAAAGCTGTGGCGCTCGTCGAAGGCGTGCTTCGAGTACGTAGCGGCAGACAACTACATATCGACGCCGACTTTCGCTATAAACGCGAAGAGTTGACGGTTCGTCTGACCGAAACACGTCGTGTGCGCCTACGCGAATTGCATTACCTGGACCATCCATTGTTTGGCTTGTTGGTAAGTGTTATCCCGTTTATTGTCAACTATCAATCTGTTCCCGCAGAGGGATTTGGCGAGCGCTGAGAAGTTTGTAATTGCGATAATGCAAGCAATCAAACACTTGTGCTCAAGCGGCATCCCGGTTTTCGATTGCAGCTGCCGTTAGCAGCAACTGTCGAATGTTACCCATGCCGGAACGCAGATTGTTGGTTTTGATTTTTCCACTAATTTGTGGATTTGCGCCGCCCATCGCTAGAGTTGCTCGTGCAAACCGTGCTTACCGGTCCAGTCTTTGGCAAATTGCCAGGCAGAGCGACCACTGCGTGAACCATGTGTCAGCGCCCACTGCAGGGCAGCAGATCGGATCGCCTCAGTCTCAACGTTCGGTGTCCCCAATTTGGTCAACCAGTGGTGGACAATGTCGAGGTAGCGCTGCTGATTGAACGGATAAAATGCGAGCCACAGACCAAAGCGTTCGGAAAGAGAGATTTTCTCTTCGACCGCTTCGCTGTGGTGGATTTCACCGCCATCGTTGTGAGCGACCAGGTTGTCGCTGAGCTGTTCCGGGAGCAAATGGCGCCGGTTGGACGTCGCGTAAACGAGCACGTTGTTGGGCATACCGGCCAAGGAACCCTCGAGTACACCTTTCAGAGATTTGTAACTGTCATCCTGCAGATTAAACGATAAATCATCGCAAAAGACGATAAAGCGAGCCGGTGCTTCGTGAATCTCGTCCAGGACTTCGGGTAAAGCACCTAAATCGGTCTTCGATAGCTCCACCAGGCGCAGTCCCGCGTCGCCGAATTCGTTAAGCAAACCCTTGATTAGCGATGATTTACCGGTACCCCTAGGACCCCACAAAAGTGCATTGTTGGCAGGCAATCCAGCGAGAAATTGACGGGTATTTGCCTCTAGTTGTGCCTTTTGCCTATCAACGCAGCGGATATCATCCCACGCCAGGTCGGTAGTGCGGCTTAATGGGTGCAGATAGCCAGGTAACGGTGCGCGTCGACGCCAGGTTGCAGCACGGCATTCTGACCAGTTAATCCGATTGTCTCGCGCTGGGATGATAGCTTCCAGCCGATCCAGGAATGAATCTAGGCGGTCGAGAAGCTCGCTGGATTTGTCTGTCGTCATGGCAAAATTATACGACAGCGCCAGGGCCCGAGTCTGTGTCCGGGGCATTACTGCTGTGTGAATATGAAAATCGACGTCCGGTCTGAACAAGACGCCTGTTGTTGCGACGTCACGCGCAATTCAGCTATCAAGCATTGCAATATCTCAGTCAAGTAGATCGCAAAGCCAGATTTAGTTGCGCCTCGATTCTACGTTTGTACACCAAATACTGGACGGTCGGTGGTGATGCGCTGCGACCATCTGTTACTGACAGCCCAGAGACATCGATGTCCGTAATGTAAATGGGATAGCGCTCACCGTTGGCGCGCAGTCCAAGCACGTGCTCTGCCACGCGCCGAAACAGTCGGTCACCGTGCTCTAACGTCGAAAACTCCCGGTCTTCGCAAAAAATCGTCAAGTCGTTGCCGCGGTCTCCAGCATCGGCGATTACCTGCAGGCGAAAGTAGCTGCCCGGATTGTGTCGTGGAACCTTAATACGTCGCACACGGAAAGCGTTGCTGCGGTCAGCGACGATCGTGAATATCTGCGCGTCGGCACGCGCATCATCCTCGTCGCCAACCTCTTGTTGGCGCCGCCGGGATGCGATGTGGTGGAGGAAACGTACAAAATGATCGATCAACGTGGACAGAGGGTGTTGAACGAAATTTTGAACAAATAGTGAGCCCCGTTCATCCAATACGTAAATGTCAGTTCGGCTACCGTGAGCGTGCAGGAATACCTGTACATTGTGCAAGCGATTGGCCTCGAAAATGCAACGCAGTGGTGTGTGTACCAGCGTGTTGGTGTCAAGTACTGAGGTCGTGAACTCAGCCGTTGGAGTGCCCAGATACTGGAGTAGTGCTGTTTCGGTGCGGAACTGGCGGTGTGCGGCTATGTCGGCGGCGTACTCCAATACATGCCATTGCTGCTCGATTTCGATGATAAATCGTGCTTTGCCATCTGACTTTGCGACTGGGATCGCTTGCATGACGTCCGCTAGCAGTGTTTTCACTCGACCTTCGATAGTGGGGCCGTAGCCGGTACTGAAGCAATTAACTTGAACCTCCGGCAGCGAGCCACTGTCAGGCTCCAGCCAGCGGAGATATTCGCACAGGCATTCAAATAAGCCATGGACGCCTGTGTAGCGAAACGTGAATATCTCCTCCCAGGTTGTTTCGATGACGAGATCAAACGAGCGCGCAAGGTTCTCGTGCAAGCCGCCGTAGCTAAAGGCGTCCGTGCGGTTACTTGCAATCAAAGCCCCCTCTTTGAAGCTTGCGTTGAGCGCTTCCACGCCGAAGTTCACGAATAACGCAACCCTGCGGATAGTGGGGTTTTTAGATAGTTCCGAGATGGTCGAAGTAGCGATTCCGGCATCCGGAAATCTTGAACTGAGTGCTTTCAGGGTTTGCCTGATCTCGCGAACCGATAATGACGCATTGTGAGTAAGTACGTGGATTATCGTCTCTGGGGCGACGATGCGATTGAAATAGCACCATACCAGCACCTCAAGCGCGTTAGCACCACGCTTCATGGGTGTGCTTTGTGCCGCTTGTTCAGCGCTTATTTGGCCGCTGTAAAGCTGCCAATGTTCACGCTCGGTACTATGATGGTTTTCAATGGTGATGTGTTTTTCGGCCAGATTTGCCCCGAAACCACGGTTCACGAATTCTATTTTTCCGGCTTTGCGTTCGAATGCTGCGTAGAGTCTTCTTCCCAATAGCGTCAAATCGGTCTTCGAAATTCCACCTTGTGTTGCGTATTTTCTAGCGAACTCGGAAAGTCGGCGATAGCTCTGGGTCAGCGCATTGATAAGCGCGCGTCGCTCACTCATCACGGTATCGATGTTCCAGGAATCCTTGGAGTCGAGCGAGCGCAGCTCACGTTGTGTCCAGTCCCAGCTTTTCGCAAGTAATTCCATATGTTCTCTGCGCCATTCCGTCGAGCCTGAGGACACTTTTGCAGTCAGCTTTTCGTTAACTTTAAGGTAGAAGCAGCGTCTCACCAGTGCTAGTCGCTGGGCATCATTTCGTTCCATCAAATATTCTTCTACTTTGCGGTACATCTGGATGTACGGGTCCAGCTCGTTCAGCGTTGTGACACCATCGTGGACTGCCCGCTTGTAGCGCAGGCTCAGCAGGTCGATGTTCGGGTATTCCGCTGCATAAACCTCCATCAACATCAGTTTGAGCACTGATTTAAATGGTGAGTCGATGCTTTTATACAGTTGCCACACCGCTGCGCCGAAAAACTCTTCGGCCGGGATCTCCTCGACCCCGCCAAAATCAATATAGTCCCCGGGCTTTACTGTGCCAGCGTCGCGAAGCTGCTGGACATATTGTGAGTAAGTCCGTTCTTGATCGGGCGGTACCGACCACCATTGGAGGGTGTCGCGAAAGGGGGATCGTTGCAAGGATCGTGAAGCGTTAAACTACGTGCAGGTACAAGATAGCGAGAGGCCAACGGTGACAAAAGCGCTGGGAATAAATGGGGATGTGCAAGAACCTGTTTGAGGGGTTGTCCGATACTTCGCGGCAAAGCCGCAGAGCTGCGGGGCGTGTGTTCATTGATCCTGATCCGCAGCAGCTTTATCTGGGTCAGTTGTCGGTGAAGGCGCATCTGCAAGCGGCCGGCATTCGTGGGCCGTTGTGTTACGAGCGCTATTGAGCGAGCTGGATTGGTCGGGTTTTGAAGACAACTATGCCAGGACGGGCCGCGCGCCGTATTCCCCGCGCAGCGTGTTGGGGTTAATCGTGTACGGGCTATTGCAGGGTGTGAGTTCGTTGCGGGGTCTGGAACGGTTGGCGCGAGTGGATATCGGTGCGATGTGGTTGAGCGGGGGGATCTGTCCGGACCATGCGAACATCGGCCGGTTTATCACGCAGCATGATGAGTTTGCTTCATTTTTTATTGAGCCTGACAAGCCACGGGCAGCAGCGCGACGGGTGCTGACGGCACGGCTGATAGAGGCGGCATCGCATTTGGTTTTATTCGGCGATACAGCGCTTGAGCCTGCGAGGCTGTTATAAAACCACAAGTGGCGTTGGCGCAGCGCAGTTGCAGACCTTGCAGGCGCAAAGCGGCCCCAGGGTAAGTCAGGCTGAAGGTGCGTCCGGAGTTCGCACGAGCCCGCGTACACTGCAACTTTCAAAGCGGACGAGGCACGGGGCCCGCTATAAGCCCTCGTGTGGCCAATCGCACGGGTACCCTGGTTGTGTGATGGCATCCTTGGAGCACAGTAAGCGAGCGCAGTGGCGTCGTTGAAGATCTGTGCGATGCGGGCTACTTCAGCGGTCCCAGCGGGCGTTTGTCGCCTAAGATTTAGGAAAGTTTTCGGCTTTCTTAACTTCTGGTCGATAGCCTGTTGTGTCTACCTGCGTCCAGTTTCGCGTCTCGCCACTTTCCCGCTCGAGCTGCTAAGAGGCACATGTCCCGCTCCTGCACGCTATGGCGTTGCAAAGTCACTGTGGCGATGTTCATGGTTGAAGTACGAACCGCTCCACCCAGGCACGCGCGTGAGTGATGTTTTCAAAGGCTTGCTCCGGATACTCCGGACGGTATTTGAGGGTTCGAAACAAGCTTTCCGAAAACGGATTGTCATCGCTCACCGCCGGGCGCGAAAATGAAGGGATGCCGCCCAGGCGCTCGAGCGTGGCGAGCATCGTCGCCCCTTTCATCGGCGAGCCATTGTCGGCGTGCAACCACCACTTCCCGTGCATCGACTCCCTCCACATAACAGGCCTCATGCGCCAAGCGCCGCAGCGTACTCGGCGCATTCACGCTCATGCACCTGCCAGGTCACGATCTTGCGAGAGTAGATGTTTCACGCGATAGAAATACATTCCCCGCACCGGGCTCGCCAGCCACGTGATATCCCAACTCCATACCTGGTTTGGCCCGCTGGCCACCCGCGCGGTGGGCTCATGGCGGCGCGCCGGTGCGCTGGCCTGGCGGTGGTGCAATAATCTCTCCTCGCGCAGGATCCGATACATCGTTGATTCCGAAGCGATATACTCCCCACGGTCCGCCAGCATCTGGTTGGGGCTCTTGGCACGTGCTCAGGCGCATTGAGTACCGCCACCACCCGCGCAACCTCGCTCTGGCTCAGACGATTCGCCGGCATCGCCGGTGACCCTTTGCGCCGGTCCACCGACCCTGTGCGCTGCCACCGTTGCACCGCGTAGCGACAGCCCCAGCGTTTCACATGCCTTCACTTTACGACACCCTTGTTGCACCGCTTCATCGATTAACACCACTGCCTGTACTCGCTCTGGCTCGCTAATCAATCGTCCTCGGGCTCCCCCCAAATCGCGGCCGCTTTTTTTTTCAGCACCAGCAACGCCGCCGTCTCCGCCAGCGCCTTCTCCTTGCGACGTAGTTCCTTCTTCAATGACCGGGTCTCTTCGCGTAAGGCGCGCAGTGTGCTCTGCGACCCCTTGCCCCGGTCCTGACCTTCAATTATCTCAACGCTCAAGATGATGCGTGTGCAACCCTTGACCGCGCACCACGCGCCCAGAGCATCCTCCGATCATGCACTGCGTCTCAATCAGCGCGTTGAAGTCGCTCCTGCGCTGTCCAGTCCTCAGGGCGCCTCTCTTGTTTCACCACCTCGCTCACTCCCGCTCTTCGATCTTGACGTAACCAATTCTGGATCGTCGAACGATTCCAAATTCCTCCGCGACCAACCCCTGTGACCTCGCAACACTTTCCTCGTTACCCTCTCTCTCAATTCAATGTTTCATTGACCAATCTCTCTCGCCCCCTTGTTTTTCTCTCTCGGCGACATCTATCCTGACACAGGGGGTCAACCTGCTTTGTCCGGAGGGGAAAGTGGCGGGGCAAGCCAAGCAATCGCAGAAAACCTTTCCTAAGGGTGCCTTTGTCTATGACGCGTACCAGGATGCTTACCGCTGTGCGAACAATGAATGGTTAGTGCCGGTGGAGCGTTACGCGGGCACTGCCACACACAAAGGGTACGTGCGTTATGCCACCCCGGGCTGCGGTGCGTGTGCTTTGAAAGCGCAGTGTACGCGGGGGGAACGCCGGACCATCAGCCGCTATGGGGGTGATGAACTAAAAGATGCGCTGCGCATGGTGATGCAACAGCCGCAGGCGCAAGCGCTGTATGTGAAGCGCCAAGCGATGGTAGAGCCGGTGTTCAGCACGTTGCGCGAGCGACAGGGATTGAACCGGTTCCGGCGGCGCGGGTTAGCCGGGGTGAGACGAGAATTTGCACTGCATATACTCGCTTACAACCTGGGACGGGCGGTGTTGGCCCGTTTAGCCTGTATTGGTGCGTTGACAAAAGCCTGTTTGATGCGCTTGTGGCATCACCGTATCGTGCGCCGCGAATTATGGCTTTGGGAAACACACCTGCTGCCAACGGCGTGTTGAAACACCGCCAGTACGATATCCAGCATATTTATCGCCTTTTGCGACACCCTCATTGGGGATTCTGGCCGGCTAACACCAGGCCTGAGCGATAAAACTCGTCCAACAGTAGATAGTGTTGCGAACTGCCGCTACTTTCTTCAGACAGTGATTGATTACTGCCGCTACGAAAGCTAGCGGCGTCGAATACAAAGAAATGCAGCTCCAACCCCGCATGGTCGGCGCTCCATCGTTCTATGTGCCGTGCCTTAACCTGGAGTTCCTCGGTCGCTTCACTGGATAAATCAGGGTGGTGGCATAGCCATATGTCAAAATCGCTCTTTTTTGAGTAAGCGACAGTGCCGGGACTACCCATAAGGTAAAGCCCGAGTATCTCAACGCGTCTTACCGCGCGTCGTTCGAAGCTGATTGCTTTTGCCAGACGTTGTGCTACCCGCTGGGCACTCGCGGACGTCACATAGCCGAATACGCCAGCGGGCGTGTCACGCGATACGTAGCCGGGAAGTAGCGGGTGATTGCGATGAAACAGTAGCGGTAACACCTCCAGAAGATCGCGTTGTCTGGACGACAGGCATTCTCGCGCCCGCGCGAGCCGAGCGTGGTTAATTGCGTTTAATCGTTGTTCCAGTGTTCGCTGAGCCGCTGGGAGGCGGCGGGCAGCAGCATCGATCGCCATGCGGTCGTTAGCGGCCAATGCCGAGAAATCTTAACTAATGCAGAGAGTTAAGTGGTATTCTCGGGGTGCGATAAGTACGACGATCGGGCTTCTCAGCGATGAATGGGATAGTCGCGCGCGATGCGGCACAAAGTCTATTGGGTCACCACGCAAATCAAAGCTTCGTATCGAAACTGATTACGAGCACAGCGCGCGAGGTGACTGCCAGGGATGGCGGAAATGCAGACCATGCACGCCTGCACGGATGCAGGCGGTACGAGTCCAGGGATGGACGAGGTACGACCCCATGGATGGGGGAGGTAGAAGTGAGTCCGGAACGGAACTCGAGAGCGAAGCAGGAAGCCAGAGCTGAGAACGACGCAGGAGCCAAAGTCGAGGAGTCCACGGATGGACGAGGTAGAACGACGCAGGAGCCAAAGTCGAGGAGCGTTTGTCTGCCCTTCATGCAATATGCGGACTTGTTATCGGCTATCAGCGCTTTTCTGATACCCTGCGCGCTTTCTATTTCTCGCTACCGCTATGTTTCCTACCGACATGAAAATTGCTGGATTCGACGATGAGGTCTGGCAGGCCATTGAAAACGAGGAGCGTCGTCAAGAGGATCACATCGAGCTGATTGCTTCCGAGAATTACGCGAGTCCGCGGGTGCTGCAAGCTCAGGGTTCGGTGCTAACGAATAAATACGCAGAAGGCTACCCTGGGCGGCGCTATTACGGCGGATGTGAATTCGTCGATGTCGTTGAACGTGTCGCGATTGAACGCGCCAAGGCATTGTTTGGCGCGGATTTCGCGAATGTACAACCACATTCAGGCTCACAGGCCAATAGCGCTACGTATTATGCGTTGCTCGAACCCGGGGATGTTGTCCTCGGTATGAGTTTGGCACACGGTGGCCACCTGACTCACGGCGCGCAGGTCAACTTCTCAGGTCGGACCTATCACGCAGTTCAATATGGTCTAGATCCGGCTACCGGTGAAATAGATTACGACCATGCCGAAGCGCTCGCGTTAGAGCATAAACCTCGAATGATAATGACGGGATTTTCTGCATACTCTCGCGTGGTTGATTGGCAACGCTTCCGAGAAATCGCCGACCGTGTTGGGGCCTACCTGGTTGCTGACATAGCACACGTTGCCGGACTAATAGCCGCTGGGCTTTACCCGAGTCCGATCGAGATCGCCGACGTTACGACGTCCACCACGCATAAGACTTTGCGTGGACCAAGAGCCGGCCTGATCCTGGCAAAGGCTAATGAGGTACTGGAGAAAAAGCTAAATTCCGCGGTATTTCCGGGTAATCAGGGTGGGCCGTTGATGCATGTTATCGCCGCCAAGGCCGTGGCATTCAAAGAAGCGATGCAGCCGGAATTTCAAGCTTATCAAGAACAAACACTAAAAAACGCACGGGCGATGGCACAGTCGTTTCTCGAACGTGGTTACAACATCGTCTCCGGTGGAACAGATAACCACCTCTTCTTGGTAGATTTGGTAGACAAAGGTCTGACCGGCAAACAGGCAGATGCTGCGTTAGGGAGGGCAAATATTACCGTTAACAAGAACGCGGTGCCCAATGATCCCCAGTCACCTTTTGTTACCAGCGGGATCCGGATTGGCACGCCCGCCATAACTACGCGCGGGTTTGTCGAAGACCACGCCAGGCAGGTGACCAATTGGATATGCGATGTGCTGGACGACATCGATACGGAATCAACCATCGATGCGGTTCGCGAGAAAGTAGTGGCATTATGTAGTACATTCCCCGTATATACGCGCAACTGACAGGTCTCGATTGACCGCGTCATGCACTGCCCATACTGCTCGAATCCATCGACCCGGGTCATCGATTCCCGATTAGTCGGCGACGGCGACCAAGTGCGTCGGCGTCGCGAGTGCCCGGGTTGCAATGGGCGATTCACGACATACGAATCGGCATCTTTACATCTACCTCGAATAGTCAAATCCAGTGACGGTCGACGCGAGGTTTTTGATGAAGAGAAATTGCGGGCCGGTATGGAGCGCGCGCTGCGCAAGCGCCCGATTGCTGCTGACCGTATTGAACTGGCAATTGCCAACATTAAAAAGCGTATGCGCGCGACGGGTGAGCGCGAAGTACCATCTCTGCAAATGGGCGAATGGGTGATGGAGGAATTAAGGGCTATCGACCATGTTGCCTATGTCCGTTTCGCGTCTGTTTATCGTCGGTTTGAGGATGTACAGGCATTCCGCGATGAAGTTGATCGCCTCGAGCAGGAGTTGCCACCCGATCTCAAACGGCAACAGCTCGACCTTCTGCGATCGGCGAACGAAGACGGCGAATAGCAGCAGACTCGGATCTGTAGTTGCGGGGGGGGGTAGGCTAACCGCCTCCATGCCGTGGCGCGCCCGAGAGCATACCAACCGATACCAGTGAAACGCCAAGCCCGTCCACTTGCCGCAAGAGCAGATGATGCAAGCTATATGGCGCGAGCCATTGAATTGGCGACACTTGGCCAATATTCCACGCGCCCTAACCCGAGTGTCGGCTGCGTGCTGGTAAAAGATGACAGCGTTGTCGCCGAAGGCTGGCACGCGGTTACGGGCGGCCCGCACGCCGAAGCCGTTGCTTTGGATAAAGCGGGTGCAATGGCCGGCGGTGCAACTTGTTACGTCTCTCTAGAACCGTGTTCGTATCACGGAAAAACGCCCGCATGCGCACACGCACTTGTAGCCGCGAATGTAACGCGTGTCGTAATCGCGATGGAGGATCCGAATCCACGCGTGGCGGGTGCCGGCATTGCCCGTCTGCGCGCTGCCGGTATCGCGGTGGAGGTGGGACTGCTCAACGAGTCTGCAGCGGCTTTGAATCGAGGTTTTTTCAAGCGCATGCGTGACGGCAGGCCATTAGTCAGAGTGAAACTGGGGATGAGCCTCGACGCTCGCACGGCTACGTCCGCGGGTGAGAGCCAGTGGATAACGGGAGAAGCGGCGCGTACCGACGTGCAGCGCTGGCGTGGACTGAGTGGGGCGATCCTGACCGGTGTGGGTACGATACTCGCCGATAACCCCGCCTTGACTGTGCGTGATCCACGTTATGTATCCGCGGTGGGCCAACCCCTGCGAGTGATCGTGGACTCACGTCTGCGCACCCCCGCCACCGCGCGGGTGCTGAGTGAACCGGGTGATACAGTTTTGATGACCACAGCCGGGGATCCATCGTCAACTTCCGTTCTATCTAGCGCCGGCGCGAAAATACAGCGGCTCAGCTCAGCAGGCGATAGCGTCGATCTCAAGGCCGTTGTGCAAGCATTGGGTGCTCGCGAGATAAACGATGTCTTGGTTGAAGCCGGCCCGCGCCTCGTCGGCGCGTTGGTCGAGGCAGGTTTGGTAGATGAACTGGTACTTTACATCGCGCCGATATTGCTTGGTGATGATGCGCGAGGGCTGGCCAGGCTTGCGGCGGCCCGTCCATTGACGGATGCGGCCCGACTTGTGTTTAAGGAAGTGAGCATGATTGGCAGCGACTTGCGTGTTGTCGCACAAGTACTGTGTCAGGATGGACACGGTGAGTTGGCCCAGTCATTTGAGCGAGACCCATGAATTCCGCTGTGAGTAGAGGTAAAACGAAAGCGCGCCGCTGTGCTCTGCAAGCCTTGTATCAGTGGCAGTTGGCGGGCCAACACCCGGACGAGATCCGGGCAGAGTTTATTGCTGAGCGGGAAATGGGCAAAGCTGACTTACCGTATTTCGAGCTGCTTACCACAAGCATCCCGCGACATTATGAAGAACTGCTCGATACACTGGTGACAGTTATCGATCGACCTGTAGAGCGCCTTGATCCGGTCGAAAAAACAGTGCTGCTCATAGCAGCGTACGAACTCGAATATTGTTCGCAGGTGCCCTGGCGCGTAATTATCAATGAGGCCGTCGAGTTGGCTAAGTTATTCGGTGCCGAGCAAGGCCATCGCTTCGTTAACGGCACGCTCGACAAGCTCGCCAAAACATTACGCGCAAACGAAAAATAAGCTTCGATTAAAAGCGACCCGTAGGCCATGGCGCTATCTGAATTCGATGTGATTACGCGGTATTTTGATCGCGACGTGCGGCGCGACCATGTCGCGCTGGGGATTGGCGACGACGGGGCAATTCTGCGGCCGCCTGCGAATAGCGATCTTGTCAGCGTTACCGACACTTTAGTAGCCGCTGTGCATTTTCCCAGCAATGCCGCGCCCGACGATATCGGCTACAAGAGTCTCGCAGTCAATTTGAGTGATATCGCCGCAATGGGTGCCGAACCGATGTGGTCGAGTTTGGCACTGACACTTCCGGTGGTGGAAGAAGTGTGGTTGCAGAGGTTCTCCGCTGGATTTTTTGAGCTGGCTGCTGCACACGATGTCAGTCTTGTCGGCGGCGATCTAAGCCGTGGGCCATTAACCGTAACAGTGCATGTAATAGGCGCATTGCCCACCGGATCCGCGCTGAGGCGCGACGCAGCGCAGATTGACGATGGTATTTACGTTACCGGCACGCTAGGTGACGCCAATATCGGGCTGGCATTGGCGCAAGAACCGAAGGATTTAGAGATTTCGGCGAGCCATCGCGCTTATTTGTTGCAGCGATTGCAGCGGCCCGAGCCGCGCGTGGCCGTCGGGCGAGGCTTGCTTACATTGGCTTCCAGCGCCATTGATGTTTCAGATGGCTTGGTCGCGGATCTGCAACATATATTGAACCTGTCAGGAGTCGGTGCGCACATCGATCTGCCGAGTGTGCCCCTGTCGCAAGCGCTACGTGCGGGTTGTGGGGAACAAACTGGACTGCTGGCAGCGCTGCACGGTGGAGATGATTATGAATTGTGTTTTACCGCGCCAACGGCCTGTGCTCGGGCTATCAATGAATTGGCGGCGGAACTGGACTGTACCGTTACCCGAATCGGCACAATCGTGGAGCGGCCCGGTTTGGTCGGGCGCGATGCCGAGGGCCGAGAGAATGTGTTAGAAGCGGACGGCTATCGCCATTTTTGACCTCTACAGCTGCACATAGCCGTCGCTGGTCAGCCGCTTTATTTCGTCCGGCGCGTAAGGCACCATCTCGATAAAGGTCGGAAAAGCGAATTCGCCGAACCCGCGTTGCGTGGCTGAGCTTGCGCATGCTTTGAAGTCAATGACATTGTCCGCGTCGAGTCGTGCAGCCAAGTCTACGATGCTCTTATAGCGGCTATAGTTTTCTTTGGCGAATATGCGAATGTCGGGTCCGTGTAAAACCATTGCAATGTCCACTTCCTCACGCTTTGTACCGGCTTGCGACGCCATTTGTGCCGCTCGATTCAATAATGCGTTTATCTCCTCGGCGCCGTGTTTGGACACGTCGAAGTAGTAACGCGTATTGCCGATGGTTACCGGCGACACACGGTCGTTCTGGACGCTCGCTGGTATCGGTCCTGAACTTGCAGCGGCATGGGGTAAGCCCGGTTGCAAGCGCCAACCTAAAATGGACACCCCGACGATCACCAGGCCCACCAGAACGTGCCACGTTTTCATGCAGTTACCCTCACCCTGCCGCCGTCGACCCCATGCATCTTGGTTCTGCAAAAGCAGCTGTTTCGATGGATACTCTGCAAGCTGCGCCGGGGTGCGGTCAAGCGCGCGCTTGCTCATCACGCCCAGTCGATAGAAGATCACCCTTTCATGCAACATGCGGGTTAGCGAGGCCGCGGCTGAAAATATGCTGAATACAAAGTGTAAATCATTGATTGCAACCACGCTGCTTGCGGCGCTTGCATCGGTATCGGCCAATAGCGCTGAAATCGACGTTTGGGAACAACTGCTCAGGCCGCATCATTTTCCTGAGTTGGTATTGCACGAAGGGGATGGTCAGCTTGAGCTGAATGCACCCTATCGCGCCGAGGATGCTGCGCTGACGCCGATCTCCGTTCGCACTACGATTGCGCAGACGTCTACACGCTATGTGGAGAAACTCTGGATATTCGTCGATAACAACCCACAGTCGTTAGCCGGCTTGTTTCATCTGACGCCGGCCGTGGGACCGTTCGAGCTGGCAACGCGTATCCGCATTGAGCAATACACCCAGGTGCGTGCCGTCGTCGCGTTCAATACGGGTGAACATTTTCATGTTGCGAAATTCGTCAAAGCCCAGGGAGGCTGCTCGGCGCCATTGGGTTCGGATCTACAGGCCGCAAAGAAAACGCTAGGCCGCATCCGGTTTCGCGAATTTGCGCACACTGGCGCGGCGACGCTGGGGCAGCTCAATATCAAGCATCCCAACGTTACCGGCCTTCAGCTCAATCAGAAAACACGCTTAATAGCGCCGGCACATTACGTCGAGAATATAATACTGAGTTTGAACGATAGCCCGATATTGGAGGCACAGACTGGTTTTTCGCTGAGTGAAAATCCGAGCATCAGGTTTGTGTTCAGGCCTGCAGAGGGTGATACGCTGAAGGTCGACGTGATCGATTCCAAAGGTATGACGTTCAGCCGCGAGTTCCAAGTGGGTTCCAGCGCTCCTTAGCCAGGATCCTTACACGCAATACGCGGCTTCGGGAGAAAAACATGTGTGAATTGTTAGGTATGAGCGCAAACGTGCCCACCGATATCTGTTTCAGCTTTACCGGTTTAGTGCAGCGCGGAGGCCGCACTGGTCCGCATCGAGATGGATGGGGCATCAGTCTGTATGAAGGACGTGGCAATCGCTCATTTCATGATCCCCGCGCCAGCGTCGCTTCCGAGATTGCCGATCTCATTCAGCGTCATTCAATAAAAAGTCAGATCATAATAGGGCACATCCGCAAGGCTAATCGGGGCCGCGTTTGTTTGGAAAACACCCATCCATTTTCGCGGGAATTGTGGGGACGCCTCTGGACCTTTGCTCACAACGGTCAACTGCGTGGCATTAAGAAGAGGCGCCTTGCTTACTATCAGCCGGTGGGTACCACCGACAGCGAATATGCGTTTTGCTGGATATTGGATCAGGTGCGAAAGAAATTCGCTCGGCACCCGCATAGCGACGAGCGGCTGTGGAATTTCCTGCGGGAGTTGTCCCAAGATCTGAATGAGACCGGGACATTCAATTATTTACTCAGTGATGCCGAGGCCTTGGTAGCGTTTTGCAGCACCAAGATGTGTTGGTTGACCCGTAAGCACCCGTTTCGCAAAGCGCGCCTTATTGATACCGGTACCGTCATCGATTTCAGCAGAGAAACCACGCGCAAAGACGTAGTCACGGTGGTTGCTTCACGGCCGTTAACCGATAATGAAACCTGGAACATCATGGATCGGGCAACTTTCCAGGTATTTGTCAACGGCGTACCGAAGTTATTGGCCCCTTATCATCATTCAGGGCCGCTGGTGGCAGCGGCTTAATCCAGGCAATCAGACAGAGCAGAGAGACGATGACTCAGCAGGTTTTTCGTACTGAAAAGGACAGCATGGGAGACGTTCAGGTGCCGGCGGATGCGCTGTACGGGGCACAAACTCAGCGCGCCGTGGATAATTTCCCGATCAGCGGTTTGTGTATGCCCCGTACGTTCATACGAGCTTTGGGCTTGATTAAAGCCACGGCCGCGCGCACCAATCTTGAGTTGGAACTGCTCGCCGCGGATGTTGCCGAAACGATCGTGGCGGCATCCGAGGAAGTGGCGAGCGGTGCGCACGATTCCCAGTTCCCGATTGACATCTTCCAAACGGGATCAGGCACGAGCTCCAATATGAATGCAAACGAAGTTATTGCTCACCTGGCGACTGAGCGCTTGGGTGCCCCGGTGCACCCTAATGACGACGTAAATATGGGGCAAAGCAGTAACGACGTGATTCCAACCGCGATCCACGTGGCAGGTTGTCTGCTGATTACGGAAGAACTCATTCCGGCGCTGGAGCACCTTGCCGAGACGATTGCCGGCAGAAAAGAGGAATTGCACGATACCGTTAAGACGGGCCGCACCCATTTAATGGATGCAATGCCGGTTACGATGGCGCAAGAGCTCAGCGGTTGGGAAACCCAGGTGCGTCATGGCATACGCCGCATCGACTCAGCGTTGCCGCGTCTGCTAGCCCTGCCGCAGGCCGGAACCGCGGTTGGCACCGGCATTAATACGCCGTCGCAATTTGGCGAACGCTTTGCCGCACAGCTTGAAGATGCGACAGGCATAGCGTTTCGTACCAAGGACAATTATTTTGAGGGTCTCAGCAGCCAGGATGCTGCTGTGGAAACCAGTGGTCAGTTGAAAGCGGTTGCGGTCAGCTTAATGAAAATTTCCAACGATTTGCGTTGGATGAATAGTGGTCCACTGGCGGGACTGGGAGAGATTGCACTGCCCGCTCTGCAACCGGGCAGCAGCATAATGCCGGGCAAGGTAAATCCGGTGATCCCGGAGGCGGTGTGTATGGTTTGCGCGCAGGTCATCGGCAACGACACGACCATTACCATTGGTGGACAGGCAGGTAATTTTCAACTCAACGTTATGTTGCCCGTGATTGCCTACAATTTGTTGCAGAGTCTGGAAATTCTGGCCGCTGGCGCACGGGTCCTGGCGGACAGCGCCATCACCGGATTTACAGTTAATCAAGCGAATCTTGATAAAGCCTTGGAGCGCAATCCGATATTGGTGACCGCCTTGAATGCGGTAATTGGATACGAATTGGGCGCAAAAATTGCCAAACAGGCATACGCTGAGGGACGGCCGGTTAAAGAAGTGGCTGCCGAGCTGACAGATCTGTCGGCAGCGGAGATCGAGCGATTATTGGATCCGGCTGACTTGACCAGGGGCGGCATCAGAAAATGAGTATCCGTGGCAGTGTCCAACGTCTGTCGGTTGCAATTGGTTGTTGCGATCGAATTCGACGGAGTCAAAACATCGCCGATCGCGCGTAACGCGCGGATCCATGAGCTAGCGATCTGGCCGCGGCGATTTCCGATCGACTATGGATCAGGATCGATCGCGATCCTTAATACGCTATGCGGCCAACTGCCGCAGCACGTAATGCAGGATCCCGCCGTTCTGGTAATACTCCCACTCCTTAGGCGTGTCGACACGAACGCTAACCTGAAACTCGATGGCCGCGCCGTCGACGGGCGTGGCAATTACGGTAACTTCCTTCGCACCCGGTTCCAGCCCTTTTATATCGAAGGTCTCGGTGCCGATGAGTGCTAGCGACTCGGCGCTTTGATCGGCTTTGAAGGTCAACGGCAGTACACCCATGCCGACTAGATTGGAGCGATGGATCCGCTCGAAACTTTTCGCAATTACGGCGCGTACGCCAAGCAAGCGAGTCCCCTTTGCCGCCCAGTCGCGCGATGAGCCGGTACCATATTCCTTGCCCGCAATAACTAACAGCGGCACACCTTCTGCCTTATAGCGCATCGCGGCAGCGTAAATGCTGAGTTGCTCGTCCGACGGATGATGCCGCGTCCAGCCGCCCTCGGTGCCGGGTGCCAGCAAATTTCGCAGGCGGATGTTGGCGAAGGTTCCGCGCATCATCACTTCGTGATTGCCGCGCCGCGAACCGTAGGAGTTGAAATCGCGTGCCTCGACACCATGCTGTATCAAATATTCGCCCGCTGGGCTATCGGCCTTGATGGTACCTGCCGGGGAGATATGATCGGTCGTGATGCTGTCACCCAGCAACGCGAGTAGCCGGGCGCCTTGCACCGGTTGTATCGGCTCAGCTTGATGGGCGATTGCGTCGAAATACGGCGGATTGCGCACGTAGGTCGAAGCATCGTCCCAATCGAACTGATTGGCAGCCGAAATTTTCATATTCGCCCAACGCGCGTCGCCTGCGAATAGATTCTCGTAACTTGTCGTAAACATATCTGAATCGATCGTTCCGCTGACCGCCTGACTGATCTCCTGCAGTGTCGGCCACAGGTCTTTCAGGTAGACCGGGGTTCCCTGTGCATCCGTGCCAAGGGGTTCCGCGTAAAGGTCGATATCCATGGTGCCGGCCAGTGCGTAGGCCACCACCAACGGCGGCGACGCCAGAAAATTCATCTGCACTTCCTGATGTACTCGCCCTTCGAAATTGCGGTTTCCCGATAGCACTGAACTGACGATCAGCTTTCCTTGAGAAATGGCGGCACTGACCTGTTGCGGCAGGGGCCCGGAATTACCGATACAAGTGGTGCAGCCGTAGCCGACTGTGTGGAATCCCAGAGTTTCAAGGTGCGGGGTCAGACCGGCCTTTTGCAAATAGTTTGTTACCACCAGTGATCCGGGCGCGAGGCTGGTTTTGACCCATGGTTTGACTTGCAGGCCGCGCTCGTTAGCGTGTTTGGCGAGCAGGCCCGCACCGATCATGACCGAGGGGTTCGACGTATTTGTGCACGAGGTTATGGCGGCGATGACGACCGCACCGTCGGTCAGCTCGTAGTTGTCGCCGTTGTGCTCAACGTTCGCACTGCCGCCGCCTTCACGAGCACTTCTCAGTTCGGCGAGGCTCTCGCGAAACGCGGGTTTTGAATTGCGCAGCGGGATCCGATCTTGCGGCCGTTTTGGTCCGGCAATACAGGGTTCGACGGCGTCCATATCGAGCTCTACTACCTCGGAATATTTCGCCGCTTTGGCGCCGGCTTCCCGCCACATGCCCTGGGCCTTTGCATAAGCCTCGACGACGGCGACGCGGGTCTCGTCGCGTCCCGACAGCCGCAGATAATTGATGGTTTCCCGATCGATGGGGAAGATACCGCAGGTTGCACCGTACTCAGGTGCCATATTCGCAATGGTCGCTCGATCGGCGAGACTTAATGTGTCCAGTCCATCGCCGAAAAACTCGACGAATTTTCCGACTACGCCTTTTGCGCGTAGTATTTGGGTGACGGTCAAGACCAGATCGGTGGCGGTCGCACCTTCTGGCAGTTGACCAACCAGGCGCATGCCCACGACCTGTGGGATGAGCATCGTGATCGGTTGGCCGAGCATCGCGGCTTCGGCTTCGATGCCACCGACTCCCCAGCCCAGAACACCCAGACCATTAATCATCGTTGTATGCGAATCCGTACCGACCAAGGTGTCGGGGTAGGCGAGGGTTGTTCCATCGGAATCGCGGGTGAATACCACACGGGCTAAATGTTCAAGGTTTACCTGATGGACGATGCCAGTGTCCGGTGGGACCACGTTAAAGTTGGAAAAAGCCTGTTGTCCCCAGCGCAGAAAACTATAGCGTTCCTGGTTACGTTGGAATTCTATTTCCGCGTTCTGGCCAAGCGCCTCCGGGGTTCCGAAGCTGTCGACTTGAACAGAATGGTCGATAACTAATTCGGCCGGAGACAACGGGTTTATCTTCGCGGGATCGCCGCCCAGTTGTTGCATGGCGTCACGCATCGCGGCGAGGTCGACGATCGCGGGCACACCGGTAAAGTCCTGCATCAGCACACGTGCCGGTGTGAACGCTATCTCCTGAGATGGTGCGGCCTGAGGGTCCCAGCGCAAGAATGCTTCAATATCGTCGCGCGTGACGTCTACGCCGTCTTCCAGGCGCAATAAGTTTTCCAACAATATCTTCAGAGCGAAGGGCAGGGTGTCCGTGCCTTCGAGCTTGGGCAGACTGAAATAGGTGTACTCATGACCGTCGATGTCCAATGTAGCGCGGCATCCGAAACTGTTGTTCATTGCGACTCCATTTGTGAATATGAGGCGAAGGGCGCAATTATCCCCGAAATCTGGCTAATCCTGTAGCAGGGGTCACCGCAGTGCCCCTGGCGCGATTGCCTGGAGACTGGGTCAGGCCCTGGTGCGGTCGATGATGCCTCCGCCCAGGCATTGTTGCTCAGCATAGAAAACAACCGATTGTCCGGGACTGACCGACCGTTGTGGTTGCCTGAACCGGATCAGGTAGCGCTGATTGTCTATCTGTTCGATGACACAATCCTGGTCAGCCTGACGGTATCGGGTTTTACACATGCACTGAAATGGGATTGCCGGTGGTGTACCGGCTATCCAGTGCATTTCGATCGCCTCCAATGTGCGACAAAACAATACCGGATGGTCGTGACCCTGACAAACGACCAGGACGTTTTCGTCGATGTTCTTGCTCGCCACGTACCAGGGTTCTTCGCCGGCGCTGCGTACGCCACCCACGCCCAGGCCCCTTCGCTGACCAAGCGTGTATAGGTGAACGCCCTGATGGGTACCGACAACATTGCCG
Source organism: Gammaproteobacteria bacterium (assembly GCA_965225625.1). GTDB lineage: Bacteria > Pseudomonadota > Gammaproteobacteria > JADZEE01 > JADZEE01 > CBDDBH01. The sequence goes on from CBDDBH010000030.1 coordinate 176,836, forward strand.
TCAAGATCCCGGATCTCACCGGGCCTTACCGGGAGATAACGGCTGAGAAAATTACGAAACGGTCGTTCGCCAACGAAACAAATTCCTGTGCTGTCCTTTTTCGCCTGGGTGGAAAGGCCGGCTTTAGCGGCGATTGCCCGAACGTCGGACTTGTGCAGGTGACCGAGCGGGAAAAGCGAATGTGCGAGTTGTTGCTGATCCAGTCGATATAAGAAGTAGCTCTGGTCCTTGCCGCGATCGACTCCCTTGTGGAGTTCATACTTGTCGTGTCGCTTGTAGATCTGCGCGTAGTGTCCGGTGGCGATTGTGCGGGCACCGCCGGCGAGTACATGCTCCAGGAACGCACGAAATTTAACATGCTGGTTGCACAGTACGTCCGGGTTAGGCGTACGCCCGGCCTGGCATTCGGCAAGGAAAACCTCAAATACTTTTTTCCAGTAATCGGCCGAAAGATTGACCGTGTTGAGCGGCAGGTCAAGTTCGTTGCACACGGCCAGCGCGTCTTCGACATCGACCTCATCTGCGCAGTATCCCTGCGCGTCGTCTTCCTCCCAATTCTTCATATACAGGCATTTGACCTCGTAACCTTGCTCGCGCAACAAAAACGCGGCAACAGACGAGTCAACGCCTCCCGAAAGTGCGACGACGATCGGGCTGATCGGACGGGAATGCAAAGCAATCGCAGACATTGTCAATGGTGGTTTTTAGTGGAACACATCAATTCGGGTAGCCGACATGATCAATTAATTCGAGAGAGTAATTCCGGCCGGCAAGGAAATCCTCAACACAGCGCGAAACCAGTGGGCTGCGGTGGCGCTCGCGCCGGCGCTGTAATTCGGCCTCGTCCAGCCAGATGGTACGAATGATATCGCTGTCAAGCGTGAGTGCGGGATCGGCATCCTCGCAATCCCCCGCAAAGCCGATCCGCAGATAGGTGATGGCATTGTCTGCGCTGCGCGAAAGATACATGCCCACGATGAAATGTGGCGCAAAGTGGCAGGTGGTTTCCTCCAGGACCTCGCGCTGAACGGCTTGTAGCAGCGTCTCGCCATCCTCCAAATGACCGGCCGGTTGATTGATTACGCGCCCGGCAGGAGTGTGCTCTTCGACCATCAGAAACTGGCCGCGGCGGCAGATAATCCCCGCGACGGTTACATGTGCATACCACTCCATGGTGCGACCATACCACAGCTGCGGCACAAGGCCCGACGCCGCTAAAGGAAAGTCGTGAAGGTTCGCTATATAGCGTAGGAATTCCGGAATGATGGACAAAGCTGATGGAGCGCAATGGGTGTAGTTCCCGTGCCGGCCGGCTGGCCATGTGGTACCTGAGAGTCAAGTCGCCATGGGCTAAGCGCATGTTGCGATGTTACGTTGCAATATGCGCGATGGCGGCTCTGCTGTTCAGCGCGCCGAGCTTCGCTGCTGCGCCGGCGGCCCAGCAGCTCGATTTCACCGCGCATTGGGCCGGCATATCGGCACTAATCGTTTTCCTACTGGCGTACCTATTCGTTGTAGGTGAAGAAGTAATCCATCTGCGCAAATCCAAGCCGGTGATGATTGCGGCGGGTGTGATCTGGGTATTAGTGGCACTGGCTTATGCCGCCGAGGGTGATACCCACACGGCCGCATACGCAGTGCGGCACAACCTGCTTGAATTCGCCGAATTATTCCTGTTTTTGCTCGCTGCCATGACTTTTATCAACACGATGGAGGATCGCGGCATTTTCTGTGCTTTAAAAGCCTGGCTGGTGTCTCGCGGTTTCTCACTGCGGACATTGTTTTGGTTGACCGGTTGCCTTGCCTTTGTGCTGTCACCGATTGCCGACAATCTTACTACGGCGCTGCTGCTGACCACCGTTGTTATGGCTGTTGCCGCTGACAAACCCGGATTTGCAGCAATCGCGTGCGTCAATATCGTTGTTGCCGCGAATGCCGGCGGTGCGTTCAGTCCGTTTGGGGATATTACGACGCTCATGGTCTGGCAAAAGGGTGTTTTGCAGTTTCAGGAGTTCTTCGTGTTGTTCGTGCCGGCACTGGTGAATTGGTTGGTGCCGGCGAGCATCATGTCGTTCGCATTTGTTAATGAGCGACCGCAACCCCTAAACGAGCAAGCGACGTTGCTGGAAGGGGCCTATATCGTGACTGGACTTTTTGTGATCACGATAGGCCTGGCCGTTTGCTTTCACAATTTTCTGCACTTGCCGCCAGTGATTGGCATGATGACCGGATTGGGATTGCTGAAAATCTATGGATATTGGCTGAAGATGAAGGGGCGCTCGAATGGTTATTCAGACGATCCCGGAGCCGGGGCGCTAGGATTTGAGCGCGATGACTCCCAGGGTGCTGATCGGCGCGGTAACTTTAATATCTTCCAGTCGTTAGCGCGCGCCGAGTGGGACACGCTGATGTTCTTTTACGGCGTCATACTTTGCGTTGGTGGCCTGTCGGCTTTGGGTTACCTGCAGCTTGTTTCTCAGTTCATGTATGGCGACCTGGGACCGAGCTTTGCCAACGTTTCAGTCGGCATTTTGTCGGCAATCGTCGATAACATCCCGGTGATGTTTGCAGTGCTGTCAATGATGCCGGAAATGGACAAGGGCCAGTGGCTGTTAGTCACGCTGACCGCAGGTGTCGGTGGCTCTTTGTTGTCTATCGGTTCCGCAGCCGGCGTTGCAGCCATGGGGGCCGGGCGCGGAATCTATACATTCTTCTCGCACTTGAAATGGACTTGGGCGATAGCCTTAGGCTATGCCGCGGCCGTATGGACGCACTTCATCGTGAACGCTGCGCTTTTCACTTAGCACCGCTAACTGCCGACGCCTGCTCTTTTTTTGATCCGTTGCACGACCGGTTCGTCCCAGTTGCCGGTAATGGAGTACTGGCGACTGAGCATATTATCGATTTGATTCGGTAGTGATTTGAACATCTTCTGGCCCAGGAAGAGAACTGCGCCGACGCCGGCGCCCGCAGGTCCGAAAAAGGCACCCGCGAGCGGCAAACTGTTTGATAGCTGCGGTGTCACCGTCACGAGTTGATCGTAGTCCTGGTCGGCTAAGCCAGTGCGTCCGGTGATTTCGATGCGTGCCGCCGGCCCGGCCATAGATAGGTTGTTGGTATAGGCGTGGCCATGATCGAGTTCGAAAACACCTTCGATGCGGTCGAAGCTAAAGCCTTTTTTAAACAGGTCGTTAAAATCCAAGGTCAACCGGCGCGGCAAGGTCTGCATACTGAGTAATCCGAACAGGCGGCCCGCCTTTGGATCTACATCCAGCAGGCGTCCGTCGTCGACCCCAATGTGCATATCACCTCTGAGATTTTCCAATTTGAAATCAGCGGGCGCACCCGGCCACTCAGCAAAAATTTGTATTTCAGTCGTGCCGCCGGCTATGGCGGCGCCGGCGTAACCGAAATTCGCCAGCAGTAAACCGAGGTCCTGTCCCTGAACGTTTATGTCAAACTGCGAATGATGGACTCCGTCTATACGCTGCCAGTCACCCTTGGCTTCGGATTTGGCGTCCTCATTTGTAAATGACAAACTTTCTATTTCTACGCCGTTCGACACCGGTCGGGAGCTCAAACGCATCTTTCCCAGATCGACGTTATTGAACTGAAATTTATCACACTCAATCATGAGCGCTGGAAGCTCGCTCGGGTCGACGTTGAGGCGCGCCATACGGGACTCGGGACTGACGAGATTGAGGTAGTCAAAATCCGCGGTAACAACGGTGTTATCGAGGGCGAATGGCACCTCGATCTTACCGCTAAGCAGCGGCCCGGCGAGATAAATCTGCCAACGGTCGACCCCGCTTGACGCCTGCAGTTCGACATCGCTGAACTCAAAGCCGAAAGCTTCAAGCGAGTCGATGGTGACATCGAAAGTGGTGGCAATCGTGGGTGCAACAGAATCGACAGACTTCTTTTCGCTCACACCATGGCGCAGTCTGGTAATCCATCGCTCCAGCGAAAGCTGCGGCAGATGCCCTACCATCGTCAGACCTTCCGGCGTCGCTTCGGGCCCAATCGACGAATTGCCGAACACCAGCGATGCGTCGTGCAGGTGCTTGCGGTTTGCTTCATCGCGCTGCGTAATTACCCGGCCACGCATGCTGTCGCCATATTGGAAACTGATGTTGCTTTCTTGTTTGCTCAAGGGTCCGGCAGATATACGCAAGCTACGTTTTTCCTGCTGGCTCTTGCCCAGCGGATTTGGCAGACCGACTTCCATACCGTCGAGTGCTGACTCGACCGTCACGATTCTCTCTGGTGCGTGCTTAAGACGCGTATGTGTTTTTAGCGTGGTGGTCCAGTCTGTTTCGCCCTCTAGCGAATCAAATAGCTCACGCGCCTGCAGCCAATCCGTTACGGCAGGTGCGAGCTTCTGCATTTGTTTGTGGATGAGTTCGGGTTTTGCTTTGCCTGTTAGCGTAAATTCGTCGCGGCTGCCATCCTCGTCCGGTTGTCCTCGACCGGTCAGGCTCACCGGAGTATCGAGGTATGTGCCGGTCATTTGCTCGATATTCCAGTGTTTTCCTTTAAATTGGAGTTCGCCTTTCAACGCTTGCAAATTGATCGGTAACTCCTGCGACTGCAACTCGGTGTCGTCAATACTCAGGATCCCACTTGCTAACGGTTTGCTGCCGCGCGGTAGCGGCACGAGCAGATCCAGATCCAGTTGCATCGGCCCGCTGATATCGAGATTCGCAAGTCGTCGGCCAAGCGTCAACGACAACGGGCTCGCATCGATCACGGCGCGCGCGTCTTCGGCCTTAAATTTGAGCTTGCCGGTTGCCTCGACGACCCGCTTTTTGATTGTCAAGTCCGGGATCCGCGTGTGCACCTCCAGAAAATCCAGATTGAGCATTTTGCCGGAGGCCGCATTAGTGATGAATTCACGCCCCTGGAACAACAGCTCGGCTTCCACCTCTTCCAGCCGGGGCCACAATGGATGGAAGTCGAGCAGCAAGTCCTCCACCGTGAACCGCGCTTTGAATACGCCTTCGCTGTTATCAAACGGGAAATGCTCAAGCGGCCCGCGAACCACGACAATGCCCGACGTCAGCTGACCGCCGTTGATCGCGCGCTGAATCCAATCGTAGCCTCGAGCCGGCAGTACGCCCTTAGGCACTAACCGCGGCAGTTGCTCGAGGTTTCCTCGCTGCACGTTGGCGATCATGTTGATGATGGGGCTAGTGTCCGGTTGCCAGTGCGCGGCGCCGGAGAGCTCGGCGTCGAGCGCCTCGCTCGTTGCCCGCAGCGCCTCCACGGTGACAGTCCAGCCGGCCTCGCTGGGCGCCCAGGCGAGGTCACCAGTAACAGTTCCGAATTCGAGTTCTTCCTCGATTCGTTCACCGAAATCCAGTCGCAGCTTGGAACTGGATAGCTGTATCGATCCACCGTCGGCATCGGCCTTTACGGTACCGCTAAGGCCCTGAACGCCGGGCAAACCTTTGAATGCCTTAGTGGCAATGCCGCCGAATTCGGCGCGAAGATAAAAGCGTTGCGCCAGAGGTCGGTCTGCAAAATAGCCGATGCGCAGATCACGAAGCTCACCGCCGGGCTGCATGGTCGCTACGGCGGAGCGTATAGATTCCGGCAATACGGCGATATTTGGAATTAGCGGGGCAATGTCGTTCAGGCGCAGAAAAGATGCACGCGCGATCAAACTGGTTGGTTCGGCGGCCGCAGTGTTAATTAGCGCCAGGGAAAAATCAGATTGCGGCCACGCGCCGTTACCGGTAGTGACATCGAGTTTATCCAGGCTCAGCAGCCAATGCCCTTGCATGTCACGTTGTGCGTGCAGGTTGCCACTGGCGCGGGTCAGCTCGAAGCGATAGTCGTCGACACCAATCTCGACGCCGTCCAGATCTACCTTGCCGTCAATACTTACCAATCGCGCGTTTTCCCAGCGACTCCACAGATGGAAACCCAGTAAGCCCTTATCGAGACGCAGTCCTAGCCACTGGCTGTAATCCAACATTCCGGGAGGATCGATTCCCTGACCCTCAATGTAGATATCGCCGGACCAGTTCTTGGTGAGCAAATCGCCTTGCACATCGAGTAAGAAATTGAATTTCTCGCCTATCTCCTCTGGCAAGTGCGCAGATCCCTCCAGCTGTCGGCGCTCCCCATCGGTGCGAATACGCAGGCTGACGTCGGAGAAAACCACCGGGCGTAGCAACGATTGCCGATCGTGCCAGATGATCTTTGCTGATTGGATGGCAAGATTCTTCTGATTCTGCAGCCAGTAAGCGAGTGCGTTCTGGCGCACGCTGGGCAATCCCGCTTGTTCAGGTGCCACGCCCTCAATGGTTACCGCGCCGTTAGGACTGCGCAATAAGGTTAGCTCGACCCCGGAGACGGTGACCTGGCCCGGTACCAGCGCGCGCCGCAGCACCGAGGTGAATATATCCACAGAGACATCAGCCTGTTCGAAATGCGTAAGCGTGCGCGTCTTTGTTGTGTCGAGCAGTCGGATACCTTGCAGGTGCAAATGCGGTGTCCACCCTCGCCAGGTGGCCTGGATCCGGTCGATCTCGACCGGTTGAGCCATGTACTGGCTAACCCAGCTTTCGATCTCTGAGCGATATTCGCCGATGCCGGGCAACATCAACCGTACGAGGCTTACAAATACCGCTGCGGCCAGGATCACGAGTGCCACGCCAGACCAGAAGTAGGCCAGCAACATTTTTAGCAAGGCTTTAAACATGTCGTTCAGTGCGCATCGCAATCTTTACATCAGTACTACATCGTATTGTTCGGCTGAATACATGGTTTCAGCCTGCAGGCGAATGGGTTTACCGATAAACTTCTCCAGCTCCGCAACACTGGTTGATTCGTCATCGAGCAAACGATCCACGACTTCCTGCGAGGCAACGACCAGCAACCGTTGGGCGTCGAACATCCGGGCTTCGCGTAACAACTCCCGCAAAATCTCATAGCAGACGGTTTCAGCCGTCTTTGTCGATGCCCGCCCTTGGCACAACGGGCAAGGCTCGCAAAGCACGTGTTCCAGGCTCTCGCGCGTTCGTTTACGGGTGACCTGTACAAGGCCGAGCGAGGTGATCTCACTAATGGTCGTTTTTGTATGATCCCGCTCCAGGCTGCGCTCCAACGCGCGTAATACCTGGCGCTGATGCTCAACATCAATCATGTCAATGAAATCAATGATGATTATGCCACCCAGATTGCGTAGCCGCAGCTGTCTGGCGATCGCCTGGGCCGCTTCCAGGTTGGTCTTAAAGATGGTTTCCTCAAGGTTGCGTTTGCCTACGAAGCCACCGGTATTGACGTCAATGGTTGTCATAGCTTCGGTTTGGTCGATCACCAGCTGACCGCCGGATTTTAAATTGGCCTGTCGCAGCAGTGCTTTCTGTATCTCGTCTTCGACCGAGTACAAATCCAGAATCGGACTTTCTCCAGCGTACAGCTCAATGCGCTCAACCAGAGCGGGAACGAATTGCTGTGCGAATTCGATCACTTTTGCGTAGGTCTCTTTGCAGTCGATCCTTACCTTCTCAACGGTGCCCTGAGCGACGTCACGAATCGTACGCAGAACCAGCGGCAAATCCTCATAAACAATGCTTTCCGCCGGGGCCGAGCGGCCGCGACTTTGGATGACAGTCCACAAGCGCTTAACAAATTCCATGTCCATGAACAGATTGTCATCATCGACACCTTCGGCGGCGGTACGCACGATGTAGCCGCCTTCCTGCTGTTCGCAAAGCAGGCGTGGATTAACGTACTCCTGCGCATCGGCTTCGATTGACAGCTCCGGTTCCTTTTGTGTCAGCACACCTCGCAGTCGTGCTCTTTCATCTTCGTTCTCGATTCGTTGTGATATTCCGATCACTCGATACCCAGGCATGAAAACGAGATAACGCGATGGAATGCAAACACGCGTCGTCAATCGCGCGCCCTTACTGCCGAGCGGATCTTTTACGACTTGCACCAGCAGCTGTTGGCCTTCGATCAAAATCTGTTCGATGCAAATCTGCTCGGCTGCGGATCCGTCGTTACCACTGTATGGTTGCCCGACTATATCCGATACGTGCAAAAATGCGGTACGCTCGAAACCAACGTCCAAAAATGCCGCACCCATGCCGGGCAGCACGCGTGAAACGACGCCCTTATAGATGTTGCCCACCAGGCCGCGCTTACGGCTGCGTTCGATGGTGACTTCTTGCAAGACGCCGTTCTCCACCAGTGCAACACGGGTTTCCTGCGGCGCCACATTGACTAAAATTTCCTCCGACATTGCGGCTTGGTAGTTCCTTATGGCGCTGCTCACAGAAAGCGCTTTAAGTTCTTAATAAACAAACAAGTTTGACCCGGATCGGCGATAAATGCCAGTATCTGCGGTGCGACCCAGATCTCATTTTTGGGTGCGTGCGGGGCGCGCGTCATCGCGGCGGCGTATTATTGCGCTTTGACACGCTTGTCGCGCCTATGTCCCAGGGCGAGAGCGCAACCGGAGATTTCCCCAGCGGCCGCGTTCTTGAGCCAACTGAAAAGGTAGATTGTGACGATATCCACTAATTCCCTGTTGCGTAAACTCGCACGGATAGTTCCAAAAGAGGCGATTATCGCGAGCGCAGAAGAGCTGCGTCCGTTCGAATGTGATGGGCTCTCCGCATATCGTCAGTTACCCAGGGTAGTGGTGCTGCCCACAAACATCGCGGAGATCCAGGCGACCCTGCGTGTGTGCAGCGAGCATGGTGTGCCGGTCGTGGCGCGAGGTGCGGGTACCGGACTGTCGGGCGGTGCATTGCCGGACAAGCACGGAGTTTTGCTCAGCCTCACGCGTTTTACGCGAATAGTGGAAGTCGATTACGCGAATCGCACCGCGGTGGTGCAACCGGGTGTTACGAATCTGGCAATTTCACAGGCCGTAGCCGAGCACGGGCTGTATTATGCGCCCGATCCTTCCTCTCAAATCGCCTGTACGATTGGCGGCAATGTTGCCGAGAATTCCGGTGGCGTGCATTGCCTGAAATACGGCTTGACGGTACACAATATCCTCGCACTGAAGGTCTGTACGATGGACGGTGAGATACTCGAAATTGGTGGTCCGGCACTTGACACGCCAGGCTACGATTTGCTGGCCATTATGACCGGTTCAGAAGGCCTGCTGGGGGTCATCGTCGAGATTACGGTCAAGCTGTTGCCCATACCGCACTCTACCGAGGTCGCGTTGGCGAGTTTCGCGCGTATCGACGATGCAGGCAACGCCGTGACCGGCGTCATTGCAGCGGGGATCGTACCCGCGGGCCTGGAGATGATGGATCGGTTGGCAATTCATGCAGCCGAAGAATATATCCACGCTGGTTACCCACGAGATGCCGAAGCGATCCTTATTTGCGAAGTTGATGGAGTGCGTGCGGACGTTGACGATCAGATTGCCCGGGTAACGCAGATATTTCTCGACAATCACGCCAGCGCGGTGCAAGTCGCCGGCGACCCCGAGCAGCGGCGCAAATTGTGGGCGGGTCGCAAAGCGGCGTTTCCGGCGATTGGACGTATAGCGCCGGATTACTATTGCATGGATGGCACGATTCCGCGTCGCCGGCTATCCGAAGTATTGGTCCGGATCGGTGAGCTTTCCAACCAGTACGCACTGCCGGTCGCCAATGTCTTTCATGCTGGCGACGGTAATCTACATCCGTTAATCGCATACGACGCGAACATTCCCGAGCAATTGCAGAAAGCCGAGCGCTTGGGTGGTGAGATCCTGGAGTTGTGCGTTGCTGTGGGTGGTACGATTACGGGTGAGCACGGGGTCGGAGTCGAAAAGCTGAATCAAATGTGCGTGCAATTCGGAACCGTCGAATTGGCCCATTTCCATGCGCTTAAACGCGCATTCGACGAGAAGGAACTGTTAAACCCGGGCAAGGCCGTGCCGACTTTGAAACGTTGCGCGGAGCTCGGTCGCATGCATGTCCACGATGGGCAGCTACCGTTCGCACACTTGGAGCGTTTCTAGCCCGTATATTGCAAGATAGCCACGTCGCGATCTCGGCTACCTTCCGGCCGTCTGCAACAATTGCGATGTGCCCCTTTGAGTGATGTTTCTCGTATTTAGGCGAACTCGATTGCGACCTGCGTGTTTAGCATCATAGACGGCTGCGTCCGCAAGTTTGTAAATCGCGTCTGGATCTGTCGTTGCCGCGTCCAATGCCGCAACACCAATGCTTACCGTAAGATATAAATTTTCCGCAACGCGCGGATGTGCGTGTCTCTCTACCGCTTCCCTGAGCCGTTCTGCTGTTGCAACGGCAGCCTCCGCATCCGTGTCTGAACAGATCACCAAAAATTCTTCGCCGCCGATACGACATACCTCATCATCGTTACGCGCGGCGCGTCTTAATACAGCCGCAATCTCACACAGTGTTCTGTCTCCCTGGGCGTGGCCGTAGGTATCATTGATTATTTTGAAGTGATCAATGTCAACCAGCATGCAGGACAATTGCGTAGAGCGGCGGCTGCAGGCCGACCACAACTGGCGCAAGCGCCGCATCGCGTAGCGACGGTTTGGCAGCTTTGTCAACGCGTCCGTCAACGCGGCCTGTTCGAGGCGGCGATTCGCCACTGCGAGGTCCGCCAGATGCTGGCGATTTTCGTCTTGTTCCCGATCGACGTTTTCACGCAATCGGATTAACCGTTCGGCACCCTTCAGGCGCGCGTCCAGCACCCGCAGCGCGATCGGCTTCACTATGTAATCGTCGGCCCCGGCCTCAAACGCTTCGACCAGGTGACGTTCTTCTTCCAGTGCCGTTGCAACGATGACATAGACACGTTGGCCGTCCTGGGTACGGCGCAATAGCTTCAGGAATTTCAGGCCATCGACTTCCGGCATTATCCAATCTGTAATTACGATCTCCGGGTTGAACTCGATCGCCGCTTGCAGTCCCTGTCTGGCGGATTCGGCTTCCCGAACCTCGTGACCGGCTGCGCGCAGATGCCGCGTCAACAATTTCAAAGTGCTGGGTTCGTCGTCTACTGCCAAAATTCGCAACGCTCGGACCGACTTCGCAGAACTAGTCGTCGTATTGGACGTTGCCGCGGACACTATATCCTCGAACCCCGGAACATCGTAACTGGGTACTTCCAGGATTGAACTCCACTCACGCCACTCCTCAATGGCTCGATCGAACAATTCGGTAAGCTCTTGTGAATCGATCCCAAGTTTCTGCATACGTTGGAATATAACGGGTGAAACCCCGCCACACCCCTGATTGTGGCTTACAACCAGTTCGCTAAACTCATTAGCAACCCGTAGATAGATAGCAAGACGCGCCGCGCGCTCGTGGTCTGCCCGAACCCGCGATGGATCGTACAGACCGTCGACCGCCTCGCAATATAGAGGAGGCAGTCCCCAGTCCTGTAGCATGGCGACCGTTAACTCAAGGTGGTTGGTAAAAAATTGTCGCTGTTCTCGCTCCATGAGTTCCTGCGGCGAGGCGGGTGGCGTGCTAGTGAAGATTTCAGAGTATTGTTTTGGGTACACGCTGGCGAGCGCAAGGTGACCAACGCCACTCAGTAAACCGCAGGTGAAAGCTTCCTCCGCCGGGACGTCTTTGAAACGCGCACATAATGCCTCGGTGGCAACGGCGCGTGCCAGAGAACCGGACCAGAAACGACCGTAGTCAAACCCATCGCAACTGCCACCACGATGAGCAGACAGAACAGACAGGCCTAGAACGATCTGACGCACGGCATGCAAACCCACCAGCAGCACGGCGTCCGCTACCGACACGACACCACGGCGTTGACCAATATAAGGTGAGTTGACGAATTTCAAAATCCGCCCGGTAAGTGCGGGGTCGCCTTGGAGTAAGCGGGCAATGTCCGCAATGGTTGCATCGTCGCGCTGCGTCAATTCGAGCAACGCCAATGCAATGCCAGTAGGTGACGGAAGATTGCCCGTTGCCTTCAGCTCATGGAATCGACTATCTGGGGTTGCTGGCATGGTGGTTAAGTTTCCTGTGTCGGTTCGTTAGAGCATCTGCCGCGTAACGGAGCTTGCGCAAATGCGAGCATCCGACAGACACGTGCTTAGCGAATTACTTATGCGTGCAATATTTATATTACGAAATGATTTCAAAGCGCTTATCCATATCCTCACAGTTTGAATTTCGCGTGCTCCGAACTGGCCTGGCACAGTCTTCACCGGACACCCCAAATAGGACCAAAACAGCGCTCAATCGCGCGAGCACGGACCGTTATGCGATGTTCTATTAATTTAAGGGCTCGTCCCTGTCGGAACGGTCCGCGGGGCCGTTGCCAAGCTATCGGCGGCCCGGGTAGGAAACTTTAGCAGCACATTGGCGTCGCGAAAGCGCTATCCTTTGGTGCCGCCCACTGTTAATGCGTCGATGCGCAGGGTCGGTTGTCCGACGCCGACCGGGACTTGCTGGCCCTCTTTACCGCAAGTTCCCACACCGCTGTCCAGCTGTAGATCGTTGCCTACCATGGAGACTTTCGTCAGCACGTCTGGGCCGTTGCCGATAAGCGTTGCGCCCTTGACCGCGCTGGTTAGCTTTCCCGCTTCAATGCGATACGCCTCACTTGCACTGAAGACAAATTTGCCGTTGGTAATGTCTACCTGTCCACCACCGAAATTGACCGCATATAGGCCGTTATCGACGGACGCGATGATCTCCTCAGGTGGGTAGTCGCCGGCCAACATGTAGGTATTGGTCATCCGCGGCATCGGTCGATGGGCGTAGGACTCGCGTCGACCATTGCCGGTGGAACGCGTTTTCATCAGCGCTGCATTCTGTTTGTCTTGCATATAGGCGCTGAGGCGGCCGTTCTCGATTAAAACCGTACATTCACTTGGCGTTCCTTCATCATCGACGTGCAGCGATCCGCGCCGATCAGCCAGGGTTCCGTCATCAACTACGGTGCATTGTGGGGATGCTACGAGCTCGCCAATTCGCCCCGCGAACGCCGAGGTTCCTTTACGATTGAAATCGCCCTCCAATCCATGGCCTATTGCCTCGTGCAACAGGATCCCGGGCCAACCGGGCCCGAGTACAACCGGCATGGTTCCGGCCGGCGCTTCGTCAGCCTGGAGGTTGACCAGCGCCTGTCGTACCGCTTCGGCAGCAAAGTTTTCGGCACGCCCTTGTTGTAGAAACCATTCGTAACCGAAGCGGCCGCCGCCGCCATAGCTGCCCGTTTCGCGTCGACCGTCCTGCTCGACTATGACGCTTACATTCAATCTCACCAGGGGACGCACGTCAGCCTCCAGGGTACCGTCGCTGGCCGCCACCAGCATCACGCGCTGGCGTCCGCTGAGGCTGACGGTCACCTGTGTAACGCGCGAGTCCTGCGCGCGCGCATAATCGTCCATACCATGCAGCAGTTTAAATTTCGCGGTTTCGTCCAGGCTGTCTATGGGGTCGATATCAGCATAGATGAGGGGCAGATTGCTGTGGGCGCGCCGAACCACACTGCTGTGCCCGCCGGGACTGGCAATGGCGCGCGCCGCCCTCGCTGCCTGGGTTAATGCCGGCAGTTGAATGTCATCGCTATAGGCGAAACCGGTTGTCTCTCCCGCGACCGCGCGAACGCCGACACCTTGGTCCAAAGCATGAGTGCCGTTTTTGACGATGCCGTCCTCCAGCATCCACGACTCGGCCCGGGTTGCCTCGAAGTAAAGATCGGCTACAGTGACAGATCGCCCCATCAACTGATTCAGAGTGTTTTCAAGCTCAGTTTCGCCCATCCCGAATGGTGTGAGGAGTTGTCGTTTTGCAGCTTCTAGGGTGTCACTCATAGTGCAACCATGGTCCGGCAGAAGGAATGACAGTTTGACACAAAATACACGGGTCGGTAGCGTGCCGGCTGGCAATTTAACCGGGAAACTGCAAGCTCAGGCGTTCGCGGAAAAGGCAGCACCAAGATAGGATGCGGACGTTGTGTAAACTAATGCGGTCACGAACTGGGGCTCAAGACGTTGGATCTATGGCTAGCCCGCACATTTCATGAAGGATCCTGGATGCTCGCGCAGGACGTGTGCGTCTGCGCGCCGCCGTATAAACTGTCCTTTGGCATGGTTGACACGGAGCCTTTACAACACTGGATTTTCATCCGCATCGCGCGGCGTGACCGCCAGGGAATGGCGGAAATGCAGACCATGCAGGAGCGTTTGTCTGCCCTTCATGAAATATGTGGGCTAGATGGGATAATTACACGTGCGCAGCGTGCGGCTACGTGCAATTTGCAGGGTAAGGTCTGTGGATAAGCACTTCACTACGATCGAACGTTTGCCGCCGTACGTATTTAGCGAGGTCGATGAGTTGAAGATGGCCGCCCGCCGACGCGGCGACGATATTATCGACTTTGGCATGGGTAATCCGGATCAACCAACGCCCGCACACATCGTTGCCAAGCTCACCGAGGCAGCCGCGCGTGAGGACACCCACCGGTATTCCGCATCAAAGGGAATTCCGCGCCTGCGCCGCGCGATATGCAATTGGTATGGGACGCGCTACGACGTTGACCTGGATCCCGATAGCGAAGCGATAGTCACGATCGGCTCAAAAGAGGGACTTGCACATCTGGCGTTGGCGACCGTGGCGCCGGGTGAGGCCATCCTGGTACCTAACCCGGCTTATCCAATCCACCCCTATGGATTCGTCATAGCCGGGGCTGATATACGTCACGTACCTATCGGTTCGGGTATCGATTTCTTTGAGGAATTGGAACAAGCAGTACGAAATTCCTGGCCGCGGCCGAAGATGTTGTTGCTTAACTTTCCCAGCAATCCCACGACGCAGTGCGTGGAACTGTCGTTTTTCGAGCGTGTGATTGAATTCGCGCGCGAACATGAGATTTGGGTGGTTCAGGACCTGGCTTACGCCGACATCGTATTCGACGGATACCGTGCGCCTTCTATTCTGCAGGTTGCGGGCGCCAAGGACGTGGCGGTTGAGTTTTTTAGTTTGTCCAAGAGCTATAACATGCCCGGCTGGCGAGTGGGCTTCATGGTTGGCAACAGCACTTTGGTAAATGCGTTGACCCGTATCAAGTCGTATATGGATTACGGCAGTTTCACCCCGATCCAAGTAGCGGCAATTACCGCCTTGGAAGGCCCTCAGCAATGCGTCAGCGAGATCCGCAATTTGTATCAACAGCGCCGTGATGTGCTGTGCGACGGACTAAACGCTATGGGCTGGCAGGTGGAAAAACCGCGAGCGACGATGTTCGTTTGGGCGTCGCTGCCCGAGCCCTATCGGCAATCCGGCTCACTGGAGTTCACCAAAAAATTGCTTAAACACGCAAAAGTTGCGGTTTCCCCCGGTATCGGTTTTGGCTCTTATGGGGACGCTTTTGTGCGCTTCGGATTAATCGAAAATGAGCATCGCACTCGACAAGCGTTGCGTGGTATCAAGGCCCTGTTCCGCAATGATGCGGTAAACCTGCCACCGGTTGCGGTTGCCGGCGAGCACTAAACACAATCAGCACAAAGGTACGTACTGTGATCCCCGTAAAAGTGGGTTTGCTTGGACTCGGTACCGTTGGCGGCGGTACTGTCCAGGTATTGCGACGAAATGCCGATGAGATAAGCCGGCGAGCCGGGCGTGATATTCAGGTAACACACGCCGTCGTCCGCGATCGTGAAAGGGCGCGCGATATCCCGCTAAAGGGCGTCGAATTGACCGATGACCCATTAGCTGTGGTCGATAATCCGGACATCGATATCGTCGCGGAGTTGATCGGTGGAATTGAGCCGGCACGCGAGCTGATATTTCGCGCCATCGACAACGGTAAGCATGTTGTTACCGCCAACAAAGCGTTAATTGCAACGCAAGGCAACGCCATTTTCGAAGCTGCACAGGATCGGGGTGTAATGGTAGCTTTCGAGGCGGCGGTAGCCGGGGGAATACCGATCATAAAAGCTTTGCGCGAGTCGCTGTCCGGTAATCGAATCGAGTGGCTTGCGGGTATTATTAACGGTACCGGTAATTATGTATTGAGCGCAATGCGCGAGGGCGGTCGCGATTTTCAAGATGTGTTGGAGGAAGCCCAGTCCCTGGGCTATGCCGAAGCTGATCCGACCTTCGATATTGACGGCACCGACGCGGCGCATAAGCTCACAATACTCGCTGCCATCGCCTTCGGAATTCCGCTGCAGTACGAGCGCGTACATAAAGAGGGCATCGACCGGATTACGCTGAACGATCTCGTTTACGCTGAGCAACTTGGTTATCGGATCAAACATCTGGGTATCGCCCGTCAAACCGACCGTGGCATTGAGTTGCGGGTGCATCCAACCCTCATTCCCCAGCGCCGCCTGATCGCAAATGTGGATGGGGTAATGAACGCGATACTGGTTCAGGGCGATGCGGTCGGGCCCATGCTGTTCTATGGCGCTGGTGCCGGCGCAGAGCCTACCGCGTCCGCGGTAGTCGCTGATCTGGTCGATGTAGTGCGGGCGCTTACTTCCGATCCTGAGAACCGGGTTCCCCATTTGGCCTTTCAAGCGAATGCATTGGCGGATATTCCCATCTCGCCAATGGCGGATATCGAAACCGCGTACTATTTACGCATGCAGGTGGTCGATCGGCCTGGCGTCTTGGCGGATGTGACCCGGATTCTCGGCGACGCGGGCATAAGCATCGAAGCGCTGTGGCAAAAGGAGGCTCCGCCGCATTCTTCATCCGTGCCAATTATTCTGTTGACGCACGAGGTCGTGGAGCGTGCTGTGGATGTGGCGTTGCGGGCGCTTGAGGAACTGGACAGCGTGCACGGTAATATCATGCGGATCCGGGTGGAGGGCCTTCAATGAGCACCTCAGTGGTTCGCCACCAGGGAATTATTGAACGCTATCGCCGACGCCTTCCACTGGCGGCGGACGCACGGGTTATTAGTTTGGGAGAGGGAAACACGCCACTTGTGCGCTTGCAGAATATTCCGCGCAGTGTTGCACATGAGGTTGAAATATTCGTCAAATGTGAAGGTTTGAATCCCACCGGTTCATTCAAAGATCGTGGCATGACTGTCGCGGTTACGCAGGCCGTCAGCGAGGGTATGCGCGCCGTTGTCTGCGCCTCAACAGGTAACACCTCGGCGTCCGCCGCTGCTTATGCGGCGCGCGCCGGTATCGCGGCCTTCGTCCTGATCCCCGAAGGTAAAATTGCCTTGGGTAAACTTGCCCAGGCCATGATGCACGGCGCGGTAGTTTTGCAGATCAAAGGGAATTTTGATGACGGTATGGAACTCGTCAAGCAAGTCTCGCGCTCGGCGCCAGTGGCACTGGTCAACTCGGTAAACCCGTACCGCTTGCAGGGTCAGAAGACCGCGGCCTTCGAAATCGTGGATGCCCTGGGCCGCGCACCAGACTACCACTGCCTGCCGGTCGGCAATGCGGGCAACATTACCGGCTACTGGATCGGGTACTCCGAATATGCCGGTATGAAGACCACCGCCGCGTGTCGATTTTGTGATGACACATGTGAGTTTGCAGATCCGGCGGTCGTGACTAACCGCCCAGTCATGGTTGGTTATCAGTCAACTGGCGCGGCACCTTTTTTGCGCGGCGCGCCAGTGAGCGATCCGGAAACGGTGGCCACCGCTATTCGCATCGGTAATCCGCAGTCGTGGGATCAGGCGTGGTCTGCAAGTCGTGAATCCAGGGGCTGGTTCGATGAGTTTTCAGATGAGGAAATATTAGCGATGCAACGGCGACTGGCACGCGAGGAAGGCATATTCTGTGAGCCAGCTTCCGCCGTGTCGGTGGCGGGGGCGATTCGGGATGTTGAATCCGGCCGGATCCCGGCAGGCAGCACCATCGTTTGCACTTTGACCGGACATGGTCTGAAGGATCCCGATACAGCCATTAAGCAGAGTCCCGCGGTGATCCCGATCGATGCGTCGCTGGATCAGGTCGAAAAGGCCATTGTCGATCGTTTGACGTGAGCGCGTCGGCGGGCACGGGTCGCGCAACTCTGCAGGTTTACATTCCCGGTCTGTTTGGCACGGAATCCTGGCGCGAACAAGCACCGTCAACGCCGGCGTTGCAATGGCTGCTTGCGCGGGCTGCCCGAGTGCCTGTCGCAGGCCGTGTTAACGAGCTCGGCCTGCTACGGTTTTTCTACAGCGCGCCGCCGGGTGTGCAGTTCGCTGTCGCTGACCTGACCGCGTTACACGATTTCGAAGCGGACACCGCAACTGCGTGGATGCGCGCCGATCCGGTGTACCTGCGACCCGATCGGGATACGCTCGTATTGTTCGATGCGTCAACGTTCGAGCTGGGCGAGCGCGAGGCCCGAGAACTGGTAGCGGGCGTCAATCAACAATTGGAACATCGCGGGCTCGCGCTGGTCGTGGGTAAAGCGCCGACGCGTTGGTATTTGCGCTTGCAGCAGCCACCCAAGATTGTCACGCAGGCGCTCGCACAGGTTGCGGGTCGCTCGACCTTTGAGTTACTGCCGACCGGTCCGGAGTCGAGTTACTGGCAGCAGGTTGCTAATGAGCTGCAAATGGCTTTGCATCCAAGCCCGGTCAATCAGGCTCGAATCGATCGAGGTGTGGTCCCGGTTAACAGCACATGGTTCTGGGGTTGCGGTAGCGCCCCGCCCGTAGCGGAGTTCTCGCCCGGGCTTGTATGGTCTGATGATGCCCTGGCTGGCGGGCTCGCAAGGCATGCCGGTGGCGAATGTAGAGCGTGCCCTGAAGCTGCCACTGAGTTGGATCTGGGAGCCGCACGTGAGCATTTGCTGGTAATTGATACCTTGTCTTCCGCAGCGCTGTATGGCGACCATGAGCGATGGTTTGCGAGTCTGCTAAAGTTGGAAAAGGATTGGTTCGCACCATTACGAGAGTCGCTCAAGGCTGGGGTGCTGCACCAACTTGCGTTGTGCACGGCGCATTGCGATTTTCGCCTCTCGCCGGCAGCGCAATGGTGTTTTTGGCGGCGGCCGCATGCGCTCACACGCTATGCGCCGGAGCCCGGCTACGATGGCGTAAAATAGACGCTGGTGAAACTGACGTGTAAGCAACGGCAGGCGAACTGATAATCGCGGACGTTGGTCGTAACAGGACACTATTGATTAGTTAATGAAAATAATTAGGCGCACGGTTGCTGCCGACTCCAATCTGCCGGTCGCCCTGAATTCGGTGGTTCGCCGTGTATTCGCCGGTCGCGGAATTGTATCCGCCGACCAGATCGATCATTCGCTGAGCAAACTCCTGCCGTTCGATTCATTGAAGAATATCGGTGCTGCCGCCGAATTGCTCAGCACTGCAATTCGCAATGATTTGCGTATAACTTTCGTGGCGGACTTTGATGCTGACGGAGCTACCAGTTGTGCCACCGGGATCCGTGGATTGCGTGCGCTCGGAGCGCGCCACCTGGATTATGTTGTGCCCAATCGATTTGAATATGGTTATGGCTTGACGCCTGAGATTGTCGCGGTGGCCGCGCAGCAGCAACCCGATTTGATAATCACAGTCGATAACGGCAGTTCCAGCGTCGATGGGGTCGCCGAGGCCAGACGTCGGGGCATCAAAGTATTGATTACCGATCATCATCTGCCCGGCGAGGTCCTGCCGGATGCGCAGGTGATAGTAAATCCCAACATCGACGGTGACACTTTCCCGAGTAAGCATCTGGCTGGGGTTGGCGTGATGTTTTACGTGCTGCTGGCTGCGCGCGCACGGCTTCGCGAGCAGCAGTGGTTTGGCGCAAAGGGACCCGCCGAACCGAAGCTCGCCGATCTTCTGTCGCTGGTCGCGCTAGGTACCGTAGCCGACGTTGTTCCACTTGACCGAAACAACCGGATCTTGGTGTCGCAGGGATTGGCACGTATACGCGCGGGTCGGTGCCAGGCGGGAGTTCGGGCACTGTTGGAGGTGGCTGGTCGTGCGCTTACAAGCGTAACTTCGGGCGATTTGGGCTTTGCAGCGGCGCCCCGGCTCAATGCCGCAGGGCGACTGGCGGATATGTCAATCGGTATCGAGTGTCTGCTCACGGACGATCCGCAAGCGAGCCTGGCAATGGCGCGGCGGCTGGATGAACTGAACCGGCAGCGGCGCGAGATTGGTGCAGAGATGGAACAACAGGCCGACGCAATTCTTGCCGACTTGAATGTGGCGGTGGACACCGCTCCAGCCGGCGTGTGTTTGTTCGACGCTGCGTGGCACCAAGGTGTGATCGGCATTCTTGCCGCTCGCGTCAAACAGCGCCTGCACCGGCCTGTCATCATTTTCGCGCGCGGCGACGCCGGGGAATTGAAGGGTTCGGCGCGGTCCCTGCCCGGTGTGCACATTCGTGATGTACTGGACGCGGTGGCGACGCGTCATCCCGATTTGATCAACAAATTCGGCGGCCACGCGATGGCTGCTGGATTGACAATCGAGGAAGCAAACTTGCCGCGTTTCACCCAGGCGCTGCAATTGCAGCTTAGCGACCATCCGGAGCTGCAGGATCCCGATCCGGTGTTTTATACCGATGGCGCATTGCACGACGACGATCTAACTATTGAAACGGCAGAGCTACTACGTACTGCCAGCCCGTGGGGCTCGGGGTTTCCGGAGCCAATGTTCGATGATGTGTTTACGGTTGTGGAGCGGCGCTGGATAAAGGACAAACACCTCAAGTTGGTGTTGGCCGCCGACGTACCGGCTAAACGTGTAGATGCCATCGCCTTTAACGTTGGCGACCGGCCAGCCCCCGACAAACATTCGCGCGTGCGTATTGTTTATCGACTCGAGGTAGACAATTACCGGCCGCAACAGCCGCGCCCGCAACTAATTGTGGAGCACATCGAACCAGCGCTTTGAGCACTAGGTCAGCCCGCACTGGTGTCAATCAAGCGAGAATGCGGTCGTCGGGCCAGTGAGGTAGAATCGCGGCGCCTGTCAGGCGGTGCGATAAACCATGGCTGAAATAACTTCGGTTGCAAATATGCTCAAAGATTTGGCGGGGCGAACTGCCGCGCTGAGGGGGTATCTTTGACTTCGAAAGCAAACAGCAGCAACTGCAAGAAGTGCAGCGTGAACTCGAAGACCCAGGCATATGGAATGACCCGGAGCGTGCGCAAACACTGGGCCGCACTCGGGCAGCACTGGAAAAAGTCGTAACGACCATCTTCCAGCTTGAAACGTCACTGGAGGAAGCGCGTGCGCTGATGGAAATCGCGCGCGAGGAGGCTGACGCCGCGACCGTCGATGCAGTCGCGGCGGATATTGAACAAGTCGCCGCACAATTGGCGCAGCTCGAATTCCGTCGAATGTTTTCGGGAGAAATGGACGGTAACAACGCTTATCTTGATATTCAGGCTGGCTCGGGCGGTACTGAAGCCCAGGATTGGGCTGAAATGTTGCTGCGTATGTACCTGAAATGGAGTGAGGGCAACGGTTTTGAATCCGAACTCATGGAGGTTTCACCCGGTGACGTTGCTGGAGTAAAGAGCGCCAGCATCCATATCCACGGTGAGTTCGCCTATGGTTGGTTACGCACCGAGACCGGCGTCCACCGGCTGGTTCGAAAATCGCCGTTTGATTCAGGTAATCGGCGTCACACCTCTTTCGCTTCGGTATTCGTTGCTCCGGAAGTCGATGATTCCATTGACATCGAAGTTGACCCTGGCGAATTGCGGGTCGATACCTACCGCTCCAGCGGCGCCGGCGGGCAGCACGTCAATAAAACCGATTCCGCCGTACGCATCACGCATTTGCCGACCAACATTGTCGTTCAGTGTCAAAGCGAGCGCTCACAACACAAGAATCGGGCACAGGCCATGTCGATGCTGAAAAGTAAACTGTACGAATTCGAGATGCAGAAGCGCAATGCCGAGAAGCAGGCAATTGAAGACGCAAAGGCGGACATTGGTTGGGGCAGCCAAATCCGCTCCTATGTGCTGGATCAATCGCGAATTAAGGATTTGCGTACAGGCGTTGAGACAGGCAACACACAGGCAGTATTGGACGGTGATCTGGCTCAGTTTATCGAGGCTAGTTTGAAGGCCGGCGTCTAGTAGACAGCACGTTATAGAGCGAGTAGTGTGGTGTGCAACCGCGGGCTGCGGTACATGGATGTGTTTTAACGTTGGAGGATCCAATCTCATGGATGAGAACAAGATCGCCGTTAACAGATTTCAAAAGTTGGAGGTCTGGCGGCGGGCCCACGAGTTAGTGCTGTCGGTGTATGCATTTTCAGAAACTCTCCCCGAAACCGAACGATACGGGCTTGCGCCTGAGTTGCGACGCTCTGCGGTATCGGTTCCTGCAAACATCGTTGTCGGTTTCAGGCGTTATGATCTGTGCGACAGACGTCGCTGCTATGATCGGGCGCAGAGCGCACTGGAGGAACTGAGGTACTATTTTATGCTGTGCCGCGATCTGGGATTCTTGACGGATTACGGACGCATAGAAGGTCAGTCAGAGCGCCTCGCGCGGCTCATCGGCGGTTTGAAATTGCCGCTATCGATGGAAACTTGAAGATCTACGTATTCTCCGTTGAGGCCTCATGGACGATCGTTCTGAAAGCGACCTGATCACCCAGCGGCGGCAAAAGCTGCAGCAATTGCGCGATGCCGGCAACCCGTATCCGAATGATTTTCGTCGCGATTGCCTCGCCCACGAGCTGCATACCGCCCACGGCGCCAAGGATAATGAGGCGCTGGAGGCTGAGCCGATATCCGTAAAAGTGGCCGGCCGTAT
Source organism: Gammaproteobacteria bacterium (assembly GCA_965225625.1). Taxonomy (GTDB): domain Bacteria; phylum Pseudomonadota; class Gammaproteobacteria; order JADZEE01; family JADZEE01; genus CBDDBH01. The sequence goes on from CBDDBH010000030.1 coordinate 199,510, forward strand.
GATGGGGCGGCGAGTAATGGGGAAGGCGGCATTCGCGCATCTGCAGGACATGTCGGGGAGGATCCAGCTTTATCTGCGGCGTGATGAGTTGCCTGAGGGTAACTACAAGACATTCAAGGAATGGGATTTAGGCGATATTGTTGGTGCTCAGGGGACCCTGTTCAAGACTAAGACGGGAGAGCTGAGTGTCGCGGTGCAGAGCGCGAGGTTACTGACTAAATCATTGCGGCCTTTGCCGGAGAAGTTTCACGGCCTCACCGATCAGGAATCTAGATACCGACAGCGTTATCTGGATTTGATAAGTAACGAGTCTACGCGAAGGACTTTTGCTACCCGTTCCCGGGTAATAGATAGTTTGCGGCAGTTTCTGGCGGGTCGCGGATATGTCGAAGTAGAAACTCCGATGATGCAGACGATTCCCGGGGGTGCCGCTGCGCGGCCCTTCGTGACTCAGCATAATGCGCTGGATATGAAATTATATCTGCGCGTTGCGCCGGAATTGTATCTCAAACGACTGGTTGTTGGCGGGATAGAGAGGGTGTTTGAGATAAATCGGAACTTCCGCAACGAAGGCCTGTCGACGCAGCATAATCCAGAATTCACAATGCTGGAGTTCTACCAGGCCTATGCGGATTACCGGGACCTGATGGAACTCACCGAGACTATGCTCCGAAGCGTGTGCGAGCAGGTGTTGGGGACTACGCACATCCACTATCAAGGTCAGGATTATGATTTTTCTCGGCCTTTTAAACGCTTGACCGTGCGCGAATCCATTCTCGAATTCAATCCGGATATAACGTCCGAAGCATTGGACAGTTTGGAAACGGCGAGGCAAATCGCGAAAACCTTAGGGATCGCGCTTGAATCAAATTTTGGTTTGGGCAAAGTGCAAATCGAGATCTTTGAAAAGACGGTTGAATCCAGACTGGAACAGCCGACGTTTGTCACCGCCTACCCGGCTGAGGTATCACCTTTGGCGCGGCGCAACGACCAGGATGCGTTCATCACCGATCGATTTGAATTTTTCGTCGCCGGGCGCGAAATTGCGAACGGATTTTCTGAACTCAACGATCCGGATGATCAGGCAGAGCGTTTTCGTAAACAAGTCGCAGCAAAAGCGGCCGGTGATGAAGAGGCTATGCACTTTGATCAAGACTACATAACCGCGTTGGAACACGGTTTGCCGCCAACTGCAGGTGAAGGTGTTGGCATTGACCGGCTGATAATGCTGCTTACCGACTCACCGTCAATACGCGATGTATTACTGTTTCCCCATATGCGCGCGAGCGGTGATTCAAGCACGTAGGGAACTGCGCATTAGGCGCTCGAAGTCATTGCGCCATTCAGCGTGATACCGGCGTGTTTCCGCCGATCACCGTCTTCTTCTAGATGTGCAGCTAATTGACGTTTGCGTGACCACGCTCGGTCCTCGGGCGAGCCGGCCCGGTTATAAAATAAATTATTGATATATAAAGATTTTTTCCCTTACTCCTGGTTTGCCGTGGAACCCTTGTCGTTGGCGTAGGTCTATGTTCGTTACACAACAGCTTACAGAAATCCTTAAAGCAGTTATGCTGCTCAAGGGCAACCTGGGACCAGTCCCGTCAAAGCGGCGGGATGAAGGATAGTCAATCTAAATAATTAGGAGATCTACAAATGTCGAAAAAGACATCTCTCAAACCCATCGCCGCTGCGATTGGCGCCAGCTTTGTAGTCACGTTAGCCGCATCTCCCGTTGCGAACGCTGCGGAGAACCCCTTTGCTATGAGCGAATTTTCCAGCGGCTATATGGTCGCTGGCGCACACGCCGAAGAAGGAAAGTGCGGTGAAGGCAAATGCGGCGGCGATAAAGGTGCTGAAGAAGGAAAGTGCGGTGAAGGCAAATGCGGCGGCGACAAAGGTGCCGAAGAGGGCAAATGCGGCGGCGACAAAGGTGCCGAAGAGGGCAAATGCGGCGGCGACAAAGGTGCCGAAGAGGGCAAATGCGGCGGCGACAAAGGTGCCGAAGAGGGCAAATGCGGCGGCGACAAAGGTGCCGAAGAGGGCAAATGCGGCGGCGATAAAGGTGCCGAAGAAGGCAACGATAAAGGTGCCGAAGAAGGCAACGATAAAGGCGCCGAAGAAGGCAACGATAAAGGTGCCGAAGAAGGCAACGATAAAGGTGCCGAAGAAGGCAACGATAAAGGCGCCGAAGAAGGCAAATGCGGCGAAGGCAAATGCGGTGGTGATAAGGGCTAAGGCTCGCACTTGACGCGAAAGCGTTCCGTATGACCGCTAGGCAATACCCTGTGCAAGGCGCAGGTCTTGGTTACCGGCGGGCTCTCATGAGCCCGCTGGCTGACCATTCACTTACTCAGGTGGACTTTATGGAGGTTGCGCCTGAGAACTGGATCGATGTTGGCGGCCGTTATGGCCGTTTCTTCAGTGAAGCGCTGGAGCGCACGCCATTTGTTTGTCATGGGCTGTCGTTGAATATCGGTGGGCCGGCGCCGCTCGACGAGGCTTTTCTGTACAAGCTCAAACAGTTTCTGGATAACCATGATATTCGCTGCTACAGCGAGCATTTGAGCTATTGCGCAGATGATGGACATCTCTACGATTTATTGCCAATTCCGTTCACCGCCGAAGCCGTCGAGTACGTGTCGCGGCGAGTACGCCACGTACAGTCAGTGCTTGAACGGCGCATTGCACTGGAAAACGTTTCCTATTACTGCGCGCCAGGGCAGGAAATGGCGGAAGTTGATTTCATCAATCAGGTTTTGAGTGCGGCAGACTGCGATTTGCTGTTGGACGTTAACAACATCTTCGTCAACAGCGTAAACCATGGCTATGACCCGCTAGAGTATCTGCAAGCGTTACCTGGTGAGCGGATCGCGTACGCGCACATTGCCGGCCATTACAACGAAGCAGATGACTTACTCGTCGATACGCATGGTGCCGACGTCATACATCCAGTTTGGCAATTGCTGTCACAGGCATATGAGTATTTTGGTGTTTTTCCAACCCTGGTAGAACGCGATTTCAATATCCCACCCTTACCGGAATTGCTCGCGGAGGTCGAAAAAATCGGCGAAGCGCAGCAAGGTAGCGGCGGCGGCGTGGATTATGAGTTCCGCCGGCACGGCTAAGTTGCAACCGGAGTTCGTCCGGTTACAGTTCGAATTTACGCGCCACATCCGCAATCCGGAAGGCAATCCAGCACCCGCGGGAATCGAAGACCGGCGCCTGCAGATTTATCGCGAACTGCTCTACAACAATGTGGAAGGGTTTATAGCCAATAATTTTCCGGTTATACGCAAGATAACGTCGGACGCAGATTGGCATCTGATGCTGCGCGACTATTTTGCCACTCATCGGGCGCGCACGCCTTTGTTCCCCAAGATGGCACAGGAGTTTCTTCATTACCTCGAGTCGGAACGGCATGCGCCGGGCGATGCAGAATTTTTGGCCGAGCTGGCTCATTACGAGTGGGTGGAATCGGGCCTTATGGTCGACGCCCGGGAACTTGCAGATATCGAAGTTGATGCCACTGGAGATCTGCTGGCCGGCGTGCCGGTACTCAGCCCGTTAGCCTGGCCGTTCAGCTACAAATTCCCGGTACACCGGATCGGTCCCGAGTATCTACCGACGGCGCCGCCGGCTGAGCCGACCTATCTGGTCGTATTTCGTGATCGACAGGACGATGTCGGCTTTATGGAACTCAATCCGGTGAGCGCCCGTTTGCTGGAATTGGTCGCTGAGCAAAGCGCTAAGAGTGGCAGGGAGTTACTGCGGGACATCGCGGTGGAACTCAATCATCCGGATCCGAATGTGGTGCTAGCTAGTGGCCTCGAGATTTTGCAACATTTACGCGCTCGCGATGTTATCTTGGGCGTTCGATCACAATAATGACGTCGAGCCAGGAACGACAGTATCGAACTTCCGATCTGTAGCAATAGGTCACATCGGCTTGCCAGCGGCAGTTCTGAGCGAAAATCAGCAAGCGCAGGGGGGCGTTGAAAGCTGCCGAAATGTTCAGGCGCGGTGTGGAATCAAAAACGGCGCCAGAATTTTTTCATCTCTCTGTCCGGTTTCTTAACCAACTCACCGGTGTAGCCAATGCAGCCCACGTCTAATGGAGTAGCGTAATGTTGTCACAACCCACTCAGAGTTTCCTTTTTACCAGCCTTGAAGTTCTCGCCGCGGGTTTCATATTACTCATCGGCATCGGCGTCCTCACTTCCGCGGTTTTTTTCGTAATAGACGTAACCCAGACAAAGCACGCTATCCGGCGTAACTATCCGGTGATAGGCAGATTTCGCTATTTTTTCGAACACCTGGGCGAATTTTTCCGACAATACTTTTTCGCCATGGATCGAGAGGAACTGCCGTTTAATCGCGCACAGCGTTCCTGGTGTTACCGCGCAGCCAAGAACATTGACAACACAACGGCGTTCGGATCGACACGCGATTTGACCGTGCCCGGTACCGTCATGTTCGCAAACTGCCCGTATCCCACGCTCGACGAAGACGCGGTCGATCCTGAGCCGGTAACCATTGGACCGAATTGCGCAACACCGTATACGACTGCGTCGATATTCAATATTTCGGGCATGAGTTATGGCGCTATTTCTAAACCTGCGGTATTGGCGTTGTCCAACGGTGCACGCATGGCGGGCTGCTGGATGAACACGGGCGAAGGTGCACTAGCTCCTTATCACCTGGAAGGCGGAGCCGACATCGTGTTTCAAATTGGCACGGCCAAATACGGAGTGCGCAATGCTGACGGCGGCTTGAGCGATGAAAAACTGCGTGCCGTAGCCGCGCACGAACAGGTTCGTATGTTCGAACTCAAGCTCAGCCAGGGAGCGAAACCTGGGAAAGGCGGTATTCTTCCCGCTGCTAAAGTAACGGAACAAATCGCGGCTGTTCGCGGCATCCCCGCCGGCAGCGACTCGATCAGCCCGAATCGGCATCCGGAGATAAACAACAACGAGCAACTGCTGGACTTTATCGATCGCATTCGCTCAGTTACAAACAAGCCAGTAGGCTTCAAGGCCGTCGTAGGCGCTTATGGATGGCTGGACGGACTGTGCGAACTGATCAACAAGCGTGGACCGGACAGTGCACCTGACTTCATTACCGTTGACGGCGGCGACGGCGGTACCGGCGCGGCGCCGCAATCGTTGATTGACGATATGGGTTTGCCCCTGCGTGAGAGCCTGCCGCTGGTGGTCGACACCTTGAAAAGGCACGGATTGCGCGAGCGAATTAAAGTAGCGACCTCCGGCAAGTTGGTGACGCCCGCGGATGTTGCCTGGGCATTTTGCATGGGCACCGATTTCGTAAATTCCGCTCGTGGTTTCATGTTCGCATTGGGCTGTATTCAAGCGTTGCAATGCAATAAGAATACCTGTCCAACCGGCATCACGACGCACGACAAGAGTTTGCAACGCGGGCTAGTGGCACGTGACAAAGCCACCCGCGTCCGCGATTATGCGCGCAACGTAAGCCACGAAGTCGGTGTCATCGCGCATTCCTGTGGCGTCAAATCACTCAGGGATCTCAAGCGTTTTCATGCACGTATTGTTGCGCAAAACGGCTTGTCGATACCGCTGAGCGAATTGCACCCGGACGTCGATGTGTCGACGGCGGCGTAGCGGGGGGCGTTACCGACAAACGGAATTTAGCATCCCTTTAGGGGAACGAAATGGCAGCCTTGATTTCAACCTATAACCGCTTCTATGACCTTGGCGTGAGCCTGATCAAGCATTTCGACGGCGTTGCATCACTGGCACTGAGATTGTTTCTAGCGCCGGTTATGCTGGCGTCCGGTTGGGAAAAACTCACTGGAGAAAACTGGTTCGGAGGCATGACGGACAGTTTTCCGTTCCCCTTTAGTCTGCTGTCCGCCGATTTGAACTGGTTTCTCGCGACCTGGACCGAATTTGGCGGAGGTCTGTTGCTGCTGCTCGGCTTAGGCGTGCGCTGGATTGCCATCCCATTGATGGTGACGATGTTCGTCGCCGCCTATTCTGTACATTGGGATAATGGCTGGGCTGCCATCGCGCCGTCGAGACCGGCTGCCATCTGCTATCAGGGCAGCGAGGAAGCCAAGCAAGCCGGGCGGTTCGAGAAGTTCATCAAATGCTATAGCGTGAGCGAGAGAACAATCGCCGCATCGGAACGACTTGCCCGCGGAAAAGCCATTATGCGGGCCAATGGCAACTGGAGTTGGCTTAACGCCAACGGCGGTTTTGCAAAATTGAATAACGGCATCGAATTCGCGACCAGTTATTTCGTCATGTTGCTGGCGTTGTTGATCATAGGCGGCGGCCGGTACTTCAGCCTGGACTACTGGTTGGCCAGATTTTTTAAGGTCGGCTAGCCCTCAGTTTGCCCCGCTTTTAACAATATGCATGCTAGCCATGTAGTTGCGGTAGTATCGTGCCTGTTGCTAATCTCGGTATTGACCGAACCTCTGGCGCGTTGCTTACGATTACCATTTTGCGCGGTCCTGGTTTTAATTGGTTTTCTGGTATCCGAGGTGGCTGTTGCCCTCGGTTTCGATACAGGCATTCGTTGGTACAATTTTAGCGACATAATCTTTTACGTTCTGATTCCGATCCTCGTGTTCGAGTCGGCTTTCAAGCTGGATTTAGACGGCTTGTTCGCCGATTTGATTCCAATCCTACTGCTCGCGATACCCGCTGTTCTGCTATCGGCCGGCCTCACCGCCGTGTTGCTGTATTTCGGAATCGGCCACGCATCGGGATTTCCCTGGACAGTGGCGCTGCTGGCAGGAGTTTTACTTTCGGCCACCGATCCGGCCGCGGTAATTGCACTGTGTCGCGAGGTGTCTGGTTCTGACCGCTTGGCGATGTTGTTGGAAGGCGAGAGCCTGTTCAATGACGCCACAGCAATCGTCTTATTTGGACTTGTCATGACTCTGGCGTTCATGCCTGCAGCGGATGTTTCATGGTCAGCGACGATGTGGTCGTTCGCACTGGTGTTCGTTGGAGGTTTGCTGGTTGGGGCGCTTTGTGGACTGTTTGTCTATGGGGTGATCCGGGTACTGCGCCAGCCCTTAGCGGGCGCGATGCTTACTGTGATGGCAGCATATGGATCGTATCTCGCCGCCGAAGAGCTTTTGCACTATTCGGGGGTAATGGCTGTGCTGGGTGCAGGGATTGTCTTAGGTGGTATGCACCGCGGGGCTGTCTATCTTCCGGGTCGCGATTTCACTTCCCGACTATGGGAATTCAACGGTTACGCCGCCAACGCTGCAATTTTCCTGTTAGCTGGTGTAACTATAACTTTGACGATGTTTCGCGAACAGTGGTTGGCAATGTTAATTGGTGTTGGTGCAGTGATCGTTGCGCGTGGCGCGTCCGTTTTTACCTTCGTAGGCCTGGCCAACCTCGTGCCGGCGTGCAAGCCAATTCCAGTAAAAATGCAGACGGCGATTTCCTGGGGAGGTGTGCGCGGTGCAGTGACGCTGGCTCTGGCGCTATCGCTACCGCGTGAACTCGATGCCTGGTATACAGTGCAATCCATTGCCTATGGCGTCGTCGTATTTACGCTGTTCGTTCAGGCGCCAGCGATGTTGTGGTTGTTGAAGCGCGTTTAACCCCCCAGGATCCATCATGCAATATGGCGGCTAACTCGCTTGTCCCACAACAATTTGTTCTGTCCAATCGTCAGCTATCGAACGATCTGCATCGGTCGTGGCGGCGTTAGCCCTTGGCCTTGAACAAAATCCACACCTAGTCGGCGCAGCGTTGTACACATCGCCTTGCTAGCTACACCATTCGCGATTGTTCGGATGTTCATGGTTCGAGCAACGCGTACAAGTGACAAATCAATTTCGAAATCGACTGAACTATATTCGATATTTCCAACCAACTCCTGAGAGATTTTGATGAAGTCAACATTCGCCGACTTCATATTGGCGAACGAACTAAGACTGTTTCCGTGATCCTGCAGCGAGAATCGACACCCAGTATCTCGCAGTGCCGCTATGAAATATCTGGCCCTGGCGAGGTTTTTAATTAAGCCTGTTTCGGCTATTTCAAAACAGATTCGCTCGCTGGCGACCTGCGGTTCCTGAATTGAGCTCAACAGAAATTCCAAAAAACGATCATCATTCAAGGACTGTTCCGAAATACTGATGTTGACGATATCCATCTTCGCCAATGCGGGATGTTTAAGGCGTAAGGCATCGACTGCTGCTTTGACGAGCCACCCATCCAACTTCGGCAACAGGTGATAACGTTCAGCGGCTTGCCGATAATCGTTTGTGGAAATCAGATCCCCGTCTTGGTTTTTTAGCCGCAGCGATAATTCGCAGCAGCGCTTATTACTACCATCAAGCGGATGTATTGTTTGAACATAGAGTGAAAAATCGTCACCCGCTAACGCATGTTGAACACGGTGCAACAACGATAATTGTTTTCCTGGGACGTGGTTTTGCACAGCATTTGCCGAATACACCTGAACGTTGTTGCCGCCCCTATTTTTCGCCGCGTAACAGGCCGTGTCGGCTGCGCCCAGCACATCAGTTAGAGTTGCCAACGAATCGTCTATTTCGACAACGCCAACGCTTGCGCCGGCCGTCAGCTTTTCGCCCTTGTGGGGATGCTCGAATTCCTCGACGCGCTTGCACAAATCGCGGGCAATCCAAGCTGCCTTTTCAATCGGGCAGCTGTACAACAGTATCGCGAACTCGTCGCCTCCCAGTCGTGCCAAGGTATCTGCTCCACGTACGCGTACACCCAAGCGCTCCGCCAGGCCCTTCAGGAATGCATCTCCGACGTTATGACCATGGTTGTCATTTATCAATTTAAAACGGTCCAGATCGAGGTAGCACAGAGCATGCTTACGTTCGGATTGCCGCGGTTGTTTGAGAAGCTTGCCAAGGCGGGTCTCGAATTCAGAGCGGTTGATCAGACCAGTGAGAGGGTCATGAGTCGCCCGCCATGCCATTTTGGAGGCCGAGCGACGACGCTCGGTTACATCTCGAAACACTAGTACCACGCCACAAAAATTGCCTCGCTGGTCGCGGATTGGCGTACACACGTGTTCAACTGCGTATTGCAAACCATCCTTGCGGATTAGCGCTGTGTGCTCGTCACCGACAACAATCCGCTGCGTGCGCATACACTTTTCGATCGGATTCTCCGGCTTTTCGGGTGTCGCGCTGTTGATAGTTGTAAAAACGTGGGTCAGCGGACGGCGCACAACGTCGGCTGCAGTCCAGCCCGTTAAAACCTCGGCGACCGGATTGATAAAGTCGATATTGCCATCTCGCGTGGCGGTGATTACCGCTTCACCTATGGCGCCCAAACTTGCGCGCGCCCGATCGCGATCATCTCTCGCCGAATCCGCGGAAATCTTCGCCTGGGCCAGGTTCTTGTGTAGCTGTCGCAGCGAATTACCCTGCTCTGCATAGCGCCCCGCAAATGCACGCAGAAGTTCACGGAACTCCCCGGCCACTGCGTTCTTCGCCAATAGGCTATAGTTTCTTGCTAACGCAAAAACCGTCGCAGTCGCCGCGACCAACAGCAATAGCAGGCTGGCATCCCAATTGCTCTCGCTCAGATGCCAGGCCAGCAGCGGCATAAGTGCGACAATGGAAAATGTGCTATGCATACGCAAAATAATCGCCAGACTTGGGATGGACACAAGTGTTACGCCAACAACCATCGCACTGGCGACAATCCGTTGAGGTTCAGAAAGCGCGGGCAGCATCAGCCAGCACCCGACTCCCCAGGCCAGGCCGTTGCTCGCGATCATTAATAGGCTGATCTTGCTCCACGCCGGTAGCTGCTCGTCCGTCGAGCCGGCACGTGTGAAGTAGTTGACCAGTAAAACGTGAAGCGCAGAAGTTGCAGTAATGAATATCAGCCAAGGCGCCAAAAGATATTCGGGGATCTGCGACCAAAAGGAACCGGCAAACACCACGGCAGCGATTAGATTAAGAGAAATCCACACGGGCGCTCGGTGGAATAGCAACCGGATCTGCGCGGCATAATCAGCACCGAATTTTGTCGATACTGTTGTAACGTTCGCAAGCACGTCATCTGCCGCAGGCAGGGAAAGATCGACGTCTTCGTGGGTTCTGTTCATCGGCGACAGGTCCGGGTCGCCGTAAGAACGGCGCCCATCTCACCTCGTGCTCGTTGGCGGCGACAGGACGTCGCCGGTCTAGCGTTTAAGACTAGCAGGCCAGTGGACAGCGGGGTGTGAGTTCAGTCACACAAGCGTGCGGGTGGTCGTGACTTAAGTCACATAACGCGTTACAAATTGCCGCGTGCATTCCGGCGGTCCCGATTATTGAGTACGATATCCGGGCTAGGGACGCAATAGGCGGGCGAGACGCAGGCGCAGAGCATTGAGCTTAATGAATCCTTCGGCATCGCTCTGGTTATATGCACCCGCATCATCCTCGAATGTAGCGACGCGTGCATCGAACAAACTTTGGTCGGAGCGCCTGCCAACGATCATGACGTTGCCCTTGTAGAGTTTCAGCCGCACTTCGCCATTAACGTGGACCTGGGATTTATCGATCATTTCCTGAAGTAGCTGTCGCTCCGGCGACCACCAGTAGCCGTTATATATCAGGCTCGCGTAGCGCGGCATGAGTTCATCCTTTAAATGTGCAACTTCGCGGTCTAAGGTTAACGATTCTATGGCACGGTGAGCTTTCAGCAATATGGTGCCGCCCGGGGTTTCATAACAGCCACGAGACTTCATGCCGACATACCGGTTTTCAACCAGGTCCAGGCGTCCGATGCCGTGTGCCCCACCCATTTGATTAAGCGTGGCGAGCATTTTTGCCGGCGACACCTCGTCGCCGTTCAAGCCGACTGGGTCACCGCCGGCAAACTGGATGCTCAGATACCTGGCTTCGTCTGGTGCCGCCTCGGGGCTAACCGTCCAGCGCCACATGTCGGCTTCGGGTTCCTGCCAGGGATCCTCGAGCACGCCCCCCTCATAAGAAATGTGCAGCAAGTTGGCGTCCATGGAATATGGCGAGCCGCCGCCTTTCTTGCTTTCAATTGGGATACCGTTGTCTGCGGCGTATGCAAGCAGCGCCTCGCGTGAGTTCAAAGTCCATTCGCGCCAGGGAGCGATGACTTGAATGTCCGGCTTCAGCGCATAGGCACCCAGTTCAAACCTGACCTGGTCGTTGCCTTTGCCGGTCGCCCCGTGCGAGATCGCTGAAGCACCGGTTTCCTCGGCGATCTCCACCAGACGCTTGGCGATTAGCGGACGCGCGATTGACGTTCCCAGCAGGTATTCGCCCTCATAGATTGCGTTTGCCCTGAACATCGGGAATACGAAATCGCGGACGAATTCTTCCTGTAAGTCTTCGATGAAAATTTCTTGTACGCCTAACGCCTGCGCCTTGTCTCGTGCTGGCGTGACTTCTTCGCCCTGGCCAATATCAGCGGTGAAGGTCACCACGTCGCAGTCGTACGTGTCCTGTAGCCATTTCAGTATTACTGAGGTATCGAGGCCGCCGGAATAGGCAAGCACGACTTTGTTTACAGCCTCGCGGGACATGGTCTTATCACTAAAATCGAAGGGGTCGCCATTTTGCCTAACCGCTGTCGCGACGTCCACCCGCCGGAGTTAGCCCTGCGCCAGAAAGCTGTCCAGCATCTTCAAAAAATCGTCGCGTCGCTCCACGTGGGGCCAGTGACCAGCAGTATCAATGCTTTGTATTTGAGCGTGTGGAAATAGGGCGAGGATTGCCCGATGGTGCGCCTCGTCGAGGCTGTCCGATAACGCGCCGCGAATAAACAATGTCGGGTGCGCGAATTGCCTACCTGGTTCCACACTGGGAAAGCCAAGGATGGTGTCCAGATGCGCGCGGATGGATGTGAGGTTCGCTCTCCATTTCAAACCGTCTTCGCTATGGCTGAGGTTTTGCAGCAGGAATTGTCGAAGTTGGGGATCGGCAATCTTGGCGGAAAGTTCTGCATCCGCTGCCGCGCGTCCGTGCAATTGGGCCAGTGGCAATGCTTGCATGGCGTCAAGCAAAAAGCCAAACCGATCCGAGTAGCGCACCGGAGCGATGTCTACGACCACCAGTCGTTGCAGGCGGGCACCCGCGCTCAGTGCGAGTTGCATCGCGACTTTGCCTCCCATGCTGTGACCCAGCAGCGTAACCGGACCGCACGCCAGAGTATCCAATAATGCCATCAGATCCGCAGCCAGCGTCGGATAGTCCAGTTGCTCGGCATGTGGCGAATCGCCGTGATTGCGAAGGTCCACCGCCACGACCCGGTATCGCGGAGCGAGGTGTTTTGCCACGGAATGCCAATTGCGGCTGGAGCCCAGCAAACCGTGCAGGATAACAATGACCGGGCCGGCGCCGTAGGCGCGGTAATTGAGCGACAGTTGCGCAGTCAAGACTTGTCGTGTCGACGCCGCGGACGCGGCTTCAATCCAACAACTTTGCATCTGCTGGTGGCGCTACCTGAAACGTGTTTAGCGTCATCGAGACAAGACTGTAGTAGCCCACGATAGCGACCAGTTCGACGATCCCTGTTTCGTCCAGCTGCGCTAGAGTTGCGGCGTACAATTCATCGCCGACGACGTGCGAATTGAGTAGCTCTGTGCAGAATTGGTAGACGATATTTTCAGCGTCGTCCGTGAATTCGGGGATCTGGCGTGCGGCAATTGCATCGATGATACTCTGCGCCAGCCCTTCGCTGCGGGCGATTGAAGTATGTGCATACCATTCGAATTGCGCTTTCCAGTAACGAGCGGTGACAAGCACCGCGAGTTCACGCAAACGGCCTGCCAACGTTGCGTCGAAGCGTAAAAATGCGCCAAGCTCCTGGCTTGGCCCAGCGACACCCGGGCTTCGTAGTAGCGCGTTAAAGGGTCCGCTAATTTTGCCGCGCGGTCCGGCAATAATATCGTCATAGACGCGACGCTGTCCGCTGGTCAGGTCGGTCGGCTTAAGATCGGAAAGTCTACTCATGAGTACAGTTCTCCTTAGCCCGCATATTTCATGAAGGGTGTAGCGGAAAGCGACGAAGGTCCACTGGACCTTCGTCCCGCGGAACGCCCGCGCCACGAAGGCGAGGGCCGGTGCCCAAGCGTAGCACGGCGTGCGAAGCGCAAGCCCAGGCGTGCGCGGACCAGCGAGCGCCAGGATAGCCGCGCGATGCGGTACAAAGTGTGTTTGATCTCCATTGACACCGAACCTTTACAACATCTGAGTTTCACCCGCATCGCGTGGCGTGACCGCCAGGGATGGCTGAAATGCAGATCATGCACGCCTGCACGGATGCAGGCGGTACGAGTCCAGGGATGGACGAGGTACGACCCCATGGATGGGGGAGGTAGAAGTGAGTCCGGAACGGAACTCGAGAGCGAAGCAGGAAGCCAGAGCCGAGAACGACGCAGGAGCCAAAGTCGAGGAGCATTTGTCTGCCCTTCGTGAAATATGCGGGTTAGTTGTTGTTGCCGTCCGCGAGTGCGTTGACGCAGGATTCAGCCTCACGTCCAAATACCCAGATATTCCAAATCATCATCGATCCCGGTCATGATGTCGTAGCTGCAGAAGCGGGTTCGACTAACCCACGCGTACTCCGTATGTTCCTCGTTGAGAGTGACGCTCCCTGCGAGCCAATTGTAATGGTAAAGGTAGATTTGGAATCTTCCATAAAGGCTGTCCGTAACAGGCCCTACCTGGTTGATCAGGCGTACCTGCACATCGTCGCCGATCTCTTCCGCCAGCTCGCGTCGCGCGCATTCAAGTGGTGTTTCGCCGGCTTCGATGTGACCACCCGGGAAACCCCATAATCCAGGTCCATATTTCAGGTGTGCGGCCCGCAACATAAGCAGCACTTCGTCGGCGTCGTTCTGTATGACGTTTATCGCAAAACGAGGAGAGATTGCGAGCGAGTCGTTCATCAATTTGCCAGCGGACTACCCCGCAGAGGCCGTCCCAGCCGCGCTGTTTGCGTTACAACAGCACCTTGCGTATGTCAGAGAGAACCGTGCTCAATAGCGTCGTAAACCTGGCGCCGGCCGCGCCGTCTATCACCCGGTGATCGTAGGACAGCGATAAGGGCAGGATCAGACGGGGTTGGAATTCGCCATCACGGTAGACGGGTTTCATAACACTGCGTGACACCCCGAGAATGGACACCTCGGGCACGTTGATGATCGGAGTAAACGCAGTTCCTCCGATGCCGCCCAGACTGGAGATGGTGAAGCTTGCCCCTTGCATTTCCGTGGGCGTGATCTTCTTTTCTCGGGCTTTGGCGCTCAGATCCTGCAGTTCCGCGGCAATGTTGAACAGTCCTTTTTTGTCCACGTCTCTGATAACCGGGACCATAAGCCCTTGCGGCGTGTCGGCCGCAAAGCCGATATGAAAATATTTCTTGAGTACTAAGGATTCACCGTCCGGCGTTAACGAACTGTTGAACTCCGGAAACTCTTTCAGCGCAACAACCGCGGCTTTCATAAGAAAGCTCAGCAGAGTTAGTTTGACGCCTTTCTCGGTGGCCGCGGCCTTGTTGTCGCGGCGAAACTCTTCAAGATCGCTGATGTCTGCCTCGTCGAATTGCGTCACATGCGGGGCCGTAATCCAGCTTCGGTGCAAATTCTTGCCGGATAAGCGTTTGATCTTGGACAATGCCTGGGTTTCGATTTCCCCGAACTTTGAAAAATCGATCGCCGGTATCGCGGGAAATGAAAACCCAGCGCCGGCAGTGACTGCCGGGACGCTTAATCGATTCTTGACGAAGTCATTGACATCTGGCCGCACGATGCGGCCTTTGCGCCCGGTACCGGAAACGAGTTGAAGATCGACGCCAAGTTCACGCGCAAATTTGCGTATAGAAGGGCTTGCATGAGCGCCGGAGGGGGAAGCCGGCGTATTCGGTGCACTTACGGGAGGCGGTTTAGGTGCCGCCGGCGGTGCCGGAACTGGCGGAGCGATTACCGGCGTCGTCGCCGCGGCAGCAGTTACTGGCGATGGCCTGTCGGTCGCGCTAAGGCTGAGGATAGGCGCTCCCGCGGAAACCCTATCACCAATGTGGATCAGCAATTCTTTGACGGTGCCGGCTGCCGGCGAGGGGATCTCCATCGTTGCTTTGTCGGTTTCCAGCGTAATCAGTGGCGTCTCGCTGGCAACCAGATCACCGGGGGCTACTAAAATCTCGATTACTTCGACGTCGTCGAAATCGCCGAGATCCGGTACTTGAACTTGCTGGGTTTCAACGTCAGGCGGCGGCGCTGCTACGGTTTGCGGGTCTCTTGCGGATAGTGATACTTCGTCCTCGCCCTTAGGGACGTCGGACGTCTCGTCCTCAAGCACAACCGCGATCAGGCTCCCCTGAGCAATTTTATCCCCGACTTTAACGCCGATTTCCCGTACGACCCCCGCGTGTGTTGATGGGATCTCCATTGTTGCTTTGTCGCTCTCAAGCGTGATCAGCGGATCTTCAACCGCAACCCGATCGCCGGGATTGACCAACACTTCGATGACGTCGACTTCTGGAAAATCGCCGATATCGGGTAGTAGAATTTTTTGCTCGACGCCCAATGTGGATCCTCAAACCTGGATTACACGGTAACCGGATTGGGTTTGTCCGGATCAATCTCGTATTTCAAGATTGCCGCAGACACTGTGTCTGCCGGGATGGTGCCCGCATCGGCGAGCGCTTTCAGTGCGGCAACGGCTACGTAGCGGCTGTCCACTTCAAAGAACGCGCGTAGATTGGCACGCGTGTCACTACGCCCGTAACCATCGGTGCCCAGCACTGAATATTGTTGCGGAACAAACTCTCGGATCTGATCTGCGTACAGCTTCATGTAATCGGTTGCTGCAATCACAGGGCCTTGTTGATCTTTCAGACATTGCTCTACGAAGCTGGTGCGTCGCTCGGACTGCGGATGCAATAGGTTCCAGCGTTCGCAGTCCATGCCCTCTCGACGTAGTTCATTGAAACTGGTGACGCTCCACACGTCGGCGGCCACATCGAAGTCCGCTTGTAAGAGCTGAGCGCCCGCAATTACCTCGCGTAAAATGGTGCCGCTGCCGAGCAATTGGACCCGGTGCTCATTACCGCTGCCCGCTTGCAGCTGATACATGCCTTTGAGGATGCCGTCACGAAACTCCGGTTGATACTCGGGGTGCGTGTAATTCTCGTTCATCAACGTGATGTAGTAGTAGACGTTGTCCTGGTCCTGGAACATTCGACGCATGCCGTCTTGGATGATGACAGCGAGTTCATAAGCGTAGGTCGGGTCGTAGCTCACGCAATTGGGTATTGTAGAGGCGAGAATATGGCTGTGACCGTCTTGATGTTGCAAACCTTCACCAGCTAACGTGGTTCGCCCGGCGGTGCCGCCAAGCACAAAACCGCGCGCCTGCATGTCGCCCGCCGCCCACGCGAGGTCGCCGATGCGTTGGAAACCAAACATGGAGTAGAAAATATAGAACGGGATCATCTGCATTCCGTGGGAACTGTATGAGCTCGCCGCGGCGATCCACGATGAAAACGCGCCAGCTTCGTTGATGCCTTCTTCCAGGATCTGTCCCTTTACGTCCTCGCGGTAATACATCACCTGGTCGTGATCGACAGGTTCGTATAATTGCCCGACGGCCGAATAGATCCCCAGTTGCCGAAACATTCCTTCCATGCCAAAGGTGCGGGCTTCATCAGGGACGATTGGGACCACGTACTTGCCCAGCGCTGGATCCTTTACCAGCGTGTTGAGCATTCTTACGAACGCCATAGTCGTGGAGATTTCTCGTTCGCCGCTGCCTTTGAGTTGATTATCAAACGCGGCTAATTCGGGGGCGGCCAACGGTTCGGCGGTTTCGTCGGCGGGCCGGAAGATAGCCCCCCAGCGCCTGTCGGCGTTCGTGCAGATATTTCATCTCGGGGCTATCGGCGGGTGGCTTGTAGAAGGGCGTGTCGGCGATTTCCTCGTCGGAGATCGGGATATTGAACCGATCCCGGAATGCTTTCAGAGCGTCCTCACCCAGCTTTTTTTGTTGGTGCGTGGGATTTTGACCTTCCCCGGCGTCACCCATGCCGTAGCCCTTTACCCGTCTTCGCAAGAATAAGGGTGGGCTGTCCCTTATGCTGGACGGCTTCGGCATAGGCGGCGTACACCTTATGCGGATCATGGCCGCCCCGGTTTAATCGCCAAACGTCCTCGTCGGACATATTGGCGACCATCGCCTTGAGACTCCGGATATTTACCGAAGAAATGCTCGCGCACAAAAGCACCGTCGTTCGCCTTATACGCCTGATATTCGCCATCGACTGCCTCCTCCATGCGCTGGCGCAGTAGGCCAGAAGTGTCTCGCGCCAATAACGGATCCCAATATGAGCCCCAGATTACTTTTATGACATTCCAACCGGCACCGCGGAATGAGGCCTCGAGTTCCTGAATGATTTTTGCGTTTCCACGCACAGGTCCGTCCAGACGCTGAAGATTGCAGTTGATGACGAATATCAGGTTATCCAGTTTCTGGTGGCCGGCGAGACTGATGGCGCCCATCGATTCGGGCTCGTCCATTTCGCCGTCGCCCATAAATGCCCAAACTTTGCGTCCGCTGGTGTCCAGCAGTTCACGATCGTGCAAATAACGCATGAAGCGTGCCTGTTGGATTGCCATCATCGGACCGAGACCCATGGACACGGTCGGGAACTTCCAGAAATCCGGCATTAACCAGGGGTGTGGATAAGATGTCAGACCGTTACCCGATAAATCCTGGCGAAAGTTATCAAGTTGTTCCTCGGTGATGCGACCTTCGAGAAATGCCCGCGCGTAAATACCGGGTGCCGAATGGCCTTGAAAAAAGATCAAATCGCCGCCATGGTTTTCACTTGGCGCGTGGAAAAAAATGGTTAAACGCCACCTCGTATAGCGTTGCGGATGATGCAAAGCTGGCGATATGCCCACCTAACTCGCTACTTTTGCGATTGGCTTTGACTACCATGGCCATGGCATTCCAGCGTATGAAAGAACGCAAGCGCCATTCGAGCGCTGGGTCACCGGGCGTGTATGCCTCCTTGTGGGTAGGGATAGTGTTGATATAAGCGGTCTTGGCGGAATAGGGTAGATGCGCCCCCGAGTGCCGCGCATGGTCGATCAGTTTTTCCAGCAGAAAATGTGCGCGTTCCCACCCCTTCGACATCCAACACTGCGGCGAGAGCGTCGAGCCACTCCTGAGTCTCTAGTTCGTCGATGTCGGGTGTGACCGCGCTCATGGAATTGTCATGCGAGATTGAAGTGGGAAATGCATTATAGTCGCGTCAGGGCATTATAGCGGCAGCACATTTGTTGCGCTCACCAAGCACATGAATAAATATGAACGTTGACATCGATGCCAGGCGGGCGCTTCCGAGCGAACAGCGCATGGCTGCCTGTGGTTTCTGGGCCGTCGTGTTGCCCAGCGGTTTGAAGCCCACTCAGTGGCCGCATTTCCCGTTTCGAGATCTGCTTGCCAGGCGCCGTCAGCGACTCGCGAGGTCTTCCAGCTCCGATGTCATTGTCACCGACCTCCCCAATGATAGCCGTGTGGTGCTGGCCGACGTGGATGTGGGCAAATCACAGTTTGAACTCTTGACTGCGTCGCGCACGCTGATTGGCAAACTGCTCGAGCACGCCCCGCCAGAGATTGGCATCATGATAGCCGGATTCGATACTGTCGCCGCCGAGCGAATTAGTGAGGCGCTGATTGCAGCGACACTCGCCGCTGCCGCTGTGTTTCCCGATTATCGCTCACAGAAAAAGCGCACTAAGACGACAGAACTTGAACGAGTCCTGATATTCGGGAGCAATCCGCGCCACAAGTTTCGCCGCACGTTAGCGGAAGCGCAGGGTTCGAACCTCGCCCGTTATCTGGCAATGCTGCCATCGAACGAACTGACCCCCGCTAGCTATCGACATCGCCTCAGCGAACTCGCACGCTCGAATAAATGGCGCATGGATGTGATCGGGATGGATCAGCTTGCGAAACGTGGAGCTGGGGCGTTTCTGGCAGTAGCGCAGGCAAGCCCGGACAAGGATGCCGCGATTGTGCGCCTGCGCTATAAAACCGGCCGGTGCAAAGCGCAAGTTGAGTTTGGTGGGTAAGGGGATTTGTTATGACACCGGCGGGGTCAACCTTAAATCCGCCCGCTACATGCTTGGAATGCACGAGGATATGACCGGTAGTGCGATAGCTTTGGGGGACGCTGTTAGCGCTGACGCGCCTTAAAGTTGACTTTGAGGTTGAGGCTTGGCTAGCGCTGGCGATGAATCACATTGGTCCGCTGGCTTACAAGCCCAACGATGTTGTAATTGCCTGTGATGGAACAAGCATCGAAGTGATCCATAGCGATGCTGAGGGTCGCATGGTTCTCGCAGGACACTTTGGTAATG
This sequence comes from Gammaproteobacteria bacterium, assembly GCA_965225625.1. Lineage (GTDB taxonomy): Bacteria > Pseudomonadota > Gammaproteobacteria > JADZEE01 > JADZEE01 > CBDDBH01. Next base: position 218,902 of record CBDDBH010000030.1, read on the forward strand.
GCATCTCGCGCGCGGCCGGATTTGATTGTGGACTTTGCGACCTTGACCGGTACCTGCGTGCAAGCTTTGGGTAAGAGTTACAGCGGGGTATTCACAAACCGTCGGGATCTGGAATCAGCGCTCATTGCTGCCGGCCGTGATAGCGGTGAGCGAGTCTGGCCGTTTCCGCTGGATGAAGACTATGATCTTGCCCTGCACAGTCAGATTGCCGACATCAAGCAATGTGCCGTGGACGGTGCCGCCGATCACATACTGGCGGCGCGGTTTTTGCAGCGTTTTGTCAAACATGATGTGCCGTGGGTCCACGTCGATCTTTCAAGCAGCAACCGCAAGGGCGGGCTTGCCCATGTGCCCACTGACACCACCGGTTTCGGTGTTCGTTTCACGCTGAATTTGTTACTCGACAAGAAGGTCATAGTTTAAAGCGTGCCGTAGGGGGCCACCGGGGACAGGGTATCCACTGGTAAACCCGCGTACTGGCCCCTCTACGATTCAACAAAGGGTCGGGTGCGTACCCGCGGACAGCTTTAAGCCTGCGTGAAGCAGGGTGCCGGCAAATGGCAACACTGCCAGCACATTCCGACCCCTACCGTGCGGGCTTAACAGTGACCCTTCACGGGCTTGCCCCTCGATCGCAGCGCGGCGATTACGTCGTCAAGCCATGCGCTCTACGAATTTCGAACAGCTCTTTTTGGTACTCGATATTGCTCATCACTGCCCCGAGAAGTAGTTTCACGCGTTTGTCCAGCGCGCTGTCCTTGGTGTAATCCGCCGGTGCGATGAAGTGAACCCGCTGCGCATCCAACAATTTTTTGCAGACGTTAAGTCCGCTGCGAGATCCCTTTTTGTAAACCGCAATTGTGTGGCCACCGTTATTTCGCGTGACGGTCATGCTTGGCACATCGGTCAGGCCGTCGCCGAGGTAAAATCATGTTCGAAAAAAGGTACGGGACGTTGTGCTTCGGGCATGTGCTCGTTGATGCTGTCGTTAAGATCCTCTTTGCCCTTATTGATGCGAAAACAGGAATTGAGTTTTGGACGTGTCAGTAAGTAATAATTTTGGGAAGCGCGCCACGCCGTGGTGGTCGTAATGATATTGCGAAGCGTAGATCCGTTTGAAGTGTTTACGTATTCGCGTGCCCTCCAGAATCTCCTGTATTCCTGCGGAGATAATATAGTGCTGCAATTTTATGCGGTTACCACTTTGTTTGGCGACGTAGCGATCAATACGCGCAAACCACTCGGGCACGCCTGGGAAATAATCAATCGCTTCAGCCATGTTTCGGAAGTCCTCGCGACCAATGTGAACTTTAGCTCGCTCGGCTTTTTTCCAACAGTAAACGCATGTAAACCAGCATCGACTCAGCCGAGGTCTGCGTGGCTTCCTCTTTGACTTCGCGCCAAAAGGCAGCGGGTTTAACCCCCAGCTTCGGCAGTACCGTGTATTCCTGCATCGGTTGCGGGGATAGGGTACCGTCGAAGTCATAGACCATGGCGATGATGTTGCGCGTGAAAGCGGTTTTGACGGCTAGCCATTGTGCATTCTCAGCCCCATAGCAGTTCATCTGGCGAAGTGCTCCAGCCAAACAATTTCAGATCAACCGTATTGCCGTGAAATTCGATGCCCTCGCCAAGCAATCGCTGACGCTGCTGTTGATACTCAGCACTATGTGCGGGCAGAGATATCTGGCCCCGACTATTGATGACGCGGTGCCAGGGAATAATGGCGTCTTGCGGCAGTGCGTGCAAAGCATAACCGACCAGTCTGGCATGACGAGGGTGACCGCATAGCGCTGCGATTTGTCCGTCGGTGGCCACGCACCCGCTGGGGATTTCCTTCACTACAGCCCAAACGCGGCGGTAGCGGTCCCCTTTTTTTTTAATTGGAATTGAGTACTCGCCGGTAGGCATCATGAACTTCAGCTCCGAAGCAGCAGAAAATCACGCGAACGATAGTGTCGTCGTTTCGTAGAAACTCGCTTACGGTTTTGTACCGCGACGGCACACGCCTGATCGAGCGGATAACCGTAAACACCGCAACTTATCGCCGGAAACGCAATACTTTTGATGCCATTGGCCATGACGAGTTCAAGGCTGCATAAATAACATGACCGCAACAATTCGGCCTCGCCGGACTGACCGCCGTCCCAAATCGGACCGACGGTGTGAATAACGTATCTGGCACTCAGCCCATAACCAGCCGTTATCTTCGCAGAACCCGTAGCGCAACTGCCCAGTGTACGGCATTGCGCCAGCAACTCGGGGCCGGCGGCGCGATGAATTGCACCATCGACGCCGCCGCCGCCAAGCAGCGAGCTGTTCGCTGCGTTGACGATAGCCTCTACCGCGAGCTGTGTAATATCCCCTTCAACGAGTTCAATCCTGTCAGGCATGAACAACTCGCCACTAAGCTTTCGCCGCCGCCGCTAAGGCAGTGTCGAGTTCGAATGCAGGCATGGATTCGAAACGCCCGCGACCCTGACAGCTGTACCAGAGCTGGAAGGCGAGCATCGCGTCTGTAGTCGGTGATTCCAAACCGACGATAAACTGAAAGGGACCAGCCAGGGTTACATACAAAGACTCGATTACGATTCCGAGTTCTTTGCACTTTGCATCGGCGGCGCCGTGGTTAGTATTCATAAACTCGACCCAATCGGTTCCTGATTGGGCTCCTTCGAAGTTTCCGTACAAGACAAATTTCATGTTTCTCTCCGTTGTTGAGTGGGAAGTTAGGCGCACACTGGTGGTTTTCGCTCGCCCCAGGGTTGGGCCTGTTCGAGCTGTGCTGCCAGGCGCAGCAGCGTGGCTTCGTCGCCATAACGGCCTACGAATTGTGTGCCGATAGGTAAATTATCAGCGTTCCAATACAGGGGCACCGACATGGCGGGGTGTCCTGTTACATTAAATAGCGCACCGATATGAGAAAAGCTGAGGGTGCCTTGATCGATAAAGTCGTAGGCATCGACGCCTTCTTCGTTCTGATTCAGCGAACCAGAGGGCAGCGGTGGTTGACTCAGCATCGGCGTCAGCAGTACGTCGTAGTCTTGGAAGAAATGCCCCATCGTCCTCGCCAATTGATTAAACAACAACGAAGCGCCAACCAATTCGATAGATTTCTGCTCCCGCCCGTACTGTAGTGCCGACCAGGTGGCTGCCTCCAGATTGTCGGGCCCCGGCGTGCGCCCTAGAGCCGCAGCAGTTCCTTCGATGACCGGCGTAATCCACGCGATCATGACCGTACACCACGCCCGCGACATGGCCGCGCGGTCAATCACCGGGCCGGCCTCCACGACCTCGTGACCAAGCGACTCACAAAGTTTGGCCGCGTCGTTTAGCGCAGCTATGCAATCGGGGTGGACGTCGACATCATCGGACATGCGGTCGGTAAAGGCGATACGTAAGCTTCCGGGTTCGGCACCGACTTCTTCGGCAAAAGGCCGTGCAGGTAGCGGCGCAAAAAATGGTGCGCCAATATCGGGACCGGAAACTACGTCGAGCAACGCGGCCACTGTCGCGAACCGAGCGCGATACCGCAAATTCTGCCGCCAGTCCGCAAAACGCGTCATCGCCGACATCGGGTCCGAGTGGGACACGTCCGCGGGTCGGCTTGAGTCCAAAACACACCGTTGCAGGAGGCCGGGATACGAATAGAACCGCCGCCGTCATTTGCGTGCGCCAACGGTGCCACGCGCGCGGCTACCGAGGCGCACGATCCGCCGCTGGAGCCACTGGCGATTCGACTGAGATCCCATGGAGTGTGAGTAGACTTGCCGTACAAAACCGCTTCCGTATTGGCGTTGAAGCCCAGTTCCGACGTTGAAGTCTTGGCGAACGTAAGCAATCCGGCACGGCGAAAACGCGCCATGAGTTCGCTGTCGTGATCGGGGATTACGCCATCGAACAGCCGGCTGCCGCTTTTCGTCGGCACGCCGGCATAGTTGATGACGAAATCTTTTATCATGAACGGTACGCCCGTGAACGGCCCGGTAGGCAGACCGTCAGCAATGGCTTTTTCGGCCTCGCTGGTCATGTCGTAGACGATGGCGTTGAGCTGCGGATCAACTCTGGCAGCCGCATCCAGTGCCGCCTCTAACAATTCATGCGGTGTGACCTGCTTGCGTCTGACTAAATCCGCCAGGCCAAGTCCGTCGAATTTTGTATATTCTGAAAATGCAGCCATTGGCGCCTCCAGTTCGGGTCCGTGTCTGCTACAGTGTAATGTCGTATTTGCGTTTTTGGATAGCTGTGAAAGCTGCCGGATTTTGTCTTAGCGGCAACATGAGTTGTTTGGCTCTAGCCAGCGGATAAGGAGAAATTATGACAACACGCAAAGCTATTATTCCCGAAGGTTTCAAGGCGACCTACGATCAATGGAGATATGCGCCCGCCATGCAGGTGGGTGATACCGTCCATATTTCCGGGCAGATCGGTACCGGCCCTGACGGCCTCGTGCCGGCCGATAACGAAGCACAGTTCACTTTCGCGTTTGAATACATCAAGACAATATTAGCGGAAGTTGACGGCTCGATGTCGGATATTGTCGAATTGACGAGTTATCACATCGATTGGCTGACCACGCGCGATGATTTCGTCAAGGTCAAAAACCGTTACATAAATGCCGAACCTTTTCCTGCCTGGACGGCGATCGGTGTCGCGCAGTTGGGAATCGCCGGGGCATTGGTGGAGATCCGCGCGACCGCCGTGCTAAATAGTCGAAGTAACTAAGCCAGTATCATTAAAACAGCAAAAATCAGAGGGAGGTGTTTCATGAGTTCCAGCCTGAATATCGAAGAATTGGCCGCACGGCTGCAACGTCTCGAAGAGCGCGAAGCCATTATTGAACACGGACAAGGATTTGCGGCCGCCGCAGATCCCAACATGGATATTGACGCGTTCGTTAATCTGTATGCCGAAGACGGGGTGATGGAGATCGTCAACTGGGATCGCTACGAGGGGCGTGAGGAAATCGCGGCATTTTTGGCGATTAATCCGTTTCAGTGGATGTTTCATTGCCTGATCCCACTGAAAATTGACATTGCGGATGATTGCCAGAGCGCCCGCACGCGTTGGTATCTGTGGGAGGCCGCGCTGGTTCATAACAGCAAGACTGGCAAACAGGATCCCGTTTGGGTAGCCGGCGCCTACGATAATGAACTGGTTAAAGTGAATGGCGAGTGGAAGTATGCGTTGACCCGACTAACCCAGCAGATCGTGACTTCCTATGAGCAGGGATGGGGTGAATCGCGCATTAATTTGTCACCCGACTGGATGAAGCCAGTAGAGGAATTCGCGAGCCGGAGTTGACGACAGCCGGCATCCCGATCGGCCGATCGGGATGCCGTTTGCGCGGGTTTACAGTGCTTCGAGCAGTTGCTCGGCGCCGCTGACTTCGAATTTGCCTGGGTCGTCCAGGTTCAGAGCTTCAACGACGCTGTCATTGACGAGCATCGAATAGCGCTGAGAACGCACGCCCAGTCCACGTGCGACTAAGTCGAAAGTCATGCCGATGGCATTGGTAAATGCCCCGCTACCGTCTGCCGCCATAATAATTTCGCCGGCGTTTTGGGCCTTGCCCCAGGCATCCATGACGAACACGTCGTTCACGGACAAACAGATTATGCTGTCAATCCCTTTTGCCTTGAGATTGTCCACATTCGTGACGAAACCTGGTAAATGGGCTTGCGAACACGTGGGCGTAAATGCGCCAGGCACGGCAAATAGCGCAACGCGCTTGCCGCCGAATAATTCTTCCGTACTGGCCTCGGCGGGTGCGCCATCTTTGAAAATTGCCAGCGTGGCTTCGGGCAGTTTGTCACCAACTGATATTGCCATGGTTGCTCCTTATTTTTTTGGTTTTGCTCCACTCCCGGGCAGGTCGCGCCGCCAGTTGCGGTCGATGCCTGAGCATTATGGAGCAGAGATGGTAAGCCTGTGGTTGAATGCTAAACTTGATTATATAACCAGCCCACGACCGTAGGAATCGTTTAATGATATTGCAAGCCCCCTCCCAGACAGCCCCGATCGACGCAGCTCGCTTTGTGCAACGCAATGTAGAACATACGGCGCTCTCCGTTCAGCTTGCCGCTGCCTTCGGCAATAGTGATTTTGCACCGCTACAACCTCGCGAGGACATGCTGTTTCTGGTCGAGCATCATGACCATGGGTGGCAATCCCTAGACGAGGCTCCGCCAATGGACCCTAACACCGGCCTGCCATTTCATCTCGGTGGTACACCGATGGAATACCTGCTGAAAACGAGCAGCGGCTCGCCCGACTTCAACGAGCAGCACAGTGCCTATTGCGGCTTGCTATCCAGCATGCACACCTACGGTCTTTTTCACGGCCGCTATGGATTGTCTGATGCAATTACGCTGAATGCTATTGCGCAGGCGGACCGTGCCGGCGTCGTCGCCATGCTCGACGGTGAATTGGCTCGCCAGGACCGACTCAAAACTTCACTCAAAGACGTGCCCCACGCGCAGGAAGCGCAACTCTTCCACAATTACAAACTGCTGCAATTCTTCGACAGCGCTGCCTTGTATTTCAACGTTTCACCACCGGGTGAGCGCGGCACCATGAGCTTCAAAAACGTGCCGATGAGTGTGGCTGAGGATGTGGTCATACAGGTAACGGAGCTGGAGGCCGGCGTCTACGGATATGCGCCGTTCCCGTTCGAACAGGAAGGCATCGAGGTGTATTGTGAAGGGCGTTATGTGATTCCAGACGTCGACGCGTCCGGAACCGAAATAATGACCCGTCAGCCGGTTGAACGGCAGTACTTCAAGTTGGTCTCTACCAACTGAGCGTCTCCAGATGCTTTCGTAATTGCGTGACGGTGCGGAATTTTTTCAGGATCAGCGAGCGCTTGAGGCCGCAGCAGACCTGCTTTACGGTGGCCGGTTGTTGCGCATAGTAGCGGGCACCGCCGAGGGCGTCATACAGGATTTTGATGAGATCGCAGAGGTCGTCCTGGCGATTTGCCGCTTTCGACCCATGCCAGTGAAACATGTCCACCATCTTCAAATCGAACTCCAGGCCGAAGCGGTTCACAATTATATTTTCAGTATGCAGATCACCATGGTATTCATTTCCCACATGTATAGGTTTCGATACCCTTGACCAGGGCATACATCAGATGGATGCCCTGGAAAGGTGTCAGACGCTTGCCGGGGAATCGTTTCAGGAACTGTGACAGCAGTTCACCTTCGACGTATTCCGATATCAACGCCGTCACCGGCACATCGTGATAGGAGAACCGTTCTTCCGTGTGGTATTGGATCAGAATCGGACACTGCCGAAGCTTGTGCAGTTTCCGTGCGTAAAAACGCGCCGTTCGATTGTAGAGGTTGCGGTGCGGGTAAAACAGTTTCGCGGCGCGTTCGATACCGGTTTTACATTCGGCGATTTTATACACTTCGCCTTCCCAACCGGCGCCGAGCTTCTGGACAATATGATATTTGTCCGCGATGCGCGTGTCCGGATCAAGCGAAAATGATTCGATACGACCGTTCTTTTGTTTCTTACGACCCACGTGGGCAAAATCTCCAGCGCGTCAATTATATTGTTAGAGTTGTGACCGCGTTGCGCCTGGATTCGCGGGGGCTAAAGATACCATGAAGTTGATGCGCCCGCATGCACAAGCTGCAGCTGGTCAGCGTCGAGTTCGGTTGCCTTGTGCAGGCCGCCGACGGTCCTCATGAACACGTCCACAACGCTATCTGCGAAGCCGCGAGAATTGCTCGGTGATCCCTTGCATAATCTGGCATTGGGTTTTGGCACGGGTTGCGCCCCTGTTATGCCGGGCACGGCAGGCACCCTTGTCGGTGTCGCGTTTTATCTGTTGCTCGTGCAGGTGGATATTCTTTGGTATCTATTCGCTTGCGCGATGGGCTTTGGCATCGGCATAGCTCTGTGTGGGAGGACGGGCACGGCGCTTGGCGCGAAGGATCATCCGGCGATAGTCTGGGATGAAATTGTCGGCATGCTGGTAACGATGGCCGCAGTGCCGGTAAGGTGGTACTGGTTGGTGGGCGGATTTGTCCTGTTTCGGTTGCTGGATATCGTCAAGCCAGGCCCGGTGGGTTGGCTCGATCAGCGTCTTACAGGCGGACTCGGGGTGATGGTGGATGATCTGGCGGCAGCCTTAATTGCTTGCGGAGTCTTGCATTTATTGGTTTATATATTATAGAGTTACAATATCTATTAAGAAATAACATTAATATGCTTAATCGTTATTTACTGTTAGCTGCCATTATCTGTGCGACGCCGGTGTGGGCCGACATCTATCGCTATACCGATAAGCACGGCAGAGTGCACTTGACGGACAGGCCGCCGCATTCGGGATATAAATTATTGGTCAAAACCTGGAAGGGGTGGGAGGAACGAAGAGGTCAGGCCGATTATAAAAATTTTTCACGCAACCAGAAAAAGTACACGCCAACCATTGTCAAAGTCGCGCATCGGTATCGATTACCGCCGGCATTGCTGCATGCCGTGGTCGCGGCGGAATCTGCCTATGATCCGAACGCTATATCAGGCGCCGGCGCCGTTGGCTTGATGCAGCTCATGCCGGGAACCGCGCAACGCTACGGCGTGCACAATCGTCGTGATCCGCTATCCAATCTCAACGGCGGTACGCAGTATCTGAAAGATCTGTTGGTGATGTTCGACAATAACTTGGTGCTTGCCCTGGCCGCTTACAACGCAGGGGAAAATGCTGTCCTTGATCACGGCAGGAAAGTGCCGCCGTATACGGAGACACGACGTTACGTGCGCAAGGTACTGGACTTCTACGACGAGTATCGCAAGCAAGGTTGAGCGGCCTCGGCCATCTGGCAGCGCGCGCGAAGTTTACTCGTCGGTGACGCAACCCTCTGATGCCGATTTTACGTTCTTGATGTATTTGTACAGCGTCCCGCGATTTGCTCGGTAGGGCGGCATCTGCCAATCGGCCCGCCGGCGTTGGAACTCTGTATCGTCGATGTCGACATCTATGCGTCGAGACTCGGCATCGATGGTGATCCGATCACCATCTCGAATAAGCGCGATGGGTCCGCCTTCCTGGGCTTCCGGGACCACGTGGCCAACAATGAAACCATGTGAGCCGCCGGAAAAACGCCCATCGGTGATCAATGCCACGTCGGCGCCGAGTCCAGCTCCCATAATCGCCGAGGTCGGGGTCAGCATCTCTGGCATGCCCGGTCCGCCTTTGGGTCCTTCGTAGCGAATCACGACGACATCGCCCTTTTGGATGGTGTGTTGTTCGAGGGCGGCAAGCATGGCTTCCTCCGAATCGTAGATCCGTGCCGGACCGGAAAAGTGCAGTCCTTCCTTGCCGGTGATTTTGGCGACAGAGCCGTCCGGAGCGAGATTACCCTTGAGGATTTGAATGTGTCCCGAAGGTTTGATGGGCGCATCGAGCGAGTGAATGACCTTTTGATCCGCACGTAGCGGTTCAACATCAGCAAGATTTTCAGCGACTGTATTGCCTGTGACCGTGCGGCACTCGCCGTCGAGCAAACCGGCGTCGAGCAGATACTTCATGACTGCCGGTGTACCGCCGATTTTGTGCACGTCTTCCATTACATATTTTCCAGAGGGCTTCAGATCCGCAAGAAACGGCACCCGGTCACTGACCGCTTGGAAGTCATCGATCGTCAACTCAACATCGACCGAACGGGCCATTGCGATCAAGTGCAACACGGCATTGGTGGATCCGCCCAGGACCGTGACGATGACCATGGCATTTTCGAATGCTGCACGAGTCATGATGTCACGCGGCTTCAAATCAATCTCCAGCAAACCACGTATAGCCTTGCCGGCGGCGTGACATTCGTCGAGCTTTGCCTGATGTGTCGCGGGATTGGATGCGCTATAGGGCAGCGACATGCCCAAGGCCTCGATTGCCGATGCCATAGTATTAGCGGTGTACATCCCGCCGCAGGCGCCTGCACCCGGGCATGCATTGGCGACAATTTCCTGCCGCGCTTGCTCGTCGATACGACCGGCGATGAATTCGCCGTAGCTCTGGAATGCGGAGATGATATCGATAACCTGCTCGGCGCGATGTCCGGGTCTGATTGTTCCGCCGTAAACCATGAGCGCCGGTCGGTTGAGGCGACCCATGGCGATAATGCAGCCGGGCATGTTCTTGTCGCAGCCCGGTATCGATATGTTCGCGTCATACCACTGCCCGGACATGACGGTTTCAATTGAATCGGCGATGAGATCGCGTGATTGCAGCGAATAACTCATGCCATCCGTGCCCATGGAGATCCCGTCACTCACACCAACGGTGTTGAAGCGCATACCAATCATATCTGCAGCGGTGACGCCTTCTTTGACCTTTTCCGCGAGGTCCAGCAGATGCATGTTGCAGGGGTTACCTTCGAACCAGACCGTGGCGATCCCGATTTGGGGTTTATCCAAATCGGCTCGGGTTAGACCGGTTCCATATAACATCGCTTGCGATGCGCCCTGCGATTTGGGTTGTGTAATACGCGCGCTGACGCGATTGAGCGGTTCCGACATGACAATCTCCGATGGTTTTGCCCTAGCCAATCAATTTGCGGGCTAGAATACACCACGGTTTGCGCTAACCGGTAGAGAGCGAGTCCTGCTGCGGGTTTGGCGCATAGTCGTGTACAATCTCGCGCCTCGTTTCTCACCGAGACAGCAAGCATGCAATCAAGAATTCCCAAACCCCTGGAGATGCTTGCAAAGCTGATCGCATGTCCGTCGGTTAGCAGTGTCGTGCCGGCAATAGACCAGAGTAATCGGCAGGTGACGGAACTGTTGGCGAATTGGCTGGACACACTGGGATTTGTCGTGCAATTGCTGCCGGTCAACGGCAATCCAGAGAAACTAAATCTCGTCGCTACGCTCGGCCGTGGCGACGGCGGATTGGTATTGGCTGGGCATACCGATACCGTGCCGTTCGATGAGAACAGTTGGACCAGCGATCCCTTCACACTCACGCAACGCGATGGTTGTCTCTACGGTTTGGGAACGACAGATATGAAGGGATTTTTCCCGCTTGCACTGGAAGCGGTTGCTGGCCTGGATGTTCAGCGATTGAGCGCACCGGTGACGATCCTCGCGACCGCGGACGAGGAGAGTTCGATGGCGGGTGCGCGGGCCTTGGTCGCGGCCGGCCGGCCCCTGGGACGCTATGCCGTGATCGGCGAACCTACCGGCTTGCTGCCGGTTTACATGCACAAGGGCGTAATGGCCGAGTCCGTGTGCGTACGCGGCCAATCCGGCCACTCGAGCAACCCGGCATTGGGCAACAGCGCGTTGGAAGGCATGCACAGGGTCATCGGCGAATTGCTGGCCTGGCGCACGCGGCTGCAGGCCGAGCGGCAAGCGCCTGCGTTCGAGGTTCCCATGCCGACACTCAATTTTGGGCGGATCTACGGTGGCGACAACCCCAATCGCATATGTGCGGAATGTGAGTTGCAGATCGACGTGCGCCTGCTTCCCGATATGTCGATCGACTGGGTGCGGGCGGAACTTAACGAGTGTGTCGAGGCGGCGTTACGCGATAGTGGTTTGCACTGGGAAGTCAAACCCCTGTTTGAGGCGATCCCGCCACTGGCAACGCCGCGCGACGCGGAGATCGTCGAGGTTGCGGAACGTCTGACCGGTGCGCAGGCGACCACCGTATCGTTCGGCACTGAAGCACCGCTGCTGAGCGAGTTGGGAATGCAAACCGTGGTACTGGGACCCGGTGATATTGACTGCGCCCATCAAGGTGATGAATTTCTACGAGGCGAGCAGATGGCGCCGACGGTGCAGCTTTTGGAGCAGTTCATCGAGCATTTTTGTGTGCGCAAAGATAATGCTCACTAGCGATGCTTTTGTAGGTTGGTTCCGCGAAGCGTCGCCGTATATTCACGCGCATCGCGGTCACACCTTTGTGCTGTGTTTTGGTGGTGAAGCGGTTGTTGATTCTGAGCCTGGTCATCTGCTCCACGATATAGCGCTGTTAAACGCTCTAGGCGTACGCCTGATTGTGGTGCACGGTGCGCGACCTCAGATTGAAGCGCGTTTGCTGGAGCAAGGGGTTGCGTCAAAATTCGTTGATGGCTTGCGCGTCACCGATCAGAGCGCGCTCAATGTCGTTCGGGCCGCCGTCGCAACGTTGCGGATTGAAATCGAAGCAGTGCTCTCGGAAGGTCTGCCCAGTTCACCGATGGCAGGCGCGCGGATCCGTGTTGCTTCGGGAAACTTTGTAACTGCCCGGCCGCTGGGTATCCGTAACGGCGTGGACTTCGGCCACACCGGCCTGGTTCGTCGGGTGGACAGCGATGCAATTCGGGCTCAACTCGCAGCCGATGCGTTGGTATTGGTATCCCCTCTGGGGTATTCGCCTAGTGGCGAGGTATTCAACCTGCATGCCAATGAGGTCGCGACCGTCATTGCTTCCGAACTAAAGGCCGCGAAGCTCGTTTTTCTAAGCGAGCAGGAAATGCCACGGGATTCGCAGGGAAACGAGATTCGCCAGGTAACCCAAGCGGCGCTGCAACAACTCCTTGACACGCACTCTGGCGCGATGTCCGGGGAATTAGCTTGCGCGGTACAGGCGTGTCGTGACGGCGTAAAACGTGTGCACATCATTCCGCGCGCCGTGGACGGCGGCTTGTTATTGGAGTTGTTCTCTCGAGACGGCGTTGGCACTTTGGTTAGCGCGACGCCGTTTGACGCTATTCGGCAAGCTACGGTCGAAGACATCAGCGGTATTTTCGCATTGCTTCGGCCGTTGCAAGAGGACGGTAGTGTAAAAAAGCGCACACGCGAGGAGTTACAAGACGATATCGAGCATTTCACCGTCATCGTCCGCGACGGCACGGTTATTGCTTGCGCGGCGTTGCATATTTTCCCGGGTGGAAATGCGGAGATTGCCAGCCTGGCGGTGCACGCCGATTACCGCAAAGCGGGACAAGGGGACAGTTTGCTCGAATATCTGCACAAGCGCGCGGCGCAGGCGGACGCCGACACATTGTTTGTGCTCACCACGCAGGCCGAGCATTGGTTCCGCGAGCGAGGATTTCGTGAGGAGACCTTAGCGGCTTTGCCGAGCGAAAAACGCGAGCTTTATAACTACAAACGCAATTCCAAGGTTTTCGTTAAAGACATATAGCCCGCGGCACGGGCTAAATCGAGATGGCCGGCCGATTATTGTTAGACGGTAGCCTCGACTTCCTCGGGCGCTTCCATCTCGACGCTCAGGGTGCCGTCCGCGACGGTGACCAGCACATTACCGCCGTGCTCGAGTTTGCCAAACAGCAACTCTTCGGCCAGTGCCCTTTTGATCCGATCCTGGATTAAACGGCTCATCGGGCGCGCGCCCATTATCGGGTCATGACCATGTTCGGCAAGCCAGGCACGCGCTTGATCATCGACTTCGATAATGACCTTCTTCGAATCGAGTTGGGTCTCGAGCTCGACCAGGAACTTGTCGACCACATTGGCGATGGTTTGCGGGTCCAGCGAGCTAAACTGAATAATTCCATCCAGGCGATTTCGAAATTCCGGTCTGAAGGTCTTCTTGATGGCCTGCATGGCATCGCCTTCATGGTTTTGTTTGGTGAACCCCATCGACGCGCGGCCCATCTGTTCGGCGCCCGCGTTGGTGGTCATGATGACGATTACATTGCGAAAGTCGCTCTTGCGCCCGTTGGTGTCAGTCAACGTGCCGTGGTCCATGATTTGCAACAGCAGGTTGTAGACGTCCGGATGTGCTTTTTCCATCTCGTCTAGAAGCAAGACTGCGTGCGGATGTTTTTTAACGGCCTCAGTCAAAAGCCCGCCTTCGTCATAACCGACATAGCCTGGCGGCGCGCCGATCAACCGGGAAACTGTGTGGCGTTCCATGTATTCAGACATGTCAAAGCGGATCAGTTCTATTCCGAGGATGCTGGCCAGCTGTCGACTCACTTCAGTTTTGCCGACGCCCGTCGGTCCGGCGAACAAAAACGAACCGATAGGCTTGTTTACGTCACCAAGGCCCGACCGCGTCATTTTGATTGCCGCGGCTATCGTCTCGATTGCCGGATCCTGTCCAAATACCACCATTTTGAGATCCCGCGATAAAGTACGAAGTGCGTCCTTGTCAGAGCGTGTCACAGTCTTGGGTGGGATGCGCGCAATCTTGGCGACGATGTTTTCGATATCGACGACGCCAATGGTTTTTTTCCGTTTTGACGGCGGCATCAGACGTACCCGTGCGCCGGCTTCATCGATCACGTCAATGGCCTTATCCGGCAGGTGCCGATCGGTCATATAGCGATCCGTAAGTTCGACCGCGGTGCGCAGTGCCTGGTGGGTGTAACGCACATCGTGATGTTTTTCGAAGCGCGATTTCAAGCCTTGTAAGATCTTTACCGTTTCGTCCGGGGACGGGGCCGTAATATCGATTTTCTGGAAGCGTCGAGACAGTGCACGATCTTTTTCGAAGATCCCGCGGTATTCGTGATAGGTGGTCGAGCCGATGCACTTCAGGTCACCCGAGGCCAATACCGGCTTAATCAGGTTAGATGCGTCCATGACGCCGCCCGATGCGGCGCCGGCTCCGATTATTGTATGAATTTCATCGATGAATAAGATCGAACCGGGTTGTTTGTCGAGCTGCGTGAGTACCGCTTTCAATCGTTTCTCGAAATCGCCCCTATATTTGGTTCCCGCCAATAACGCTCCCAAATCCAAGGAATAGATGACGCCATCTTTAAGGACTTCGGGTACTTCCTCGTCAACGATTTTTTTCGCCAGTCCCTCGGCAATCGCGGTCTTGCCGACACCCGCTTCACCGACATATAACGGATTGTTTTTTCGGCGTCGGCACAGGATTTGGATGGTCCTCTCTACTTCCATTAGGCGACCGATTAAAGGGTCTATCTTGCCGAGCTTGGCCTGCTCGTTGAGGTTCGTGGTGAAGGCATCTAGCGGGTTTTTGCTCGGCTCACCTTCGGCTCCTTCCTCACTGGTGCTCGGCAATTCATCACTACGCTCTTCATCGCCAGCCTTGGAGATGCCATGTGATATACAGTTCACCACGTCAAGCCGCGAAACGTGTTGCTGGCCCAACAGGTAGACGGCGTGGGACTCGCGCTCGCCGAATATGGCTACTAAAACGTTGGCACCGGTAACCTCTTTTTTTCCAGAAGACTGCACATGAAAAACCGCACGCTGTAGAACACGTTGGAAACCCAATGTAGGTTGTGTATCCCGTTCTTCCTCGTCCGTAAGCTGCGGCGATTGCTCTCGCACAAAGACGTTTAGTTCGTGCCTGAGTTCGTTGAGGTTTGCGCCGCAGGCGCGAAGTACTTTGGCGGCGGTGGGATTATCCAGTAGCGCCAACAGCAGATGCTCCACCGTCATGAATTCGTGGCGGTGCTCTCGAGCGTCTTTGAACGCCAGGTTGAGGGTAACTTCCAGTTCTCTACTCAACATTGAACGAGGCTCCGCAGGTATGTCTCGTTAAAAGAATGAAATCGCCAAGCAACATCGTTTAACTATAGCCGTACTTTATGCACAATGCCCGTTAAGCTGCCTCCATGGTACACAACAGCGGGTGCTGGTTATCGCGCGCATATAAATTGACATGCTCGACTTTCGTTTCAGCAACGTCATGAGTATACACACCGCACACACCCTTACCGCGTGTATGTACCTCTAGCATGATACGCGTTGCCGTCGGACGATCCAGTCCAAAGAATTGTTCGAGCACGTGGACGACGAATTCCATGGGCGTGTAATCGTCGTTCAGCAACAGCACTTGATAAAGCGGCGGCTTCTTGAGTTTCGGTTTAGCCTCTTGTACGGCTAAGCCATCGTCTTGATTAGGGTTGCCGCGTTCTGCCATAGCTCACTAATTTGCTTTGATCGTATAACTGATTCGTCGATGCAGACCACCAACATACGGCAGGGTCCAAGTGGCTGCCAGCCACGCGATATTATACGTAGGAACCGGGAAGATTTATATACATCAAGGCCTTAGCGTAAGCAGTCTGTGATAAATCAAATGTTTATAACGTCTGGCTTGCGCTAGCTTCGTGATGTTGGACCCGCGCCGGCTCCAGCATCATCATTTCTATGAAGCGGCGTGCCGCGGGGGATAAATGCTTGGCTTTTCGTGTTACAACGCCGTAACTGCGGCGCGGGAAATACTTATGTAACGGAATTACTGAAAGTTTCTCGTTACCGCGTAAACAAATGTTGGTAACGATGGATATCCCCAGGCCGCATTGTACATATTCTTTGATCACTTCCCAGCCGCCCACCTCCATCGCAACCTGATACGGTACGTCATGTTGACTGAATACAAGATCGACAATCCGCCAGGTACTCAAATGGCGAGGCGGGAGAATTAGGCCATACGGACTGATGTCCGCCAATTTGATTTGTTTGCGTCCCGCCAGGGGGTGATCGAGGCTGGTAATCAGAACCGGGTCGCAACTGAATACCGGCTGGTAGCCAATATCGTCGGGGACCTCGAGCATAGAGCCCACTGCCAGATCTACTTCATTCGCGCGGACCATAGCCAGGCCGCTGTGTCCGGTCACGTTGTGCAGTTTAAAGCGAATGTCCGGATGCTTGCGGGTAAAATGTTTAACGATACCGGGAAGCAGATAAAGGATGGTTGACTCGCCGGCCGCGATGTCGAGTTCACCGGCAATTAAATCACGGGTGTGCTCCTGGAAGACGTCCGGCAGAGCTTCGATGCCCTCTACCAGGGGCAGGGCGAGAGCATGCAGTATTTTTCCCTCGGCTGTGATGCTGATCCGTGGACCGCTGCGATCGAATAAGACGGTTTGCAGATTCTTCTCCAGCGCCTGGATCAGCAGCGACACCGAGGGTTGACTGAGAAACATCCGTTGTGCGGCTCTCGACACACTTTGCGTTTCCGCTGCGTGGCAAAATGCGCGGAGCTGTTTGAGCTGATTCTGCTTGTAATAATCACGCTTAGCGGGATTTGTCATAGAGCGGAGCGAGCGTCGAAACCAGGCAAACATCTAGTATACGATTTTTTAATGATAAGAATTAAAACATTTAATTTTTCAATTGATGCAGTGCAACGTAGCCTGCAATATTCCGGCCTGGACGCGAGGATGATCGCGAGTCGATGTCGGCGATTTTACAACCTGGAGGTCATTTAATGACGACCGCTGCTGAGCTGCAAAACGAATGGGCCACCAACCCGCGCTGGGAAAACGTCGCACGGCCATACTCGGCGGAGGATGCACTGCGTCTTGCAGGCAGTGTTCGGATTGAACACACATAGGCGCGGCGCGGCGCAGAGCGTTTCTGGGATGACCTGCAGCGTGAGGCGTTCGTCAACTCGCTCGGAGCGCTAACCGGAAATCAGGCGGTGCAACAGGTGAAGGCTGGATTGAAAGCCATCTACTTGAGCGGCTGGCAAGTCGCAGCCGACGCCAACAGCGCGTTTCAAATGTATCCCGACCAATCATTGTATCCGGTCGATAGCGTTCCGGTGGTGGTCCGCAAAATCAACAATGCCTTGCTGCGTTCCGATCAGCTCAATCATGCCGAAGGTCGCAACGACATCGACTGGTTGGTGCCCATCATCGCCGACGCGGAGGCTGGATTCGGCGGCGTACTCAACGCGTTCGAGTTAATGAAACATCTGATCGAGGCCGGCGCTGCCGGGGTGCATTTCGAAGACCAACTTTCCTCTGCCAAGAAGTGCGGGCATTTGGGCGGTAAAGTTCTGGTGCCTACCGCTGAGGCCGAGCAAAAGCTTATTGCGGCGCGGCCCGCGGCCGACGTGATGGGTGTTCCGACCGTGGTTTTGGCACGTACCGATGCCGAGGCTGCGGGTTTGTTAACTACCGATGTGGACGAAAGAGATCAACGTTTTTGCACGGGCGAACGTACCGTAGAAGGTTTTTTTGTGATCCGCAACGGCATCGACCAGGCCATCGCACGAGGTATCGCCTATTCGCAGTATGCCGATCTGGTCTGGTGTGAGACGGGAACGCCTGATCTTGATTTTGCGCGGAAATTTGCAGAGGGCGTTCGCAAAGAGCATCCGCAGCAGATGTTTGCCTACAACTGTTCGCCTTCGTTTAACTGGAAGAAGAATCTCGACGACGCGACCATCGCCAAATTCCAGCGCGAGCTAAGTGCGATGGGTTATAAGTTCCAGTTCATTACCCTGGCGGGGTTTCATGCACTCAACTATTCGATGTTCAATCTCGCCAAAGGCTACGCCGAACGTCAAATGTCGGCTTACGTTGAACTACAGGAAGCGGAATTTGCGGCTGAGAGTGCCGGCTATACCGCAACAAAGCACCAGCGTGAGGTTGGTACCGGGTATTTCGACGAAGTCACGAAAGCAATCACGGATGGCACGTCATCGATTACCGCGCTCACCGGTTCCACTGAGGAAGCACAGTTCGCGCAGTCTGACCCGGCGGCCCAACGTAAAACCGGTTGATTGTTATTATCGGGGCAGCAGGTGCTGGAGGATCTTCTCGTAGATCTGCGATAGCCCATGTAAATCAGCGATCGCGACGTGTTCGTCGATCTTGTGGATGCTGGCGTTAAGCGGGCCTAGTTCTGCTACTTCAGCGCCGCTGGGCGCGATGAAGCGTCCGTCGGAGGTACCGCCGCCTGTCGACAATTCCGGTTCTATCCCGGTGATTTCGCCGACTGCCGCGCGCACGGCTTCAATGAGCCTTCCGCCTTCCGTTACAAAGGGTTGCCCCGACAAATGCCACTGCAAGTTATAGTTAAGGCCGTGGCGTTTGAGTAGCGTTTCTGTCCGCTGCTGCAATGTCTCGACACTCGACGCGGTGGAGAATCTGAAGTTAAACGCTAATTCCAGGCGCCCGGGTATGACGTTATCCGCGCCGGTGCCCGCGTTCACATTCGAAATCTGGAAACTGGTTGGCGGAAATGACGCGCTGCCATCATCCCAACTCGTAGCACACAGCTCAGTGAGCGCTGGCGCCGCTGCATGGATCGGATTTAAGGCGCGCTGCGGGTAGGCGACGTGTCCTTGCACACCCTCGATGCTCAGCTTGCCGTTAAGTGAGCCGCGCCGACCGCTGCGCACGGTGTCGCCGAGTTGCCGATCACTTGATGGTTCGCCGACCAGACACCAATCGATGTGCGTTCCTGCAGCCGCTAAATGGTCCATGACACGTTTTGTGCCGTTGATAGCCGGCCCCTCTTCGTCACTGGTAATGAGAAAGCCGAGGCTGCCGCTGTGCTCGGGAGTCGCGCCGCAGAATCGTTCCGTTGCCGTAATCATGGCCGCCAGGGAACCCTTCATATCGGCCGCGCCGCGCCCGAACAGTAGGCCATCGCGTTGAAAAGGTTCAAAAGGGTCCGAGGACCAATGGTCCAATGGACCAGCCGGGACAACATCAGTGTGGCCTGCAAACACAAATAATGGCGGGCCTGTACGGCGCACGGCCCAGAGGTTGTCGACCTCGCCAAAACGTAAACGCTCGATACGGAATCCGACGGCAGCAAGCCGCTCGGCAAGCACGTCCTGACAGCCTGCATCTGCAGGTGTAACCGACGCCCTACGAATCAGCGCCTTGGTTAATTCGACCGTGTCGTCGTCTGGCATATTTACGCGATCGCGTATGTTTCCTCCGGCTGCGCGGGCGATAGAGGACTCGTCACTTTGCCGTTGACGCGCTAAACGCTGGCCGAGGGCGCGGCGGCCGCTTCTGTGGGTGTGAGCGCCTGAATGCTCAGCGCGTGGATATCCGATTCCATGAGTTCAGCTAAGATCTGATAAACCATCCGGTGGCGCGCGACTGGCGTTTGATTCTCGAATTCAGCGGTGACGATGTGAACGCTGAAATGCCCTTTCCCCGATTGCGCGCCGGCATGGCCTGCATGCAAGTGGCTATCATCGGTGATGTCCAGGCGCAGAGGCGCCAGGGCCTCTTCCAAGTGCTTACGGATCATTTCAACGCGTGTTGCTTCAGTCATGTTTGTACGCTCCGCAGCGCTCACGGTGGAGCGCCGATGCAGTATCGAGTAATCCTAGATGCCGGTCAGAGTTCATAGGTTGCGCGTTTGTGCCGCGAATAAACGCTATTGTTAATTCTCTGGTTCGCTCATATGGCGGGCGATGTAAACACCGGTAGCCAGTGTAAACAATAGTGTGAGCGCAAGCAGACCGAAAAGCTTAAATTGCACCCACGTCTCCTCGGCAAAATTGAACGCCACATACAGATTCAAGATCCCCACGACGATAAAGAAACCCGCCCAGCTAAGATTTAACCGCAGCCACACAGCGGCTGGGAGGGCCACATTAGCGCCCATCAAGCGCTCGATAATAGTTTGCTTTCCAATCGTCTGACTTGCCAAAAAAACTACTGCAAACAACCAGTTGACGATCGTGGGCTTCCACATGATAAAACGGCTGTCGCGCAGCAACAAGGTCGCGCTGCCCAGCACCAGCAGTATCGTAAACGTGATTAGATACATGCGCTCGACGCGGCGATAGAGCAACCAACTCACGCTTACCTGCAGTGATGAGCCGATCATAGCTGCCAGGGTTGCGTAGTAGATCCCCAGGCTGCGATCATCGGGTAGATAGTAGCCTATGAAAAACAGCGCAACCGGAAAGAGGTCTACCAGAACTTTCATCGTTTAGTTAAGTGTTCCCCGGCTACACGGCAGGTGGTGGCTCTTCGTCATGCTAATCTTAACCAAAAACACATTGGCCCACTAAAAAACTGTCTTATGAATCCAGCTACATGAGTCAGTATTTCAAAATTCATGTGCGCAATCCTCAAATGCGGTTGCTCAACAATGCAGTGACTGTGCTGCGAAACGGCGGTGTTATCGTTTATCCTACAGATTCCTGTTATGCCATTGGCTGTCATCTCGGTGATAAGTTCGCGCAAGATCGGATCCGCCGAATTCGAAAACTGGGGCCCGATCATAATTTTACCCTGGTATGCCGCGATCTCTCTGAAGTGAGCGAATACGCGAAGTTGGATAATGCTTCGTATCGCCTGATGCGGGCGTTGACGCCAGGGCCGTACACGTTCCTGCTGCGCGCCAGCCGCGAGGTGCCGCGTCGCCTACAGAACCCGCGGCGTAAGACTATCGGCCTACGTGTACCGGACCACGCCATTGCGCGTGAATTGCTCGAAGCCCTGGGCGAACCGTTGATGAGTTCCACATTGTTGCTGCCGGGAGACGCCACGCCCATGACCGAACCCGAGACGATTCATGAGCAACTAGGCGATACAGTTGATCTCGTGATTGACGGTGGCAATTGCGGTTTTGAACCAACAACAGTAATCGATCTCATTGACGGGGAACCACAGGTATTGCGTGAGGGACGGGGCCCCACTGATATGTTGTCGTGAGGCAAGCGCAAAACTTTGCGCTCTGGAGTGCGGGCTGAGATAATCCTCCGAGCGTGCGCGCGATTTTAGCCATGATGTTGTCGTCCACTAAGCAGCCTGTTCTCAGGGTGCGCCGGCGACGCCACCGCCAATTCCTTCCTCTAAGCGCCGTGACAATGGCCGCGCAGCGCACGGTACACCCAACTTGAGCGTGTTGGGCAGCGATCGGGTGCTGTCGGGCATGCGCGCGACTGGCCAACTTCACCTCGGCCATTATCGCGGTGTTTTGAAAAACTGGGTCGAGCTGCAATCAAAATATGAATGTTTCTACTTTGTTGCGGATTGGCACGCCCTAACTACTGACTACGAAGACCCGCGAAAGATTGGCGACAATACCTGGGATATGGTTGTCGACTGGTTGGCCACCGGTATTGATCCAAATGCTGCAACATTATTCGTGCAGTCGCGCGTTCCCGAGCACGCAGAACTACATTTATTGTTGTCCATGATTACGCCGATAGGCTGGCTGGAGCGTATGCCAACTTATAAAGATCAACAGGAGCGACTTAAAGAAAAAGATCTGGCGACTTACGGATTCCTCGGCTATCCGTTGCTGCAGGCGGCCGATGTGCTCATTTACAAAGCCGGCTGGGTGCCGGTGGGCGAGGACCAGGTTGCGCATATTGAAATGACACGCGAGGTCGCACGCCGATTCAACTACCTTTACGGTAGGGAGCCCGGCTTCGAGGAAAAAGCCGAAGCTGCTGCCAAGAAAATGGGTAAGAAAAACGCAAAACTGTATTTTTCGCTGCGCAAACGTTTTCAGCAGGCCGGGGACGCCGAGGCCTTGTCCCAAGGGCAGACGTTTCTTGCCAGCCAGGACAACATAAGCGGCACGGATCGCGAGCGTCTTTACGGTTATCTGGAAGGGGGCGGCAAGGCAATACTGCCCGAACCTCAGGCGCTGCTGACGCCGGAATCGCGGATGCCCGGTATCGACGGCGAAAAGATGTCCAAAAGTTACGGCAATGTTATCGGTTTGCGCGACAGCGCTGAAATTGTAGAACAGAAACTTCGTACTATGCCGACCGATCCGGCCCGCGTGCGGCGTCAAGATCCCGGCGATCCGAATAAGTGTCCGGTATGGAAACTTCACCAGATATATTCCGATGAACCAGTCCGCGAATGGGTGCAGCAGGGATGCACGAGCGCCGGTATCGGTTGCCTGGATTGCAAGCAACCGCTAATAGATGCGGTGCTTGCGGAACAAGCGCCGATCCGCGAGCGCAGTTTGAATTACCTGTCTGATCCGACGCATGTTCGTAACATAATCGACGAAGGCTGCGAGGCTGCTCGTGCAGTAGCACGGGAAACACTCGATGACGTGCGACGCGCGATGGGCATTGTTCACTAGCGCCAGGAGCAACAGTCCAGATGAACACCACTGAAACCGATCAAATGCCAGTGGATGGCCAGCCGGCACAAGGGGAGATGCCGTTTGCCGTTGTCCAGGGTAATCCCATTACCGAGCTGCCGCGCGATTTGTACATACCACCGGATGCGCTGGAGGTTTTTCTCGAGGCGTTCGAGGGCCCACTTGATCTGTTGCTGTATCTAATCAAGCGACAAAACCTCGACATCCTCGAGGTTCCGATTGCGAAAATAACCCATCAATACATGGCTTATATCGAACTTATGCAGGAACTGCGCCTGGAGCTTGCCGCGGAGTATCTGGTCATGGCGGCAATGCTGGCCGAGATAAAGTCGCGCATGCTGTTGCCGCGGCCGGTTGAAGCGGACGATGAAACGGACCCCCGGGCCGAGTTAATCCGGCGGCTGCAGGAATACGAGCGTTACAAACAGGCCGCCGAAGACTTGAACGCCTTACCTCGTCTGGAGCGGGACATTTTCCCGGCACATGCGGAATTCCTGGAACGTAAGGATATGAGGAAGCCTCCCCAGGTTTCCCTCGACGAGCTGTTGGATGCGTTCCACGAAGTTTTGAAGCGGGCCGAAATCTTCGCGGATCATCGAGTGCGCCGGGAATTACTGTCCGTGCGTGAACGCATGGCGATTATTCTTGACACTGTTAACGCCACGGATTTCACTGAATTCTCAAGCATATTCACGGTAGAAGAGGGGCGCGGCGGCGTCGTGGTAACTTTGCTCGCGATCCTCGAATTGATGAAATCGGCGTTAATCCAGATTGTGCAAACCAAATTTGCAGGACCCATCTACCTAAAGGCGGCGGCATGAACCCAGAGCAATTACAGAAAATACTTGAGGCGGCTTTGTTTGCCTGTGATGAGCCAGTAACGGTCGATGCGTTACGCGCGCTGTTCTCGGCAAGCGAAGATGGCCACGCGCAACCTAGTCGCGAAGAAATAAAAACTGCGCTTACGGCGCTGAAGGCAAACTACGCCGAACGCGGCATTGAACTAAAGGAAGTTGCCAGCGGCTATCGGTTCCAGATTAATGAAAACTTCGGTCAGTGGGTAAATCGTCTGTGGGAAGAGCGCTCTCCTCGCTATTCCAGGGCGTTATTGGAGACGCTGGCAATCATCGCCTATCGCCAACCGGTGACCCGTGGTGAAATCGAAGATATTCGAGGCGTTTCCGTGAGTACCGGTATCGTCCGTAATCTAATGGAGCGCGAATGGATCCGGGTTGCTGGCTACCGTGATGTGCCCGGCCGGCCAGCCGTTTACACCACGACACGACAGTTTCTTGATTATTTCAATTTGAAGAATCTGTCGGAATTGCCCAGTCTTGTACAGCTGCGCGACATTGACGATATCAACACCGATTTGTTCACCGAGCCAGGCCAGCTGCCCGATCAGCCCGACGAACAAGAGCTGTCAGCGCACGACAGCAGTTTCACGATAACGCCGGTGGCGCTGGTCAGCGACGGGCGCGTGGAACCATCCGGTGAAACCGCGTCCAACGTCACGCGACTGCCGGGAATCGCGGCGGATCCCAGCGACGACAGCGAAAAAGCGGCTGGTTGAGCGCAATTGCAGGGCGGCGGTTTAGCCCGCACCAGTCCGCCGCCCGGGGCATTTATTTCTATCTGCTACTCCCCTTGAATGCAAACTGCAGGCTAGTGCTCCAACAACCCATTATTGATGGATACAGTTGGCTTGTCAGCGTTCATGGCAAGGCGCACCTCGCAGGGAATGGCCATAGTCCTTTCCAAGAGACGCAACGCAGTCCATGGACGCTGACAAGCCAACCCGCAGGGCGCTCCCGTGGTGTCTCGCCGCTTCGTTGCAGCGCTTGACAAGGGCCACGGCCATTCCCTGCGCACTACGCCTTGCTGCGAAACACCACGGGAACGCTGAATCCATCAAACTTAGGTTGTTGGAGCACTAGTGGCCGAACGCATACACAAAGTACTGGCGCGCGCGGGCCTTGGTTCGCGACGCACCATGGAAAGTTGGATCACCGAAGGCCGGGTTTCGGTTAACGGCGAAACCGCGACACTCGGTGCGTCGATAGGACGTACGGATCGCGTGGTCGTTGACGGCAAGCCTATAGCCGCTGAGCAACTTTTCCCCAGCCAAACCCGCGTCCTCGCCCTGAACAAACCCGCCGGCGTCATTTGCACCCGCGCCGATGACGCTAATCGCCCGACAGTGTTCGAGTTGTTGCCGCGAGGCAAGTGGGTCGCGGTTGGGCGCCTGGATTTCAACACAATCGGATTGATGCTGTTCACCAATAACGGCGACCTGGCTCATCGCCTCATGCATCCGTCGCGCGGGTTCAAGCGCGAATATCGGGTGCGGGTTCTGGGCGGCGTTAGTGAGGCGGTGCTGGATCGTCTGCGCCAGGGCGTGGAACTTGACGACGGCATGGCACAGCTTGAATCGATTGTCGCCATGGCCGGTAGCGGTGTAAATCGCTGGTATCAAGTGACCCTGAGCGAAGGACGTAACCGCGAGGTTCGCCGCATGTTCGAATCTCAGGGCGCAACAGTCAGCCGTTTGTTGCGCACGGCTTATGGGCCGGTGCGTCTGCGTCGAGACGTTCGTGCCGGCAGCTGGTGGGAAATGGACGCGGACGAAATTCGCCGACTTATGCAGCTCACAGGCCTCGTAGCAATGCACAAAACGCTACCGCGACGCACACGCCGGCGACGATGAACCACAGCGCGACGCTGCGTACATACCGGGGGTTGTTTGCTCGTTATGGCGCCCAGCAATGGTGGCCAGCTGACTCGCGTTTCGAAGTGATGTTGGGAGCAGTGCTCACTCAAAACACCGCCTGGCGGAACGTCGAATTAGCACTCGACGCTCTGCGGGCTGCCGGCTTATTCGATGCAGATGCACTCGTACGCGAGCGGCCAGCTGTCCTTGCTCGCCTGATCCGCCCGTCAGGTTGCTTTAACGTTAAGACGCAACGAATCAAAGCCCTATCTTCCTGGTATCTGGAGCGTGGCGGATATAAGCATTTGCGGCATTTATCCACTGCGAAACTGAGGGCAGAATTATTGGCTGTTAGAGGTATCGGCCCGGAAACCGCGGATGCGATTCTGCTATACGCCTTTGGTCGTCCGGTCTGTGTCATTGATGCATATACGCGCCGGGTCTTTGCCCGGCTCGGCGAGATTGGCGGAGACGAAAACTATGATTTTCTGAGCAAGCGGATAGGCGCGCCGTTTGCATCTGACGCGAAAGCCTTGAACGAATTCCACGCTCTGCTGGTTTATCACGCGAAGGTGGTGTGCAGATCCAAGCCACTATGCCGAGATTGCTGCCTCCTCAAGCAGTGCCGCCATGGCTTGGCAGCGGCCTGAGGATGAGCGCCGAAATTGACCACATCTGCGCCTACCGGTAATCTGTGCTGTTCGCAATCACTTGGGAACTTACATGCGTATCGCCTTAGTTGTCGGCAATTGGAAGATGCATGGTACTCGTGCAAGCACCGAACAGCTGGTGAGTGAGATCCACGCGGAAGTCGATACCGCTCCGCACGTTGAAGTCGTGCTGTGCCCGGCTTATGTCTACCTGGCCCGGGTAGCAAAGTTGATTGAAGGCTCGCACCTGACTCTGGGCGCCCAGAATCTGTCTGAACAGATTGAGGGAGCGTACACGGGCGAGGTGTCCGGCCGTATGCTGCATGACTACGGCTGCCGTTACGTCATTGTCGGACACTCGGAGCGCCGGCGAATTTATGGCGAGACCGATGCACTGGTTGCAGAGAAATTCGATACTGCACGAAAACTGGGATTGGATCCCATTGTATGTGTCGGTGAAAGCTTGGAAGACCGGGAAGCGGGACGTACCGCCGAGGTCGTGACGCAACAAATAGAAACCGTGTTGAACCTGAATTCGATTACTGAGTTTTCCCATGCCGTGATTGCCTATGAACCCGTGTGGGCGATAGGCACCGGCCGTACGGCAACGCCGGAGCAGGCCCAAGAAGTTCACACGCTTGTCCGTCAGCTGATCAGCGCTCGTGATGCCGAAGTGGGTGAAAATATCCGGATCCTCTATGGCGGCAGCGTGACCGGAGCCAACTCGGAAAGCCTGTTTTCCATGCCCGACATCGACGGTGGCCTGGTCGGTGGAGCATCCTTGCGCAGTGCCGAATTTCTCGATATCTGTCGGGCCGCCGACGCAATTTCCGCGTAACGTAATATCCGCATATAGGAAAATCATGCAGACATCTCTGCTTGTAGCACATGTATTAATGGCCGTTGGGCTTATCGGATTGATTCTGGTCCAGCATGGCAAAGGGGCCGATACCGGCGCGGCCTTTGGAGCAGGCGCTTCGGCGACCGTGTTCGGTGCGCGTGGCTCAGGCTCGTTTCTCAGCCGTATGACCGCGGGCTTAGCGATTTTGTTCTTTGCTAACAGCCTGTTATTGGCGCATCTGGCTTCAACCAGGGTCGAACGCCAAAGTCTTATGGAGCGGGTAACGATTGAGGGGGATGTGGAGCAGGCTGTGCTGGTGCCGGTTGAGGACTCGGATCTGCCTCTGATTTCCGACGAATCGGATCTACCCACGCTGCCGAGCGAAGAATAAAAAAGACTGAAATAGGAGGCCGGAGTGCTTCATTTTTACTCGGCACTGCCGGTCAAAAATGAATCACTGCGGTCCCTTTTTTATTATACTTGGGCCCTTGCGGGCTATGCCGATGTGGTGGAATTGGTAGACACGCCGTCTTGAGGGGGCGGTGGCGCGAGCCGTGCCGGTTCGAATCCGGCCATCGGCACCAATAACACATCCAGTAACGTCCAATGAAGTTCAATAAAGCCTATAATACGGCCTTTTAATAGGATTTATTGTCCAGAGTAGTTCACTAAGAGGTATTGACATCTGGGGGCACATGGGGGCATATTTGGGGCCATGTCCACTTTTTCACAAAAGTAGGTGCCCCCAAATGAAACTCACCGATACCGCAATTCGCAACGCAAAGCCCGCTGATAAGTCTTACAAGATGTCCGATGGCAGTGGCCTCTACCTGGAAGTCACGCCCTCTGGCGGCAAATACTGGCGTCAGAAGTACAGATTCAATGGCAGGGAGAAAAAACTGGCTCATGGGGTACACCCGGATGTCAGTCTCAAGATGGCGAGAGATCGTCGTGACGCTGCAAGACGACTGTTAGCTGACAGCATCGACCCAGGAGTTCACAAACAACATCAGAAAGAGATCGAAAGGGAAAAAAACGAAAATACCTTTGAAGTCCTAGCCAGAGAATGGCATGAGAAACAAACCCACGTCTGGACAGCCAGACATGCTCATTACGTTCTGAAACGACTGGAACTCAATATCTTCCCTTGGGTTGGGAACAAACCAATTAGTGATATTACCGCCAAAGAAATTCTCGCTGCACTTCGGCGGATAGAAAATAAGGGTGCCCTGCACACTGCCCATCGCGCACTGTCCACTTGCAGCCAGGTATTTCGTTACGCAGTGGCAACCGGTAAAGCAGCTAATGACCCATGTCGAGATCTACGTGGCGCCCTCCCCCCGGAAAAAGTTGAGCATCGGGCCGCCATTACTGAACCAACGAAGGTAGGAGAACTTCTCCGCGCTTTGGACAGCTACAATGGCTCAATTATCGTTAGCTGTGCCATGCGGCTCGCCCCCTTGGTTTTTGTTCGTCCAGGAGAACTTAGAAAGGCGGAATGGAAAGATATTGATCTTGAGAACGCAGAATGGCGTTTTACAATTACAAAAACTAACACTCCCCATATCGTTCCGCTTTCTAAACAGGCAATCGATATTCTAGAAGAAATGAAACCTCTTACAGGGAACGGACAATTTGTCTTCCCAAGTGGAAGATCAACTAAGAGGCCAATGAGTGATAACGCGATCTTGGCAGCTATGCGACGCATGGGCATTGAGAAAGATGAAATGTCCGGGCATGGGTTCAGAGCGATGGCACGAACCATACTGGATGAAGTATTAGGTTTTCGTCCAGATTTTATTGAGCATCAATTAGCACATGCCGTGCGTGATCCAAATGGCCGTGCCTACAACCGTACTGCACACTTGGCAGAGAGAAAGAAAATGATGCAGGAATGGGCAGATTATCTGGATAAGTTGAAAGCCGGAGCAGAGATAATTCAAATTCGTAAGGTTTAAGTATCAGGCAACAGCTTTCTCAACAACATCAGCAAGTTGAATTTGGCTAGATTGAGCGTCATTAATTTTTGCTTTCAGGTCATCGCATAGATTCATAAGATCATTGACTTTCGAGACAATCCTTTTTTGTTCTGAAAGCGGTGGTAATGGAATCTCAATTCTTTTCAGTTTACTTGCTTTGATGCCTCCTGCCGCTGAACCTGTTTGATTATCTTTAAGGCTCTTCCGCAGAATCTGTGGGTAGATAAATGTCAAAAGTATAGTTGAAGCGCATTGGGAAGAGAATCATCATGGAACTTGAGAG
This sequence comes from Gammaproteobacteria bacterium, assembly GCA_965225625.1. Classification (GTDB taxonomy): domain Bacteria; phylum Pseudomonadota; class Gammaproteobacteria; order JADZEE01; family JADZEE01; genus CBDDBH01. The sequence continues at coordinate 248,144 of CBDDBH010000030.1, forward strand.
AGTAACAAGATGGTTAACAACAATCCCAATGCGCATCAGAACAATATTAAATCGTTGTCATTATCTCAAGTCATTTGTGTACGAGAAAGAGCAAATAGAAGTCATAAATGGACGCGAAGCCCTGGTCGTGAAGGTGGTGCCACGCAAGAACGGGCAAGTGATTTGTTCAGGTTATGGTGGTAGTGCAAGTGGTTATGACCAAGGGAGTCAGGCCCGATTGTTTACCTTTGTGCCATTGTGGGGCTACCCGGTGTATTTACGCTACGTGATGCGTCGCGTGGACTGCCCTAATTGTGGGGTGAAAGTGGAACAGGTGCCCTGGTCAGAAGGCAAGAGTCCACGCACCCGGGCCTATGAGGTGTTTTTAGCGAGGTGGGGGAGACGGCTATCGTGGCAGGAGGTGGCCCATGTCTTTCACACCAGTTGGGAGCAGGTGTATCGCTCGGTGGGATCGGTGGTGGGTTATGGCCTGGCTCATAGAAGTCTGGATGAGATTGAAGCTATCGGCGTAGATGAAGTGCAGTACCGGCGCGGTCATCAGTATTTAACGTTGGTATATCAGTTAGATAGTGGTTGTCGACGCTTATTGTATGTGGGTAAAAAACGCACTGTCAGGAGTCTGTTAGGTTTGGCGAGAAGCATTGCAGGTTATTGGGGAAGAGCCGTTGTGCGGAGCTCATGTATATCTGCTCGGACATGTGGAAGCCGTATCTGAAGGTGATCAGGCGAAAGGTGCCACAGGCCTTACATATATTAGACCGGTTCCACATTGTGGTGTTATTGAACAAGGCGGTAGATGAGGTGAGAAGACAGGAAACACAACGATTGAAGCGGGACGGTTATGAAGAGTTGCTGACGCACAGCTGATCTTCCCCCGTTTTCACGGACATATAGTTAAGCACTCATTTTCAATTCATACTGCATCGGGATCTGATTACCAATAGCCGAATGACGGCGTTGACGATTGTAATAGGTCTCAATATATTCAAATATATTTTGCCTGGCCTGTTGTCGTGTGACATAAACTTCACGATGGACGAGCTCAACTTTCAAGGTGTGAAAGAAACTTTCCATCGCCGCATTATCATAACAGCATCCCTTGCGGCTCATACTACAGACAAGCTTATTCAGTTGCAGTAATTGCTGATATTTTTTCGAGCAATATTGAGAGCCTCGATCAGAATGAATGATAGTACCCTGCGGGAATCCTCGTCTGAATAGGGCCATGGTCAAAGCATCGCACACCAGCTGTTGCGTCATCTGTCTGTTCATCGACCAACCGATGATGGCCCGTGAGTACAAGTCCATCACTACAGCTAAATACATCCATCCTTCCCGAGTCCAAATATAGGTGATGTCACTGACCCATTTCCGGTTTGCCTCCTCAGCGCTGAAGTCCTGTTGTAGTAAGTCCGGTGCCACCGGCTTGTCGTGCTCAGCATCGGTCGTCACTTTGAATTTCTTCGCCTGAACCGCCTGTAAAGCTAATGTCTGCATGCGCCTCGCGACTCGATTCTCACTGCAAGGAATGTCTCTGTCATTCAGCTCATCGGCGATGCGCGGTGAACCATAACGGCCCTTATGCTGATTAAACACTTCTCGGATATGCTCATCCAGTGCCTGATTGGATGCTGCACGCACACCAGGGCAGCGCTTGCCCCAATCATAATAACCTGTTTTTGACACCTCCAGTACGCGACACATAAGGGTTATAGGCCAGGCCTTCTGATGCCTCTTAATAAATGCATACCTCATGGGCTTTCCTTGGCAAAGAAGGCCGTGGCTTTTTTTAAAATATCACGCTCCATCTGTAGACGGCGATTCTCTTTCTCCAACTCATGAATACGCTGCTGCTCTGGCGTTAATCGACCATTACCTGGATAAGCGTGCTTCCCCTGAACTTCCAGCTCCCGTTTCCAACGGGAAATCATGTTTCCATGCACTCCTAAGCTGCGTCCTGCATCGGCATAGCTATAGCCATGTTCCATCACCAATCCCACGGCTTCCTGTTTGAATTCTGCGGTATATTTATTTCGTTTCTTTACCATTTGAACACCTCCTGCTGTTAAGATTATCATTCTTAACTTGGTGTCCGCTAATTCGGGGGAAGATCATACGTCAACCGGGGCAGAAGGAATCCCGTTACGCGCATCTATTTTGTGGCGATGAATTAGAAACTCAAACGGCTGATTACTCAGCCGGTCCCGCTGTTACTAACAACAGTGACGACCACATTGAAGAGCTGGAAAAGCGTGTTAGACAGCTGGAGGAGGAATTATCGTTTCTTCAAGAGAAGTTCCAAACCTTTATCAATCAGTCTGAGTAGAGCGAGCTTATTGAGCGGGCTTGTGTTTTAGTCTAAACACACACGAGACATCCTCTTCGCCATAGCCTTCGTCAATTAGCTTCTGGTAGTCACCCATGGTTTGTTCCGTGATGGGCAGATATTCCATGCCCATATCCCTGGCCATCTGCTGGCAGATATTCAAATCCTTTAAATGTAAATTCACTTTAAAGCCCGGTGGGTAGCAGTTATTCAACATAAAACTACTCCGGTTATCCAGTACCCAGTTACTGGCAGCGCCCGCTGATACCACGTTGACCACTTTGTCCATATCCAGTCCGGCGGCCTTGCCAAAAGCAAGGGCTTCAGCGACAGTTTCATACAGACCAGCACAGATGATCTGATTTACAGCTTTACAGGCCTGGCCACTACCCGTGGGGCCGATAAGGACAATGCTTTTAGTGATGGCATCAAGATTGCTGCGGGCACGATCTAAAATCGATTCATCGCCACCGACCATCATCGCCAGAGTGCCATTCACCGCACCTTCAGATCCACCGGATACAGGGCAATCCAGAAAATGGGCGCCGGTCTTTTCAAGTATTGCTGCGGCATGGATGGCTGTATCGCTACTCACTGTAGATGTATCAACAACAATAGCGTCGGTGTTAACAGTAGTGGCGACACGTTCAATCATCTCGATGACATCATTATCTCGTGAGACACACACAATAATGAGTTCACACTCTGTGGCGAGCTGTTCTGGCGAATCGCAAAGCAGGGCAGATGTTTTATCTGCGATACTTTCGGCTTTGCTTGTAGTGCGATTCCATACGGCGTGCAAATGGCCGGCCTTATGAAAATTCATCGCCATACCGGCTCCCATTGCGCCTAATCCTATTACACCTGTTTTCATTTTCTAATCCTCGACGGTTTTTTATTTTAATTGGTGGTCGTCATTCTCGCGCATGCGGAGATGTGGTGCACGGATGCACCGTTCACGCATCAAAGGATGGAAATCCAGTCGAATAATGTACCGCCTAAGAGGCGGACTATTTATTACTGGATACCGGGTCAAGCCCGGCATGACGGGTAAATGAGTTTGTGCATACCAATTAGAGTTTCTTAAAGTTTTCAAAATGTTTAGCAATCACTTCCGCGACACAACAGGTTAATTTTATTGCCGTGGGAATATGTAAAAACTCATTTGGGCCGTGGGCATTGGAGTGAGGACCGAGCACACCGGTTACCAGGAATTGTGCCTCTGGAAATTTCTCACCCAGCATACCCATGAAAGGAATACTGCCACCTTCACCCATGTGAACGGCTGGCGCACCAAAGTGATTGTGGGAGGCCTGGTCTATGGCCTGTTCGAGCCAGTCGGCCATAGGCGGCGCATGCCAACCAGGAGCATCCCAGTCAGGCGTGAAAGTCACTCTTGCATTATAGGGCGGATTACTTTCCAGCAGGGTCTTGAGTTTACTGATTGCTTTTTTTGCGTCACAGGTCGGCGGTATTCGGAGTGATAATTTTACTGATGTTGCCGGTCTCAATACATTGCCAGAGTTGTCGATAGCCGGTAGTCCATCGGCGCCGGTAATGGCAAGTGCGGGACGCCAGGTACGGTTCAATACCAGTTCTGAGGGTGTCGCGAAAGGGGGATCGTTGCAAGGATCGTGAAGCGTTAAACTACGTGCAGGTACAAGATAGCGAGAGGCCAACGGTGACAAAAGCGCTGGGAATAAATGGGGATGTGCAACTGAACCTGTTTGAGGGGTTGTCCGATACTGGCGCGTCGCGGCAAAGCCGCAGAGCTGCGGGGCGTGTGTTCATTGATCCTGATCCGCAGCAGCTTTATCTGGGTCAGTTGTCGGTGAAGGCGCATCTGCAAGCGGCCGGCATTCGTGGGCCGTTAGTGTTACGAGCGCTATTGAGCGAGCTGGATTGGTCGGGTTTTGAAGACAACTATGCCAGGACGGGCCGCGCGCCGTATTCCCCGCGCAGCGTGTTGGGGTTAATCGTGTACGGGCTATTGCAGGGTGTGAGTTCGTTGCGGGGTCTGGAACGGTTGGCGCGAGTGGATATCGGTGCGATGTGGGTGAGCGGGGGGATCTGTCCGGACCATGCGAACATCGGCCGGTTTATCACGCAGCATGATGAGTTGCTGAGCGGGTCATTTTTTATTGAGTTAACCGGCCGTGTGTTACAAGCCACGGGCAGCAGCGCGACCCGGGTGGCGGGAGACGGCACGGTGATAGAGGCGGCGTGTTCGCATTATGGTTTGATAAAGGAAGAGGCGGCGAAACAGCGTTTGAGCGAGGCGAGGCAGGTGTTGGCGCAGGCACCGGAGGATAAAACCAAACAAGTGGCGTTGGCGCAAAGCCAGCAAGTGCATGAGACCTTGCAAAGGCGCAAAGCGGCGCGGGAAAGCAAGGGTAAGTCAGGCGAGAAGGTGTGTGTGAGTGCGCACGAGCCCGAAGCGATGGTGCAAGCGTTGAAACGCGGACGAGGCACGGGGCCCTCCTATAAGCCCTCGGTGCTGGCCAATGAAGAACGGGTGGTGGTTGGGATGGCGGTTGACCCCTCCAGTGAGAGCGCGGTGGTCGCGGGGATGCTGGCGCACAGTGAAGCGAGCAGTGGCGTGGCCGTTGAAGATCTGTTGCTGGATGCGGGCTACTTCAGTGACCGGATATTGCAACACAGCGTGGAGCGGGACATCAACCTGCTTTGTCCGGAGGGGAAAGTGGCGGGGCAAGCCAAGCAATCGCAGAAAACCTTTCCTAAGGGTGCCTTTGTCTATGACGCGTACCAGGATGCTTACCGCTGTGCGAACAATGAATGGTTAGTGCCGGTGGAGCGTTACGCGGGCACTGCCACACACAAAGGGTACGTGCGTTATGCCACCCCGGGCTGCGGTGCGTGTGCTTTGAAAGCGCAGTGTACGCGGGGGGAACGCCGGACCATCAGCCGCTATGGGGGTGATGAACTAAAAGATGCGCTGCGCATGGTGATGCAACAGCCGCAGGCGCAAGCGCTGTATGTGAAGCGCCAAGCGATGGTAGAGCCGGTGTTCAGCACGTTGCGCGAGCGACAGGGATTGAACCGGTTCCGGCGGCGCGGGTTAGCCGGGGTGAGACGAGAATTTGCACTGCATATACTCGCTTACAACCTGGGACGGGCGGTGTTGGCCCGTTTAGCCTGTATTGGTGCGTTGACAAAAGCCTGTTTGATGCGCTTGTGGCATCACCGTATCGTGCGCCGCGAATTATGGCTTTGGGAAACACACCTGCTGCCAACGGCGTGTTGAAACACCGCCAGTACGATATCCAGCATATTTATCGCCTTTTGCGACACCCTCTTCTACAGGATCGGATGATGCCGGTTGTGCATTGTCAACAAAAGGGAAATTCCGGGAAAACCTGATATAATATGTGATACGCTAGTGTCGGCCTCACAGTGTGCAATTTTATAAGATCGATGCATAATTGGGGAAATAAAATGAGAATTTTACTGAATTTAAGTTGTATTTTACTGGCAGTCCTGTCCGTGTCGCCGCTAACCTTACCAACTGCCCAGGCCCAGCAATCGGAGGCCGCGGTCATCGAGGAGATTGTCATTATCGGCAGCCGGCGTCAGGCCGGACGCTCCCAGGCAGATTCACTGGTACCGGTAGACGTGATATCCGGTGATGATTTCATGAGCCAGGGTTCGACGGGTATCGATTCGCAACTCGCCAACCTGGTGCCTTCTTACAATATCAACCAGCAGCCCATCAACGATGCGGCGACCCTGGTGCGCCCGGCCAACCTGCGCGGCCTGCCGCCGGATTCCACCCTGGTGCTGGTCAACGGCAAACGCCGCCACCGGGCGGCCGTTATTACCTTCCTGGGCAACGGCGTTGCCGACGGGTCACAGGGTCCTGATATATCCTCGATACCTGCCATCGCACTGAAACGGGTGGAAGTGTTGCGTGACGGCGCCGCGGCCCAATACGGTTCCGACGCCATCGCCGGCGTGATCAACTTTGAATTGAAAGATGACGCCGAGGGCGGTATGGTGGAAGCCCGTTGGGGGGAATTCTACGATGGGGACGGCGACGGTTTCAACTTTGCCGGCAACATCGGCCTGCCATTGAGCAGCAACGGCTTTGCCAACCTGAGCTTTGAGTACAAGGAAGCCGACCCCACCAGCCGCTCCCAGCAGCGCTCTGACGCGCAGGGGTTGGTCGATGCCGGCAACACGTATATTACAGACCCCAACTACGACAGTGTGTTCCACCCCAACGTGATGGTCTGGGGCGCGCCGGAATTCGAATACGACTACAAGTTCTTCGGCAATGCCGGGTTCGATATCAGCGACAACATGGAAGTTTACGGCTACGGCAACTATGCCAAGCGCAAGGTCGAGGGGGGTTTCTACTTTCGTAATCCCCACACGCGCGGCGGTGTCTTTGACGGTGGCAAAATGACGGTGGATGGGGTCGAATACGATACCGTCAAGGTGGCTGATCTGGACGGCGCCGGCATGGGCAGCGACTGCCCCGCAATCAGGATTATCGATAATGTAGCCAGTCCCGAAGACATTGCCTCGGTGCAGGCAGATCCCAACTGCGAATCGTTCATCACCCGGTTCCCCGGCGGTTTTGTCCCACGTTTCGGCGGCGTCATGGAGGATTACGGTTTTGCATTGGGTGTTCGTGGCGAGCTGGCCGATTGGCACGTGGACCTGAGCGGTGTGTATGGACGTCACAACGCCGACTTCTTCATGAGACATACGCTCAACACGAACCTTTTGGCTCACCCTGATCTTGATATAACAGTTGCCAATATACCGACGGACTACAATCCTGGCGCCTATACGGAAACGGATTACACCATCAACCTGGATGTGTCCAAACTCGTGGACCTGGCTGCTTTCTATTCACCGCTGAGCGTCGCTTTCGGACTGGAGCATCGTCAGGAGAAATTCAAGATCACCCAGGGTGGGGAAAATGCCTGGTACACTCACAGGGATGAAGGAGGTCTTTTCGACCAAGGTTTCGGCCCTGGTTCCAACGGTTTTACCGGTTTCGGCCCGGAGATTGCAAAAAGTTGGTCCCGCAACAGTTACGCCGCCTACATGGACCTGGAAGTCGAGTTGAGCGAAGGCGTGCTATTGGGCGCGGCGGGGCGCTACGAAGATCATAAGGGCGTCGGGGAAACCATGAATGTCAAGCTCAGCGTCCGCGGGCAGGTGACGGATAATTTTGCCGTGCGTGGCTCGGTCAGCACCGGTTTTCGGGCGCCGACGGTGGGGCAGGCCAATGTCTTCAATGTAACCACCGCCTTTACCGAGGGGAAGTTGCAGGATGAAGCTACCATCCCACCCACTCACCCGGCGTCAGCCCTGGTAGGCGGCAAACCTCTGACACCGGAGGAATCCATTAACTACACCATCGGTACGGTGTTCAATGTTGGTGAGGTGGACGTCACCGTAGATTACTTCCACATCAAGGTAAAAGATCGCATCGCACGAAGCAGTAAAAGACAACTGACACCGATGGAGGTAGATATATTGGAAGCTCAGGGTATCGATGACGCTGCAAGCTACTCAGGCGGCATTCGCTTTTTTACCAATGATTTCGATACCACCACACAGGGCATTGACGTCATCGCCACCTACCCGGTGGATATGTTGGGCGGCCGCACCAACTTCAGTTTTGCCGGGAACTGGACGGAGACCACGGTTGACAAATTCAACCCGGACGTCATCAGTGACAAGCGGGTAGTCCAACTGGAAAAAAACCTGCCCAGAACCCGCTTCACCTTGTCGGCCAATCACCTGCAGGGGCCCTGGAGCTTCCTGGCCCGGGCGCGTTATTACGGCAAATTCACGGAGTTTACTACGGATGATGGTTCGGCGCGCAATGAGGGCGATGCCCGCGCGCTCGTGGATATTGAGGGTTCCTACACCTTCAAGGAGAGCCTCACGCTGGTGGCGGGAGCGGAAAATGTGCTCGACACGAAACCATCCAGGCTATCGAGTAACGTAGCGGGTCTGGTTTACACCGAGACCTCCCCCTACGGCTTCAACGGTGGGTTTTACTACTTAAGAGCCATCTGGAACTATTAAACGATAGTGTTAAACCCCTCTTAAACAGTGACTTCAATTAGTGAGATGAAACCATGATAAAACACAACCCAAATAATGAACGAATTAAACGCAAATATCTGATATTTCTTAAAGAAGCCAAGCGTCAAAATGAGTCTTCAATTGATGCTGTTGCAAAGGCGTTAAGTCGGTTTGAGTCATATACCAAATGCCGTGATTTTAAGGCTTTCCACTTCGAGCAAGCAGTCGGTTTTAAAGCGCATCTGGCTAATCAAGATAATCAGCAAACAGGAAAAAACCTTAGCAAGGCAACGCTCAATTCTACACTCAGGCAATTAAAAGCATTCTTCCAATGGCTGGCTATGCAGTCAGGCTATAAATCTCGAATTAGTTATACCGATACGGAATATTTTAACTTATCTGATAAAGATACTCGTATTGCAACGGCACGACGTGAAACGGCTGTGCCTACACTGGAACAGATAAAGCATGTCATTGAAACAATGCCAAGCAATACCGAGATAGAAAGGCGAAATCGTAGCCTTATCGCTTTTACACTTTTAACGGGTGCTAGAGATAGTGCCACGGCATCAATGAAACTAAAGCATATTGATATGGTTAATAATTGTGTGTTTCAAGATGCCAGAGAGGTTAAGACTAAATTTAGCAAAACTTTTACGACTTTTTTCTTTCCGGTGGGTAATGAGATCCAGGAAATTGTTTTTAACTGGGTGAATTATCTTAAAGATGAATTACTTTGGGGGAATGATGATCCTTTGTTTCCTAAAACCAATATCATTACAGGTGAGGACAGAATATTTAAAGCGTCTGGCTTAAAGTGTGAACATTGGAGTACTGCATCACCAATACGCGCTATTTTTAAAGATGCGTTTGAGTTGGCCGATTTGCCACATTTTAATCCACATAGCTTTCGTAAAACACTGGTTACACTTGGACAAAAACTTTGCAGAACACCAGAAGAATTTAAGTCGTGGAGTCAAAATCTAGGGCATGAGGATGTATTAACGACGTTATATAGTTATGGTGAAGTGCAGCAACATCGGCAAGGCGAGATTATTCAGCAATTGAAATCTCCACGGCAATCTGGTGAACAGAATATAAATGAAATTGTAAGAGCAACGATTCTGGAAATGAACAATCAGAATACAAGTTAAAAAATATGGGTTGTATTAAAAGCTGGGGGCATATTTGGGGGCATATTTCCATAACTGAAATAATAAACTCATTTAATTTAAGTGTTTAATAGCTATGTTCGACTCCGGCCATCGGCACCAAATGGCAGCAACTGCGCCGTGGTTCAATCCCGTAATTCGTCGGATTGCGATTTCAGCAAATGGTTCATCACCATGCACTGGAACTCACTCCACTGAGCGGGCAATAAACGCTACAATGCGCTGTTAACGTGTGCGCGCCATTTAGGCGTGCGATAGCGATTGTTTGGAACTGGATCGAGGCAAAATAGTGTTAACGCAGTATCTGCCAATTCTGATTTTTGTGCTTGTCGGCATTGTAGTGGGCGCGGTCTCGATTACGGCGGGCTACCTGCTCGGACCGAGTAACCCGACTGATGAAAAATTATCTCCTTACGAATGTGGATTCGAGGCGTTCGAGGATGCGCGAATGCAGTTCGACGTGCGCTATTACCTGGTCGCTATTTTGTTCATTTTGTTTGATCTCGAAATTGCGTTTTTGTTTCCCTGGGCGGTAGTATTAAGAGAGATCGGGATGTTTGGATTCGTCGCCATGATGATATTTCTGACCGTGTTGGTTGTCGGCTTTATTTATGAGTGGAAAAAGGGAGCTCTGGAATGGGAGTAGAGGGCTTACTTGAGAAGGGCGTAGTCACAACGTCACTGGATTCGGTAATTAACTGGGCGCGCACGGGATCCATGTGGCCGATGACGTTCGGATTGGCGTGCTGCGCAGTTGAGATGATGCACGCCGGAGCCGCTCGCTATGACCTGGACCGTTTCGGCGTAATTTTTCGGCCCAGCCCGCGCCAGTCAGACGTAATGATCGTCGCGGGCACGCTGGTCAACAAAATGGCGCCGGCATTGCGCAAGGTCTATGACCAAATGTCTGAACCGCGATGGGTGATCTCGATGGGATCCTGTGCGAACGGCGGCGGTTATTATCATTATTCGTATTCGGTCGTGCGCGGCTGTGATCGGATTGTCCCCGTGGATGTCTATGTGCCTGGCTGTCCGCCCACGGCTGAAGCTTTGTTGTACGGAGTCATTCAGCTGCAGAAAAAAATCAAGCGCACCAACACTATCGCTCGGTGAAAGGTGTCGGCGTCTATGGTTAAGTCTGTGGCGGCGCTGGCTGGCCCTTGTGCAGCAGCATTTCGGTGAGCGTGTGCTGAGCTGCGACACCGCAACTCAACCGCTCACCATCGATGTGTCGGCAACATCCTTGTTGGAGATTTGTACGACGCTACGCGACCACGAGTCATTTCGCTTCGAGCAGTTGAGCGATCTGTGCGGCATTGATTACATCGATTATGGCAAGGTCGATTGGGAAACTAACCAAGCAAGCGTGTCGGGCTTCAGTCGTGGCCGTGCCAGCGATACCCCACCGGAGCGCCAACTGCAACGGCCGCGGTTTGCAGTTGTCTACCATCTGCTCTCGGTGAGCAAGAATCGTCGCTTGCGAGTGCGTTCCTATCCGCAAGGTGAACCGCCGCAAATAGATTCCGTGACCGATGTGTGGGCGTCAGCCAACTGGTATGAACGCGAAGCGTTCGACCTGTTTGGTGTGTTATTCGATGGCCACCCTGATCTGCGTAGGATCTTGACGGATTACGGATTCGTCGGGCATCCGTTCCGTAAGGACTTCCCGCTCAACGGACATGTAGAGGTCCGCTATGACCCGGAGAAGAAGCGGGTCGTCTATCAACCCGTAACGTTCGAAAACCGAGTGCTGGTTCCGCGGGTGATCCGGGACGACAATCGCTTTGTGCAGGACCCATCAGCCGGGGACGCGTCGGATGCCTGAGATCCGCAACATGACGCTCAACTTCGGTCCCCAGCATCCAGCTGCGCACGGCGTATTGCGGCTGATCCTGGAAACCGATGGTGAAGTCATTGAGCGAGCTGATCCACACATCGGACTGCTGCATCGAGGCACGGAGAAACTCGCCGAGAGCAAACCGTACAATCAAAGTATCGGTTACATGGATCGCCTTGATTACGTCTCCATGATGTGCAACGAACACGCTTATGTGATGGCCATTGAGAGCCTTCTCGGCGTGACGCCGCCGCCACGTGCGCAATACATACGCGTTTTATTCGACGAGATCACACGGATTCTGAATCACCTCATGTGGCTGGGCTCGCATGGTCTGGATATTGGCGCAATGACGGTATTTCTGTATTGCTTTCGTGAGCGCGAAGACCTGATGGATTGCTACGAGGCGGTGTCTGGCACGCGCATGCATGCGACTTACTATCGGCCCGGCGGCGTCTATCGTGACCTGCCGTCGAGGATGCCTGAATATCAGATATCACAGTGGCGTAGCGAGAAAACGGCCGAGCGACTTAACCAGGCGCGACAAGGATCGCTGCTCGATTTTATCGATGACTTCGCGGATCGCTTTCCGTCCTGCGTCGATCAATACGAAACCTTGCTTACCGATAACAGAATCTGGAAACAACGCACTGTTGGAATTGGCGTTGTGAGTCCGGAACGGGCGTTACAACTGGGCTTTACCGGGCCTATGTTGCGTGGTTCCGGCGTGGAATGGGATTTACGCAAAAAGCAGCCCTACGAGGTTTACAGCCAGCTCGATTTTGACATTCCGGTGGGCACCACCGGCGACTGTTACGACCGCTACCTTGTACGTATTGAGGAGATGCGCCAATCGGCACGAATAGTAAAGCAATGCGTTGCCTGGCTACGCGAGCACCCGGGTGCGGTTATGCTCGATGACCACAAACTGTCGCCGCCGCCGCGCGAGACGATGAAAGGCGATATGGAATCGCTAATCCACCATTTTAAATTGTTTACCGAAGGATACTGCGTACCCGCTGGCGAGACATATGCCGCGGTCGAGCACCCGAAAGGTGAGTTTGGAATCTACCTGGTTTCTGATGGGGCCAATAAACCCTACCGCGTAAAAATCCGCGCTCCGGGGTTTGCCCACCTTGCGTCGATGGATGAAATGACACGTGGACATATGTTGGCGGACGTCGTTGCCATCATTGGCACGCAAGACATTGTCTTTGGTGAGATCGACCGCTAATGGCTACGACCGATCTGCAGCTGTCGGAACATGCGCGTTCGGTTATCGACGCGGCTATTGCGAAATATCCCCCCGAGCAAAAGCGCTCGGCGGTGCTGGCTGCACTGCGCGAAGTTCAGCATGAAAACGCAGGTTATCTGACCACTGAATTGATGGACGCAGTCGCGCGGCGTCTGGACATGTCGTCAATCGCCGTCTATGAGGTCGCGAGTTTTTATTCCATGCTCGAGACCGCTCCGGTCGGCCGGCATAGTGTTTCGGTGTGCACCAACATCTCGTGCATGCTGCGCGGCGGTGAGGAAATCGTGGCACATATCGAGAGCGCCCTGGATATCAAGCTCGGTGCAAGCACGCTGGACGGACGCATCTACCTCAAGCAGGAGGAAGAATGTCTCGCGGCTTGTTGTGGTGCGCCGATGATGATGGTCGATCACAAATACCACGAGAATCTCACGACCGACGCCGTCGATGCGATTCTGGCCGAATTGAAATGAGCGAACCGCCGCTAAACGAGGTTTGCTACGCAACGTTGGGACATGAACAGCCCTGGCAGCTCGACACCTATTTGCAGCTGGGTGGCTACGACGCGTGGAAGAAAATCCTCAAAGAGGGCACCTCGCGCGAAGCGATTATAGAAGAAGTTAAAAGTTCCGGCTTGCGTGGCCGGGGTGGAGCCGGATTTCCCGCTGGGCTGAAGTGGAGTTTCATGCCCAAAGAAGTTACCCGCCAACACTATATCGTTTGCAATTCCGATGAGAGTGAACCGGGTACCTGCAAAGACAGGGATCTGTTGCGCTTTAACCCGCATGCATTAGTCGAAGGCATGGCGATCGCCGGGTACGCCATTGGCGCAACCGTCGGCTACAACTATATGCGTGGTGAGTTCATGGATGAACCTAACGCTCGCTTCGAGGCGGCGTTAGCGGAGGCTTATGCGCAGGGCTTGCTCGGCAAGAATATACAGGGTAGCGGGGTGGACTTCGATCTTTACAATCATCTCGGCGCCGGCGCCTATATCTGCGGTGAGGAAACCGCCTTGCTTGAATCTTTGGAAGGCAAGAAGGGCATGCCCAGATTCAAGCCGCCGTTTCCGGCTACCTATGGTCTTTATGGTTGTCCTACGACCCTCAACAATACCGAGACGCTGGCATCCGTACCCACCATCATGCGTCGCGGCGCGCAGTGGTTTGCAGAGTTGGGCAAGCCGAAAAGCGGTGGCACGAAATTGTTTTCCGTCAGCGGGCATGTGGAAAACCCCGGAAATTTCGAAGTCCGTATGGGTATACCGTTTCGTACCTTACTGGAGATGGCCGGCGGGGTGTGGAAAGGGCGCAAACTCAAAGCGGTCATTCCCGGCGGCTCCTCCGTGCCCGTGTTGCCGGGCGAGATCATGATGGACGTCGACATGGACTACGACTCCATTACCGCAGCGGGATCGTTGTTGGGATCCGGCGCCGTCGTCGTCATGGATGAAACCACCTGCATGGTCAACATGCTGCGGCGTATTGCGCGCTTCTATATGGCCGAATCCTGCGGTCAGTGCACGCCCTGCCGTGAGGGCACCGGCTGGTTGTATCGCATGCTGACCCGGATTGTCGATGGCCAGGGGCGATTGGAGGATTTGGACAAACTGGTAGACGTCGCCAACAAGATTGAAGGCCGCACGATTTGCGCATTAGGTGATGCCGCAGCCTGGCCGGTACAAGGCATGTTGAAACATTATCGGCATGAATTCGAGTATTTCATTGAACACGGACGCAGCATTGTCGATGGCTCGCCAAGCGCCGCGGCCTGAACGCTCATGACGGACGATCTGGTAAACATCGAAGTTGACGGCAAAAGCTTGCAGGCCCGTAAGGGCAGCATGCTGATAGAGGCAACCGATGCGGCCGATATCTATGTGCCGCGTTTTTGCTACCACGGCAAACTGTCGGTTGCGGCTAATTGCCGCATGTGCCTGGTCGAAGTGGAAAAAGCGCCGAAGCCGCTGCCGGCATGTGCGACGCCGGTGATGGAGGGCATGAAGGTCCAAACCCGGTCGCCACTGGCGATCGACGCGCAACGCTCGACTATGGAATTTTTGTTAATTAACCACCCGCTGGATTGTCCAATTTGTGACCAGGGTGGCGAATGCGAGTTACAGGATCTGGCAATGGGCTACGGCGCCGGTGTGTCGCGCTATAGCGAGCGCAAACGTGTCGTCAAGGACAAAAACATTGGTCCGCTTATTCAGACCGATATGACGCGTTGCATACATTGCACACGCTGTGTGCGCTTCGGTGAAGAAATTGCGGGACTGCGCGAACTCGGTGCAACCGGGCGTGGCGAAAACATGGAGATCGGTACCTACGTCGAACAGGCTGTTGCCTCCGAGCTGTCCGGCAATGTCATTGATCTCTGTCCTGTTGGTGCGCTCACCTCGAAACCTTATCGGTATTCGGCCAGGGCCTGGGAGCTGCGCGAGTTTCCGGGTATTGCCGCACATGACGGCATCGGCTCGAACATCGCACTGCATGTCAAAGGCAACATCGTCAAGCGTGTGGTGCCACGAGAGAACGCGGCCACCAACGAGGTCTGGCTGTCCGATCGCGATCGCTATTCCTATGAAGGCCTGCACTCGAGCGAGCGATTAACCCGGCCGATGATCAAACAGCAGGACCAGTGGATCGAGACCGATTGGCCAACCGCGCTGTCAGCACTCGTCGATGGCGTGCAAAAAACGATTAATACCCATGGGCCCGAGCAGCTCGGCGTGTTGTTGTCCCCGGGGTCCACGCTGGAAGAACTGTACCTTGCGCAATCCTTGTTTCGCGGTATCGGCGTGCACAATATCGATCATCGCTTGCGCCAAACTGATTTCAGCGATCAAAACAATGCGCCTTTGTATCCGGCATTGGGCGCCACAATACAGGAGCTCGAACACATCGATGGCGCACTGCTGATCGGCAGCAACGTGCGTAAAGAACAACCGCTTATCAACCACCGCCTGCGTAAGGCCTCACTGCGTGGCGCCGCGCTGATGGTGGTGAACCCTATCGACTTTGAATTTAACTGGGCCTGCAGCACGTGTTGCGTGGTAGCGCCGGACGCACTGGTTGGCGCCTTGGCACGGATCGCCAAGGCGTTACTAGCCGGTGCAACGCAGTATCCGCAGTGGTCTGAATTGCTTGCCAGCGTTGAGGTCGATGAAAACTCGCAGAAGATTGCAGCGCAATTGACTGCGACGAACGACGCCGTGGTATTGCTCGGTAACCTGGCGCATGCACATCCGCAGTTCGCGCAACTGCGCGCGTTGGCGGGGTTGATCGCGCAGCTCAGCGGCTCACGCCTGGGAGCTTTGGGCGAAGCGGCTAATAGTTGCGGCGGTTGGTTGGCCGGCGCAGTTCCGCATCGCCAGGCTGGCGGCGTGCCAGTGGCGGTGGCCGGAATGACGGCCAGCGCAATGCTTGAGCGTGGCCGCAAAGCCTACGTGTTATTGGGGATGGAACCCGAATTCGATTGTGCCGATCCCGCGGCTGCATCTACCGCGATGACCGCCGCCGAGTTTGTCGCCGTGCTTACGGCCTACCGCACCGAAGCGATGTGCGAATACGCCGACGTCCTGTTACCTATTGCGCAATTTGCCGAGACCGACGGAACCTATGTCAACAATACCGGCGTCTGGCAGAGTTTCGACGCAGCGGTGCGGCCGCCGGGCGATGCACGTCCCGCCTGGCGGATCTTGCGCGTGTTGGGCAACGAGTTCGGCATTGATGGATTTGACTACCAGACCGGCGAAGATGTGCGGGCCGCAATCCGCGCGACGGTGCCCGCTGCCACCGACAATAATGTCGGCGTCCTGGCTGCGCCGGCGCAACTCAGTTTAGCCGACGGCGCCGGTGTGCAGCGTATTACCGAGGTCCCTGCCTATTCAGTCGATCCAACGGTGCGGCGCGCGCCGGCGTTACAACAGACCCAGGATTGCGCTGATGGGCGAGCTCACGTTAATCCGGTACTGGCGCAATCGCTGGGGATGCAAGAGGGTGATCCAGTATTGATCGAACAAAACGGGGGCGCGGCGACCTTGCCGATTGTCCTCGATTCACGCGTGCCGCCCGGCTGCGTCCTTGTCCACGGCGCCCAGGCGGCGGTTGCGACTCTGGGTGCGGCCTACGGTCAGGTATCGCTCAGCAAACCGGCATCGTAGGGCATGCTGGAAACATTGACCGCGCTACTCGCCTGGGTGCCCGAACCGGCGCTTAGCATCAGCCTGATCCTGATCAAGATCGTTACGATAATCGTACCGTTGATGCTGTGCGTTGCTTATCTACCTTTCGCGGAACGCAAGATAATTGGCTACATGCAGGTGCGTCTGGGACCGAATCGTGTCGGCCCCAAGGGCTGGGGGCAGCCAATCGCGGATGCGCTCAAGCTGATGTTTAAAGAAATTGTGATTCCATCGGGCGCCAACAAGTTGCTGTTTATCGCCGCCCCCATTATCGCGCTCGCCCCGGCACTCGCGGCGTGGGCCGTTATTCCGTTCGACGCTCACCTGGTGCTGGCCGATGTCAACGCCGGCTTACTTTATATTCTGGCGCTCACCTCGCTGGGCGTGTACGGGATCATCATTGCCGGCTGGTCATCTAATTCGAAATACGCCTTTTTCGGCGCCATGCGCGCTGCCGCGCAGATTGTTTCCTATGAGATAGCGATGGGGTTTGCGTTGGTTGCCGTGCTGATTGCCGCGGGCAGCCTCAACTTAGGCGATATCGTCCTGGCGCAAAGCGGGTTCGGATTTCTTACCTGGTTTTGGCTACCGCTGTTTCCGATTCTACTGGTGTATTTCATTTCGGGACTTGCGGAAACCAACCGCGCGCCCTTCGATGTCAGCGAAGGGGAATCCGAAATCGTCGCCGGGTTTCATGTCGAATATTCGGGCATGGCTTTTGCGGTTTTTTTTATGGCCGAATACGCCAACATGATACTGATATCCGTGTTGGCGGCGGTGATGTTTCTCGGTGGTTGGTTGTCGCCGTTCGAGGGGATCCCGCTGCTTGACGGCATCACCGCGTGGATCCCGGGGCTATTGTGGCTTTTCTTGAAGACGTCGTTTTTTCTGTTCTTTTTTCTCTGGTTGCGTGCCACCTTTCCCCGTTACCGTTACGACCAGGTCATGCGGCTGGGGTGGAAAGTATTTATTCCAATTACCATCGTCTGGTTGGTGCTGGTGGCCGGCATGGTGATCCTGGCGATACCGCCGTGGTTTGATTGATCAGGCCAATCCTATGCAAGCATTAAAGAACTACCTGGGCAGTCTTTTTCTGTTTGAACTGATCCGCGGCTTACGCCTGACGGGACGTAAGCTTTTCGATAGCAAAATCACCGTTCAGTATCCGGAGGAAAAAACTCCGCAGTCAGCTCGCTTTCGCGGTCTGCATGCGCTGCGCCGCTACCCTAATGGCGAGGAACGCTGCATTGCCTGCAAGCTGTGCGAGGCGGTTTGTCCCGCCGTTGCCATTACGATTGAATCTGAGCAGCGCGATGATGGCACGCGACGCACGACCCTCTACGACATCGATTTAGCCAAATGCATTTTCTGCGGATTCTGCGAAGAGTCCTGTCCGGTGGATGCCATCGTCGAAACCAGGCATTTCGAATACCACGGTGAGCAGCGCAGCGATTTATTGATGACCAAGGAAAAATTGCTGGCCGTCGGTGACCGCCTGGAAGCGCAAATCGCTGCCGACCGGGCAGAGGACGCCGCATACCGCTGATGTACGAACAAATTATCTTCTACGTCTTCGCGACACTGCTCGTTTTTGCCGCCAGCATGGTCATCACGGTTCGCAACCCCGTGCATGCGGCGTTGTTTCTGGTCATGGCGTTTTTCTGCAGTGCGGCGTTGTGGCTGTTGTTGGAAGCCGAGTTCCTCGCCATCGTCTTAGTGTTGGTTTATGTCGGCGCGGTTATGGTGTTGTTCCTGTTCGTGGTCATGATGTTGGATATTAACCTTGCGCCTCTGCGCGAGGGATTTACTCGTTATCTCCCGGTTGGTGGTGCGGTGGCCTTGGTCATGATGGCTGCGATGGCCGCCATGGTGGGTCCGGCGAATTTCAGTCTCGATGCCATGCCGGCGCCGCAAGCGCGTGGCGCCGAACACAGTAATACTGCCGAGATTGGGCGGGTCTTGTATACCGATTATGTCTATCAGTTTGAGTTGGCGGCAGTGATTTTACTGGTCGCCATCATTGCTGCTATTGCATTGACCTTGCGGGTATCGCGTCAGACCAAAACGCAGAGACCGGAACAGCAAGTGGCCGTAAGACGCCAAGATCGTGTGCGGCTGGTTAAGCTCGACTCGGAGTAACGGTCGCGATGCTCGCCCTTTCTGATTATCTGGTTCTTGGCGCGATATTGTTCTGCCTCAGCGTCGCCGGAATATTCCTGAATCGCAAAAACGTCATCATTTTGCTCATGTGTATTGAGTTGATGTTGCTCGCCGTGAATATGAACTTTATTGCGTTCTCGCATTATCTGGGAGACATCACTGGCCAGATATTCGTATTCTTTATTCTCACAGTAGCCGCAGCGGAATCCGCAATTGGCCTGGCCATATTGGTCGTGTTGTTCAGGAATCGCAGCACAATCAACGTCGAAGATCTCGACACCATGCACGGCTAGCCCGCATGACAATGGACTGTGTTTATCTCGCTATCGTTTTGCTGCCGCTGGGCGCGGCAATTGTTGCCGGCATGTTTGGCGGTGTCATTGGTCGAAGTGCAGCACACACGGTAACCATCGCCGCGGTAGGACTGTCGTTTCTACTGTCCTTGCTGCCGTTCAAACAAATCGTGCTGGACGGCGCCGCTCCTTATCACGAAACTCTTTACGTTTGGTTGGTGAGCGACGGCGTAACCTTCAGTATTGGTTTCCTTGTCGATCAGTTGTCAGCAACCATGATGCTGGTTGTCAGCTTCGTCTCGTGGATGGTACATATTTATACCATCGGTTACATGCGCGACGATCCCGGCTACCAACGTTTTTTCAGTTATATCTCCTTATTCACCTTTGCCATGCTGATGCTGGTAATGGCAGACAACTTCCTGCAGTTGTTTTTCGGCTGGGAAGCCGTCGGCTTGGTGTCTTATTTGCTGATTGGCTTCTGGTACAAGCGCCCCTCGGCCATCCACGCCAACCTTAAGGCGTTTTTGGTCAATCGAGTGGGGGACTTCGGTTTCCTGCTGGGTATCGCCGCCATTCTCGCTTACGCGGGTAGCCTCGACTACGCGCAGGTGTTCGCGCAGGCGCCGGCGCTGAGCGGCCGCTCGATTGTCATTTGGCAGGCGCAGGAATGGTCGCTGTTATCGCTCATATGCATTCTTTTGTTCATCGGTGCGATGGGTAAATCGGCACAGGTCCCGCTGCATGTGTGGCTGCCCGATTCCATGGAGGGGCCTACGCCGATATCGGCTCTGATCCATGCGGCAACCATGGTGACCGCCGGGATATTCATGGTCGCGCGCATGTCGCCGCTATTCGAACTTTCGGAAACCGCACTGAGTGTGGTGTTGGTAATAGGTGCGATCACTGCATTCTTCATGGGCCTGCTTGGGCTGGTGCAAAACGATATTAAGCGGGTGGTCGCGTATTCGACGCTGTCGCAACTCGGCTACATGACGGTGGCCTTGGGTGCGTCTGCATATACAGTGGCGATATTTCATTTGGTCACGCACGCGTTTTTCAAAGCCTTGTTATTTCTGGCTGCGGGTTCGGTCATCATCGCGCTGCATCACGAGCAGGACATGCGCAAGATGGGTGGCTTGCACCGCTACATGCGTGTTACCTGGTTTACGGCACTGATTGGCTCGCTGGCATTAATCGGTTTCCCGGGTACTGCCGGCTTCTTTTCCAAGGACGCTATTATCGAAGCAGTGCATGCATCGACGCTGCCCGGCGCGGATCTGGCGTACTACGCAGTGCTTTCCGGGGTATTTGTCACAGCGTTGTACACCTTTCGTATGTTTTTCATGACTTTCCACGGCGCTGAACGCATGTCGGCCGATGCCAAGGCGCATGTGCATGAATCGCCGGCGGTCATGTGGCTACCGTTGGTACTGCTGGCGATTCCATCACTGGTGATTGGCGCTATAGGCGTCGGACCGATGGTGTTCGGAGATTACTTCGGAGATTCGATCTATGTGTCGGCAGGACACGACGTGCTCACCGAGATGCGCAGCCACTTTCACGGCGCCGGCGCGATGATCGTGCATGGCCTGACTGCGTTGCCAACCTTGCTGGCTTTGGCGGGCGTGGCAACGGCATGGGTGTTTTATCTGTGGCGACCCGAACTGCCGAAGATCATCAGCGCACGATTTGGCATGTTGCATCGTGTTTTACTCAACAAATATGGTTTCGACGCGTTCAATGAGCATGTAATTGTCGGCGGAGCTCGCGGTGTGGGCCACGGTTTGTGGCGAGTCGGCGATGAACTGCTTATCGACGGATTGTTGGTCAACGGCAGCGCGCGTACGGTGGGTTGGGCGGCGGGTATTGTCCGTCGTTTGCAGTCAGGCTACCTCTATCACTACGCATTCGCCATGATTCTGGGCTTGCTCGGGCTACTCGGCTATTTCGTTCACGGCAGCTGGTTTGGCCTGAATTAATGACCGCAAACGTGATTAACCAGTTGCCGATGCTGAGCCTGACGATATGGCTGCCGATATTTGGTGGCCTGTGGCTGTTGGCGATAGCCGGCCGCGCCGGCGACGGTGTAATCAAGAGCCACACATTGCTCATCAGTATTGTCACGTTCACGCTGTCGATGGCTTTGTATACCGGATTCGACACGACCACCGCGCAGATGCAATTCGCGGAAGTGCGCGCATGGATCCGCCCATTCGATATTTATTATCGATTAGGCATCGATGGCATTTCCTTACCATTGATCCTGCTTACTACGTTTACGACGGTTCTGGTCGTGCTTGCCGGCTGGCAGGTAATTCAGACTCGACTGGCACAATACATGGCGGCCTTTCTCATTCTGGAAGGGCTGATGATCGGGGTGTTCAGTGCGATGGACGCGGCACTGTTCTACGTATTTTGGGAAGCCATGCTAATCCCGATGTTTCTAATCATCGGTGTCTGGGGTGGCGAACGACGGGTCTACGCCACGATAAAATTCTTTTTGTACACCTTTCTCGGTTCGGTTTTCATGCTCGTGGCTTTGCTCTATCTGTATGCCCAGGCGAACAGCTTCTCGATACTGACTATGCACAAGACCCCATTGGGTCTGGCGGCGCAGATCTACCTGTTCCTTGCGTTTCTGCTCGCCTTTGCGGTGAAAGTTCCGATGTGGCCGGTCCACACCTGGCTGCCGGACGCGCACGTTGAGGCGCCGACCGGGGGATCCGTGATCCTTGCGGCCATTATGTTGAAAATGGGTGGATACGGTTTTCTGCGCTTCAGCCTGCCCATTACCCCTGACGCCAGCCGTGAATTGGACTGGTTGATGATCGCGCTGTCACTTATCGCCATTGTGTATATCGGTTTTGTGGCCCTGGTTCAGACCGATATGAAAAAGCTCATTGCTTATTCGTCAATATCTCACATGGGATTTGCAACGCTGGGCTTCTTTATTGTGTTCCAGATTTTCGCCAATACCGGCGAGCTCAGGGGCGCGGGAACGGGCATGGCTGGCGGACTGGTGCAAATGGTTTCGCACGGTTTCATATCGGCCGCGTTGTTCTTATGCGTCGGTGTCCTCTACGAGCGTTTGCACACCCGCAATATTGATGGCTACGGCGGGGTCGCCAACACCATGCCGAAATTCGCGGCACTGTTCATGCTGTTTGCGATGGCGAATTCCGGGCTACCCGCGACATCGGGATTCGTCGGCGAGTTCCTGGTTATCGTCAGTAGTTTTCAGGCCAACTTTTGGATTGCCTTTTTTGCCGCAACCACAATGGTGTTGGGTGCCGCTTATACATTGTGGATGTATAAAAGGGTGGTGTTTGGAGACGTCGCGAGCGATAAAGTTGCCGGCCTGGTCGATATCGATCGGCGGGAGCAATTCATACTCACGGCTTTGGCTTTCGTTGTCTTGCTATTCGGCGTCTGGCCGGCTCCTTTACTGGAGATAGTGCATCCGAGTATCGATCAATTAGTACAGCACGTTACCCAGTCGAAAATTCCCTGAGATGGATGGTTTTTCAATAATCGCTGCTGAGACATTCGTGCTGGTGATGGCGTGTGTCATCCTTATTGTCGACGTATTCGTTGCCGATCGAACTCATCGCGCTACCTACTGGCTGGCCCAATTGACACTGCTGGGGGCGTTGTTGTTGGTCACGCTAACGTTCAAGCAGACACCCGTTTTAGCCTTAAACGCGACCGTTGTCAGCGATGCAATGGGCGGTGTCTTGAAATCCGTGATGTTGTTGATAGTGTTGCTTGCCTTCGTCTATGTTCGCGACTATTTGCTCATACGCAACAGGATGAACGGCGAATTTTTCGTTTTGGGCTTGTTTGCGGTGCTGGGCATGATGGTGCTGACGTCGGCGCACAGCCTGCTGACGCTATATCTGGGTTTGGAACTTCTGTCTTTGTCTTTGTATTCATTAGTTGCGATGGAGCGCGATTCTCCCGTCAGCTCCGAAGCGGCGATGAAATATTTTGTGCTCGGAGCCTTGGCATCAGGCATGTTGCTGTATGGCATTTCAATACTTTACGGCATGACCGGCTCCCTCGATCTTGGCGAGATCGCGGCGACGGTGCAAACCGATGCTAATGCCCTGGTCACTTTTGGGCTGGTGTTCGTCATCGTCGGGGTTGCGTTCAAGCTCGGCGTGGTGCCGTTTCACATGTGGATCCCAGACGTCTACCACGGAGCTACCACGGCCGCGACCCTGTTCATTGCGACGGCCCCTAAGCTCGCAGCATTCGCATTGGCGATGCGCCTGCTGGTAGACGCGCTCGGTCCGTTGGCCCACGACTGGCAGGCGATGTTGATAGTGCTGGCAGTGTTATCCATGGCGATGGGTAATCTGGTAGCGATTGCACAGCAGAATATCAAGCGCATGCTCGCTTATTCGGCGATCGCGCACATGGGCTTCATGTTGCTCGGCTTGATTGCCGGTGGCCAGGACGGCTACGCCGGTGCCATGTTCTACGTCATCGTTTACGCACTGATGAGCGCAGGTGCTTTCGGTATGGTGATGCTTTTGGGCAACGGTGGTTTTGAGTCTGATGAGATAGCTGATTTCGGCGGTTTGAGTGAACGCAGCCCGTGGTTTGCGTTGGTGATGCTCTGCTTGATGTTCTCCATGGCCGGTGTCCCGCCGTTCGCCGGGTTTTGGGCAAAATGGTTTGTGCTGAAAGAACTCGTAGCGGGTGGTTTGCTGTGGCTGGCGGTTTTGGCTGTGATTTTTTCCATCATTGGCGCCTATTATTATCTTCGTATAGTGCGTCTGATGTTCTTTGAAAAGGCGACCGTCAGCCATGCGATAACTATTGGCAGCAATACAAAATTCGCGCTGTCTGTTAACGGTATCGCCGTATTTGCTCTCGGTATTTTTCCTGGACTGCTAATGACGCTTTGTGTCGCGGCCCTATAGGGTCCGCAGCAATGTCAGTTACCGTTTGGATTTTAATCGGTAGCGCAGTTGTGGCCGCCAATCTACCGTGGCTGAGCGATCGCATATTGTTCGTGATTGCGATACCTAGTAAACCGTTTTGGGTCCGCCTGCTGGAGTGGCTGCTGCTTTATTTTGTCGTCGGACTGTTGGCGCTAGGTCTGGAGACGAAAATCATGGGCGAGGTCTACACCCAGGATTGGGAGTTTTATACCGTGACCTTGTTCCTGTTTTTAGTATTTGCGTTGCCTGGGTTTATTTACCGTTTTGAATTCAAGCGGCATTTTCGTCGCTGATCGTTACCCCGCCTCGTCGTAGCAGCGCGTTAGCGAGAAGTTAGTCCAGATGCTGTGCCAAGTGGCTGGCCAACCTCGAGCGGGCTGCCGGCCTGAAGCTGTTCTGACCATTGCATACACTTGGGCGGAAACAACACGATCACGGTTGAGCCCATATTGAAATGGCCGAGTTCGGCGCCGCATTCAACACTCAGTGATGGTGTTTGCTCCGCGTAATCCCATTGACGAATTTCGCCGGGCCTGTTTGCTTGAACCGTGCCGGTCCACACCGTACTCATAGTGCCGACGAAAAGTGCACCGACTAAAATGACGGCCATTGAGCCGAGCACTGTTTCAAAAAACACTATTACGCGTTCGTTGCGTGCATACAGGCTGTTCACTATGCGCGCGGTACGCGCATTGACTGAAAACAGGCTGCCGGGTACATAAATAATCTGTTGTAAGGTGCCCGCGAACGGCATGTGAATACGGTGATAATCGCGTGGGGCAAGATACAAGGTAGCATACGACCCATTTGTGAAGCGGTTAGTCAGCGGCTCCTTATCCGCTAGCAGCGCCGAGAGGCTGAAGGTGCGACCCTTGGCTTGAATTAACTGTTCGCCATCAATGGTACCTATTTCGCTGACCGTCCCGTCGACCGGTGCAACAATGATACTGGGATCGTTCGGCCAGCTGCGTGCATCCGTCTTTAACGCGCGCGTAAAAAAGTGATTAAACGACGCATAAGATTCCGGCGATGCGGATTCGGCAATACTGAGGTCGACCCGGTAGTGGTTTACGAACCACCGGATCAACGCATTCTTCCAGCGCCTGCCGTGGTTATGTGTGGCCGCACGGACCAGGGCTGAAAGCAGACGTTGAGGGATTAGGTATTGCGGTAGAGTCAGCAGCCAGTCAATGGTCATGGTTTGCGTCCCGATGCAACGCCATTCGATCGTCCCGGTGCCAGACTTTCGCCTGGAACGGTAGAACACTGTCGTCGGCGAGCAAAAATTCCAGGGCGACAATCTGGCCTGCGCGGAACTCTCCCGGGTTTGCTTTCAGCATCAAATGATAGCCCCCTGGCGCGAATTCGATGCTGGCACCCGGTGCCACAGTGAGCCCGTCGACGCTGGACATTCGCGCAACGCCATTAACTTCGCTGGTTTGATGAATTACCGCGGCGCGCCCACTCGCGTGACGCGCTGTTAAAAGGCGCCGCGGGTGATTACCGAGATTCTTGATGCTCAGGTAGACGGCGATAAACGGGGACGTGGGTGGACCTTCGGGGATCCATGCGTCGGTTACCGTGACCGTGCTGTGATTATCGGCAAAAGAGCACGCACACAACCCAATCAGTACCAGCCCTCGTATTGCACGCGTCATGTTCTGCTATCGACGAATTTGCGGATCCTGGCAATGCGTTCAGCAATATCGGCTGCCCGGTGCGGTGCGGAAAAAATCCCAACAAGTCGGCGCTGCGGATCAAGCAGCAACACCGCCGACGAATGGTCGACCAGATAGTTGTCGGAACTGAGATCACCAGTCAAGAAATAGGCGATGCCGAGTTTTCGGGTCAGGCGGGTCATTTCCTGCTCCTCGGCACTAAGTCCTATGAAGCGTTCATTGAAATAACCCACATAACTTGCCAATTGTTCGGGCGAGTCGCGTTCGGGATCGACACTCACGAACAGAACTTGGAGGTCGGCGTGCATAGGTGGATCATCAGCGAGCAATTCATCGACCTTGCTTAGTACGTTGAGCGTTATCGGGCAAATATCGGGGCAGTGGGTATAGCCAAAAAAGACCAAAGACCACTTGTCCTGCAACCTCTCAAGACCGAATGGGTTGTTGTGATGGTCGGCGAAGTCAAATGCCTGTATCTGTTGCGGCGGTGGCCACAACAGACCGGGGATCTTAATGGGTTGTGGTGCCGGCTTTATCGCGAGTAATCCCAACACGACAGTGAGGGTCAAGGTCAGAAAGAATATAATCTGTAGCGCGCGCTTATACACCCTGGGAATTATAGGCGGTGCGTGTCCAAGAGTTTAGTCCTGCAGCGAACATGGCAATCGAGTAGCTACGCCACTTCTAAACCATCTAGGTAAAGTGTACTTCGGCACAGCGACGCAGACAGTCGGCGGTCCTTGCC
Source organism: Gammaproteobacteria bacterium (assembly GCA_965225625.1). Taxonomy (GTDB): domain Bacteria; phylum Pseudomonadota; class Gammaproteobacteria; order JADZEE01; family JADZEE01; genus CBDDBH01. The sequence goes on from CBDDBH010000030.1 coordinate 274,818, forward strand.
GCCGTCGGAATCGATAACTGGCATGCTTTGATCCTGCCGACGGCTCCAACGACAACTAGGCGCTAACCTGACTTTCCTCGACTATTAGTTTATTAGCGATTATTCTTCACAATCCAATTTGTTCCTCTCCGCGTTCGTTTCAGGCATACCGAATCGCAACAAATGACGCCGACAGTTCCCGAAAAACTTGGCAAGTACGAGGTAAAAAGCGAGATCGCCCGCGGCAGTATGGGGGTGGTTTTTCTTGGCTATGACCCGTTTATCGATCGGCCGGTCGCCCTGAAAGTTGCGCTTGCCGAGTCTCTCAAAAACACGGAATCGGGCGAGCGTTATCGCAAGATGTTTTTTAACGAAGCGCACACGGCGGGGATGCTCCGTCATCCGCAAATCCTTGATATCTTCGACGCGGGTGTCGAGGGAGATACCTGCTACATAGTCATGGAACTTGTCCCGGGCGGTGGCACGCTTCGTTCCTTTACGAAGCCCGATACCTTGTTACCAATTAATGATGCTGTCGAGGTCATCTTTGTCTGCGCGAAGGCGTTGGACTACGCGCATCGGCAGGGCGTCATACATCGGGATATAAAGCCGTCCAATATCCTGGTGACCGAAGATATGGAATTGAAAATCGCGGATTTCAGTATCGCCCATATAAATCGTGCTGACACGTCACAGACCATGCCTATGGGCTTTGTCGGTTCGCCGCGCTACATGTCACCCGAGCAGGTTCAGGAAGAATACATCACTACACAAACGGATCTGTTCTCGCTCGGAATCGTTATGTACGAAATGTTGACCGGCAAGCACCCCTTCGGTGGCGAGAGTTTTTCGCGCTTGATGCACCGGGTGATCAACGAACCGCATGTTCCCATGAGCGAATACCGTGCCGACATACCGCCTATATTGGAAAAATTCGTTACCAGGGCGTTGGAAAAGGATCCGGCAAAACGATACAAGATGGGAATCGATATGGCGTCGGATCTGGCAACCGCATTCGGACACCTGGAGCGACCACAGGAAGATATCTCTATCAAAGAGAAGTTCACCTACGTCAAAGAGCTGGATTTCTTTCGTGGTTTTCCGGATTCGGAAATCTGGGAGATTATTCGTGCCAGCGTCTGGCAGGAATATGACGCTGGTGACGAGATAATCAGTGAGGGTGATATTGAGGATTCGTTTTATATCGTCACGGAAGGCAATGTGTCGGTAAAAAAAGGCGAAAAGGTCATGGGTGAGCTGAAGCGCGGCGATTGTTTCGGTGAGATGGGTTATCTGAACAAGATAAAACGTACCGCGAGCATCGTAGCGTTGGGCCGGGTCGCACTTATGAAGGTCAATTCAACGCTCATAGAGCAGGTATCCAGAGATTGCCAGCTGCGCTTCTGCAAGGTTTTTTTGCGGGTGCTGATAGATCGCTTGTCTGTCACGACTGAATTAGCCGCCAAACACTAAGTCTTGGTTGCCCGGTAGCGTGCAATCAGAGCGTCGGTGGAGGGGTCGTAGTCCGAATTGGCATGTTCGTTGAGGCTGGCGGTAATGGATTGAGCAATCTCTTTGCCAAGTTCAACACCCCATTGGTCAAAAGAATTTATATTCCATATCGTCCCTTGGACGAAGGTCTTATGCTCATACATTGCGAGCAGCGCACCCAGGACACGGGGGGTAAGCTCCTCGTAGAGTATCGTTGTACTGGGATTGTTGCCTGTAAAGCTTCGATGAATCACCAATTCATCGAGCTCGGGCGCCGATAAGCCGGCGTCGGCCAGGGATTGCCGTGTTTCCGCTTCGCTGCGACCCCACATAAGGGCGCGCGCCTGCGCAAATGCGTTGGCGACAAGTGTACGGTGATGGCCGTCTATATCGTGCGCGCGCCGTAGCGGTACGAAAAAATCCACCGGCACCAAATGTGTACCTTGGTGCAGCAATTGAAAAAACGCATGCTGACCGTCGGTGCCAACGCCACCCCAAATGACTGGCGCCGTATTGTAGTGCACAGGCGTGCCGTCGCGGCGCACCGATTTGCCGTTACTTTCCATTTCCAGTTGCTGCAGGTAAGAGGGTAATAGTTTCAGGCTTTCGTCATAGGGCACGATTGCATGGGTATTTGCACCAAATAGATTGACATACCACACGCCGAGTAGTGCCAGAATCACCGGTAGGTTTTCCTCTAACGGTGCCTCACGAAAATGCAGGTCCATCTCACGGGCACCTGCCAGTAACTGTTCAAAGACGTCCATGCCGAACGCGAGCGCGATGGGCAGTCCAATGGCGCTCCATAGCGAATACCGACCGCCGACCCAATCCCAGAATGCGAAAATATTCTCTGGTGCAACTCCAAACTCGCCTGCCGCCCGCCGATTGGCGGTAACGGCAATAAAGTGTTTTTGTAGATCCGAGATGCCGTTTTGTTCCATCCATGCTCGTGCTGCGTCCGCATTGGCAGCGGTTTCCAGCGTGGTGAACGATTTTGAAGCGACTATCACCAGGGTTGACGCAGGGTCGATTTGCGCGAGAACCGCGAGCAGTGGTTGTGGATCGATGTTACTGATGAAATGGACACGCATTGCCATTACGCTATTTGGTGTCAGTGCGGCACTCGCCAGCGCGGGACCCAGGCCGGAACCGCCGATACCGATGGCTATGACGTCGCGGATTGGCGCGCCGCTTGCGCCACGCCATTCGCCTTCTCGAACCGCATTGCAAAACCGACGCATATGCGCCAGCGTATCGCTAATCTGGGCGTGAATATCGATGCCGTCGATGACCAGGGGCGCAGCAGAATGATTGCGTAATGCAGTGTGCAGCACTGCGCGATGCTCGGTCGCGTTGAGTCTATCGCCTCGAAATAATTGGGTAATGGCTGCGCCGACATCTCGCTCCTTTGCCAGCGCGAAAAGGCTTTGTCGTGCTTCGCTCGAAACGCGATGCTTAGAATAGTCGAGAAACAACCCTGCAGCTTCGATCGAAAATGTCTCAGCGCGTCGCGCATCGCTCGCGAATAGCTCGCGCATGTGCACACTCGCTGAGCGTTCATATGCCCCGGCCAGTTCCAGCCAAGCAGGGGATTGGGGTATGCGTGGTTTCGAATTACTCATGGTGCCCGGACTCAGGCTTCATTGCGCAGGTGAATTACTGTGTCTGCGCCCCGAGACAGCGATATTTCCGCTATCGCGGAGCGATGACATGATTTACTATACAGGCCGCCCGTAAGGAAGGCTAAGCCAGCCAATATGTGAAGGAAATCAGCGCGAAATGACCCAAGAAATACCCGATAGATTAGGTAAATACGAAGTCGTCCGGGAGATCGATCGCGGCAGTATGGGTATTGTATTCCTGGCGCATGACCCCTACGAAGATCGCTCCGTTGCGATCAAAGTTGCATTTGCCGAATCGCTAAACGACGCGGAATCGGGCGACCAGTACCGTAAGATGTTTTTTAACGAAGCGCATACCGCCGGCGGCCTTACCCATCCCAATATTATCGACATACATGATGCCGGCGTTGAAGGTGAAACCTGTTACATCATTATGGAATATGTAAAGGACGGCGCTACCCTGAAACAATTTTGCCGTCCCGACACCCTGCTGCCAACCGAGAAAGTTGTAGAAATCGTTTTCAAATGCGCCAAAGCGCTTGATTACGCGCACAAACAGGGTGTTGTACATCGTGATATTAAACCAACCAATATCCTGGTGACCGAGGACCAGGACATAAAAATCGGCGATTTTAGTATCGCCTATATCAACAAATTGGACTCCACTGAGACCATGCCCATGGGGATGGTCGGATCTCCGCGCTATATGTCGCCCGAGCAGGTTAGCGAAGATACCTTGACTAACCAGACAGATTTATTTTCGCTGGGCATCATAATGTATGAACTTTTGACCGGTCAGCATCCGTTTTCGGCGGACAGTTTTTCCAGGTTGGTGCGCAAGATACTCAACGAAGATCCGCCGCCGATGAAAGATTACCGCAGTGATGTTCCCGATGTGCTGGAACGCATCATGCGCAAAGCGATCGCGAAGGACACGGCTGATCGTTATCGCATGGGATTGGATCTGGCGTCGGAACTCAGCACGGCGTTCGACCACTTAGACAAACCTCAGGAAAATATTTCCGCCGAAGAGCGTTTCAATGCGGTCAAGAAGCTCGATTTTTTCCAAGGTTTCCCGGACGCGGAAATGTGGGAAATCGTAAACGCCGGCACCTGGCATGATTATTCCAACGACGAACAAATTATTGTCGAGGGTGATTTGGACGATTCCTTTTATATCATCGCTAGCGGAGCGGTAGGCGTGCAAAAGTCAGGTAAGGATTTGCGCACCTTGGTCGCGGGAGATTGTTTCGGCGAAATGGGTTATCTCGCTAAGACCACCCGCACGGCAACAATCGTTGCCCACGGCGATGCGACCTTGATGAAGTTGAACGCGACTGTTATCTCTCAGGTGTCGCTCAACTGTCAGGTACGCTTCCTCAAGGTATTTCTGCGTACCCTGATCTATCGTCTGTCCGTAACAACGGAAAAGATGTCGCAGGAGATTCCGCAGTCCGTATAGCCTTTCGCGTGTTTCAGCCGTTTATGTATCAGTGGTATCTCATCTGCATTTTTGCTGCAGCCGGCGTCGTCGGCGAGGCGCATTGCCGTGAATTGGATCTGGATAGGATTAGCCTGCCCGCGGGATTCACGATCGACGTCTTTGCAACCGGGTTGGAGAATGCACGTTCTCTCGCCTTGTCGCCCAGTGGCGTATTGTTCGTGGGTACCCGTCGTGCCGGTAGCGTCTATGCGGTAGTTGACGTGGATGGTGATCATCGAGCCGACGAGGTCGTCGTCATCGCCCGTCACTTGCGTATGCCCAACGGAGTGGCGTTTCGTGATGGCGCTTTGTACGTCGCCGAGGTGAATCGTATCCTTCGCTACGACGATATTGAAACACGGCTTTACGATCCGCCCGAGCCCACGGTTATCCATGAAGGATTGCCGAAGGAAAGCCATCACGGCTGGAAATACATCGCCTTTGGTCCCGACGATAAACTCTACGTGCCGGTCGGCGCGCCGTGTAACGTCTGTGAGCGCGGCGCTCCCTACGCCAGCATCTTGCGCATGTCAGCCATTGGGCAGGATCTTGAGGTCTATGCTCACGGCGTACGCAACAGCGTCGGATTTGATTGGCATCCGCAGACGCACGAATTATGGTTTACAGACAATGGGCGGGATATGTTGGGAGACGACATACCGCCGTGTGAGCTGAATCGCGCCGCGGTTGGGGGTCTGCATTTTGGCTATCCTTATATGCACGGCGATGCCATTGCCGATCCGAAATTTGGTCGAACGCGCAAGCCGAGTGAATTCCAGGCCCCCGCTCTCAATTTGGATCCTCATGTGGCTCCGCTAGGTATGGAGTTCTATACCGGCGCTCAGTTTCCCGAGGAATATCACAATCGAATTTTCATCGCCGAGCACGGGTCATGGAACCGCAGCGATAAGACGGGGTATCGGGTAACGCAGGTAGGATTGAACACAGCCGGCCAGCCAGTGACCTACGAACCGTTCGCCGATGGTTGGCTGGTAGACGGCGAAGACTGGGGGCGTCCGGTTGATCTGGAGATAATGCGCGACGGTTCTTTGCTATTATCCGACGACGCCAATGGCGTCGTTTATCGGATAAGTTATCCGTAGCCGCCCGATTTTTAGCAGCAAAATGCGCTACTTCCCCGCCCTGGTAGCTCAGATGGATAGAGCGACGGCCTCCTAAGCCGTAGGTCCCAGGTTCGAATCCTGGTCAGGGCGCCAGCAATCGTCTCGCCGGGAGCCCCCCAGGTGCTCGGCGACGGACATCGGTCTCACGTACGTGTTTCCAACTATTGCGGCAACTACATGGGAGGCGGTCGCCCAACGCTTTGAATGTCCTCGTGAAGCTTAATTAGCTAACTATCTGTTTGGGCGCGTGTTTGGTGGGGGCTTAGATGTATCCCAAGGCTGTTTGTATTAGACTAACTAGTCGTAACGGCCACGCATTTGGCGGTTTCATCGGCACAATCAGCCGCTTGAGTGCTTGCCGTACAGCTTGAACATCCAACAGAGTTTGGCATTGCCGATGTTGTAGTCCGACTACCGATGACATCAACAGACAATCCCGATCCCGGATCCCGAGCGCCAGGGCAAGAACAACGCCGCCATGAACGGCACGTAATCGATCTAAAAGCCTCGCTGAGTAGCTCCAGCTTTTCCTCGTTACCGTGCACGATAACGGACTTTTGCCGCGGAGGTATGTTCCTGGCTTGGGCCGCGGGCCCGGGTGCGGGTTTAGCGCAAGGCGATACGTTGTCCATTTCGTTTACCCTGGCTGCGTCTGAACACGTTTTGCAGGCAAATGTCGCGCGGGTTCTTGTTGCAGGCGTCGGTGTCGCGTTCAGCGAGGTTGATCCAGCCGTTTTAGCGGCTATCGAAGCGCATGCGCTGGCGCATAAACAAGCGCAGTTAGCCGCTGACCAAGGCGCGCCGCGTGATTTCGATAGTGATGATGTAATCGCTGGCATCAAGGCAATCACCAAGAAACATATCGGCGCGCAGCTCAAGAGCTACTTTTCACGCCTGGACGAATTCCTTTTTTTATGTGCGCGGGATGCGCCGAATAACATCGAACAGCGTGGGTTTTTCGATTTTCAATTGATAATTAAAAAGAATGCGGAATCCCTGCAAACGGAGATTCAACATGGCGTCATCGAAGCTTTCGATCGAATTGGTGAGCCGCTAAACACTGAAACGCAAACCGACGATAGCGCAAAAAGCAGTTTGTCACTGGTTGACGAGCACGAATTCGAGGATTTTTTGACAGTTGCGGACATCGTCTCCCGAGCAGAGCCCCGATATAAAGAGCAACTCTACGCGCTGGAACGCCGTCTTTCATTTCTAATCAGCCGCGTGGTTGACCGAAGTGGGAATCCAGTGGGACCTTCGTCGGTTTGTCAGGCTTTCTCTGACGGCTTGCATCGGCTAGAGCTTGCGCCCGGACAGTCCAAAGTTACTTATGAAGTATTGGAAGACATCGTGATACCGGCGCTCGGAACGTTATACGACGAATTGAACGACCAGTTGATAAAATCGGGTGTCCTGCCCACGGTCGAGAGCGTGACAGAGGTGCAAGCGCCACGGCGTGCGAGACGCCCAGGCCAAGTCGATCGCACAGATACAGCAAGCAGCGAGGCCGCGGACAACGCGAAAGAGCAGAATTTCGACAATCAGCCGGACGCTGATTCTGGTGGAAATCCCTATCCACAGGGAATGCCGCCTGCTGCTGGGCAAAACGCTGGTTTCGCTGGTAACTATCCACAGGGAATGCCGCCTGCTGCTGGGCAAAACGCCCGTTTCGCTGGTAACTATCCACAGATGCCGCCTGCCGCGGGCGTTCAGCAATACGCAGGCTCACCGGCTGATGGGCAGCACCCAGGGGCAGCGGCAATGCCCCCACAGCCCGGCTACCCTCCCGCGGGAGTGGCCATGGCGCCCGCCGCGCCGCCAGCGATGCCGCAGACGCCAGCGATGGCTGATGCGGTGGCGCCGACGCCCGTTGCGGGTGGCGGTCATGGCGCTTTCGGCATAGCGCAAACCTTACTGGGACTGCAGCGCCAAATGGGTGTCGCCGGGTCCGGCCAGTCGGCGGCATTAGCGGCAACAGGAGCGCCGGCCTTTTCACAGCAGGACGTCGTCAATGCCATGTCCATGCTGGACCGGGAAGACGCAGGTCCGTGGGGAGCGGAGAGTCAAGGCGAAGATTTTCGGCACCGCCTGCAGGCGGTGCTCGGATCGCAGGGCGGGGAGGCAGGCAAGAAACTCGGCGCGCGCGAGAGCGATGCCATCGATATGGTCGCCGGAGTCCTGGATTCGCTCAATGCCGACGAGGAGTTTCCTGAACAAGCAAAGCCTCTGATAAATAAGCTCCGCACGACGCTTTATAAACTTGCGGTAGTAGACGACGAATTTCTCGGTGATAGTGCCCATCCGGCTCGGCAGGTTGTGAACGAGATGGCTCAACACCAGGCTAAAGCGCAGGGCTCCCCCCGCCAGGTCGAAGTGGAACGTGCGTTGGATCAGGTGGCCGAACGTATTAGTCAGCAATTTGATGCGAAACCCCAGGTGTTCAGCGATGCCCTGAGCGAAATGCAAGTATTGGCAAGCGAACACGCGGCGGAATATGAGAAAAACCTGACTGACTTTGTTGCGGAATGTGAGGCGCAGCAGGCATTAATCAAATCCAGACACAAGGACGGTGATCGCCGAAGTCCTGCCAAAGAGGTGGCCACGGAATGGGCGATCTGGCTGAACCGGGCGAAGCAACTCAAGACCGGTGATGAACTGAGCATCAAGCGTGGCAAGAAGTTTCGGCATTTTACGCTGGGATGGATCGGCGAGGATTACAATCCTTTTGTGTTCATCGACCGCAATGCCAAGAAAGCAGCGAGTATGACGCTGCAAGAATTGGCGATGCAGTTGCGCCGGGGTTCGGCCATACCGTTGGCGAGTGACGGTTTGCCGGCAATGGACAGGGCGCAGAATTCTGCCTTGTTCAAAATGCACGATCAGATCGGCCATCAGGCGTTGCAGGATCCGTTGACCGGGCTGTTGAATCGCAAAAAATTCATCACCAAACTGGAGCAGGCGATACTCGACGACGTACACGAGGGTAGCGAGCATGTTTTGGTCTCGGTCCTGTTCGATGGTATCGGTGAAGTCATTTCCAAGGCCGGAAAATCTGCCTGTGACAGTCTGATCAAGAAGCTTGCAAACTTGATTGCCAAACGCGTGGAAGGCGAGGCTACCCTCGCGCGGCTCGGAGACGATGAATTTGGGTTGCTGTTTGACGGTGTTGGCGTAGACAAAGCAGAGCAGACCGCACAAGCGCTTGAGCGCACGACTGGGAAGCTTCGGGTCCGTTGGAAGGATGAACGCTTTTCATTGCCCGCAAGTGTCGGCCTGGTAGCAATCAGTGCAGCCGCTGAAAATTGTCTGGCGTCAACCATTTCTTTCGGTCGCGACAATTAAAATTTTCGATCGCCACCGACGTGCTGCTATTCTGCCCATCGTAAGTCCGTACTCGCGTTTTTGAGTCTCGCGTTCGGCAATCGACCGCCTCAAAGTCGCTGTGAGCGGCGATCACAACGCTACCCATAGCAGAGGCACCCTCCAAATCGGGCTTGCACACCCATTCACGCAGTTCCATCGGAGCGCTTCGTGGTGTTACGTGCACGGCGTTTCGCCGCCTGTGCCCGGTAGCTTGGGACATCGAGTTCCAGGATCACCGAGTGATGTACAACCCGGTCAATGGCCGCGGCGGTGGTCATCGGATCTTTAAAGATCTGATCCCACTTCGAGAACACCAGGTTGCTGGTGATCATCACGCTCTTGCGCTCGTAGCGCTCAGCGAACAGTGCGAACAGCACTTCCATCTCGGCACGGTCGTGCTGCACGTAGCCGATGTCGTCCAGCGCCAGGCAGTCGATGTTGTCCAGACGTTTCAGCTCGCGTGTTAATCGTAAGTCCCGTTTCGCCTCGAGCAACCGCTCAACCAGCGACGACACCGCGGTGAACAACACCGACTGTCCCTGGCGTACCAGCTCATGGCCCAATGCGGCCATCGTGTGGGTCTTACCCGTACCGGGATTGCCGAAGATGCACACGTTGGTCGCACCTTCGAGGAACTCCCCGCTCTTTAGCCGATTAAGCTGCGTACGCACCGTCGCCGGAAACCGCTGCGTGTCCAGTGTGGATAGTGTCTTGTCCCGCGGCAGCTTCGAGGCCCGCAATAAACGCGCCATACGCCGCTCCTGGCGTTCACTCGCCTCGATCACCGTCAGCTCATCGAGATAGTGCACCGGATCCCAGCCTTCACGCACCGCCCGCTCACCCAACGTCACGTAATGCGCTACGAACGACGGCAGGCGAAACGCCTTGAGCCGCAGCTCCAACGTCTGCGCGCCCATCACACTGTGCGCCCAGCGCCAATCAACGCATCGTACGTCGTCAGATCTGGCATCGCGATCGTGAGCGCCGGGCAATGAGGTAATTGCTCCGGTGTCACCACCGCTCTTACGCGTTCGTAACTGGGCAACTCCCCGGCAGACAGCAACTGCGTCAATGCGCTCGCCACCACCGATTCCATCGTCGTCGCCGCCAACTGCAAAATCCGCAGATACTCTAAATCCGCCCCGCTCGGTGCCCGCTCACACAACGTGTCGTAACAGCGCCGGAAGACTAACGCGGGAAACAGCGCCTCCCGGTATACATAGCGTTGAAACGCACCAGGCTTGCGCACCAGCGAGTGGATCACATGCCGGTAATCAACATGGAACCGCACCGCGACCATGCCACCCGCTCAATACGCGCCACGCGCTCACCGTTGTAATCCACTTCCACGTACGCCGAATACAGCCGCACCTGGACCCGGTGGACCGATGAGCCGCGAGGGTACCGAGTAGCTCTTGCTCACCACCCGGATCGTGCTCCATCGACTCACCCGTACCACCAGCTCCCGACAGCTCGGCAGCGCGCGTACCGGTAACGCCTTGAGCTTCGTTCGCTCGTCCGTCAACCGGTCCCCCCGGCCACCGTTACGCTCGGCAACCACCGCCTCGAGGAATGCTTCATACGCGGTGAGTGACTCAAAATCACGACTGCCCCGCAGGCGCAGCCGCTGATCAACCGCGCGCTTGAAATGACCGTGCGCCGATTCCACATCACCGTTCTCATGCGCATTGCCGGGGTAGTTCTTCGACCCAACCAACCCATAATGCTCAAGCAACTCCCGGTAGCGTGCCGTGAAACCCCGTCCACGGCTATTGCGTAACTCGTGCGTCGCCGCTGAGAGATTGTCCGTGCGATGCTCGCGCGGCACCCCGCCAAGTTGCCACAATGCCCCTTGCAGTCCTTCCGAGAGTGCCTCGAAGGTCTCCGAATAACACACCGCCACCCACTCCCAGTTGCAATACGTCAGCACAAAGTGGTAACACAGGTGCACTAAACGCGCCCCCGCGATCGTCACACACACGCTGCGCATATCGGTGAAATCCGATTGCGATTGCTCCCCGGGCCGGTGCACCTGGGCAAAGTACACCTCACGCGCCGGACCCCGGCGGGCTCGCCAATCTCGAAAACGCCGCTGCAGGGTTCGCAATTGACCGTCCCGAAACCGTCCCGGGTAGCGGCGCTTGAGCTCCTCAAACACCGTCTTCGCGTGCAGACCGCTGTCCTGCTCCAGCAGCCCTTCCACCTCAGACCACACCTCCACGAACGGATCGGAGCGGGTACGCCAGTGATGCGCTTGGCGCACCTGACTTGGCCGCTTCCCTAGCGTGCGATATTTGCGTGCCGTCGGCTCGCTCATTCCCGCTTTCAACGCTGCCGTCGACAGCGCCATCCCCTTGCCTATCAACGACATCAGTCGCCTCACCTGTTGCTCTGTAACCATCTGCTCCCCTCCTTTGGAGGAGAGCCTATCTGACCCGAAACGAGGCTCAGAAACCGAAACTTTTAATTGTCGCTACCCGAAAGTTTTAATTGTCGTTGAACAGAAAATGTCGAGATGCTCCTCGAGCAGGCAAAAACCACCGCCGAGGCGGCGAAAAAAGCGGATGATCATCAAGTCAAGATCTATCAATCCAATGAGTCTACGCCGGAGCCGAAATTCGATTGGCGAGGATGGATTTCAGACCTGCTGAGCAGCCAGAAGGTGGATATGCGTAGCCAACGGGTGATTGCCCTAGGCGATGATGTGCATGCGGAGCCGTTTTGTGAACTGCTGCTTGGCCGTGAATCGGAAGGTATTGTTTATTTGTTGCCGGAAGACCTGGGCCAGGTTGGCGATCTAAAGGAGCAGTTTTGCGCCTTGGACCGGCTGGTCATTCGTGAAGCGCTGTTGTGGATGTCGGCCAACCGTGCCGCGCTGGATTCCCTCGGAGGCTGTTCCATTAATTTGTCCGGACATTCTCTGGCTCAAGATGGACTAATGGAATTCGTTTTGGAGCAAGCTGACCGAGACCATGGTACCGCCGGGAAAACTTTGTTTCGAGATTGCCGAGAGTGCCGCCGTTGAACACATGGAACAAGCTGAACGTTTTATTCGCACGCTGAAGGAGTTCGGTTGCAGGTTCTCGCTCGATCAGTTTGGGAGCGAAGACGCTGCAAAAGGGCACCTGAACCAACTGGCCGTGGATTATTTGAAAATCGATGGTATCTTCGTACAAGATATCGATAAAAACCAGAATGATTACGCCGTGGTAAAGTCGATCAACGAGATCGGCCACCTGACCGGCAAGAAGACGATTGCGAAACAGGTCGATTCACCCGAAGTCTTGGCGAAATTGAAAGAGATTGGAGTGGACTATGCGCAGGGATCCGCAGTATTTGAACATACGGATCTCAGCGAGGTTGCGTGACCATGGCTGATGAACTGCCCGAGAAAATCGGCAAGTACTCGGTCACCGGTATCGCCGGTAAAGGCGCCATGGGCATCGTTTACGTCGGTCACGATCCTTTTGTTGATCGAAAAGTCGCCATCAAAATAAGCACGCAGGACACCGGCGACGACGACGACCAGGCAACCCTCCAAGCGCGCAAGATGTTCTTTAACGAGGCGCGGGCTGCGGGCGCCTTGGATCATCCGAATATCCTCCGAGTTTATGACGCTGGTGACGCAGACGGCGAGCCCTACATCGTCATGGAATTCATCGAGAATGCCGATGATTTGAAATCGTTTTGCACCCAGGAAACACTGTTACCCATCAGCACCGTCGCTGAGCACGTCAAGAAATGTGCGCTGGCGCTGAACTATGCGCATGAGCACGGGATCACTCACCGCGACATCAAACCTGCCAATATCATGTTGAATGACCAGGGCGAGGTTAAAATCGTGGACTTCGGAATCGCACAGCGCACCAAGGCGGATCAGACACAGGTTCTGGGTTGGTTCGGATCTCCACTTTATATGTCGCCTGAGCAAGCCAAAGACGAAAACATCACTTCGCAATCGGATCTGTTTTCCCTAGGCGTGGTGACCTACGAAATGTTGACGGGTGTACAGCCGTTCGTCGCGAAAGGGATTTCCGGTTTACTCAATAATGTATTGAATAAAAATCCCGATGCGGTAAGTGTAATTCGTCCCGAGATCCCGGAGTCCTTCGCAGACCTGGTCAGGCGGGCTATGGAGAAATCCATTGAGGACCGCTATAAGACCGGCGCCGATATGGCAGCGGATCTGGACAACGTATTGTCGGATCTCGACAACCCACTGTTCGGCCTTTCTGACGATGAGAAGCTCGCACGCGCCAAGGCGCTTGATTTTATGGAGGGATTCTCGGATGCGGAGATCAAAGAGTTCATTAACGCAAGCGAGTGGGAGAGCTATAAGGCTGGAACTACGATCATAGAGGAGGGCCAGCAGACCTCTTCTTTTTACCTGATTCTGGCGGGGGAGGTCACCGTTATGCGGGCAGGCAAGGAAATAGCGGCCCTCAACGAAGGAGAGTGCTTCGGCGAAATGGCATACCTGTCGGGCGATAAACGCTCTGCGAGGGTTAACGCGGCCAACAACGTTGCATTGATGCGCGTGGATGCGCCGATCAAGGAGTGGGCCTCGCTACCGGTACAAATGCGCCTCAACAGGCGATTCCAACAGATTCTGATCGAACGTTTGGCGACGACCAGCCGCAAGCTGTCGCGCCAGAACTAGCCCGTAGAACACAAACGACGTCCTCCGCGCTAAGCGGCCACCTTGCGGTCGCTGATATCGACCCAGGCACCAACGATCTCTAGTGGCTCTCCGCCGGGGTCTCGAATGATTCGAAACGAGTCGTATATCCAGCGGTATTCTCCGTCGCGGTGCCTGAACCGATATTCTCGTACCACTTCTTCGGAACCATCGGCTATGCCTTGGCTTAGGGCGTCTTGGGAGGCCGCAGCGTCCTCAGGGTGGACATTTTGCAGCCAGAAACCCGGATCGACGACCATCTCAGTACGCTCATAGCCCGAGAGCCGCGAAAAGTTTTTACTGACATAAGTCGGCCGCAAACCGTCTTTCTCTACCGCGGCGCTGTAGATGACGGCAGGGCTGAATTCAACCCAATACTCAAGCAAGTGGTTGAGTTCGTTCAGTTGTGCCACTTTCTTGGCCAGGTTGGCATTTGAGCTTGCCAACTCCACCGCGAGCTGACGTTCCGTCACGACCAGCCGGTACTGTTCCAGAGCGTCTTCGATGTATGACCTCAGGTGTTTTACATCCCAGGGTTTGCGCATGAACCGAAATATATTGCCTTCATGCAGGGCCGCGATGGCAACATCAAGTTCATTGTGCGACGTTAGCATCATCGGAACCGTGTCGGGCGAACGCAGATTTATTTCACGCAAGAACTCGACACCATCAATTTCCGGCATTTCATAATCGGCGACGACCACCGCAAACGGGCCTTCGTCATCGAAAACCGCAAGTGCTTCTCCGGCGTGGCTAACGAACACGCAGTCAAAGTCTGCATCGAGTTGCTTGGTCAAGAGATCGAGAATCTCCTGTTGGTCGTCGACGCATAAGACTTTTTGACTCACGTTCATCATTGCCCTGTCTCCTTTGTCACATGGTGCAGACTACTATCGGATTAAAGTACCGATAACACACATTGTAGCTTGTTGTTGGCGTCCCTAAACCACGACTTCGCGATCGAGTTCGCAAATTGCGAAAAATTGCACTATTGCATGCTATTTATTGCGTTTTCCAAGCGCTCGCGGTCGTCACGCTGTTGGCGCTCTGCGGCCTGTTCGTTTTCGCGCTGACGCTGCTCTTCGCGCATGCGTTGGGCGTTGCGCTCGCGTGCCGACAATTCCCGCCGTAGCCGTTTTACGCTGTCTCGCCCAGGAGCGGCTGCACTTGCAGCATCCAAAAGGCTGGTGGCCAGTTCGGCATCGCCGGCTTTTAAAGCACCTCGTGCTTCATCGACCAATAAATCGGCAACTTCGCGAATGCCCGATAGTGCGCTTTGATTGTCTGGTTGCATTTGTAAGATCTGTTGGTAAGACGTCAGTGCGTTATCACGCGGGGGCGTCACCAATTGCCCGGTACGCACGAAGCGTTTCGCCTTGGCCGACAACAGCATGATTTTGGTGGTGAGAGGGTCCTGGGTGGCAGAAGCGGCGGCAACCAGCAATGCCGCAATTTCCGTGTAGCCCTGACGTTCTGCGAAGGTTAGCGCATCGATTCCTTCTGCATCGGTCGCGGCCAGATCAGCGTTTTGTCCGAGCAATTCGGCGACGGTGTCGGGATTTCCACCAAAGGTCGCGGCCATCAACGCTGTGGTACCGTCCGGAGCGGCGATGTTGGGGTCGGCACCGGCTGCAAGAAGCGCTCGCACTATTTCAATATCCCCCTGTAAAGCGGCCGTCATCAATGAAGTCCAGCCATTAGCATCCAAAGAGTTCAGGGCGACTTTTTGCGTGACAAGCTCCCGCACGGCCGCAAGGTCGCCGCGCTCAGTTGCCGCTATTAAAGCGTCGACTTTGGACTGTGCATCGACTTCGGTTTGGGGGATCAGCGATTTTATCTTTGTCAGCCAGTCGCCGTTATACGCCAACCATTCATTCTGCACGGCATACCAGCCACCGACACCTAACAGCAGAAATAAAAGTAACAACCACAGGACCGGTCGGCGCCGGCGTTCAGCTTGGGGTGCTGGCGCAGGTGGCTCGGCGGGAGTGGGGACGCGAAACGACGCGCCGAAATTTGTGCGATCAGAATCAACCGGTCTACCGGGAGGGGTGGCGGCTACGCTTAACAGCTCTTCGTCGACCTGACGCGGCGTCGGGCTTGTTTGGCCTAGCAATTCGGCGCGCCATTCGGCGATTGTCTGCGGACGCAGCTTGTAATTGAAGCGTAGCGCGTGATCTATCGCCATCAACAGGCGTTGCGAGTATTTGCCGGGCTCGGTGGTTTGATTAATAGACAAATCATCGTTCGACGAAAGCAGGATTTCCTGACTGCGATCGACCGCATCGGTTGGTGGAGCCCCGGTTACGGCGCGGTAAAGCGTTGCGCCCAAAGCGTAGATATCTGTCCAGGGTCCCTGCAGTTCGCTTTTGGTCGAATACTGTTCAAACGGTGCATAACCGGGCGACACCATGGAAGTTACTTCAGCTTGCGCGCCTACCGCCTGGCGGGCCGAACCGAAGTCGAGTAGCACGGGGGTTTCATCAATCCGAATATAGACGTTGCCGGGCTTGATATCCCGGTGGATGAACCCTGCATTGTGGATGAGCTCCAAACCATCCATGATGGGAAACACAATCTTTTGCAACTCGTTTTCGCGTAATGTCCCGCGGCGATCGAGAATCGCCTCCAGGCTTTGACCACGTTCGTATTCCATCACCATATAAGCGGTGTTGTTCTCTTCGAAAACGCTCAGGACGCGAACCACATTGGGATGCCTGAACCGTGCAAGCGTCCTGGCTTCCTTAATGAATCGCTTCAGTCCGGCGCTGAACTGTTCACGGTGCTTTTCGGAGAGCGGATGCACCGTACGATTGCCCTCGCGCACGGCAAGCTCGACTGGCAAGTACTCCTTAATAGCGACCCGCTGGTGCAGGTTGGAATCCTGCGCGAGATAGGTGATCCCAAAGCCCCCCTGACCCAGGATCTTCTTGATACCGTACCAATGTAGCTCGTGGCCCGGTTGTAATGCGTTACGGTGAACGTTTACCGCCATGATCTGGATAATTTTACCGGACGCGGATCTGTTATTCGATTTACTGCGGCGCAGGCAGGATGTTACCCTCTAGAGACCGCAGAATATTTTACCATTCTTTAGCAATCAGCGAGTTAGCGTGCCTGGCGCTGACGAAACGGCTGTGTTCGGCCTGACGATTCCCCGCGCTGATTGTCCTTGACTACCGATGTTAGAGACTAAATCAGGCTCATCTCACAATAACTTGTTACCCGCCAGGGGCAAGGGGCCAAAACCAGGAGTCCCGTCTCCCCTTGCGGGAGAAGGCCAGGATGAGGGGTAAAAGTAGTCAGTTTCGCAGCTCGCCGCGAAACTGGTTCTTCATTCAGCCCTAAGATTGGCTCTATTAACCTCGGTTGCCGCTAACAAACCCGCGGGGATATCCTGCTCCATCGGCACCGATGACCTGGCGAACCTCTATCGAGAACGATCGGACCCGCCCCTTTCCCACAACCACCGGATTCCGCAAGCATTACAGCATTCAGGGATCCATGGCTATTCTTAGTGCTTGCTTTTTTAGTTGTATCGCAATGCTTTCTTCATTTTCCTTCAGATCCACGTCAGCGTCATCGAACATCAGCATCATCCCCTCGACCATCGCCGCTATCATCGTTGATCGTTGCTGTACGACACCTTTTGTCAGAAGAGGATTAATGTCCTGAAGCACATTTTTGATATTGGCTATGTCGGTCAGGTACATTTCGCTCAAATACTTGTTCTTATCAGGATCGCTTGCACCAACGAAGGCCCATAGCTGGATCCAGAAATACCTTTCCTCAGGATCCTTTATCATGTTAACCAGGTAGTCCATCATTGCGAGAAATCTATCAATGGGCGTTTCCGTATCGCAGCCACGTAGTTCCTCGGCTTCCTGAAGATAGAATTCAGCGATATTGTCCATTAACCCCCTGACCAACTCTTCCTTGGTGGGGAAATAATATTGCACGTTACTGAGACTCAAACCGGCTTCGATTGCTACATTTCGCAGTTGGAAACGCATGCAGCCCTCTTTCGCAAGTACCCTTTTACAGGCTTCCAGTATCTGCTTCCTGCGTTCCTCACCTTTCCTCGTTTTGGAATGTTTTGAACGCACAGCGGGCCTGGTTAGGGTTGTAGCCTCAGTCATTAGTCACTTTCCTGTAACTCGTATCACGATTAACTGGAGTCAATAGTCAAATGCCCAGAGTCGTCTTGATTGCCGGCACAATCATTCTCGTCAGTGGTTGCATATCAGCCGATGTTAGCAATACGCTGCGCGGGCCTGTTACCTGAAGCGTGCCTTTACGGCATCCAGAACAATGGGCCAGGTGCTTGAGTTTGGGTTGATCATTTCGAAATGACCGGATTCGGGTGCCTCGACCAGCGTCACCTGCTTATCGCCAGCCTCTATTGCAGAATAATAGTAGGACGATCCGAGTATTCCGAAACCGCTCAGCCAGCCGACCAGAATAGTATGAGGAATCCCTAGTGGGATTTGTGCGTTGGGTGATGCATCACGGTAGCGATTTGGCACTTGCTTTGGACTGCCGCCTATCAAGCCGTTGATGACATGCCCGCAAATCCGGTTATGGTAATTAAGTTCCAGTTCGGTACCGGGTTCCAGAGCGAGCACGCCCTTCAAAGGCAACGGATTGCGGGTGTAAATTTCGCTTTCGCGAGTAAGTTTATGTCTGATGGCCAGCCACAGGGCCAGGTGACCGCCAGCGGAGTGACCCACAGCCACGACCTTTTTCATGTCCAGCGGGTATTCTTTCGCGAGTTTTCTCACGTGATCGGCGGCGGCGGCGACATCGAGAAAGGTACCAGGCCAGCCGCCACCGGGATGTCCGACACGTCGGCACTCGATATTCCATACCGCGTAACCCTCATCACGTATCGCCCCGGCGAGTGCCCGCATGTGGTTCATGTCAAATTCCGCCAGCCAGCATCCACCATGCAGCATTACAACGACTGGAAACGGTCCTTTACCCTCTGGTAGATGCAGTTCGCCGTACTGCGAGGAATCTTCGCCGTAGTAGATGACTTCACCTGCCGGTGCCTGTTCGAGAACCGAGAGGCCAGAGTCCGACATGATGGTCCCTTTTTTACAATCAGGTTGTGCAAGCGCAGCGGGCGATGCCAGCAGAATCACAATTAATAGGGGCACTACCCGGCGAAATAAGCATTGTTTCAAAATGTAAGCGCTATAAGTCACCAGCATCTGAATTGTTCTCCAACCGGTTAATCCAACGGTGTGTGAAAAAGATGTTCCGGATCGTGTTTATCCCTGAGGCTGTTCAGTTTCTCCCAGCCGGATCCAGAAAACGAAGTTTTTACCCGGGACGGCCTGGCAAGAAAATCGGCTTCATTGATGTAATGTCCCTTGCTATAGGGCGTCGCCAGGGCCATGGTTTGATCGCGCCATTCAATATTTGCCTGGGTTTGTTTTGGGTCCGTCCACACGTTAAAACAGAGAAAGTAAATATTGCCCAGTATTGGCAGGTCATCGCCTGGACGCTGTTCGTCATGTGGTTTGAGGACGAAAATGATAGATGACTTGTCCGATGGCATAGCATCCATGTGAGCGATTAATTGGGCGGTCAGTGCCTGTGGTGGGTCGTCGGTCCACATGTTGTCGGCGGCATAGTGCCACGGCAGTGATACTGCATCTGCTTCATCAAGTAAGGACAATAGTGAGGTTTTTTCAAACTCATGCTTGTCAAGGCACGTTGCCTGTAACTCCTCTTCGGCATCGGCCAAAGGTGCCAACGCCGCCCGCGCTGATGCCTCATCACCGGCAAACGCTGTCGACTGCACAATGCAAATCTTCCCCGATGGCCCAGTTTGCCCGTTGGCCGTATCCGCTGCAGGAGCGGCGGTGAGTAAAAACCACGTTTCTACAAAATCCGGTATAGCCATGGCTTTGTTGTAAGCCCACGCGCTAACCTCAGACGCGACTTCGATCGGCCAGACATAGGTACTGCGCAAAATCGACTTCGGGTTGTCATAAAGTTTGAGCGTAAAACTGGTGACCACGCCAAAAAAACAGGGTCCCGCGCCGCGGGCGGCCCAATACAAATCTGTATTTTCCTGCAGGTTCGCGGTGATTAGTTTACCTTCGGCCGTCACAACATCGACTGCGTCGATATTCAGGCAAGCGGCCCCGCCCCAGGCCGGGCCGTTCCAACCCTGGCCGCCACCGAGTAGATAGCCTCCCATCGCTATTCTGCCGGGGTGAGCAACGGGGAATGCAAAATCATGCTTCGCCAGTTCCTCTGTCAGAGTTCTGCTATGAACTCCCGGCCCGACCTTCACCGTCCTGCGTAACGGATCGACATCAATACCCTGTAGTCGACTGACATCGAGTGCGAGGGTCCCATCAGCAAGAAATGACGAGACATAGTTGTGTCCGCCACAACGTATGCTTACCTGATAATCGTGCTGGCGTGCGAATTTTACAGTGCGGATGACGTCTGTCTCCGAGGCGGCCTGCACGATGATTGCTGGATAACGGCGGGGCTTGAACATCTGCCATACCAGTGCCAAGCGGTAAATTTCATATTTCTCGTCATTGGCGGATATGACAGAGCCTTCGACACTGGCGCGTAATGTCTCAATGGCGGCGAGGTTCTCTGATCTGGCAAACACCCGCAGTGGTATCAGTAGGGTGCTACAGCTCGAAACTAGAACGCTCGAGAACAGACCTTTAAGCAAGTCCCGCCGAGAGTAAAACGCAGCAACCATTGGACTGCGCCGACGGGTCGTCTGACGCGGGTTTCTCAGGGCACGCAAGCGCTGAAACAACATTTTCATGGTGGCTGCACTCTTCAATGTGCTGAAGGTTATAATTTGGTCAAAAAACTCAAAACAATTAGCATATTTGCGAATTACTTAGAATATGGGTTGGATCATATATAATATTTAGGCAAAATACCAAAATAATTTAGACCAGGTTCGAGCGGCGAGAATGGAAACGGGGAGGATCTCAATGGAAAATTGCATGTATCGATACGCTCTGAAGTCTGCCGTGGTATGTATTTCCGCAGCATGTTCGGTCGCATGTTCAAAATCGGAAACAAGCCCGGTGGAAAGCAGGCGGGTTGACCGAGCCTGACTGCGTAGCAAGATCGAAAGATGCGAATGACGAACTATCACCTGATTCGGTAGCCGGCAGAGTAGTTGTCCAGAATCCGTGGCCCTCGAGTTTTATCACCACAGCGAATCCCCGTGCTGCCAGAAAATCCGGCTGCTGCTCGCCGAGAAGGGCATTGACTGGGTCGATCATTACGTCAAGCTCGAGAAGGCCGAACACCTCACGCCCGGGTTCCTCGAGTTGAATCCCAAAGGACCTATCGGGTCGCGGTGACTGGCGAATTGCA
Organism: Gammaproteobacteria bacterium; assembly: GCA_965225625.1. Classification (GTDB taxonomy): domain Bacteria; phylum Pseudomonadota; class Gammaproteobacteria; order JADZEE01; family JADZEE01; genus CBDDBH01. The sequence goes on from CBDDBH010000030.1 coordinate 295,932, forward strand.
GCTTGAAGCTCAGGGCTTGCGCGGAGCATAGTCATACCGACTATCGTAGATATCCCTTCCGACTGAGTCGAGCACAAATTCAGAAAATGATCTGTTTGAGAAAAATGCGACGTATCCGCTGCCCATTCAAAGGAATTTCTCAAGCTTGAATCAGCGAGGCGGTCTCGTTGTATCTGAACGGAGATGGACCTTACCTGCTGAAAATCACCGTGTCTGCTAAGCATAAATCGTATGGCTTGCGTGCAAAGGATCCAACGGACAAGATCATCAAGGGCCTGCAGCCGCATCGATACGGCGATCCGGTGGATGATATTGAAATAGACTACTGAAATCTCGCCAGCATGCGACAAGAACAATAAACCGAGGAGCACAACAATGAGCACGGATCCTATATTCTTTTCCCGTTATGTACGGGCGGGCCTGTACAAGACCCATTACATTGAATGGGGCGACGGCATGCCAGTGATTATGATCCACGGGGGTGGGCCGGGCGCCGCAGCGGAATTTGGTTTTTACAACAACATCCATGCTATCGGCGAGCATGGGCATGCTATCGCCCCCGACCAAATCGGCTTCGGTTTAACCGACAAGCCGACAGATAAGGAATACAACCACCAGTTCATGGCCGAACACCTCGCCAACTTCATCGATGCGCTGTGTCTGGATGAAATTTACATCATGGGCAATTCGCTTGGCGCGTATATTGCCGCCCGTTACGCCCTCGATCACCCAGGGCGGGTAAAGAAGATGTTCCTTGTCTCCAGCGGCACCATCGGTACCAGCATGGGTATCGAGATGGGTGCAACTCCGGGGATGAAAAGCATGGTCGGATTCGATGGAACGCTGGATGGTTTGCGCAACTTTCTGACCGGAATTATGCACCACCCTGAAAACCTCGATGAGGAAAGACTCAAGAAGCGCTACGAGTATTCGCAGATGCCAGGAGCTCAGGAGGCACAAGTTTCCTTCCTCAACTTCTTCCGCAAACGCCGTCTGGAAGATCCCGAGGCTGGTCAATGGTTCGACGTGCGCGAGCGACTTCCAAAACTCAACATGCCTATTCATTTTCTCTGGGGCCGCCATGACGTTTTCGCATCGCCGGAGATGGCCGACCAACTGCAGAAACTGCTGCCTAACGCGACCTTCGAGTGGTTTGAGGACGCCGGGCACCAGGTCCAGAACGACGAAGCGGATCATTTTAATGAGGTCGCGGTGAAGTTCTTTTTTGGGATCTAGGCAAGTTCCGCAATGCTGGCGGATTGGACATGGCGTTCTCCCGCAACCTTCCGCTGGACCACGTATTCATGTCGCCGGTGCATTTGATCATGCCAGCAGATCCGCTGCCGATTGTCCCCCTGTTTCAGAACTGTACCGCACCGGCGGCATCTCCCATGAAGTGCCGCTGACCGACTTGCGGGGCCTGGGTGATGAGGAAACAAATGGACAAAATTTAACTAACGGTAGTTGCGGCTATGTGCGACTTGAATGACAATGCCCACCTTTTTGGTAAGCCTAAGATCAATCAGAATTTGGGGGAGTGGGCATGTACAGAGTGTCGCCGGTTGTTCGCGTTCCGGGTGTATCGTTTCGCGGTATCGTATTACTTTCGCTGCTGGGTTTTATGAGTTCGGTCCTTGGCCCCGGCTTTTTTTGTTGCAGGTTCGACCTCAGATTTCCAATCGCTCGCCGCAGGCTCGCAGCTCCTCCTCCGGTTTCAGTGTCACGGTTTCAATGTCAGGTCTTGCCTTTTACATGTCCTTGTGCCGGTCGACGATGTATAGAAACCCTTGCGCTGGCAAGATCCTGAAAAGGGAATTGCGGGAGCAGTAGTGTGAAGATGACCGCTCAGTGCTTGATACCGAGCAACAGTGGGTCACCGGTCCAGCACGCTAGTCGGCGGCTTCGAATCGGTAATAGCGAGCAAAGCGCATGAGCGATTCGTCGGACATGGAAAACAGGATTGTATCGGTGCCTATCTCGTGCTCTATCCAATTCCAGGTGGGCGCCGTGAACGTATCTCCACGTTGCCACTCAAATTTTTTGCCGCCGATGGTTGAGCTGCCGGAACCCATCATCGGTACGTAAACGACATTGGCGGTAGAGCGGTACCGTCTGGTTTTCTGGTTGGCCTCCAGCCGCTCAACGAAAATACTGATCGTCGGTATCGTCGGTGCGTCGAGTCGAACCCGGCGACCGAAGAATCCGTCCCGATCAACTTTCGCCTTGTCTGTGCGTGCCTGAATATCCGACCAGGTGAAGCGCATGGGCGATTGCTGTGTTAATACATCTACGTCTTGGAAGCCGTCTGGGTGTTCCTCCAAAAACATGGGTTACAGTAAATGCGTCAATGGTACATCCAGCCCGTCGAACCAATAGGCAGGCTCATCGCCATCGTGGCCGTGACCGTGCCAGGACCAACCGGGTGTGAGCACGACGTCACCGCTTTCCATCAATGTCTTTTCACTGTCGACCACGGAAAAACTGCCTCTTGCGTCGAGAATGACCCGCAACGCGTGAGGTGCGTGCCGGTGGGAACGGGCTTTTTCGCCAGGCAGGATCATTTGATAGGCGTTGACGAAGGTCTTGGTGGTGGCGAAATTGTTGCCTTCCAGCGGATTGCGCAACACAAGATTTCGCCTTTCCGCCAACTCTGTTCCGATCAAGCGTCCCGCCGCATCCAGGGCCCGTTTACATTCCGCATAACGCCAATGGACCGGTGGAAATGAGCTGCGGGGCTCATGCCAGAGGATAGGAACGTCACGATCAATCCAGCCCGGCGTGAGATCCAGCTCTTTCAGTGGCGCGTAAATATCATCGAGCACATTTGCCTCATCAAGTGCGGCAAGTGTTGCAATTCTGCTGTTTTTCGTCGGCGTATCCATGCAGTGGTTCTGCTTCAAAGGCTTACCTAGTTCGGGAGAACAGCAAATCGTTCTTCTGGTAAGGTAACCCCCACTGTTTACTTCGACAAGCTTCTTGCGCTCGAATGGCGGACTTATTTATTCTCCCGCCTCAGCTGCCTCCAACGCCGCTATCGACGCATCGTCGAGGTTCATTCTTTTGAGGAAGGCTTGGAAGTCGAGAGGGGACGGCGTGTCAGGTCTTGCTTTTTGCCATTGCGTTAGCAAAAGGCAAGACCTGACCCCAAAATCATGACCCCAAAATCAGTGACCCCAAAATCAGTGACCCCAAAATCAGACCGGCAGATTACTGAGGTCAGGACAGGATGATGTTGAAGAACTTAACATAGGAAAAATTATGCGTCCGTTAAACTTTCTGTTGGAACAAATGAAGTTTAACTAATCCTGGCCAATGATAACTGGTTGGTCGTCAGCCACGAGGTCCACAATCAAAACATTATTTTTTTCGGCCCTTAAGGGTATGGCAGCTTCTGTTTTCGACTTAAGGCCCAAAACCATCCTTTGGACGAATTGAGGTTGGTTATCCGCATCCTCGTCTTTTCCCCGCGCAATTCAGAATTTTTCGGATGAACCCTGAGTCGCAGACTGTCGCCTGTCCAACGTGCTTCGCTGAGGGCAAAGTCCGGAAAATCTACCCCCTCGACGGTCGGCTCCTTGAATTTATTAAAGTTTGGCTGAGTAAAAAGTTCCGACCAAGCGTTCTTTGTGCAGACCCAGCCTGCCATCGCCTGGGCATTCCATTGTCCGCGTGGAAAGGGTTCGTTGAGGCCGAAACCGAGCGTAAATTCCCCGCTTCCCGCATCTAATTGGGGTTCTATGTATTTTTCTGCCGCCCGCCAAACACGGTCCTTAAGATCTGGGTGCGCAAATTCTCCACAATACTGAAGGAGGGTTACCGATTTACGCGGATCATCCAGGCCTCTGATGGGTTCGTCGGACGATAGGCGGGCCGCCTGTGTTAACGCTTGCCAACCGGCCTCGGCGATCTGGCGCTTTTGCGGGGCCAGATACCAACCCGGTGCAATAAGAGCAACTTTACCTTGAACGTGCTCATCTACAGTGGGGTCATAATAGAAATCCAAGCCGGCCACTTTCCCGCCTTCCCAGGTGACATAATTTTTGGAAGCATATTCCCACCAGCGCTCAAAGACGGCGTGATGAGAACTACCGAAAATTTGATCGAACAGCCTCAGACCGAGGCCCGCGCCGGACAGTCAATATGGCCAGATTTTTGTGTTCTCACAGTGACATCCCATTGGATTACTTCGCCACTGCTGAGCAAGATATTCGGCTATGGACGAGTGACTCCACGTATATGCGTGATCTGGCTCGTTAATTACCGTGAAAGGTTTGTCCCATTTGTCATCGCCTGACACATAGCGATGCAAACTTAGAAGGAGGTTTAAAAAACCTTTAAAGAACAGATTGCCATCGGCGGCAATCGGATCCATCTGCTTACCATAGGGTGCAATACCATTCGCGGTCCAGCGGGTTGATAACTGGAACGTTGTACTTTCCCCAGTGTGCTTTTGGGATAAGGGCACGATAACGCTCGGGATAGTTTTCCCGATTTGGATCATCGCCGAATTGGGTCATCCAATCCGAGGCGGCCCACCATGTGGTATGGCGACTTACAAATTCATCCAAAATGGTGCTGTAAACTTCCCGCCAAGCAGGTGTTATGTCACTCATTAAGGCCACCGCATAACTTGATTCGAGCAGGTCGAATCGGTGCCAGGAACTCATTGGCTCTCCGCTAACATCATCCCAGTGGGGATGTGGTTTTGAGTGTCGCGTCCAATTGTCTGCTGTGGTTGATTTACGATAAAGGTAGCGCAACCAACCCAGTGACCGTTCATCTAGAGTTCGGAGCATTATCTATTGCCTTTTTATCTTTTCTGGGAAGCAAAAGTGTACAACGTTGAGTATAGGTCGTGCCGAGTTCCGTCGCGTTGGAGGTGATCCCACTCTCTCTCTTGCATTGGCGAGCGATGCCGGCCGCGAGGGTAGCATCGGCCCAGAAGCGAACGTTCAGCCGCTGACAAAATTAATCAGTATTTCCCCTTTTTTGGCCGGTCGCAACTGGCGTGCGAACGTATCTGGTGCTTGCTCCAGGCCATACACGCTGTCGATCATGGTCTTAAAAGCGCCCTCTGAAAGTAGGTCGCGTAAGCGCTCCATACGCTTCGCGTCGGTGTCGCACTCCATGAGATAGCCCCATTTACGTCTGGACATCAGACTCATCATGAATCCGGTGACATCTAGGTGTGGCATGGTTGTAATGTATCGGCCTCGTGACGTGAGATATTTTCTGGCGGCGCTAAAAGAGAGCGAAGGTGCTGTGTTGAATATCAACTAAAACTGATTGCCTGGCTCCGGTAGCTCGTTGTTATCGTAGGCGTAGGTGTGAATGGCGCCTTGCGATCGCGCAAACGCGGTCTGTGTGGAGTGGCAAACCGCAGATACCGTAGCACCCAGGTACGTGGCGAGCTGCACACCTGTCACACCCACACTTCCCGTCGCACCGGTGATGAGCACACGACTCCCCGACTTTAAATGGGCGATGCGTTCGAGCGCATTGATCGATGTCAGCGCGCCGCCGACAATCGATGTAGCGCCTTCAAGCGACATATTATCCGGCACAATTGCTAAGTTGGATTCAGGTACGGCCACACACGGCGCGTGGAAGAAAGGCCCTTTGAAAATGTGCGTGTAACCAACGACTGGATCCCCTTTGCTGAATCTTGTTCCATTGGTCTCAACCGTACCTGCCATCTCTATTCCGGAGACGACAACAGATTTTTTCAACGCCTTGGTAATCGCTGTGTTACGCATACCTTTAGCGGTTTCTAGATCGAAGTTGTTAAGCCCTGCATAGTGAACTCGGACTAGCACTTGACCCTTGCCAACTGTTGGATCTGGTATTTCAACGATTTGAACTTCCGGACTCTCATCTGCGGAGGCCGGAATTACATAGGTCAAAGCCCTGATAACGTTCCCCTTGCTGTCCTGGGCACAACTGTACTGTTGCTCTACATTCTGATGCCGGGTAATTCCAAGGGAAATCGAGTGTCTGTCGGGCTTTTTGGCATTGCGTTAGCAAAAGGCAAGACCTGACCCCAAAATCATGTTAGCAAAAGGCAAGACCTGACCCCAAAATCATGACCCCAAAATCAAGACCGCAAAAGGCAAGACCTGACCCCAAAATCATGACCAGACCTGACCCCAAAATCAGTAGCAAAAGGCAAGACCTGACCCCAAAATCAGGACCCCAAAAAAGCAGTAGGACGTCAGTCGGTGACTGGTTCGGCGGCGCCTGAAACTGTAGATCGCCGTATCTAGGACAGAAAATCCTCCAGACGCACTTCGGTGTTGCCCCGCGCTGTCAACCGCTCGAAGTAAATGCGCCTGTCCGGTTCTGACAACCCGGGTTTGGTCGCATCGAAGCCGCAGCGCGTCTGCGTGCGGTAAATGGAATCCTCGAGCCCGGGGATGGTCTTTCCAATCGGCTCCATGGATAAAGAGCGGGAGCCCTCGAAGGTGACGATGTCCTCAGCGGGGTCCATACGGATCGACAAGGCGTAGAGAACGTCTTCCATGTCGTATATGTCGATATCGCGATCAACAACGACCGTTAGGCGCGGGAATAAAGGCAGTGACATACTGGTCAATAGTGCATCACGCACTTCTGCCGTGGCGTTGGGCGTCATCTGAATAACCGCGCAATGTACGCAGGAACTCAGCGGAACGTGTACATCGTGCACCGGCAACCCTTTGCCCCGAAGTATGTTGAACAGCATAGGCGCGACGGTGAATTCGCAAATGGCTTCGTGATCGGTAAATCGGCACGGTTGAATGTGCCGGTAAATCGGATCCTTGCGCATGGTGATCGCGGTGACGTCGAGAAACATTTCTTGCGAGATCATCGGCGTGTGGGTCGAGGAGATCCCCGAGGTGTGAATATAGTCGCTGCGCTCCGGATCGATGAAGCCTTCCATTACGATCTCGGCATAGGCGGGGACTTCGAGGTCTACTGTTTCGCAACGGGTGAGGGCGACCGGTTCACCGAGCATGCCTGCCGCGAGTTGGATTTCGCTGTAACCGGGATGTGGTCCCGTGTAGGCGGCGGCCAGTTCGTAGACAGGGTGACAGCCGATCACCAGCGCCATGGGCGCCCGCTCACCGCGTTCGCCGTAGGCCGAAATATTCTGCAAGGTGTGCGGTGAGAAAATGCAACAGTGCGCACGCTGGTCGCCGGCGATCTTCGCATTGGTGAAGGAGCAATTATGCACGCCCGTATCGGGATTCTTGGTTATGCAAATGGCACCGGTAATGATCGGTGTGCGGAAATCCTCGGGCTTCAAACCCAGATGCGGAACCGCGATACCGTCGATCGGCATGGGCACCGGCAGGCGGCGAAGGTTCGCATCGTCTCCAGTCCAGATCACTTCCTGCACCGGACTGTTGTCAATAAGGCAGGTTTCACCGGGGCCGTTACCCGCGTGCTCGGCATAGGTCGGGATAACAACATCGGGTGTGCAGCCCAGCGCCAGTGCCTGTGTCTCACGGCCGCGGACCAGGCAATCCGTAAGCCGCCAGATTTTGTAACCGGGAAGATTTTCGAACAGGATTGGTTGCGTCGTCTGCGAACACAAGGCAGGTATCTCCGCTTGCACGTCGGCAGGTTTGCTTATGCGTAACAACTCATTACGGGTCTCTAAGTCGCTCAAGAAAGTGCGCAGGTCCTGGCGGTTATGATCGGTCATGCCGCTTTGCTCTTGGAATTCTCCGCTTCCTGTTCGAGCAACCGCTGCATGATACGGCGTGATCGTACAGCGCCTTGATCCGATTGGACGGTGAGCGGGAAGTCATAACTTTCCGCCGTGTCGTCGATATCGAGTTCATCGAGCAGCTTCTGTTGCAGGTTGATGAGTTCTTGGTCTTCGTGAAACGTAGAATCCAAAGCCTCGGTCATGTTCTTATCCAGGACACGTCCGCCGAACTCCGGCCGGCGGGCGACCTGCCAGAAGTAGTAGCAGCCGCGCGAATGCGAGGGAATGATAATGTGGGAATTGAGGATAGAGATCCCTTCCTCTTTCGGTCTTCCCGTGGGCGTGACACCGACGTCCAGAACAAAGTAGCCAGGCGGTTGCCAATGCATGTTCTGCCAGTGGTCGACATTCTTCGGATAGTTATTGAACGCCTTCTTCCAGATAGGCGGCGGCGGCTGATTCTCGATCCACCGGTTCACGCTAACCGTGTCACCTTCAGCTTTATACTCAATTTCGGCCGTCGTCTGTTGGTCGTTGCCGACGGTGCGGGCATGGACGGTGGCGATGTGGCTCAGGTCGAGGAGATTGTCGACGACGAGTTGACAGTGGCCATCGATGAATAAACTGCCGTGACCCAGCTCAACCCAATCTTCGCTCTGGTGATAATAGTAATCGGGGATTGTCGATTCATCGGCAAGCGCGGGGTCGCCAACCCAGAGCCAGGCACCGGCGTGGCGTTCTACCAGTGGATACGCCCGGACTTTTGCCGAGCGGGGAATGGTGCCTTGTTCCGGTATTGCCGTACAGGCGCCATTGCCGTCAAAACGAATTCCGTGATACCAGCACTGAATTTCGTCGCCGATGCGATTACCCTTGGAAAGTGGCACGAAGCGATGCGGACACGCATCGTGCAGCGCGACAATCGAACCGTCATCCTTGCGCCACATAACCACCGGTACATCGGCGATGCGGCGCGCCAACAAGGTGTGATTGAGTTCGAAATCAAAGGCAGCGAAGTACCATTTGTTTTTCAGAAATTTCATGAGCATGGGGTCCTTTTGCGTGATTGACTGGAGTCAAGACCTTACCGGTTCGGGTTGTCCGTTCAGGTGGCGTTGACCGGGTTCGCGTTTTGTTCAATAAATAACCGGTTATCGACTGGTTCTCGCTTGGTCATGGTCACTTCCTCGTGGTTTCGGCCTACGCCGGGATTCCACAGCTATCTAACAGCAGGAACTCCATGCATGCCAATACTTTCTGAAGGGGGGTGTCATACGTAAAACGTATGACGAGCTGGTCATCGAGCAGGACTAATCAATCCCTGAGGTGGCCAGATAGTCCCGCATTGCGGCAAGGAATCTGCTGAGAATCGGCGCCGCATCGGTGTGGCGGTAAGCACAATTTAACGGGGCGGTGATCTCGCACGCCGCGAGCGGATTGAACTGCACACCCGGCCAAGGGATCGCGGCCACGGACTGCGGCACCAAGCAGGAGCCGGCGCCGATTGCGGTGAGCGCGAGACCCGAGGTCACGTCATCCGTTATGTGTGTAACTTGAGGCTCTATGCCCGCCCTCTTGAGCAACAAAATGACCTCGTCGGCAATGCTCGGACGGTTCTCACGCGGGAACAGAATGATCGGATGGCCCTCGAGTGCCGACAGGGGCACGGGACCCTCTCGCGGCGCGTTCTCATCTGCCGTACTTGCTAAGAGGAGTGGCTCGTCCACGATTCTCTCGATTTGGACGCTCGGGTCACGCGGGTAATAACGGCTGAAGCCCACGTGAATTCGCCCCTCGCGCACGGCATCAATTTGCCTTTGGGTATTGAGGCGCGTCAAAGAAATAGTGGCCTCCGGAACCTGCTTAGTGAACGCTTTGAGAAGTGACGGAACGATCTGGAATATCGCAGAGCCGAAATAGGCGACCTCGAGCTGACCGTACTCCCCTGTCGCCGCCGCGCGACTACGCTCGCCAGCCCGACTCGCGTCTGCGAGGATCCGGCTCGCTTCCTCCAGGAAAGCTTCGCCCGCTGCAGTGAGTTCGACGCCGCGGGACGTGCGCAGAAACAGTACCACTCCGAGCTCTTCTTCTAGAGCTTTGATCTGACGGCTGATCGGCGGCTGCGAAACGTGCAGGCGCTGGGCTGCGGCGCCGATATTTCTTTCTTCGGCCACTACGACGAAGTAACGAAGTTGACGAAACTCCAAGACAGAGTCACCCTCTTTAGCCAATCGTAATAGTTTACCGAAGGCTATTGCGAAATCGCCTCGCTACTCGCGACGTAAGAACTCTCCGAGTTTAAGAAGCTTGAATCTTGCTATAGACAAGATTGGATCAGATAGCGTGCGGACGCTAGCACGATTTTGTTCCAAGTATAGACCGCACGAATTTGAATAGCCCGTTCACTCAACATTCGAAGCAGGTTTTCATGGTCGCTTTAGCACCTGCTCGTTCAATACGGTCCGCCTCGGAACGATGACGTCATATCGTCAAGGGTGTCGAATTGTATTATTAATCCAGAGCGTTCGTGCTCAAATGCCCATTGGAATTGGTCGAAATTACCGGCCAGCCAATCTTCTGTAAATCGGCATGCAAAAATGACCCACTTAGAGGTGTGATAGGCGCAGGATACTGGGCGGGACTCACTACTGATGGAGGAAGTAACGATGAGTGATTTTGAATTGGTGTATATGTTTACTGAAGACGTAAACAGCTTAGAAACTGCTTTCATGAATTTCATAGCCATGCTTACGGCATTTCTGGTCGCAGGCTATCTGGTGGCCGACAAACTGAAACCAAGTATGGTATTCATCATCGTCACTCTGTTTACATTGGCGGTCTTGCAACAAGTGCTTAACCTCTTCGCATTTCAGGGCGACCTCACCAGGATAACGCAGGAGATGCTGTCTAGGGTTGCCGAAGGCCAATCTGGGATTAGTTGGCATGGTAGTACGCGTCACCCCTCTATCATAAAACGGTTTATGGCATTCAACCCCATGGCCGTGACAGTCTTTGGCTACTTCGGCGCACTCATTTTCTTCTTTCACCAACGCCATGTGGGTCGGGCGCAATAAACGCAGGGAACACCCTGAACATGTCAGACGTAGCAACCTGGAGTCAGCTCATCAGCTCTGCAGCAGTGCTGGTGGCGCTACGGCGGGCCACATTGGTTTAGCTGGCGGTGTAGGTGCAGCAGAATACGGCTGCTGTCAGGGCAGAGACACGCCAGGGGGATGGGCGATGGCGACAGTAATGTTGCTTTACGCGGTCGGGTGAGGATTGAACACGTTGATTTTTAACGTAGCAACGTGTGTGTTCGCTTTCTTTGTCATCGTCGGCCAACATCCCATTGCCCTGTAAGAGGCAGCGATGTCCACATCACTTTTGTTGCGATAGGGGTTTCTGCCATGCCGCGCATACGGCTTTGTTTCATGTGCTTCATCATTAAGCTGTTGTGGGAACTACAACTGGCTCGTGAGTAACATTGAATTGTTGAGATAGACTTTCAAATGAATATCAACAGTCCGCCCCGCATACCACCCTGGATACTTGGTTAGGAATTCACAGTTTCCCTTTTTGTCAGTGATTTGTACGCTGCGTAGAAAACAACCGGCATCGCTCGGTTTCATGTGAGACCATTCTTCGGACGTAATCAATCTATCGGGATCGACATGGGGATAACCACCGTAAATACCAACGGCATTACAGAGCCAAATCTGTACCGCTGCGTCAGCGATGGGAACACATCGCCCAGTGTCAAATAGTTCAAATTCAGCAGCAAATCTTGGCCTTCCTGAGACGCTCGGATGTCGCGTCCGCTATCGACGTCATCTAGATAATACGGCCCTTCTGCACCTGTTGCGGTAAATCTGCAATCGCCCATGCTCCACTCCGGTGGTATGACTTTATCCGGCGACGGGTAGGTCACGGTTTCGGCCGCAAGAACGTTTAAGGGCGATAGTATTGTGGACGCACCCACGCCCACTGCGCCTCGTAGTACACGCCTAAGACGCGCTTCAAACTTTACAACGTCGTCTTCTGAGTTTTTCATCGTCAATCGCTCGGTGTTTCTCTGTCTAGAAATATAGCCTTTGGGCTATGAAAAGCCAGATATCAGTCAGCCGCCTCCAACGCCGCTATCGACGCATCGTCGAGGTTCATTCTGGCAAGGAAGGCTTGGAAGTCGGTGTGGGCCATGAGTGCGGGGCCGTGGCATCACAAATCGGTGTCACTCACACTTCGACAGTGCGCATCGTGTAGGCACGATCCGGATCCTTACTGCCCATTGTAACGAGCACTACCGTGTTGTCTTGTACTGCCGTCTCCGTGTGGACTTGCCCTGGCTCGTACAGGTAGGTATCACCGGCTTCAAAAACTTGGTCTTCATGGCCGAGTGTTTCAACCCGAAGGGCTCCTTTCAATATAGTGATGATTAACCAACCTTTGTGTCTATGGGGCGTGAATTGAAAGCCTTTGCTAATTCTGAAGTAGCCAACCTCATGAAGGCCATCGAATTCATCGAGCGTGAGGAAGCTGCCCTCCATCTTGGCACCACCTTCAACCTCTTCGGCCATCTCGCCTTCGAAGTCAGTACTAATATATCTGATCATAATCGTCTCCAGTTATTGGGGCTAGGTTACGTGACTCATCGACTCGGTTTCACGGTGTCCTCCGCTCGTTTGGTGATAGGTAAGGATAGCTTACCGCACATGTATTACCCGGAACTTTCGGGTGGGGTCTCGTAGCGCAATCACTGGAGAGTAGATAATGAACATGACAGACGTAGCAACCTGGACACAGTTAATCAGCTCGGCAGCGGTGCTGGTGACGCTGGTGTATTTATCGGCTCAGACAAAACAAACCGCGACGTAACTTGCATTTACCTTAGGCACACAACGGAACCGTGCGCGATGGAATAGCATGGGCCGACTAATGTTTGCCCCGGCGTTTGTCGAGGTGGTGGATAAATTTCTAAAGGAGCAACCCTACACCGCAGACTTCCATCAACAACTGTTGGCCTGGAAATAGTCCAACCCTGGAGCAACAACTATGAACATAATCAAAGTCGCAGCATGGAGTGAGTTAGTAAGTTCTATCGCGGTACTCGCCACATTGGTGTATCTGACCATTCAGGTGCAGCAGAATACGACCGCATTACGCGCACAGACCCATCACGCGATGTTCGATGGCGACCGGGACATGCTGGCAACGCTGGTCAACAACCCGGAAATAGTCCGTGATTACCTCTCGGAGGAAGAATTGACACCGGACAGAAAAATACGCCTACACGTGCATTTAGTCGGACTGATGCGCTCGCGCGAGTTTCAGTGGCTTCAATACCAAAATGGCGTCCTGGATGAGGCGACCTGGGCTTCCTACAAAAATGTAATTCCGATTTCCCTGGGGCCAAAACGAAACCGGCAATGGTGGGCCGCAATCGGCCACCGGGCATACAACCCCGCGTTCGTCGACGAAGTGAATACGCTGCTTGATGACCGGCCAGACCCGCAGACGTGGGAGCAGGTGCTTGCGTTGAAATAGGGCGGACCATTTACTCCCTCGCCTCAGCCGCCTCCAACGCCGCTATCGACGCATCGTCGTTTTTGCAGCTCTAAGAAATGGCTTAGACGGTCTACGGCGAGTCTGCGCCTGCCAGCGTGTATCCGAGAGTCGCGCTCGGCATGATGTGCTCGTCAAAGTATCGGCGGAATTCCGGGCTGAACCAGTGCTGGCGTGCGGCCCACCAAGTCATTGCCCCGGAGGTGCTCATCACATCCGCAAGGGTGCGCTTGAAACCATCCCAAAACGTCGGTTCTAGTGTCCCCGCGGCGAACTGATAGTAGCCGTTCTCAAATACCCGCATCAGATTATTCAGGATGGCATAGAACTGGAGTTTCTGAGGGCCCGATATCTCGGGGTTCTCGGCTCCCTGCAGCATGACAATCGCGGTGTCAGCACTGACCCACTGACTCACGACTTCGCGCAGCTCCTTCGCTACCGCTTGTCCGGCGCCCAGCCGAACGGCTTGCGCGTTCTGGCGCACCCCAAGCCCAACATAGATGAGCGATACGATGACCGCGATGCCCCCAAGTATCTCCGCGATGAATGACGCCTGTTCCAGAGTGATGTTCATGTGCTGTCCTCCCGGCGGGTTGATGCCGGAAGGATAGCGCAGGCGGTGAACGCGTCGTACATTCCTGCCTGCTCGCCAAACGAGCGCACGTCTCAAGCGTGTAACGGGTTTAAATAACGCTCTGCTATTGAACAGATAGAAGAATGCCGAGCAGGGCGCTCGTTGCGGCTCGGTCCCTTTGCATAGATTTGTCCCAATAGGCGCAGGATACTGGGCGGGACTAACTACAGCAGAAGGAGAGTAACGATGAGCGATTATGAACTGGTCGATTTATTCACCGAGCAACTGAATACGCTGCAATCGTCATTTATGGATTATGTGGCGGTGCTTTTTGCATTTCTCATCGCGGCATACTTGGTCGCCGCCAAGCTGGAGTCCAGAATGGTGACGGTCATCGTAGTCCTCTTCACGGTGGTGGCTCTTCAGCATGTACTCCCGATACTAGCGTCCGGAAGTGACTTTGCCGGCGTCGCCGGTCAAATAGCGCTACGAGCGACCAATGACTCCTCGAGTGTCAATTGGCACGGTGCAGCGATGCCCTGGGGGCCAGTTGCCATATCAATAACACGTTACAGCGCCGTCGTCGCCCTCATCGTCAGCTACATCGGCGGCCTCATCTTCTTTTTCCACCAACGCCGCGTGGGTCGGGCGCAATAACAGGAGCGAATAAAATGAACATGACAGACGTAGCAACCTGGGGGCAGTTAATCAGCTCGGCAGCGGTGCTGGTGACGCTGGTGTATCTATCCATTCAGACGCGGCAGACAGCGATACTGTTGAAGTCGGAGTCGCGGCAATCGATGCTGGATGCAGACCTTCAGATTTTGTCGAGATACACGGAGCGGCCGACTATTCTCAGCGACCATTTCAGCGAAGGCGAAATATCCATGGAAAGCAAAATACGGCTATGGTCGTTTTTGATGGCGTTCATGCGTACCCGCGAACATCACTGGTTTCAGTACAAAAACGGCGCACTGGACCATGATGCATGGATGGCCTATCAACAGGCCATCCCTGTTGAGTTAGGTGCCGAACGAGCCCGTTCGTGGTGGACCGGCATGGGGCGCGACCAAATGACCCCGCCATTCGCCGAACTGGTGGATACCCTGATTGCCGACCCTGTCCGCGTCGACTGGCATCAACAATTGGTTGACTGGAAATAACCCAACCAAGGAATAACAACCATGAACATAACCAAAGTCGCAGCATGGAGTGAGATAGTCAGTTCAGTGGCTATATTGGCTACGTTGGCATATCTGGCGATGCAGGTGCAGCAGAATACGACGGCTGTCAGGGCGGAAATCTGACAATCAATGCTGGAGAGCGCGCAACGCACGCTTGGCACCGTTACCGCGCACCCGGAAATATTCCTTGATTTGGCCTCTGATGAGGAACTCTCACCGGAAAGCAAGGTGCGTATTCATACACAATTGACCCGTGTGATGCGCGCCCGCGAGTTCGAGTGGCTGCAGTACCAAAACGGCTTGTTAGATAAAGCGGCTTGGCGCTCCTATGACAGCATTATTCCGCTGCTGCTAACGACAGGCGCGCCCACCGCTGGTGGCGACAAGTGGGACACATGGGATACGACCCCGCGTTCATCCAACTCGCGGATGACTTGGTCGCAGGCAAACCTGATTCTGGATACTTCGACAAGATTATTGCGTGGGAATAGCGGGTTACTTACTCCCCCGCCTCAGCCGCCTCTAACGCCGCTATCGACGCATCGTCGAGGTTCATTTTGGCGAGGAACGCTTGGAAGTCGGGGTCGGCCATGAGGGTCGGGCCGTGGCCTTGAGTATACGGCGGGTACGAGGTTACGAACGAGCGAGCGTAAACGATGCCAAATGCTCCCTTCTCGAAACTGCGGTTGAACAAAGTTACCGCTTCGTCTAGATGCCCTAACCCCGACGCTGCGTACCCAAGGGTAAGCCACAGAGACGGTGATTTGTTCGCGCCACTTTCGGCAATTCGCCGTCCCTCATCGTAGACCGACTGCGCCTTGGCTACATTGCCACGAAGAACTTCCAGTTCAACCCGCTCCATCACCGTATACTGATAAGCGTTCGGGGCTTTCATACTTTCTAAATGTGTAAGCGGTGTTTTCGCTTTGTTCAGTTGTCCCGCGTTGAGATGTGTTTGAGCAAGAACGACAAGTGCGAATACGTGGTCAGGCGCAGCGTTGAGTACTGCCGTGAGGGAGTTAATAGCTTCTTCACGCTCGCCAGCAAAATTATGACAAAAGCCGAGCAGCCATTTAATCCTGAGATTCAAGGGGTCGGCTTGCTCCGCTCCGCTGAGTATTGCGATTGCCTGGTCGTACTGGCCGAGCGCCGCAAGATACGGCCAGACATAGGTTTGCAAACATACGTCGTCAACCTTCCCGTCGTGTGTCGCAGCTTGAAATAGTTTTCCCGCCTCAGCCCAGTCCTAATCTGAAAACATCGTGTCATGTCCCTTTGCACATAGCGCCTCACTGTGTGATGGCTCCAATGCCAGGGCCCGCGAGTAGGCTCGTTTGATGGCCGATGCTAACGTTGTGTAGGGTGTAAACGGATGTTGCAGTATGTGCGCGAAAGCGAGATAGGCGTGAGCATCGGCATAATTGTCGTCAGCCTCAATCGCATGGCTGAAGTATTCGACGCCGCGTTGAAACCCGTCTGCGGTTCCGGCAACCAATGCCTCCTTGCCGCGCAGATGCCAGTCATAGGCTTCACGATTGCTCGTCCCTATATCTATCAAGGAGCTTCCCGCTGCAATACCTAGCTCGACTTTGAGTGCATCAACGACTGCTTTAGCAATCTCATCCTGCACCACAAAGATGTCTGTGAGTTCGCGGTCGTAAGACTCCGACCATAGATGAAATCCATCCTCGACATTGATTAACTGCGCCGTGATGCGTAATCGGTCGCCTGCTTTTCTAATACTGCCTTCCAGAACGTGATTGACGTTGAGTTTGTCGCCAACCACATCGACGCTTTGTCCCCGCAAGGTAAACGCTGAGGTTCTGGCAGCCACACGTAACTCTGGCAGCTTCACCAGCGCGTTGAGTATTTCCTCGGCCACACCGTCCCCAAAATACCCCTGGTCACCCGCTGCACTCATATCCTCAAACGGCAGCACCGCGATGGACTTTTCCTCAACTACCACGACGGGTTCGGTGGCAGGTTGAGTGACTGCTACTGGAGGGGCAACGGCGGCCGCTTCAGACTCAATCGCTGGACCACGCGTCACGAAAAACATAATTGCTGCACCAGCCAGTAACCCGATACCGGCCACGGTGGCTGTCTGCCAGTGCACCCAAGCTACAGCCAGCGTGATGTAACCCGGCTACAAGAAACCAGAATATGGACTTCTGAAACGACAGCGAACACTCAAAGGGCGGACAAGTAGTGTCTACGACCTGCCACAGCACCCATGCGACGGCCAGATACCCCGCCGTGATGCGGAACATCTTGCGGTGCACTAACTGCTGGATGATGGAGTCGGCCAAGCGATGCCCCCCGGAATGCTGGCCAGTGAATCGTACCGCAGTACAGGTTTGGCTGGATTATGTCTGGCTCGTCAAACCTCCGCGTGTCTTACGCACGTAACCGACCCGTAGACTTGCTGAACCCGCTTGCCATAGACCCCGTGTGCTACTGCGGTGTAAGGTCATCGCGAGAACGGCCCGTGTTTTGCAAGTCCTGCGGGTAGTCTGAGCAGAGCCCAGCGCTGAACGGCGGGATACCGGAGAGTCAAGCAATGGCAACCAAAGCCCCTGAGGATGAACACGCTGTGCTGACGGGTGAGGAGGCGCAACGGCTGCTGACAATGAGCCCAGCGGTCCACTATGTCGGCGTGGTCGGGCGTGATTATGCCTCTTCTTATATCAGCGCAAGCGTCTACGATCAGCTCGGCTACACGCCCGAGGCGTTCATGGAAGACTCTGACTTCTTTGCGAACCACATCCATCCTGAGGACAGGGAACGGGTTTTAAAAAAGCTCTCGGCTATCAGTCTTTCACAGAACGACCATAACTCTATGGAATATCGTTTCCTGCATGCAGACGGTAGTTATCGGTGGATGCATGACGAGTTGAACATTGTTCGGGATGACGCGGGTAACCCGCAGGAAGGCATCGGTTACTGGATAGAGATCACCGAGCGCAAGGAGACGGAAGAGGCGCTGCGCAAGGCGCACGAGGAGATGACGCGCCTGGCGATTCACGACGAGCTGACCGGATTGTACAATCGGCGCGAGCTGCTGAACCGATTGGCGCAGGAAGTACAGCGGTCCCAGCGCTATCAGCATTCGGTGGCGTTGGTGATGCTGGACCTAGACCATTTCAAGGCGATCAATGACACCTACGGGCATCCGGTCGGAGACGAGGCGTTGCGTCGCGTAGGCTTGGCTATTTCCGAGTGCGGGCGCGATATCGATACGGCCGCTCGCTACGGGGGAGAGGAATTCAGTATTCTTCTTCCAGAGACGAATGTCGACAGTGCGTTGGTTGTCGCTGAGCGGGTGTGTAACTCAATCGCTTCGCTGTCGATACCCGTAGCTCCTGAAACGACGGTCAACGTCACCGCCAGCATCGGGATCGCGACGTTCCCGGATCACAGTGACTCTGAGCAAACGCTGCTCAGTGCAGCTGATGCGGCACTCTATGAAGCCAAGCACTCGGGCCGGAACCGCGTGTGTGTCAGGTAAACGTTGAGGGGTGGTTATTTGCATCGAAAAGTGACCCACGTGTAAACCCTTTCCGCTGCAGACAAATGCTAGATGTGGCGTTTAAGTATGATCAGGCGCCCGGGGTTATCGAGAACACCGAGCGTAACTATCAGTCCAGTCAACATTCCGAAAAGAAGCAGTCGACACGCGACGTGTCTCAGTCGCCTAAATGGCGAAGACGAAGCGGGTAATTACCCCGGTATTTTTGGGATTAATTTTGGGAAGGTTTAACAGCGACTCTTGCAGAACGACTGTAAGCCATTGAATTTATTATGTGCGGAAAGCGGTTTTGGACCGATAAGCAGGGGTTTTTCAGTCCCTGTAAGACTATAGCCGACAAGTAACTGCAACTAATTACAACAGATGAAACAGAGCGTTACAACAACGGCAACTGTCGTCAACACTGCACTTTATTGGTGACGCTGGTCCAAATTTGGACCAAGTTAAATCCGGTTCCCACCGTTACGCGGAATGTTCCATATATATAATGTGTGGAAGTCGTCTCTGACCTGGCAGGTCATTCCATTAGCAGCTCAAGTAAACCGTCAGCCCAAGTTCGGATTTAGGCGTGACGTAGGTCGGTTTGCTTCAGCAGCCGTAGGTCGCTTCGCGGCCAACTCCGGCCGGTCATTAGATCGAGAAAGCGCGGCAACGAACGGCCGCTATCGAGAGCGTTACTCCAGCAGCTGCAACCATGACATTGCCGTGTTGGGTTGGAGTTGGCGTCTTGTGGATTGGAACCCACATTATACTACCGAAGGTTGGTAAACTGAGCGCCGTTGGCCATCCAACTGATCAATCGCCGGGATTACGGCGTTGTCCAATGCGGCGGTATCATACAGGTCAACCCTCATACTTACAGGAGCTGTTCATTTGTAATGACTGGGTTGAAGCCAGGCTCGGCCGTCACTCTGATGCCGAGATCAATCTGTGCGGTGCTTCAATAGTAAATGTTGTCGCGACCCCGGGAGTACTCTCAAATGTCAGCAAGCCACCAATATTTTCAAGCAGGTTTCTGGATACCGACAATCCGAGCCCTAAGCCGGGCGTGTTGGGTTTACCGCCCGAATAGAACGCCTCGAATATTCGCTCTGCCTCCGCAGGATTAATACCAGGACCATGGTCCGCCACGCTAATCGTGATTGTGTCGGTGGTTGAATCCGCCGTCAGCCGCACCTCGTCCCCTGGCATCGAGAACTTAATCGCGTTGGTAAGGACATTGAATAGCGCTTGGCGGACCACGCTATCCCGGATCCGAACGACAATGCCTGCTGGTCGTTGCACCATGACCGACACTTGATGCTCCCGACTCATTGGTTCAAGCAAGAGCACCACATCGTCAACAAGTTCAGCGAACTCGATGTCCCGTTCGTTGTGCTCGACGGGACGGTACTGGTCGAGCAGCTGCCGTATGAGCGTTGAAATGCGATCGAGTTCGCGCTCGACCCGATCCGCGTAATCATAGTACTCGTAGTCGCGGGGAATGCCACCCTTGAGCAACAAAAATGAGTTTTTGATCCCTGCCAAGGGGTTGTTTATCTCATGGGCGATCCGAGCCACCATGCTGCCAGTGGCTGCCCATTTAGCCGACTCTTGAAGTGCCTGTTCCGCGTGCTTCTGTTCGGTGATGTCTTGAAGTGTGCCGAATAGGCGTCCGGGGTTGCCTTCAGCGTCGACCTCCGTCTCACCGAGCTCGTTTACCCACCGTGTTGCGCCAGAGCTTGTGACTATCCGGTATTCTAGATCCAGGCCCATTTTGCGTTCGGACGCTTCAAGGTCCGCCTGGCGATAGCGTGCTCGATCATCAGGGTGCGCCAATTCCAAATCACCTTTGATCGACGAGGAAGCCTCTAGGGCTTCTTCGATGGTCATCTCGAATATGTCGGCATATTGCTGCGAACACGAAAGCAAGCGCTCGGCCTTTTCGTCCCACTCCCAATGGCCTAGTTTCCCTAGTCTCGCAGCTTCTTGATAGAGGGCGTCGGTTCTCTGAAGTTCGCTTTCCGCTCGCGTGCGAGCCGTGATGTCCTGCAATGTCCCGAAACTCCGCAAGGCCTTGCGACCCTCATGAAATTCGATATGGCCTACTTCGTGAACATGCCGTACGGCACCGGTGCTGGTAATGATCCGGTATTCAATATCTATACCGTATAGTTTCTTCACAGCGGCATTATTGACCCGGGCATAGCGCTCGCGATCATCCGGATGGATCAAGTTGCGTACGCCTTGCCAAGTTGAGGATGCCGCAAGTACTTCCTCGACCGTCATGTCAAAAATTCGGGCGTACTGCTCCGAACAGGAGATCAACCGATTTACCTTCTCGTCCCATTCCCAGTAGCCTAGCTGCCCGACTTGCTCGGCCAGCTCATAGCGAGCGATGCCCCTATTCAGCGTATCTTCAGTCTGCTTGCGCGCGGTAATGTCCTGGACTTGACCCACGGTGTAGAGTGGGTCGCCACTTGCATCGCGAACGAGCGATACAACGATTTGCCCCCATATGACCGAGCCGTCTTTCCGCACATAGCGCTTTTCAGTTTCGAATACGCCGCTCGGCTCAGCCAGGAGGCGTTCGAGATAGGTGCTTGCCAGCGGTGCGTCGTCCGGATGGGTGAGCTGCTTCACTGTTTTACCCACCAGGTCGTTCTCACCCAAACGATAACCGAAGATGTGATGGAATGCGGGGTTCGCTCGCATGAGCTGCCCTTGCAAGTCAAACCGCGCGATACCGAGTGGGGCATTGTCAAACAGGGCTTTGTAATCAGATTCACTATCTCGAAGTGCATCTTCCGCGTGCTTACGGTGTGTGATATTGCGCACGTTGATGATGACACCGGCTATCCCTTCCGCATCTCTATAGGGCTCGTAGTGCGCTTCCATGTAACGCTCGCCGAGCTTTGGGTAGTCGAGCCAATATTCGCTCACCACCGATTCGCCTTGCACGGCACGATCAATCAGCGGCTTTAACTTCTTCTCGAATACTTCGATCCCTGCCAAATCAGCTATGCATTTCCCTATAAACGACTCTTTGGTCCCGCCAAAGGCCTGCACGTAGCCGGTGTTTACCGTCAAATAGCGATAGTTCCTATCGACAACGGAGTTCAAATCGAGGGACGTATCGACAATCTCTTCAGAGAGTCTGAGTCTATTTTCGGTTTTCCTTCGCGCGTCTATCTCTCTCTTTCGTGCAACAATTTCATCCTCCAGCGCGGCCGTTCGCTGGCGCACCCGTGTCTCTAGTATCTTATTTAGTGTTTTCGTGACGTGTTGTGCGGCCACTAACTTTGCAGCCAAGTTCATGTTGTCCTCCTCGGTCGCGAAGTTCCGCAGAAAGTCTTGCTGCGCGTTCAACGCGATAGAGGTGACAAAACCCAGAAAAATCAGCAGAGCGCCACCGAGCACCACCATCGGCGCGTTGCCAACCAGCAACACGTAAACGGCGTACGGCAAGAGCGCTGGCGTTGAAAACGCGAAAACCGAGCGCACGTGCGTTGAAAACGCAACGACCGCGCCAGCGACGAGCGCGACGATACCGAAACCCACCAACGCGCTGTAGATCGGCATGCCAGCCGGCGGTAATAGGATCCCACCGAGACCCCACACCGTACCGCTGATGAACAGGGTCCCATCGAATCGATTTATCCACCCACTCGCCGAAACGGCGTCGTCCGGTTTAGTCCGATGGCGCCAAAGGAGTATTAATCGGACGGCTACCGTCAACACAACCAACGCTACCCAGCGCAACAGGAGCGTGTGGGAGGTCACCGGCCATAGCAAACTCACGACCACCAACGCCGTCGCGACCGAGCCCCACACCCCCAGGCGTGCGTGCCGTCCAAAAAGCAACTTACACTGCCGTTCCTTGAGGCGATCATTGGCCTCGGTGACGACTTGCGTCGGATCCGCGGAGGCGGCGTCTGTGGTTGGCCGATCGCTGCCTGTCGACTCATTTAGAGATAGATCAGCTGGGGCATTGCTGTCACCCGTTCCACCGGCCGATAGCGGCTCGGCATCGTCGCGGTCCAGTCTGGCCTTCAATAGATCAATAACAGTCACAATCCGTTATCCAAAAAAAAAGGCACAACCACCGATAACCATGCCAGGTTACCCGTGGTTGTGCCTTCGGCTGACAGCCCCAAAAGCTGTCCGTCAAGGGGCGCTATGGTATGCGCACAAGTTGGACTCTAGAGCCTTAGATTATTGATAGCAACTGTTCGGGCCGTTCATGGACGACTTCGACCTACGCCTACGACGGGCAGCACCGGGAAGGTCAGGGTGAGCCTGTATCACCAATGGATCGTCTTGGCCAACCAAGGTAAGTTTTGTAGCGTTCAGCCGGATGCCGCGGTAGACGGCAGCGGACGATGCTACGGAGTCACGGGAAAGTCAGAGCGGACATTGGATTACCAGTGCTTCAACCGGCCGGTTGGGGTCTATTGTGTTGAAAAAGGCAGTGATTGATAGGAACTAACTGCGTTTCGTTTGATCAGATCCCACAACAGTATTTTTGTGGGGAACGGATCGATGATGGGACACCTTCCGGCGGGTCAAAATCAACTGTTCTACGATCTGTGCATTGAATCGTACGTGCCCGCGCAGCACGTGTTGCGCAAAATAGACCACTTCCTCGACTTTGGTGATATGCGCGAACACTTGACGCCGTTTTACAGCGCGATTGGTCGTTCCTCAATCGACCCAGAGTTGATGGTACGCATGCTACTCGTTGGATACTGTTTCGGGATCCGGTCTGAACGCCGGCTGTGCGAAGAGGTACATCTCAATTTAGCCTATCGATGGTTCTGCCGACTAGGCTTAGAAGATCAAGTCCCCAATCACTCAACATTCTCGAAGAATCGCCACGGTCGATTCCGCGACTGCGAGTTGTTTCGCTTCGTGTTCGAGTCGGTCGTCGAACGGTGCATCGATGAAGGGTTGGTCGGTGGCGAAGGCTTTGCTGTCGATGCGAGTATCATCAAGGCGGATGCGAACCGCGCCCGGGGTTTACCCGGCGAAGCAGGCGTCGATTGGGAACGGCCAGGACGAAAGACGCGTGCGGTGCGCGAATATCTCGACGCGCTCGACAATGAGGAGCAAGCCATCACAGCGCACGAAGCAACGCGTAAGGCCATCTCGTTGACCGATCCGGCGACATGTTGGACGAGTGCGTCGGGTGGCCCCGCCTTCTACGCCTATTCGACGAATTACCTCATCGACATCGACGCCACGATCATCGTCGGTACGCAAGGCTCATCAGCGACGCTCAGGGAAGAATCCAAAGCGGCACGTTCGATGATTGATCGAACTGAAACGCGTTTTAACATCAAACCCAAACGGCTCATCGGCGACACCGCATATGGCAACGCACAGATGCTGGGCTGGTTAGTCGAAGACAAACAGATAACCCCACACATTGCGGTCCTAGACAAATCTGCCGGCAAGGACGGGGAATTGGGTAGGGCTGATTTTACGTGGGAGCCCGAGGCGGACCGCTATGTGTGTCCGGCGGGGAATACCTTGGAGCGCAATCGACGCAAATCCAAAAAGCAGCGTAACGACATCACCAAAGCAAACACGATCATTTATCGCGCTGGAGAGCCTAACTGTCGATCGTGCGCGATGAAACCCCAATGCTGCCCGAATGCGCCGACTCGTAAGATCCGCCGTTCGATTCACGAAGATGCGCGGGATCTAGCTCGGTCGTTGGCGACGACTGAAGCGTATGAGCAGTCACGTCATGACCGCAAGAAAGTTGAAATGTCGTTCGCACATCTGAAGAACATCATGCGCTTCGATCGTCTTCGTCTAAGAGGCCCGAACGGTGCCGAAGATGAGTTCTTACTTGCGGCCACCGTTCAGAATCTCAGAAAACTCGCAAAACTCGCGGCGCAAACCCCATCGAAGGCAACGGTAATGACCTGACCATATCTATATCGTGGAGGTCTACGTCATTGACCCGATCAACAAACATCATCCTGCTGCAGATCGAGAATAAAATGACCGGCAAGGCGAGAGCTATATTTTACGACAGCCTTTTTCAACACAATAGGTCGACAAGAGCCGGAAGGGTGGCAAGTTTGGCGGCAGACAACTAACAACATCAAACACAGACGGCAGCATAGTTCAGGCATCACAATCGAAATGCTCCGGCCCTTGTCCTTAACCGAGCAGCGATGATGACTCAATCCATTGGATTCTGCTGCCCCAGACCGAGTACGTTTGGGGGCGGTGCTGTCGATCGGCGCCGCGCATGCCGACCCTCGTTGACCGCCGACGATGCGGTGCGTCCGTGTGGGTCAGCGCGGATGCTTTGAGTCCAATATCGACCGCTGGGCCGTAAGTACAAACAACCGCAGGCGTAGCGTAAACGGCGTGCCTATGGCCCGCCCGTCAGCACTTCCCCTTTGCAGCCTTGGCTGGTGGGCAGTTGCCGCCGCCGCCCGTATCGCCACCGTCGCCCGAGCCGCTAGAACCCGAGGTCTTGCCCCTGTTCTTAGCCTGCAACTGCGCTGTCGCGGTATCTGTTGTGCCTTTGCTATCTGTTACGGTCAGCTTAACGGTGTAGGTGCCAGCGGCGGCATAACTGTGGATGATCGTCGCGCCACTGTCGGTGCGGTCATCGCCGAAATCCCAGCTATACGCATCGATAGTGCCGTCATCGGTGGAACCGGAGGCATCGAGGCTGCAGTTAAGCCGGTTGCAGGAGAAGGTAAAAGAAGCGCTGGGTGACGCGTTGGAGGGCGGTCCACTCACCGTCACTGTCTGGCCTATGGCATCAGAAGCGCCTGCATTGTCCGTCACCGTCAACATCACGGTATAGGCGCCCGCTGCGGCATAAATATGGGCCGGGTCTTGCACGCTGGATCCGCCGCCGTCTCCAAAGGCCCAGCTCCATTGCGAAATCGTGCCGTCGCTGTCACTGCTTTGGTCCGTGAACTGCACGTCGAGGTTGATGGGACTCCAGGTGAAGTCGGCGTTAGGGGGCGCATTCACCGCGCCGATCCCCGCGACCGCCTGATCGGCCTGTATGAGCCCATAGCCGCTGTCGTGGTCGAATCCCGCCCCCAGCATATCGATAGCGGTCGATTCCAGCGTGGCCTGTACCGCAGCCGGCGTCGCGGCAGGATTCTCCTCGAACATCAGCGCCGCAACGCCGGCCGCATGCGGCGCGGCAGCCGAGGTCCCGGAAAAATCCGGGATACCATCGCCGTCGCGATCACTACTGGGATAGAAAAAAGTGGTGTTAACGCCGTCCGGCGCCACGATCTCGGGTTTCGCGCGTACCTCCGGCGCCGACAGGAGCGTTCCGTCCGAGGCGAACAGGATCGGCGTTTCACCCGCTGAGGAAAAGGACTCGAGCTGCGGCGGGTTGGTACCAAATTCCGGCGTGTCCTGGTAGTAGGCCGCGCCGACTGCCACCGCACCGGCAGCGTTGGCATGGCCATAGAGGGTTCCGCTGTTAGTGGCGTATTCATCAATCGAGGCGCTGCCAAACAACACCGTTTTCATCAAGCCAGGCTGTGGGCCATCCCAGTGCGCAATGACGAGTTTGAATACTGCGGGGTTGGTTGGTACGAAAAGGCCGTCATTGCAAAACGTCATGATCTCGACCGGCTCTCCCGTCGGGATGTTTTCGTGCGCGTCGTAAGCGACGATCCACGCCTCGCTGTCATCTAACAACCACACGTCGAGATCGTTCTGCGTGCCCGTTCCCGCGGCCGCCGAACCAAATGGGGAATCCCACTGTACCGAGAAGATGGCACACTGCCCTGCGGGGATAGTGTGTTCCTGCATCGTGTCTTTTAAGGATCCCGGATCGAAGTCATGCATGAACCCAGCCGAGTACAACACCCCGCCGATATCGATGAGAAGCTCCTCGCCGCTATTGACAAAATCGTGCTCATAACTATCGCGCGCCTGGTTCCCAGCCGCCGAAAAATAGGCGACACCCATGCCCTTCACCTGATCAACAGCCTGCGCGATCGTGCCATCCATAAACATCGGCTCGCCCAAATAGATCACGTCATCGACGATCACGCGGGCGCCCGCATCGGCAAGATCGACGATGCCGTTAGCAAAGCCGGCGAAACCATTGAAAGCGGTGTGGAAGGCCAGATCCGCGCCGGGCGCCACATCGTTAACAATCTGCAGCATGGCGCGCCCTTCGTCCGTGCAGGGTTGTGGGGAGATAATATCCCCGCAATTAGCGCTGTCATCAAGGACCTGCACGCCATCGATCGGCAGATCACCGCTGGCAACGTCGGCTGCCGCCCCGCCCTGATGGTTGTAACTGTCGGAGAGAACGCCCACTTTGACACCGGCTCCGCTGACGCCATGCACACTGCGTGCGATATCGGAGAGCTGCGCGGCATCACCCTGGCTGGTCACACTGCCGGCATTAGTCATCGGGATCGAGGCTGATAATGCACGTAGGCTATCCAGCTCCGCTGACCGGCGAATGGCGCCCATTGGCAGCCAACCCGATACGGTGTTACCGAAACGGGATCCCGCGTGCAGTCCGAGTCGGTTCAGATCCGACAACAAATGTTCCCCATCCGTCGAGGCTCTAGCATCGACCAGCACCCTGCCTTTCGCTACACGCAGCAAGCGATGATTCGGTTGGAATGGAACACCCGGCATCGTGCGTTGGTGATCCTCGAATTCCAGGTGGGTTTTGAGTAACGCGCCATCGATTTTGGCAAGCGCCCCACCCGGCTTCACTGCATGAATGCCTGGATGGGTAGCCGGTAGCCGCACCGCCTCCATGCCAACCGCAACGGGCGTAGCTATCATTATCGCTATCAAGTGGAGGATATTCAGCGCGGGAAACGTGGCGGCTTTTGGTCGCATGGAGACGTCCTTACCTGTGGTAAATTTAATTAAAGATGTGGTTGTTCAGCGAAACTCTTTAGTGCGTCCCACCGGTCATCAAGATACCGCACAACGCCATCTTACTTATCGTCATCTCTGACTGATGCAAGATCCGTGCTAAGACATTGGATTGTTAGCTGCGCCGCAGATCCGTAGCGGAAATGACGGTTTGGCGTTAGCGTTTAGTGACGACAGTCACAAATTCGCAGCTGCAATGTCTGGGGTTAGTCAGGTAACACTTCGGATTTAGTACCGCCGTGTCGTCGATTTGCGACGCGCAACGTGCCCAAACCAATTTCTAAAAAGGGGTTGCCGGATAAGCGATCCGGCAGGTCCGTTATGCCTCAAAGCGACCTTTTGGCATCAAAGGCTCGCTTCGTGGCCGGCTCCGGAAATAAGCAACCGCGTGAGCGTTCGCTCGATTCAACAATTCCGCTAATGCCTCCTTGCGGCCACAGGACTAAACCGCTCGCGCGGTAGGTGGGCTTCGTTTTTACCACGTCGACGAAGCTGAGCACCTCCCCAGCGTTAACCGGGGAAGGGCTCAGGAACGCGCACACTACGAAGATGCCCAGGTGATAGTGTTGCGGGTACGTTGGACGATACGCTGAGAGGAATAACGGACGTTCGAATCATTGTGCTGCGATGGTCCGGTTGGGGTCGACTCCGGAAATACGCGACCGAATGAGCTTTCGCTCGCTTCAACAATTCTGCTAATGCCTCCTTGCGGCCACAATCAGCCATTCGCGCTTCACGCTCGCAAGCTGAACAGAATGGTCAAAGCAGTCACTCGCGCCAGCCTGCTTGGTCAGCGTTCCCACGCACGATGCGCGCTGTTGGGGGCGAACACACCATGGAATCGCGTCAGGTTGACTCGCGGTTTCGGCACCAAGGCGACAAGCCGGGCGATGAAATCCAGCGGCTCGAAGATGACATGCGTGGTGCCATCGCGGTACGGGGTCTTGAGTTCGTAGCGCAGCTGGCCATTGCTCAGCTGCGACAGCCGCTTTTCCGACACCGCGGGCCGTGCGATGTAGCGGCATAATCGTTCCAATTTCTTGCGTTCGTCCTTCCTGGCTGCGACACCAGCGTGCAGCGAGAATCCAGCCACCTTGCCCACTGCGGCATCGAACGGCTCATTGCAACTCGGCAGAGTCTGCAAGGTGTACACCTTGCGGCCCGCGTGCGGGCCCACCGCGATGCGATACGTGATCGAGTGGTCCAACGGCGCCGCTTCAAATATATCCACAGGCAGCCGGAGCAAGATGTCGAACTCGCGGGACTCATCGAAGACGTCGCGCTGTTACTGGATCCATCGTGCCGCCAACACCAGGTGGAGATTATCAGGCACCCGCCGCCTGCCGGGGTTTTTGGCCTCAGCGATGGTGTCGTCAGGCAAGTCCTATTCAACGTGCTTGGCAATGCCATCAAGTTCTCGCCGCCGGACGGCAACGTGACCGTGACGACACGCGTTGAACTCGGGCAGTTGACAATTAGTATCACGGATCATGGGCCAGGCATTTTGCCCGCTGACGAAGAGCGGATTTTCGAGCCCTTTTACACGAACGCCCCGGCCGGTTCGACCAGCTTGGGCTTGGGTCTGCCGGTATCCAGGAATCTCCTGGAGGGTGTCGGCGGTTCTCTAGGCTTCGACAGTACACCGGGGAAGGCGACAACCTTCCATATTCGGATACCTGTTGTGCGCAAGGACGTTAACGGCAAGATCCAGTCTGTCGCTTAGCAGGGCGTGACAGCGCGGCAACTTCAAATCGAGTGCTGAGAATCGTTTCAAACTGATCTCGCAGCCGGACTGTCTTTGTCATCGCGCCGGCCGGCTGATATTCACAAACCCAAGATTACCAGATCAGGCCGATTCCCCACGCCGCGCGGGTAGCGCTGCCGGCACGCTCTCACTCACCGCAAGAGTCGGCGTGCCGGACAACGCATGACTAGAGGGCGCACCCCTGGGTGCTCGCATCGGGATCTCGCTGTGAGGCGTGTGGGTTGTGCGCACAATTCTGCCGAACATCAGGCGTACGGACCAACCGAAGGTGCGGCGCACAGTGTGCACCAGACCCAACATACCGAAGATCTGCATCGCGACGTCGATTTTGTGAAGGCGATTTCCGCGCCTGGCCAGTGCGACTAGCAGCCGCGCGGGATTATAGAAGGCCGCGTACGCCGCCATGATGTTGAGCTGCTTGCGCCACGGTTGCTCATGGCGGGAGGCAATCACGTAGTTTGCATCCCGCATGTACGGCTCCACGGTTCGGCCCGCCACGCTCTCGTAGGCCAGCCCCGTAGTGAACGAACTCTCGTAGAGTTTCGAGCCGGTGGCCGGAGACATCATCAGCACTTGCAGGCTGCTCGCTCCTGCCCGGCGCAATAGGTCCACTTGATTGAGCAGTCCGTACGCACTGTCACGGGTGTAAAGTGGTTGCGCGTCGTGGTGCATCATCATCGCCATCGGCGCGATACGGTGTTCACGCAGGAGTCTGAACGCCTGTTCTGTCTTGTCGACGCTCTGCCCCTTCTTGATTAAGGTTGCAGTCATATCCTCTACGCCCAACCACAGCGCATAGAGTCCCGCCCGTTTCAGTACTGGCAGGTGGTCGGCGAGCTTCAGGGTGTCGTGAATGGTTGCCTCGGTGGCCCATCCGACGCGTTTGCTGAGCGCAACGCCATCGATCTTTGTCTCCGCCAACGTATGGGCGATGTCCACGGTGCGTGCGTGGTCATTGAAGAAGTTGTCGTCCGCGCCGTAAAAGTGCCGGATACGATATGCGCGGTACAACTCAGTCATCTCGCTCGCAATCCGCGCGCCGCTCTTCGCACGAAATTGGCGCTGGTTATAAGCCGGTATCGGACAGTACGGGCACGCGAACTTACACCCTGAAGTGAGCACTAGCGAGCCGATAGGTGAAAATTGTGCTACGCGATCGGCGGACAGTGCTCGTGCCGCCAGCGTTTCAGTACGTCCCGGCGGCTCGAGCAGCCGGCCCCATAGCCCAGCACCGGGCTCGGCAGCTCATCGAGATCCCCGAGCAAGCGCTGGATGCCAGTGTCGACCAACTCCTCGGCGACCGCGTCTCGCTCGCTGCGGGCATACACCAAGCCGGGGATCTCGTCAAGCAAGCCCGAGTCGCGTGCCCGCACGAAGGTATCCCGGATCGATTCCCCTTGCGCTTGGTCCAAGAGTAGCCGCTCGATCAAGCTCAAAAGCACGAACTCCTCGCCGCTCACCGCAACATCTGGTGCGAACGGATCGTTGGGGTTGGCGCTGAACGCACCCCACGGTCGTAGATGCACTTCGGCCCCCCCGCGATGACCAGCGGCCGGCGTTCCGGGGCTATGCGACACACATCTCGTAGCAACGCTTCGAGCGGCGCCTGGTGGATCTGCAGGCTGGATACCATGAAAATATCCGGTAGGGCGCCGTCGAGCCGCATTTTCAACGGCCGAAAAGCCGGGTTCCATTGCTGGATCACGATACGGGTGCGCTCGAATCCCGCGTCGTACATCGCCGCTCCAATCGCTCGGACTCCGCCGGGCGCTATCCGCCAATCAGCGTAGATGAACGGCAACAGCCGAGTGCGGTTGTCGAAAGCGTAGGTGATTACGGTGGAAAGGTCATGCTTACCAGCGAGACGCCGCAACCGCTCGCGTAGATCGAGCATTTCGCCTGGTCGAAGCAGCTGGTCGCCGCGGTCTCTGCTGGGAAGTTCCATGGGTGTCGCCGTATCTCCAATCATAGCCTGCGATGCGACAGCCAGCTAGTCATTGCGAACAGGTCACGCCGAATACAGATCTCCACGCCGGTAGGAAAACTGACACCTGCCAACTGCTCAAACTGAATGGAACTTAACACCGCAGGAGCGCTCAAGAACTGGTACTGCATGGGTGTACTGGCCGCGCGGCGATGAGGTTGCTGGAAGGCCCACTGATACCAAAATAATTCGAAATTTTCCAGGCTGTTATACTAGCCACCAATGGCCCGCACTCCGCCGGCCCACCCGTTCCGGGACGGTCCCTCCCCTGAAGCCCCATCTGGGGGGTACCTATGCAGACACTCAACGCTGGCCGTCGCAA
>CBDDBH010000031.1:0-368174 GCA_965225625.1 Gammaproteobacteria bacterium
GCTTTGTGTGGTCGTTTTCAATGCCAGCGACAACAGAACACGCTCAATGTTCGGCCACTCCGCGATGATCAGATTTTCCTTGATTTTGCGTACCGGCTTGAGCGGACAACCACGGTACTGATTGGGGTGTTTGAAACTATAGAGGCCTGACTCGATCTTGCGGCGAAAGTCCCGATACCGGGGTGCAAAGCGGTAGCCGAAAAGATGCAACAGGGCGAAGTTCACCTGGTTGGTGCCGTGCGTATCGGTGGAATGGATATCCGGCAGGATGTCGGTAGCGTTGTTGAACAAGACGTCGAAAACATAATGACTTTCGTGCTCGTTGGCGCCGATGATCCTCGCGTTCAGGGGCACATGGCTGGCCAGCAAGGTGTAAGCTACCACGCCTTTCTTAAGACCAAAATACTTGGCCGAGTGGCGTGCATTGATGGTCGGAATAGCCGCCTCGAACTTCTGTCCGTCGCTGCTAGAATGTACCGCTTCACCGATATCAAAATGGCGGAATATGGGGAGTCTTGCAGTCGCGTTGGCAATGCGCTCGTTCGCCTCGCACAGTGTCTCAAGACGGATAAAATTAGCGGCGGTGGTAGAGAG
Source organism: Gammaproteobacteria bacterium (assembly GCA_965225625.1). Classification (GTDB taxonomy): domain Bacteria; phylum Pseudomonadota; class Gammaproteobacteria; order JADZEE01; family JADZEE01; genus CBDDBH01. The sequence continues at coordinate 595 of CBDDBH010000031.1, forward strand.
CTGCTGATAAGTGAGGTTGGAAATCTCTGCCATGCGGCCCAGGCCGATGTTGGTGGCGTATGCCATCAGACAGGCGACCGTGATGGGCTTTGCCGCCTTGCCGCGCTGGTAACGGCCGAGAACATGCTCAAAGGCTGCCATAAAGTCGGTTCGCCGATCCACGTACAGCAACAGATTATCGATGTCGGTGCGTTCGATCGTGTCGAAGAAAGGTTCATGACGCAGCGACTCCTGAGTGTGTCGGCTGTGGTCCCATATCGCTTTTCCCTGACGCCAGCGCACGAACGCATTGTCGCTGTTTCGAATGCTCTGGTTGACGTGATCAAGCCGCTCATCGAGTTCGGATCTCAGTGCCTCGAGCCGTTGTCGTATCGGTGTTTCAGCGTTCACCAGACCCAGCTGCGGCAGTAGCGTGTGGCGCTGCCCGTAGGTATGCTCATCAACGAGGTCATCCTCGAAACTGCGGTAGCGTGCGCTGTCCGGACAATAGAGATCGCCGGCTTCGAGGCGCTCTCGCAGCTGCCGGTACAACACGAACTCGTAGCGATCGCGGATGAGCGTGCCATCGGCGCCCACCAGATAGCGGGCTGATCGTTGCGGGATAAGCGTCGTTGGAAGATCCGACAGCGGCAACTGCAGGCCATCCCGAAACGCTTGCGACATTGTGTGGAAAGCCTTCAATAATATGCCGTTCGCCGGGGTTCCTTCGAGCACGATCGAACGCAGCAGCGGTCGAATGTTGCGCTTTGCTTTGGCCATCACACGATCAATGGCCTGCCACTCATAGGCAAGCTCATCGAGCCCGGCATCGTCGACAAGATGCTGGCACAAACGCGCCAGGCGATCGGATGGCAACATCCCGTTGGCACGCTGTCTCACCTCGGCAAATGGCGTCTCGTCGGGAATACTCGAGTCCAGAAAGAGCTTGAGTATTTTGGCGCCCTGCGTGAGGTCGTCGTTCGCTTCAACCCGATGCCGATAAACGGCTTCTTTGGCGGCGGCTGTGGCTTCGTCAGCGTAACGAGAGACCAACGCACAAAAAGCGCTCAACAAATTATCGTTCAACCGCTGATAGCGATCGTGGATAAAGCACAGCAGATAAAGATGCACCATCTCCGTGCTCATGCGCTTGAGCTTGTAGACGGTGTAGTAGTCGACCAATGAAGCGTAGTAACGCACGCTCTGGGTCGACAGACCGGCTGCATCGATTACGCGCCTGGCAACCGCAAACAAATCCCGAATCTGCTGCCCTCGCTGAATCTCGGCCAGAAGTTGTTTGTGACTGAAATCCCGCGGCTGGTGCTTAATCGATGTGATGGCGTGCAAGCCCTTATTGTCCTTGAGCAGGCGGGCCAGCAGTTGCGTATCGTCATCGCTTATCAACTCACTCAGAGCACCCGATATGCGGTGGCGCTCAAAGGTGAGCGCCCGCCGAACGAGATCCTGCAGATACGTGTAACCGGGCAGAACAATCCGCGTCTGGCGCATGTGATCAACCAGATCGCGCAGGACGTAAACCGGTCGGCTTGAAATCCGAGCCGCGGCCACCGCTCGTTCTTCAAGCCGCAGCCGCTCGGTCTTCTCGCAAAGCCGGTAGCGGAACAGCTTGATAATGAGTGCCACATGGCGTTTGCGAGTGTGATCCGAAACGTTGATGTCAGCAACGATGGCGTTGTCCAGATAGCAGCGGCTGATGTACTCGATATCGTCGTGGACGCTCTGCACCTCAACTCGGAAAAACCGCTGCCGGGCACGAAAGTACCCGAGCTGCAGCAAGAAGTGGGCCTTCGTGCGTACCGTTCTGAGGCGTGCCAACGCGTGTCGTTCCGGCGCCGCTAAAGTGAAAAACAGGTCCCGGTCGTACTGCGAAAATCGCGGTACACCCCAGAGCAGTTCGTACTCCTCAGACGAGAGAATCTGTAGGCGATCACTTTGCGGTAGAAAAAGATCTCCATTATTATCAATGGGATCCGACATGACAGTTGCCTCAAAAAGCTACTATCATAGGTGATACTGTCGGTAATCGGCCGCCTTACACTAGTGCAGATTTTCGGCGGTTTGGGCCAAGAACCCCCAGACCGAGTTTTTTATGAAACACACACTCAACCCGCAATTGCTGGCCAAGCCTGATGTAACCGTGGCCAATATCCCGACGGATTATACTCCCGGCACCTACACGGAAACGGATTACACCATCAACCTGGATGTATCCAAGCTGGTAGACCTGGCTGCGTTCTACTCGCCGTTGAATGTTGCGTTCGGACTGGAGCATCGGCAGGAGGAATTCAAGGTAACCGAGGGTGGGGAGAATTCCTGGTTCCAGGACTTAAGTCTCGGCGGTCTCTCTGCGCAGGGCTTCGGCGTCGGTTCCAACGGTTTTACCGGTTTCGGCCCCCGTGTGACCGGCACCTGGTCGCGCAACAGTTACGCTGCCTATATGGACCTGGAAGCCGAGCTGAGCAGAGGTGTGTTACTGGGCGCGGCGGGACGCTATGAAGATCACAAGGGCGTCGGTGAGACCGTGGATTTCAAGCTTAGTGTCCGCGGGCAAGTCAATGATAATTTTGCCGTGCGTGGCGCAGTGAGCACCGGGTTTCGGGCGCCGACGGTAGGGCAGGCCAACATCCTGAACGTCACCACCGCGTTCAGCGGCGGCGTGCTGGCGGATGAAGCCACCCTCCCGCCCACTCACCCGGCGTCAGCCCTGGTAGGCGGCAAAACCCTGACACCGGAGGAATCCATGAACTACACCATCGGTACGGTGTTCAATGTAGGTGACGTGGATATCACCGTGGATTACTTCCACATCCAGGTCAAGGATCGCATTGCACGAGGCAGTGAGAGAGTGCTGACGGATGCGGACAGACAAACCTTGATAAACCAGGGCCTCACGGATGCAAGCGCCTTCTCGCAAATTCGCTTCTTTACCAATGATTTCGATACCACCACACAGGGTGTCGATGTCATCGCCACCTATCCGATGGATCTGCTCGGTGGCAGAACCAACTTCAGTTTTGTCGGGAATTGGACGGAGACCAAGGTTGACAAGTTCAACCCGGAAGTCATCAGTGGCAAGCGGGTAATCCAACTGGAAAAAAACCTGCCCAGAACCCGCTTCACCTCGTCGGCCAATCACCTGCAGGGGCCCTGGACCTTCCTGGCCCGGCTGCGTTATTACGGCAAGTTCACGGAGTTTACTACGGATGATGAAGAGAAGCGCAATGAGGGCGAGGCCCGCGCGCTCGTGGATATTGAGGGTTCCTACACCTTCAAGGACGGCCTCACGCTGGCGGCGGGAGCGGAAAACGTGTTCGATACCAAGCCGTCCAGGCTATCTAGCAACGTGTCGGGCCTGGTTTACACCGAGACCTCACCCTACGGCTTTAACGGCGGATTTTTCTACTTCAGAACACTCTGGAACTTTTAGTTAAGGATGTTGTGGGCTGGAAAAAGCGTACTGACAAGTTATTGTCCCTGGACCGCAGAATTTTGCTCTCCAATTTTACGCCACTGCCGATGACCCATTATTAAACGCATCTTCCCTGAGATTTCGATAATGTGCGACTTTGACTAAGTGACGACCCAGATTGAACAAGTTGTCAACGGCAGCGTGAACAGTCAAGAATCTTCCCGCGTGCCTTGGTGACTTGAATCTCCGCATCCCGCGCTCCCTCACGCTGGTTAGTGCGTGCGATTGCTCTGCTCGATTATTAGCATATTGCGATGTATCGTGTATCGCTTCAGGAATAATCTCCCGCTGCGCCACGCAATAACTCCGCCATTTGTCTGTCACGATCCGCCTGGGTTCGCCGCCATGGCTTCTCAGTAAGCGCTTGAAGAAACGCTGTGCAGCCGCGCCATCTCTACGGCTTTGGAGCAACACGTCCACCCCTTCACCATCCTGATCGACTGCCCGCCATAGATAATGCTGTTTGCCATTGATCTGCACGAAGACTTCATCGATGAAGAAGGTATCGCCGTAGCCATGATGCTTTCGCTGCAGTCGCCTGGCGAACCTGGGACCGAACTTGATACACCAGAGCCGAATGGTTTCGTAGGTGACTGTGATGCCTCGCTGAGCAAGCGAATCTTCGATATCACGGTGGCTGAGGTTGAATCTGCAGTAAAGCCAGACTGCATAGCTGATGATCTCAGGTGGGAACCGGTAACGTTTGTAGATATTCATTCCGGAATTATCCATTTTCGAGAGTTAAGTTGTCAGTACGGTCGAGCGTGTTCGTCGACCCGAAAATGACGACCGCACTTTTGGACCGATTCACGCATCACTGCCATATCGCTGAGACTGGCAATGATAGCTATCGATTCAAAAACAGTTCAATACGCGAGAAAAAGGCAAAGAAGACTAGAAAATTATCAACGTAACGAGCCATACTGGCGCTTCCGGGTGGGTCAATTTTCAATGCAAATCCCGGATCACTTTTCGATGCAACTCAACACTTCTGAGAACCTTGCGTACCGTGTTGCGCGATACGTTGTAATCCTTCGTAATCTGGCGAATGCCTTTACCATCTCGCGCCGCCAATCGAATCTTCCTGATCGTCTCCACCATCAACATCTCCTTCATAAGCTCCCTGACTCCAATACGTCAGACAGCATGGTTGAAGGTGGGTCAAAATTGCACGCCGATCACCCCCGTAAGTGGGTCATTTTTGCACGCCGATTTACACTCAAAGCTGCCTTAGCAGACTTTGAATCACCGGACGAAGAAGACAATCCGGCGGCCGCCGAAAGCGTCTAGGCGCGCTCGGCCCTACCACCGCGTAGCTGCCCTCAAGTTAGACATTGACGGCCCGATAATATCGTATATAATACGATTAAATACGATTATCATTGGAGGCAGCTATGGCCCTCGTGAAAAAGACCATCAACATCACTGACCAGCAGGAAGGCTGGCTAAAGGCGCAGATTGCAACCGGTCAGTACGGCAACGACAGTGAGTACGTCCGCGATCTCATCCGCAAAGACCAAGAATCCAACGCCAAGTTTATGGCCTTGAAGGCCGCTATTCAGGAAGGCCTCGACAGCGGCGTCAGCGAAAAATCCGTGGACGAGGTTTGGGAGGGAGTCGAGGCTCGCCTGAGAGCCGATGGCCGCCTATAGGCTTTCCCTAAAGACGCTCGATGATCTCGACGACATCGCGCTCTACACGCTGCAAGAATTCGGCCTCGAACAGTCACATCGGTATCGCGACGGCATTAAGGCGTGCTTCCAAAACCTCGCCGACAACCCTCGCCTGGGTCGGCGCGCTGACAATCTAGCGCCGGCGCTTCGACGGGTTGAACACGAATCGCACGTCGTCTTTTACAGGTGCGTTGAGGCGCTTTGCCGCGCTCGAATTGCCGCGTCACGTTAAGCGCCTTCGGTTCGGGCGCCGCGAAGTGTCCAAGCACGATGCGATCAGCCTCGTCCGGGTTCGTCGCGAGGATTTCCCCGGCCCGGCGCACCGCCTCAAAGTCCGGGTCCGGCTCGGGTTGATACGCCGCGCGGATCGCCTCGACGCGCTTGGCGCGCTCGCCGTCGTCACCGACCAGCACGAACGCCTCGATCTCCCTCTTCACCTTCGGAATCATCGTCCAATACCTCGCAGTAGGTCATGCCATGCGCCCCGGTCCGCTTCCTCGCGGGTCGCGCCGCCGTCGAATTCGCGGATCGCCGCGCGCTCGCCTATCCATTCGGCCAGGGCCGCGGCCGGATCATCCGCGTACCACTCGACGCGGCATTCCCGGCCCGTCGCCGTCCGCATGGACCACCACCGGATCGGAGCCGAGCGCTGGGGCGATACCCTTGCCCGCGGTCCCACCCACCGCGTACACCGCGCCAGGGGCGCACCAGGGCGAGAGCACTAGGGCGAGCGCATCCGCCTCGCCTTCGGCCACGTGCGCCGGGGAATCGCCACCACGGGGCGCCCGCGCCTCGAACACCGTCCCGGCCCGTGTCCCGAACGTGCGGCGCCATCGAGGCTCGATTCGTTCCCCGGCCGCGTCGATCGCTTCCATGCTCACCGCCCGCGGGTCCGCATCGCCAGGGCGGCACCATGCGAAAATCAGCGCACCGGCCGCACCGTCCGGCAACCCGTACCACTTCGCCGCCCGGTCCGAGCCCGGGGTCGAGTCCGCCGGCACCGCACGTGCCCATAGCTGCGCCACAAGCGCCGCTCGCGGGTCCGGGCCGGTATCGGCAGGCTCGGGAGTCGAAAGGAGGGGTGAGGTCCGGGGCGTGCGCTCACGCCTCACGGCCCGCTCGCGGTCGCGGCTCTCGACGAATCCGGCCGATTCGAGCCAATCGAGCGCCGCCGACATGCACCGCGAGGCTTCCCCGGGTCCGGTAGCGCCATTCGTCCCGCGCGCGCTTCGTCGGCTCGCCAAGCAACGCTTCGGCCACGGGTCCGATGATGCCGGGCCAGTCCGTCACCGCTTCGGCTTCCGCTTGCGCAACGGCGGGCGGGCCAGCGCCGCCACTTCGGCCGCGTCAAGCTGGATACCCTCGCCTCGCCTTCATGCGGACGAAAATATCGCCGTATCCACCCGGCACCGCGGGCATGGAGTCCGCGCCTTGCCACGGCCGGCCACGGTGCCGTCATCGCATTCGTTCGGGCATAGCTCCAACTCCACCCCTAACCGCTCCCGCATGTACACGGGGTCCGCCCACCCTAGAGCGTGTCGAGCCGCACGCCCAAAGCGACAAAAGAAAACCCTCGCCAAATAATCATGAACACCGACGACGATGAACAGTTGCCGCTGTGGGACAAAGATCCGCCCTTCTGACCCCCCCCCCCCCCCCCCCCCCCCCCCCCCGTTCGCAACGCGAAATATATGCACCATCAAAAACCGCCCCCTGCACCAGTTAAACGCGTTTCCTTGGCGCCACTAACATCACGTGTATCGATGTGATCACTTGGCCTGTAAGTCAAAATTTCTAAGTCGAATAGATCCCTCTGCCCTGGCATCCTTCAAAACTTTCTCTTGTCCAATACTCAATAAACAGCATACGAATTAAGAAATCGCAAAAATCGAATGCTATGGTGATACTTTACAGAACTGTTCAATCAGAAATGGAACCGTCGCAACCAGAAATGCTCCTACATGCATGGCCGCAAAAACCCATGGTATTTTCATTTCGGCCTCAGTGAAGGGGAGATACAGTTCAGAATTTTCTCCTCTTCCAACAGCTTCCCATTCCGCATCAAACGGCGTAAATGGAAGCTCCTTTTCCATCTCGTGAACTACTTTAAATTTAGCTGTGTTCAGATCCTTGTACGACCGAATAAGACGGCACCATGAATAACACAGCACGATACCCGCCAAACTCAAGCCCCACGACCATTCCGTAAATGCATTTTCAGACAAACCAAATACAGCAAAAATAGCCGTGTTGATGCTGAGAAAAAACGAGTTAGCGGACTGCCGTCTATTGCTGATGTTGTCAGCCATCTGAACGTACAGCTTGTACATTTCCAGACAATGCGCTCTGTAGTCTGCTCCGTATGAAGCCTCGTCATTCGCTATAAGATGATCGTGAATAGTCATTGCATCACGCTAGCTCTCGAATTCCCGCAACAATGGAATCCGTGTTCCAACCTACGATTTTGTCTGCAGCATCTTTTACGGTTTTAGAAGTCTTTTCCGAACTCCACGGTTCAACTGCCAGGATGGGCGTTGCAATAGAGAATGCGTTTTGCGCTATGTCTATTTCCTTGTTAATCCATTTGCTATACGTGGAATAAACGCCTGCCATAATCACTAGTACGTGGGTCAACTGAATTTTATTCTTGATAGCTTCATAAAGCTGCTTATCGGTGCCGTTAGTATGAACGGGATCATTTTGCGGGACAGAAAAATTCTGATAAGAAAAGTAGCCCTTGCCATCAAGCATTTTGATCATTTTTTCATAGGCGTCGCGGTATGCCCAAGAATGGCTGACAAATAGATTGTATGTGGTCGGCATGATATTTCCTTATCGTTAGATATGAGGTTCCTACTTGTTTTTCCCCTCGCCCATCATTTGTTTGACAGCCGCAGCGATTTCGTCCCAATCCCATTTGATTGTTCTGTTTCTCGCCAATCCGTTCGGTAAATTACTTGTGGTATTCGTACCATCGACGTAGACACCGAACACCGGAACACTTTGATCTTTTGCCATCGTTATTTCTTTTGGTACTCCTGAGGCACTAGCCATAGTTTTACCAACCAGGACAATAAGCATGTTGCACTTGTTTATTTTCTCTTTGACGATTGCTTCCCATTGAGCCTGTGGCATCGAAGATTTCGCCGACCAATCTTGTATTGAAAAGGGGGTCTTCGAATTCTTCGCTTGCCCAACAAACAGTATTTTTTCTGTCTCGTCGTGATCAAAATCGAAACTAACAAACGCTCTTGGGTCGGCCATTGTTCTATCTCCGTGTGGGTTAAAGTTGTTTCTGAGTCGGACCCGATTTCCTTGGACACAGAATTGGCTTAATCGAAGTGTCCAAGGAGGACCGGAACATGACCGATAATTTTGAGAAGAAAGTTGCTGTTGATGGGCCTGTGGTAAATGCGGGCGAGCTTGGCTCGTCCACGTTTTCCCCAGGCCAGGCTTTGCCGGCAGGCCCGCTGGGACTTGGCCAGCGATGGACGGTGGCGCGCAAGCGTGAGGTCGTTCTGCGGCTTTTGCGTGACGAGCCGGTGCAACTTCTGTCGCGCCAGTTGGGCGTAGAGATCTTCCGGCTCGAGCAGTGGCGTGAGAAAGCGATCGGCGGGATCGACGCCTCGCTCAAGCAACGCAAGGGCGATCCGGTGCAGGCGGAACTGGATAGCGCCATGAAGCGGATCGGAGAGTTGACCATGGAGGTGGAACTGCTGGAGGCCAAGACGGAGACCTTCGGCCCTTTGGGGCGGCGGAGGTCGCGGCGATGAGTGCCGCCACCTCGCCCGGCACGGGTCTGTACGGCCTGCGGCGGGTCTGCGCCGCCTGGGGCATGGCCCGCTCCTCGTTCTACGCCATGACCTCCGGCCAGCACGCCGAGCAGCCGCCGGCAAAGCGTCGGGGACCGAAGCCCGCGATCTCGGACCAGGCGCTGCTGGTGGCGATCGAAGCCGACCTGGAGGCATCGCCCTGGGAGGGCGAGGGCTACCGCAAGGTCTGGGCTCGGCTTCGGGTCTGTCGCGACATCCGGGTTGCCCGCAAGCGGGTGCTCCGCCTGATGCGCGAGAACAATCTGCTCTCGCCCCATCGCTGCCGCCGCCGTGGCGGCAATCCCCATGACGGTGAGATCATCACTCATGCCCCGAACCTCATGTGGGGCACCGATGGCGTTCGGGTGTTCACGGTGGACGACGGCTGGGGCTGGATCTTCACCGCCGTCGAGCATTGGAACGCCGAGTGTGTCGGCTGGCATGTCTGCAAGCGCGGCGACCGCTTCGCCGCCCTGCAGCCGATCTCCATGGGGCTTGCCGGGCTGTATGGCTCGACCGCGGCCGGCGCGGCTCGGGGGCTGGCCTTGCGGATGGATCACGGCTCCCACAGTATCTGTCGGACCACTTCACCAACCAGATCAAGTTCTGGGGCATCCAGCCGTCCTACGCCTTCGTCGCCGAGTCCCAGACCAACGGCGTCGCCGAGCGGTTCAATCGCACGCTGAAGGAACAGATCATCCATGGTCGCATCTACCGCAACATCGCGGAGCTGCGGGACGCCGTGCGCGACTTCGTCGAACTCTACAATGCCCAGTGGATCGTCGAAAAGAACGGCTGCCTGAGCCCCGCTCAAGCTCGTCAGGCGTGGCACGCCGCGATCTCAATCAGGCCCGCCGCGTGAGACAAACTTGTGTCCAAGGAACCGAGTGCGCTACAGTTAAAGTTGTTTCTCTGGGTCTTGTCGGCCTAACACGCGGATGATTTCCACACCCTCGCTATCTATCCGGTAGTAAATCGAATTCGTAAAATACGTGGCGCGACGGTAGGTGCTACGTATCAATTCGACGGATGGGTGCGACAAGGGGCTATCAGCAATTTTCTGAAAGTGCAGCACAAGTCCGTCATAGTATTTATCGGCTTGGCTCAATCCAAAATTCAGGATGCCGTATTCATAAATTCGTTCAAGATCGGCGAGTGCCGCATCAGTCAACCGATAGCTGGCCATTTTCTCTCAATCGTTTTTGAACAGTCTGTTTTACGTCTTCCGGTGTCCGGTCGGAAAACCCACTTTCTTCGCCCTCGATGAGCGCAGAACGGATCGCCAGAATTTCAGCTTTTCGAGCTTGGTCACGGCGGATCAGGTCGCGTATGTATTCGCTGTCGTTGGTGAACTCCCCCGCCTCAATCTGAGCTTTGATCCAGTGGTCTTGCTGGTCGGTGACGGTGATCGTCTTGCGTGTAGTACTCATAAAACAGCCTCCAAGGAGTGTGAAAAAATCACACTATTGTTACAATTTATCATATCTTCCTTTTATTGCCAAACCTCTTTTTTCTTTTTCTTCTGAACATTCCTTTGGAGAGACACGCCGTAGGTGTGTGTCGGCTAGCGCAGCGATATTCCTTCGGTTTCGACAGTTACAGTGCACCATCGAGCACAGTGGAGGTATCCGTAGGATCGGAAGGAGCTTTTGCGACTGGAGAAGTCAGCTCTGCTGACTTACTGGAGCGAGCACGGTGGTAAGCTGGAATGGCGAATTAGAAGAATTCTTAAAAGCATCGGGGCAAAGCCCCGATTCCTTATCATCTTGGTCTGGTAAAACCAGGCTTATCAGTGACGCGCCCTTTTGGGCGCGACCTTTATTATTCTTCTATGTAGTCCTGTTTCGCGCTGATTTATCTACAGTGCTCTAGTGTTTTTAAATGTTAAAAATGGTTAGTATTAGTGTTACATCGTGGACGAATCATTATAAGGTAATGAAAACAAAGAGGAAAAAATTTCCACCCGTTCCTAATACCCGACCCAGCGTTCCTAATACCCCGAAAATGTGTTCCTAATACCCGAACGGGAAAGCAGAGTTTTCCACAAGCAAAAACTGTTCCTGAAACCCCGAACTATTGACAGCGTTCCTAAAACCCCGAATGATGCGGCATGGTTGCTGATACCCCGAATGATAAACACCTATTAGTCGAAAAACACCCGCAGCAAGATTTATTCATCTGCGACGTTGCGGACGCCGTTTTGAAGGACGTCATGCAACAGATGGAACACCCCTTCTACTCGCTCTCAAAGAAGCCTGTGACCACGATCCGCGAATACAGGCATGGTGATCACTGGATCAAAATCACGCCGTCTGTGCAGGGTCTGGCAACGATCTACGACAAAGATTTACTGATCTATGCAATCTCACAGCTCATGGCCAAGCTGAACCAGCCAGGCGCTACCTCAGAAGACATCGGCCCGCGTGTGCGTATTAACTGCCATGAATTCCTGGTTTTCACCAACAGAGGCACAGGCGGTAAAGACTATAAAGCCCTGGTGGAAGCGCTTGAACGGCTACGAGGCACCACTATCAGTACCAATATTCGCAGTGGTGATGAGGAACAAATAGAAATCTGACGATCCTCGACCCCAATGACTTTCATCGCGGCACCGTAGGAACGTAGGCGGTCGGTCACGATTGCTTTTGGCCGGCCGTAGCGCTTCATCGTACGCTTCAGGAACTCAAGCGCAGCTCAGCGATCCCGGCGCTTTGTGGCGAAGACTTCGAGCACCTCACCTTCATGATCGAGGGCGCGCCAGAGGTAGTGTGTTTCACCGTTGATCCGTATGAATAGTCGAGTGGCGCGGGGGGATCACACCCCCGCGCTCTCACAGAACCGTACGTGAACCTCTCGATTCATCCGGCTCTTATCGTCCAACCGCTGACCGTGAGAGGCGCCAGTGTGCAAACAGATGGCGGTGCTCCTTCATAATGCGTTGGAGCCACTGCTCTGCTCGACGCTGGTGCCGGCGCAGTCGTTTGTATTTCTGTTGCACCCACCGTACTAGACGACGGTCGAGACAACGGAACACGCCGTGCAAAGCCGAGCGGTAGTACCGACCGTAGTAATTGATCCAACCCCGCAAAATAGGATTGAACATCCGGGCAATGTCGCCAAGTGATTTTGTCACACGTCGATGAATGGCCCAGCGGCGCATCCGGTGCCGCATCGCTTTCGCCGCTTTGTCGCCGACCGCAGGCAAGAAGTTTACGTAGAATCGACCATAGCGGTCCGTCGACTTTCTAGGCCGAAACGTATAGCCCAAGAAATCAAACTGAATGACCGGATAATCGCTACGACGATTCACATCCTTACAGTACACAATCTGTGACTTCTCAGGATGTAGCTCCAACCCACACTCAACAAGTCGCTGCGCAATCAATGCGTGTACACGCGACGCTTGTGTCTCACTTCGACAGTGACAAATGATATCGTCCGCATAGCGTTCAAAACGAATGCCCGGGCAATGCCGGTCCATCCATTTGTCAAACGCATAGTGCAAAAAGAGATTAGCAAGCAGTGGACTGATTACCCCACCCTGCGGTGTCCCCTTCTCGCGAACGCTCTCGCTACCGTCCTCCTGTTCAATGGGTGCCCGCAACCATCTCTCGATGTATAGCAGCACCCACTTGCAGTTCGTATGTTTGCGCACCGCCCGAAGCAGCAACGCATGGTCGATATGGTCAAAGAACCCAAGAATGTCGAGATCGACAACCCAGTCGTAGCGCCAACATCGCTTGCGCGCCACGCCAACCGCTTCAATCGCCGATTTCCCAGGGCGATACCCGTAAGAGTCTTCGTGAAAATGCTGCTCTAACTCCGGCTCCAAGTACCCTTTGACTACCGCTTGCGCAATACGGTCCGCGACCGTCGGTATACCCAACTCTCGCGTCCCCGCCCCCTCCTTGGGGATATCAACCCGACGAACTGCAGGCGGAAAGTAACTACCCGATGACATCCGATTCCACAACTTGTAGAGATTGCTCTTCAGCGACTCTTCAAACTGCGGTATCGATTGTCCATCTACGCCTGCCGCTCCTTGATTGGCCTTTACCCGTTTGTACGCGTCCCAAACCGAACGTTTGGAAATACAAAACGGCTTTGCCTTATACACTAGGCTCATCCCATCTCTGGTTGACCCGCGAATAAAGCCAGACGATGCAATTCCTTCGGTCCAGTGCCATTACAGCCCCTTCATCCCTACTACGAATTGCTCCGCCCCTGTGCCTCGCATCGGTACTCTCTCCCTCGTGGGGCCACCCACTTGGAATTCTCCCTTAACATCGAAGCGACAGGTTCCCAAGTTCCGCACAAAAGCCTGTCACGACGTCACGCCACCTTCATGCCGGATGCCATCTGGGCAGTAAACAGGTCGCCCCCAGACTTATCCCGGAGTAACGAAGCACCCCCGGTTTCGACATCATCTATATCTTTTCGACACCTCATCAGTGGTTTGCGCCCGACGACCCGCTTCCCTCAAAACTCTGTACCGGCGTTTCTCCATCTCATGAGTCGAGCAAACGATCCCGCATGAGATTAATCAGCGGCCACTAACTGATCATCCAATTCGCCAGCGTCGCTCGGGGGATATCCACAGATGCGCTGCTCTCCTGACGGCCTAACGCATCGGCGTACTCGCACACTGTAATGTGCGCCAGCAAGGCCATACTCGATCGGTTGCGCCGGTAACGGCGCCGTCTTGATGCACTGCCCGCAATCGCACGCGTATTGTTTGCGGATATGCCGCAGCACCTGGATCTTCGCCGGCACAATATCCAGCTGCCAGAAACGACCTCGCCTATCTCCGCGAGTAACCGCATCGTGCTCGCAACGACGCTTGCTCGGGCAGTTCATGAACCACCTCGATGCGCGGTAGACCTGGGGTCGGCTTGCGACCACCCCTCTGCGAAGATGCGCTGATACCGCGATCGCTTTCTTCAGGGACAACCTCAGCCTCTGCGCACGCTGTCGATTCCGCTTCATCGAGCGGATTTGATCCGGTGACTGCTCGCTACGCGAGGTACGCTTCGCCAATCAATGTTTAATGCTCTTGCAGGACAATGACTTGCGATTTGTAGTGCTGGTTCTCGCTGCAACTGCTCGTTGCGAGCAGTTATACCAGCCAGTGTTGGCTTGATTAGCGATGAATGTCTTCAGCGCTTCAACGTCATCGGGCAGCTGACCCAGCACAACGCCTTCAGTATACCCGATGCGTCGATCTCAGTCTTTATAAAAACTCGAATAGTGCAATGAATATGCGCTTGCATCTGCGTAATAGTAGCCATCCAATACATGCAGTTGCGTTTGCGTTAACGTCACCACCGCCTCGGGCCAGCGTCGCGGCCAACGAATTTCTCTTTCTCAAGGCGCTTGTACCAAAGTGCAAAGCCCTCCCAGTAAAGCACTTTCAATTTATTGCATGACGATTACAAAATACAAACACTGCACCGGAAAACGGGGACAAGCTCATCTCGCTTTCCACGATCACCGACAAGCCATTTATCGATTTGCGGCCATCGGCCACGATGCAGGTGCCGAGACCTCTCGAAACATCTCCATCGCTCAATCTCGCATGCAGCAACTGCGCCAACCAGCGCGGCTCTACACCCACTGGCAGCTCCAGCGTCGCGCTGTCTGCGTAAAATCGTCTCGCTGTGACTGCTTCGTTCTACCGATACCGCACGAAACGCGACACCTGCTTCTTAACTGACGGCGGCGCAGATAAAGTACTTCGCATTAATCTGCGGCAGTAAACACTTTTGGCTTGTGCCTGAAACACCGCTTCCCAGGATTTTGTGCGTCGCCTCATCCTCTGGTCCTCCGTTATTGAGCAAACGGAATCCTTTACACTCAACCGGTTTCGATACGGTTCACGTTGCGCTATATCTTTTCGACACCTCATCAGTGGTTCGCTTACGCTCGTCTCTTCATGACTTACCTGACAAAGTCTCGCTCTGCCTTTTCCTCAACGCTCACCACCCCGGCTCTTTACCGGCGCAGCTTGAGGCGGTTTGAAGCCTGTCCCTGCAGACCGACTTCGAGGGACCTACCCTCATCTCTTGCGCAGCATGGCTGCTCCAGAACGTTCATCAACTACGTCAACACTCCTTCGCGTGCCTTCTTGGCACACCTTCGTCCAGATGCCATCGCCACTGCGAGTATGACCGATGATAAATGCGCCGCTTCCTGATCTCTGCGGCGAACATTGGCCCAAACCGGTTTCACCACAAACGCACCGTCTCGTGGCAGATGTCGATGCCACGTTCGAACAGAATGTCTTCAACTTGGCGCAACGACAGCGGATAGCGGATGTACAACATCACCGCGAGGCGAATGACCTCGGGAGAGCTGTTGAAATAACGGCAGGGATTTCGCATCGCTTGAAGCTGCGGAACTCCCCTTCCCCGCTCAAGCCGATTTACTCTGACAATGCCTTGCAGAAGGCGTATCCAAAGATGGGTGAAACATCGTCCTTGGATTTAGGAAAAGAAGCTTAGCCAATTGTCACGGGGCAACTTGTATAGTTCCCATAACCAGGAACGTAATATAGGAACTGTCATGCGTTTTGCATCGTTCATCGCATTGGCCGCAGGTGCGCTTTTAGTGCTCTGTTCCATCTCCGACGTGGCAGCCCAGAACGGGTCGCGCTCCGGGTGGTATGTCGGCGGAGGTATCGGACCGAATTGGACATCCGACATCGATCAGAAGGGGTGGAATCTGGAGACGACCTGCTATCCGACGGCCGCTTGTTTCGACGCAGACCCCGCCTCCGCAATCCCCGGATACCGCTGGCGTTACGCTATCGACACCGATCTCGGAGCCGCGTTCGAGCTTTCGGCCGGCCGCATTTTCAACCGCATACGCTTGGAGCTATCACTTGCGCGGCGGAAGAACAACATCGACCAGATATTCCGCAGTATCAGCTATTACGACGGGACGCCCATCGAAGAACGACGGGGTAGTACGGTCGCATCCAATGCCCGGTCCTCGATCGACGATCTCACCGTGCACACCGTTGCGTTCAATGCGTACTATGATTTTCCGGAGGTATACCGCGGGCTTTCTCTATACCTGGGTGTTGGGCTGGGTCCCGCGTTCGCCAAGGTGTCCAAGGTTCGGTTCTCCACCGATTACCAGGACACATCGGGCAACGCTCAAGCTCACGCTCCTCCCCTGTCGTTCTACAACTCTCGCCAGGACGAAAACCTGTCCGATACGGTCTTGGCCGGGTACCTGCACGCCGGGGCCGACTATGACCTGAACGCCAAGACATTGTTGGGACTGAAGCTGACCTACTCGATGCTGGGCGACATCGAATCCAGCGGCGGATACTCACTTCACCCGTTTCACGAGCGGGACCCCGACTTGACCAACCACAATACGTTCAACGACCTGCGTTACTGGACGCTGTCGTTTACAGTCAAATTCCTGTTCGGTAACTGAACTGTTCTACGCCGATCGAGTTGGATGAAGGAGGTCTGGGGTTCGCGCCTGCTGGGAGTTTCTTTACCGGCCCTTCCCCTTGCTCGATCTCGTGGCTGACCATCCAGACCGTGCGCTTGCTCGCCCATGATGTTCCTTCTCCTGCTTCCCCGAATGGGGGTCGAAGGGGCATAAGCCCAAGGCATGCGTGTTCGACGACAGACCACCGAGCATCCCTTCGGCACGCTGAAAGCCTGGATGAGGTCGATACATTTTCAGATGAGGGCGCTGGAGAACGTGCGTACGGAGATGAGTTTGCACGTGTTGGCGTACAACATGAAACGGACAATAGCCCTACTCGGGGCTGGGCCGCTCATACAAGCGATGCAGTCGTAGAAAACGCCTTTCCCCATAAACACCCTCCTGGTGTTTGGATCCAATGGCAGCGACGAATGTTCTTAGCTCTTTTGGCGCTGGGTTTCACGAACGCTATGCATGATGAAGTCCTCCTCATTGTGGGTTGAGAACCCCGTCTGACCCACTCAGGCGCGGTTCCTGTTGACATCCCGCGCCGTTACGGCTGATCCTACCCCCTGCGCAATCAGCTGGAAGCCCGCCCGTCGGGTTACTCGCTGAATACAACAGCCGTTAAATTCAGTTCCGGGTCGCTCCTGGAGCTTGGCGAATAAGTGGGACTTTCATCACGTCTTCCGTGCTGATTGCGCATGGCCCGGCACCCTTTTGGGGAGCCGCATTGCCAACATGACGGGGACGTTCCATGAAGGCGTTGGCTTCCTGCGTGTTTATGGTGGCCTTGGGTCAACCGGTACTGGCGCAGACCGAGCATGCCCTTCCGCTGATCATGGCGGCGTCCAATCGTGCCCAGCAGGGATGGGTTCGCATCATCAATCACTCGAATCGAGGCGGAACGGTTCAGATTGTCGCTGTTGATGATTACGGAGAGCGTTTCGGTCCCGTCTACGTGTCGCTGGGCGCGAAGGAAACGGTGAATTTCAATTCCACCGATCTTGAAGAAGGCAACGCATTCCTGTCCGGCGGGGTCGGAAACGGCGAGGGCAACTGGCATCTTCAGATAACCACCGAGCTGAACATCGAACCGCTTGCCTATGTCCGAACCCGAGACGGTGCAGTGACCAGCCTGCACGACGTCGCTTGGGAAATCTCGCCGCAGCGCTACTACGTGCCACTATTCGATGCTTCATCTCAAAGCCATTTACGTCTGATCAATCCGGCCGACATCGAAGTCATGGTGAAGATTGCCGGACTGGATGATCAAGGTGAGCTGTCGCCTGAAGGCGAAGCACGTCTTACGCTGCCGCCGCGCGCGGCCTGTACGGTGAGCGCGCTGGAATTGGAATCCGGCGAAATCCAAGGCCAGTGTCTAAGCGCATCCTCCGGCCGCCTCGGAGACGGGACCGGCAAATGGCACTTGCTCGTCTCCGCCGACCGCCCGATTCAGGTGATGAGCCTGATGCTGGGTCCGTGAGGACAGCTCACCAATCCGTCTACCTCAACCCTATTCCATGCAAAAATCTACAACAGGCCCGCGAGCACACGAACCTGCGCAATCGAGCGGAACATCGCCATCGGATTTTCCTCCGAAGCTCTACAACCCTCGAACTACGTTCCCGTGGGGATTGAATTCTCCGAGTTATCGCCTAATTTCCGACTGTCTGATTCGGCAAACCATTTCAGGCCGCGTCGCGATGCCCCGACCTGGAATGCTTCCCTGCCCATCTACTGGTCTGCCGATCCTTTTGAAGATCGTAATTGGCAGTTTCAACTCCATGCGTGGCGGGTCATGGATTTCCATTTGAACCAATACCAGAAAACTGAAGATGCGACGTGGTTGAAAGACGCTGTCGAGATTGTTCTCGACTGGGACTGTTACCACCTTGGGTTAGGCGATAGCAGCGCCTATGTATGGTATGACATGGCTACGGGATTGCGAGCATCTCGATTGGCTTTCTTACTCGACCGTATCCTTTCAGGCCAGGCCGCAATCGACGACGCCGATCTCGAAGCACTCATGCGTCTGATCGATCTCCATATCGAAAAACTACAGGAGCCCAAGTTTCTCGCCCGGAACAATCACGCACTTTTTCAGCTTGCTGGACTCAATGTGTTGTGCGAAGTCGCGTCTTGGCGCACAGCCTGCCAACCGGCTCGTGCCTATGCCAGCGCAGCATTTACCGATCTGATAGGACGTCAATTTACAGATGAGGGCGTTCATACTGAAAGCTCTCCTGCTTACCATCGGTTCGTATTGCAGGTGATCGGCAATATTCGTGCCGTTGAGCGGTTCGGCCACACCGACGTGGCACGCATTTTAGAGCGGGCGGAGAAGGTCACACCATGGCTCACCTATCCGAATGGAGAATTTATTGCTGTCGGCGACAGCGCCGGCACGGGACCTGTGCTGGAAGCACCTGTTGAGCCGGTTTGCCTGTCTGATACCTCGTGTTGGGCAGTCCGCGATCTGACAATGTCAGGGTATGCGGTCATTCGGTCCCTTCCGGAGGTGCCCTTGGACGAGGCGAGCTTGTTGTTCATCAGTGCGATGGCACACGTGACCGGACATAAACATGCCGATGACCTTGGTTTTGTACTGATGGAGGGCGGCCGTAAGGTCTTCGTGGACAGTGGAAAGTACGGCTACAACCACGATGAAGAAAGGCGCTATGTCATCAGCGCAAGAGCACATAATGTACCGAGCCTGACCGATCGCACGATTGGGCCGAAAGATCTTGAGGTCGAGTCGGCGCACATCGGGCCGATCCGGGTGAATGGATCTGAATTCATGATCCATGGCGCTGTTGATCGACCGGGACTATTCCGTCACGAACGCACCTTCTTCTACGCGCCTGGGGCCTCACTCAGAATCAAAGATCGCTTGTACAATCGAACGAACGCTCGTTGGCTGTCGAACCTCCATCTCGCCATGGGTTTGGTTCCCGAAGTGGATGCATCCGGGTTTACCGTCCAAGTCGGTGACCGCATCGTGCGCGCCGAATTCGAGGGGCTGGGCTGCGAGTTGATCTTGACGGAGGGAGAGACCGAGCCCTATCAGGGCTGGGTCAGCACAGGCTATCTGAAACTCGCGCCGTCGTCCGTGGTGAGTGCCTCGTGTCCCGCTGGACTTGTTGAGAGCGAGTGGATCATAAGGACTGAGACCTAAAAGCAAATGTAGATATGGATATATAATTTCCTAACTATAAGGTTGTAATTCCCGTACGCTAACCAGCCGGAGGCCTGGGCAGTACGGAGGCGTCAGGGTGTCAAGCCTCAGTGCCTCGCGCGTAGGCCCCAACAAGTGAGATAACGAGACCCATAGGTACTTAAGCCAAACGCCGACGGCGTTGGAGGATCCCCCCCTGGTGCTTCAAGCCAAAGGGTCCCATCCACGACTCTTTCCACATGCGCGGTAAACTCAATTATCGCGTATCGGGAACCTGGTTCAGCCATGATGTGAGCGTCCGGGACGTGAGCCGGGGCCCGCATAGACCGAGACCGACAGGAGCCTGCAATACGTCGCACAGGATGTCATCGAAGGGTCATGAGATTCTGCGCGCCAGGGTCGCCCGGGCCATCGCATGGGGCTATCGCCGTCCGCTGCGAGGGCGGCTACTCGTCAAGGCGGCGCGGGAATTGCGGGGCCGTCTAGCTATGACGGCTTTCAGCGAAGGGGTGTTGTCCGGCGTGTGCATCGACGCGCCGTTGAGTGAGCATGCACGGCGGGGCGAGTAGCCTGGTGGCTGGGCAGCTTCACGACCTAAAGCATGCTCACGCATTGACCGGCTCCACTGGGGGGAGGCGGTTTGGCTGTCAATTTCAGGACCTAAAACATTGTTAGAAGAGCTGCAACGTGGAGCCAAAACGGCGCTCACAGCCAAAACAGCGCCGATGAAAGACGCAATGGGCGCAATTTTGCAGGCCTTTTCGGGGAGACAAGATAAAGGCCTGTCAGCCGCGGTGAAGCATCATGCCCGGGCGTTGTGCCCCACGCCGCTCACGCTCTCAACCAGGATCGCATCGCAAGACTTGGCTCATCACGCCGGACCTGCCCGCTGCCCAGCGCTCCTGGCGCGTCGGCACCCGTTGCGCAAACGCAGGCTTCAAACCCTGCCCGCACCAGCGGTGGCGATGCGGCCATGGCCGTTCGACATCGCGCAGCGTCCATAGTGCTGGCCTCGTTGGGCGCCTCAATTGCATCATCGCCCAGGGCCCGAGCGCACTGCGTCCGGGCCGCGGTACAATCCATCGCGTGCAGAAACCGCTGTCGCGCCAAGTTCCGCACAGAACAGGGCCGCCTCGTTCTCGGCCCGTTGAAACATGACGCTGTGTTACCTGCCCCGTCTCCCTCAGAATTCCGGCGGCGTGGTGACATATTGGTGATATAAAATTTAGACATCGAGGGAAATTTCACATAACACTATGATTATATTGGTGCCGGAGAGTGGACTCGAACCACCGGCCTACTGATTACGAATCAGTTGCTCTACCAACTGAGCTACTCCGGCATTGAAGTGACGCTGCTGCTTTATGTCAAGCTTAACTAACCCAATATTCTACACGCCTTGGCAGGTATGACGTGAACCCTTGGCCCGCGAAAAATATGTGCGCTGCGTTTTTTCTTATCATAATGAGTTGACGCGTCGCCCGGGAGAGATTCATATGTGTGCCGACTTTCGCAACGTCGAGGCCGACTACCTGCCCTCGGCTACCTATGAACGCCTCAAACCTGCAGTTGCCGGAAACACCATCAACGGTCTGGGCGAGACGCTACCTCGGCGGCCGTCATCGGTTTTCCACCGGGTGGAATTCGAACATCCATGGTCCGCAGTTCAGAACTGGTTCTACGAAGAAACCGACAAGGTTCCTGAGCTTTTTGAACCCATTAAACACTGCATGGATCTCGAGGCGGAACCACACAGTCCGATTGCGGCAACACCCGAGCACGACAACGCCGCCGCGTGGACGCAGCGTATACGAAAGTTTGCGCTGGGCGAGACCGCAGCCGAAACGATTGGGGTGGCGCGAATGAACCGAGAGTGGATCTACCAGGATATCGATGCCGACGAGATAACGGAGCCCTATATCGTTGTGCTCGGTGGGCGGATGGAGTACGCGAAGCTGGCACAAGCACCCAGCATTCCAGCGCAGGCCGAGATCATGAAGACCTACGCCCGCGTGCACGATGCAGCGCGGCTGGTGGCAGAGTGGATCCGCGGCAAAGGCTGGCATGCGCACGGGTACGGTCGACCGGTATCGGGCAAGGTCAACATCATTCCAGCAGCAATCGCGGCCGGTGTCGGTGAACTCGGTAAACACGGTTCGCTGATGAGCCGTGAACTTGGCGCGAACATGCGGCTGTCATACGTGTTGACAGAACTGCCCCTGGTACCGGCATCCTCGCCTATCGATCTGGGGGTGGATGACTTCTGCACGAACTGCCGGTTGTGCACCAATGCCTGTCCGCCAAGCGCCATCGCCGACGAAAAACAAACCGTGCGCGGCGTCGAGCGTTGGTACGTTGATTTCGACAAATGTGTACCCTACTTCGCGGAGCGGCGCTCCTGCGGGATCTGCCTGGCGGTATGTCCGTGGGCACGGCCGGACGTTTCGATCACGCGGCTAAGCGAAAAGATGCTTGCGCGCCGTGAACGCCAATCCGAGTCACACGACGAAGGTTGAGTTAATGCCTATTGGCTGGCCACGATAGGCCAGGGCAGGAGAGGATGAGCGGCGGATCTATCCGCGCCGCACGCGGATGATGACATCGACGCCTTCGGCGACTGTGCCTTCCGGCAACGGCGGTAATTCCGTCACACCCAACAAGTCTGCATCGAAATCGATGAGGTCACCGGAGTCGGTATTGAAGAAATGGTAATGCGCTCGGGTATTCGAGTCATAAAACACTTTGGCCGGATCGACGATGACCTGCCGGATCAGACCTTTCTCGGCGAACAGCCCCAGGGTGTTATAGACGGTCGCTTTTGAGACTGCTGCGCCGCCACTCTGAACCCGCGTTAGTACCTGGTCAGCGGACAGATGGTGCTCTTCCGATAGCATGACCGCCGCGATGTCGATGCGCTGCGGCGTGGCCAGAATGCCGTGGCACTCGAGTAGCGTTGGGATATTGTCTCTGTCCATGGGGCCGTCCGTTGGGGTAATCAGTCTAGCGCAAATGCGAGTGACTTTCATTTGCCCGGGGGAAAATAGCGAGTCGATTGTTTAGACAAACTTGGATAAAGCGCGCTTTTGGTGGTCGCTCATTTTCGCTACTGCGACCGACAGTAACGCGAATTCAGCGTCCAGAAATGAATCGGCCCGCGTCTCGCGGGCCGATTCGGTGCTGTCATAAAGAAACGGAATTATTTCTTCTTGCCGCCGCCTTTCTTTGGGGTGCTGCCGTCATCCGGGGTTGAGTCACCTCCACCGCCGCCTTTCTTGCCACCACCCTTCTTGGTTGGAGTGGGTTCAGGCTCAGGCTCAGGCTCGGGCGCCGGTTCCGGCTCTGGTGCAGGCTCCGGTTCTGGCTCTGGCTCCGGCGCACTGACAGTAACATCCACCGATGCCGTGCCAGTATTGTCAGAAGGATCATAGGCCTTGGCTTCCAGCGTAGCGAATGAATGACTCGAGCTGTCCCAACTGAAATCGAACGGTGCCGCAGTGTCGGTCGCAACCAGCGCACCGCTGGCGTACAACTCCACCTTCGCAACGCTGATGTTATCCGTTGCCGTAACACTGACAGGTATTTGACCCGTCACCGTGCTGCCGGTAGCGGGTGACGTAATGGTCACGTTCGGTGCCTCCGAATCAGACGGCTGCACAAGGTTGGGCGCAAGCGCCACCGCGGCCGCCGCGTCAACCCGGCCATAACCAAAATTGGGGTCAATGCCACTTGCGCCAAGGTCAACCGCAGTGGATAACATTGCGAACTCGATACCCACCGGGTCCAGAGCCGGACTCGCGGCCAGCACCAATGCCGCCACCGCTGCCGCTACCGGTGTCGAAAACGAATTGCCGCCGCCCGTGGCGTAACCGCCGGATTTGGACGTCGTGTAAATAGTCAACCCTGGTCCGGCAAGGTTAACGTGGTTGCCGTAACTCGACCACGATGGGTGTGCGTCGTTCTGGTCTGTCGCGGCGACCCCGATGATCGAGGCGGCATTCGCGGCTCCCGGGTTGGTGCCCGCGTTGCCGGCCGAGGCGAACATCACACCGCCTTTACTACGCAGGTAGTCCGCAGCGCTCTTTACCGTGCCGCTGTTCCACCAGCTGTCATAGGCCAGACATACGATCTTAACGCCGTTATCGGCTGCCCAGGTGATGCCCGAAGCCATCGCACTGTAACTCGCATACCCATCGCTTTGGTTGGTAATACGGATCGGCATGATCTGAGCACCGCCCGCAACCGACGCCACACCGACACCGTTATTAGTGATGGCGGCCACAGTACCCGCAACCATGGTGCCATGGCCGGTGGTGCTGCCGTAAACATCGGCCGTATCGCTGTTGCCTGAGACTACATTGCGACCGGGAACCAATTTACCCGCCAGATCAGCGTGCGATGCATTAACGCCGGTATCCAGTACGGCGACTACCACGCCACTGCCATCTACACTGTCCCACGCGGTCGTCGCTCCAATTTTTGTAAGATGCCAGGCATTGCCGAAATAGGTATCGTTGGCGGTGCCATTGGGCTCCGCCAGACCGTCGGGCTCTGCAAACTCGATGTTGGGGTTGTTGCGTAGCGCTCGGACTACCGCAGTCGCCGCCTGGGCCGGCACTTCCACAACGTGGATGCCCAGACTTCGGAACTTAGCTTTGGAGCGGCCGCCGGAGCGTCTGATGATCTGCTCGAGCTTCTCGGAAGACAAACCCGGTTTGGGCTTCACCAGGAGTTGGCCAACGACGACGCGCTGCACCCCCGAACTTTTGCGAACAGGAACATTCTCGGGCGCGGCAATAACCGTGCTCGCAAGCGCTGTCAGAAGCAACGTAGAAAACAATCGCGTAATCATGATGTCTGTCCCTTAGGATTTATTGGGCTTAGCTTTTTCGGGTAGCTTACAAGTCAAGAGGTAAAGTAAACAAAAGGTCCTGGAATTAATGTGAACGGTTGCGCAATTCTCGGATTTAGAAGGATTTCGGGCCTGAAGAAACTAAAAGGGGAGCGTTGCTCCCCTTTTAGTTTGGTGATCCGAAATACTGACCTGTCTACTAAACGCTGCCTGCCGCCGTGTTTATCCTGCGCCGCCGCCAGCCACTCAGGCCAAGCAGTATCAAGCCGCCGCCCATGAGGGCCGTGGTGGCGGGCTCAGGTATCTCTACGCACGATTCAAAATCCGGGTTGCAGTTCGGTCCGCCGCCACCTTCACCACCGTCACCGGTCCATTCTGCGTCGTGGGAATTGGGCGCGTCTTTGTATAGGTCTGGAAGGCTTAAATCCGCTAGGGCTTCGATGCCATCGTAATCCCAAACATACTGGTCGACGCATTCTGGTGGGTCGTTTTCATCGCATGCGTCCACCAAGACGCTCGCCACCGTAAAGAGGTCAAAGTGCAAACCCGTCACGGCAGGGTCAATGCCGAGGAGGTCAATGGTGAAGAGCTCTTTATAACCCTTGCCCGTGGTGCCCAGTGAACAATCACCGGGCAGCACTGACGTATTGCAAATGTCAACTATTGGCCCGTCAAACTGGAATTCGTACACTTCGAACCAAGTATCATAAATACCGTGGGGCTCAATATCATCGCCGCCGGTAGCGTTCTCCACCAAAGGCGGTGAACCGTATGCCGAGTCTACCAATGTTAGCAATGGGTCCGTTATCAATGTGCCTCCCGTTACCGAGATCGAAAAAACGTCCGTATTAACCTTGGGCACGGCTGATACAACGAGATACGCGTAGCGGTCTGTCCCTGACGATCCCAGCTCGTCCCATGCATAGCCTCCGTTTCCGCCAGTTAGATTTCCGCCATCCGCATCGGTTGCATTGGCGTACGCTGCCAGCTGGAGAGATCCGTCGTTGCCGGACGTGCCGCACCAGGAATCAATGTCACATGTTGCACCGGTCGTGTCGTAAGTCCAAGAATCTCCGTCACCGGCGCCAGGCCCTAATTGAAGCGAGGGTAAAGCGAAAACATTACCAGTAGTAAGCAGAAACGTGAGCGCTGCACATGTAGCAAACAGGTTGCCTTTAATTTTCATGTCCATTGACCTGTAAATCCGTAAATTAAATAAGTTAGCCAAATGAAAGCAAAATCGGGGCCAATCCTTTATACTCACTATTAATCAATAAGTTACTAAAATTCAACAACCGCCACTCGGAGCAGAGTGTAAAGTTTTCCAGACAGTTCCCTCTCGATCGAATTACGCTTGATCGGCGCGCGTCCATATGAAACAACCGCTTACATGAACTGCTGCCGGATTGCGTTAGTGTAAAGAAAACTGACACGTGCCAAAATCTGTTATCGGGCGAGTTAAACATTCAATGTCACGTCCAAATTATATACTTAATGTGTTATTAACTTATTGATTTAGCTTATATAATGCAAGCCGCACGATAATCCACACGCGGGCTGGCACACTTATGAATGACGCGGCACCCGAACCCGAATTGCCACGTTCGGTAACCTCGCAGCTCGTTAGTGCGGTGTCCACGGTGGCCTTCGTGGCGTGTCTAATTATGTTAGCGCGGTTCGAACTCGGGCTGCACGCCGTATGCATAGGCAGCGTGCTTATATTAGTCGGTATCCAGCTGGCTCTGGAGGTGTTCGTCCGCAAAATCCATCGCCGGCCGACAAGTGGTTTAATCTTCGACACTATCCAATTTCGCAATAACTTCTCGGTTGCGCGCGGACTGACAAAGCTGGCGGGGTTCTATCTAACTATTGCTGCTCTGGCGCTGATCTACGTACTGATCCCCCAGTATTCGACAGAATTCTACCGGCCGTTCTGGGCGCTGGTGGAAACGGCGGCACCTTACCTGGCTTTGTTGCCGATCCCCTACTTTTTCTTAGTCGACGCACTGATGACCTCGCCGCGCGACGGCTACTGGCACTTTGCTCAATTGTGCCTGTTCCGCTGGCGCCTGGTCGACTGGAAAGTGCTCAGAGAATTCGCATTAGGCTGGGTGATCAAGGGCTTTTTTCTGCCCCTTATGACGCCGATGCTCATGAAGGCCATAAAGAGCTTTGTTAACTTTGCTCCAGTCAATTCTTTTGTCGCCTTTGTTTACTACATAGCGGCGCTTGCCGTGTGCATCGATCTGGGATTCGTGGTTATCGGCTATATATTTACACTCCGTGTCCTGGATAGTCACATTCGTAGCGCCAACCCTTACTGGTGGGGCTGGGTTGCTTGTATCACCCTGTATTATCCGTTCTGGGCGGTTATCGGCCCACTATATTTCGACTATGACGATGGGATTTCCTGGTATACCTGGTTCGCCCCGTGGACTTGGCTGTTGTACCTGTGGGGGGCGCTGATCATCATGACCAAGCTTGGCTGGGCCTGGTCGAACGTCATGTTCGGTTTTCGGTTTTCGAATCTGACCAATCGTGGGGTCATCACTAACGGACCCTTTAGACTGACCAAGCATCCCTCATATCTGTGCAAGAATGTCTCGTGGTGGTTGCTGTCAGTACCGTTTCTTTCCACGCTCGGATTCACGCAGGCCTGCCTGCACTGCTTTGCCCTGCTGGGCATTAATTTTCTCTATCTGATTCGCGCTCTTTCCGAGGAACTACATCTCTCGGAGGATTCTGCTTATATAAAGTATGCGCTATGGATTAACGAGCATGGCGTGTTGAGTTGGTTGGGGCGGTTAGTGCCGCTACTACGGTACCGGCCGCCGACGGTCGAAGTTTCGTCAGGCGACTAAGGACGACCGAGACACGCTTCTGTCGTGGGCTTTATACTGCAGACTGACCTGTCAATGCGAACTATTAACATGCAGCGATCGCTAGTTGTTGCCACGCTCGTCTACCTTGGTATGGCGCTGTCTTTGAGCGGATGCGACCTGGGCGGATTGTCGGGCGCGGAACACTATCAGCGTGCGACCCAGTACTACGCTGACGGCGAGATAAATGCCAGCATCATCGAGCTGAAAAACGCGCTGCAGTTAGACCCCGATTTCGCCGATGCACGCTGGCTACTCGGCGACATCTATCTAAAGCTTGGCAACGGTTCAGCCGCGCTCAAAGAGCTGCTGCGCGCACAACGGGCGGGTTATGCGGGCGCGGAACTCGAGCACAAGCTTCTCCAGGCATACCTCCTCAACGACGACTACGACGCGGTCTTGGCTGCGACGCCCGACATCGACAGCGGTGCAAAGGACCCGCGCCTGGTCGCGCTGCGTGCTGAAGCACTGCTCGGAAAAAACGAGGTCGAAGCGGCGATCGTGCATTTCGAACGTGCGATCGAACTGGATCTGAACACCGTTCACGCGCATCTCGGGCTGGCACGCGTGGCTTTGGTCCAGCGACGTCTCGATGATGCCCGGACACATCTTGATGGTGCCGAAGCGATCGATGCCGAGAATATTCATTTGTGGTTGTTGCGTGGTGAACTTCGGCTCGCGGCCCGCAACCCGGAGAGCGCTGAAGCAGCGTACCGGCGCAGTGCCGAGATCCTGCGGCAGAATCCCTACGCGACCCTGGGCATTGCCAGAGCGTTGCTCGCCCAGGGTAAAACCGATGAAGCACTGGTGCCGCTTAGTGAGTTGCGCACCCGCTATCCGAACCTCATTGCCGGAAAATATCTCGCTGCACTCGCTGAATTCCAGCAACAAAAGCTCGAACAGGCCCGCGACCTGTTGTTGGATATTTTGAGGAACACGCCGAACCACCCACACACGCTTCTGCTACTGGGTAATGTCAGCCTGAGCCAGAAACTGTATGAACAGTCCGAAGAATTTATAACGCGTTTCAACGCTATTGTTCCGGGCTATGCACCGGCACTTCGTATGCTCGCGGCGGTGCAAATCCAGCGCAATAAAGCATCGGAAGCGATCGCAACGCTCGAGTCGCTGGATAATGATGCTACGAACGCACAACACCTGGCACTGCTTGGATCAGCGCACCTGCGCCAAGGAAACTTGTCGGAAGGTACGGAGTTGCTCGAACAAGCAGCGGAAAAAGCAGACCACCCTGCGGGGA
Organism: Gammaproteobacteria bacterium; assembly: GCA_965225625.1. Taxonomy (GTDB): domain Bacteria; phylum Pseudomonadota; class Gammaproteobacteria; order JADZEE01; family JADZEE01; genus CBDDBH01. Next base: position 29,159 of record CBDDBH010000031.1, read on the forward strand.
TAAGGACCCAGCTCGCGCTTGGCTATCTTGCTGCAGGAAATACAGAGCGCGCCATCTCTGAACTCGAGGGAGTTCTGCAGCTGGACGAGAGCATCGTGCAGGCGGACATCGTACTCATTTTTACCTATCTGCGTGAAAGTCAATTCGACAAAGCGCTTGCCGCGGCAACGGTCTTAAAAGAAAAGCAACCGGATAGCCCGATTGCCTTCAGCCTCATAGGGACGGCATACGTAGGGAAAGGGGATCGGGCTGCTGCTCGCGAGCATTTCGAGCGAGCCGTGGAGATCCGTAGCCAATTTACGCCTGCCATGGTCAGTCTCGCCAATCTCGACTACGACGACGGTAACGTCGACGCAGCCCGCATACGACTCGAGCAAGTTATCGGTTACGACGAAACCAATCTTCACGCACTGATCGTCTTGGCACGGCTTGCGGCAACAAGGGAAGAGTTCGAGCTCGCCATGGATTATCTGCAAAGAGCACGCGGGGGACATCCAATTGCGGCGTTGCCGCGCGTGATGCTGGCAGAGCATTACCTGATGCGGAACGACGCTGCGAATGCGCTGGCATTGGCAACCGAAGCGATCGAACTTGCGCCGGATCTGCCGGAAGCCATGCTCGCACTCGGGCAGGCGCAGACGGCATCACGACAATATGTCGATGCTGTGGCTACGTTGGAACGGCTCACAGCAGCCGTGCCGGATTCCGCGGAAATTAGGTATCGCCTCGGCCTGGCACAGATGGAAACGCGAGAGTTCGATGCCGCTCGTCAATCATTCGACACCGCCTTATCTATAAAGAGTGACGACCTTCGAATGCTGAGCGCGCGAACGATGATTGATATCCGCACTGGGGATGTTGGGGCAGCGCGCGCGCGGATCGAGGAAATTCGCAGTGCTTATCCCGATGCCGCCGCGGCGGATGCCCTGAGCGGCGATGTTCACGTTCATGAGAAAAATCACGCTGCGGCCACCGCCGCCTATGAACAGGCGTTTGCAAAGGCGCCCAGCAGTCCGCTTGCGCTCAAGCTGTTCGATGCGCGGATGAATGCGGGTCAAAAACAACTCGCGATGAGAGAGCTCGAAACGTGGCTGCAGCAAAATCCAACGGATTTCAACGCCGCGTTTTCCCTGGCACGAGCTGTGATGGCGGACCAACGGTTTGCTGATGCGACGGCACGCTATGAAGCGCTTGCCCAGCAGGCACCCAAAAATTTTATGGTATTGAATGATCTCGCCTGGCTGTACCAGCAACAGCACGACGATAAAGCGCTTGGTGTTGCAGAAAGTGCATACGCGTTGGCACCCAATCGTCCTGATGTCCTCGACACCTATGGCTGGATCCTCGTCGAGTTGAAGCAGGTCGAACGCGGTTTAGGGTTGCTTGCCCGCGCGGTGGAGACCGCACCGGGGATTGCAGATATTCGCTATCACTATGCTTCCGCACTGGCAAAAACCGGAGATCGGGAACATGCCACCGCACAACTGCAACAGGCCTTAGCGACGACTGGTGGATTCACCGAGCGCAAAAAAGCCGAAGCGTTGCTTGAAGAGTTGCAGAATCCGTAAAGAGTAAATGTAGCGTGTACCGAGTTTGGGCTGTTAGATTCCCCTTGTGATGGCGGTCGCACAACTGCGAACGTGCGCTTGCCTTCGGGACGCAAAGTACTATCCTCCTAGTCAGGAACGACCAAAGGGCACAGCCAATGAATCCTAAGCAATTGATCCAAAAAACATTCCTAGCCTTGAGCATCACCTGCCTGCTGGCCCTGCCGGCCTTCGCGGAAGATCCCCCGCCCGATACCGACACTGATACCACCGCGGACACCGAAGAGGACACGGACGGTTCGAAATTCGACGACCGGGACCGGTTGGTGGAGACGTTGTTGAGTGATGATACTGACGACATCAGCGACGCCGACGCCGCGTTGACTGAGGTCAACGAAGCGTTGGTTGAGGCCGAGGAAGCCTTGGAGGATACCACCGACCAAGATGAGATCGATGCCCTAACTATACAAGTGAGCGATCTCAAAGAACAGGTGACTGAAGCGGAAAACGCGCTGGAGGCTGCCAACAACGAAGAGGAACTGATTCGAGTGCAGGTAGGCGACCTCACCGCTGAGCAAGTATTCGCGCTCAATCGCTCACTCAACAATGCAGTTTCCAGCGGACTGATCGTGGATTTCGACTCGGAGCAACTGCAGGACGTGCTTGACGGCGAATACAATAAACAGCAAATCAACTCGCTTACCAAAGCACTTGAGTCAGAAGCCAAGTTCACCTAATTGGCGGACAAATTTGAAGACAAATACGACGCCACGGGTAACGAGAAGTTTCTCGATAAGTCAGAGCAGATGCTTGAGCGTGGTGAAATGCAGAAAGAGAAATTCCTGAGCAAGGTCGATCGTTTCGACGCTGATAGCGAGGCAAAGGGCGCAGCTAAGTCAGCGGCAAAGAACGCCGCAAAGGAAACGGCCAAGTCGAGCGCTAAGGAGCAGGCCAAGACCGCCGCCAAAGACAATGCAAAGAACTCGGCGAAGAACGCCGCTAAGGACGCTGCCAAGGATGCTTCGAAAGACGCCGCCAAGGGCGCAGCCAAACAAGCCGCTAAGGACAACGCCAAGGACTCGGCCAAACAAGTCGCCAAGCAGGTGGTCAAGGAAGAGGGTAAGAATGCTGCTAAAGGAGCCGGCAAGTCCGAAGGTAAAGGCAAAAAGGACGGCTGAAGCGGTTAGCGCGGACCAATCGGTACCCAGAAGGGGAGCTAGACTCCCCTTCTTATTTCTGTAAAATAAGAACTTAACTAATCTATCTAGAACTTTTCTAGGATGAATATTATTTACCGCTCACTCTCGGGAGCGCTGCTGGCGGCTACCGTCTGCGCAGTCTCGGGTCAGACCGTTATGTCGGGATTCGAGTTAGGGCTGCAGGCATTTACCCGCGGTGACTATAGCAGTGCCGAGGCTGCGTTCACGCGTGCGCTGGAGCAGGATCCTCGCTCCGCGGACACCTACTATTATCTTGGTCTCAGCTCGCTCAACACGGGTAACACGGAAACGGCCGTCGGCGCGTTAAGGCGCGCGGTCGCGCTGGACCCGACTTTGCCTGGGGCACAAACCAACCTCGGGATCGGGTTATTCAAACTAAAGCTGTACGCGTCCGCGGAAAGTGCGTTGCAGAAGGCTATCGCCGAGGATCCGGATGATGCGTCTGCAGCCTTGTTTTTGGGATTAGCTGCGCAAGCAACCGGACGCGATGCAGACGCTATCCAAGCCTTCGAGAAAGCAGCGCGGCTGGATCCCGACTATGGGCAACTGGCCCTCTACAACGCTGGGATTACCCGGGCCAGATCCGGCGACACCGATAAGGCTCGCGCCGATCTGCGGCGCGCAATAGCCATCGATTCAAAAACCGATACCGCGGCAAACGCGCGGGATTTCCTCAGCACGCTCGATGGCGCGACGACGGCGCCGACACCAACAGCGCGCCGCTGGCGTGGAGTATGACGACAACGTGACGGTCAGCGATGTCGATTTCACCTCGGCAGAACAAGATGAAGCAGCGCTGTTCGACGTTTCAATCGCGTACCAAGCTTATAAGAGCGCGGACACCGAAGTAGAGATCGGCTATGACTTTTCTCAAAGCCTGTATTCTTCTCTGACTGAATTCGATCTCCAATCGCACACCGGTTCACTGTATGCATCCAGAGATTTCGGTAACGTTGATGGCGATTTCGGTTATCGCTATACCTATACCTCGCTCGGCGGCACCAAGTTTCTCGAATCACATACGATCTCACCTGCGGTGAGTTTTACTACTTTGCCACAGTGGTACCACCGCATCACCTACAGTTTTCAAGACAAGAATTTTTTCCAAGACAACGATAGGGACGCCGATCAGCACGCGATTGCCAGCGACAACTATTACTTCTTCATGGACAGCAAAGCCTATGCACTGCTTGGCGGTAAATTGGTAAATGAAGATACGAGCGGTGCCCAATTCGAATACTTCGGCTATTATTTTAACGCCGGGCTGTCGATGCCGCTGGAAATCGCGGGGCTGCAACCTAAATTGGGGCTGCGTTATCAATACTATTTGCGTGACTACGACAACATAACGCCCAGCATTGGCGAGGAACGCGAAGACAAACGCCATACGGTCACCGTTGCGCTAGAACACCGCCTGTGGAAGAACTTCAAGCTGAAGCTAAATTACCAATACATCGATGCCATCTCGAATCTGCCGAGCTCAGATTTCAACGAGAACATCGTTTCGCTCAGTATCGAAACCAAGCTTTAATTGATTTGATAAGGTTCGCCGCCGGGACCATCGGCGGCGCGGTATCCTGCGCCTGTGCAAGACGGCGTCGAGTCGGCCGCTATACTGCTTTGGCGAGTTCTTTCGGCAAGCTGAAGACGACCTGTTCGCGGATCCCCGGTGCTTCTGTAACGGTAGAACCGCCCCACTCTTTCAGTCGAGCGACGACCTGTTCGACCAGAACTTCCGGCGCTGAGGCACCTGCCGTTACGCCTACCCGTTGCTTGTCCTCAACCCACTTGGGCTGAATTTCATCGGCACTGTCGATGAGAAATGCGGCGATGCCTTCTTTCTCGGCAATCTCTTTCAGCCGCGTCGAGTTGGAACTGGTCTGGGAACCGACCACCAGGATCAGATCGCAGTCCCTGACGATTTGCTTGACCGCATCCTGACGATTCTGGGTGGCATAACAGATATCTTCTTTTTTTGGACCGACGATTTTCGGGAAGCGCGCACGCAAAGTGTCTATGACCTGGGCCGTATCGTCCATCGACAAGGTCGTCTGCGTCACGAAGGCGAGGAATTCCGGGTTTTTGACCTCCATCTTTCGCACATGCTCCACCGATTCCACCAAATACATGCCGCCTTTGCCGTCAGTACGGTTGTATTGACCTAATGTACCTTCAACCTCGGGATGACCGGCGTGGCCGATGAGGATGCATTCCCTGCCCTCGTCCATGTAATGGCCGACCTCCATGTGCACCTTGGTGACCAGCGGGCATATCGCATCGAACACGCGCACTTGCCGGCGTGCCGCTTCAGCGCGTACCGCCTTGGCCACGCCGTGGGCACTGAATATGACGGTGGCGTTATCGGGCACTTCGTCCAGTTCGTCGACGAAGATGGCGCCTTTGGTGCGCAGGCCATCCACAACATATTTATTGTGTACGACTTCGTGACGCACGTAGACCGGCGCACCGAACATCTTCAACGCCTGTTCGACTATGCCAATGGCACGATCAACGCCGGCACAAAACCCTCGCGGGTTAGCGAGTACGATTTCCATGGACGGTATTAACCCCATATGTGTGCGGTTGCTGATCCTAACATGTCGCCGATTTAGTCAGCTGGCGTGGCCTGTTTTCCCGATCTGAAGCTGTCGATTATGAGCAGGGCCGCACCCACACAAATTGCCGAATCGGCAACGTTGAACGTGGGCCAATGCCAACCCGCATAGTAGACATCAATGAAATCCACCACATAGCCCAATATGATTCTGTCCCAGACATTGCCCAGGGCACCGCCAAGCACCAGGCTCAGCGCGAGCGCGAGCCAGACATTCTGGCGACCCACGGCGCGGATCCAAACGACCAGCACGGTGCTGATGGTGAGCGCAAGAGCTATGAACAACCACCGTTGCCAGCCTCCGGCGCCGTTCAAAATACTGAATGCTGCACCGGTATTGTGCATTAGTCTTAAGTTGAAAAACGGCAGCACCGAGACCGGGTCATGAAGAACCAGCGTGCGCTGCGCCAACTCTTTGGTGAATTGATCCAGGACAACGACGATCGCGGAAAGCCAAAGCCAGTTCATCGTGTGCGCCTTTAACGGATAACTCAGACAGACCGTTGCAAAGAACTCAAGACCTCGCGCGCCTGCTTGGCGTCGTCCTGCATTTGCACGCGCAGCGCGTCAAGCGACTCGAACGACACGTCGCCACGCAGTTTCGCAACCAGATCGACCTGCGCGTGTTGTCCGTAAACGTCCTCATCAAAGTCGAATATGTTGGCTTCCAACACATCCTTGGTGCCCCCGACTACCGGACGTGAACCGATATATCCCATACCCGGCAGGGGCTCATCAGACAGACCGCGAACCCACACTGCAAAAATCCCGTGCAAGGCAACGGCACGCCGATGCAGGTTGATATTGATGGTTGGAAAACCGATGGTGCGGCCGTGTTTTTCACCGTGAACGATGCGCCCGCCCATGCCGTAATAACGACCCAGCAGCCGCTTGGCTTCGTCCAATCCGTCCTGCTCAAGGGCTGTGCGCAACCGTGTACTGCTGATCCGCTTGCCATCCAAATCGACCGTCTCGGCGCGGATTACCTGAAACCCGTGGCGACGCCCCATTTTTGTGAGTAGCGCGAAATTACCTTCACGCCCCTTGCCGAAACGAAAATCATCACCGATGACCAGGCTTTCAACACCCACTCCGTCAACCAACAGTCGGATAATGAACTCGTCCGCCGACAAAGCGGCAAGTTCATCGTTGAAACTGACTCGAAGCAGGCGGTCGATTCCAAATTCGCGCAACAGCTCGAACTTTTCCCGAAACCGGGTGAGCCGCGGTGGCGATTGCGTGCCTTGAAAATACTCCCGTGGCTGTGGCTCGAATACCGTGACTAACGACGGCAAGCCGAGTGTCTGCGTCTTCGCCCGTAATTGGCTCAGTACCGCCTGATGGCCTAGATGCACACCGTCGAAGTTACCGATCGTGGCGACGCATCGCCGATGTCTTGGCGTAATACTGTTTAACCCACGTATCAGTTCCATATCTCTTGTGTGGGTAGCTGACGCCAACCTCCCCAAGTTGGTGGTTTATCGAAAGTAATCCACATAACTACCATTACGGCGCCATCGGTACAAGGCGGGACTTCACGGCTATCTCGCGCATCGCGATGCTAGTCTGCCCCTTCCGTCATAAGATGCTTGACGCGAACACCGGCCAGCCATAACGCGACAGTGTAACTAACGACCCCGGCACTCACGCAGATCAGCAACTGACTGACGCGTTGGAATGTATCCCACACCAGCCACTGCTCCAGCCCAGGCGCGAGCCAATAGAGCACAGCGGCCATCACCAGTGAGGCGAGCGACGCCTGCGCAAACACGCGACGCTGGATCGGCTCGGGCTCAAAGACACCGGCTTTGCGCAGTCCCCGATACAACAAGCCTGCATTTACGAACGCTGCCAGAGAAGTCGCCAGCGCTAGTCCGGCGTGTGCCAGCGGAACGACAAGCGCAAGATTCATGACCATATTAAAAATCATCGCGATGACACCAATGCGCACCGGTGTACGAATGTCCTGTCGCGCGAAATAGCCCGGTGCCAATACTTTGATCAAGGTGAACCCGACCAATCCGAACGAATAAGCCATCAGGCTGCGGGCGGACATCTCCACGTCGTGGCCAGTCAAGGCACCATATTGAAACAGGGTGCACAGCAATGGACCGGCAAGCACGGCCAGGCCAGTGGCCGCGGGTAGTGCGATAACCATTACCCAGCGCAATGCCCAGTTGAGGGTTCGTGAAAATCCGCTGCCCTGGGCATGTTGCTCGGACAGACCGGGCAATATCACCGTGGCCAGCGCTATGCCAAACACGCCGAGAGGAAACTCGACCAGGCGATCCGAGTAGTACAACCAGGAAACGCTGCCGGTCACCAGGAAAGACGCGATGATGGTATCCAGCATCAGATTGAGCTGCGATACCGACACCCCAAAGATGGCGGGACCCATCAGCCGCAGAATACGCCTGACGCCCTCGTGTCGGTGGTCCGCGCGCGGGCGGGGTAACAGGCGTAAACGAAACAGGAACGGTAGCTGAAACCCGAGCTGTAAAACGCCTCCCAGAAGCACACCCCACGCCAGCGCTTCCACCGGTTGAGCCATCCTGGGCGCTAACCAGATGGCAGCGCCAATCAGCGCGATATTAAGGAACACCGGCGTAAACGCAGGTACGCCGAAGCGGCCATAAGTATTGAGAATTCCACCGGCGAACGCCGCCAGCGATATAAAAGCCAGATACGGAAATGTCACCCGCAACATGATCACGGTCAGATCAAATTTTTCCGCGTCGCCGATAAAGCCGGGCGCAAAAGCCATCACGAACAGTGGCGCGCTGATTACGCATACGACCGTGACGACAACCAGAGCCAAACCCAGAGTGCCGGCAACACGGTCGATTAGTTGTTGCGTCTCCTGCGCCGTACGGCGGGCTTTATATTCGGCAAGCACGGGGACAAAGGCCTGCGAGAATGCGCCCTCGGCGAATAGCCGGCGGAAGAAATTAGGGATGCGAAAAGCCACGAAAAATGCGTCTGCGGCAATACCGGCGCCGAAGATATTGGCGATGACCACGTCCCGCACATAGCCCAGGATCCGGGACAGAAGGGTAATTTGGCCCACAGCCGCGGTCGACTTAAAAAGCCTGTTGCTCAGCGCTCCACTCCCAAGCAGGCGAAAATCACTTCTTCAAGGACCTCGATATAGCCAGCGCACGCCCGGTACTCGCCATGGGCGCTCGGTTGGATTGACAAATGCGGTCCAAAAATCCATAGTTACGCGCCTTCCCACCCTTGTACGGCAGAACAGCATTGGCAAATTCACAACAAGCGAAGAAACGCGCACGTCAGGCAGTGGTTGCCCACGCGCAAAATGCAAGCAGTCGTTCGGCCATGCGTACGGCGATCAAAAAGGTCGTGATCAGCATTGAGGCCGGTGATAAAGCCGCGGCGGAAGAAGCCTACAAGGCTGCCGTTCCGGCTGTGGATCGAATGGCGAATAAAGGGCTTATTCACAAGAACAAAGCTGCGCGCCATAAGCACCGACTGAACCGCCGTATTCGCGCGCTTTAGATTTTAGTTCTCGCGTCACATTAAAACACCACGAGATTATCCCGGTGAATGAGCTCGGGCTCATTCGCATAGCCGAGGCTGGCCTCGATTTGATCGCTGGCCAGACCCTTGATGACGTCCGCTTCGCTGGCTGAATAATTCACCAGACCACGGCCGATTTCCTGCCCATCCGGATCTACGCAGGCCACCAGTTCGCCGCGTAGAAAATTACCACTCACCGAGGTCACGCCAACGGCGAGCAGACTGCGGCCCTGACGTTGCAACACCCGCACCGCCCCCGCGTCTAGCGCTAACGCACCCTTGGCCGTCAACGTGCTTGCAAGCCACTGTTTTCGGGCTGCTAACGCTTCCACCCCTGGGGTCAGCAAGGTTCCCACGCGTTTGCCAGATGCAATCTGCGTGAGGACGTCAGGACTGTGCCCGTGTGCAATCACAGTGGCGGTCCCGGAACGCGCCGCAAGCGACGCTGCTTGGAGCTTGGTGCGCATACCACCACGTCCCCACGCGCTGCCGCCGCCCGCGATGCGCTCCAGTTCGGCGGCGCCGGCTGTACCTGTATCGATGAGCTTCGCGGATGGGTCGTTTCTGGGATCAGCGGTAAACAGCCCATCCTGATCTGTCAGAATCACCAGTAGATCGGCTTCAACAAGATTGGCCACCAATCCGGCCAATCGGTCGTTGTCGCCAAACTGGATCTCTTCATTGGCGACGGTATCGTTCTCATTCACCACCGGAATGACACCCAGATTGAGCAACGTCCCCAGCACACTGCGCGCATTCAGATAGCGTTGTCGATTGATGACGTCGTCATGCGTCAGCAACACCTGGGCGGTATGCAGTCCATATTGCTGGAAAGCAGTTTGATAAGCTTGGATCAAACCCATCTGGCCAACCGCCGCGGCCGATTGCAGTTCATGCAGCACGTGCGGACGCCGGCCCCAACCCAGCCGGGCAATACCTTCTGCAATCGCTCCCGAACTGACAATCACCAATTGCATTCCGCGCTCACTTAGACCGGCCACCTGCGCGACCCAGCCGTCGATAAGATCGGTACGCAGCCCCCGACCATCGTTGGTCACCAGAGAGCTGCCGATCTTCACTACCCAACGCTTGGTCGTGGTGAGCGAGTCGCGCGCCTTAGCCGGCATTTTGCACCACCGGACTCGTACCATCCCTGTTTCGTGCGCCGTCGAGTTGCTGAAGATGTTGGTAGACATCCGCCATGAGTACGTCACAGCCTTCGCCGGTCACCGATGAAATTGCGTAACGCGGACCCGACCAGCCGATTCCTTCAGCCAGTCTTAGCAGTTGCTCGCCGACATCTCCGGCTACCAGATCGAGCTTATTCATCACCAGCCAGCGGTCACGCTTAAACAACGCCGCGTCGAATTTTTTCAATTCATTGGCGACGGTGCGGTAATCGGCTATCGGATCGTATCCGGGTTGGTCCTCGCGCATATCGACGATATGTAGCAGCATGCGCGTTCGCTGCAAATGCCGCAAAAAACGGATGCCCAGCCCCGCGCCGTCAGCCGCTCCCTCGATTAAACCTGGAATGTCAGCTATTACGAAACTCCGCGCGGAGTCCAATTCAACAACACCCAGACTCGGGTACAACGTCGAAAACGGATAGTCAGCCACCCGCGGCCGCGCGGCCGATACCTTGCTGACTAATGAAGACTTGCCAGCGTTTGGCGTTCCGACCACACCTACATCAGCCAGCAACCGCATCTCCAGACGCAGCCCACGAGATTCGCCGGCTTCTCCACGGGTGATTTTGCGTGGCGCCCGGTTGGTGCTGGTTTTGAATTGGACGTTGCCACGTCCACCTTTACCGCCTTTAGCGACCAGCAAACGTTGCTCTACGGATACCAGATCACCGAGTATTTCATCGGTTTCCTGGCTGTAGACCAAAGTGCCCAACGGCACACGAATGACCTTGTCGGCGCCGCCCTTGCCGATGCGGTTGCGGCCCATGCCCGACTGACCATTGGCGGCGCTGAAGCGCCGCGTGTAACGAAAGTCCGCAAGCGTATTTAGCCCGCGATCCACCTCAAGGTAGACGTCACCGCCGCGCCCGCCGTTACCGCCGTCCGGTCCACCGTCCGGGACGTAGCGCTCGCGGTGGAAACTCAAGCAACCATGCCCGCCATTGCCGGCCTCGACCAAAATAGGCGTTTCATCGACAAACTTCATGAGCTGTTACGGGGATCTGAACGCTGCCGGCGAATCCGTGACGGGGTAGACCCTGCGGAAAACGCAAAACCCCGCGTCGCCACGGGGTTTTTCCGGTCTAATTGAGTGCGCCAGCGCGTTGACTGCGCCAGCGCGCCTATCGAGTTAGGAGGCTGCCGCGGCCACACTGACAAACGTGCGCATTTTGGGACCACCGGTTTGGAATACAACCTCACCTTCCGCTGTCGCAAACAATGTGTGGTCACGACCACAACCAACGTTGTCACCGGGATGAAATTTGGTGCCGCGTTGACGCACGATGATCTCGCCCGAGCGCACCTGCTGGCCACCATAACGTTTGACCCCAAGACGTTTAGATTCCGAATCACGGCCGTTACGTGTGCTGCCGCCTGCTTTTTTGTGTGCCATTTCAGTCTCCTCGCGCCGCCGTGCTCAGTCGGCTTTCGCGATTGCTGTTATCTGTAGTTTGGTAAATGATTGGCGGTGGCCCATGCGTTTCAGGTGTTGCTTGCGGCGTTTGAACTTGACGACCTGTATCTTCCGGCCGCGGCCATGTTCGAGGATTTTTGCCGAGACCTTCGCCCCTGCCACATACGGCGCGCCGACCTGCACCGCGTCACCGTCGATTATCATCAGCACATCGGTAATCTCGATATCGGCGCCGAGCTCCTGCGACAATTTCTCGACCCGAACCGTGTCGCCTTCCGCGACCTTATACTGCTTACCGCCTGTTTTGATTACTGCGTGCATATCTCGAACTCCGGACGGGGAAATGGTAAAACCCGCTTGTCAGCGCATGAAGGGGCGCAATCTTAAGTAATTTCAGGCTTTGAGACAAGGTGAAAAGTGCCTTCCGTGTTATGATTTCGGCCGTTTGCCGATCCTGCAGGACCCTCGATGGACATCACTTCCGTGCGCGAACTCATTGCTGCCGACATGGATGCGGTCGATCTTATGATCCGCGAGCGGCTGCATTCCGAGGTCGTGCTCGTCAACCAACTCGGCCATTACATCGTTAACAGTGGCGGCAAGCGCCTGCGTCCAAGCCTGGCGCTACTCAGTGCTCGGGCTCATCAATACCAGGGTGACAAGCATATCGCGGTCGCCGCCATCGTCGAGTTTATTCACACTGCGACCCTGCTGCACGACGACGTAGTTGATGCCTCGTCGATGCGACGGGGTCGCTTGACTGCCAATCTGGTGTGGGGGGATGAGGCGAGTGTGCTGGTCGGCGATTTCCTGTATTCACGGGCCTTTCAAATGATGGTCGAGGTGAGCAACATGCGAGTCATGGAGATTCTCGCCGATGCGACCAACAACATCGCTGAAGGCGAAGTCATGCAATTGATTAATTGCCACGATCCGGATCTTACTGAAGCTCGATATTTTGATGTGATCCGCAATAAGACCGCAAAACTCTTCGAGGCTGCAAGCAGGCTTGGCGCTGTGCTGGGCGGCGCCGATGCCGATACCGAGGAGGCAATGGCCACCTACGGTCGTCACCTGGGCACAGCGTTTCAATTGGTGGATGATTTGCTGGACTATAGCGCCGAACCGGAAGATCTGGGCAAGAACATTGGCGACGATCTCGCTGAGGGCAAAGCGACGCTACCCTTGTTATACAGTCTATGGAACAGTGGGCCGGAACAAGCGGAAACTATCCGCGCCGCCATCGAAAAAGGCGGCCGCGAACACTTGGACGTCATCACCAAGGCAATTGAGTCCACCGGGGCCATAGCGTACACTGCGCAGTCCGCTCGGGCTGAGTCAAACTGTGCATTGCAGGCGCTCGAGATACTTGAACCATCACCGCATAAAAGCGCGCTAAAGACGCTTGCGAAGTTTTCGGTGGATCGCAAGTCGTGAGCCTTTTGGATTCGGTTTCGGGGTGTAGCTCAGCTTGGTAGAGCACTGTCTTCGGGAGGCAGGGGTCGCTGGTTCGAATCCAGTCATCCCGACCATCTGGCACATGACAAACCGCTTTGCTTATGCGTGAGAATTTTGCTCACCGGCATAGCGTTTGCACCGGATTTTGCTAACGGAGATCCAACAATGGCTCCTACGGCGCAGGACGAAACCTATCAAGCGGAGATCCTCACCGGCGTCTCTCGCACCTTCGCGCTTACCATACCGCAGCTACCAAACGGGCTGCGGCGAACCGTCAGTAACGCTTACCTGCTGTGCCGAATTGCCGACACCATCGAAGATGACAACAGCCTGACGCTGGAGCAGAAGAATTTGCACGCCGAGCGCTTCATCGGCGCGGTGGAAAAATCCTATTCGCCGGAATCCTTCGCCACTGAATTGGCCCCGTTGCTAAACGGCACGGTGCTCGAAGCAGAGCGTGATTTAGTTGCTAATACCACCAGCGTTTTGCGGATCACCCACGATTGCTCCGAAAATCAGCAGCGCGCGATGGCCAAATGCGTTCGCATCATGGCGCGTGGAATGGTCGATTATCAGGCCCAGGAATCTGCGAACGGCGTTGCAGACATGGCCGCGATGGATCGTTATTGCTATTTCGTGGCGGGCGTCGTAGGAGAGATGTTGACTGAGCTGTTTTGCGATTATTCCGCCGAGATAAACTCGCGGCGCGACGCGCTGTTACGCCTGGCCGTCTCATTCGGTCAGGGACTGCAGATGACCAATATCCTTAAAGATATCTGGGACGATCACAGCCGCGGCGCCTGTTGGTTGCCACGCGATGTGTTCGCGCGAAACGGCTTTGATCTGCAAACCCTGGCGCCGGGTAACAATGCCCCGGAATTTGCCGCCGCGCTGGGTGAATTACTTGGCGTTGCCCACGCACACCTGCGCAACGCGCTGACCTACACCCTACTGCTGCCGCCGCATGAACTGGGGATGCGGCGATTCTGTTTATGGGCACTGGGCATGGCAGTACTAACACTACGCAAAATTAACGCGCATCGCGGCTTTACGAGCAGCGAACAGGTTAAGATTTCACGGCGTAGCGTAAAAGCAACAATGGCCGTCACCAGCCAATTTGCGGGGAACGACCGATTGCTCAAGCTGCTATTTAAGCTAGCGGCTTCCGGTTTGCCTGCTAATATTATTCATGAGACACTTGTCGCCTAAATTACGACGCTATTTCACACACTTAGGTAACACGCACAATTATAATAAAAACGTCATTCCGTGCGTGGCGGATCCGGAACAATACCGGCTAAATGGCATAGCAAGCGCAACAACTGCCGAAATCCGCTGCACGGGTCGCACTCTTCCGCCCGGAATGGTCGAACGTGGTATCGCGCCACGTTAAGGGGTTCTTTGTATGTTGATGCAAACCCGCCCGCTTAAGCGGACCGAAGCTGCGCAGCCGGCTGTTGTCAGAGTCGACGCTCCGCACACGCATGTCTCACTGGACCTCGATGAAGGTATTGAAAAAGCCTGTGACGCTATGGTGCGCGATCAGCACGAGGACGGCCACTGGGTTTTCGAATTAGAAGCAGACTGCAGCATCCCGGCCGAATACATCCTGATGATGCACTTCATGGATGAAATCGACCCGGAACTCGAGCAAGGACTCGCGAATTACCTGCGCGACAATCAGGCGGAACACGACGGCTGGCCACTGTATCACGGCGGCGATTTCAATCTCAGCTGCTCGGTCAAGGCTTACTACGCTTTGAAGATAGCGGGCGATGATCCCAGCGCGGCGCACATGGTGCGCGCACGCACTGCGATTCTCGCATACGGCGGCGCGGCGCACGCGAATGTCTTCACTCGTATTGCCCTGGCGCTGTTCGAGCAAGTGCCATGGCGTGCCGTACCGTTTATTCCAGCCGAGGTGATACTGCTGCCGCGTTGGTTTCCGTTCCATATCAGCAAGGTGTCGTACTGGTCGCGGACAGTAATGGTCCCACTGTTCATTCTTTGCACGCTCAAACCAGCGGCGGAGAACCCGCGTGGTGTCGATATTCGCGAAATTTTTGTCGTTCCTCCGGAAGAAGAGCAGAACTATTTTCGTGCGACGTCGTTGTTGACCCGCAGCTTCCTGGTTCTCGATCACATTGGGCGGTGGCTGGATAAACTTGTGCCCGCATCTATCAGACGCTATGCAATCCGATGCTGTGAAAATTGGTTCGTCGAGCGTCTCAACGGAGATCAGGGTCTGGGCGGCATCTTCCCGGCCATGGTAAACGCCCACGAAGCATTATCACTACTCGGTTATGCGGTGGATCACCCCTACCGAGTTAAAACGAAAGAAGCCCTACAGCGACTCGTTGTGCTAAACACCGATTCGGCTTACTGCCAACCCTGCGTTTCCCCGGTCTGGGATACGTGTCTCGCGGCCCATGCAATGCATGAAGGTTCGCAACTCGTTAAAAATGATGCGACCGTGGCGGCACTCGATTGGTTGGCGGACAGACAGTTAAACGACGAACCCGGCGATTGGCGCGACAATCATCCGCATTTGCCAGGCGGCGGCTGGCCTTTTCAATACGACAATTCGCATTACCCCGATCTCGATGACACCTCGGTAGTCGCTTGGGGTATGTATCGCGTCGACAAAGTCCGCTACCACGACACCATCGAGCGCGCCGCCGAGTGGGTGTTCGGTATGCAATCGAAAGACGGTGGTTGGGGTTCGTTTGACTCAGACAACACTCACTATTACCTCAACGCCATTCCATTCGCCGATCACGGCGCGCTGCTCGATCCGCCTACCAGTGATCTTACGGCGCGCTGCATCGCTCTGCTTAGTGTGGTCAATAAACCGCAATACCGCGCGAGCATTGAACGGGGCATCGCCTATTTAAAAATGGAACAGGAGGACGATGGGTCCTGGTTCGGACGCTGGGGAACCAATTATGTCTATGGCGTCTGGTCCGTCCTATCGGCGCTGGAGGTTGCTGGCGAAGACCTAAATCAGGATTACGTACGACGTGCCGTTAGCTGGTTGTACTCTACACAGAACGACGATGGCGGTTGGGGCGAAAGTAACGATAGCTACTACCCGCCCAAGCACCCCAGACCACACCCCAGCACCCCGTTTCAGACGGCGTGGGCCGTGCTCGGCTTAATGGCTGTAGATGGCGTGCATTCCATTGCGGTAAAACGAGGCGTCGATTGGTTGCTTCGCAACCAGCAGAGCAATGGATTTTGGAGTGATCCACATTTCACCGCACCAGGTTTTCCGCGGGTTTTTTACTTAAAATACCACGGTTACTCCAAGTACTTCCCGCTTTGGGCAATCGGCCAGTACCGCAACCGCGTGCGCGGACGGGATTTAAACTAGTAGCCGTCTTGCGCGGGAAATTGTCGTAAGGCAGGCGGTTCCGCGGACTTGAACTGCGGTGCCATAACTGTCGTAGACTGCCCCCGATCCAAATGTTCTGTCGATGTCCGTACCCGCTTTCCGACCCCTTGGTGCAAGCTACAACTTAGGTGAATATTGGCATTATCGTAGCGTTACCCGAGGAAGCGCGGTCACTGTTGCGCAATCGCTCCATTGCGCTCAACCGACCCATCCGCCTCGATGATGGCTACGCCTTGATTTCAGGGATGGGCGATTCTGCCGCGGCAGCGGCAGCCGCAGTTCTTCTTGATGGCGGGGCTAGTGCTTTGGTGAGTTGGGGCAGCGCCGGAGCGCTGCTGCCATCGTTGACGCCCGGCACCTTGCTGCTAGCCCATCAGGTCTGTGACGAGGACCAACATGCATTTGAAGTGGATAAGGGCTGGCGCGATGCGCTGGCAGGCAAACTCGCCGCCGATTTGACGCTCGCCGACGGTAAACTGGTACAGGTCCGGAATGTGTTACGCAACGCACGTGACAAGCGAGCCGTGCATGAAGCCACCGGCGCTAGCGCAGCAGATATGGAAAGTGTGGCGATCGCGGGCGTTGCCAGACAGGCAGGCCTCCCGTTTCTGGCAATACGCACGATTGCCGATACTATGGAGATGAGTATTCCTGATTCGCTGATCGACAGTCTCGATCGCTACGGACGCCCGCGTTACCGACAACTGTTGCTCGACCTGGCGCGCCATCCGCGCAAACTGTCCGACCTGCTCAAACTCCAGCGCGGATTCAAACAAGCACAAACCACGCTATCGCGTGTCCGGCAGTTGGCTGGCCAAGGTCTGGCATACCCCACGTGAGAGCGGCCACTTTTTCGTCGCGATCAGATTCGTAGGCTAGTGCAGCACACGATCACACCATGGCTGGAAACGGCGCTGATGCGCTGGCACGGCTGGGTCAGTCGGTATGCCATTGTGGTAGTGGCGCTGGCCGCTATTGTGGCGGTCGGGAGTGTGCGCTACATCACTGACAACCTGGGAATCAACACAGACACAGCCAGTTTGATCTCTGAGCGATTGCCCTGGCGCGCAACCTATCTGTCCTACAAGAAGGCGTTCCCGCAATACAGCGATAACATCGCGGTCATCATCGACGCGGACTCCCCTGACCGGCTGAACGATTCCGTGCCTATGCTCGTGGAGCGACTGCGCAGCAGACCTGAGCTGTTTCAATCGGTCTATCCAGGCGTATTCTCCGATTTTTTTCGTAAAAACGGTTTCATGTATCTGGGTGTGGTGGAGTTGGAGGATTTGTCCGATCGATTAGCCGAAGTGCAACCGTTCCTCGCGCGCCTCGCGGTGGACCCAACTATCGACGGTCTTTCACAAGTCCTGCTCGATGCCACCACGGCCTTGCGCGACGGCGAAGAACTAAAAATTGACGCCACCTTCAACGCCGTCGCTGATGTGCTCACGTCAAGTTCGGGCGGACCAGGCAAACAGCTGTCCTGGCAGATGTTGATGAATCCGTCAACGTCGGCAAGTGAATCGCGCGGCGTAATCGTGGTCAAGCCCGTGCTGGATTTCAGTTTGCTGCTGCCAGGCGAACGTGCGGTGCTGGAATTGCGCAACATTGCGCAAGAGCTCGGCCTTACTCCGGATCGAGGTGTAACGGTACGGCTGACGGGCGGAGCGGCGCTCGCCTACGAGGAACTGCAAAGCGTGATGCGTGGCGCGCAGAAAGCAGGTGTGCTGGCGTTATTAATGGTAGGCGTCGTACTGACCCTTGGCTTGCGCTCGCTACGACTAGTCATTGCCAGCCTGGTGACACTGGCGACCGGCCTAATTTATACGGCTGCATTTGCGACACTCGCGATCGGCCAACTCAACCTCATCTCGGTCGCATTCGCCGTCCTGTATATAGGACTCGGTGTGGATTTCGCGATTCATTACTGCTTGCGCTATCAAGAACTGCAGCGAACCGGTGAACACTCGATGGCGTTGGAAACAACTACGCGCACGGTTGGTACATCGTTTGCGATATGCACAATCACCACGGCGACGGGATTCTACGCCTTTATTCCGACCGCCTACTCCGGAGTCGCGGAGCTTGGCCTGATATCGGGAACCGGAATGTTTATTAGTTTGTTCGTCAGTCTCACGCTGCTTCCGGCATTACTCAAGCTGGCGCCCACGCGCGCGCCGAGCCGGCGCCGACCCAGCCATAAACCAATGCTCAGTTTTGCCACGCGTTATCCTAAAATCGTGTGCGCATGTTCGGCGGTGCTCGCGGCCACCTGCTTGGTGTTACTCCCCAAAGCGACGTTCGATCACAATCCCATTCACTTGCAGGATCCGACCACTGAGTCGGTACGTACCTATCGAGATTTATTAGCCGAAAGCGAGCGATCGCCGCTCAGCATCGCCGCGGTATTGCCCGACCGTGAGCAGGCCGAATCATTGGTTGGCCTTTTGAACGAATTACCCGAGGTCGATGAGGCCATCATGGTCAGTAACTTCGTCGCCGAGCAGCAAGAGGAGAAGCTTGCCATTATCGAAGACTTGATATTCATATTGGGCGAGGATTTGAATATCTCCGAGTCTGACCACGCAGACAAACCCGAAGATGATGTGTCCGCGTTACGCGTACTGCAAAGCACGTTGACCGATTACGCAACGCGATCGCCGGCCGGCACGGCGCTGGTAAGCGCGCAAAATCTGGCGCACGCACTCGAAGAATTCTTGGCCCGCGTCGACGCCGTGACCTCACCGCAGCGAAATGAAATGCTGCAACAACTCGAACGGAATCTGTTCAGTAACCTGCCCGGACGGCTCGCAACGTTAACCCAGGCGCTGAGCGCCGAAGCTTTCGACGAACATTCGCTACCCGAGCAGATCCGCCGTCGTTGGATCTCCGCGGACGGCGCTTACCGCGTAGAGGTGTTGCCCAGCGAGAATCTCGATGACAACCGGGCACTGGAGCGCTTCGTCGCCGCCGTGCGCACTGTCGCGCCAGACATTGCCACTGGCGATCCAGTTATTAACGTGGAGGCCGGGGGTGCGGTGCTCCAGGCTTTCAGACAGGCGTTTATTTTTGCAGTGATCGCAATTGCATTTTTATTGCTGCTGCTGCTCGATCGCCGCGTCGATGTCGCATTCATTCTTGCACCGCTGTTGTTCGCCGGCTTGTTGACCACAGCAACGATGGTGCTGTTCGATATCGCATTTAATTTTGCCAATATTATTGCGTTGCCTTTGTTACTTGGGATCGGGGTAGACAGCGCCATTCACATTCTGCATCGTTATCGCAATGCACCACCGGCCGACGGTCTCGTCCTTGGTACGAGCACGGCGCGAGCGGTCGTTTTCAGCGCGCTGACGACAACCTGTGGCTTCGGCAATCTGGCGGTTTCGACCCATCTTGGTACCGCGAGCATGGGTACCATGCTTGCGTTTGGACTGGGATTTACACTTATCTGTACGTTGGTGTTGCTGCCCAGCATGCTCGCGCTGTCCACCGATCGACCAACAAATTCCAAATGACGGCCACGCAACGGGCAAAGCCCTGGGATGCACGACTGGCTGCACGCTTAGTTACGCCGCTGTGTGACAGCAGAATTACTCCGAATCATTTCACCACGTTACGGTTACTTAGTGGATTAAGCGGATGTCTGTTGTTCGCCCTAAGCGAACAGATCAATCTGGCGGCTAGCCTGATAGTGTTCTCCAATTTTATCGATCACGCTGATGGGGAATTGGCCCGTATCGGCGGGAAATCCTCGCGCTTTGGTCACTTTTACGATCTTGCCGCCGACGCCGCCGTTACCATTGCATTGTTCGTCGGAATCGGCTGGGGATTGTACGATGCCGCATCCAGCCCCGAGGCCATCACTTTGGGCGCCGCTGCGGGTTTATCGATCGCACTGATTTTTCACCTGCGCAACGTCATGGAGCAAACGTCCGGAAAAACTGCAATTGAGCAACCCGCTTTCGCCGGTTTCGAAGCGGAAGACATCCTCTATCTGCTGCCGTTAGTGACTATCTTCGACGTATTGCCCGAATTCTTACTCGCAGCCGGGTTCGGCGCGCCGGCTGCTGCATTATTAGTCGGCGTTCAATTCCTGCTTTGGCGCCGCGCACAAACCCAGTGAAAACATTGGTAACAGGCGGCACCGGTTTCCTAGGCTCAGCGGTGGTCAGGCAGCTACTATCCGCCGGGCACGATGTTCGTACATTGGTGCGCCCAGGCAGTGATCGAAGCAATTTAAAGGAACTCCCGGTCGAATGTTGTGAAGGAGATTTACGTGACCGCGGATCGCTCGAGCGCGCACTGCCTGACTGCGCAGCCGTGTTTCATGTCGCAGCCGACTACCGCCTCTGGATCCCGGATCCGGACGCGCTGTATGCGAGCAACGTAGAGGGAACACGTAATTTGCTAATGGCCGCGGCGAGCGCCGGCGTGCAGCGTATCGTCTATACCAGCAGCGTCGCGACGCTTGGTCTGCACCCGGATGGGAGCCAGTCTGATGAAACAGCGCCCGTGAGCTTGGACGACATGATTGGCCACTACAAGCGTTCCAAGTACCTCGCGGAAGAGGCGGTTCGAGAGCTCATTGCGACTGAGGATCTTACAGTGATCATCGTCAATCCATCGACACCGATCGGACCGCGCGATATCAAACCAACGCCTACCGGGCGAATGATCCAGGACGCTGCACTTGGAAAAATGCCTGCCTACGTGGACACAGGTTTAAACATCGTTCACGTCGACGACGTAGCTCAGGGACACCTGCTGGCCTACCAAAATGGCCGTCCGGGTGAGCGGTATATCCTGGGCGGTGAGAATCTCACTCTGCGTTACATCCTCGAACAAATCGCTGAACTTACTGGCCAACCCGGGCCGCGGGTGCGTTTGCCGCATGCCGCGGTCATGCCCATCGCCTACCTCAGCGAGCTGTGGGCACGGCTAAGTGGAGGACCGGAACCGCGCGCGACTGTCGACGGCGTGCGCATGTCCCGCAAAATGATGTTCTTCTCCAGCGTCAAGGCGGAAACGGAACTCGGTTACAAACACCGACCGGCTCAACAGGCACTCGCGGATGCCGTGGAGTGGTTTCTCAGCCGGTGAGCTGTGTTGAGTTTTATTACCTCAGAGTTGTTGAAATCAGCAAAGATCAACAACTCTGACCCCTTGAAAACGGGGATCCCACGGCGCCACTGCTACGCCACGCCGGAATCCGGTTCCGACGCCAAGGTCGCAGGCGCGCGTAGGGAATACAACCACCACAGAAACAGACCGACAAAAATCCACAACACTTCACGCGCCCGCCGCACTAAAGCCAGCGCGATACCCAGCGTCGGGCTGCCGGTGATGGCACCGCAAACAAGCATGAACGTTCCTTCCTGCGCACCAATCCCCGCGGGGATGAAGAACGCACCGGCACGCACCAACTGAGCCATGGATTCGATTATCCAGGCTTCGGCAAAGCTGACCGGCATCCCCAGAAACCGCATGACCAGGTACACCTCGACGACACCGAGCACCCAATTAAGGATGGCGAGCAGCAAAGCGCCGGCGAAGCGGGTCCGATGATGTGTATAAAATCGGAGTAATTGATCGTCGATGTCTTTTACGATTTCCAACCAACGGTCAATACGTTCACCAAATCGTTTCGATGCAAAGCGCGATCCAGCCGCAGAGGTCAATCTCAACCGCTGCCACAGAAACAGATTTGTAATTATGAAGCTGACGCCGAGCAGCCCCGCGCCGGCTACAGTGCGATATGAACCGGGCACTTTGTCGGAGGCCAGCAGCAACAGGAATCCGACAAACAGGAACAACATCAGACCTATAAGTATGGTCGTTTTCGCAATCACTATGGTTGCGCTGGATTCGCGATAACCCACCTGGTAATGCGTTTTGAGCAACAATGCTTTTACCGGCTCGCCGCCCACCGATGCTGCCGGCGTCACGTTATTGAATGCTTCTCCGACTGTACGCACCAGATACAATCGCCCAGCCCAGCGCAAATCCAAGGGAATGCTACGGAATGCCAGCTGCCAGCCGACGACGTCAGTGAGGAAATTCACTGCGTAGAGCACGATAACAATACTGATCCCGGACCAACCGATTTGTTCGACCCGCCGCCACAATTCAACCAGATCCGTCTGCCGCAGAACCAAGCCGAGCAATGCCAGCCCCAGTAACAGGAACAATAGCTTCAGGTATTTCAAGAGCGCCCTCTCAGCGAACCAGTTGGACTTCGGGGAACTTCGAAAACTGTAGCGGTAACGACCCTAAAACGCGAGCAACATTCCATAAATCCGCGCAGACCGTCCCCACTCAAGCACGCATCGTTTTGGTACCGGACGATCAGATCGCAGCGTACAATTGCGGGCGAATATGAATATTGACGCCACAATGCGCGAGCGCATCGCGACTCTGGATCTGGAACAACTGGGCGCAAGCTTTCATAACCAGAACGAATTTCTTCTTATCGAGGACTTTTTGCCTACCGCCGTTCTCGATACGTTACTGGCCGAGCTGCCACGGCTGGAAAGCTCAGTACATCGCAACTACATCCCAAAGCATAAAAAAGGCGGGAGTATCAGTCGTTACGACCTGGATAAGCGCGCTCCGCAATTCGGTGCACTGTACGGTGCCGGCAGTCTCAACGATATGATCCTGAACCTCACCAGCACAAACCTTTCACCTTGCCCAGCGTCGGATCCCCATACATACGCGCTCTACTATTACACCGAACCCGGCGATCATATTGGCTTCCACTACGACACCTCGTACTACAAAGGCAGTCGTTATACCGTTTTGATAGGCTTGGTCGATCAATCCACCAGCAAGCTCGAGTATCGACGTAAAGGCGCGAGCGAATTCGAATCTATATCATTACAACCAGGCTGGTTTGTATTATTCAATGGCGACAAACTCTATCATCGGATCACACCGTTAGGGCCAAACGAAACTCGCATTGCCCTGACATTCGAGTACGTCACTGACACGCGCATCGCGCCTTTTCTCAGGTTCGTGTCGAACATGAAAGATGCGATTGCCTATTTCGGATTGCGCCAGGTGTTTGGGCGACGGCCACAAGGTAGCCGCTGACGAGCGCACACTGCTATGAGGCAAGCGAGACGTTGAAGGCCATCATTCTAGCAGCCGGTGTCGGTCAACGATTGAGTAGCAGACACAACGAACCTAAGTGTTTATTGCAGCTAGGCGGCAAATCTCTGTTCGAGCGCCACCTCGAGAGCCTGCGCGCGTGTGGCATCCAGGAGATGGTGATTTGCGTCGGCTATCAGGCCGCAAAGATCGAGGCGGAAATCCAAAGACTCGCAGCTGGTCAGTTTTGCCGAACGGTTTATAACGATGCGTTCGAGCGCGGCAGTAGTGTCAGTCTATGGTGTATGCGCCATCATTTACGCGATGACGACACTCTGCTTATGGATGCCGATGTGTTATACAACCTGAGCATTCTCGAACGCCTGACCAAGACGACAAGGGCTAACTGCTTTCTACTCGATCGAGAATTTGAAGCTGGCGATGAACCCGTCAAGCTGTGTATATCGAACGGCAGGCTGGTTGAGTTTCGCAAGCAACTCGATCCTGCACTGGACTATGATCAATGCGGGGAATCCGTCGGCTTTTTCCGATTGTCGCCGACCATGGGTGCACGTTTGGCGCTTACACTGGAGGATTATTACGAAAATCAGCGTTACGACGAACCGTATGAGGAAGCGTTACGCGATATTTTGTTGCAATACCCCGATGAGTTCAGCTACGAAGATGTCACCGGCAATCCTTGGATCGAAATCGATTTTCCCGAGGATGTCGACCGTGCTCGCGACGTCATTCTTCCGCGTCTCAAAGATGGATAAACGGAAAATGTGATGACGAAAGCGGCCCAATTAAGAGCGCTCATAGAATCCTCCGATCTCGAGTTTATTCTCGAAGCACATAACGGCGTTAGCGCCCGCATCGTTGAGGAAGCCGGATTCAAGGGTATCTGGGCGAGCGGTCTGGCGCTGTCCGCACAGTTCGGCGTGCGCGACAACAACGAAGCAAGCTGGACGCAGGTCGTGGATATGGTCGAATTTATGGCCGATGTCACATCCATCCCGATACTCGTAGACGGCGACACCGGCTATGGGAATTTCAACAACATGCGCCGCCTGGTGCGCAAGCTCGAACAACGCAGCATCGCCGGCGTGTGCATTGAAGACAAGCTCTTTCCCAAAACCAACAGCCTCATCGACGGTGAGCAACAACCACTTGCGGATATCGACGAATTTTGTGGCAAGCTCAAGGCAGGCAAAGACAGCCAATCCGATGATGATTTCTGCATCGTTGCCCGAGTAGAGGCATTTATCGCCGGCTGGGATATCACTGAAGCCATTCGAAGAGCGGAGGCCTACACAATCGCCGGTGCCGACGCGATACTTATACACAGTAAGCTCAACAAAGCAGAAGAGGTTCTCGCGTTCGCCAACGAGTGGGCGAACCGGACACCGTTGGTCATCGTGCCGACCAAGTACTACAGCACTCCGCCTGAGGTTTACCGCAGTGCGGGAATCAACCTCGTTATCTGGGCCAACCACATGATTCGGGCCGCAGTCGCAGGTATGCAATCGGCCGCGCGCACAATCTATGCTAACGAAACTCCTGTAGACATCGAAGATCGCATCTCGCAAGTCGGCGAACTGTTCAGGCTGCAAGGCGCCGAGGAACTGCAGGAGGCTGAGAAACGCTACCTTGGGGCCGGCCGCCAACGAACACGGGCTATCGTGCTTGCTGCCAACCGCGGCCAGGAGCTAGCCGCACTGACCGATAAGCGCCCGAAAGTGATGATCCTGGTCGGCGGCAAACCGCTGTTACAGCGCTTGAAAGGCGAGTTCAAACGCCAGCTAGTGAACGACATTACCGTGGTCGCAGGCTATATGGCAGACGCCATAGATTCGTCCGGGATCTCAGTTCGGGTAAATGAGAACTTTGCCGACAGCGGAGAACTTGTATCGCTGGCCTGTGCCCAAACCGATTTTCTTGATGACATGGTCATCACTTACGGTGATCTTTTGTTCCGTAGCTACGTGCTGCAGAACCTGCTTGAGACTAACAGCGAGATCGCGGTGGTCGTCGACTCGGCCCCGCAGAACCAACCTGTGAGCGGCGCACCTGACTATGCCTATTGCTCTGCGCCCGACGATCGCTCCGTGCTTGATCAGAAAATTCATCTGCTTCGTGTTGCCAACGAAGCTCGGTGCACTTTAGGGCCGGCCAGCGGACGCTGGATAGGCATGCTGAAAGTCTCCGGCCACGGTCGGCAGTGGCTGGAACAGGCGTTAGCTGCGCTGCAGCAACGCGACGATTACACGACATTGGGCATACCGGATTTGTTGAATTATCTGGTAGACCAAGAGCGATCGATTGACGTTGTCTACATTCACGGCCATTGGTTGGACGTAAATTCGCTCGATGACCTTGGTAGGGCCGAAGACTTTACTCACGGGGTGGCTGACCCTTGATTGAAGCGAAACAGTTCATCGAAGCTGCCCGTCAGCGAGGATTCAATTGGTACGCGGGCGTACCCTGCTCCTTTCTGACCCCATTCATCAATTACGTTATCAACGATGGGGCATTAAAGTATGTCTCGTCTGCTAACGAAGGTGACGCGGTGGCAAGCGCCGCGGGCGCAACAATCGGCGGCAAACGCACGGTCGTAAT
Source organism: Gammaproteobacteria bacterium (assembly GCA_965225625.1). Classification (GTDB taxonomy): domain Bacteria; phylum Pseudomonadota; class Gammaproteobacteria; order JADZEE01; family JADZEE01; genus CBDDBH01. The sequence continues at coordinate 55,247 of CBDDBH010000031.1, forward strand.
GCTACAGAATTCAGGATTGGGCAACGCCGTCAGTCCGCTTACCTCATTGGCTTACATTTTTCGCCTTCCAATGTTGATCATATGTACCCATCGCGGCGCGCCCGGCGTTAGCGACGAACCGCAACACGCGTTAATGGGAGAAATCACGGGTGAGTTGTTCGACACTATGAAGATCCCCTGGAAATATTTCCCGACACGGGAGGAGGACATCGACTCGGCACTATCCAAAGCCGATGATTTTTTACTGAGAGAGTCACGCCCTTATGCATTGCTGATGCGCAAAGGTACCATTGCAGCGCATGCGCTCCACGCTCAGGCCCCGCGCACGCAACGTGCAGACTGTGAGCGGATGAGCTTCGACAATGCGCCCGCACAAAACCGCCTGTCGCGCGCAAGCGTATTGCAAACGGTGATCGAGTATACCGCTGACGCCCGACACGTGATCATCGCAACGACTGGTTTTACCGGTCGAGAACTTTATGCCCTGGCAGATCGCCCTAATCAACTCTACATGGTGGGATCCATGGGTTGTGCTTCGTCACTCGGACTCGGATTATCATTAGCGCGTCCGGATTTGACCGTCACGATAATTGATGGCGACGGCGCGGCGCTAATGCGCATGGGTAATTTTGCGACCATTGGCGCCTACGGTGGCGGCAATTTGATCCATCTACTCTTGGACAATGAAGCCCACGATTCCACCGGCGCACAGTCGACGGTATCGGCTAGTGTGAGTTTCGCCGAAGTAGCAGCGGGGTGTGGTTACGCGTGTGCCTATCAGGGTAACGGAGCGGAATTGCTACCAGCGCTGTACGGTAACTTGAGCGGTGACGGTCCTCGGTTCGGTCAGCTTAAAATATCTACGGGTACAATCGACTCATTGCCACGACCGGCGATTCAACCCGCTGACGTGTGCTCCCGCTTAATGACTCATATTGGCGCGACAACAACATGATTCTGCTAAACCCCGGACCGGTGAACCTCAGTGCGCGCGTGCGCGGTGCTTTACAAGGCCCGGATTTATGTCATCGCGAACCGGAATTCAGCGCGCTGCAAAACGACATACGTTCGCGCTTGCTGGACGTCTATGGCCTGGCAGCCAACGACTATGCCCCGGTGTTAATGACAGGCTCCGGCACGGCTGCCATGGAGGCTATGCTTAGCAGCTTGGTCCCGGATGGGGGCGCGGTCGTGACCATCGAAAACGGCGTCTACGGCGAACGTTTGAGCACGATTGCCGAGGTTTACGGGATATCGTGCGTGGCCGTTAAACATGAATGGGGCGCCGCAATTGATCTGCCCCGAGTGAGTGCGGCACTGTCTGACGCTGTCTCGCACATCGCCGTCGTTCAGCACGAAACCACCACCGGGCGGCTGAACGATTTGACGGCTCTCGCAGCGCTGTGCCGTGAACGTGGGATCGAGATGTTGGTGGACGCCGTAAGCAGTTTCGGCGCGGAGCGTATCGATTTCCAGCAGGGCACAATTGCCGGCTGCGCCGCGACGGCGAATAAATGCCTGCACGGCGTTCCGGGAACGAGTTTCGTAATCGCCAAACATGCGGCCATCGCCGCAGGAAATGCTCGCAACCTTTATCTGGACTTAAAGCGCTATGCCGCAGCCCAGGCGCAGGGCGGTACACCCTTCACCCAATCTGTACAAACCTTCTACGCATTGCGCGAAGCCTTGGCTGAGTTCGCTGAACAAGGAGGCTGGACCGCGCGCCACGCGCACTATAAAAAGCTGGCCGCGATTGTGCGCGATGGACTGTCGGCTCTCGATATTAAACCGCTACTGGAGTGTGAACAAACCTCCGTGGTTCTGGCGAGTTATCTGCTACCCGACGGCATGACATATGACGAGCTGCACGACGGCTTAAAGCAACTCGAATTCGTAATTTACGCCGGTCAGGGTGAGCTTTCGAAACGGCTATTCCGCATCTCGACAATGGGTGCGATTGGCGAAGCAGATATGCACCGATTCGTGAAGGCTGTTGCGTCGCTGAACGGTTAAGGGCGCTCCAGGCTCCAACGCGAGGTCAGTTACCAATCGCCGCCGAGGCCCCTTCCTCGCAGTACTGACGAATGAATGTCAGCAGCCCCTCAACGGTCATTTCCGCGGACTTCAACATGTCGTCACGACTGCCATGGTGGATCAATCGGTCCGGCAAGCCGCAATTAATTATCCGCTGGGCGACACCATTGGCAGCCAGCGCTTCGTTAACCGCGCTACCTGCGCCGCCGGCCACCGAACTTTCGTCCACGGTGACGAGCAACTCGTGACTGGCCGCCATCTCCAGGATTATGTGTTCATCAATCGGCTTGACGAAACGCATGTTTACGACAGTTGCATCCAGTTGTTCGGCAACGTCCAGCGCCGGCGCCACCATGGCGCCAAATGCCAGAATAGCGATGTTCTTACCCTGGCGGCGCAATTCTGCCTTACCCAAGGGTAGCACCCGCATCTCCTCTTCAACCTCGACACCCGGGCCCGCACCGCGCGGGTAGCGAACAGCTGCGGGTTGATCCAATAAAAATCCGGTGTAAAGCATTTGCCGACATTCGTTCTCGTCTGACGGCGTCATGACCACCATGTTCGGCAGACAGCGCAAGAACGCCAGATCGTAACTGCCATTGTGCGTAGGTCCATCCGCACCAACCAGACCGGCACGATCGATAGCGAATAACACCGGCAGCTTCTGGTTTACGACATCATGTATCAATTGATCGTAGCCGCGCTGCAGGAAGGTCGAATAAATTGCGACCACCGGTTTCAATCCGTCACAAGCCATCCCGGCTGCGACGGTCACACTGTGTTGCTCAGCGATCCCCACATCGAAATAGCGTTCAGGGAATTCTTGCTCGAAGCGGATAAGATCCGAGCCCTCGCGCATTGCCGGCGTGATCGCGACCAGCCGTTCGTCCAGCACGGCCATGTCGCATACCCATTTACCGAAAACCTTGCTGTAGGTTGGCTTGGATGGCTTACCGCTGGCGACGATACCGGCTTTCGGATCGAACGGTGAAACACCATGGTATTTGACCGGATCGGCCTCCGCCGGCGCATAGCCCTTACCCTTCTGGGTAATGATGTGCAGCAGTTGCGGCCCTGGTAACTGCTGCAGATTTCGCAGCGTCGAAATCAACACTGGTAAATCGTGTCCATCGATAGGACCGATGTAATTGAATTTAAACTCCTCGAAAAGCGTGCCCGGGATAATTAATCCCTTGACGTGTTCCTCTGCACGACGCGCAAGTTCCCATGCATTTGGAACGTTGGAAAGCACCCTGCGGCTGCGCTCTTTAACGCTTGTATAGAACTTGCCGGACAACAGCTGCGCAAATCGATTGGACAGCGCACCGACGTTGGGTGAAATGGACATGTTGTTGTCGTTCAGAATAACCAGCAGATTTGCATTCAGCGCGCCGGCGTGGTTCAACGCTTCGAAGGCCATACCTGCGGTCATGGCGCCGTCGCCAATAATGGCAACCGCCCGCCGCCCGCTGCCGGTAAGTGCAGCGGCAATAGACATGCCCAGCGCCGCGCTGATCGAAGTACTGGAATGACCGACGCCGAAGGTGTCGTATTCGCTCTCATCACGCTTGGGAAACGGCGCTAGCCCGCCCCACTGTTTGATGGTCTGAATGCGATCGCGTCGCCCTGTGAGGATCTTATGCGGATAGGCTTGGTGACCCACATCCCAAACAAGCCTATCTTCCGGGGTGTTGTAAAGGTAATGCAGGGCGGTCGTAAGTTCGACTGCACCTAGTCCCGCGGCAAAATGACCACCGCTCTGGCTGACGGACTCAATCAGAAAGGCCCGTAGTTCGCCGGCTAGCGGCAGCAGCTGCGACTCGTCCAGGCGCCTGAGGTCGGCCGGGGACTCGATCTTGGATAATAGTGGGTAGCGCGAAGCGTCGATCATTAATTGGAACTAGGCCGGCGGCTTTGCGCCATTATGGATAGAGCCCTCAAATGTTGCAAGGAAACGCCATGCGGTTCTGCAACCGCAACACTCAGAACGTATTCCATCGCTACCGCGACTGTTGGTCGCGAGCAACGGAAAAGCGACCAGCTCTGTACATTGGACTAGGATTCCAGTATCGTACCGCATACGTAGCAGATTAGACCGCAATTCGTTGAAACAAAAGCCATTTTCTCAAGACTGACCGGGGGGCCGAATGGGCGTACCGCTTATCCAAAAATACCGTGTTGCGCGTTACATACTTGGCCAGAAAATCGCCCGTACCCCGCGTTATCCGCTGGTGCTCATGCTGGAACCCTTGTTCCGTTGCAATCTTGCCTGTGCGGGGTGCGGCAAGATTGATTATCCGGATGAGATACTGGACAAACGGCTGAGCTATGAAGATTGTATGCACGCAATCGACGAATGCGGTGCTCCCATCGTTTCAATCGCGGGCGGCGAACCACTCATCCATAAGGATATGCCGCGCATCGTTCGGGGCTATATCGAAAAGAAGAAGTTTGTTTATTTGTGCACCAATGCGTTGCTGCTCGAGAAACGTATTAAAGATTATCAACCCTCGCTGTATTTGACCTTCTCTATTCATCTCGACGGTAATCGTGATCGCCCACGACGCTTCAGTGTGCCGCGACGGCGTATTCGAAAAATGTGTTGAGGTCATTAAGCTCGCGCGCTCGCAAGGTTTCGCGTAAACATTAACTGCACCTTGTTTCAGGAGAGAGCCCGGAAGAGGTTGGCGAATTCATGGATCAGGTGATGAAGCTGGGTGTCGAGGGTGTTACCATTAGCCCCGGTTACAGCTATGAACGCGCTCCGCGCCAGGACGTATTCCTTAAACGTACCGGCAGCAAGCAACTGTTCCGCGACATCTTCAAACTGGCACCGGGCCGCGGCTGGCGCTTCAACCAATCGTCGCTATACCTGGATTTTCTCGCCGGCAACCAGACCTACCACTGCACGCCGTGGGGTAATCCCACGCGCAACGTTTTTGGTTGGCAAAAACCATGTTACCTGCTTGTGGGCGAAGGCTACGCATCCTCGTTCAAATCGCTTATCGAGGATACCGATTGGGATAATTACGGCACTGGCCGCAACCCCAAGTGCGCTGACTGCATGGTGCACTGTGGTTATGAGGCCACCGCTGTGGATGATACGTTTCAGCGCCCCTGGCAAGCGGCCAAAGTTGCGCTGCTGGGCCCTAAAACCAGCGGCCCAATGGCGCCGGAAGTTACGTTCCATTACGACGACGTTGCGCCGGCTCGACCGAAATTAGTGGCGGAATCAGTTCTCCAGCCACGCGACGCTGAAACCAAACAACGCGTCGCCTGAATCTACCAGCGTTTTGTTGCTCGTTAAGCCGTACACGCCTGGATCGTTCATGCAATACACGGGCTAGGAGCCTCATTGCTGCTACTGGTTTCCGCCGCCGCCGCCATCTGGCTGGCCATCGTGATCCTACCCTTGCGGCCTTGGTCGGTCGCGCAAGCGCTTGATGCGGTGCCCGGCATCGCAACGCCCGATCTAAGTAACATTAGCGCCATCATACCGGCCCGCAACGAGGGTCCGTACATCGCCGCAACACTCCGCCAATTGAGCGCCCAGGGGAAGGGAATTCGACTCATCGTGGTCGATGACCAATCTCTGGATGATACGGCCGCAGTGGTACGGGCACTCGCCATTCCCAACCTCACGCTTATCGAAGGCACGCAACCACCAAGCGGTTGGAGCGGCAAACTTTGGGCGCTCGAACAAGGACGCGGACAGCTCGCGACCGATCAGGTACTACTCGTCGATGCCGATGTACAAATGCAACCAGGCCTGGTTGCAGCCTTGCGTAACAAGCTGCAGGCCGAAGCACTTGGACTTGTTTCGCTGATGGTAGAACTGCGTATGCAACGTTTCTGGGAACGCGCACTGCTGCCAGCTTTTATTTATTTCTTTAAATTCGTTTACCCATTCCAACTGGCTAACTCACGGGTTAGATGGTTTGCGGCGGCTGCCGGCGGTTGCATTCTTACCCGGCGGGCGATACTCGATGAGATCGGTGGATTTGCCTCCTTCAAAGACGCGTTGATTGATGATTGTACGTTGGCGCTGAAGATAAAAGCCCGTGGTCACGGAACCTGGATCGGCCTGACACATTCTGCATCGAGCATGCGGGCTTACGACTTCAGCGAAATCTGGAACATGGTCGCGCGGACCGCGTTCACCCAACTTCGATACTCTTCATTGCTGTTGCTGGCGTGCACATTACTCCTGGCAACAGCGTATTGGGGTCCCGTTCTTGGTCTGGCAAGTGGCAATCCCGTGCTGCAGGCGCTGGGCATTGGGGCGTTTGCAGCCATGGCCCTCACATACCGCCCGACGTTGAATTACTACCGGCAAAGCTCGATGTGGGCATTGGCATTGCCGATAACCGCGACTCTCTATCTGGCTATGACCTGGAATTCGGCATGGCGATTTTGGCGCGGCGAGCGCTCTCGCTGGAAGGGACGCAACTACGCTCGCTGATGAGTCCGCCAGACATGGTGGCCGGAGTTGCATTAGTCGGCTCGCCACGGCGCCTGCGTGAACTATCCGCTAAATGTGACCTCAAAATAGAGGTCTGATTGATTTTGCCGACGATCAATCTGTGTTAGCTTCACGTCGTCGCCAACGGAGGTTGTGGCTATTTACCAACAAATGCATATGAAAGGGCTGAACGGTATCTTAGTGTTCTGTTTGCTACTTGGCGTCGCCCTGCAGGCATCCGCAGCCACAGAAAACGAAACAGCCGACGCGGTCGTGGACCGACTCCACAGCACGCTGCTTGATGTAATGCGCACAGGCGAGAAGCTTGGGTATGACGGCCGGCTCGATCATCTGGCGCCCGTGATCCATTCCAGCTTCGATTTCCAGACTATCGCACGCATCGTCATCGGCAGGCATTGGAAGCAGTTAAGCGAGCAGCAAAAAGCCAACTTTCTTGATGTATTCTCACAACTTAGCACAGCCACCTACGCGGCGCGTTTCGACACATTCAACGGCGAGTCGTTCCGACTTGTTGGCACCGAACCGCAAAAGCGTGACCATGTGCTGGTAAAGACGGAACTACTGAAGAATGACGGCAAGACAATTGCTCTGTCTTATCGGGTTCGGCCCACCGACGACGGGCACTGGCTAATTATCAATGTCATCGCTGAAGGGGTGAGCGATCTATCGCTAAAGCGCTCCGATTATTCGGCCGTTATACGGGATCGGGGATTTGATGAATTGCTAACGCGGCTGAAAAACAAGATTTCTGATTACCAATCGGGCGGGGCCGCCGACTGACACAAAGAATTTAGCTTTTGAAGTGGCGCACTTTAAGCTAGAATTTGCTATGCTTTGTTGAGCTGGGACAGAGGTAGAAGGATGATAACAAAGAACTTTTCACGGCTGGCGATTCTGCTTGCCGTCCTGGGGTTGCTCGGCACCTTGAGTGGTTGCGCGACTAACAAAAATACAGATCCATCGGATCCCCTGGAACCGAGCAACCGTACGTTCTATAAAATCAACGACGGTATCGATGTTAACTTTTTTCAACCTGTCGCGCGTGGTTACGTCAAGGTCGCGCCGCCTGCAATGCGCAATGGCGTCACCAATTTCTTTGATAATCTCACCTACCTGAACGTTATCCTGAACGATCTACTGCAAGGTAAGTTAAAGCAGGGATTCGCTGATTCGGGCCGATTCTTGTTGAACAGTACCTTGGGTTTCGGTGGGATCTTCGACCCGGCTACGCAATGGGGTCTGGAAACGCACGACGAGGATCTGGGCCAGACTTTTGGCGTTTGGGGCGCCGGCGAAGGCGCTTATCTGGTGCTGCCGTTCTTCGGGCCGGACACGGTACGCGATGCGCCCGATCGGGTGACCAGCATGCTGCTTAATCCGCTTTACTATTTCACCAGTACTATCAGTATTCCTCTAACCGTGGTTAATGCGATTAATTCGCGCGCCAATCTGTTGGAAGCAACACGCGTACGTGACGAGGCAGCGCTCGATCCCTATACCTTCACGCGCGAAGCATTCCGTCAACGCCGCGTGTTTCTTATCCACGACGGAAATCCGCCGTCTGAGGGCTTCGAGGAATTCATCGAAGAGGCGGACAGCCTCGATAGTGGCGTTCTGAAAGTATTCTGATCCTCAGGCGTCGCCGCCGATTCGCTCGGCGAGCAGTTCTATCCAGTGCACGACAGGTACCGGAGCCAGTTGCTGTAGGTAGCTAAGGCAGCCTATGTTGGCGGTCGCAATTACGCTCGGCTGATCACCGCATAGTGCCGCAATCTTGTGTTGTAGGAGTTGTCGGGCTATAGCTGGCTGCAACAATGAATAGCTCCCGGCAGAACCACAGCATAGCTCGGAGTCTGTCACTCGGGTTAGTTGAAAACCACAACGGCTTAGCAGCGATTCCACAGTTCCGGAAAGCCCGAGCGCGTGCTGCAGACTGCACGGTGCATGGAATGCGATACGCTCAGTGTCATCGGCAAGGTGGAACGCGCCCAATTCAACATCCGCCAAAGCCTCTACCAGATCCCGGCTACGCGACGCGACTACGGCAGCCTTCTCCGCATAGTCGACGTCATCTTTTAACAAATAGCCATAGTCTTTTATAACTGGCCCGCAACCGCTCGCGCTCACCACGATCGCCTCCACGCCGTCTTGCAGGTATGGCCACCAGGCATCGATATTGCGGCGCATCTGGCCACGTGCTTCATCGGCTGCAGCCAGATGATGGCTGACAGCGCCACAACATCCGGCAGCCGACGCGGTAATCAACGAAATCCCGACTCGATCGAGCACTTGCGCCGCAGCCTGATTGATATTGGGAGCAAGCACGTGCTGGGCACACCCTGACAGCACGAGCATCCGCCGTGCGTGCCGATTAGCCGGCCACACGCGCTCGGTGACGGGTTGCGGGATCTGTCGTTGCAGTGCCTTGGGAAGGACGCCACGCAAGGTGCGCCCAACTTTCAACAACTTTGCGAAGCGGCGGGGATACGGAACGATTTTGCGCAGCAACCAGCGGTACAAACGTTGGATAGGGGGGCGGACAACTTCTCGTTCCAACAACGAACGTCCAATGTCAGCCAGGCGACCGTATTGCACCCCAGATGGACACGCAGTTTCGCAGGCGCGGCAAGTCAGGCATCGATCCAAATGCAGTTGCGTTCGTCGAGTGGCCCCCTCTCCCTCCAAAAACGCCTTAAGCAGATATATCCTGCCGCGCGGCCCATCCAATTCATTGCCCAGCAGCCGATAGGTCGGGCAGGTGGCAGTGCAAAAACCGCAATGCACGCAACTGCGCAAAATGCGTTCCGCCTCCTCACCCTCGGCGCTATTCTTTACAAACTCGGCCAGGTTAACCTGCATATGCTCTATAAAGCCTGGTACAGCCGGCCCGGATTAAAGATACCGTGTGGGTCGAACACAGATTTGACGCGGCGCTGAAGCGCTAGCATTGACGGTGTTAATGGCGAAAACACCTCCGCTTTGCGATCACCGCGGTTAAATGCCGTCGTATGTCCACCGCTTTGTTGGACCTCGGCCCGTAACGCGGATTCATCATCGACTCCAACGACCCAGCGTTGCGCGCCACCCCAATCAACGACGGTATCAGTACCGTGATTGAATGGCCGAGTGGCTGGCGGAACCGAAATCCGCCAAAGCGTCTGCGATGTATTAAAAATCGGCCAGCGCAATTCGCGCAAGCCGTCCCAATCCTGGTCTGCATCGTCACAGCGCTCGCCACCGAGCTTTGTTTGCGCTGCGGTCAATGCCGCCGATGCTCCGGACAAGCGCACACGCAAACAGCCTTTGCTGTAGGCTCCGGCCGAAAGCGGCAACGGTTGCCCTGCCCAGTCGTTCATGCGCCGGATTGCTTCCTCCGCGCTCATGTCCCATTTCAACGTAGTTTCCAGCGGTGGCACCGGCAACACCTTCACAGAAACCTCGAGGATGACGCCGAGCGTACCCAGCGCGCCAGCCATCAATCGCGACACGTCGAATCCAGCGACATTTTTCATCACCTGCCCCCCGAAACGGACTACCTCCCCGGAAGAATTTAGACAGGTAACCCCCAGCAGAAAATCCCTGAGCGAACCGGCGTACGGGCGACGCGGTCCAGACAGGCCGCTCGCCACCATCCCACCTACCGTCGCGCCTGGACCAAAACGCGGTGGTTCGAATGCGAGCATCTGGCCGCATTCCGCGAGTGCCAGATCGACTTCCTTTATTGGCGTTCCGGCTTTCGCCGTTATCACCAATTCAGTTGGTTCGTAGGAAACTATGCCGGTGTATTCAAGCGTCGACAGCGGCTTGCCGACCGGCTCGCGGCCGTAGAAGTTCTTGGTATTTGCTCCCTGTATGTTCAGCGCGCTGCGTTTCGATGCTGCCTCGCGCACACTGTCGCGCAGTGTTTGTAAGGCCGGATCCACTAGCCCAGCTCGGTTTTTGGTCGGGCGGGTAACACTGGCGTCTCGGATTGCACGCCCAGATTTTGTGCGCGGTGGCGTAACAAATGATCCATTAATACCAGCGCAAGCATGGCTTCGGCTATCGGTGTTGCGCGCAATCCTACGCAGGGATCATGACGTCCGTGGGTGACCACTTCAACGGCGGCACCTTGAAGGTTTACCGTTTGTGCGGGAATGCGAATGCTGGAAGTCGGTTTTAACGCCAAGCTCACCAGCACATCCTGGCCGGTCGAAATACCGCCGAGGACGCCGCCGGCGTTATTAGTTAAAAACCCATCCGGCGTCATTTCATCGCGATGTTCCGTTCCTTTTTGTGCGATGCAGGCCAGCCCCGCACCGATCTCGACCGCTTTCACCGCGTTAATGCTCATCATCGCTTTTGCGATATCCGCGTCCAAACGGTCAAACACCGGTTCGCCCCAGCCTGGCGGGACATTGCGTGCTTCCACATTTACTCGCGCGCCAACCGAGTTGCCTTGCTTGCGCAAGGCGTCCATATATTCTTCCAACTCAGCGACCTTGTCTGGATCAGGGCAAAAAAACGGGTTTTGCTCGACCACTTCCCAACTACGATGCTCGATAACAATAGGGCCAAGCTGCGCCAGATAGCCGCCGACTACTGTCCCACCATTTTCCCGCAAATATTTTTTTGCGATGCCCGCTGCAGCGACTCGCATAGACGTTTCCCGCGCAGAGGCCCGTCCACCGCCACGGTAATCGCGCCGACCATACTTTTGTTGGTAGGTGTAATCCGCGTGCCCAGGGCGAAAGCGATCCATGATCTCGGAATAGTCCTTGGAACGCTGATCGGTATTCTCAATAAGCAAGCCGATAGGCGTGCCCAGCGTTCGCCCTTCAAATACGCCGGACAATATCTGTACTCGGTCGTCCTCGCGCCGCTGCGTCGTGTGACGCGAACTCGCGGGCTTACGCCGATCTAAATCACGTTGTAAGTCAGATTCGTCGAGTTCCAGACCGGGCGGACAGCCATCCACCACACAGCCATACACCGGCCCGTGGCTCTCGCCGAAGGTGGTGATCCGAAACAACTCGCCAAAGGAATTGCCAGCCATAGTACCGGCTATTCTAACGGATGATCCTCGATCCGTGGGCAGCGCCTTGCGACGCCAGTGCTTCCATCGTGCTGCTCCGTTCGGGCGAGGTAGCCACTGCCGCTCAGCGGGCAGGGCGATGTTGCTGTTTTATACGGCGTAGCCTGGGATCGACTCGACATCGACGCGGTCGATTTGCTCGGGATCGAGAAACTGGTCGGCGTAACGTTGGTAGACCTTTTCGCGGATGAATACGTCGAACAGATCCGGATCGACATGGTTATCCAATTTCATCCGGCCGAGGATAGTGAGCGCCTGTGCCAGCGGCATGGGCTTCTTGTAGGGCCGATCGCGGGCGGTTAAAGCTTCGAAAATATCAGCGATAGCGACCATGCGGGCGGGAATCGACATTTTGTCGCGGGTAAGCTTGTTGGGATAACCGCTGCCGTCCATGCGTTCATGATGACCACCGGCAAACTCAGGAACGCGGCGCAAGTGCTTCGGATAGGGCAACGATTCCAGCATCTTAATCGTGACCACCACATGGTTGTTGATGACTTCACGTTCCTGATCGGTCAGTGTGCCGCGGCTGATATTCAGATTACGGACTTCATCTTCCGACAGAAATGGCTGCATCTGCCCGTCAGGGCCTTGCCATTGATACTCGCTGATGCGCCCGACCTGCTCTTTATCGTCCTCGGAGAGAAATTCTCCGCCGGTATTACACTTGCGAATGAACTCTCGATCCTCATCCAACGTTTGCAGCGCGGTCCGCATGGCTTCGTCGTTCGCCAGATCCACGGACTCGTTCAATGATTGCAGGCGTGCTTGCAAAACGCGCACCTGGGCGTCGCGCTTAAGCACCTCAAAACGAGTATCGACGAGAACGACGCGATCGAAAATGGTTTCCAATTTGGTCGATTTATCGACTACGAATTCGGGCGTCGTTATCTTTCCGCAATCATGCAGCCATGCCGCCACGCTCAGCTCGTAACGCTCCTCCTCCGACATAACAACCTCTTTCAATGGGCCCACGTCAGTACTACTCGCGGCTGCGGCCAGCATATCCGTGAGTACTGGCACCCGGCGGCAGTGTCCTGCCGTGTATGGAGATTTTTCGTCAATCGCGTCTGCTATCAACTGGATCAGAGCATCAAATAATTGCCGTTGCGCATCGATCAAAGATTTGTTGGTAACCGCCACCGCTGCCTGCGACGCGAGCGATTCCACCAGTTGCTGGTGTAGCGGATTGAACGACGTTACCTCGCCCGACTCGGGATCGCGAGCATTCAGGAGTTGCAAAACCCCGATCAGCTCGTTTTCATGATTCATCATCGGCACAGTGAGAAAAGACTTGGAGCGATAGCCGGTCTTTTTGTCGAAATTACGCGTACCTGAAAAATCGAAATCCTCGCTGGCGTAGGCGTCCTCGATATTAACCGTGGTCCGAGTAATGGCCGCATGCGCCGCTACCATTTTCTCGTTTGCCGCACCGTGCGCATCGTACAACTCCAGGGGCGCATAAGGGATCGGTACCCCGCTTGTTCCGCCCATGCGGATATCCAACGACTGGGTGTGCATTATTTCGAATTTCAGCCGCAGGTCTTCTTCGGCCGAATACAGCGTGCCGCCGTCTGCGTTAGTCATTCGTTCTGCTTGTTGGAGGATCATCTCCAGCAGGCGATCATGATCTCGTTCCGCGGACAGTGCTATGCCGATGTTAGTGAGCTCTCGAACGAGCTCATGAGTTTTTGTGTTGGTGGTACTCATTGTGCGGGACCGCGCATCCGTGTCGGTTATGGTAATCGATTGCTCGACGGACGCATAGATCCCGATTTTACAAACGCGGGCGACCTTGTGTTGCTACTTGTCCCGGGCATGGACACAAAAGTCTTCGCCGAACGGGGCTTTTCGGTGATTTACCAAGCAGGTGCAGGCTAACCGGCAAGTTCTAAGAACATCCGGTTGAGACGATGCACAAATGCAGCCGGATCTTCCAGGCGTCCGCCTTCACTCAAAAGGGCTTGATCGAACAGAATGTGCGCCCAGTCGGTAAAACGTGCGCCAGCGGCCTCTTGTTTGAGTTTAAGCACGATCGGGTGCTTGGGGTTTATTTCCATGATTGGTTTTTCGCTCGGAACGTCCTGACCCGCTGCCTGCATAATCCGCTGCAGGTTCATGCCCATGTCGTTTTCATCGGCAACCAGGCAGGCCGGCGAATCGGTCAGGCGATTTGTAATTCGAATATCTTTAACGCAGTCTTCCAGTTCTTTCTTGACGCGCGCCAGCAACTCCTTCAGTTCATCACTGTCGACTGCAGGTTCAGCATCATCAGTCAGCGCGTCTAACTCAAGTTCACCTTTGCTGACGGACTTGAGTTTTTTCCCGTCAAACTCGGTAAGGTGACTCGCCAACCATTCATCCACCGGGTCGCACAATAACAAAACCTCGATCTGGTTAGCCCGAAACACTTCCAGATGGGGACTGTTTTTAGCCGCAGCGAAAGTGTCGGCGATGACATAGTAAATGCTGTCCTGTTTATCTTTCATTCGGCTAACGTAATCGCTCAGCGTAACGTGATTGTCAGCCTGATCATCGTGGGTACTGGAAAACCGTAACAGTTTGGCCAGCCGTTCATTATTCGCCTGGTCCTCTATGATTCCCTCTTTCAACACTCGCCCGAAATTGGTCCAAAATAACTGATAGTCCTCGGCACGCTGTTCGCTTAATTCTTCGAGCATGCTCAAGATCCGTTTTATCGACGCAGCGCGGATGGAGTCAACGGTCTTATTCTGTTGCAGGATTTCTCGCGAAACATTGAGTGGCAGATCGTCACTATCGACAATACCACGCACAAAGCGCAGGTATCTGGGCAGCAACTGCTCGGCATCATCCATGATAAACACCCGCCGCACATAGAGTTTCACACCGTGTTTACTATCGCGATCCCACATGTCGAAGGGCGCCCGCCTGGGCACAAAGAACACAGTGGTGTATTCCAGCGTCCCTTCGACTTTGTTGTGACTCCAGGTAAGCGCTGCTTCGAAGTCGGGCGCTACGCTTTTATAGAATTCGTTATATTCGTCGTCCGTGATATCTTTTTTCGAGCGAGTCCAAAGCGCGGTTGCGCTGTTTACCGCCTCATAGCCTTTTTTGTCCTCTCCTTCCTCGGGCATCTCAACCGGTAATCCGATGTGGTCAGAATACTTGCGCACGATGCTGCGTAGCCGATAACCATCGAGAAGGTCCTGCTCGTCATCCTTGAGGTGCAACACAATGTCGGTGCCGCGCCGCTTTTTTGCCAGCGTTTGTATAGTGTATTCACCCTGACCGTCTGACTCCCAGAGAACGCCTTCAGCACCGGTCAACCCTGCTTTGCGGGTGCGCACGGTAACCCGGTCGGCGACGATGAATGCCGAGTAAAATCCTACGCCGAATTGTCCGATGAGCTGGGTATCGTGCTGCTTGTCTCCGGTCAGTGCACTGAAGAACTCTCGCGTGCCCGATTTGGCGATGGTTCCGAGATTTTCGACGACCTCGTCGTAGGACATGCCTATGCCGTTATCCCGAATGGTAACCGTGCCCTGCTCCTTGCTGTATTCGAGTTGGATTTTGAGTTCGGGATCATCCTCATAGAGTCCGTCGTCGCTTAGCGCTGAAAAGCGTAGTTTGTCTGCGGCATCTGATGCGTTAGAGATCAACTCCCGTAGAAAAATCTCCTTATTGCTGTACAAAGAGCGTACGACTAGATCGAGTAGCTGTTTTACCTCAGACTGAAACCCGTGCTTTTGTTTTGTGACCTCTTCCGCCATCGCCGCTCTGCCCCCTAAAAATTATTTTCGCGCTGAATCTATCAAAGCATAGTTGGGTCATGCACCGCATTTTTCAAGCCCCCTCGCCATTTACTACTACCCCCGCCCCGGAATGGGGCACAATCGCCCTTTCCAGGCAGTAGTGACCATGCACGCCAAGACCGATCCCCCACACACTCCGGTGATGGAACAATATCTCGGCATCAAGGCCGAGTTTCCAAATTTGCTGCTGTTTTTCCGCATGGGAGATTTTTATGAGCTTTTCTTTGACGACGCTCGCCGCGCGTCAAAATTACTCGATATCGCACTGACCAAGCGCGGGCAATCGGGTGGAAATTCGATTCCGATGGCCGGGGTTCCTGCCCACGCCGTCAACAATTATCTGGCGCGGCTGGTGCGGCTGGGCGAATCCGTCGTAATTTGCGATCAAGTCGGCGACCAGCCGGGGCCCCGTAGAACGGCGCGTTACCCGAATAATTACACCGGGAACACTCACCGAGACGGAGCTGCTGGATGATCGCCGCGAAAACCTTTTATGCGCCATCCGCGCAGCGGCGAGCAGCATTGGCATTGCAACCCTGGATGTCTCAACTGGCCGCTTTACCCTTATGGAAGTAGCCGACATCGACGCATTGGCGGGAGAAATCGAACGCATACAACCCGCGGAAATTCTTCTAGGGGAAGACGAATCGGAGGAGATCCGTGCGAGTGCTACCGGTGCAGTGGTCGAATTACCTCCCTGGCAATTCGACACATCATCTGCACGGCGCCGACTGCTCGAGCAATTTCAGGTCGCCGACCTGTCGGGATTTGGCTGTGAAGGGTTACCCCAAGCGATCGGTGCCGCCGGTTGCGTGTTGCAATACGCGTGCGAAACACAGCGTAGCAATTTGCCTCATTTGCAGGGCCCACATGTCGAGCATCGCTCAAACAACGTGATACTGGACGCGACGAGCCAGCGCAACCTTGAACTTGAGACTTCCATAAGCGGCGGCACCGACTACACGTTGATCGCGTTAATGGATACAACCGCAACGCCTATGGGTGGCCGTTTGTTACGGCGCTGGCTTAAGCAGCCGACCCGGGATCAACACGATTTGCGATGCCGCTACCAGGCGGTTGGCGCTTTGTGTGAGTCCGCGAACTTGAACGACATACACGAGACTTTGCGTGCTGTCGGCGACATTGAGCGCATTTCCACACGGGTCGCGCTGCAAACCGCCCAGCCACGTGATCTGGTTCAACTACGCAATGCTCTTGCTAGCCTGCCTAAGCTGCTGCAATCGCTGGCCGAATTGCAAGGACCCCTATTTGACGATAGCCGCAGTGAAATCGATACATTTCCCGAAACCTATCGGCTGTTACAGCGTGCTATCCACGAACAGCCGCCGCCAATGATCCGCGATGGCGGTGTTATTGCAGATGGGTTTGACGAAAAACTTGACGAGTTGCGGGCGCTAAGCGCGGATGCGGGTCGCTTTCTAATCGAATTGGAAATGCGCGAGCGAGAACGCACCGGTATCGCGACCTTGAAGGTCGGCTATAACAAGGTACATGGGTATTTCATTGAAATCTCCCGCACGCAAACCGCCGAGGTCCCCATCGATTACGTGCGCCGCCAAACCCTGAAGGCTGCCGAACGCTACATCACACCGGAGCTCAAGAGTTTCGAGGACCGCATTCTCAGCGCGTCCGACCGGGCACTGACGCGTGAACGAGTGTTGTATGACGAATTGTTACAACGATTGGCGACAGACGTTCCGGGACTGCAACGATGTGCTGCTGGCATCGCTCAGGTGGACGTGCTCGCCTGCTTCGCGGAACGCGCTGAATCCCTGAACCTCAGCGCCCCGCAACTGCAGTGCGAACCCGGGATCCATATCGAGCAAGGCCGTCACCCGGTTGTTGAAGACGCCCAGTCGACGCCGTTTGTGGCGAATGATCTGGAGCTGCACTCACAGCGGCGAATGCTGGTCATCACCGGGCCAAACATGGGCGGCAAATCAACGTATATGCGCCAGACTGCCCTGATTGTCTTGCTCGCCCACGCCGGTAGTTACGTGCCCGCGTCGCGTGCCGAAATAGGGCCCATAGATCGAATCTTCACTCGCATCGGTGCGGCGGACGATTTGGCCGGCGGGCGCTCGACATTTATGGTGGAAATGACCGAAACCGCTAACATCCTCCACAATGCTTCGGCCCAAAGTCTGGTGTTGATGGACGAAATCGGTCGCGGCACGAGTACCTTTGATGGCTTGTCGTTAGCCTGGGCCTGCGCCCACCACCTTGCCGAAAAGATCCACGCGTTCACATTGTTTGCGACCCATTACTTTGAACTCACCGCGCTGGCCGAATCACACTCCGCAGTTGCCAATGTCCGACTCGACGCGGTGGAACACGGGGAGCGAATCGTTTTCCTGCACAGCGTGAAAGACGGTCCAGCCAGCCAAAGTTATGGATTGCAGGTCGCGCTTTTGGCCGGCATTCCACGCGAAGTGATTGCCGACGCCCGTAACCAACTGCGCGAACTTGAGCAGCAACAGGCGGGACGACTCGCCGCCGAAGCCCAACCGCAACAAAACCTATTCCATCCAGGCGACCTGTTGCGAGAGGCGCTGGAGATGATCGACCCCGACAAACTCACCCCGCGAGAAGCCCTGGAAGTGCTTTATAAATTGTGTTCGCTGCTCGACTAACTCGCTCTGTATTCACGAGTACACTACGCCGTAACACGGAGCTATAATACGCGGCAAATCACCGGCAAGCAGGAATCTTCAAATGACATTCGTGGTAATAGAGCACTGCATAAAATGCAAATATACGGACTGTGTTGAGGTTTGTCCGGTGGATTGTTTCCACGAGGGGCCGAATATGCTGGTCATCGATCCGGATGAGTGTATCGACTGCACATTGTGCGAACCGGAATGCCCGGTTGATGCGATTATGTCTGAAGATGATGTGCCGGAGGGCTCGCAGGAATTCGTCGAATTGAATACCGAGTTGGCCAAGGGTTGGCCCGTAATCAGTGAAATGAAAGATGCGCCGGCAGATGCTGATGATTGGAAGGAAAACAAGAACAAGCGCGAGTACCTGGAGCGGTGAGCAACTCAGCGTAGATCACTAGAAAAAAGAAAGGCGGCCAGCGGCCGCCTTTCCCGCAAAAGCCACCGTCCTTGGCGCTTTCACGTTTGGTCCTCCCTGACCCTCGAGCCGGATGTAGGGGGTCCCTGACCGGCACGGCGCCCATCCATGAACGCCTCAGACACAAGCGTAACAATCCTGTGCTTAGTTGCAATTTTCGCGGCTTAGTTAAATAGGGCGAAAATCGGACAGGATTTCAAGTTGTTAGCGCATAGTCCGCAAAACGCTATTAGCCATAGGCAAAAAAACCGCCTGCGGCTCATAACGAGTGGGAAAAACTCCTACCAACAGTCGCGCCAACTGGACCAAAATCCCTGGGAATCACTGCGACTGCAACTTTTGCCTTCGCAAAAGCCCGGGCCGGTGCGAACTGTACGCGACTATACTGGACCGATGATGGGCAATAAGCGTTTTGGCAGCCAACTATCAGTGCCCTTGGCGGCACTATTATGTTTATTGCACCTCAGCGCATCTGCCGCCGAAATCTATAAATGGGTAGACGAAAATGGCGACGTTCATTATGCCGACAATCCACAGGATCCCGATTCCGAAAAACTACTGCTTAGGCCTGCGCCGCCGGCTGATGCGGGCGCGATCGAGCACCGTCGCCAACGCGATAAACTGCTAGATGTCTTCGCCGAGGAACGCGCGGAGAAAAAGAAAGTCGCAGCGGCCGAACGCGTCGCAGCCCAAAAGCGCAAGCGCAACTGCGAAAGAGCCGAAAAGCGACAATCCCAATACGACAATGTCGGCTACATTTACGATGTCGATGAATCCGGCAATCGCAGGATTCTAAGCGACGAAGAGCACGTCAAAGTCCGCCAACAAGCACGAGATGCGGTCGCGCATTGGTGCGGGTAAGCCTTCAAATACTGGGATCCTATGTAGTACCATTGAAATACGGTTACGGTTGTTGGGCGCACCGTCTGTCTAATAACGCGCCGGGGACACAATGAAGGATAAATTCTGGACCAGTGATTGGTTCGTGGCGTTGGTCATCTCGGCCTGCTTTTTCTTTTTCCAAGGCTCCGCATTCCTGCAAGGACTTGAAGGCGCTGTCTACGACCGCGGTGTAGGAATGTCCACGCGTGATTCCGGGGACGACATTAGAGTCATCGCGATCGATGATTACAGCATAAATAACCTGGGTCGCTGGCCGTGGTCGCGCGAGGTTCACGCTGCCATGGTCGAATTGCTATCTGATGCAGGCGCTAAGGTCATCGCGCCGGTCATCCTCTATTCCGAGGAGCAAAAAGACGCCGGACTGCCGTTGATTGAGGGACTCGCCAAACAATTCGATGAGGCGCGATTCACCGGTCCGCAGGAAGAAATCGAGTCCTATCGAGGCAGCCTCCGCGATGCCCAACGGACGCTTGATACGGATAGCAAGCTTGCGGAGAGCTTCGCAAATGCTGATAACGTCGTCCTTGGCATGCAGTTCATCCAGACTGATGGGGTGCCAGTGGGCAACCCAGACAGAGCGTTGCCGGATTACGTCAACAAGTATGCGTTGACCCATGTTCCGAACTCGATGGATTTCCCTGGGGAAGCCTTACTTCAGACGGGAGATGCGTTTGCGCCAATCCCGTCTCTTGGGCAGCGGGCAATCGGAATCGGTCACATCCTTAACCCGCAGGATGCGGATGGCAGCGTTCGCCGGGAACAATTGGTTATCAAGAACTACGATGCCTATTACGCGTCACAGTCGTTGATGATAGCCGCTAAAAGTCTGAACCTGGATGTTAGCGACATTATCGTCAATCTTGGTGACAGCGTGCTACTGCAAAACCTCGAGATACGAACCGATTTTAACATGGGGATGCAGACCTTTTTTTACGGGACACAAGAAGGCGGTCGCGAGCCCTTCCCTGTAACTTCCTTCTACGACGTCTATACCGGTAAGGTCACACCGGACACATTCAAAGATAAAGTTATCTTGATAGGTGGTACAGCCTTTGGCGTCGGCACAAGTTTTGTAACGCCGATTTCAGAGAATATGGCGCCCATCCTCATCATGGCGCATAACGTGGCCAGCTTGCTAAATGCCCACTTCTTCATCAGCCCCACTTGGGCAGGGATGGCGCAGCTGCTTGTGTTTTTTGTCGTCGCTGGTTATCTCATTGCGGTATTGCCTCGTCTGAAAGCGGGCGTCGCCGCGACTTTATCCGCGGTGCTATTCGTTGCGCTGATCGCCGCAGAACTCGGTTTGATGACATCGAGCGGAATGTGGTTGGAGTTCGCAACGCCGGCAACGCTGCTTTTCATCGGCCATCTACTGATCACAACCAAACGATTCCTCGTGGCTGAAGCAGGTAAAGTACGCGCCGATTCCGAATCCGCCGAGAGCAACAAGAATCTGGGACTGGCGATGCAGCAAAAAGGTGATCTCGACATGGCGTTCGAGCGCTTCCGGCGCTGTCCTATGGACGAATCCATTATGGAAACGTTGTATAACCTGGCGCTCGACTACGAACGCAAACGCCAGTTCAACAAAGCCCATTCCGTCTACCAATACATGACCGAGCACGATCCCAAGTTTCGAGATCTGGACACGCGCCTCAACCGCGCAAAGAAGCTTGAGGAGACGGTGCTGCTGGGTGGTGCGGGCGCCGGGCCGGCCTCAGGCACTATGCTGCTTGACGACGGCGGTGTTTCCAAGCCGATGCTCGGTCGCTATGAAGTCGAAAAGGAACTCGGTAAGGGCGCCATGGGGGTCGTTTACCTCGGCCGTGATCCCAAAATAAACCGGGTGGTCGCCATCAAGACCATGGCGCTGGCGCAGGAATTCGAAGCCGATGAGTTAGAAGAAGTAAAGGCTCGCTTTTTCCGTGAAGCGGAAACTGCGGGGCGGCTCCAGCATCCCAACATCGTCACCATCTACGACGCCGGCGAAGAACACGATTTAGCTTATATCGCGATGGAGTTCCTGGAAGGTCACGATCTCAGCGTCCATACCAAAAAGGACGATTTACTTCCCTTACCCTTGGTTCTGGGGATCGTCTTTAAATCGGCAATGGCCCTGGACTATGCGCACAAACAGAACGTCGTCCATCGCGACATCAAACCCGCCAACTTGATGTACGACCCGAAGAAGAAAAGCGTCAAAATAACCGACTTTGGTATCGCCCGTATCACAGACTCCAGCAAAACCAAGACGGGCATGGTCCTTGGCACGCCATCGTACATGTCACCTGAGCAGCTGTCGGGTAAGAAGGTTGATGGGCGTTCTGACCTGTTTTCGCTCGGCGTGATGCTGTATCAACTGGCATCCGGCGATCTGCCCTTCAAGGGCGACTCTATGGCCACCTTGATGTTCAAAATTGCCAATGATGAGCCACCGGATATCCTCGAAATACGCCCGGATCTCGCCAAATCCAAACCCGGTCTGGCCGCTGTGGTCAGGAAATCCATGACTAAGGACGCCGACGCCCGCTATCAGACCGGCACTGAGATGGCTCGCGATTTACAGAAGATTGCAAAACAAACCGCCAAATAAGCTGATATGGACCTGCGCGGTAAAATCGAAGTAGTCAACATATCGGACACCGGCCGCAAACGTCCGCACAACGAAGACAGTACGGTTTCCGATCCGAGTATCGGTTTCGCCGTGGTCGCAGACGGTATGGGCGGTTACAAAGCCGGTGAGGTCGCCAGCGCGATCGCCGCTATGTCGATCATTGAAGAAGTTCGTGCCGGTTTAAAAGGGCTAAAACCGAATCAAATCGATGAAAGGACAGGTTATTCATTCGAATCGTTGTTGATGCGAAGAGCTGTAATTAGTGCGAATTCATATATTTACAGTACCGCCCAAGAAGAATCCCAGTGCCAGGGGATGGGCACGACGGTTGTCGCGGCGTTGTTTTACGACAACAAAGTCAGTGTCGCGCACGTAGGTGATTCACGCATGTACCGCTTTCGCGAGAAATCCTTGGAGCAGGTCACCAGCGATCATTCGTTGATTCAAGAACTTATCGATCGCGGCTTCTTCACGCCCGAAGAAGCGGCCGCAAACACCCCAAAAAACCTTGTAACTCGGGCTATGGGGATTGAGGAGGCGGTCGATGTGGACATCGGTGAAAGCGCCGTTCTCCTCGACGATATCTTCCTACTTTGCAGCGATGGGCTAAATGATATGATATCCGATGAGGAAATCCACTTAACCCTAAGTAAATATAGTGGTAATCTGTCGGAAGCGGGTAAGGAATTGGTTCACCTAGCCAACGAATGTGGGGGGAAGGACAATATTTCAGTTGTATTGACCCGTACTCTCGAGGAGTTTCCAGCTCGAGCCGGATGGTACTCGAATTTGTTCGGCCGGTTTGCTTGAGGTCAGTGGATAGGACAGAACGATGGCAAAGCTAGTTCTCAGTTTAAATGGTGCGGTCCAGGGTGAGTTTGAACTCGCCAGGGAACGGCTCTCCATTGGCCGCAAGGCCGATAACGATATCCAGATAGACAATCTGGCTGTCAGCGGAAAGCACGCCCTGATTATAACGATTCTAGACGACTCGTTCCTTGAGGACCTGGGTAGTACTAATGGTACTTATGTCAACGGCAAGCTCATTAAAAAGCACGCCCTTAAAGACGGCGACGTAGTTGGGCTGGGAAAACACGAACTCAAGTACGTAAACGAACACGCGACTGCCGACGACGACGATTTCGAAAAAACCATGATTATCCGGCCCGGCAGCGCCAGTGCGGCTGTTGCGGCGGCCCAAGCGGCTGAAGAAGCTGGAGCGGCTGCGGAAAAAGCAGCACCTGCGGCCCGCCCAGGCGCAGCCCCGGCTGCGACCCCGGGAACGCCCCCATCGGGTATGCCGCTGGGCAAGTTGCACGTTCTAAACGGACCCATCGCCGGCAAACAGCTGGAACTTACTAAAGCACTAATTACGCTTGGCAAACCGGGTGTTCAGGTAGCGGTGATCTCGCGTCGTCCCCAGGGTTACTTTCTTACCCATATTGAAGGCGATTCCAAAGGCGATAATTTCCCAATCGTCAACGGCAGCCCCATTGGACCGCAAGCGTACACAATGCAAACCGGTGATGTCATCGAACTCGCCGGCATCAAGATGGAGTTCACTCTGGCAAAGTAAGCGCAGCTTGCCGCTGCCCTGTAACGGCCGGAAGCCCGGTCAGCCATCGACGACGAAGTACGCTTAGTTCTACTACTTGGTTGTAAAGGTGTGGACACCGTCCCAATCGGGAGCCGGCGGTGTTTTACGATACTGTGCGACACGCTCAGCATACATCTTGTACAGATACGGTGAGGTCGACGATTTCTGCAAATTAAGGAACTGCAACTCCGCCAGGTCCCACTGCTGGGTTCTATAGTACTTAAGCGCCTGGCGATATAGCTTAAGTTCGTCGCGCACCGCCTTATCGACGTCGCCCGCATCGCCCAGTGGCTCAAAGATTGCGACGGGTTCATCTTTGCCTTTGACCCGCACGCGATCCAATTCGCGGTAGGCAAACTCCGGTACCGCCGCACGCGTCGTTTCGCTGACGATGATAGAAACACCGTAGCCCTTGGTTAGCCCCTCCAAGCGGGAACCCAAATTCACCGCGTCACCGAGCACGGTATAGGCCATGCGGAATTCCGACCCCATGTTACCGACACTCATGTTCCCTGTGTTAACACCAACGCCGATACGGATCTCCGGCCAGCCACGCTTTTTGAACTCGCGGTTAATACCACGCAGGCTCGCGACCATCGCCATCCCCGCGGCCAAAGCGTGGCGAGCGTGATCGGTATCGGCGATCGGAGCACCCCAGAACGCCATGATGGCGTCACCCATATATTTGTCGATGGTGCCGCGATGATCGTGTATGACGTACGTCATGGGCGTAAGAAACTGATTCATGAGATCGGCAAGCTGTTTAGGATCAAGGCCCTCCGACAGTGTTGTAAAGCCGCGCACGTCTGAAAATAATACCGTTAGCTGGCGATTTTCCGCTTCCAGGGAATAATGCGTTGGATCCCTCGACATCTCGTCGACCAACTCGGGAGGCACATAGGTACCGAACAACCCTGTAAGTTGGCGCTTGCCGCGGGTCTCGACGAAATAGCCATATGACATGTTCAACAGGAACATCAGCCCGATCATCGTTACTCCGGACGCGATAGGCAGTACCAGATTAGCGGACTGCCAGATTACAAGGTTTAGGCCGATGGCCGCGACGAATAATCCTAGTGTCACGGCGATTGCAGCCAACGGACTCAGCAGCGGCAATACGACCGCCATGACCAAACCTTGTAAAAGTAAAATGACGAACTCAGCGCCGAGCACGTATGGAGGATTCTCTTTTATGCGGGAATCCAGGATCCCGGAGATCATGTTGGCGTGCACTTCGACCCCCGCATATTGTTCATTCACCGGGGTTGAGCGCAAATCGAGCAATCCGGCGGCGGTTGTTCCGAGTAGTGCGATTCTGTTCTTGAGTTGTTTCCGGTCCGCAGTACCGTTGATTACGTCAACGGCCGAGATGTAGGGAAAGCTGAATTGGCGTCCGCGGTAAGGCACCAGCGCCCTGACACCGTCGTCGACCGGAATTAACTTAGGCCCAACCTGCAGCCACTCGAGCCCTGAATAGTTGCGGCGTGCGCCGACTGTGACCGGTTCATATTTGGGCTGAATTTTATCGATGCCCAAGGCGGTGCGGGCTACGGCCAACGAAAACGCTTCGTAGTACGCGCCGTCATATTCATAAAGCATGGGAATGCGACGAATAATTCCGTCGGGATCGAGGTACGGCGTAAGGTGCCCGGCACTGGTCGCCTTGGCTTGCAGCCTGTCCAGATTGCCGACGTAGCCTGTCCCCCGTTCGAATAATATCGGGCGACCACGAAACGCGTCGCTCTCAAGCGTCGGCGCCGGTAAAGAGCCGGCTTTGGTTTCTTCCGAATTAAAAGCAAACCCGAGAACCACTCGATATTTACCAAGCGCGTCGGCGAATAGACCATCGTTATCAAGTTCGGGTTCCAGCGCAGCCAGTGCCGACAGATAATCGGAATTGTCGGCCAGCGTCGTCAACGCCAGCTCGCGAAGCACGTCGAGTCCCGAATTGCGGTCAGGTTCCGGGAAAAACACGTCGATACCAAGAACCGCCACTTCATACTTTTCAAACAGCTGCCGCAACAGCACGGCAACCCGATCGCGTGGCCACGGCCATTGTCCTTCGGCAGCCAGACTCTTTTCGTCAAGGTCGATAATGACGATGCGATCGTCCTTGGTCTTGGGCATGCTCACAACCAGGCGCCAGTCGTAGGCAATATTCTCCAGCGTGTCGATGAATTCGATGTGAAATACTTCGGTGACATCGGCAAGAAACAGGACCAGAACAGCAAGTCCCAGCGCGATGCGTATAGCCTGCTGCTTTATTCTTTCACGTAGAGATTCAAACATCGGCTGTGTGCATTGACGTTACTCAGCGACCAACTCGCCGGCTTGCTCGAGAAACTGCGTAAACACCTGGTTAGCTGCGCGTTCGAATGCACCGATAGAGTCCCGAACGGAATCGCCCGGCGCCAAAACGTCGGCACTATAAGACTGTACTAACAGCGGTTGCGGCTGTCCGATTCGGTCCAAGCGCAATTCAAGCGCGACTCGCGCGGTTACCTCTGCCTCATTGAGTTGCCGCTGCCAGCGGAACAGGCGCCCGGATATCGCCAGCTCCGGGTCAACTTCCGGGTCGGTGACGACCATTCGCGCCGCAGCTGACGCCCGCAAAAATGCGACTAATTGGTGCTGAAGTAATCTCGGCGGCGCATCCTGCCAAAAGTGATAGTGATGTTGCTGGAGTTCCAGACCCTGGCTGTCTTCGCTGAAAAGTATCGCCCGCTCCATGTGCAAACCATCGGCTTCGAACGAACGAACCAGGATAATTCCATCTATCTGGAAAGGACTGGCGCCAACCTCCGGTTCCGGCAGGCCATAGAAATGATCATTTGGGATCGGTGGCGCCGGGCTGCAAGCCACCATCAGCAGGGCACAAATTGTCGCCGAAATCAGGTGTTTCACTCGCCTACCCCCGCTTCGGCTGGCGGCGAACCGCGTAGCAGCACACCCGGATTCTCGCGTAAATGCCGGGTGAACTCGTGCATATTCTGCGAACTGCCTTCCACGTGATACATGACCGCCTCGATGTGGTCGTCTATCTCATCGAGTACGGACTGCAGATCTTTCACCGCGTCGGATATTCCTTCCTGATTATCATCGACAAGTGTTTCCAGGTTGGCAAGAACCAGGTTCAGTTTCTGTCGAGTACCCTCGATACGCGTAATTAAGCCGTCGACATTTGCCGAGGCCTGTCGAATGTTGCGCAGAAACTGTGTGATCTCCTCCTGGTTTTCGTCGCCCAGAACCTGTTGCAGGCGAGCCGCGCTGTCATCGAGTTTGAGCAAAAATGCGTCGAGTCGCGTTTGCATATGCTGCACAAACGGCCGCAGGGTCGACGCAGATAGATCGGTGTATTCCGTAGATAATTCCGTAATACGGTCATTGAGATTCTTCATCAGCGGCTTTAGATCGTCGGCAACGTCCCCAATCGCAGCAAATATATTCAGCTGGGCCTGCCCTCCCAGTGACGCACCCGGCGCCAGCATGGTCTTGCTGTCGCCCTCGCTTATATCGATTTCAACAGCAGAGAGAAGTCCGGACGCGACGATTTTCGCGATGCTGTTATTCGGTATTTCCCATCCTTTTTCGACGCTGAATTCGACCTTGTAGCGGCGCCCGGTAGCGCTGCGCTCCGGCACGATGTCCTCGACCTGACCTACTCTATAGCCTTCGTATAACACCTGAGTGCCATACTTAATTCCGGAAACGTTTTCATAGTACACCAGGTAAGTATCCGTCGGCCCCGTTCGGCCGGTAATCTTATACAGAACTCCGAGCAGCAGCGTGCCCATGAGAATCACGAAAACCCCGACCACTAGATAGTTAACGTTTTCCCTTCTCATGACGCGCGCTCGTCAAGCCATCGGCTGGTTTACGGGTCCAGCCTCGCCGGTTAATCGCTGCAGGTAGGCATCTGCGTCGATTTCTTCGTGGCTAGGCCGCCGATTTAGCAGGTCTTGCACACGTTTGTTGTCGGATTTTTTAACTTCGTCCACGGTGCCGGTCATAATCAGTCGACCATTATCGAGAACGGTAATACGGTCGGCAATCTTGAATGCGCTGTCCAGTTCGTGTGTCACTACGACGATAGTCATTTTCATGGCGTCGCGCAGTTGCAATATCAATTCGTCGATTTCCGCCGACACTACAGGATCCAGGCCTGCCGAGGGTTCATCGAAAAACAGCAGCTTGGGATCCATGACTATTGCCCGCGCCAGCGCTGCCCGCTTAATCATGCCGCCGGAAAGCTGTGCTGGCATGAAATTCTCAAAGCCACCGAGATTGACCACTTCGAGCTTCATGCGGGCCATGATTTCCATCGTTTTTTCGTCTAGTTTAGTGTGCTCTCGCAAAGGCAGCTGAACATTCTGACCAACGGTCAGCGAACTAAACAGTGCTCCCCCTTGAAACGCGACACCCATATTCTTGCGCATTTCATGCATTTCTGCCGCGCTTGATTGGGTTATGTCCCGACCCAGGAGTCGAATAGCGCCACTCGTGGGTGCATGCAAACCTAACAAATGTCGCAGTAAGGTACTTTTACCGGAACCGCTGCCGCCCATAATGATGAGAATTTCGCCCTGCCCCACTTGGGCGTTCACGCCGTCGAGGATCTTACGGGTACCAAAGTGCGTAACGAGATTCTCAATCTCGATTGCCGGCGTGTTTGTTGCCACGTTCATCAACGATTCAGGAAGTAGGTGAAAATCATATCGGCGAGAACGATATAGGAGATGGAAATTACAACCGCTCGCGTAGTCGCGTGTCCCACACCCTCCGCGCCTCCCGTCACCGCAAATCCGTTACTGACACCCACGAGGGTAATGATGAAGGCGAATACAGCGCTCTTGGTCAAGCCCTGCATGACATCGCTGACATCCAGTATTTCCAACGTTTGGTCGGCGTACGCCTGGTAGCTGAGGCCCAATTCCAAATTGCAAAATACAGCACCGCCGAACAGACCGGCAAAATCGGCGAAAATTGTCAACGCCGGCACCATCACCAGCATGGCAAGCAGTACCGGGGCGACCAGGAAACGTACTGGGTTGATTCCCATTACCCGCAGTGCATCGATTTCCTGGGACACCTCCATGGTGCCAATCCGTGCCGCCAGCGACGACCCTGAGCGACCCGCAACCAGGATCCCGGTAATCAGCGGTCCGAACTCGCGTGACACCGCCAGTGCGATGCCAAGCACTACCTGCGATTCAGCACCAAAAGTTTTGAGCGTGTGGATACCCTGTATTGCCAGCATAATGCCGATGGCGAACGACAACACGAAGACAATCGGGATGGCGGCTACCCCGATTACCATCATTTGCTCAAAGATTGTGGACAAACGAACGGGCTGGCGTACGAACTTTCCAGCAACTAACCAATAAAGCCCTTCAATTACCAGCGCAAGAAAATATCCGAACTCCTCTACCGTCTTAACCGTCGACCGGCCAATGCTTTCTATTGAGGAGAGAACAACGTTAGTGCGGGTTTCAGGCATCCTCCCCTAAACGTTCCTCTACGGTAGCGTTAATGGGAAAAACTTTATCGAGTCGCGCGAGTTGCAGGACGCTCATCGCTGCCTCGCTTACGCCCACTAATCCAAATTTCAGACTTTTTTTCTTAGCCGTCTGATAGCCTTCGACTAAACTCGCAATTCCCGAGCTATCGATATATGTAACCGCGGATAAATCCACCAATACATGGCGGTCGGAGTTTAGGCAGTTCAGAATCGACGCGCGAGCATCAGGCGAGCACGACAGATCCACGTCCCCAGTAAGTTCCACCACCGAATAATCACCTTCGTCACGCGTTACGTACGCCATTTTCTAATCCTTCGTGGTTACCGTAGTTTCGACAGGATACCGGCTTGGCTCACGATATCTTCTTCTTCATGCTCAGGAAATTCCCTTCCTTTTCCTCAAGATGGCCGTAGGTACAATCGTCCATGATTTCCTGAATAAAATACGTTCCCAACCCACCCGGGCGTAACTCATCCAAATCGCGTGGTTTGATAGAAGCTGGATCCACAGGCGCAGCAAAATCCTTGAGGTGGAATTCCAACTCATCGTCATTATTCAGGATTTCCAGGACAATTTCACCCGAACAATCGCCCTTGTAGGCGTGCTGCATGATATTCATACACGCCTCGTTTACGGCGATAACGAGCTCGGATGTAAGCTTCGATCCGCAGCCACAAGACTCGGCAGTGGCCTTGACACTTTCACGTACCAGCTTGAGGCGTCGCGGATCAGACACAAAGCGCAAATTAAGCATACATTTTCGATTCATGCGCGATGTATCTCGATTAATAAAATCGTGATGTCATCATGTTGATGACCATCCGGTTTGCGAATCACTGCAACGATATTATTCAAGCGCTCAATCGAAGACAAGGTCGTGCTGTTGCGGATCAGCGATTTTAATCCATGCACGTCCAGAGGTTTATTGTTCGCCGTCGGCGACTCCGTGACACCATCCGTGAATAGATAAAGACTGCCGGAACCCAGTTCCAACGACGTCACGGGAAAGACCGTATTGGGAAGCACGCCCAGTGGCGGCGCGTTCGCTGGGAACTCGTGAAACTCGCCGTCCGCCGAATAACTAAGTGGCGGTTGGTGTCCAGCGTTGGCAAGTTCCACATGTCCGGTCAGCGGATCGATAAACCCTGACACGATCGTGACGAACATTCCGCGGGTAGCAGTATCGCACACTTCATTGTTTACCTGTGCGAGAAGCAGTCCCGGGTCAGTGCTGGTCTTTGCCAGGCAGCGCAACAAACTACTGGTTTTCGCCATTAACATGGCAGCATTCATGCCCTTTCCAGATACGTCGGCAACGTTGAAGTAGATCGTCCCATTATCGAGTTCGAAGAAATCGTAAAAGCCCCCGGACACCTCGCGCGCAGGGATATTCATTCCGGTAACAGGAAAAGTGTCGTTAGCCGACGCAGGCAGTAGATTCATCTGTATTTCGCGGGCTAACTCGAGTTCTTTTGTCACCCGCTCTTGTTCGACCAGAGCCGATGCCATACGGCCGTTGTGGATGGCCAGCGCCGCCGACGACGCAATAGCAGTCATTAGATAACTGTCCTGTGCACTGAACAGTCCGTCGCCCGTCTTTTTATTGATCAACTCCAGTGCTCCGATCGAGCTTCCCCTGACCCGCAGCGGCGCACACAAGATGGAACGGGTGACAAACCCGGTACCGGCGTCCACAGACGCGGCAAAATTCGGATCTTCACTCACATCTCGTACCATCTGTACGGTGCTTTCACGAACCGTCTTGCCGACAATCCCCTGATTGGCATCAAGTCGCAGTCCGGTTATATCGACCGGGCCGGCGCAATCGCGACAAACGAGTTCAGTGTTGTCGTTTTCCAACAAAAAGATCGAAGCCGCCTCAGCATCCAGATAAACCATAAACCGTTCAATCGCGTTGCGCAGCGTTTCCTCGATGTTCAGCGACGTCGCGAATCCCTCGGCGACCTCGGCGATCAACCCTGCCTGACTTTCGAGCGCGTCGATCTCCGACACCGGCGAGGGGCTGTCAATATGTGAGCCGTCCATTTGCGTTGCTTAGGATCCTGTGCGGCAGGTAGCGGCTTGTCTCGGCGACGGCTGTTGGCGGATGCGCAGGCGCCCGGAGCGATAATTGCGACCAATCGATGGCGCAACGCCAAGCAGCGGGCAAGCACTCGCCCAATTAGCACAGCTACGCACTGCAATGGACACTATGGCATGCACTCCAAACACTCGAGATAAGCCTGTTCGTTTGGCAGTCTGCCCTCGCTCTGCGCAGACCACAAGACCCTGGACAAACATTCCATCATGCAATGCTCGACCGTATGCGACTCTCCTGCTGTTTTCAGCAATCGTCTATATATACCGACTACCCCAGCGGGGCGGTCAGTCAAAAGTTGCTCATAGACACTCACATGCATTGACAGGTGCAGAAACGGATTGGACTCGCCGCGTTCTGGCGAGTATTCGTGCTCCAACGCATCGGGGGATTCGAGCAGAGAGTGGTATTCGGGATGCTGCACAATAATGCCCTCAACCGCTTTTTCAAGTGCATCCATGGCGCCGCCCTGTCGGTGCTTAGACCATACTTGCATAAAATAACCACGCGCCTCATTACGATCGCGGACTAACATGTGTGTCCCCAAGAACACCAATGCAAGGATCTGAGCGCAGAGTCCGGACAATTGCGACGCCAACACATTGCCCACCACCTCGATGAATCATGCTGGTTAGGGTTCGGAGGATTTATGCGCATCACGCGCTCGCCATTCGCAAAACGCAAAGATCCCGCAGCTGCCACAGCGTGGTTTACGCGCAATACACGTGTAGCGTCCATGCAGGATCAACCAATGATGGGCGTCCTTGCGAAATTGCTTAGGTACGACTTTGAGTAAACGTCTCTCCACCTCTATCGGCGTTTTTCCCGATGCCAGCCCGGTTCGGTTCGACACCCGAAATATATGCGTATCGACTGCGATAGTTTCCTCACCGAAAGCAGTATTAAGCACGACGTTAGCAGTCTTACGGCCAACGCCGGGCAACGCTTCAAGTTCTTCCCGAGTTCTCGGGACTTCACTGCCGTGTCGCTCAATCAGCGCTCGACATGTTGCGATTATGTTCTTCGCTTTGTTATTGAACAGGCCGATAGTTTTTATGTAATGCTTGAGTCGGCGTTCACCCATCGCCACAATTGCCTCAGGCCGGTTAGCAACTGCGAACAACTTTGCAGTGGCTTTATTGACACCGACATCCGTGGCTTGTGCCGAAAGAATGACCGCAACCAATAATTCAAACGACGAAGCATATTGCAGTTCTGTCGTTGGCGTCGGGTTAGCCGCGCACAATAGCTTGAAAATTTGCGTGCGTTTGGCGGAATTCACATCGATGGCACTATGGTTAATCCAAACACAGGCGTTACACGCGTAAGTGGCGCCGCTCCCATTTATTCGACAACGCCGCCAACAAGCCCAGCCCAATCATACCGCCAGCAGGCAACCCGGCAAGCAGCAATCCATCGGAGACAAACGGCAGCTGCACTTGCCGCAATCCCAAATAGTGTCCACCAACAAGCGAGACATCTCGGAGCATTGTCCCGTAAGCCAGCGCTTCACGCAGGACAGCGATAACCATGAAAACCAACAACACACCCAAGCCGTTCGCTATTGCATCGATCACGGCGGGCAGCGGGCGGTTACGCGCGGCAAATTCTTCAGCGCGACTTACCACCAGAGCACTGCCGGCCAAAACCGGTAGATAGATCCCCAATGCCAGGCGTAGCTCGAATGCCCATGCCTGAAGGCACAAATCAACTAAGGTAACGAGCGTCGCCAGCACTAAAGCGTAACAGGGGAGCCGCACTTCCACTGGCACCAAATGGCGGGTGAGCGCAACGACCAAACTCGATACACACAGAAGTACCAGCAAAATCAGACCGAGCGCAACGGCAGTTACGAGCGTATCGGAAACCGCAATCAGTGGGGATACCCCGAGGGCACGAACCAGAGCAGGGTTGTGGTGCCAAAAACCACCAGCCCAGATAATACGCGAATCTCCTATGCCCATATCCCGACGGCCTGGTTTCCTGGCTGCATTATACTACCGGCCGATATGAAACTTCCTGAGATCAAATTAAAGAAGGGCGAAGAGCGCCGCGTGCGGGCTGTCCATGCGTGGATTTTCAGCAACGAAATCGACATAAGCCATACCCCGTTAGACAAGCTGGAACCAGGCGAGAGTGTCGTCTTTCGGGCGCACTCCGGTAACATACTGGGCACAGGATATGTCAATCCGCACAGTCTGATCTGTGGGCGGGTGGTCAGTCGCGATCCTGCAAAAACGTTTGGACCTGCTCTCATACACGAGCGAATAAAACGAGCGTTGGCACAACGCGAGGATGTCCTCGACACACCCTTTTACCGACTAGTATTCAGTGAAAGTGACGGCTTACCCGGATTAATTGTCGATCGTTACGGCGAATTGCTGGTTATCCAGATCGGCACCGCCGGTATGGAGCGGCAACGAGACAACGTGGTTAACGCCTTGCGTGAAGTACTGAATCCTACCGGCATTCTGATGCGAAATGACATCCCCAGCCGCGCTCTGGAGGGCCTGCCCAATTATGTCGAACCCGCGTGGGGAACCGTACCGGAAAACGTGTTACTCACAGAAAACGGCGCACGGTTTCAGGTATCATTGCACCGTGGTCAGAAAACCGGTTGGTTTTATGATCATCGTAGTAATCGCGAGTTGATGACGCGTCTGGTTGGCACGGGTCGGATACTTGACGTCTTCGGCTATCTAGGCGCGTGGGCAATTCAGGCGTTGACCGCCGGCGCCGAGCAGGCGACCTGCATCGAGTCATCCGCCACGGCGCTCGCATTGATTGACAAAAATGCGCACCTTAACGACTGCGCAGAAAAACTTGAAGTTCTAAATGGCGATGCCTTTGACGAATTGCGCAAGCAGCGCAATGAAAACCGGAAATACGATATGGTGGTGGTGGATCCCCCAGCCTTCATCAAACGCCGTAAAGACATTCGCAACGGCACGCTGGCCTACAAACGGATCAATCAGGCAGCAATGCGACTGGTGCGCGACGGCGGAATTCTAATAAGTTCATCGTGCTCCGCCCATCTCACCCGTGACGCGTTTCGAGACATGTTGCGGCGCAGCGCAATCGGCGCTGACGTGGAACTGCGGGTGCTGGCCCAGGGGGGCAATCGCTGGATCACCCTGTCCATCCGGCGATACCCGAGACGGATTATTTGAAGTGTAGTTTCTGTCGCATCAGCCGCTGACACATCATCATTCGCCAGAGACCTGACTACTTCGGGTAACTGCAGCACTACCCGGAAATAGCTGATGTTGTTGTGACTCGAACAATTGCAGAGATTGGTGGACTGCGCGAACCACTGCCGCCGGGCTTACCGTTGCGCCACTCAGCGCGTCGAATACACCGCCATGTCGTCTCACTTGCCAATCGGCATTTTGCATCTGCGCCAAAGCTCGGCCGTTGAAGGTGAGTATCCAATCCGATACTCGCTGATGGATGCCGTTACCCAACCCTGGCGTCTCGCGATGTTCCAGGATCCTGACAGCCAGGATCTCGCCGACCTCTGTAACGCCAATCGCGAGCCGTATCGGTCCGTTGTAACCATCGGGAGATTCAGTAACGAGAACAGCGCCAACCGTTGTTTCGCCAACTTTCGCTCGATGTGCAAACGTGGTTGGGCCGCTACCTCGCAGTTCGATGACGTCCGCAGACAAATCATTGTCATAGTGCAATGGCATTGCCGTAGCGATTTGCTCCATCACCTGGCGTTGTTTGCTGACTGCGATTGGGCCACGGGTGAAATCAGCAAACTCACGGACCACAACAACGGCAACCAGCATGCCCGCTAACAACGGCACAGCCGCCCGAAAAATCTTCTGCGCCGTGGCCACGCTCAGCCTGCATGCTCCCCGAGAATGCGTGGACGCGTCAGCCGACTAAGCAACGGGGCAGCCGCATTCAAACTTAGCACCGCAAACGCCACGCCATCGGGGAAACCGGCGAAAGTGCGAATAAGATAAATTACAGCGCCGATGGCCACGCCGTAGATTAGCTTTCCCAGCGCTGTGGACGGAGCCGATACCGGATCCGTGGCGATGAAAAACGCGCACAACATGGTCGCGCCGCTAAATAAATGGAACATCGGTGATAAGTAGGCGTCAGTATCAACCGCGTAATACATGAGCGACATCGCAAGCAGGCCCGCCAATACCCCTACCGGGATATGCCAGCTGATCGCACCTTTCGCCAGCAACCAAATCCCGCCAATGGCAAATGCCAAATTGACCCATTCCCATCCGGCGCCGCCAAACCCACCAAAAACCGGCGAGTCGGAGAATTCGGAAATCATGTGCATCAAAGCGAGTTCAGTGCGCACGGCGGCAAGTGGCGTTGCGCCGCTCAAAGCATCAGCGGCAACAGGCCAAGCCGTCATGTGGACGGGAAACGATACCAATACGACTGCGTAGCCAACCATTGCCGGATTAAAAATGTTTGCGCCTAACCCGCCGTAAGCGTGTTTACCAAGCAAAACGGCCGTAGCGACTCCGATAACGGTGACCCACCAGGGCGCGATCGGCGTTATCGCGATTGCGAATAACACACTCAATACAATGACGCTGCCATCAGCGAGCGCCATGCCCACCGGCCGATCACGTAAACGCAGAGCGAAGGTCTCGCATGCACAGCCCACCACAACCGCCAGCACTGTATGGATAATGACACCCCAACCGAACAGCCACGCATGCACGACATAACCGGGTAACAGTGCCAGTAGTACCTGGCGCATAATCCCGCTTATGCTGCTGCGGTCATGTAGATGCGGCGAGCTGACCAGCATAAATATTCAGTTGCTAACGGTCGCGCTCATTGATCGCTTTGTGATACGCCGGCACCGGGTCTTTTGCTGCGCCGCGTACGCGAACGTTGGACTGCAGCGTTGATATATTCCTTAATCGCGACGGAGTTCTCCTTGGCTTGTTCGTCAGCTTCAACGGTTCGGGCCACGGCGCCGAGCGCGACTGCGTCAGCAAGGCGCGCTTCACGCGCGATGTAGTGGGAACGGGCCGCGCGTGCGCGCGCACGCTCATGGTCAAGCGTTTGGATTTCGGACTTGGCGTGTCGATAATAGTGGAGCAGCGGAATGCTGCTCGGACAAACATGTGCGCAACACCCGCACTCGATGCAATCGAACAAGTGGTAGTCCTGAATCGCGTCGA
Source organism: Gammaproteobacteria bacterium (assembly GCA_965225625.1). Classification (GTDB taxonomy): domain Bacteria; phylum Pseudomonadota; class Gammaproteobacteria; order JADZEE01; family JADZEE01; genus CBDDBH01. The sequence continues at coordinate 91,633 of CBDDBH010000031.1, forward strand.
AATCGGAGTGGCGAGCAAATTCGAACAGCGACTGCGGTTGCAGTTTAATCGGACAAACTTCCGCGCATCGATCACAGCGAATACAAGCGCCCTCACGCGCGCGCTCACGGTTTTGCTGCACCAGTATGCAGTTCGTCGTTTTGCTAATAGGAACACGCCAATCAATTAGTTCGATGCCCATCATTGGGCCACCTGCGATCAAGCTGTGTTTTCGTGCGTCGATTCCAAACCCAGCGAGTAACTCATCCACCGGTGTACCAATCAGCACTTCGTAATTCCCCGGCTCCGCGACCTCGCCGGTGACAGTCACCAGCCGAGACAAAAGTGGCCGACCACTGACAACCGCTCGGTACACGGCGGCCGCCGTAGCGACGTTGTGCACCATGACGCCTACCTGGATCGGCAGACCGCCGGACGGCACTTCCAATCCAGTCAACGTTTTTATAAGTTGTTTTTCACCACCGGCCGGGTACTTGGCTGGCACTCGCACAACTTCCACATCGCCGGGGGCAGCGCACAACGCCGCGTAGGCATCCGGCATGTCCTCTTCCACCGCGACCACGCAAGCCGCCGCTTGGACAGCATGAGCGATGATCGCGGCACCCTCCAGCACCTCTTTTGGACGTTCACGCAGCAGTCGATCATCGCAGGTAATGTAGGGTTCGCATTCCACGCCGTTAATAATCAGCACACTGACATCATGGGCTGCGCCCTCGGTAACTTTGACGTGTCCGGGAAACCCGGCACCGCCCATTCCCACGATCCCCGCGTCGCGCAGACGCGCGTGTATGCTCTCAATCGGCTGTGCGCGCCAGTCCGACATCGGTTCCAGAGCATCAATCTCATCATCTTTACCGTCCGGCTCAATGACGATGCTTTGCACCGCAAGCGCAACAGGATGCACGGTAGGATGGGGGGCAATCTCAACAATACGCCCAGAGGTCGGTGCGTGCATAGCTACGCTGACGTAGGAACCTGCCTGGGCAATAAGTTGTCCCTTAGCCACTAGCTCACCGACGTTAACCAGCGATTGTGAGGGCGTGCCGATATGTTGCTTTAGCGGTAGAACCAGACGCGAGGGCACTGGCGCAGCGCGCGCGGGAACGCCATTGGACAGCTCTTTGTGCCCGGCCAGCCACAGCCCGCCCGGAAAATCAGATAAGCTTCTGCTGGTCATGTGGCCAAGCCGCTGTCCGGAGGACTCACGCGCTTACCTCATGCGTCGGCAGCGGCCACTTCCACGTGGCAGTATTGAGTGGCAATGGCACTATCTCGATACAGTCGACCGGACACGGCGCAATACAGAGTTCACAGCCCGTGCAACGTTCCGCGATAACGGTGTGCATTTGTTTAGCCGCACCAACAATGGCGTCCACGGGACATGCCTGAATACACTTGGTGCAACCGATACACACCGGCTCGACGATGACCACCCGCTGGACGCTCGGCTGCCCACTGGATTCTGGATCCATTGCAATGGGGTCGTGACCCAGCAGATCGGCCAGTGCGTAGACTGTGGCATCTCCACCCGGCGCACATTGATTGATTCGTGCGTCGCCCGTCAGCAGAGCCTTGGCATAGGGACGACAACCTGGATAGCCACAGGCGCCACACTGTGTCTGCGGCAACAGCGTTTCGATGTGATCGATGGTCCAACTGCGGGTGTGGCGCGATGGCACCGCGACTATGGCCAGCGCTATTGCGCACAGCGCTGCCAATATCAGCAAGCCAGTAATTGTAATCATCGCGCGCCCGCTATTTAGCCATTCCGGCAAATCCTAAAAACCCCAGGGACATGATACCCAGCGTAATCAACGCAATTGGGATCCCGGCGAATGACTGCGGTACCTCGTGTGAGGCAATGCGCTCACGCAAACCTGCCAGCATAATGGAAGTGCCGGCTAAACCCCCGCCCAAACCCAGTCCCCAGCCGAATGCTTGCAGCAGTGAATTGGGTTGTTGCATCCCCAGAGTCACGCTTGCGGCGACCGCGGAATTAAGCGTCAGCAACGGTAGAAATACGCCGACCGTTTGCCACTGCTTGGGACGATGGTGCCGCAAATGGCGTTCTGCCAGTGACAGCAGACTTACAACCAGGAACAAACTCAGCAGTAAGCTAAAAGCTTCAGCCGCAAACGCCGTCAACGCTACTGCGACCACAAAACTCAATGCGGTGACCAGCGGCAGAACGAGCATGACGGCAACCGCGAATCCCGCGGCGACCTCGAACTTGCGTGAGCTAGCCAGCGCTGGACCGACGCCCAAGGCGTAATCGAGTACCAGATTATTGGCGAAGCTTAGACTGACTATTAGACCAATGCCGCTCATGGCCCCAAGGCACACATCGAGAACTTCCGCCTAACCCGCATATTGCATGAAGGGTGTAGCGGAAACAGACAAAAGTCCAGCGGACCTTGGCCCCGCGCAACGCCGGAACCCCGATGGCGTAGGCCGGCGCCCAAGACGTGCAGGGATGGCGCCTGGCTGAGGGCGCAGGCGCGGGGCGGCAAAGACCCTTAGAGGCAAGTCATTTGACGCGCATGCCGGGCTGCGCGCCGGAATCCGGATGCAACAACCAGATGTCACCGCCACCCGCGCCGGCTGCCAGAACCATGCCTTCAGAGACCCCGAAGCGCATCTTGCGCGGCGCGAGATTGGCCACGATGACTACCAAACGACCCTGCAACTCCTCAGGCGCGTAAGCGCTCTTAATGCCGGCAAAAACGGTACGCTGTTCGCCGCCCAAATCCAAGGTCAACTGCAACAGTTTGTCGGCACCTTCAACCGCAGTTGCTGCCTCGACACGTGCAATACGCAAGTCAATTTTCGTAAACTCGTCGATGCTGATCTCTGCGCTAATGGGCGCCTCAGCCTGGGCCTGCGCCTCAGTCACGGCCGGCTGCGTTTGCTCCAATGTTTCCTGGCTGTCTGCGATCACGGCTTCAATGCCGTCGGCTTCTATCCGCTTCATCAAGGGTGTGAAACGCGCTATCTCGTGATCAAGTAGTTGTACGCTAATGTCTGTCCACTGCATCGGTTGTATTTGCAGGAAGCGTTCAACCTGCACGACCATGGCCGGCAACACCGGCTTGAGATACAACGCCAGCACACGAAACAAGTTGATACCGGTGGTCACCACGGCGTGCAACTCAGCGCGGCGGCTGTCGTCCTTGGCGATGACCCAGGGTTTGTTATCGTCAATGAACTGATTGGCGCGATCGGCCAAGGCCATGATCTCCCGCATCGCTTTCGAAAACTCACGCTGTTCGTAGGCAACGGCGATTGCTTCGCCAGCGCTCTCGAAGGTCACGAACAGCTCCTGGGCCAGCAAGTCATTGCCCAATCGGCCATCGAAATACTTGCTCACAAAGCCCGCGCAGCGGCTTGCAATGTTCACTACTTTGCCGACGATATCGGCGTTCACACGTTGCCGGAAATCCTCCAAATTCAGATCAATATCATCGACTCCGGGGCCTAGTTTGGCAGCGAAGTAGTAGCGCAGATACTCAGGATTCAGGTGCTTCAAATACGTGCTGGCGGTCACGAAGGTGCCACGGGATTTGGACATCTTCTGCCCGTCGACCGTCAGGAATCCATGCACGAATAACGCGGTGGGTACCCGAAACGCAGCCCCTTTGAGCATCGCGGGCCAGAACAGCGCATGAAAATACATAATGTCCTTGCCGATGAAATGATACAGCTCGGCACTACTGTCTGGTCCACAATATTCTTCGAACTCAATTCCTTCGCGATCACAGAAATTCTGAAAGCTCGCCAGGTACCCGATAGGCGCATCCAACCACACATAAAAATATTTGCCGGGCGCGTTTGGGATTTCGAAACCAAAGTAAGGCGCGTCGCGCGAGATATCCCAATCCTTCAAACCAGTATCGAACCATTCCGCCAATTTGTTCGCTACCTCCGATTTAACCCCGCCGCCACCGACCCATTCTTTAAGAAAGACCTCGAAGTCGCCTAACTTGAAAAAAAAGTGCTCCGACTCCTTTTCTACCGGTTTTGATCCGGACAGCGCCGAGACCGCATTTTTCAACTCACCAGGACTGTAGGTGGCCCCACACGCCTCGCAACTATCGCCGTATTGATCAGCCGCATCACAGCGCGGACAGTTACCACGGATGAATCGATCCGGCAAAAACATCTCTTTTTCGGGGTCATAGGCCTGGCTAATCGTGCGCCGGACTATGTGCCCGGCATCATCCAGACGCTGGTAAATCTTGTTGCAAATTGCCTGATTTTCAGACGAATGCGTGGTGTAGTAGTTGTCAAATTCGATGTGAAAGTTAGCGAAATCCCGACGGTGCTCAACGCCAACGCGTTCGATCAAGGCTTCAGGGCTGATCCCCTCATCCTGAGCGCGCAACATTATCGGGGTCCCGTGCGCATCATCGGCACACAGGTAATAGCAACGGTGCCCCCGCAGTTTTTGAAACCGCACCCAAATGTCGGTCTGTATGTACTCAACAAGATGGCCGATGTGGATCGGCCCATTGGCATAGGGTAATGCACTGGTAACGAGTATCCGGCGAGTCTGGTCAGCCATGGTTCTGGGTACCTCGAGAGACGGCATCACTCGGTCAGTCGATGCCACTTGGGCGCGTAAGGTAACATTCGCCAGCCAGGTGTGTCACCGGTAGGTGCCACCCGCGGTAACTCAAAAAACGGCGATGGTGTAAACTCCGCGATAATCTTCAACAGGCGTGACCAACCATGTCAGCACTATCGAACCAACAGATCGAATCTGCCCTTGCCACCTATAAGGATCCGTTTTTGGAACAGGATCTGGTGTCCGCCAAAGCAGTAAAAGGCATTACAGTGGATAACGGATCTGTCAGCGTTGATCTGGAAGTCGGCATACCGACCAAAATCTACGGTAGCGCGTTAATCAGCAATTTGGAGGAGGTATTGCGGGGCGTAGACGGCGTAGCGGAGATTACTGTCAACCTCACGTCTAACATTGTGGCGCATGCAGTGCAGAAAGGCATCAAGCCGTTGCCCAATGTAAAAAACATCATCGCCGTAGCCTCGGGTAAAGGCGGTGTCGGGAAATCAACAACCGCGGTAAACCTGGCACTGGCGCTGCAAAGCGAAGGGGCCACAACGGGTCTGCTGGACGCGGATATTTACGGACCGAGCCAACCCCGCATGCTGGGCGCCCCGGGCAAACCCGACTCGAAGGATGGTAAGACACTGGAACCGAAAGTCAGCTACCAGGTGCAATCCATGTCGATCGGTAATCTGGTCGACGAGGAAACGCCGATGATTTGGCGCGGTCCGATGGTAACCAGCGCGCTCGAGCAGCTGCTAAATGACACGAATTGGTCAGATTTAGACTACCTGATTGTCGATTTGCCACCAGGGACCGGCGACATTCAGCTGACGCTGTGCCAGCGGATCCCGGTCAGCGGTGCGGTTATCGTGACCACCCCCCAAGACATCGCGCTGCTTGATGCACGTAAGGCAGTCAAGATGTTCGAGAAAGTGGATGTCGCGGTTCTGGGTATCATCGAAAACATGAGTGTGCACGTGTGCAGTAAGTGCGGAAATGAGGAACACATCTTTGGCGCCGGCGGTGGTGAGATAATGGCTCGCCAATATCAGGTGGATTTATTGGGCGCCTTGCCGCTGGATATCAAAATCCGCGAAGGCGCCGATAACGGCAAACCAACCGTCGCCATGGATCCCGATTCAGCAGCGGCAGCGACCTACCGCGACATCGCCCGTAAAGTCGCCGGAAAGCTGGCGGTTCGCGCCAAGGATTACACGGCGAAATTCCCCAAAATTGTCATCCAGAGTACTTAATCCGCTCGTCTACGCGAATCTGGGAGCGGTTAGCTGATGCCACTTAGCCATCTCTGCGCAAACGCAGGAGAACATCGGCAACCGACTGTATCCTCGGCTGCTGATCCCGCTCGTGACGCCCTCCAACATCCGCGACGGGAAATTTTCTCAATTTTCACACCGCCGTTTCGTCCCAGCTTAAAGTGACAATCAAGTCAGATCGTTGGATCCGGCACATGGCCGAAACACATGGCATGATTGAGCCGTTTGTCGCTGAACAGATCCGCGAAAATGGCGGCGGCCGCATCGTCTCATACGGTACCTCTAGCTACGGCTATGACATCCGCTGCGCAGAGGATTTCAAAGTTTTCACCAACATCAACTCGGCCATCGTCGACCCCAAAAATTTTGATTCGAATAGTTTTGTGGACATCAAATCAGACGTCTGCATAGTCCCGCCCAATTCATTCGCGCTGGCCCGAACGGTCGAATATTTCCGCATCCCGCGCAATGTGCTGACTCTGTGTCTCGGCAAATCCACTTATGCGCGCTGTGGCATCATCGTCAACGTCACCCCGCTGGAACCGGAATGGGAAGGCCACGTGACCTTGGAGTTCTCGAACACGACACCGTTACCGGCGAAAATTTACGCAAACGAAGGCGTTGCCCAAGTTATATTTCTGGAGTCTGACGAGGTTTGCGAAATTTCCTATAAAGATCGCGGCGGCAAGTATCAGAAACAAACCGGCGTGACGTTACCTAAAACCTAACGGTTAATCGCCAACGTTTAGCTACAACGCGGCGCGTTCGGGCTCCACTATTTCCGCGGCATTTCGCTCGCTGCGTAGCTGCGCCGCCTGTTTTTTGAATATGTGCTGGATTAACACTTCACGGTCGTCGTCGCGGATATATTCGAAATCAACGCAGATGCGGTAACGCTCGTTGGGATCCGTCTGATCTATTTGCTCGCGACACTCAATCACTTTTGCATAGGCCCGGATGTAACGGTGACCAGGCAACAGTACCAGCTCGATTTCCAGGTACGCATCGGCGGCAATAGACGACGCAGAACACAGCGCCATGCCACAGGCACTTAGACTAACCTGGCGCGGCGATAAGCCATCATGGCCATCGTCCTGATCGTTTTCGGATCTGAGCACGAGGCGCTCGAGAAACCCGACTTTTTTATTGAGCAAATCAACCGCTTCGGCAACAGCGGGGGATTCGCGTTCCAGCGTGCTTGTCAGCTCAAACAGCCGCGCATCGATCCCAAGGAAAACCTGTTCCAAGTGTTGGCGCGCTTCGCCATTACGCTGCAACGCTTGAACGCCTTGCACCATAGTGTCGGGCTGAACCACACGGTATTTCACTAGTGCGCTGTCGGCAAATCGATAAAAGCGCCTGCGTTCTCTCATTCTTGTCCCTCTTCCTGGTTAGGCATCATCGTGCACATCGGCCTCGACGGCACGGTCGCTTTCCGGTCCCGCTGTGTCGGATCTGCCGAGAATTTCATTGAATTGCAATCCCTCGGAAATTCCAACCGCCCGTTCACCCTGGATTATGGTGAGTTCGACGCGGCGATTAGTTGCGCGATTCTCAGGCGAGTCGTTCGGCAACAACGGATGCGCCTCGCCGTGTCCTTCGACAACAAACCGATCAATAGCAAGCTGTCCGTTTCCTAGCAACTCGTGTACCACCGTTACTGCCCGCGCCGCTGACAGGTCCCAATTGGACCGGAATACTGCTGTATTTATGGGTATATCGTCGGTGTGACCAGCAACCACCACCTGTCCGGGAACATCGGCTAATGCATTACGAAGTTTGCCGAGCACCGGCAGGAAATCGCCGCGTAAGGTTGCCGTACCGGAAGGAAATGACGCTTTCTCGTTGATGCGAATGAGGATGCTGCTACCCACGGTTTCCACTTGAACCATGCCCTGCTCCATTTCCTCGCGAAGCGCTTCCAACAGTTTGTTTGCGTCCACCTGTGTTTGTTTATTCACAGAATCGGAATCATCGTCTTCGCCTTGTGTCGGTTCGAAATCCGTTTTTTGGGACTTCTCATCGTTCATGGCATCGGTAAACTCCAGCGTCTGTTTGGAATCGTCAACCGTGGCCTGCCGAACTTCATTCACGACGGTAGGCGTAGGACGGCCGGAACTGAATTCCTGAGCTATGATGCTGGTGCCCTTTGGCGCTTCGTTCGCCTTTATTTCACGCTGAACGCCGAAAGCGAACTTCATTGAGCCCGCAACTTGTTTGTATTTTTCCAGATCCATCTCGGAGAACGACAATAACAGTACGAAAAAACACATAAGTAATGACATTAGATCAGCAAACGTCATAACCCATGCGGGCGCGCCCGCATCCGCTGCTTTACCGGGAACTTGCTCGGCCATATCGGCTAACCGCCGGTGTCGCTGTGGTCCTCCAGATCACGCTTGGAGCCTGGCAAATAGGTTTTCAGCAACTCTTCGATCACGCGCGGATTGCGACCCTCTTGGATACCGGAAAGGCTATCTATGACCATCGACTTAACAAGCCGCTCCTCGCCACTGCGCAACGCCAACTTGTCTGCGATTGGCAGCGCAACCATATTTGCGATCATTGCGCCGTACAGGGTCGTCAGTAGCGCAACTGCCATCGATGGACCGATAGTTTTGGGGTCATCCATGGCCGACAACATCTGTGCCAATCCGATCAGCGTCCCAATCATGCCCATCGCAGGAGCCGAATCGCCTATCGCCTTGAAAATCTTCTGGCCGATGTCGTGGCGCTCCAAGGTCAGGTTCATCTCTGTTGACAGGGTTTGTCGGACGACATCGGGCTCATGACCGTCCACCATCATCTGAATGCCTTTTTTCAAAAACGAGTTCTCGGTCTCTTTGCCCTCCAGCGCGAGCAATCCGCCCTTGCGCGCTTCATTGGCCATTTCTACAGCCTGCCCGATCAGCACTTCAGGCGCGTCAAGGCGAAACGTGAATGCCTTCATTGCCACCTTGAAGGCGCCGAGGAATTGCACAAGCGTGAATTTCATGAGGACAGCGCCGATGGTCCCACCCACAACGACCAGCAACGACGGTACATTGACGAAGGTCAGCGGACTGCCGCCGAGCAAAATCGCGGCCAGGATGATGCCAGATCCACCCACTAACCCAAGTAACGTTGCCAAATCCACGCAGCTTACCCCTCAATTGCTTCCATTCCGCGGCTGTCTGTCATAGAGACCGACTCAATTACATCGAATCACCGGCGAATGCCCCATTTATCGGTCTACGGAGCGCGAAACTTTAATCTGCGACGCATCCCGCCCGTTCTCAATAACACCCCAAAACACACCCGTACACCGGGGTTAAGCGATAGCTGAATAAGCTTATGCCGACTCAATCCAACGGAATGTGACTTCAGCAACTACAATCACGGCCGTAACCCGTCATGAGCTATTTTCCGATATTTATGGATGTGCAAGACCAGCGCTGCCTGGTCGTGGGTGGTGGTCCGGTGGCCGCGCGCCGAGTTGTACGACTGTGTAAAGCGCGAGCGCGAGTCATCGTCGTCGCGCCGCATGTTTGCGCCGAGATCACTGCGTTGGCAGACGCGGGAAAGATTACTGTCTGGCCACGTGAATTCGCCGCCACTGACGTCGCGCATTGTCGCCTGATCTTCGCCGCCACGAATGATCGTGGTACCAACGAGCAGGTTGCCGCTCTGGCACGTGCCGGTCGTGTTCCGATAAACGTCGCGGATACGCCGTCATTGTGCTCCTTCGTCATGCCTGCCGTTGTTGATCGCGCACCAATACAAATTGCAATATCGTCGGGCGGCGCGGCACCGCTGCTTGTCCGCCAGCTGCGCGCAAGGATTGAAACCTTGGTGCCGGCAAGTTACGGCCGGCTCGCGAAGCTCATGTCGGATTTTCGCCAACAGGTCAAGAACCGCTTTGTCGAGATAATCGACCGTCGGCGATTTTGGGAGCTGGTGGCAGACGGTCCAATCGCGGAGCTGGTTTTCGCCGGGCAGGACACTTCGGCTCGTGAGCAGATCGAGAAACTGCTGGTCCAACCGACAGGTACAAGGCCCACGACAGGAGAAGTTTATCTGGTGGGCGCTGGACCGGGGGATCCGGATCTTCTGACCTTTCGCGCCTTACGTCTGATGCAACAAAGTGACGTTGTGATATACGACCGGCTGGTCGCACCAGCGCTTGTCGCTCTTGCGCGTGCAGACGCTGATCGCATTTACGTAGGCAAGCAACGCGATAAACACACGTTGACACAGGACGAGATTAATTCGCTGATGATTGCCTTGGCAAAGCAGGGCAAAAGGGTATTACGACTAAAGGGAGGTGATCCTTTTATTTTTGGGCGAGGCGGCGAAGAAATCGCGCAACTGGCCGATGCCGGTATCCCATTTCAGATAGTTCCCGGAATCACCGCTGCTGCTGGTTGTGCCGCTTACGCTGGGATCCCGCTGACCCACCGGGACTTCGCCCACACCTGCACGTTCGTGACCGGCCATATGAAAGATGGACACCTCGACTTGAACTGGGAGGCACTGGTACAGCCGAGACAAACCATCGCCGTTTATATGGGTATGGGCGCGATGGCCGAACTCTGCAGCCAGCTAATTTGCCATGGCATGGTGGCGACGACGCCAGCGGCACTGGTGCTGCAGGGAACGACGAACAAACAGCGTGTCCTCACCGCTGACCTCGAATCGTTGCCCGAGATCGCGAAAAGCGCCGGCGCCGAGCCCCCCGGGTTACTGATTATTGGCCAGGTCGTGTCATTGCATGAGAAGCTCGCGTGGTTCAATCCGCACAGGACTTCGCAGCCTGAGCGAGCCTATTCGTTATCGGCCTGATCTTTAAACTTTAACGACACCGAATTTATACAATAGCGCTGATTTGTCGGCGCCGGTCCGTCCTCAAACAGATGCCCCAGATGAGCCTCACAGGCACTGCAACGGACTTCAGTGCGGCGCATGCCATGACTGACGTCCTCAAATGCGGCTACATTCTCAGCGTCGGCGGGCGCCCAGAAGCTCGGCCAACCAGTACCGGAGTCGAATTTCCCATCGGAATGGAACAGCAGGGTCCCGCAGCACGTGCAATGATAGCTGCCAGTGCCCTTAAAACCGTTATATTCGCCGCTGAACGGCCGCTCGGTACCGTGCGCCCGGCACACTGAATATTCTTCAGGCGACAGCTGTTCGCGCCACTGCTCATCCGTTTTCTTAATTTTATCGGTCATAACCAGTACTCCATATCTGCTCTCCCGACTATAAAGTTCCATCGAGCAACTGTCGATATGAGGGGTAGCTGCCACCAGCGGCGATACCAAATTGGCTCGTTGCACAACATTTGCCTTGGAACCTCAATTGCGAATTGCACTCCTGGATGACGACGTCGATTATGGCCGACTCGTCGCTCAGTGGTTAAACGGCGGCGGGCATAGTTGTGAATATTTCCCGGGCAGCCGGCAGTTTCTCAAGACAATAGAGCGCGACACTTTCGATCTATTCATTCTTGATTGGTTACTGCCTGAGATCGACGGTATTGAAGTGCTTTACGTGCTCCGTGAGCGCTTGCAATCTTGCGCACCGATTCTGTTCGTGACGGTCGTAAGCGGCGAGGAAAACATCGTTAAGGCGCTGTTGCTAGGCGCCGATGATTATATGGTCAAACCCGTCGGCAAACGTGAGCTGCTAGCCCGAGTCACTGCCCTGGGTCGTCGGATGAGCCGAGGCCAATTGAATAAGGAGACTTTAGAATTCCCTCCTTTCACCCTAGACCAATCGAATCGGTTGCTGAGGAAATACGGTGAAGTACTCGAATTGACCGGCAAAGAGTTCGAGTTGGCATCATTCCTGTTTCGCAATGTCGATGCAATCCTGTCGCGCAAACATATCCTGCTTAGTGTGTGGGGCCGAGCACCCAGCCTGAATACGCGCACGGTGGACACACATATCAGTCGGATCAGACGCAAACTTGGGCTGCGTGAAACCGGCTGGACCCTGGCCTCGATTTATCAACAAGGCTACCGGCTTGAGATTCCTCCTGAAGACGCTCAGCGTTGAGTTGATACTGGCAAAAAAAAGCCCGGGACTACTCGATATAGGGGGGAGGGAGGAGTGAGTAGCCGCCGGGCGTTGTAAGTAATGTTAAAGAAAGTGTAGTAGGCGAATTAAGACCCTGCTGTGACGGAATTCACAAATTTGCATTCACTGCCTGTCCGCTGACTCAGGCCACAGCCAGGCAGCGCCACGAACGCCGCTGGCGTCGCCATGTTCAGGCGGCAAAAGCCGGGTCGCCAGGTGATCGGAGAATACATACTCCGGTAATCGGTCCTGCACCCCTGCGTAGAGCCGATCGACCTTGGACAGGCCACCGCCAAGGATGATGACGTGCGGATCGACCATATTAATAACACTTGCCAGGGCTCGGGCGAGACGTTCCTCGTAATTCTGCATGATCATCTCGGCCGCCTCCTCTCCGGCTGCGGCTGCATCGACAATCGTCGCGGGATCCGCGCTTTTGCCGGTTGCCGAACGATACGCCGCCGCCAGCGCGGGGCCAGACAGAAAGCTCTCGATGCAACCTTGCTTACCGCAATAACACAGAGGCCCGGGGCGTTCGTTGTCCCGCGGCCAGGGCAGCGGATTGTGCCCCCATTCTCCTCCAATCGCATTGGCGCCTGCGATCGTCCGGCCGTTGATTACCAGGCCACCACCGACGCCGGTCCCAAGAATTGCGCCAAATACGACATCGGCATCGCGTGCCGCGCCATCAACCGCTTCGGACAGTGCAAAACAATTGGCATCATTACTGAAACGCAACGGTCGTTGCAGCAACGCCGACAAATCGGCATCCAGGTACTGGCCGTTCAGACACTGGGAGTTTGAATTCTTGACCCGCCTCGACCACGGCGAGATGGCTCCCGGAATGCCTATGCCAACCGCGGCACGTGCGCCGATGCGCGCCTCGATACGCTGCACCAAGCTTGTAATCGCGCGTAAAATGCCCGGGTAATCCCCACTGGGAGTGTGTACACGCTCGCGCGCGACAATCTCGTCACGTCCGGCCGGCGATAGCCACGGCCTCAATTTTCGTGCCGCCTAAATCGACTCCAATACGCATCACAAACTAGGCAGGTTTCCCCGGAGCCACAACGTTGCAATTCGTTCCGGACCTATCGGAACCGGACTGTGTGCTTGACAGCACTGGCCTCAACGATAGACTGCATGTTGCATTGCATCAAGCAGTTAGGTCGGTCCGTTACAATCATTTATGAACACAGCTACAGCAAGTAAACGCCGCCAGAGTATTGGCGTTCAGGTCGGTCCCGTAATGATTGGCGGCGGTCATCCAATTGTCGTCCAGTCGATGACGAATACGGATACTGCTGACGCCGCCGCAACTACCAAACAAGTCCAACAGCTGGCCGCGGCTGGGTCCGAGCTAGTTCGCATTACCGTCAACACCGAAGATGCTGCCAAGCAGGTGGGCCGGATTCGCGACCTGCTCGACGCGACCGGCTGCCGCGTACCTTTGATAGGTGATTTTCATTACAACGGCCACACGTTGCTGACAAAATTTCCGGAATGCGCACGGGCCCTGGCGAAGTATCGAATCAACCCGGGCAATGTCGGTTTCGGCCGAAAAAAGGACACCCAATTTTCAACCATGATTGACACTGCGCTCGACCATGACAAACCCATTCGTATCGGCGTCAACTGGGGTAGTCTGGACAACAATCTCGTTACCACAATGATGGATGAGAACGCGAAAGCGGCGCAGCCCAAGGACGCATCCGAAGTAACCCGCGATGCACTCATCAGCTCTGCGTTAAACAGTGCAGCCCGTGCGGAAGAGTTGGGTATGGCGCGCGACAAAATCGTGCTGTCCTGCAAAGTAAGCGGCGTGCAGGAACTAATTGCGGTGTATTCCGAGTTAGCGGCCCACTGTGATTACGCCTTGCATCTCGGCTTGACGGAGGCCGGAATGGGATCCAAAGGCATCGTCGCGTCGACTGCAGGTATGGGCGTACTACTTCAGCTGGGGATCGGAGACACCATCAGGGTTTCCTTAACACCGGAGCCGGGCGGGGATCGCGGCCGCGAGGTCATTGTCGCGCAAGAGATCTTACAAACGATGGGGATGCGTTCATTCACGCCGCTGGTAACCGCCTGCCCTGGTTGTGGGCGCACGACCAGCACCTACTTTCAACAACTGGCCGACAGCATACAGGCTTATGTACGCAAGCAGATGCCAATTTGGCGCGAACAATACGTGGGCGTAGAAGACCTGAGCCTCGCGGTCATGGGTTGTGTCGTCAATGGTCCCGGTGAAAGCAAGCACTCCGACATCGGCATCAGTTTGCCGGGCACCGGTGAGGCTCCGGTTGCGCCAGTTTTTATCGATGGGCAGAAAGCGATCACCTTACGCGGGGACAGAATTGCAGAAGAATTCCAGGAGATCGTCAACCGCTATATAGCCGAACGTTACGGTGCCCGAACTGACCTGAGTTAGCACAACGCGGACATCCACACAGCGACCCAACGCGAGCGCAGTACGTGCTAAGTCCGATGCTATGAGTACAGCCGTCAATGCGTTGCTTCTCGCATTCTTCGATATTTGCCGCATGCGCCGGGCGCCGCAAGACCTGCCGGCATCGTCGTTCCTGCTGGGTACGATGCTGGTCGTATTTACACTGCTCAATTACGCCGTCGGCATACTCGATTCACCGCCACGCCTTGCGCTGTTGGCAACGCTACTCAATACCGCAATAATGGTGCTGTTCACCGCAGTCAGTCTGTGGCTTCACCATCATTCAGCGCGCTTCACACAAACGCTTACGGCCCTGGTCGGCAGCGGCACGCTACTAACGCTGTTTTTTTTGCCCATAGCCGGGTTGGGCAACGCACTGAGTTCGCAACAGGTGTCCATCGCGGTCCTGGGTATCTGGTTGCTGTTATTGGCCTGGGATGTTCTGATCATGGCGCATATTTTTCGGCATGCGCTATCTGTGCAGATGTCTTTTGGCTTCGTCGTCGCCCTGTTGTACCTTTGGTTAACGTTCTCCTCGATGTACGCGTTCATCTACCCTTTGCTAGAGCGCTAACTGTGGCATTACGACAACGGAGCGGTTAAGCCAAATTGCGGGGGTATGGGTTTATGTGTCGCGCACGCCGTGCCACCTATGCGATTGCAAACAAACTGATTAACTAGCAATGCAAATTCACATTTTGGGGATATGTGGAACCTTCATGGCAGGCGTGGCAATGCTCGCGCGAGACATAGGCCATACAGTTTCCGGTTCTGACGCCAACGTCTATCCGCCGATGAGTACTTTGTTGGAGAACGCGGGGATCGAGCTTCGCCAAAACTATGAGGAGCGGCATTTGCAGCCGGCCCCTGACCTGGTCATCATCGGCAACGCGTTATCGCGAGGTAATGCGGCGGTGGAGTACGTGCTGGACAACCGTTTGCCTTACTCATCGGGTCCGCAGTGGATCGCGGAGCAGGTGCTGGTCGATCGGAAGGTTCTGGCTGTGTCCGGTACCCACGGCAAAACCACGACCACTGCGATGCTTGCCTGGATATTGAAGAAATGCGGGCTGAACCCGGGGTTTCTGATCGGTGGGGTAGCCAAAGACTTTGACCGTTCTGCCCATCTCGGCGAGCCGCCTCACTTCGTAATCGAAGCGGATGAGTATGACACTGCATTTTTCGACAAGCGTTCAAAGTTCGTTCACTACTCACCTCACACTTTGATAATCAACAATCTTGAATTTGATCACGCTGATATCTTTCCGGACCTTGCGGCGATTCAGAGACAGTTTCACCAATTAATTCGGATCGTACCGGCAAATGGAGAGATCATCTTACCGGTAGCGGACGGCGCTATTGCCGAAGTGTTGGACTTAGGCTGTTGGACTCCGGTGCGCACATTTGGCGACAGTAACGGCGCCGCATGGAGATTTCGCGCGGCTGATGAGGATTACAGTTCGTTTGAAATAGACTCGAACGAATACGGTTCGGGCGCGGTGCGGTGGTCATTATGCGGCGAATTCAACGCACGCAATGCAACGGCCGCGGTTGCTGCCGCTCACCATACGGGCATCGACATCGCCGGCGCTTGTGCTGCGTTAAACAGATTCAGTGGCGTGAAGCGACGACTCGAACTGCGAGCCGAAGTTGATGGCGTCTGCATTTACGACGATTTCGCACATCATCCAACAGCCGTCGCCGCCACCATAGCGGCGCTGCGAACGCGCTGCACACGTGGTCGATTAATCGCCATTCTGGAACCCCGATCTCACACCATGCGCATGGGCTATCATGGCGAAAAGTTGGCCGCTGCATTGCAGGGCGCGGATGCCGTTATGGTTTTTGTCCCGCCAGGTCTATCTTGGGATCTTGAGAGGGCGATGGAACCACTAGGCGAACGCTGCGCAACGTATCGGCAAATCGATATGCTGATCGATGCGGTTAGTGCATTCGTACAACCACATGATCACGTACTTATTATGAGCAACGGCGGATTTCAAGACTTACACGACAAACTAATTACGCATTTGCGAAACAACGCTCAGCCGGCTTAACCCCCACATGGCAACCCAAACAATTGCGCTGTTTCCACTGCAAACGGTGTTATGTCCAAACGGCTTGTTGCCATTGCGGGTGTTCGAAACGCGTTACGTGGATATGGTCCGGGACTGCATGCGCGAGGAGACCGGATTCGGCGTCGTCCTGATCCGCAGCGGACGTGAAGTGGGGCCGGCCGCGACCGCCGAGGACATTGGCACGCTGGCCCGTATTGTCGACTGGGATCAAGGAAAAGATGGCTTACTTGCTATCACCGCGCGTGGCGAGCGCAAGTTCCGAGTAGAAAGTAGCAGCGTTCAGCCGAATCAACTACAGATCGGCGAAGTAAGCTATCTCCCGGATGAGCCGAGGCTGCCCGTCACCGAAGTACATGCGCCGTTGCAGGAACTGCTCGCACAACTCATCGCGCATTACGGCGCTCCCTGGACGCAAATGGAAACACATTTCGAGGACGCACGTTGGTTAGGCCACCGCCTGACCGAACTGTTGCCCATGGACAATGCGGTTAAACAGCAACTGCTGGTGGAAAACGACCCGCTACGGCGCCTCGAAAAACTACAGCGTATGGTCGCGCCTCAATAAAAGGCTCAATATTACGCTCATCGAAGCCAACACCTGTGCATCGTTATTCCTGAGACTAACCATTCGCCCGATCCCTGTTGGACACCGTAAAAACGAATCAGCGAAAAGCACCGCGGCGATAAAGTCTCCACAGGGTTCCCCAACACGTCAGCAACGGATACCGGCGAAGCATCGGTGTCGCTTCCACTCGCACGCCCGAGTGGCGTTCGATCTTCCACAGCACATAATCAACTCCGCCATCGAAGGTAAATGTGGCCTTCACGATCCGTACGAGGTTGAGTAATTTGCCCTGCACCCGTCTAAGGCGCCAAATCTGTCGTGCTAAGAAGCGCTGGCGTCGCGATATAACTGCGTTGTAACGCGTGCAATCACCACCGGCTGAGTGCACTGCAAGCATCGATAGTTCCACTTGTGCCGCAGCCGTGACCCGTTGATACCAATCGATGTCGGCATCGATTAGTTGGACTGATGCTGCCGGCCGCTCGGGCCGAAGTTCAGTTGCATAACTTGCCAGCAGCCCCTGCTTCCATAACGTGACGGCGTCGAAAACATCCGGCAACAGCGGTATTACCCGCTCTATGAACGTGACGACCGCGGTCGCTATCGCTGCCAACACGGCCTGCGTAACTTGCGCGTCACGCGCGTAAAGCAAGGCACATGGTTGTGCAAACCTGCCCCAGAAATAGGTATGGAAACACCTACGTGATGTCCTCCGCGAAAAATCACGGATCGAAATGACGGCGTATTTGCTTCGTAACGTTCGCCCACAAAACTCCGTCTGTAGGTAAAACACATTGGGAGGCAAAAATGCGTTTACCAACGCCAATCCGCGCCGACCGCGATAAACATCGCGGTACTCGTCGACAAGCACTAGCAGGTCGATGATCCCGTCCTCGTCCGATCCCGTACGAAAACACGAACCGTAGTAAATGATGCCGATGACCGCCGCTCCGTATTGCGTTCGGATCTGCTCGGCGAGAAAGCGTCCACCTGCCGACCCACGCTCCCCCAGGCGCTGTGCTATCAGACCATGCAGAGATGGTTCAGCGCCGCCGCCGTTAGGCCGCATATAGCATGGACTCCATCGTTTCGTCATACACGGCGCAACTTCTATGCCAAGTTCTTTTCGTAAATGCGATAGCGTTTCTGCTCAACTCCGCCAAGGGCCTCAATAATCTTGCGCATCGAACGGTTGTCATCAAGAACCCAGGACATCTCAACTTCTGTCATCCCGCGTTTTAAAACCGAGGCCTTGACAGCGTCGATCACCGCCAAGCTCAATCCGGTTCCAAGTAAACTTTGCTGATAACGCTTACGCACACCTAACAACGGAATCCGTGCTGATTTCGGGTAAGACACTTTCAACCGCCACAGCAACTTCAGCCAGCCGAACGGCAGCAGCTTACCGTCAAGATCGCAAATTGCCTCATTAATATTCGGCAGTGCGACACAAAAAGCTGCGGCTTCGCCGTCCACCTCAGCAATCTGCACAAAATCATCATCCACCATGAATTTAAGGGTCGATCCCAACGCACTGAACTCTTCCTTTGTAAACGGCACGAACCCCCAGTTATCGGACCAGGCATCATTGAATATGTCATGGAGGATGGCGAGATCTTCGTCCATACGGTTACTCCGCATGGCGCGCATCCGAAATCGCCCGGCAGTCACTTGCTTGGCCTTGGCCACAATCCGTTGCGTTGCATTGGAGCGTTCGAACTTCGGATCAATTCGATAGGCCAATAATTCTCTGACGCCTGCGAAGCCCTGCTCTTGGATGCGTTGCGCGTAGTATGGAGGGGTATGTCCCATCATTATCGACGGTGGCCGATCAAAGCCGTCGACCAAGACACCACATTCCTCATTGATGGACAAACTAAATGGCCCGCGCACGCGCCGCATACCTTGTTCGGTTAACCAATCCTGTGCGGTATTGAGCAGTAG
Source organism: Gammaproteobacteria bacterium (assembly GCA_965225625.1). GTDB lineage: Bacteria > Pseudomonadota > Gammaproteobacteria > JADZEE01 > JADZEE01 > CBDDBH01. The sequence continues at coordinate 110,567 of CBDDBH010000031.1, forward strand.
TGAAAACACTTCGGAATCATCCTCGGACTCGATTAGCCCGAAAAAACCGGTAGCATCGTCGTAGCGTTCAAGATGCATACGGTCTACCTGGGCGCTAATCCTACCCACCGTCCGATCGCCTCGTAATGCCAGCCAGGCGCGCCATTCGGCATGCTGGAAGAACGGATTCTTTGTGGAGAATTGGACGCGGCGCTCCAGCATAAGAGGCGGAACCCAATAGGGATCGGAACGGTAGACACTCCACGGCATCCGTATGAACCGACTCATCGCCCGCCAGCCCTCAACCGCTGTTATTTCCAATCTGGACATTGTTTGGCTAAAGATTATATAATCTACTGAATTCTATATATTTTATTAAGACACAATCGATAACTTGTAAGGCTCTAAATTCTCCCCTAGAATCCGCGACGCCACAGATCAACGTAATTGCCGTCGGCCGAGCCTCCGCGGAGATTGATTTCAGCACTCGGGAAGAATAACAGAGCGGAGCAAAGTGATTGCAAAACATAGCCAAAATCGGGCGCGAACAGCGCAAACTCGCGACCGCCGCGGGACGTCGGACTACGCTGATGAAGGATGTCAGTAATGTTTACGATCCATATAGATGCGCGTAAACTAAGATTTTTATGGGTTTCGCTGAAATCCTAGGGTGGGGATCCGCGCCGAAACATCAGTAAGCCGTAGCCCACACGGCTATGTGGGCTGGCCCGCCAACGGGCTTAAGGATGTTACGGGGGACACTGGGGGAGCAGGAAATAAATGGGCTTAACACCTACGCCAACAGAACACAGGCTGAAGATCAGACTCGCGGATTTTTCCACGCTCGCGGAGGCGTTGGGCTATGCCGCTGAAGGCGACACGGGTTGTAATTTCTATAGCGGCACCGGTGAACTCGTTGCGGTACTTCCCTATGCCGAGTTGCGCGAACAAGCACAAGCGCTGGCCTACCGTTTCGCCGCCCTGGGTTTACATCGCGGTGACCGCGTTGCATTACTGGCCGAGACCCATCCGGATTTTCAACGCTTTTTCTTTGCTTGTCAGTATGCAGGCCTAGTTCCGGTGCCAGTGGCTCCACCGCTGCAGTTGGGCGGCGGCCGCGCGTACACCGCACAACTGCGACGCCTGCTCGCCAACTGCCAGGCACAAGCATGTATAGGCCCGGCAGCATATGGTGCGTTACTGGCAGAAGCATCGGAGGGATTGCATTTACGCTTCATCGGCTGCCCGGAAGCGTTTTCGCATTTTCCCGGTCCGGCAACAAAGTTGAAGCCGCTTCAGTTAGACGAACTGGCTCATTTACAATATACCTCTGGTAGCACGCGTTTCCCGCGCGGCGTAATGATCACTCAACGGGCCGTACTGAGTAACCTCTCCAGCACCCTGCAACACATTCAAATACGGCCGGGTGACCGTTGCATGTCCTGGCTACCGTACTACCACGATATGGGATTGGTTGGCCTGGTACTGGATCCTTTAGTGGCTCAGTTGTCAGTGGATTATCTTGGTACGCGCGAATTTGCAATGCGGCCTCGTCAGTGGCTGATCCGCATGACAGAGAGCCGCGCAACCATATCTTTCAGCCCGCCGTTTGGTTACGAACTCTGCGCGCGACGATTGCGCGGCGATGACGCGAGTAGTTTTGATCTGAGCGCTTGGCGCATTGCCGGCGTTGGAGCCGAAACGATTCGACCCGAGCCATTGGCACGGTTCGCAAAGGCGCTGGCGCCAAGTGGTTTTGACCGGCGGGCATTCCTTGCCTGTTATGGCCTGGCCGAGTCTTCATTGGCCGTCAGTTTCGCGCCACTGTTCGAAGGTTTGAAAACTGAGTGGGTCTCTGGCAACGAACTCAGCGAACACCAACGTGCGGTTCCGGTGCGCAAGGACTCGCAAGATCCGGTTCGCGCCAATCATTTCGCGAACTGCGGCAAACCCCTGCCCGGGCATGAGGTAGTGGTGCGAGACGAGGGCGGGAACACCTTGCCGGATCGCTGCTGTGGATCCATTTTCATCCGTGGCCCAAGTGTCATGTCCGGATACTTCGGTGATTTCGAAACGACCCAGGAAGTTTTGTCCGGCGATGGATGGCTAAACACTGGCGATATTGGATACCGGACTGAAGAAGGTATTGTCATTACTGGACGCAAAAAAGATCTGATCATAATCAATGGTCGGAATATTTGGCCGCAGGACCTCGAATACCTGGCAGAGAATCAACCCGAAGTTAGACCGGGGGACCCGTCCGCTTTTTCCGTACCAGGACCTCGCAGCGAGGAACAGGCAGTTATGGTTGTTCAATGTCGCGAGTCTGATACCCAAAAACGACGCAACCTTATAGACAGATTGGATCAGGAAATTCGCGCTGAACTGGGAATCGATTGCATTATCGAACTCGTTCCACCACATACTTTGGCTCGCACCTCATCGGGTAAATTATCGAGATCCCGAACGCGTCAAGACTTTCTTGAACGTACCAACTGGGGCGAATCAATGCAGCCGCGAGCAGCAAACGCTTAATCACGTCGATAACACAGGCGACGGTTACTAACTGTCGCGTGTGATTCAGTCCTTTCCTCAGGGCGATCCCATGTCCTCGACCGTTGCACTGACCGGCGTAACCGGCTTCATTGGTCGTACGCTCGCGCGTCGCCTGGGCGCGGAAAACCATCGGGTCCGTGGGTTGTTGCGAATCACTTCTAACGCTACCAATTTGCCGACAGACCTCGAGCGTGTATCCGGAAGTATGGAGGATGAGGCGAGTTTGGCATTACTGCTACGGGGCGCGGATTTCATCATTCACTGCGCGGCAGTGGTCCGCGGCGCGCGGGAAAACACCTTCCACTTCGTTAATGCGGAAGGTACACAGCGGCTGGCCCGCCTCGCGGCGCAGCAACGGCCGGTACCGCGTATGCTCCTGATATCGTCGCTTGCGGCACAGCAGCCAGAGCTGTCACCGTATGCCGCCAGCAAGCGTGGCGCAGAGAATGCGCTCGCGGCTGAACTCGATTTGCCATGGACCGTTTTTCGCCCGCCTGCGGTGTACGGTCCCGGTGATCGCGAGTTGCTACCCCTATTTGAATGTATGCGCCGTGGAATAGCACCGGCCTGGGGTCCTCCCGGTGCGCGCTTTTCACTCCTATATGTAGAAGACCTGGCCTCTGCCGTCATCAAGTGGATGGCGAGCGAACGCGGCGAACGTACAATATTTGAACTCGACGACGGCGCGCCACAAGGCTATACGCTGGACGATGTGATCAAGATTGCATCGCAATTACGTGATGGCCCGGTAAGACGCCTGCAGATCCCCGCCCTCGCGCTGGACCTGCTGGCGAACGTGAACTTTCGAGCAGGACGCGCATTCGGATACGCGCCCATGCTAACGCCGTGGAAACTTAACGAGCTTAGGTACCCACGCTGGGTATGTGATAATAACAATCTCAGTTCTGCGACCGGTTGGATTCCACAGGTCAAATTAGCGCAGGGCATGCAGCTCACGCTGGACGCCCGCTCAACTTAGGCAGGCTAGTATGAACAGCTACGACGAGGTACTCGAACGCGTTAAAAAAACGCTGCAGCCACAAGCAAAAGACGACTTACTGATTCGCGAAGAGACGATGTTAGCAACCGATTTGGGTCTAGATTCTGCGCAATTAATGGAACTCATCCTGGAAATCGAAGAGCAATTCGACATTTCGATTCCGTTAAACGTACTGCCCGAGGTCTACAACGTCAAAGATCTGGTGGTTGAACTGCAAAAGCTTCTGGATAAGGAACAATGAGTCTGTTCTCCAAATTCGAGGACTTGGCTAACAGGAGTAGACAGCTTGCAGAAACCGGTGCCCGTCCATTCAACGTCGTTGTGGAAGAGGTTCTCTCCGCGACGGAGGCCATCGTTAACGGCCGCCGAACTATCCTGGCTGGCACAAATAATTACCTCGGCCTGACCTTTGACCCAGAGTGTGTCGCCGCCGCTCGCGAAGCGGTTGCGAAGGAAGGCACCGGTACCACCGGTTCGCGCATGGCCAATGGCACATTCGCAAGCCACCTGGCTTTGGAGACAGAACTCGCCGAATTCTTCGGACGTCGCTCCGCGATTGCATTCTCTACCGGTTATCTGGCAAATCTGGGGATCCTCTCCAGTGTTACCGGGCGCGGCGACGTAATATTGTTGGACGCAGATTGTCACGCGAGCATCTATGACGGTTGCCAACTTGGCGGCGCCGAAATCATTCGGTTCCGCCATAACAATGCCGAGGATCTGGCGAAACGCTTGCGCCGGCTTGGGGATCGAGCCGCCGATGCGCTGATCGTTGTCGAGGGGATTTACAGCATGTTGGGTGATCGGGCACCGCTAACCCAAATCGCCGACGTGAAGGCTGAGTTCGGAGCATATCTGCTGGTAGACGAGGCACATTCGCTGGGCGTTATAGGCGAGCGCGGATTGACGCAAGAGGCCGGGGTTCACGATAGCGTTGATTTCATCACTGGAACTTTCAGTAAAAGTCTCGGAGCTACCGGCGGATTCTGCGTTAGTGATCTTCCGGAATTGGATTTAATCCGTCTAACCAGCCGTCCCTATGTATTTACCGCTTCCTTGTGTCCGTCGATTATCGCGTCTACGCGGGTCGCGTTGGCGCAGGTTCGCAAACGCCCGGAACTGCGTGACAGACTCTGGGCGAACGCACATGATCTCTACGAACGCCTGAGAAAAATGGGATTTTCCCTCGGACCCGAACCCAGCCCCGTTATTGCCGCGATGCTGTCCGACCGCGATCAAGCGATCGCTTTATGGTGCGGTCTTTTGGAGCGCGGCGTCTACGTAAATCTGGTGTTCCCACCTGCCACGCCGAATGCAAGCTATTTACTGCGTTGCAGTGTAAGTGCCGCGCACACGCCCGAACAAATTGGGCAAATTGGCGAAGCATTTTCAGCAGCCCTGGCAACAGCACCGGCCACATCGGCCGCCTGAGGGCGCAGCCTAGGTGGCTGGAGCCTGAGCGGCGAAGAGTTCTTGCGCACGCTCGAGATCATGGGGGAAATCAACCTCGTTCCATTGCAAACCTTCGACCGACTGGGTCTGCACGACGCCCCTGTCGGCGAGGATTCCAATAGCCCTTAAATACCACCAGCTAAGGCTGTTCGGCGTTCTCATTAGTTGTTCCAGGACTTTCACGAAAATCTCGCTGCCTTCTCGTAGAAAGCGGGTCATGCCAATGGACTCACCATCTATGGCGCCGTCAGCCAACGTCTTTCCCACCTCCATCAGTCGGCTGCCATCGAGTTGAACCTTCATGTCGTCGGAGTCATAGCTCGGTTTGCGGTCGATCGCGAGCGTGATGGCGGTAGCCGGCGCAGCTAGCAGGGTCTCGCAAACCTTGGGTTCAAACAGCGTGTCACCATTCAACAACACAAACTCCTGGTCCATCTCGTGTCGGACCATCCAGCAACTGGCCAGATTGTCAGCGACGTTGTAGAACGGGTTGAAGACGCAGCGGGCCGTCAAGCCTTCAACGTCCAGTTTCTCGACACAACGTTCGACAGCCCCCGAACCAAAACCGGTCACAATTACAATGTCGTCGATGCCCGCTTCGTGCAAACTCCGAATCTGGCGTTCAAGCAGTGTCGATGCGCCGATTTGCAATAAGCATTTAGGAATGCTTTCGGTTAGCGGCAGAAGTCTGGAACCCTGACCCGCGCTGAGGATAATAGCTTTCATATCAAGTGTTCATATTGAATAAGATCCGGGGACATTTTACAGCCGTGAATTCCAATCAACGATGCTGATACCTTCACGCAATGCACATGTTTTCAACTGTTTCGTGGGATTGACCGCAACCGCTTGGTCGGCCCAGCGCAGCAACGGCAAATCGACATGATGATCACTGTAGGCAATCACCTGATAGCGTTCTTTCAGCTGAGGTAACGCATCCGCTAGCTGCTGCAGTTTAACCGTTCCCCTGCAATTCTCGCCGCTAATTGTGCCGGTTAATCGATCATCGGCCCACGTCGTTTTGGTCGCCACCACTTTATCGAAGCCCAGCTGCTTGGCAAAATCATTCGCGTAAAGCGAAGCTCGCGGTCGCTAAGACCAATAAATCTCCGGCGGCTTTATGCTTTGCAATAGCCTCCACGGCACCCTGGCGCAGGCATTGTGTAACCCAACGTTCTACAAACGGAATCACGAATGACGACACTTGCTTACGGGACGCACCTTTGAGAATCGCCTGCAGCATAATCTCTTTTAGACGTCCTCGAGTCACAAGGCCGATTTTATAAAGTAGCGCGGCACCCAGGATAGTGAACGTATGGACAAATTTTCGTCGATCCGCGCTTGCGACATACAAAACAAATGGCGTGTACGTTCCCCTGACGGCAATCGTTCCATCTAAATCAAAGATAGCGGCGGTGCTGGCGTGCACACCTTGGCGCTGAGCATTTGGTCTCGAAACTCCTGTGGAGACCATTCAGCTACCCGCAATGCGCCGTATTTATCATCGCCAAACTCATCGCTATACCAATCATATGGGTCCGGCTCTGGTTGCCCGTACGCTTATTACGCTGCTTTCTCCATCGCGCTTCGCTCGCGTTAGGTCATTAGTGCAACAGTCCCGACGAACTTGTCCGCTTTATATCGGTTACGCGAGTGGATGATACCCTACGGGCTCAGACCACTAAACACGTGGCCGCAGATAACGCGCTGGCAACACAGATCGGCAGCCACGTTCTGCGAGCAAAACTGCAGCATCAACAAGCCCATGGCGAAGTTAACATTTGCGATGCAGCGAGGGGTGCCAGTTACATTTTGACAACCAGGGGATTATCCTGCTCGCCTCATACAGCGGCGTGAAAACCCGATCCTCAAGCTGGAAACGATTAGTTGATCATAGACCGCTACATTGTGCGTGAAGTAGTCAAACCGTTGCTGACTATCACGGCGATCTTACTAATAATTTTCGTCGGATACAGTAGCGGCCGGTATCTATCCGACGCCGTCAACGGCTTATTGCCGGTGAACACGTTGGCGTCGTTAATAATGCTAAGAGCGGCTATCGCCTCAGAGGTATTGCTACCGGTCGCGCTGTATCTTTCGGTGGTAATCGGTCTGGGTCGGTTGGACGCTGATCACGAAATCACCGCGCTGGTAGCCTGTGGTATCGGTACAAAACGAGTGTATCGCGTGGTTTTCTTTATATCGCTGCTGCTGGCCGCGGTTGTCGCGCTTCTGTCTCTGTATGGACGACCGTTGGCCTACGAGCAAAGTTACTGGCTGCAGGCGCGCGCGGATGCCGAGATTGATTTTGATAAACTGGAAGCAGGCAGCTTTTACTCCAGCGAACACCGACAACGAACGCTCTTCGTTGAAGACATTGAGCACGAGCACGGTCGCATGCAGGGCATTTTCATGCGCAGCGAGCGAGACGGAATGGTTCGCATTACGCGCGGTGAAGAGGGCTATCAGTTAATAGATCCCGTGTCCGCGCGACAATCGTTGGTCCTATTGGATGCCCACGTTTATGAACTGCGGCTCAATGGAACGAAGGATAAGCTTGGGACGTTTGGCGAACTTACCGTATATCTAAAAGAACCCGAACCGGTAACAGTCGGTTACAAGCGCAAAGCGGCACCAACCCTGGAGCTGACCGGTTCGGCGGCACCAGCGGATATAGCGGAGTTGCAGTGGCGCTTTTCGACACCGATATCGACACTGCTGCTCGGATTCCTGGGTGTGCTGATGAGTCGCTCCGCGCGCGGGCGCAGCAGGTACACGAAAACGTTAGCGGCAATAGTAATATACGCGGTGTATTACAACACCAGTGCTATGGCCAAGACATGGGTACAAACGGGCGTGGTCGGCACCTTCCCCGGGATCTGGTGGGTACAGATGCTACTCGCGACGTTGGTTTTGTGGGCCATAGTTCAACCAAGACAAATGATGAAGCAACGGCGCAGTAATCGTGCAGCTCAGCTGGCTGGGCAATCGCCGACAAAGCCTGGAAATGAGTGAAGTAGCCGTGAGCCAATGATCACTCTCGACCGCTACATACGCGCGACTATTCTCAAGGGCTTCGTGCTGGTAATGATGCTGCTCCTGTGCGTCTTCAGTTTTCTCGATTTCGTAGAGGAGTTGCACGATACCGGTACAGGTTATTACGGCTTGACCGACGCAATGGTCTACGTGCTGCTGACACTGCCCGAACGCGGCCTGGTGCTGGTACCAATAACGGCTTTGTTGGGCTGCCTGTTAGGCATGGGCGGACTCAGTCATAACAACGAACTGGTCGCGATGAGAGCCGCCGGAGTGTCCACCCGCCGTATCGGCTGGTCAGCCCTGAAGACCGGTCTACTGCTGATGGTCGCGGTGGTGATACTGGCCGAATTTGTCGTCCCGAAGATGGCCCAGTACGCATGGCGACAACGCAACCTGACCATGTCCGGCGATATCAGTTTTCGCACAGAAAGCGGCAACAGTTTCTGGTTTCGAGACGGCCAGCGCTTCATTCGCGTCCGCGACATGGTCTACGGGCGCATTCCCACTCACATAGAGATATATGAGTTCGACGAAACCGGCGAACTCAAGGAGTTTACCCACGCGGCCGCGGCCGAACGTGACCCAAACGGAGACTGGTTGTTAAAAGACGTCAAACAAAAGCGCATCACCGGTACGAAGATAACGGCAAAGCAGTTACCCGAGCTGAAGTGGGAGTCTTTCTTGAGTCCGGAACAAGGTGCTGTTATGGAACTGGACGTTGACCGGCTTGCGCCATCGGATCTTTACTATTACGCGCGTGATCTGCGTTCCCGCGGACAAAATGCAGAGCGCTACGACTTGGCGCTGTGGCGCAAAATCAGCATCCCACTGTCCACCGGTGCAATGATTCTTATCGCTATCCCATTTGTGTTCGGGGTGCTGAAATTGGCCGGCACTGGTCAGCGCGTGATGGCCGGCTCAGGGGTTGGAACCGCCTATTATCTGGGCGACCAGATCACGGCGCAGGCTGGGTTATTACTAGGGTTGAACCCGGCACTGACGGCAACCGCACCGGTACTACTGCTGCTGCTGGTTGCTCTGTGGTTGTTGCGACACATCGACTAAGCAAGCAGATTGAATGACTATTGCAGGCTATCACGAACCCGCGGGTACCATTGCAAGCTTCGGCTGGGCGCGTGGGCTGCGACAGCGATGACCTCGCCGCCCGCGTTCACCGCGCTAGTCCTGGCTGCCAGCCGCGGACCCACTGATCCGGTGGCGGCGGCGGCCGGCAGGAGCCACAAAGCGATGGTGGAGGTCGTCGGGATTGCCATGCTGGACCGTGTACTGGGCGCCGTCGCTGCAAGCGCCAGTGTCGCGAAAATCGTTCTTCTTATCGAAGATTCAGTCAATATGGCCGAGCTACCGGGTGCACAAAACCTGATTGCCAACGGTAACTGCCAGCGTATGGCCAGCGACACCACCCCGGCGCGGAGCGTCCTTGCAGCTTTTGATAAGTTCTCGGACGACTTACCGATACTGGTACTGACCGGTGATCATCCTCTGCTGACACCAGCAATTATCGACCATTTCTGCCGCAACGCGGGATCCGACTGCGATGTTGGAGTTGGACTGGCGTCGGCGCAGCTGGTATTTGATGCGTATCCAAACGCCGTCCGTACGTTGTTGGCATTTCAAGATGGACCATTTTGCGGCTGCAATTTATTCGCACTTAATTCACGTGAGGCTCAGCGGGTAGTTACATTCTGGACCCAGGTTGAAAGTGCTCGCAAACATCCCTGGCGGCTCATGAGGAAGCTCGGAATCGGTCCGCTGCTTCGATATTGGCTGGGAGCACTGTCATTGACCGATGCAATGCATCACGCATCCGCGAAGTTAGGTCTGACGGTGAAGGCAGTACCCATGCCGTTCGCCGAAGCCGCGATCGACGTGGATAAACCCGCAGATCTGCAATTGGCCAACGAAATCATCAGGGCACGGGGCTGAGCCCCGAAAATTGACCACCTATCAGCAATCCCAGAAAATGCCGTTGTGATCTCGAACGTGCGCAAGACAAACACACGCGTGAAAACGTGAATCACCTGTCACAGTTGCGAGGCTTTCGACGCCGTTATGTAAAGCAATATGGCAAGCGTCTGGTCTGGGCATTAGACCGCTTCATTGCCGGACAATCGCGAATCGGCGATCAAGCGGTTTTCGACAATGCGATGTTTTCATGGACGCAGCTGTTAGAAACTCACTGGCAGGCGATCCGAACCGAACTCGACGCGGTGTTGGTTAATCCGGAACAAATTCCGGCATTCCATCAAGTCTCCCCCGACCAGGCGAGAATCTCAAAAGGTGACAATTGGAAGACGTTCGTACTCTACGGATTCGGCACTCAAATCCAAAGCAATACCCGTCGCTGCCCGGAAACCGTTCGAATCCTCAAGAAAATCCCGGGGCTGCAGAACGCGTGGTTTTCAATTCTGGCGCCGGGATATCACATACCGCCTCATCGCGGGGTAACCAAGGGGCTTCTGCGTTGTCATTTGGCACTCATGGTGCCGCCCCAGCCTGAGCGATGTCGGATCCGGGTTGGCGACCAGATCTGTCACTGGCAAAACGGCAAGTGCCTGGTGTTTGACGATACTTACGAGCATGAGGTCTGGAACGACACTGACGAGCAACGGGTGGTCTTGTTTTTGGACATAGAACGCCCGTTGCGACTGGCGGGACGCCTGGTGAGTGCAGCCTTGCTGCGCGCCATACAATGGACCGCCTACGTTAAAGACGCTCGCAAAAATTTGACTGATTGGGAACAGCGAGTCGAAGCGGCCGCGCTGCAAGCCGAAAGTTTCCACCTGGGAGCGCAGTTCGACGAAAATCGTAGCGATCGCAACAAGAGTCCGTGACCCGCGAAGCGACCAAAACGCCCCAGATACTCTCTCAAACCGGCGTCGATCCTCGGTGATTTACGCTACAATGGCGGAAATAAGATCAAGATGTAAGTTATAGCGCTAGTGAAACTGCCGAGATCAGGACTGCCATTCGTCCTCGCAAGCATCCTTGCGTGCTACAACTGCGCTGCCAGCGACATCGATAGCGACGTACTCTGGGCTCTGTGCCCAGCCGACCTGGTTACACCCAGACAACCATCCTGGAGCGAGCCCGATCAAGAGGCTGGCAGCACCGAGATCCGCTCCGATCAGGCTGAGTTGCGCAAGCAGGGTGTGCAAGTATTGAGCGCTAACGTCGAGGTAATCCAGCACAATCGCGCAGTGGCCGCCGACTCAGTGACCTATGACGAAGCAAAATCCACGCTGACCGTTGAAGGCAATGCGCGTTACTGGGATAGCAGCCTGTATTGGAACGGCCTGCGCGGCGAGCTCGCCTTGGATGAGGACTTTGCGAAGTTCGAAAGCGGCGACTATAGACTGCTGTCGCGCCGCGGACACGGCCACGCCGAATTAATCGCGGTTGACAATGCCGAGCACGTTGATCGATTACAAAACGTCAATTACACCACATGTTCGTCAACTTCGGCGTCCCCCAATTGGACCTTGGCTGCCAAGCACTTGAAGCTCGATCACAATAGCAATTGGGGTCGCGCGACCGGCGTTACACTTAAAGTTCGCGACGTACCGATCATGTATTTGCCGTACATGAGTTTCCCCATCAGTGACAAACGCAAGTCGGGTTTCCTGGCGCCTAGTTTCGGCACTTCCACAGATTCTGGATATGGCGTACAAACTCCCTATTATTGGAATATCGCGCCACGCATGGACGCGACGATTACACCCCGGGTAATGGGTGATCGTGGATTAATGCTGGGCGGCCAGTTCCGTTATTTGCAGGAGCGCGGCCGAAGTGAAGTAAATTTATCGGTGCTGCCATCAGACGATTTATTCCGCGGCAAATCCCGCTATCTATTGCGCGTGAACCATCAGCAACAGTTCTGGGGCAACCGTGCCTACGGCGACATTGACTATAATCTGGTATCGGACAAGGAGTATTTCGAGGACTTCGGTTCCAACCTGGGCGCGAGCAGTACCCGGTTTCTCGAGCAACGCGGTAGTCTGAGATACGTTCACGATTGGTTCCGGGCATCGGCATTACTGCAAAGTTACCAGGTCGTTGACCGCAGCATCTCGGGTGAGTCGCGCCCTTACAAGCGCCTGCCGCAGATACTGCTGACTACCCGCACACTCAGCTATAAAGGTCTCAACTTTTATGTTGATTCCGAGTTTGTGTATTTTGAGCGCGCCAGTACCGTGGTCGGTGGACGCGTCGATTTACAGCCCCAATTAACCTATCCAGTCATACGGCCGGGATACTTTGTCGTGCCGAAGTTAAAGCTCAAGCATACCCAGTACCTGCTCGACCATGTGGAAAGCGGCGAAGACAACCCGGATCGCACCTTGCCCGTGTTCAGCCTCGATGCTGGACTATTCCTGGAACGAGAGTTTTCGATGTTGAACCGCTCCTGGCTGCAAACCGTGGAACCGCGGATGTTCTACCTCTACGTCCCGGAAACAGACCAGGATGAGCTGCCGCTGTTCGACACTGGACGTTACGACTTCTCGTTCTCCCAACTGTTCCGCGAAAATCGCTTTTCCGGTCGCGACCGCGTTGGCGACGCAAATCAAATGGCACTGGCGGTCACTACGCGGTTCATCGAGCACGGAACTGGGCGGGAGCGGTTTCGGGCCAGCCTTGGACAACTTTACTACTTCCACGATCGCGAGGTAACGCTTCCCGATCGCGAAATGGACACAGACAGCGCCTCGGAATTGATCGCGGAATTGGCCGGACAGATCTCCAATAGTTGGTCGGCTGCCGCGGATTTTCAGTGGGATCCGCACGACTCCCAGACCCAAAAAATATCGCTCAATCTGCGCTATCGTCCAGACCCCTTTACCGTCCTGAATCTCGGTTATCGCGTACGACGTGAGCGTACGGCCGTTGGGACATTGGTCGATCGCACGGTCGAGCAAACAGACGTGTCGCTGCGCTGGCCAATCACGCCGAGTTGGAGCGTTATCGGACGCTGGAACTATTCCATCCAAAGCGCTGAGACGCTGGAATCGGTCGCGGGCATCGAGTACAACAGCTGCTGTTGGGGCATCCGCGCCGCCGCCAGGCGTTTTATAAGCACGTCCACCGGCTCCTTCGATACCGGCATTTTTCTACAAATCGAGCTCAAGGGTCTCGCTGGGTTTGGCGCCGGCGCGCGCTCTTTCCTGGAACGCAGCGTCCCCGGTTATCGCGCCGAATTCTGAAGCCACGGCGCGATCTCCCAGTACCAGGTGGACAGCACAAGGTCACCTGAGCGGTAAAAATTTCATCCCAGTTTTGGTATCCTGCCACCCGCGTCATGATTAGAAGTACCAACATGCGAGATATCAGCACGCAACAGCGCATACGAACCCTGGCAATCGGCCTTGTCGCCCTAATTGTCTGCGCTACGGCGGGCGGCGCTGAAATTCCGATAGACCAAATTGTCGCGATAGTCGACGAAGACGTGGTAATGCTCAGCGAGCTGGAACGTCAACGTGACCGCGTGCTTAGCCAACTACGCCAACAGGGGACAGAGGTTCCGCCGCCCAGCGTCATTGAAAAGCAGATCCTTGAACGTCTCATATTGCAAAAACTCCAACTCCAGCTTGCCGACCGTTCGGGTGTCGACGTAGACGAGGAAACTCTATCCAAGACCATTGCTGGGATCGCCGGCGATAATGGGCTTTCGATGGCCGAATTCCGCAAAATTCTCGAAGAGGATGGTTTCAGTTTTAGCCATTTCCGCGACGAAATCCGAGAAGAATTGACCATCTCACGCTTGCGCCAGCGAGAGGTCAACAATCGAGTCCAAGTGTCAGATCGCGAAATAGATAATCAATTGTCGAACATTCATCAAGAAGGCGGCATGGAAAGCGAATACCGCATATTCCATATACTGGTCGCCACCTCTGAAACTGCTGATCAGGACGAAGTAACCGACCGGCGCGATCGTGCGCGGGAGATACTGCAACGCGTTAATAGCGGAGAAGATTTCCAGGATGTAGCGATTTCCGTGTCTGACGGTCAGCAGGCATTGGACGGCGGAGACCTGGGCTGGCGCAAAGCCAGTCAATTGCCGACGCTGTTTATCAGTTTTGCTCTAACCGCCCGCAAGGGCGACGTCAGCGATCCGATCCGCAGTCCCAGCGGGTTTCACATCATCAAGCTTGACGGAGCCCGTAGTGGCGAACAGGTCGTAGTCAAGCAGACTCAGGCGCGGCATATTTTGATCAAACCAAACGAATTGACTTCGACGGAAGACGCAAAGGTACGACTGGAGCAGCTTAAACTTCGTTTGGAAGGCGGCGAGTCGTTTAGCGATTTGGCCCGCTCTCACTCCGACGACCGCGGGTCGGCGATGGAAGGCGGCGATCTTGGCTGGGTTAGTCCGGGAGATCTCGTTCCTGATTTCGAGGAAGTGATGAATGAACTCGCTGTTGACGAGGTTAGTGAGCCATTTGAAACCCCGTTTGGATGGCACGTAGTGCAGGTTCTCGCGCGCCGCGATTATGACGGGACCGAGGAAGTCCGGCGCGCCAAAGCGCGGGCCATAATTCGTAAGCGCAAAGGCGAAGAGGAATTACAGGCCTGGTTGAGGCGTTTGCGGGACGAAGCTTACGTCGAATACCGGATCCCGCAATGACGCCTACCGTCGCCCTGGCGCAACAAAGATCCATTGGACCTTTGTGTGTTGCCGCTACAACCTTCACGCACTATACGGGCTAGCCAATGCATGGAACGCCGCGCATCGTTTTAACGGCTGGCGAACCTGCCGGTATCGGCCCGGATCTTATAGTTTCGCTTGCGCAGTCCCCGCTTAAGGCTGAATTGCTCACGGTATGCGATCCCCGTTTACTGCAGGAACGTGCGGCTCGTCTTGGACTAAATGTGGAACTGCAGCCATTCGAACCAGAACGCAGCGCAAGCGCCAGTCCCGTTGGCGTAATCAAAATTGTTCCCAATCCGCTCGTGGAACAGACGCAATGCGGCACACTCAACAAGCGTAACTCAGAGTTTGTGCTCAGTTGCTTACGCGCTGCAACCGGGCTGTGTATGGATGGGGTCGCAAACGGCTTGGTAACGGGCCCGGTTCACAAAGGCATCATTAACGAGGCTGGCATTCAATTTACCGGGCATACAGAGCTACTGGCACAGTTAACCAATGTTGAGCAACCCGTAATGTTGCTGGTCGCTAATGATCTGCGCGTCGCGCTTGCGACCACCCACTTGCCGTTACAGGCAGTCCCAAAAGCGATTACGTCAACGTTATTAGAGCGCGTGATCCGCATACTCAATGACGGTTTGCGCCGCTGGTACAAGCTTAGCAAGCCGCGCATTCTGATCTGCGGCCTCAACCCGCACGCAGGAGAAGGTGGCTACCTCGGCCGGGAAGAGGTGGACGTCATCGCCCCGACAGTGGCTCGATTACAGTCCCAAGGATATGACCTGCAGGGACCCGTACCTGCTGATACCGCGTTTGTAGCAACTCGCTTGCAGGAGGTAGATGCGGTGCTCGCGATGTATCACGACCAGGGGCTGCCAGTACTCAAACATCACGGTTTCGGAAAGGCGGTGAACATTACGCTAGGGCTGCCGTTTATCCGAACGTCCGTGGACCACGGTACCGCGCTTGAATTAGCGGGCTCTGGAACAGCCGACGTTGGTAGTCTACGCGCCGCAGTTGACACGGCGTTGCGCATGGCAAACGAAGGCTGACCGGACGTTCGCACAGTATCCTGAGAGATCAGCGGAGCAGCACGTGAGCGCGCGTAAACGTCTTGGCCAACACTTCCTAGTCGCGCCTGCCACGATAGCAGAAGTGGTCGCCGTGATTGCGCCACGGCGAGGGCAGACGGTGGTCGAGATCGGCCCAGGGCGCGGTGCTCTTACCGGACCGTTGCTCGATATCCTCGGTTCTTTGGATGTTGTGGAGATTGACACCGATCTGGCCGCGCGATTAGAGCCCGCGTTTTACGGGCGCGGTGATCTGCGCGTGCACACGAGCGATGCACTACGCTTCGATTTCGGTAAGCTTGCGGGTCACGGCGTACCTTTGCGCATAGTCGGAAATTTGCCATACAACATTTCTACCCCGTTACTTTTCCATTTACTGAGTCAAATCAGCGATATCAATGACATGGTATTCATGCTGCAAAAGGAGGTGGCTGAGCGGCTGACCGCGGCGCCAGGGTCAAAGTCCTACGGCAGATTGTCGGTCATGCTTCAGTATCGTTGTCAGGCAAATTTAGAGTTCTTGGTCCCCGCTCATGCCTTTCAACCACCTCCCAAGGTTGAGTCCGCAGTGGTGAGTCTGCAGCCAAGTGATCGGGCTCGATATGCAACTGATGAACAACGCTTGGCAAGTTTGGTGACCAAAGCCTTCTCGCAGCGCCGTAAGACTTTGCGAAATGCGCTTAAATCCGAATTTACCGAAACCGCGCTGATCGCGGCAGGCATCGAACCCCAGCGCCGTCCCGAAACACTCAGCGTCGACGATTTTGTCCGTCTGGCAAACAGCTAAAATGTCTCAGCAAGGATCCAACCGCTCTCGTTCAAACACGCCTGAGTAATAGTTTGCAGTCCTCATCACTGCGACCGGCCCCTGCCGCACCCAGTCAGGCGCCATCCCTGCGCACTAACAGGTACCAGCCTTTACCATGCTGGCTCTGGCATTGCGCGGGATCACGGTCCACTGGGCCTTTTGTCTGTTTCCGCTACACCCCTTCAACAATTGAGGGCTGCGACCGTAGGTTACCCACAGAAACTGTGGATAAGGATGTGGATTTCCGTCTAGCAGTTTAGCCGATACCTTGCGGGGGCTATCTTTGGGGCAATCGGCGAAAATTTAATCGATTTTATTAATGGCTATTAAATCAGTTAGTTAGATATATTTAGAATAAAATCGAGGTCCGAGGTAAAAATCACGCCTGCCGCGGTCCCTCCGCCTCAGACCCTGTGCATAAACCCGCCCGCAGTACTTCAATCCCATATATTGTGGATCCAAATCCAGGTGACGCAAGACCCAGATCGCGAAGCCACCGTCGTGCGTTTACTCAGGCGCTGCGCGCATTGCGCAGGGACTCAATCACATCCCGCGTTACCGGTCTCACACCGCGCCATAGACTAAATGCTTCGGCGGCCTGCTCGACCAGCATCCCAATTCCATCGACGACACGCTCGACTCCGTGGATTTGAGCCCAGCGCACAAACGGTGTGGGTGCATCGGCATATACAAGATCGTAACACCAGGCGTTCGGGCGCAGGATTTCCGCCGAAAGAGGCAACATAGTGCCCGCAAGGCCGGCCGACGTGGCATTTATGATCAGATCGTAGCTAGAATTTGTCGTTGCAGACATGCTACATGGACGAATTTCACCCAGATCCGCAAACCGCCGGGCTAGCGTCTCAGCTTTTGCTACTGTGCGATTGGCTATGCTCACCCGAGCAGGATGACGTGCGAGCAGCGGTTCCAGTATTCCGCACACTGCGCCGCCGGCACCCAGGATAAGTATCTCGGCATCGGTGAGGACACAGCCCAGATTGTCACAGAGATCCCGAATCAACCCCACGCCGTCGGTATTGTCGGCATACATCGAACCGTCGTGTCCGATACTAATCGTGTTGGCAGCACCTGCTCGCTTAGCACGCGGACTAAGGTCGTCCACCACCTTGGCTGCTTCTTCCTTGAAGGGAACGGTAACGTTTACGCCTCGACCACCCTGGTCGCGGAATTGTTGCAGTGAGTGCGCAAAGTCCCCCAGCGGCACCAGTAACGCCTCGTAGGAAAGTTGTTCGCCCGTCTGCACGGCAAACATCTGGTGAATTATCGGTGATTTGCTGTGGTCAACCGGGTTGCCCAGAACGGCGTATCGGTCTGCCGAATTTGCGCCGTTCATAAGGTTTCGGAGTCGCGTGAGGGTCCGAGCTTCGCTCCAAAGTTCTGTGCTGAACGGGTTGATCTGAGGTTCGCTAAGATTCCGTCGCGGGGACGCGCTCCATCAGTCCACCTTTCAATACGTAGGTTTCCAAACCACGCTCACTCATCAGAAAGGCCGCCGCCGAGCTGCGCCGGCCGGTATCGCAATAAACGATGTATGGTTTGTCAGGTTCCAATGCGTCTACTTTTAACCGCAACATAAACAATGGAATGTTGAGAGCGCCATCAATTCCCGACTCCTGGTGTTCATTCTCCAGTCGGACATCCAGCCAGATTGCCCCGTCCTTTGCTTTCTGTTCGCCGTCTTCGTAACTAATCCAGCTTAGCATCGGCTCCTTCAGCAAAGCATTAAAGTCCTCTTTGGCTAAACGCATCAACATGCCGTCGCTGGTCATGGTGATAGTTGCGTTGCGTTTCGCTTCGGACAACAGTGCTTCCTCGCCGAATGCATCGCCATCGTTAAATTTTGCCAGCGTAAGCTCGGAACCCGTCTTGGAGCTACGCGTTACCTTAGCTTTGCCGGTTTTGATGATGTAATAAAAATCGCCGTCGCCACCTTGCTTAATGACCACCTCCCCGGTGCGAACGGGGACTTCCTGCATGCGCATGAACATGGCTTGGATGTTGGCCGGCGGAACTTGCAGAAAGGCCTGGGACTGTAATATACGCGTCATCCAATCGCTGCTGTCTTCTTCGTCGTCGACCGAAATGTCGCTCACCTCGATACCAGACAATTGATCCCAGGTCAGCATTATGTCGAGCAAATCGCTGTCGAATACGGCAAATTTAGCTGTCCGTTTGACCACAGCCGTTTGTAGACGAGGTTGATGGTTATCCAGCGGCTGTTTCGCGAGATCGGTGCCTCCCGTAATCGAAGTAGTCCCTTTATCGGTGCTGAGTGTTATCTCTCCATCGAGCAGATAGATGGTTTTGCGGTCTACTTCACCCTGTTTGAACAAGGTCTTGCCCGCTGCCAACTCCTGGCTTTGTGCCTTGTCAGCCAGCTCCATGAATTTGTCCCCGTTCAATCCGCTAGGCGGTACCAGGGTTCTTAACAATGTCTTATCAACAGCCATGCAATCTCGCCTTTTTCAACCATCCGATATTGTCGTCACCGGATCTAGTATTTTACGGGCTCCTTGAAGATTTTAACACTGGGCTGAATTCCGAGCACGAGTCCGGATGTCCCCTCGAAAATAGTCCACAGCACAGTGCAAACCCGGGCTTGGCGCCTCAGCCCACAATTTTGACACCGGAACTTTAATGTTCACGACGGCACACTCCTATATCGGTCCATAGGGGCCAGACCTTTGCTACAATGTCGCCGCGAATGACAAATGGAGAAAATCATGGCAGATCCGGTATGCGCTCAGAAGTCACCTTATAGCGTCGATTTGGAACCTGGGGATTATTGGTGGTGCTCGTGCGGCCAATCAGCAAATCAGCCGTTTTGTGATGGCTCCCATAAGGGTTCAGAGTTCACGCCCGAACAATTTACAGTCGCCGAAAAGAAGTCGTTTCACTTGTGCGGCTGCAAGCGCACGACCAACCAGCCAAACTGCGATGGCACGCACAACTCGATTTAAGGCATGCCCGAGTTGCCAGCGGACTAGGACAATCCACGTAATCTCGCGCCTGACAAACGCATAATGCTAAACGCATGCGTCGGCGATAGCTCTCGCCGGCGCATGCAGTTGTGAATTATTAGTAGATTTGGTGTTACAGCGCGTCAGCGCCGGTTTCTCCGGTGCGAATTCTCACGACGTGCTCAATTTCGAATACAAAGATTTTGCCATCGCCAATAGAGTCAGTGTTGGCGGCTTTGCGCACTGCTTCGATAACCTCTTCTGATTGCTCGTCAGTGACCGCGACCTCAAGTTTCACTTTCGGCAAAAAATCAACGACGTACTCAGCGCCTCGGTATAACTCTGTATGCCCTTTCTGGCGACCAAAGCCCTTGAGCTCCGTTACGGTCATCCCTTGTACTCCAAGGTCTGACAGAGCTTCCCGAACGTCATCGAGCTTGAATGGTTTGATGATGGCTGTGACCAGTTTCATGCTCTCCTCCTTTGCTATAGCGATCCCCGCGGCAGCTTAGGCGCACCGCGCTACGCACGTAGGTGTATGGCATTGTGCCGGAAACGCGCACCGCCTGCACGACACATCTCGGGTCTATGAAGAATTTTGCAGCACATGGCGTGCCAAGATCCCGTTTGCCATCAATCAGTATCGTTTGCACACGACCGGTGATTAGTGCGTGCGTTTGCCTGCACCAATTGAGGACATACAGCAGCCACGACGCACTACGCCGGTGCGCACCATTACCGCGCGTTTACCGGCATCTAGTCTAGGTTCACGCATTCTTGCTAAGATTGAAACACATTGGATATCAGGCGTTTCTAAATACCAGTCCCATGAGCACAGAACCCGGGCAGAGTCGGCTCAACAAGCTGGACGACTTGGCAAAGCAAATCCTTTCTGTCCTGCCGGCGGGCACTGAGCAGTTACGCGCCGATCTACATCGAAACGTTCGCGCTGTAATGACCAGCGCCCTAGCACGCATGGATTTGGTAACCCGCGATGAATTCGATGTCCAAGTCGAATTACTCGCTAGAACGCGAAAGAAGCTAGACAAACTCGAACAAGTAATTGAAACCATCGAGCGACAAGCAGACGGCACAACCAAACATCGCACCACCGAGGATTAAGCTTACTGTTGTATGAAGGCGCATCGCGGTGTTGCGCGCGCGGCGCTTGGAGTACTACACTGATTCGCAACTTGGCCAGGACGGCCATGACAAATAGAGGCAAGGATGCCGAAGAATCTAGCGATAGTTCACTCACGTGCGGCACAGGGCGTCGCAGCGCCACCCGTTACCGTTGAAGTCCAACTTGCAGGCGGCTTGCCGCGATTGTCGATGGTAGGTTTGCCGGCAACCGCGGTTCGGGAAAGCCAGGATCGGGTGCGCGGCGCGATACTGAATTCCAACTTCGATTTTCCTACCAGCGGGCGCATTATCGTCAATCTTGCTCCGGCAGATTTACCCAAGGAAGGCGGTCGCTACGACCTGCCTATTGCGCTCGGAATTTTGGCTGCGTCCGGACAACTGTCAGGTACGGCGTTGCACAGTTGCGAGTTTGTCGGCGAACTTGCGCTGACAGGCGCACTGCGCCCGATATCAGGCGCGTTGCCGGTTGCGCTCGCCAGCAGCGATGTCGAGCGTTCCTTGGTCCTGCCGCATGCCAACGCTGACGAGGCGGCGTTGGCGGGGCAAACCACGGTACTGGGTGCCAAGCATCTGCTTGAGGTGTGTGCTCACCTGAACGGCTCGCAAAGCATTCCCAGACATCCGCCTAGCTTGTCGTTCACCGGCCACGTCCAATACTCAGACCTGAGCGATATCAAAGCGCAGCGAGTGGCCAAACGCGCGCTCGAAGTGGCTGCCGCCGGCGCCCATCATCTGTTGATGGTTGGTCCTCCAGGCAGTGGTAAAACGATGCTGGCGAACCGCTTGCCCGGCATCCTGCCAGCCCTGAGCACCGACGAAGCTCTAGAGGCTGCCGCCATTGCCTCCGTGAGTAGCAACGGATTCGATCCGTCGCGCTGGATGCAGCGTCCGTTTCGCAGCCCGCACCATACCGCTTCCGGCGTGGCCTTGATCGGCGGTGGAAGTAATCCCCGTCCAGGAGAGCTTTCCCTTGCGCACAACGGTGTACTATTTCTCGACGAGTTACCGGAGTTTCAACGCCACGTTCTCGAGGTCTTGAGGCAACCGTTGGAGGCAGGCACGGTTACCGTATCCCGTGCAGCACGGCAAGCCACGTTTCCGGCACGCGTACAGCTGGTGGCCGCCATGAATCCCTGTCCGTGCGGTTTCCGTGGCGCTCCGCGCGGGAGCTGCCGCTGTACCCCGGCACAGGTGGAACGGTATACGAACCGGATTTCCGGCCCGCTGCTGGATCGCATCGATATCCATATCCCGGTGCCGCAACTTGCCCGCAACGAATTGCTGGATTGGCAGCGCGAAGAAGAAACAACGAATAAGGTCCGCGCTCGTGTCATCCTCGCGCGCGAACTGCAGAAAAACCGCCAAGGGAAACTCAACAGCCAACTGACAGCAGCCGAACTCAATGGCTACTGCGCATTGGCTCGCGGCGATCGGGCGCTGCTGGCCGACGCGTTGGAACGACTGGGCCTGACCGGTCGTTCAACCCACCGTTTGATCAAAGTCGCTAGGACCATCGCTGATCTGGACAGCGCCGAGACTATCGAGACTCGTCATCTTACCGAAGCGCTTGCCTACCGAGCGTAAGGCATAGACTCAGTTAAATTTTCACCTTGATCGGATGGCAGCGATACGGTCAAATGGTCGCATGAACGAACACCCCTACGCCGTGCAAATCGGTGTCGAAACGCTGTTCATCGATGAGCAATCGCAACCGCAGAACGATCGCTATGTTTTCGCTTATACCATCACTATCGAGAATGTTGGAACGATGGCGGCGCAGTTAATGACCCGCCACTGGATCATCACTGACGCCAATGGCAAGGTCCAGGAAGTTCGCGGTGAGGGAGTTGTCGGTGAACAACCGCATCTGCAACCCGGAGAGGCATTTAGCTATACCAGCGCCGCCATGATTGAAACTCCAGTGGGCTCCATGCAGGGCAGTTATCAGATGATTGCGGACGATGGCGTGGAGTTCGACGCGCCCATCGACCCGTTCAATTTAAGCGTTCCGCGCACCCTCCACTAAGAACACTTCGGGCAGCATGGCTACCTATGCCGTCGGCGATATCCAGGGCTGCTACCAGGAACTAGAAGCACTGCTTGCTGTGTGCGCGTTCGACAGCAACGCGGACCGTTTGTGGTGCGCGGGTGACTTGGTCAATCGAGGGCCGCAATCGTTGGAGGTATTGCGTTTACTGCGGCCCTTGGGCGATACGGTAACCATCGTGCTTGGCAATCATGATCTGCATCTGCTTGCCGTCGCTAACGGACACCAACATCGATTGCGGCGAACAGACACTCTTGACGCAGTACTAGGCGCAAGCGATCTCGGCGAGATTTGTGAGTGGCTACGCCATCAGCCTTTGTTTGTGAACGATTCCAGTACGGGTTTCACGCTCGTTCACGCCGGAATGCCACCGCAGTGGGATCTGGAACTGGCCCGCAAATGCGCGGCGGAGATTGAGCAAATTCTGCGCGGCGATCAGTGCGTGGAGTTTCTCGACGCAATGTATGGCTCAAAGCCGAACCGGTGGTCGTCAAAACTGGCGGGGTTGGAGCGAGCGCGCTTCATCACCAACTGCTTTACGCGACTGCGATACTGCAGCTCTGACGGTCGCTTAGCTCTGCGTGAGACGGGCCCCCCCGGTACTCAGCCGGCAGGCTTGATTCCATGGTACCAGGCACCGCAACGCCGCAGCGCCGGGCATCCTGTGCTTTTTGGTCACTGGTCGGCGTTAACGCTCGATCCTCGCGAATCGGCGGCACGACAGGTCTACCCGCTCGATACGGGTTGCGTGTGGGGCGGCAAACTGACGGCGCTGCGCCTTGATGATATGCAGTATTTTTCGGTCGGATCCCAGACTGACGCAAACGCTGACTGACCCGGGGTCAGCGCAGCTCGCTCATCGACGCTCCAATACGACGAAACTATAGGCATGTGGGTTATGTTCATCGGCCGCGTGATCCACGCGGTTTGTCTCTAACCACGCATTCAGATCAATCGGCGGAAAATGTACATCTCCGCGTACGCGCGCGTGCACCTGGGTCAGATATATTCGCTGTGCCAGCAGCAAGGCCTCCGCATAAATTGACGCGCCACCGATTATCATAACTTCGGTAACACCCGCACATAGCTCCAGCGCCGCAGCAAGCGAATGCACAACCGTGCAGTCCGGCGCGCTAAAGTTTTGCGTGCGCGTAATCACAATGTTTTCGCGGCTCGGTAAAGGTCGACCGATAGATTCGTGGGTTCTACGACCCATCACGATGGGCTTGCCCATGGTGATTTTCTTGAAGTTACGCAGATCTGCGGGCAGATGCCAAGGCAGAGCGCCATTGCGGCCGATGATGGCGGCCTCATCCATAGCGACCACCAAAGATATGAGCACTGTGCCTTACACCGCAATCGGTGCTGCGATACCGGGGTGGCACTGATAGTTCAGCAGCTCGATGTCCTCGTAACAAAAATCGAATATGGACTGTACGTCCGGATTTAGCCGCAGGCTTGGCAGTTTGTGCGGTATCCGGCGGAGCTGCAGCTCCGCCTGCTCAGCGTGATTCGTGTAGAGATGCGCATCGCCCAGAGTGTGCACGAGATCACCCGGCTGCAACCCTGTTGCCTGGGCAATCATCATGGTCAGCAACGCATAAGACGCGATGTTGAACGGCACGCCCAGGAACACGTCGGCGCTGCGTTGATAAAGTTGGCAGGATAAGCGTCCGTCTACAACATAAAATTGAAAAAGCGCGTGGCATGGCGCCAGTGCCATCTTTTCAATCTCACCGACGTTCCAGGCGCTGACTATCAGTCGGCGGGAACTCGGGTTGTTTTTGATCTGATCCACAACCTGTTTGATTTGATCATATATTTGTCCGTCCGCACCCTGCCAGGAACGCCACTGCGCACCGTAGACGGGCCCCAATTCACCTTGGGCATCTGCCCATTCGTCCCAGATGCTCACACCCGCTTGCTGCAACGAATGCACATTGGTCTCGCCCCGCAAAAACCACAGCAATTCGTGGATAACCGATTTCATGTGTAGTTTTTTGGTTGTGACGGCCGGAAACCCTTCGTCCAAATTGAAACGCATCTGATAGCCGAACACGCTTAGCGTGCCGGTTCCGGTGCGGTCACTTTTCGCAACGCCTTGCTGACGAATGTGTCTTAACAGATCCAGATATTGTTTCATTAACGCCGCGGCCCAACGCTCACACTTTGCCGGCCGTTGCCACTCGGTACCCCCGAACCAACAACCAGCAGCCAAAGAGAATCATGGGTAAGGATAATACCTGCCCCATAGTCAACCAGTCGAACGCCAGAAATCCGATGTGTCGATCGGGTTGACGCACGAATTCAATCAAGAATCGCATGCAGCCGTAGCCGATAAGAAAGACGGCACTCACGGCCCCTGCTGGCCGCGAAGTCCGCGCAAACTGCCACAATATCAAGAACAGCACGACGCCCTCGAGCCCAGCCTCATAAAGTTGTGATGGATGCCTTGCAATCTCGCCAGCGTTAGGAAAAACCACGCCCCAGGGAACCGTAGTCGGCGCCCCCCACAGCTCCGCATTAATGAAGTTGGCAAGCCTGCCGAACAACAGCCCTATTGGAACGGCTGGCGCGACAAAGTCGCAGGCAACCCAAAAATGCTTGTCAACCTGCCGCGCAAACCAGGCGACGCCAGTAAGGGCACCCAGTAACCCGCCGTGAAACGACATACCCCCTTGCCACACTTTGAATACGTCAAGCGGGTGCACCAGGTAAAACGAAAAGTTATAAAACAATACGTAACCCAGCCGGCCGCCCAGGACCGCACCGACGGCAGCATAAAACACCGCATCGGAAACTTGTTGAGTGGTCCAATCGGTAGCGCCGCCGCGCGCGCGCCGGTGTAGCAAAAACCAGCCTATTCCAATCCCGGTGATGTAGGATAATCCGTACCAGCGCACGGCCAGCGGCCCAATCTGAAATGCAATGGGGTCGATATCGGGAAACGGCAGCATTGCCAATCAGTATACGACATCGCGAGCGCCAATCTGTACGACCGGGGCCGGCGACATCAGCGGCAATACACCGCGCCGTCGTTATAGGTTGTTGAGCTATAATTACCGCCCTCCCTCCCGCGTCGAGGACGCCAATGGATATCAAGCACAATGCCCTCCGGGACGAGACCAGTCCGTATTTACTTCAGCATGCAAGCAATCCGGTGGCGTGGCATCCATGGGGACCCGGCGCGTTGGAATTAGCCAGACAGGAGGACAAACCCATTCTGCTCTCAATTGGTTATTCCGCTTGCCACTGGTGCCACGTCATGGCGCACGAGTCATTCGAAGACCATGAGACAGCAGCGCTGATGAATGAATTGTTTATCAATATCAAGGTCGATAGAGAGGAGCGACCGGATCTCGATAAAATATATCAGACCGCACATCAACTATTGACCCGGCGACCTGGTGGTTGGCCGCTGACGATGTTCCTGGCGCCAGAGGATCACGCACCCTTTTTCGGTGGCACTTATTTTCCCGGCGAACCGCGCCACGGTCTGCCGGGGTTCAAAGATCTACTGACCCGCATTGCCGCCGCCTACCGCGAGCAGAATACGGAGATCCGCGACCAGAATAAGGCCGTGGTAAATGCACTGCAGAGTCTACAGGCGCTGCCCGGCAAGAACTCCGATGTGATCAGCGACGCCCCGTTGACCATGGTGCGCCAATACGCCGGGCAAACTTTTGATCGCCAGCACGGCGGATTTAGCGGCGCACCGAAGTTTCCTCACCCACCCAGCGTGGAACGGCTTTTGCGCGACTACGCCGCCAGCCCGACTGCGGCTCGGGATACCGAAGCCCTGGAAATGGGTCTGTTCACGCTTAGTAAAATGGCACAGGGCGGCATGTACGACCAGCTCGGTGGGGGCTTCGCGCGCTACTCTGTAGACGAGCAGTGGATGATTCCGCATTTTGAAAAAATGCTCTATGACAACGGACCTTTGCTGACCCTATACAGCGAAGCCTGGCAACTAACCGGCGATCCGCTGTTTGACCGGACAGCAAGGGAAACGGCCGACTGGTGCTTGCGTGACATGCAGTCGCCCGAAGGCGGCTTCTACTCTTCGCTGGATGCAGATTCAGAAGGTCATGAGGGCACGTTTTACGTTTGGACGCGCGAACAGGTGCGTACGCTGTTGGACGAAGAGCAATATCGGATTTTCGCCCCGCATTATGGCCTGGACCGCAATCCAAACTTCGAAGGCAAGTGGCACTTTCACGTGTTTCAAACCCTTGCCGATGTTGCCAGCACACAGGGTCTGTCCGAACCTCAGGCGCGCAGCATACTCGATGCCGCACGTGCGCGACTGCTGGAAGTACGCAACCAGCGCGTCTGGCCTGACCGCGACGACAAGGTTCTTACATCCTGGAACGCGCTGATGATTAAAGGTCTGGCGGTGGCAGGTCAGGTCTTTGCACAAGCCTCGTATCTTGAGGCTGCGGAACGCGCGGTCGACTTCGTACACAGCAAAATGTGGAAGGACAATCGACTGCTCGCGACCTACAAGGATGGCAAAGCGCATCTCAATGCTTATCTCGACGATTATGCGTTTTTGATTGAAGCGCTACTGCGATTGCTTGAGGCACGGTGGCGAAGCGATGACCTGGAATTCGCAGTCGAACTGGCTGAAACAATGTTGGAGAATTTCGAGGACAAGCAAAACGGTGGATTTTTTTTCACATCCCATGACCACGAGCAACTTATCCAACGCAGCAAAACGTTTGCCGACGATGCCTTACCCGGCGGAAACGGAATCGCGGCCTATTCGCTACTGCGTCTCGGCCATCTCTTGGGTGATACCCGCTTGCTCTCCAGCGCTGAAAGGTGCTTGACCGCAGGTTGGAACTCGATCGAACCACAGCCGGCTGGACACAACGCAATGCTCCTTGCGCTAGAGGAGTATTTGCATCCGACCCAAACTATAGTTTTGCGCGCGGATGCACAAGAACTGCAACACTGGCAGCGGCGATGCGTCGCTGATTACGCACCACGGCGCCTGACTCTCGCGATACCCAATAGTGCGCAGTCCCTACCGGGGCTGCTCAACGAGCGCCGCGGTAACGCGACGCCAGTAGCCTATCTTTGCGCAGGCCATCATTGTGAAGCACCGGTCACGGATTTCGACGCGCTCGATAAAAAGCTGCGGTTATCGGAAGTATCAGCTTGAATCTAATATAAGCAAGGTCAGACGAGCGATTTGTACGACAGGCCCAAAAACCGTACATTGCGCTTTCGGATCAACACACCAACTTAACTATCCACCATCACGAGAGGACAAATTCAGTCATGACAGCCTTGGTTTGCGGTTCATTTGCCTACGACAGCATCATGCTCTTTCCGGACTACTTCAAGAACCATATCCTTCCCGACAAAGTGCACATGCTCAACGTGTGCTTCGTCGTTCCGAAGATGCGCCGCGAATACGGCGGATGTGCCGGCAACATCGGCTACAACCTCAAACTTCTGGGTAGCGATCCCGTCGTGATGGGGACCGCGGGGCAGGATTTCGACGCCTACGCAACCTGGTTGGACAGCGTTGGCATTGATCGGACACATATTCGCGTCCTCGACGACGATTTTACCGCCCAGGCCATGATCACCACCGATCTTGACGATAATCAAGTGACCGCGTTTCATGTCGGCGCAATGGCGCATGCTCATTTGAACAAAGTTTCAGACGCCAAGGATATTTCTATAGGCATCGTCGCGCCGGATGGCAAAGACGGCATGCTGCAGCATGCCGAACAGTTCGCTGAGGCGGGCATCCCGTTTATCTTTGATCCTGGTCAGAACGTGCCGATTATCGATCGCGACGAATTAGTAAAAACATTCGAGCATGCCACTTGGCTTACGTTCAATGACTACGAGTGGCAATTGATCGAGGACAAGACCGAACTAACAACAGACAGCGTACTCGATTTAGTGAAGGCCCTAATCGTAACTCGCGGTGCCGAGGGTTCATTGATCTACACCAAGGAAAAATGCCACGAAATCCCGGCCGCAAAGGCGGACGAAGTCCTGGATCCTACCGGCTGTGGCGACGCCTACCGCGCCGGCCTGCTGTACGGCTTGATGAACGACATGGATTGGGAGACAACTGGCCGCATTGCGTCACTGATAGGCGCCATCAAGATCGCGAAGAACGGTACCCAAAACCACACCTTCCAATCCCAAGAATTTGCAGACCGCTTCAAACAGGCGTTCGGGTATTCTTACTAGCCCTCATGTTGCCGGCCGAAAGCGAGCGTCATGGATGCACACCGTTGAGTTTGAGCCTTACTCGCAGGAATTCGCGGCCGACCCTTACCCTGTATACGCACGACTGCGCGCGCACACACCGATATTTCGCACCGACACCTATGATCTGACGTTCTTCAGCCGCTACCGGGACATCACCAAACTGCTGACCGATCGGCGGCTGGGCCGCAGCCAGGACCAGCTGCTGAGCGTGGACGAACTCGAGCGCCGCCGCAATTCCCAGCAATGGCAGCGTTTGCCGTCCTACAGCCGTTACGTTCGCCTCAATCTCCTGGAAACTGAAGGCGCTGCGCACGGGCGCTTGCGGCGCCTCATCAACAAAGCGTTCACCCCGGTTCGGGCGCAAGCCATGAGCGGCAAGATTCAAAATTTGGTGGACGAATTATTGCAACAGTTAGCGCCGCGCGGGGAAATGGATTTCATTAACGAGCTGGCAATACCCCTACCCGTGTTTGTGATCGCCGAGCTGCTTGGCTGGCCCTCAGAGCAACGTCACCGGCTACGACCGTGGTCGGCCAATATTGTCCGACTCTATGAAAAGAACAGTACGCCCGAGGACGAGGCACTTGCTGAATCCGCGGTTGCGGAATTCTCCAGTATGCTCGACGAATTGGTGTCGGACCGTCGGTCGGCACCCGAAACGGATCTCATCAGCGCCCTTGTGCACGTCGAAGACGACGGCGAGAAGCTAAGCAACGATGAGTTAATCTCGACCTGCATGATGCTCCTAAACGCCGGCCACGAATCGACAGTTAACGCTGCTGGTAACGGTCTACTCGCGCTACTGCGCCATCCTCAGCAGATGCAACGGTTGCAAAATCATCCTTCAATGACCAGCTCCGCGGTGGAAGAGATCTTGCGCTACGATTCACCTTTGCACTTGTTTCACCGCATCGTTCTGGAAGATATGACTTACGCTGATTTTGCCTTCCGCAAGGGTGACATGGTTGGTTTACTCTATGGATCGGCCAATCGCGACGGCGAGGCTTTCGATAACGCCGATGACTTCGACATTAGCCGAAATCCCAATCCGCACGTTGCCTTTGGCAAGGGCAAACATTTCTGTCTAGGAGCGCCGCTCGCGCGTTTGGAACTCGCCATCCTGTTCGATACCTTATTGCGCTG
Source organism: Gammaproteobacteria bacterium (assembly GCA_965225625.1). Classification (GTDB taxonomy): domain Bacteria; phylum Pseudomonadota; class Gammaproteobacteria; order JADZEE01; family JADZEE01; genus CBDDBH01. The sequence goes on from CBDDBH010000031.1 coordinate 140,689, forward strand.
CCTGCCCGGTTTGCGGCTAGGTGAGGAGCAACCGGCCTACCGGACAGGGTTGGTTTTTAGAGGTTTGGAGAGGCTGTCAGTACGCTGGTAATGTCCTATCAGGCTGTTGAAAAATTCTCAGCCGGCACAAGAGACTTTTTCAGCAGCCTAATAAAAAAACGGAGGAATCCGACGTGCCACAACACGAGATTGATCTTGCAGCGACCATAGATCACACGTTGCTGAAACCCCAAGCAACTCGGTCGCAGATCCGGCAGCTTTGTGAAGAGGCTAACAAGGCCGGATTCCATTCGGTGTGCGTATCGCCGGTCTTCGTTGCTTTAGCCGCCGACAGCTTGAAGGACTCTCACGTGCGCGTGTGCACCGTTATCGGCTTCCCGTCCGGGGTCGTTGCTCCTCAGGTTAAGGCCTTCGAAGCCGGCATTGCCGTGGAACAGGGTGCCGACGAACTGGATATGGTGATAAACGTCGGCGCACTGAAAGCCGGCGACGAGGATTTTGTGCAAGCCGATATCGCCGGGGTAGTCGGTGTCGCCGCGGGTCGGATAGTAAAAGTCATACTGGAGGCCTGCCTGCTGAACAATGATGAGAAAGCCCGGGCATGCCAGCTTTCGGTCGCGGCCGGCGCCGATTACGTCAAGACTTCCACCGGATTTTCCAGCGGCGGCGCCAGCATTGAGGACGTTCGCCTGATGCGTTCCAGCGTCGGTCCGGAAGTAGGGGTAAAAGCCAGCGGCGGTATTCGCGATTACGCCACGGCGATGGGCATGCTCGAAGCAGGTGCAACTCGTCTTGGCACGAGTTCCGGTCTCGTAATCCTGTCAGTTACAAGGGGTCAGAGTTGTTGATCTCAACAGTGATCAACAACTCTGACCCCTTGAGACTAGGATTAGGCTGCACCCAATACAACAGCATCCAGGGCGATCTCGATCATGTCCGCAAAAGACGTTTGCCGCTCCTCGGCAGACAGGGCCTTGCCCGTTCTGATGTGATCGCTAACAGTGCATATGGCTAGGGCTTGGGCACCGAATTCAGCCGCCAGCCCGTAAAGACCCGCGGCTTCCATTTCGACGCCCAGAATTCCGTACTTTTCCATGACGTCGAACATCTCCTGATCCGGCGTATACAACAGATCCGAAGAGAATACGTTGCCGACATGAAACGCAATGTTTCTGTTGCGCGCAGCGGCAATCGCGTTTTCCAGCAACTCGTAGTCGGCAACAGCGGCGAAATCGTAGTTCTTGAACCGTACGCGATTCACCCTGGAGTCCGTGCAGGCACCCAATGCGATGATGATCTCACGAAGTTTGATTGCCGGGTTGACCGATCCACAGCTACCGACTCGGATGATCCGCTTGACCTGAAATTCCTGTATCAACTCCGTGCAATAAATGGATATCGACGGGATCCCCATGCCATGGCCCATCACCGACACGGGAGCACCTCGATAGGTACCGGTATAACCCAGCATGTTGCGAACGTCGTTGACCTGCCGGACGTCGTCGAAATAGTTTTCCGCAATGAACTTAGCGCGCAGCGGATCTCCCGGCATGAGCACAGTTTCAGCGAAATCCCCGGGCTTCGCGTTTATGTGTTTTGCAGTCATATTCGAGTTCTCATATCTGCAGCTGGAAAAACAGCCCGGCCAGGGTAGTGCTCATTAAGTTCGACAATGTCCCGGCGAGTACGGCCTTTAGCCCCATCCGCGCAATATCCTGCCGGCGCTCCGGGACAATACTCCCCAGCCCCCCGAGCAAAATCGCGATGGAGGAAAGGTTCGCAAAGCCACACAAGGCAAATGTTACGATGACCTGCGTTCGGGCAGACAGCGTATCCCTGATCTCGACAAAATCCACGTAGGCGATGAATTCATTGACGACTAGTTTCTGGCCGATGAGGCTGCCCGCTGTCACGGCCTCACTCCATGGGACACCAAGTACATAAGCCAACGGCGAAAACGCGACGCCCAACATCCCCTGCAACGTCACCCCATCATACCCGAATAGTCCGCCCACCCCCGAGATCAAGCCGTTGAGTAGGGCAACCATGGCGACGAAGGCCAACAACATGGCACCGACGTTCAAGGCCAGTTTGAGTCCGTCCAAGGCACCGTTGCCAATCGCTTCAAAAATATTGACCGGCTGCTGCGCCTCACTGTAGTGCACGTTTTGGACTTCCACATCACGCGAATCCACCTCGGGTTTGACAATCTTGGCCATCAACAATCCACCCGGGGCGGCCATAAAACTCGCGGTAATAAGGTAATTCAGGTCAACGCCCATCGCCGCATAGCCGGCCATTACGGCGCCTGCAATGGTGGCGCAGCCACCGGTCATCACTGCAAACAATTCGGATTGCGTCATACCCGCGAGGTATGGGCGCACAACCAGCGGCGCCTCCGTGTGCCCGATGAAGACGTTGGAGACCGCTGACATCGACTCGATGTGACTAGTCTGCAGCAGCTTGTGCAACCAGCCGCCGAACACCGAAATCACCCGTTGCATAACACCCAGGTAGTAAAGCGTCGACATCAATGCAGAGAAGAAGATGATCACCGGTAGCACGTGAAAGGCGATGGTGAACCCGATCTTGCCCCTGCCTATGTCGCCAAACAAAAACTCAATGCCCTCGTTGGCGTAGTTGATCACGTGCTGTACCGCACTGACCAATCCCCCAAGCAAGTCCTTGCCGAACGGCACGTACAGAATGAGCGCAGCCAGCCCGGCCTGAATCAGGAACGCGACGGTAACCGTCCGGTAATTGACGGCCGATCTGTTTTCCGAAAGCAGGAACGCGAGGCCCAGCAGCGTCGCGATACCCGTCAAGCTAAGCAGTAAGGTCATGGTAGCGGGCACGGTGCCGTTGGTTAGAAGGCTTAAAATCGGTCGGTCTGCCGCCCTGTGGCCACGTCCCCGCTACGCCGAGGTTCTGCAATTCGAAGAATTGCTGAAAAAATAATATCGCAGTTTTCATCAGAAGGGGGAGACGAAATGTGAACGAGTCGAAGTATACTCGGTGCGACGAGAATCCTAACTAGCAAATCAGCTTCGTCTGCGGACCCCGGGATCTGGTTCACGAACCGCGTGGGGCGCGACTCGCCAATTCCAGTTCACGCCTGACTCATTTAATGTCCGGCGCATCGAGAGTTTCGATTCCACGCCGATCCAATTCGATGCGAAAAATGTCCGGCCTCGAGACTACAATCCGTCATTGCGTCGGATTGATTTTCTTATGCCTTAAACAGGTCTTCGCAAGCGCAAGAACTACATGCCGCCTAGCGCAACCGCCAGGGGCCCTGGGGGCGTTCGACCCGCAAGACTGAGAGCGTTAGCGGACGGAACCTCAGCAACTGGGATCGATTTTCTTATCCCTCGACGCCAAATGTCATCCCAAGCTCGGCTAACCATCGGCGATAACTGACGGCAATCTTATCGGGACGCATACTCATCTCGGCGCCGGGATCCAACGGCAGGCATTTCGGCCGCTGGGATTCCACGATCGGCCTGTCTTGAAAGAATATATTATTCTGCCAATCGATTAACTCCTGCTCCGCAATGTCATGACCGTAGTTCATCGTCATCCACATCCAGGCCGTGCTTTCGATCGGAGTATGGGGAGTGATAAACAAAACAACGGAAAATTGCGGGCCTTCGGATTCCTTCAATAGATAAGCGGTCAGTGGTCGTGCTGCGTGATAGCTGTACTCGACCGTGTCCCCTACGCCTGTTCCATAAGGATCCGGTTGAAAGAATTTAACGTTGGTCGCCACTACTCCTGTGGCGCCCGTCGTTACTTCGTAGTCGATGACCTCCGTGTGTTCCTGGGTGCCAAGGACGTTTTCGTGAACGTACGGGAAGTGTGCGACATCGAGAAAGTTTTCTATAATGCGAGGTCCACTGGTCTGCACCGGGTGTGGTCCGCACAGGAGTTTTCTGAAATCCGGTTTATCCCATTCCGGGAAAGGAGGGATTTCATTGGCGGGTTTACCCATGCACACCCATACCAATTCATACGCTTCCCGCACCTCGAAAGTCTTAATGCGCGCTTGTGTCGGCGGCGTATGATCCGGTATGGCGGGTATCCGTATACATTGACCCTCGCTGTCGTATACCCATCCGTGGTAAGGACATTGGATGCAGGCATCGTCGATAATCTTGCCCAGGGACAGTTTAGTCCCCCGATGCACACACGAATCCCGCCAGGCATGAACCTGATCTCCCGCACGCCAAACGACAATATCTTCGTCCAGCAATCGAGTCCCTATTACGGGCGTCTCCTCCAGCTCTGCGACTGTTACCACCGGATGCCAATCGTTGAGCAATACCGGATCTTCTGTCATGAGTCTAAGTTTTCCCGCCCAACGGAAAAATCATTGCCTCTCGCGACGACGGCGACATTTTGTGGGTTTCCTTTTTTATCACTGCCGTGCATAAGGCCAGCAGCAGGGTTGCGATGCCCTTCACGCTAATCAGGAGAGTCATGGTAGCCGGCGCACAGAGCCGTGGATTAAGGCATTCAATTCGGTCCGTCCGCCGCCTTGCAGCCGCGTCCCCGCTATGACGAGGTTTCGCAATACCAAGAATTGCTGACAAAATGATACAGCAGTTTTCATCAGAAAGGGGGACGAAAGGTCAACGAGTCGAAGTATACTCGGTGCACCAAGAATCCTAACTAGCAAATCAGCTTCGTGTTCGAACCCCGTTCCTTTTTACACAGAGCGACAAAATTAGCGCCTGAAGCTCTCCGGCAAGATTGAAATACTCGTTGTTAGGCGGCATCAAAAAAGATCGGTCGCAGTTTTCTGAACGCGCTATGGGTGAAGAGCCAACCTAATGTCATTAAACAAGATTAGTTTGACAACAATGAGTTTGCTGATCTCGTTTACGCTGGCAGGTTTTGCGGCGCAAATTGGATTGGTAATCAAACCCATCGCCGAGCAGTATGGAACACCTGTGACCGCGGTTGCCGCTCAATTTTCCTGGTTTCTGGGCGGAATATTAGCGGGAAATCTCCTGTCCCTGGCGCTGTTTCGACGTTTCAAAATCAAGGATGTGATCATAACCTGCTACATTCTGGTCATTGGCGCCGCAGCGGCAATCCACGCTCAAATCAGCTTTGCCGTGTTATCCGTTGCTCTGACCGTTATCGGGGTTGCCTGTGGTGTGGGCGTATGTGCTTCGAGCACCATCATTACAGCGCTTTGGAACGAAAAACAGCGCGGTTCGATACTTGTCGCGCAGGATGCGTTTTTTAACACCGGAGGAATGATTTTCCCGTTCGTGGTTGCGTCACTTCTCGCAGGCAATTTTCTCTGGAGTTGGGGCTATCTGTCCGTCGCAAGCGTAGCGGTACTGATTCTGTCTCTGGCGCTGTTTGCACAATTTCAATTTGTCAACGAACAACAAGAGCAGCACGCCGATGGAACCGAATGGAGCACGGGGCTTACGGTTGCAGGCGTAGGTCTATTGCTGGTTCTGATCTGTAAATTTACGCCAATAATCTGGCTCCCGATTTTTCTGGAGGAAAAATTCGACATTACTCCGGATATTGCTGGTGGTGTAATTTCAAAAATATATTTTGCGGGCTTGGTAGGTTCTCTGCTGTCAACGTTTGTCGTGCTGAGGTTAAGCATACAGAGTTTTATCGCCGCAGCCGTGATCGTTGGCTGCGCCAGTGTCGGTTTTTTCGCTCTGGTTCCATCAATGGATTGGATCTCCGTAAATGCGTACGTGTTTGGTCTGGCAATTGCTGCGGTTTATCACTCCTTCATAGCATGGGGTCTGTCGTATATCGAGAAACCCGACTATCGACATATAACCTTTATGTATCTGTGTGGCGGTGTCGGCGGCACCATAGCGCCGTATGCCAGTAGCAAAATCGTTGAGTGGTTTAGTATCTCTGCAGTGTTTATATGCTGTGCTTTGCTATATGGAATCGTTCTGTTAATGATGTTTGGTCTCCACATTCATCACCGCAGCGGTAGGGCACACAATTCGTCAGCGAACCACACGGAATTACCACAAACCTGACAATTTAGGTGGAGATTGAGCCTGATGACATCATATGAAATCTCGCACTACGAATCAGCATGTGCTGCCATTCGGAAGGTGTGCGACCTTACGCCTCATGTCGGCTTGATTCTGGGAACCGGTCTTGGCCCTCTGGCTGGCGAGATCGAAGACAGCGTGGTCATTCCTTACGCTGACATCCCGAATTTTCCGGTTTCCAGCGCGCCCGGTCATACCGGTCAAATGGTAATCGGCAAACTTTGCGGCAAGTTCGTAATGGCCATGCAGGGACGTGTTCACATGTATGAAGGTTATTCACCTGCGCAGGTAACGTTTCCGGTCAGGGTAATGAAACTGATGGGTGTGGAGAAGCTTGTCATCACCAATGCTGCCGGCGGCATTAACGAAGGATTCAAGGCAGGTGATCTCATGCTGATCGAAGATCATATAAATTTCCCCGGTGCAACCGGTAGTGACCCACTAAGAGGGATAAACATAGAGGTGTTTGGTCCCAGGTTTACCAGCATGACCCAGGCGTATGATCTCGATTTAATGAAATTAGCGAAAAGAGTCGCTCATCGACTGGACATTCCAATACGTACGGGGGTTTATGCGTACTGGGCCGGGCCTACTTTTGAGACCCCAGCGGAGATCCGAATGTTTCGCTCCTTGGGCGCTGATGCAGTAAGTATGTCGACCGTGCCGGAAGTGGTGGTCGCAAATCACTGCGGAATGAAGGTGCTGGGCATCAGCACCATTACAAATATTGCTGTTTCGGTGTTGGGCTCAGGCAGAAAGACGACGGAGGAAGAAGTTATGGCGACAGCGGCCCTGGCCCTGCCGAAGTTCGTGGAGCTCGTGAAAAACATCCTGTCTGAGATGTAGTCATGTGTGATAGCTCAGACCGGTAGCAGCACTTTCGCAGATTGATATACGGACAATTTCGGACTAAGTTTTTAATCCCGTTAGCTTAGTCGTTGGACGAAGAGGGGATCTGCATATGGCAACAGTAATTGAGAGTCCTACAACAATTCAAGCCGCCGGTACGCCACCGAAGCAAATCGAAGAATTTGTCGGTCTGGTCAACAGCAAGACTCAAGCACTGAGCATCGCACGCATGCGAAGTCCGAGCGGTTGGACGGAACCCGGTCAGACTGCTGAGTTTGATGAATATACGGTAGTTATGAACGGATCACTTCATCTCCACCTGCGTGACTGTAATATTGATGTGAACGCGGGTCAGGCTGTAATAGTCCGTTCCGGAGAATGGGGGCAGTACAGCACTCCATCTCCTGGCGGTGCTGAATACATTGCAGTGTGCCTGCCAGCTTTTTCCCCCGATACCGTGCAAAGAGATTAGCAGGAGCGTCCAACAAGGACCGGGGTCTGGCGGGGCATTGAACAGCATGATTTGTTAAAGGAAAACAATGTTAGAAGATAAAGTGGTTTTTATCACCGGCGGTGCCAGGGGCATAGGCCATGGAATTGCCCGCGCGATACTCGAAGCGGGTGCACGGGTCGCCGTTGGAGATCTTGATGAACAAACACTGTCTGCCGCGAGAGATTCTCTTATTAGCGAATCACCTGTCCGTGACGACGCCGTTTTTACAACAGTTGTAGATGTCGCCGATGAACAATCCGTCGAAAACGCATTAACCGCCACACAATCACATTTCGGTTATCTGAATGGTCTCGTAAACAACGCAGGAATCATTCGGCTAGGGGAAAATCTCAGTGCCAGCGTGAAAGACTGGCAGGCGCAAATGGAAGTCAATGTCATCGGCACACACAGTTGCTGCAGGACTTTCGCGAAAATGCTCATTGATGCAGAGAAAGCCGGCACAATCGTCAACATTGCCTCCAATTGCGGCAAAGTAGGCTATCCAAATATGGCTGGATATAATGCCAGCAAGGCCGCCGTTATCAATCTAACCCGCTCATTGTCGACAGAATTGAGCGCACATAATATTAACGTGGACGCTATTTGTCCCGGCGGCGTGAATACCCCCATGCTCGTGGAATGTGCTGAAGCTGTCGGCCACCGCATTGGTGAAGATCCAAAAGAACTTTTCAAGACCATGGTACCGGCACAGTTGGGCCGGCATATCGAGCCCCTGGAAATTGGGCGAGTGGCCGCATTTCTTTTGTCCGATCATGCCAACATTATTCGTGGTCAGGCAATTAATGCTGATGGTGGGGACACGCCCTACTAGCCCGCATATTGCATGAGTATCCCGAGAACTCGCGCTGGGTGAGTCCCAGAGGGACGAACGCCCGGTCCATGGATGGACCCGGGCCGGTACCCGAGCGAAGCAGGATTGCGCAGCGAAGGGGGCGCCCGCTGTGCGTGCTCGCGACCGAAGCCATAGCGAGTCTATGGCTGACGGAGCATGTGCGCATAGCGGGTGTCAGGACTAGCGAGAATCGGGATAGGCAAACTGTAACGCCGACAGGTATCCAAAATCACACGTTAACGTCATGAATCTACTCAGCAACGTCAGCATGTCACCGCCGTACTCATGCAATATGCGGGCTAGACCTGGATTGATTTTTCATCGCTTGCTACATGTCGCTCACTTCCATGGGAAGTTAACATTGCGAAGACGGCTAACATTCAGAACATTCCTACATGGATACGGTAGACAGACCAATGCTGTTCGATCTCAACGCCGATATCGGTGCAACACGACTCAAATAGTAATCGGCAAACTCGCGAACTGAACGGCTCGCGCGACGCGGCAGTCCATAATCAAGACGTCCCGAAACTCAAGCCTAAGTCATTGAGCCATCGGCGGTATGCAACCGCCATTCTGTCGGACGGCAAATGCAGTTCGCTTTGCAGATCTAGCGGCAATAATTCTGGTCGGAGCGAGGTTAGGATCGGCTCATCCTGCCCAAAGATGATTGCATGCTGTTTTCTGATCTCATGCGCTGAGACGTCACCCCCTGCCGGGTGAGCAGCCAGCATATAGGCGGTACTTTCAAATTCCCCGTGGGGTGTCACGACCAGCATCATCGCCAGATTTTCACGTCGCGTTTCCAATACGAAATGTGCCGTCAATGGACGAAAGGCGCTAAACGTGTAGAACACGGTCTCACCTTCATTTTCAGAAAACCTGGGTGAAAAGATTTTTATTTTCCCCGATGTGACTCCGTCCGCACTGATCTTTGCGTGGTAGTCTGCAATTTCTGGCCGACCCAGATCGCCAAGAATACCGCCATGAACCACAGGAAGATGGGCGATGTCGAGAAAGTTCTCGACGATGCGGGGCGCGCTGGCCGGAATGTTGCGGTAGGGTCCGCACAAAATCTGCATAAAGCTGTCATCATCCCACTCCGGGAAAACTGGAATGTCGCATTCGGGTTCGCCCACCGTGACCCAAACCAGACCGTAACGTTCTCGTACCTTGTAGCTCCTGACCCTGGCTCGTTTCGGTGGCGTTTGTGCCGGGTGCGCTGGAATACCAACACATCGGCCTTCCGGGTTATATAGCCAGCCATGGTAGCGGCAGGCGAGAGTGTCGCCGTCAGTTTTGCCGAGTGACAACCGTGTGCCACGGTGGGCGCATAAGTCCTGCCAGGCCACTGTTTGCCCGGCAACACGCCACAATACGAGATCCTCCTCGAGCAATCGGCCGGGCCAATATATCAGAGTTGCTAAACTGCTCCAGGCTAGCCACTGGATGCCAGTCATTGATAAGAACGGGATCATCTGTCATCACATGTCTCGCTTGGTGCCCACATCTCTAGTTTGAGCGTGGAAGATTCTTGCTTCAAAACCTGGGTAATAGTTTGCTGCATAGCAAGTTTATATCCAAAAGCCTGCATGAACTTCACGGGCTTCTTCTTCAAGTACTGGTCCGATAACCTCCACTTGCTTTCGCCCTCTTTCAAACACATCTTTACAGGGTAACCGCAGCACATCTTCGCTGGCCTCGTCCGCCAATTCATAGAGAGCTTCTTCACTGAGCCCGTACACGACCCGGCGGACATTCCCCCAAAATATCGCACCGGAACACATCGGGCAGGGCTCTGTGCTGGTATACAGCGTGCAATTTTTCAGGAAATCTCGATTGTATTTGCCCGATGCCAGCCTCATCAGGTTTAATTCCGCGTGAGCGGTGGAATCGTTGTCAGTGACAACGGTGTTTTCGGCTTGCAGGAGAATGTTGCCGGCTTGATCGGCCAGCAAGGCGCCAAAAGGGTGATTGCCGTTCTCTCTTGCATCATGTGCAACCCCGATTGCCGCCCGGAGCAACCGCCGTGTCTTCTCATTCATTATCGACTCCTGGGTGGATTAGAGCGTGAACCAAATTCAGGACTGAACTTTAACCGGCATATTGCATGAAGGGCAGAAAAACGCTCCTCGACTTTGGCTCCTGCGTCGTTCTACCTCGTCCATCCCTGGACTCGTGCATTGTCTGCATTTCCGCCATCTCTGGCGGTCACGCCGCGCGATGCCCCGGAAACCGTTTCCTTATGAAGTTTTGATGTCAATGGCGACAAAATACACGTTTTACTGCATCGCGCACCTATCCTGGCCCTTGCGGGTCCGCACACGCCTGAGCTTGCGCTTCACGCCAACCATAGCTACGGCTATGCTTGCCGCTCCCCAGCGCCGCGCCCGGACGCGCGCGTCCTCAGCGAGCATCCAGGACCCTTCATGCAATATGCGGGTTAGCATGATTCGTTGCTGATGAAATAAGGAAAACCTATTCAGTATCGCGATCCCTTTCCGACGTTCCTCCAGAACGAGGATTTGCTATGAATGCACGAGAGATCATTGCGACACTTGGGCTTGAACCACTGCCTCGTGAAGGAGGGTATTTCAAACAGACCTATTTGTCGCCGGAAAGTATTCCCTGTTCCGCGTTACCCGAACGCTATGCGAAGGACATGCCCTATGGCACGGCGATTTATGCGTTGATAACGGCAACAGACTTTTCTGCAATGCATGTCTTGGACACCGATGAAATCTATCATTTCTACGCTGGAGATGCCCTGGAGATGCTGCTGCTCTATCCTGACGAAACTGGAACAGTTGCCGTTTTGGGAACGGACCTTGCAGCCGGAATGCACCCCCAGATTCTCGTGCCCCGGTACGTTTGGCAGGGCTCACGCCCGATTTCAGCAGGAAGTCACGGCTACACCCTCATCGGCACCACCATGGCCCCGGCATTTGACTGGGAACACTTTGTGCTGGGGGATAGGATGGAACTAATCGAGAAGTACCCAAAGTTCGAACAATGGATTGATGTGCGGATCAGGTAGGCCTTGGTTACAGAATCAAACATTAGCGACTTTCTTATCGTTGTTCGCCCGCAAACTGAATACCGCGATTACCGCAACCGCGATCAGCATGACAGTCACGGGCAGGAGCAGTGAGTCCGTTTCCGGTGAACCTGGGTCCGCATGCAGAATGCCGGCCAGAGTTGCAGAAAGATAGGAGGCCAGCGTTCCGCAGATCATCGCGCGCATACCCAGGTTTGCCAGTTCATGTTTCCGTTCTGGGATCAACTCCCCGATCCCGCCAATCAGCATAGCCGCCGAACTGAAGCTGGCGAATCCGCATAGAGCGAAAGTCGCTATGAGTATCGACTTCGGATGCAATTCGCCGCTCGCGAGCATCGGTGCCAGCTGGCTATAGGCGACAAACTCATTCAGGACCAGCTTTGTCCCCAGCAGGCCGCCAACGAAGGCGGCGTCCTGCGTTGGTACACCCATAATGAGCGCCAAGTAATAGATGAACGCACCGAATATGCTGCCCAGTGTGAGATTGTGAAGATCCATGTTGAAGAACATCGCATCCGCGCCAGGTTCTAAAAATGTCTCTACCAGATATCTGCCCAGGCCTCCCAGCAGATAATCGATCATGGCAATCAAGGAAATGATGGCGATCAACATAGCTGTGACGACAATTCCGATCTTGAGACCGTCAGTCGCGCCGCTCACCATGGCATCCATGGCATTCACGGATTTGTTTTCCACAATGAGCTTGACGGATCCCTTGGTCGGTGAGTCCTCTGTCTCAGGCAAAAGGATCTTCGATATCACCAACGCCCCGGGCACCGCCATAATGCTAGCCGTCATAAGATAGTTGGCTGGAATGCCCATCTGGATATAGACAGCCATTATGCCGCCGGCGATACATGCCATGGAGCCCGCCATGACAGCCAACAATTCCGACTGGGTAGCACTGGCAAGATACGGCTTTATCATTATCTGTGCTTCCACCTGGCCTACGAACACACTGGCGGAATTGGACGTTGCTTCTGCACCGCTGGCTCCCATGATCCGGTAGATGACCCAGGCCATAACTCCAACGACACGTTGCATGATGCCGAAATGATAGGCCAGGGCGGCAAGAGACGCGACAAAGATAAACACCGGGACAAGGCTGAATACGAATATGTAGCCACCGCCTGGACCAAAAAGTTCCACCATTGTGTCCGGCTGAGATGCCAGTGGACCGAACACAAATCCAGAGCCCTCCTGTGCGAAGCTCAACACTTTTTCCACCGCATTACCCAGCAAGCGAAATAGTTCCTGCCCCCAGGGTGTCCTCAATATGAACATAGCCAGGAACATTTGCAGACTCAGCCCGCATATCACGAGACGCCAGCTGATCGCCTGACGGTTGCTTGATGCAAGATAAACCGAAAACAGTATCGCTACGATGCCGGCGAAACCGGTGAATTGTCCCATGGGAACATTCCTTCTTAATTGTCGCGTTAAAGAGGCGTCGACGTATCAGAGATGCACCGTAGCCCTTGTTTAGTGTTTTTACCCGTATCGCATCATTATCGACACAGCCGAAGCTGCGTATCTAGCCCGGTGAGGCGTATTTTTTCGTCGGTCGACGGACTCCAGCAACGCCGCTGGCGGAGGTATTCCTTAAGAAGTTATTCCAATACACTGATCTTCACAGCGTTTTTAGAGTTGTCAGTTTATGGCACATGAAACCGTTAACGATATCTGTACAATACCGTACACAATTATTGTACAAATCAGATTGTAGATCGTAACCAGGTGATCGGACGTTTAGGCGAATGTCCTTTACGGTTCAGGCGCTGGCGAGGGGATTGAATAAAATGAAACGAGAATCATCAATATTTCGATTCAAAAACATGGTTTGCGTCGCATGTGCTTTGAGTTTTAGCGCAAGTGTCTTTGCACAGGACGGCGTACTGGAGGAGGTCATCGTTACCGCGCAAAAGCGGGCGCAAAATATTCAGGATGTCCCGCTCTCTGTTGCGACCTTGAGCGAAGAAAACATGAACGTCCTTATGTCGTCAGGCGCGGATATATTGGCGCTTACGGCGCGGGTGCCCAGTCTGTACGTGGAAACATCCAACGGCCGTGTGGCACCACGTTTTTATATCCGCGGGGTTGGTAACGTCTCGTTTGATGCCAATGCTTCCCAGCCTGTATCAGTGGTGTACGATGACGTCGTGTTGGAGAATGTTTCCGTTAAGGCGTTCCCACTGTTCGATATCGCGTCCGTGGAAGTCCTGCGCGGACCTCAGGGCACACTGTTTGGTCGTAATACTCCCGCGGGTGTCGTGAAGTTTGAATCAGCCAGACCCACGGAAGAAACCGAGGGTTATGTCGATGTGTCATATGGTCGTTATGATTTTCGCAATGTGCAGGCCGCAATCAGCGGTAGCCTGTCACCGGATAACCTGACCGCTCGCGCGTCGATCTTCTACAACGGCCGGTCTGACTGGATCGATAACGTGGCCGTCGGCTTTGAAGAGGACGACGCCTTTGGTGCGTTCGAAGAAATCGCTGGTCGCGTGCAATTACACTGGACGCCTTCCGACGCAACCAGTGTCCTGATCAACGTTGGTTATCACAATCAGTTCGAAGGACCGAACGGCTTTGTCGCGGGCATTTTCGAAGTCGGTGAAGGTTTTGTGGGCGTCGATCGGGATACCATCGCCCACGATTCCCTCGAACGCGCTGCTTCAGAGCTGGAGCAGTGGAACATTACCGGCACTGTCGAGCACGATTTCGGCAGTATTACCATGACGTCAATCACCGGATACCGCAGTATCGTTGGCAACAAGAACCAGGGTGATGTCGACGGCGGTTCGATCACCGGTCCGATCTTTCCGGGCAACGTCCCGTTCCTGCGCGATGTGCTTGGTTTTGGTGATCAATGGGCGCTCGAGACGGGCGATGCCGTAGCCGACCACGAACAGATCACTCAGGAATTGCGTTTTGCCAGTAATGATTGGGGCAGGCTCGACTGGCTCGTTGGCTTTTACTATTTCTACGAGGATATTCGCATCGACCAGATCAATGCGACTTCCTTTTCAGGGTTCGGGGCTCCGCCGCTGGCTATACCGCCGTTGGTAGCACAGCAATTCCAAGAAACCAATGCCTGGGCCATATTCGGATCCATCGATTACGAGATAAATGACCGTTTAACATTGCAGGCTGGTCTGCGTTATTCCGATGACGATAAGGAACATGTGGCCGTTTATACTGCCGCAAACTTCAATTTCCCGCCGGCGGGCGCAACATTTATGACCGATGCTTCAGATTCCGAAGTCACCGGCGATTTTAGTTTGACCTATGCGGTCAACGACGATGTTAATGTTTATGGACGATTTTCGCGAGGTTACAAGGCGCCCAGTATCCTCGCGCGCGACTCGGTACCTGACGTCGGAGAATCGGAAACCATCTGGTCGGTTGAGGGCGGTATCAAGAGCGAGTTGTTTGACAACCGCATGCGACTGAATCTGACAGGCTTCTATTTCGAAATGTCTGATCAACAGTTAGCGGTGATCGGCGGTATGATCAACACAATCGGACTTATCAACGCCGATAAGACCATCGGTTACGGTTTCGAGGCGGATCTCGAATTTGCGCCTACCGATTCCATCCTGTTTACCGCCGGTTTGAGTTTGAACGACACGGAGATCGATGATCCCACACTGGGCATTGGGGTTTGCGGCAACGCCTGTACGGTGTTGGATCCGCCAAATCCCGCGGTACCCGGGCAATTCCTAATCGATGGTAATTCCCTGCCAAATGCCCCGAGATGGATAGGCAACCTCACATTCCGTTATGGGCGGCCGGCATTCTCAGGCGAAGTGTACGTCCTGACCGACTGGTTCTTCCGCAGTGAGATTACAGACGCGCTGTATGAGGCTGTCGAATTCAAGTTTGATGATCGAATCGAAGGCGGTGTCCGAGTGGGATATGTCGCAGGCGACGGCAAGTGGGAAATCTCTGCCTACGGACGGAACATCACCAATGAAGAAGCTCCGCTTGTCGCGCTCGATTTCTTCGACTTCAACTCTACGACCATGTCGGGGTTGGTTAACGAACCGCCCACCTGGGGTATGCAGGCTAAATACAATTTCTGATCTGCTTTTGCCTTTGGTATAGCGCCAACAAGAGAGTCCGGGTCTTCCCGGACTCTCTACTTTTGTCACGGGGTTTCCGGTCATATATGTCCGAAACAAGAGAGAAATCGACTATGCGAATACCTCATCGTGAACTTTGGCGCGTATTCGCGGGCCTGCTCGCAATCGCGATCAGCACGTCTACATTGGCAGGGACCCGGAAGGAATCCGTAGACCTGATTATCGAAGCTGACTACGTCGTTACCATGAATAGCAGTGGCGACGTAATCGAGCATGGAGCGGTCGCCATCAAGGACGGAGCCATCGTTGCCGTTGATGAGGCCAGCGCAGTCAAGAGCGCCTTCCGGGCGAGGAAACGGTTGCAGGGTGACAACCGGGTCGTCATGCCGGGTCTGATCAACGGTCATACTCACTCGGCAATGACATTGCTACGCGGCATTGCGGATGATATGGATATTATGGAGTGGCTGGAAGACTACATATTTCCCGCAGAGATCAAATTCGTTAATGAAGATTTCGTAACGATCGGCAGTCGTCTGGCCTGTCTGGAAATGATCCATGGTGGTACCACCACATTTGTCGACAGTTATTTCCATCCAAACGAGATAGCGCAAGTTGTCGATGAATGTGGGTTACGTGCCATCATCGGCGCACCCATCATTGAACAAGAGAGCGGATATACCAAGAATTTCGACGACGCCATGACCAAGGCTGAAGACTTCGTGAGTCGCTGGAGGGGCAAAAACTCGCGCATAGTACCGGCCCTGGCCGCCCATGCAGCTTATACGGTAAACCCAAAGAATCTGAAACACGTTCGAAACCGAGCGACAGAGCTTGGTGTCCCCGCCCTAATCCACATATCCGAATCTGCAACCGAGGTGAAAATCGTCAAGGATATGTATGGCCAAACCCCAGTGGATCATCTGGATAGCATCGGGTTCTTTGCCGGTCCCACGATTGGTGCGCATCTTGTATGGCCAACGAAATCAGAGATCCCAATCATGGCGCAGCGGGGAGTTGGCGTAGTGCACAATCCCTCCTCGAACCTGAAGCTGGGTTCCGGTTTCTCGCCGGTACCGGAGATGCTGCAGGCGGGTCTGGCGGTGGGTCTGGGAACCGATGGGGCCGCGTCCAATAACGACTTGAACATGTGGGACGAGATCAAGCTCGCTTCATTGATCCACAAGGCACGGTTGCTCAAGCCCAAGATCATGCCCGCGTCGACGGTACTTTCACTGGCTACCAGCATGGGCGCCAGAGCGGCGCATCTGGAACAGATTACGGGCAGTCTCGAAGTCGGCAAACGCGCAGATCTGATCCAGATCTCATTGGATGGGGCGCATCTGACCCCGTTGTACGACGTTATATCGCATCTGGTTTATGCCGTGCGTGCCGACGACGTCCAGACGACGATCGTTGATGGGAAAGTGCTGATGCGGGATCGCAAGGTTTTATCCATGAATGAACGACAGGTCTTGACGGACGCTCGGAACCTTGGGGCAAAGATCGACGCTCAGATGAATCAATCAGAGTAGCGTTTAGGTGAATATGCCGACGATTGCGGGCTATCAGATCAGGTCGCGACTACTACACTTGAAGATTCTTCCTATTACATTAATCAAGGTCAATAACCGCGGTTAACGCAACTTCGATCATCTGATCAAAGCTACATTGTCGTTCTTCAATCGATAAACCTTTGCCGGTTAGCACTTCGTCACTCACCGTGCACAGTGCCACGGCCTTTGCGCCATATTCCGCTGCTACTCCATAGATGCCGGCGATTTCCATCTCGACTACAGGAATATTGCACTTTTCCATGACGTCCCACATTTCAGTCCCCTGAGGCGGGTAAAAGTAATCGGATGTAAAAACGTTTGCCACACAATATTTGATTTTCAGTTTTTTTGCTGCGGTTACAATACTATTCATCAACTCGTAGTCTGCAATTGCAGCGAAATCATGACCGTTAAAACGAACACGATTTGCGTTTGAGTCGGTAGATGCGCCCATGGCGATCACAAGATCCCTCAATTGGACGGATTTACTTATGGTCCCGCAACTGCCTACTCTGATGATTCGCTTTACTCCATATTCCCTGATTAATTCAGTGCAGTACAGGGATGCTGATGGTATGCCCATACCGTGGCCGACGACGGTTAATTGTTTACTTTCAAAAGTGCCGCTGAAACCGAGCATATTACGGACATCTGTGATCTGTCTGAAATCAGTAAAGTAATTCTCTGCAATATATTTCGCGCGCAAAGGATCACCTGGCATGATGACAGTCTCGGAAATATCCTCCTTTTTTGCGTTGAATACGTGAGCTGCCATGTTTTCTAATTTTGGTTGTGACGTCTAGCCCCGATATTGCAGGAGGACGGCCGCTGCGCTCCGGCAATTGCTTGAGTTCAATCGCAATTCGACCAAATTCGTCCTAACGGGATCTGCGACAACTTGTGCATCGCTTGCTGCCTCCTGCGGCGCTGGCTTGCCCAGGCACGCATCAGCTTGGTCTTCACGCAAGCCATAGCTACGGCTATGACTTGCGCTCCAGCCCTGCGCCCATCCGCACCTGTGCTGCGCCATCATCCGAAGTCCTCGTGCAATATCCGGGCTAGTTAAGATGAAGTGGGATTGTTATCAACATTGTCATACATTGACGCGATCTCAATATCTAAAGCTTCCGTTCAAACAGTGCTTGCAGGTTTTCCCCATATGGTGGTCGCACAATACCTCGTTCGGTAATGATCGCGGTAATGTAATCCGCCGGCGTTATGTCAAAGGCGGGATTACCTACGTCGGTTCCTTCGGGTGCAATTTGTTCATCACCAACACGTGTTACTTCAGTTGTATCTCTTTGCTCGATATAAATTTCATTGCCGGTTTTCGTTGACATATCAATGGTTGATGTAGGACCGGCGACATAAAACGGAATATTGTGGGCATGTGCAACTAGCGCAAGATTATAAGTGCCGATTTTATTGGCGGTATCACCATTTGCGGCCACACGATCACAACCAACCACGCAAAAATCCACGTCTCCCTGCCGCATATAAAATCCAGATGCCCCATCAACAATTAACTTGTGGGGGATACCCAGTTGTTGCAATTCCCAGGTTGTTAATCGGGCGCCCTGTAAGCGTGGCCGCGTTTCATCTACAAGTACGGAGATGTTACGCCCATGTTCATGTGCGATGCGAATGACGCCTAATGCTGTCCCATACCCTACTGATCCCAAACCACCGGTATTGCAATGATGTATAACTCTGGCATTTTGTGGAACCAGTTCAAGTGCATTCAAACTTAGCTGTTTATTGCATTCAATATCCTGTTGCGAGATAGCATGAGCTTCGGAAAGTACGAGATTTCCTAATTCCGTGCCAGTATTGACAGATTGACTGTCGACAACATTTTGCATCCTGTTCAGTGCCCAGAATAAATTAACGGCGGTAGGCCGCGAGCGTCTCAGCAGTTGATCCGCTTCCTTATATACTTGATTCAATTCATCCAAATCCTCACTTTGATGGCGGCGTAACTCCACAGCCAGACCATAAGCCGCCGCCGCTCCTATCGCCAGCGCCCCCCTGATCACCATATCAGTTATGGCCCAGGCAACGCCCTTGGCATCAGTAAATTCAAGATAATTTACTTCATTGGGTAATAGCCGCTGATCCAGCATCCTGACCGCGTTCACATCATCGAGCCATTCGATACTCTTATAATCCAATTCCGATTTCCCCTATTCTAATTGTTAACCTGCGGGCAAAATCGACACCCACTTGAACCAATCAGAGTAGCGTTCAGATGATTATGCCGATAATAGCAGCAGTGCAGCAGGTGGCGACGGTTCCACCGGCTATGGATTTCAGTCCGAGCTCAATTATCTGACCTCTGCGTTGAGGAACCATGGTGATAAGTCCGGTCAGCATGATGCCGAGACTTATGAAGTTGGCGAACCCGCACAGCGCATAGGTCATGATAATCCGGGTACGCAGCCCGATTTCCTCGGCGGGCATCTGCCCAAGCTGTATTTAAGCCAGAAACTCCGTAAGGTTTGTTTTAGTTCCCATCAAATGACCTGCGCGCAAGGCGTCGGTCCAGGGTACGCCCATCAGCCAGGTGACGGGCGCCATGAGGGAGCCCAACAGCCGTTCCAGCGTTAGCGCGGTGCCGTTCACATGCGGAAGCAGCGTCAACGCTGCATTGAGCAGATGCACGAGCGCAACCATGACAACGATCATGGCAACAATGTTGAGAAGCAGATTGAGCCCTGTTTGTGTGCCCCCGGCAATTGCGTCCATGACGCTGGCAGCGCCTCTGTTGATGGGCGTATCCCCGGTTGTGATCGGATCGGATTCCGGGACCAGAAGATGACCAATGAGTATCACTCCCGGCAATGTGATTAGAGACGCGCTGAGCAAGTGACAGACCGCGTTCGGCACCACGTCGCCGATCACGGATGTACCGCGTTCGGCACCACGTCGCCGATCACGGATGCCTCCAGTGCGAGCATTGTGCCGGAGATGGTCGCGAGACCCACACACATGATGGTAAACAATTCACTTCGCGTCACTCTCGAGAGGTAGGGACGAATGAGTTACGGCGATTCCACCATACCAATAAAAGCGTTCGCTGATACGGCGAGACCCAATGCGCCACCGATCCCCAATGACTTTTCCAGCACCCGGGAAATCATCTGCATGATTAGCGGCAGGATCCGCCAATAAACGAGCAGCGACGATAATACGCTGGTGATGAGCAAAATGGGCAGCGCGCGAAATGCGATTACATAACTGCCGCCGGCTACGGTTTCCTCGTAGGGTAAGCGTCCACCCCCGAGAAACCCGAAGATGAATGAAGTGCCCGTTTCCGTCGCTGTCTGCAGTTGCAGGACCAAGTCGGTCAGAAACATAAACACGTGCTGCATCGTCGGAACCTTCAATAGGACGACTGCCAGTACTATCTGTAGGATCAAACTGGTCAAAACCAGTCTGAGTTTGACTGCGGCGCGATTCTCGCTAAACAGATAGCAAGTGCAAAGAAATGCAGCTAGTCCAAATAGGCTCTGCAGGCTTGCAACCATGATTGATTTCCGCTCAACACTGTATTCGCTCGATGGTCGACGCGGACGGCTAATGCAATTCGAATCATCCGCTCAAAACCGGTTTGAGAATCTGCGCGCGTCCATCTGGATACCCATGATCCCATAGCGCTCGATGTTGTTTTACTGGTGTTCGATAACTGCGATCTCGCGGGGCCAGTGCTGCTGCTTGATTTCGAGCGGCACGAAACTATAGGCCGCAGCAACGTCGTTACAACGATCGAAATCCTCCTGAGCAAACCCCAGAAACTCTGCCAACAGCCGGTATTCGTAACAGAGATCAATATCGAAGATACCAGGGTCATCCGAATTGATTGAAACCGGAATGCCAGCATTCATAAACTGGCGGATGGGATACTCGCGGATGGTGCTCACCGTACTCGTAAGCAGATTACTGGTTGGGCAAAGTTCGAGCAGTACCCGCCGATCTTTCACGAACGCAACGGTGTCCGGGTCCTTCAGGATATGCACCCCATGGCCGATGCGCTGTGCGCCTAGCTCTTCGATTGCCACCCGCACGTGCTGAGGTGCGTGCGGAACATTATCTTCTCCTGAATGTATGGTCACATTCAGTCCCGCTGCCCGTGCTTTCTCGATGCACGGGCGAAATCGCCGGACTTCAAAACCGATGTCCTGATCCGCGAGATCTATACCGACAAACGACTCTTTGTGGTCGACAATGAAGTCCGCGGTGTACGCGGCTTCGCTGTCTGGCAGAATCTTTTGCACGATACCTATTACACCGACTGCCAATGGCAACGCGCTTGCGCGCTCGATACCCTTGACGATGGCGCGATGGATCTTTTCGAAGCTCAAATTCGCGTGACCTTTGAGAATAAAGTCCGGCGAATAACGCAACTCGAAGATTTTTATTCCTTGTTCGACTGCGTATTCACAAGCCTCATATGCGAGGCGTTCGATCACTTCCTCGGATCCCCAAATCGATTGTATATTGGCAAATTTGCTAAGTGCGTTCTCCAAGTTGGTTACCGGCTCGGTAATGAGCCATTCGCGACGAAAGTCTTCGGGATCCTCTGGCACCTCCAGTCCCAGTGTACGCCCGACCTCCCGAACGGTATCTGGTTTGAAACAGGCTTCGAGATGGCAATGCAGTTCGACTTTGGGGATCGTTCTTATATCCATGCGAATCTAGTAGAGTTCTTTCCCGATAAAACACTCGTGAGACCGAATTCGAGCTTCGCGAAACGCTAGGCATCTGCGAAAGCGATCTTCTTTCGGAATTGTACATTGATCTGTTGGAGGTACAGGTGTGACATCGCGTGCGGGAGCCGTTGCGCCTGCAATCGTGCCATCCTCGTGCGATTAAATGACTGAATCGATCGATTCGGTAAGCTCCGATGTTGCTTCCGTGCGAATTTCGATGCCGTGACGTCGCAAAACCGGCGCGAGATAACGGCCCGTGTATGACTCGGGCTGTTCGGCGATTTGCTCCGGCGTACCAACTGCCACAAGCTTACCGCCCAGGTCACCGCCTTCCGGTCCGAGATCGATAATCCAGTCAGCGGTCTTTACCACTTCGAGATTGTGTTCGATGACAACGACGGTATTTCCGTGATCGCGTAAGCGATGCAATACACCCAGTAACTGCTCGACGTCGAAAAAGTGTAAACCGGTCGTCGGTTCATCGAGTATATAAAGGGTTTTGCCGGTATCGCGTTTTGATAACTCCCGAGACAATTTTATTCGCTGCGCTTCACCGCCGGAAAGCGTGGTCGCGTTCTGTCCAAGCTTGATGTAAGCGAGTCCCACCTCGATCATCGTTTGCAGCTTCGTGGCAATCGCCGGAACGGGGTCAAAGTAGCTTCGCGCCTCTTCGACCGACAAATCAAGAACTTCAGTTATGTTGCGACCCTTGTAAGTAATCTCTAGCGTTTCTCGATTGTAGCGCCTGCCGTTGCAAACATCACACGGTACATAGATATCAGGCAAAAAATGCATTTCAACCTTTATCACGCCGTCACCCTGGCAGGCTTCGCAGCGGCCGCCTTTGACATTGAAGCTGAACCGCCCGGCTTTGTAACCGCGCGATCGAGCTTCCTGAGTAGCCGCAAAAAGATCCCGTATCGGTGTAAACAACCCACTGTAGGTGGCCGGATTCGAGCGTGGCGTCCGCCCTATCGGGCTTTGATCAATATCCACAACTTTGTCGAAATGATCGAGTCCTTCGGCATGATGGTATGGTGCGCCCTCGGCGCTGGCGCCATTTAAATGTTTCGCCGCCAGGCGATACACAGTGTCATTAACCAGCGTTGACTTACCCGAGCCGGACACACCGGTTACACAGGTCAGCAAGCCGACAGGAAATTCAACATCAATGTTTTGCAGGTTGTTTCCATGGGCGCCGTATAACCTCAAACTGCGCGTGCTATCGCGCGGAGTGCGAAACACAGGCAATGGGATCTTTCTGCGACCCGAAAGATATTGTCCGGTAAGCGACGTTTCGTGTTCCTCAATCGTCGCGGGTCGTCCAGTCACGACTATTTGGCCACCATGCAGGCCCGCTCCGGGCCCCATATCAACGACGTGATCGGCCGCTCGAATTGCGTCTTCATCGTGCTCAACTACGATAACCGTGTTGCCCAGATCACGTAGATGCTCGAGCGTTTCCAACAATCGCCGATGGTCACGAGGATGCAAACCTATTGATGGCTCATCGAGTACATACATAACCCCGACCAGGCCCGCGCCGACCTGGCTGGCAAGGCGTATTCGTTGCGCTTCACCACCCGACAATGTCTCTGCACTGCGATCCAATGCTAGGTATTCGAGGCCAACGTTGACGAGAAATTGCAGCCGCAATCCGACCTCGCGCACGATCTTATCGGCGACCTGACCCTTTCGCCCTGGCAGGTTCAGTTCAGCGAAAAAGCGCCGCGCAACGCCCACCGGCATCGACGTGACCTGGGCAAGCGTGTGATCCGCAACGAACACATTTCTCGCCTGCTCGCTCAGTCGTGTGCCGAAGCAATCAGTGCAAGCTTTTGTGCCGAGATATTTAGCCAATTCTTCCCGCACCACGCTGGATTCCGTTTCACGATAGCGACGTTGAATATTCGGCAAAATACCCTCGAAGGCGTGCTTGCGCGTATAGCGACGTCCCCCCGCTTTCAAATAGCTGAACTCGATCTTGGTACTCTTACTGCCATGCAGCAGTATCTGTTGAATATTGTCCTGCAGAGCTTCGAAGGGCGTGTCCAGATCGAACTCGTAATGCGCCGACAGAGACGAAATCATCTGGAAATAATAAGCATTGCGTCGATCCCAACCTCGTATCGCTCCCGCGGGCAGGCTCAGTTCCGGACGCGCAACAATGCGGTCGGGATCGAAATATTGGACCACGCCCAGCCCATCGCAGGCGCGGCAGGCACCAAGCGGGCTATTGAACGAAAACAATCGTGGCTCTAATTCGGCGACGCTGTAACCACAGTGTGGGCACGCGAATTTCGCTGAGAAAACCATCGGCTCGACGACCGTCGAATCAAGTGCATGTACATGAGCTACCCCGTCCGCGAGATTCAGGGCGGTCTCGAACGACTCTGCCAACCGTTGTCGCAGATCCTCGCGTATACGAAAGCGATCAACAACGGCCGAAATATCGTGTTTCTTACGCAAGTCCAGATCCGGCGCATCTTCGAGTTCGACCAATGCGCCATCGATCCAGGCACGAATAAACCCCTGTCGTCGCAATCCATCGAGAACCGCCTGATGCTCACCCTTACGCCCCACGATAATGGGGGCGAGAAGCATGTAGCGGTTACCCTCCGGCTGCGCCAGCACGTGATCAACCATCTGACTGACGGTTTGCGCCTCCAATACAACGCCATGGTCGGGGCACCGCGGTTCACCCGCACGCGCAAACAGCAACCGAAGGTAATCGTAGATCTCAGTGATGGTACCAACCGTGGATCGCGGATTGTGTGAGGTTGATTTTTGCTCTATGGATATCGCCGGCGACAAACCCTCTATATGATCGACGTCTGGCTTTTCCATCATCGACAGGAACTGCCGAGCGTAAGCGGAAAGAGACTCAACGTAACGCCGCTGGCCTTCTGCGTAAATCGTATCGAAAGCCAATGACGACTTACCCGAGCCCGACAGACCGGTTACCACGATCAGTTGGTCGCGCGGCAGATCGAGATCCACGCTACGTAGATTATTCGTGCGCGCACCGCGTATTCGAATCCATTTCATTGTTGCTGGGAGACCACCTGCCGAGCGAAGGCAAACTGATACTATAAGCATTTTTGCGCGGCAGAGGTAAAACGATTGACGATGCAAACCGACATTCGCATGGCGAAGCACGAACGACACGCCACGGTGTGGCTGACGCTTGTGTTTTTTCTGCGGATGTTGGGACTGTTTATGATCCTGCCGGTGCTGAGCCTGCACGCGGACAAATTGGCCGGCGCCACGCCGATATTGGCCGGCCTCGCGTTACTCACTAGTCGATAAATAAGGCGACATCGATGGAACTTTCTGAGAGCGTACCGATCGGATCAGATATGAAACTGGACGGCCGCACGCTTGACCATTCGACCTTGGAAGCTATTCGCTTGATGGCGATAGAGCGCGTTCGCGAAGGCGAGTCGCCGGCGACGGTGATCGCATCGTTCGGGTTCAACCGGACGACCATCTACAAATGGATCAAAGCGGCGCTGCAGCCGGGTGTCGGCATCAAGGCGTTGCGTTCGACGAAGGCTACGGGGCGGCCACGAACCCTGAGCGCGGCGCAAGAGCGACAGGTGTTCCGCTGGATCAATGGTCGTGACCCGCGACAGTATGGATTGGACTTCGGCTTGTGGACGCGCGCGGTGGTCGTGGAGTTGGTGACGCAGAAGTTCGGGGTGACGATAGGCGTCACGGCGGTCGGGGAGTTGTTGGCGAAACTGGGATTGACGCCGCAGAAGCCGCTGCAGCGAGCCTATCAGCGGGACCCCGAGGCGATTGAACGCTGGCAGCGTGAAACCTTCCCAGCCATCGCCCGTCAAGCGAAACAGCACGGTGGCGAGGTGTTTTTCTGGGATGAGTCTGGCTTCCGTGCTGATACGGTGCACGGTAAGACCTGGGGCGTGCGCGGCCAGACGCCGGTCGTGTACCGACCCGGACAGCGTCAATCGTTCAGTGCCGCCTCGGCGGTCAACGCCAACGGGGCGTTCTGGTTTTGCACCTATAGCGGCGCGCTCAAAGCCGCTTTGTTTGTCACCTTGCTGCGCCAGCTCATGCGGGGCCGGCGCAAGCCGGTGCATCTCGTGCTCGACAGTCTGCCGGCGCACAAGACCGCGCGCGTGCGCGACTACGTCGCTTCGACGAATGGCCGGCTGAGCCTGCATTTTCTGCCCGGTTACGCGCCAGACCTGAACCCCGATGAATGGGTGTGGAGTCACGTCAAGCGCACGGGTGCAGCGCGACGGCCACTGCGGGCGGGCGAAACACTGCGCGAGAAGATCGAGGAGCAACTCACCCAACTCAAGCGTATGCCCCACCTTGTTCGATCATTCTTTCTTGCTCCATCTGTCGCCTATATTGGCGACTGCTGAGTAAGTGCTTATGGATTGACTCAGGCATTGCTTCAGATCCCTGCCGGCAATCTATCCGACCGTATTGGCCGGCGGCGGGTAATTGTCGGTGGCCTTTGTTGTTTTGTTCTAGGCAGCGTCGTCGCCGCACTATCGACATCAATTGAAGTTCTTATTGTCGGTCGGCTGCTGCAAGGAGCTGGCGCCATCGCGGCAGCCTTGATGGCACTGGCAGCGGATATCATCAGTGAAGAACACCGTACCAAGGCAATGGCCGCATTTGGCATCAGCATCGGCGGAGCGTTCGCGCTCGGCATCGTGATCGGGCCAGTGATTTACGGGCTGCTTGGCTTCGCGGGTGTATTCTGGGCTACAGCCTGTCTGGGACTCATCGCTATCGCGATCGTTTTAGGCCCAGTGCCGCAATCACACAACTACGTATTTCATCGGCAATACGGTTCTCAAACTTCACGGATACGGGAGGTGCTGAATCAACCAGAGCTGAGGCGAGCCTATGCCGGGGTGTTCGCGCTGCACATGATTTTGACTGCCAGTTTTTTCGCCTTGCCGCTGCTGCTGCGCGACTACGCGCTGCTGGAGGGTCCTGCCCATTGGCAGGTTTACTTGCCGGCATTTTTGGTGGCCATCGCCATTATGCTTCCGTTTCTGAAACGCGCGCATCGACCGGGGTTTACCCGCCGCTTGTTGCTAGGAGCGGTAGCATTACTCACCATTATCGAATTGAGTTTTGCCAAATTCGGCGTAAGCGCGATGTGGATCGGTCTGCACTTGGTCGTGTTTTTCGCTTGTTTTAATCTGATAGAAGCGTCACTGCCAACGCTGATCACGCGTACCGCGCCCGTGGATGCGCGCGGAACCGCACTAGGCGTTTTTTCAAGTTCGCAATTTCTCGGTGCTTTCTGCGGCGGGCTTATGGGTGGATGGGCGATGGGCGCCTTCGGCCTGCACAGCATTTTCCTGGTCAATGCAATCGTGGCCGCCCTCTGGCTCGCTGCGATAACGGCCATGCGGGAACCACCCTCGTTGCTAACCCGAGTTGTCAAGCTCGGCCGCATCGCTACGGAAGGCGCTACTACGCTCGGCACCGCATTTACCGCGATTGCCGGCGTGTCTGAGGCTGTCGTTGTGGCCGAGGAAGGTTCAGCCTATCTGCGCGTAGACCCGGAAAGATTGGATACCGAGGCTCTGCAGCAATTGCTCTCCATTCACGCGGTGTCCAAAAACATCTAGCCCTAGTCTGGGGCGAAGTTCGCGTTTATCGAAATATCGACGTCATCTTGCTGTTTTTATTATCGATCCGTGAGAGGCTGAAAAGCCGCGGGTATTGATGATGACGCGACTGCGGTGAAGCGTTAAAGTTAAGCTTGTAGTTCATACATCACTGTTTTAGTCCAAGGAGGACAGA
Source organism: Gammaproteobacteria bacterium (assembly GCA_965225625.1). Classification (GTDB taxonomy): domain Bacteria; phylum Pseudomonadota; class Gammaproteobacteria; order JADZEE01; family JADZEE01; genus CBDDBH01. The sequence continues at coordinate 168,138 of CBDDBH010000031.1, forward strand.
CATGGCAAAAGGGATCAATAAAGTCATACTCATAGGGAATTTGGGTAACGACCCCGAAGTTCGATATACGGCGAACGGCAGCGCGGTCGCCAATATAAGTCTTGCGACCGCCGAGAGCTGGAAGGATAAGAACACAGGTGAACAACAAGAGCGGACCGAATGGCACCGCATCGTTTTTTTTAGTCGGTTGGCCGAGATTGTCGGCGAATATTTGCGCAAAGGTTCTCAGGTGTATATCGAGGGCCGTCTGCAGACTCGAAAGTGGACCGACAAAGAGGGCCAAGATCGATACACGACAGAAATCGTGGCCAACGAAATGCAAATGCTTGGTTCACGTGGCGGTGGTGGTGGCACAGCAAGTTTCGAACCGTCACAATCTTCTGAGTCTGCTCCGCCCGCGGCGGCACCCGCCCGAGCGAGCGCGGCGGCGGCGGCACCTGCGGAAGAGTTTGACGACGACATCCCGTTTTAAGCCACGAGCGTCGGTTCGCACAGTAACTTAAACGAGTCGCCGCGCAACGCGTACCTACGGGCACGCGTTGCCGTGCGGCTCATCTTCAGTATTTTCAAGGGGTCAGAGTTGTTGATCTTGGCAAATATCAACAACTCTGACCCCTTGAAAATACAATGACTTGTAAAGCTAGGTTTTCGGAGCAGATTGCCCGAGCGTTCCGGCACTTCGTTTTAGCGCCTCGAGAACTTCCTTGCGGGTGCGATGAGAACCATGTTTGAGCGGTGTCACGCCGAGGTGGCGCCACAGACCTTCACGTACCTGTAACGGCAGAACATTTTCCAAGTATTCAAGCGCAGTGCCACGAAGCGTGCGATCGCCACTTACCACAGCAAGCAACGCAAGCCGAACCGCATCGGGATCGAGCGTCAATCGCAACACGGTAAACACGTGCTGCAAACTCAAGTTGATACCGGATTCCTCCGGATCATTGTCCATTTCGCTCGGCAAACCTGAAAAACCCGTGCGCGCCTGCGCTGCCCAGGTGTCTGCGTCCACGCTGACTTCTCTCAGCACGGCGTCGAACACAGTCTGCTCAGGAACAGCGAGTTCTCCGCTACGCTCGATCATCCGTGCCAACGCCCGTCCACAACTGTGGCGCACTACAAACGCATCATCGCCGAGCCCGTCGATCAATCCTCTAACCACCGTCGGACTGTGAAACACTTCGAGTACACCGGGGATCCGCTGGCGCACTAATAACGCCTGATCCGGATCAAGCAACGCATCTACCAGCTGACCGACAATGCGCGGCACCAGCCAGCGCAGTTCCATCCGCACATCGCCTGCGTGATCAGCATGCTCCAGAAGCGGGATCAAATGCGGCACCATGTTCACGTCGACTAATTCGCTGCGCAGAGCACTGCGCACGCGCAGCGTTTCACCCGAGCTTAGATCGGCGACCACCCGTAGCCAGGCCTGCGTGTCCAATGAGTTTTGTTGTTGATGCTCATCGCTGGCGTCCGGCGCCGTGCGCTGTTCTTCGATTCGCGCAAGCAGTTGCTCTCGATCGGCGCCTGCGCTCGTTTCCGCCAAGATCCGTTGAGTGGTTGCGTCGCGTACTTCATCTTCGTCGATCGACACGCGTCCGCTGCGCAAATTAGTCAGTAATTGCGCGATGTATCCACGATTTAATTGCGCCACAACCACAAGTGCGACAGCCCCCGTGAGTACGGCCAGACCCAGAACCAGGCGGGTCGATGGCTGCGGAATAACAAATATCACCCCCAACAGCAAACCACCACCCAGCATGTCACCGAAGCGATTAGAGGCCACATCGATGATGGTCTTGGTTGGACGTTTGTGACCACGGGGAACCGGCGTATACAAAAGTTCAAAACCAGAGCGGAAAAAGGAGTTCGCGAAAACCGACTCAGCGCCACGCACCAATACCACCGTCCAGAGTTTGGCGACAAACGCACCGACCAAACTGCCAAACAAGACGACTATCGGCAATACGGCGATAGTGCCGCCCAGCCCGAAACGCCGCAGCACCCGCGGGCCGAATAGACTCTGCACGGCAAAAGTGAGAACGCCAATAACGGCATAGAACGTTGCAAAAAAGGTAACCAGCGTTTCGCCGTCCTGAAAGCGTTTGGAGGCTTCCGCCTTTAATGCATAGTCGAGCAGCGCCGAGCCTGTGGCAATCAGCATAATCAGTATCGCCATATGCTGCAGATAGCGAGTGCTGCTTAGCAGCTTCAAGCCGGATTGCGTAGCAATCTCTGATTCGCCTGCAACAGCGCGGCGCGGCCCGCCTATGCCTGTAATCCCCGCGGCACAACAGATATGTAAAACGCACAGTGCCACCAGCATCGCTCGGACTTCCATCAAAGCAGCGACCTGCTGCGCAAGAAGGCCTCCCAGCACGCCTCCCAGCGTAGCCGCGGCTGCGACCTTCGCAATCGTACTTTTGGCTGTATGTGGGTCGAATCGCTCATTGATGACTGACCAGAATCCGCTGATCAGCATCGCGCCAAATACGGCCATGTGGATGTACAGCGCGATTGCAGTGGCCCCGGGAGCTGTCCCGTACCACCACCACTCCAACAGGAACAGAGCGGAGCTTAATGCGAAAGCGCGGGGGATTAGGCGCGCCGGACCGATACTAGACAGTAAGCGCGACATCACCAATACGCTTGCCATGGATGCCAGCGCACCAACGACCACGACTTTGGGAAGCTCCGTGACATCGAAATAGGTCAAAAACAGCGCGTCACGGGTCGCCTTGCCGGCAACCTGATGGGCTATGATCGCAGTGGCTGTCGCCAGCGCTGCGTAAGTCGCTGCGCGATCAGTCTTAAGCAACGGCGCTGCGTCCACGCGGACAGTGTACACGCTCAATGCTTGTTGACAGTGATATCGCTTACAATGCCCGCTGATAAGGAGCGTTCGTCGGATATTAATCGGTGGTTGAAAACACGATATTCTCACGGGGCTGACATACCTGCCGATATCGTTCGCCCCGGTAACCGCTGAAGCGCCAGCTTCACATTGCCAGCATAATGACCCGACCAAGCCTTCGAATTCTCGTCTGCACCCTAATCGCCGTAACCGCGCTTACTGCCACTGCGCAGCCGTCGTTGTACGAAGAGATTATCGTTACCTCGACTCGTGTGGAGAAAGATCAACTCAAGGTTCCGCTGGCAATCGGCACGGTCGGACAAACCGACGTACAACGTAAACAACAACTGGGGATCGACGAATCGCTCAACAAAATCCCGGGCATTTTTTTCCAGAACCGCTACAATTTTTCTCAGGATCTTCGCGTTGCGATACGCGGATTCGGTGCGCGCGCCAACTTTGGTATCCGCGGCATCAAAATTTTCGTTGATGGTATTCCCTCGACGGTAGCTGACGGGCAGGGCGGTGTCGATGACATTGATATTGGTTCGACGCAGCGCATCGAGGTCATACGGGGACCGTCATCGTCGCTTTACGGGAGCGCCTCTGGCGGTGTTATAAGCCTGTATACCCAGGACCCACCGGAGACTCCGTTTATAGAGACCAGGTTGTCCGTGGGCGAATTCGATTTTCAGAAATATCAACTCAAAACCGGCGGCCAATTCGGCAAACTCGGTTACATGATTAGCGCATCGCACCTGACGCTGGACGGATTTCGCCATCATTCCGAGGTTGAGAATTCACTCATAAATTCCAAGTTCGACTACAGCTTCGATGACTCAACGCATTTGACCGCAATTATCAACGCGTTCGACTCGCCCAAAGCGCAAGACCCCGGTGCATTACCCGCAGCGCAAGTCGAGGTCGATCGCCAACAAGCGTTTTGCGGGCTTAGCGGGTTTAACGACGCGTGCCGGTTCGACGCGGGCGAGGAGATCGATCAGCAGAAATTTGGGCTGATTTTCCGAAAATCTCTTGGCCCGCTGCATGAAATTCAACTTCGTAACTACTACGTCTGGCGCGGTTTCGGTAATCGATTACCGTTCGCTAATTCCGGAATCGTCCAGTTCGATCGGTTTTTTCTCGGCGGCGGAGCACAGTACACCTATAGCGGCGATCTCCTGGGTCACCGTAACCGATTCACCGTCGGCGTGGACGTCGAGTCACAGGAGGATGATCGACGCCGATTCGACAACGACTTGGGGCGTCCAGGCGCACCGACGTTAAACCAGACCGAGATGGCGGACTCGATCGGTGTGTTCTTCCAAAACGAGTTTGCCCTCACTGACTCCGTCGAAGTGACGTTTGGTGGGCGCTACGACATGGTGGATCTGGAAGTGGACGATCATTTTCTTGGCAATGGCGATGATTCCGGCAAACTCGATTTCAACGAGTTCAATCCACGCGTGGGCATCCTGTGGACCGTAATACCCGCCGTCAATGTTTATGCCAACTACTCAACCTCATTTGAAACACCGACGTTTACGGAGCTAGCCAACCCTGCTGCTCTTGGCACCGCCGGTGGTTTTAATCCGTCGCTCACTGCCCAGACCGCTGACAGCTATGAGCTCGGCGTGAAGGGAGTGATCAACAAGCGGCTACGTTACGAGGTGGCCGCATTCCGAATTGAAGCGGATGATGAAATCACTAATGTCGTCAACGTTGGCGGCCGCTCGTTTTTCCAGAACGCGAACACGACGCGCAACGGTATCGAAGCCGCCGCCGGTTTCGAGCTGATGCCGGGCCTGGATGCCTCACTTGCGTATACCTATTCCGATTTTGATTTTGATGAGTTTAGTGTTGATCCGAGCAGCAACGGCAACGAGCTGCCCGGCGTACCAGAGAACCAATTCCATGCTGAGCTTTCCTACTCTCACCCCGCGGGATGGTATTTGACCTGGGATTACCTACATGTCGGTACGTTCTTCGCAAACAACGCAAACACCGTTGAAAACAATGACTATCAGGTTTCGAATTTACACCTCGGAAGGGATTTCGAGCTTGGCCGTTGGTCCGTGCAGCCTTACTTCGGCGCCAACAACCTGTTCGACGAAGATTACAACAGCAATGTGCGTCTCAATGCTTTCGGCGCGCGTTATTTTGAGCCGGCTCCAGGGATCAATGTCTACGGCGGTGTCACAATCCGCCTGGACTTCGTCGGCCGATAGCGCGGCGCAGACGCCGCGATTCGGCCTCACCTTAAGTCGTCACAAACGCCCGGTATTCCTGCGTCAACATGACGATGGTCACAAGCCAGATCCCGCATATACCGACGGTTAACCACGCCAGGCCGGTAACGCCGATGGAAAATGCGAACCATTGGGTGAGGGCCAGGATCAATACCGACCCTAGCACCTTGAACAATCGATAGCCGAGCATATCTATCCAGGCTTTGGCCTGGTACGTATGTACCGGATCTACCGGAATGTACAACAGTTCCTTAGACGCGCGATTAATTGAATACGACAGGCCGCGGTCACTGACTTTCATAATTGCCGCGCTCATCAACGACGCTTGCGACCAGAACATTAATGAACTGACCGCGAGCACGAGCGGTTGCACCACCAGCCCCCCAATCGCGCCCAGCGTACGGTGAATCAGCGGCGTGAGAATCAGATTCACACCGATCGACACAAGGCCCATCACCGCGAAGAATGTGGATATATAACCCGTGCGGGCATCCACATCCGCATACGTGGCCTCCACCGATTTGATGAACTGAAACTCGACGATAGGTTGGCAAATTTGGGAAAACAACAGTAGCGCCGCAATCAGCATCAGGTAGCGGCTTTGAAACAATACCCGCCAGTCGCCCTCGGCAATTATCGGCTCACCTTCTACCGGTTGCTCCTCATACAGGCCCAATCGCCCCATCCAGAAATTGACTGCGAAAACGAGCACCAATATGGCTGCTGAAACCAATAACAAATCCACCGTAACCAGGGTGGTCTTATCCAACAACCCCGCGACGATGCCACCGCCAAGCATGCCTCCAAGCAAGCCACCGATACCGATGAATCCGTACCAACGCTTACCCTCCTCGCCGCTATAAATCGTATTGGCAAGACTCCAGAATTGCTCAACCAAGACCACACTGAATATATCCACGAAGATGTAGAATGCGACCGCTGCGGCCGCATTCTCGGCCATCAACAGTATCCGGAATCCGACGAGCATGCCGATAAACAGCAGGCATGAGCCGAGTACCACGTTCAAGCGGCTGTAACGCTCAACCAAACGGTGATAGAAGCCGATAAGGGTACCAAGCACTACCGCCGTCGCTATCCACACGTAGGGCAGCAAATCGGCCCCTAGGTACTCTATAAACAGGGATCTGCTGGCCGGTTTGATGTGGTAGTAGGCCAGGATAATGAGGAAGAAATTGCCGAACAGAATAGCGCCGCGTTCGCTAAGCTTCAGATTTTCATCAGTTATTTTGTCGGAACTCATGCACAGAGTCTGTTGATAATTTAGGATTTTTTTGTTGCAGCCCCAGAGCCAGCAATGCTACAGTTCGTTGCCGTGACCCGTCTACTGCGAAATCTGCTGGTGCTCCCGCTCGTGGTGGGCCTGTCGCTTGGCGCCCAAGCCGACTCTCTGGACGGTTTTCCCCAGTTGCGTGAAAGTTTCGATCCGGCTCTGCAGCAGTCATTGCGAGATACGGTCGAGCGTCTTGGACTGGGCTCTGCGGTGCGGCGGCGCCAACTCGCAATTTCCCTGGTAGACATATCCGATCGCTATGAGCCGCGCGTCGCCGTTCTAAATGGGGATCACATGATGTACGCCGCGAGCTTGCCCAAGATCGGTATTTTGCTCGGCGCCTTCGTCATGGTGGAACGCGGTGAAATGGCGCTGGACCCAGCGACACGAGATTCGTTGACGAACATGATCCGGTTTTCCTCGAATGCCGATGCGACCCACATGCTCAATCGCGTAGGAAAACAGCGCTTATTGAACATTTTGCGTTCGGAACGTTTCCGTCTTTACGACCCTCTGATCAACGGCGGACTGTGGATTGGCAAGGAGTATGGCAAGAAACCGGCTTATGCGCGCGACCCGATGCATGCAATCTCGCACGGCGCAACCGCGTTTCAGACGGCACGGTTTTACTATTTGTTGGAAACCGGTCAAGTCGTGGGCGGTCAATTGACCGCTGAGATGAAATCCATGCTTGCCGATCCGGGGATTGATCACAAATTCGTCGAGGGCCTGAAAGCCCGTCCGGGGGCCAGACTCTACCGCAAGTCCGGGTCCTGGGAACGTTGGCACGCCGACAGCGCGATAGTGGAAAACGGCGCGCACAAGTTCATCGTTGTAGGCCTTGCCGAAAGTAAGCACGGTGGGCGCTGGCTGAAAGACGTCATTGCACCCTTGCACGATCTCATTGTCCCGCCGCAGCTCGCGGCCAGCGACTACTAGCAAATCTCCCGTCTCCTCTGGGCTGAAATGCCCGGATCCAGATTCACTCTAACGTCGGAGTTGTTCCTTGTGCTTTGTTGAGTTCAGACGGAACGACGCCAGATCCCATCTTTGTCTCCGCACCCGGCTCGACAACCCGGTCGGCTCGATGTGCTTCTTCGATCAACTCGTGTATGCCCTTCGCCAGTGTCAGATGGTCGACCGCGGAATTTCGTCGCAACACATTAGACGTCAGTGTCACCAGATAGAAATGAGTATTCTCCCCTGCGGGCGATTCGACGATAGCTACAGAGTTCATCAGATTTTTTACATTGCCATGATATTTTTTGCAGACAAAATCCGGCTCCGGCTCGCACTTATAGAGCGAGCCGGATTTAAAATATACAGCCGATGACCACAGAGCCGGTGCCGCTGCATATCGTATTCGGCGTTCCGTGACATACAACAACCGTTTCAGTTCGCGACTGGAAAACTCATCGACCAAGCGTCCCTGTTCCATCAACAATAGGAAGCGCATCAACTCGCGACTCGTAGCGTAGCTGTTTGTACCGGGAACCTTGCGCTTACCAGTCGCTGTAAAGAAACTACCTTGACGAAACTTATCAATGTCCAAGCCATTTCGGGTAACCGGCTCCTGCATTGTAGCGGCAAGCAATTTTCCCAAATCGGACCTGGGCGTTTCGCTGAAAAACTGCTGCGCCGTTGCATCGCTAACGGGGTAGTCAGCAGCAAAATGACGCATCAACATAGCGTGTTTCATGAGCGTTGCGGCGGCCGCGTTTGAGCTGGCCGACAGCATCCAGTCGAGATACTCCCACATTGAACCGCGATCGCCGAGATGTAATGGATGGCGCGCGAGCGTTTCGGCTTCACGATCCCAGATCCGCACGGTGTGGTGATCGTTATTAATGAACTCGTCGGCAACGATCACCGTGTCCAGCAATAAGCGTTTGCGGGCATCGATATCGTCTGGATAGATATCGGCTAGGGCCTGGAATAATGCGAGTCCAATGAGCAACTTACCGACGCTGCCGGGATTCCTCGAGCTGTCACCGTTGTGTTCGCCATACCGGGGATTCTCCGGATCACTAAGATCCAGTACCGAGATGCTGTAGCGATCGCCATGTTCGCCCAGAAGCGCGGTTATTTCTTGCGTGAAATCGGCGTCTGCAGTGGGAATGACAAAATCAGGTCGGGTAAGGCAGCGCAGATCCACCTGTGCAGTGGTGAGTAACGCGCCTTTGGGCTGCTTGCGGCCGGTCAGCATCCCCGCTTCGATCCGACGAGCTGCTTCCAAACGTCCTATTCCAGCCGTGTCATACCCATCGAGCGGATAGGCAATACAAATTCCACCGTGGACAATAAACAAGCTGATCATTAACCCGCATATTGTGTGACGGCGCCGCAATATGGGCACTTGCGCGCTAGCGGGCGCGCTGCCGCGGTAGGACCTGTTTAAGACCACGTTCATTGCGAATCCAAGTCAGTTATTCGCCGGTTCCGTCAAATCCACGAAATTTGTATTGAGCTCGGTCCTACCGGCATCCAATTCGAGCAGGTAACTGCTGCTCCTGGCTGCGCGACTCTCGAGAAAGGGCCGGATCTGGAACAGTTGCAATCGTCCCTTCAAAAAACCGAATTCAATATCCGCAGGCGCCGGTTCCCCCTGCCCATCGACGATAGCAGGGAACCGTCCCGGTAGTTCATGAGCGAGTGCGATGAGTTGCTCGATTTCTGCGGGTAACAGTACGGTATCCGACCCACTTACCGGAATTTTCCTGACGCCGCCTTCAAGCGTAACAATCCTCCTTATGGTCGCCGTAGCCTGCGCCAACAGCCGCACCTCGCCACTGTTAATGTCGATTCGCAGAGACTCCGAAGCCTGTCCGTCCACCGCACCACCAACACCTTCGTTGACAGCGACAGAAAGCCAACCGGGCTTGCCAGTATCGATGTCACGTGTCACCAATACCCCGGATTTCTCGGCCGGTACGCTGCGCAAAAGCAGCACAGCGGGATAGACATGTTGTGGTTTATCCATATGCGCCTGTCGCCAGGCAAATGCGCGGGCGCTGAACGGCGAAGCCCACACACGTGACACCGCGGCAACGATATTGTCGAAACCGACGACGTTGGGTACGGTCAGATTCAAGCCTGCTCCGGTAAAACCAGGTAGATCCTCTACATTGGTGTCGCTGCGAACAAAGACACCATAGCTGCCATCGCTGCCGAAAACCTTTGCGAGCCCTGCGCGCAGTTCACTGCGAAACTTCGTCCCCGCATCCGCGTTGAGGATCCAGTTTTGCAGGGTCTGCCGAAACTCAACCGTCGCGGTTTTGCGCTGCGGCGAGCCGCGAGGAAGCCGGTCGAGCTCCGCGTATTGCTCCACCACCCAATTAAACACCGAATTACCGGTATCAGCATACGGCTGATCCAGCAGCCTGCGAAACACGCCGAACGGGATGGCAAGACCGTCCGCTACCGCGTCGGGATAGTGGTGTCTGAGTTCGCCAAGTTTGGCTGCCTTGGGTCCTACGCTGCGGCCGGAATCGTTCGCCCGCAAATCTCTCAATGCGATCAGACTCGTGCGGCTGAGATCGAGTTTATCGAGATCAGGACGGATCAGCGTTTGCGGCTCACTCGCCTGCGCTGCAAACAACTGCTCGAACGCTTCGCTGTGGCGTTTCAGTTGTACAGACCCTGCGGAACTGGCGGCCAATACAACCAGCTTGCCCTGTTCGCTGTGCAGCTTAGGGATCAAGGCTGCGTCAATTGCAACATTCGGGATCCCCAAATTTCGAGCCAGTAATTGCACATGTGATAGCGGGTTGCCCTCTCCTGCAGTCAGGATTCCAGAGACAGGCGGTAATTCCGATATAGTTTCCGGTAGCAGATAGATACCGTCCTGGTCGAAATCCTCACCGACGGTATTGGTGTACAGAGTTCCGCGAGCCAATCCCGGGTTCAGCGCACGCAACCCGGTGCCGACCTCCTCGCCAAACAGGTGCGTGCTTACACCCGCCAACCGGTTTGCATCGCGGCGCAGTTTCTGCAGGACTTGAGCGTAAAAAAATAACGGGCTACCGCGTAGCTGATCTTGTATGAACAACGCTGCAAGCGGCTCTATTGCAGTCAGATCCCGCATCGCATCATAGAAAAAAAACCGAAACTGCTGGCTACCCCAGCCCGGCACGAGGCCGGCGTAGTCGAGCGAGTGCTTGTAGCTACCCAAATCGACGCGGGCATCGTCTAGCTTTGTGAACATATCCGACAACGCATCGCGCTGACGACCGGAAATGACGCCAGTTCCATACAACGCCTGGCTTCCTTGTTCTAGCCAGTCCAGCAACTCACGGCGCGAACTGCTATCGAGACGTTCGCGTAACGTCGTTGCTGCAACGAAATGCTCATCCGCGGCAGCGAGAATCGTGTCTAGAATCGCAACGCGCAGCGCCGGCCCACTCGGATCCAGCGCCCGATCCCGTAACGCCATGATCAGCTTGGCCGTCACGGCATAGCGCCTGCCCGCATCAACAGCATTGGCCAACTCAGCCTGCGCCTGCATGATGACGGTATGCAGCGCCGGCAGTGCGGCACTAGGTCGCGCGAGCTCAGCGAGGCGCTGGTCCAATCCATGCGAGGAATACACAGCCTCTATCGTGCTTGCAAGCTGGGTGTATTTTTCGGCCTGCACCGGATCTTCGATAGCCGCGGCATAGCTGCGCACGCTCACTGCATCTGCGGCGTCGGGACGCACATGAATTTTGGTGCGCAGTTCAGCGAATCCGGGATCGGAATCGCTTAAAGACATTGACAACTGCCGAACCTTGGAAATGGCGACCGTTTCTCGACCGTGGACCAATAATGCCGCAGCACGATTCAAGACGAGATATCTTTGTCGATACCAGCTGGGATCTTCGACAAGTTTGTACAGCAGGCGTCGTGCGCCGAGACGCTCACCCTCTTCCTGCAGGGCGCCGCGATAATATCGGGCACGGCGTAGAATCCAGCCCTCATCCACGCTGATCAAAAACTGCTCGATGAGCATTTGCTTGAGAATTTCGCGGTAATTGGGGTTCTGAACGAATACAGCCGCGTCAATATCTGCATACACATTGGCTATGTAGTAGCCGGCACTGCGCATGTCGGCTACCTGTTGATTCCATTCGCCATGCTGTACTCCGCCGCCGTGTGGCTTACAGGCAAAAGGCTCCGGTGGTAAAACCATTCCATCTTTGCAAAACCAGCGAATACGTGAGAACGGCCCACGCTCCGCTGTCTTCATTTGTTCCACCTGTGCGCGCAGGATCTGCGGAGCGTCAGCCGGACTTTGGCCATAACAGGTCATACTGAGGGCGCTGGTAAGCGCGAGAACGATGGCGAGAATACGTGGCATAAGCAAGGCGGAGAAATTTAGACAGCCGTTAGTCTAGCAGGACCGATTGCCTGTGAATGTATTGCGCACGAAACAGTCAATGAACATGCGAAGCTACATTCTTTTTTTAAATCATAACTTTAAATATATGCTATACCTGATTGATAAAATAAGGTATTTTGTACATTGTCGCTCGCTGTAACTAACGCACATACTGGTAATTTGGGGCTTCACCATGCGGGTCATAATCATTGACGATTCACGCGAATACACGGCGTTGGTACGACGTCTGCTCGCAAAGGCGTTCCCGGACGTCGAGGTCACTGAATATGACCCGGAGCAAAGAGGCAAACCGACACATGAATTCGAGTGGAGTTTGTACGACCTGGTGTTGCTCGATTACGAACTGGGGATCCCGGAAACAGGCCTCGACTGGCTAGCCGAGTTCTCGAAACGTCACGGCTATCCGCCGACGATTTTGATGACCGCAGCAGGCGACGAGTACGTGGCCGCGAGTGCGGTCAAGCTTGGTGCGGCGGACTACGTCCGAAAAGACGACATTTCCGTTGACTCGCTTTTGGGTCTGGTAAACGAAGCACTCGCGAACCGCGAGCCGGACCACGAAGCGACACCGAGCATTAAATTAAGAAACGACGCCGAGGTCGCATCGAAAGTCGATCTTTCTTTGGGCCCCGCACCCAATGGCAAACGGATCGGTTACAAATTCGTTCGCCTCATCGGCCAGGGCGCGAGTTCTCGCGTCTATCTGGCCGAACGGGTTGATGACCAGGTATCGCTGGTTTTAAAAATCATCGACGTCGATAACATCACCGATTCGACACTGTTAAAGCGTTTTGTTCAAGAGGCTGAACTCGTATCGGAAATCGAGAGCCCTTTTGTGGTTAAGTTCTACGACCACGGGTTTACCAAGAGCTACGGGTTCATCGCTATGGAGTTCTTTACACGTGGCGATCTAAAACAGCGTATTGAGCAAAATCCGTCTCCCCTGGACGCATTTAATTACTGTGTGCACATTGCTTATGGGCTGGAGGCCATCCATCAAGTCGGCATCATTCATCGTGACCTGAAACCGGGCAACATCATGTTTCGCTCCGACGACAGTCTGGCGCTGGCGGACTTCGGCATTTCCAAGAAATTGGATACCACCGGCGAAATTACCAAAATAGGAAGTATTCTCGGCACGCCGAACTATATAAGTCCAGAGCAGGCACAGGGATTGGAAGTGGATGCACGTTCAGATATCTACAGCCTGGGCGTAATTCTGTTCGAGATGCTGACGGGTCAAAAACCTTATAAAGCGGATACGCCAACCGCCGTGTTATATCAGCACGTGCACGCGAACATCCCGCATCTTCCACGAGATCTTGCGAAGCATCAGGCGCTTATCAACAAGCTCCTCGCCAAACAGCCTAAAGACCGTTTTCTCAACGCCTCTCAACTGATCATCGCGCTGCAACGGTCCGCAGACGCGGCCTCTGCGGGCTGAGCCGCTTGAAACGGGGCCTGTTCACCCCAATCTTAAACAAGGCCTTACTCACGATCTGCGCTACGGCGGCGTGCGTTGACCGAACCGTCGTTGCTGCGGCAAATTACATGCGTCTTGCATAACAGGGGCGATTGTAGTGAAAGATGACGCCAACAAACCCGAAATCATCATCGCAGACATTCCCAGCGAACAAACAGTCCCGGCGCGAGCCACAGATGTTCTGCCCGAACGCATTTATTTGCTACCGGTAGCGGCAAGACCGTTTTTTCCAGCACAGAATTTACCTATCGTCACCAATGAGAAATTCTCGTTTGAGACGGTGGAACGCATTGGTAAAACACCCCATCATCTTGTAGGTCTGGTATTAGCGAGCTCGGCGGAGCAAGAAATGCCAGTGCCGCACGAATTCGCCAAGGTGGGAACGGTCGTGCGTATGCACCACGTTACCCGCGCTGATGGGAAAATAACGTTCCTCGCCGAAGGCCTGAAGCGATTCTCCATCGAACGCTGGTTGTCGGACACGCCGCCGTATTTGGTCCAAGTAAGTTACCCACAGGAGCGCGAGGAAACAGCGGATGAAGTACGTGCCTACGCGCTGTCGATCATCAATACAATTAAAGAGCTGTTGCCACTCAACCCACTTTACAAGGAGCAGTTGCGGCTGTTCCTGGATCGATTCAACCCCGATGAAGCTTCGCCACTGGCGGATTTCGCGGCGGCCTTGACCAGCGCTTCCGCGGCTGAGCTGCAGGAAGTTCTAGAGACAATACCACTACTGCGGCGCATGGAACGCGTGCTGGTATTGATGCAAAAGGAACTGGAAGTGGCCGGCATGCAGGCAAAGATCCGACAGAAGGTCGAAGATCGCGTATCCGAGCAGCAACGAAAATATTTTCTCAAAGAGCAACTCAAAGAAATCCAACTGGAACTGGGAATTTCCAAGGACGACAAAACCGTCGAACTGGAGTCTTTCAAAAAACGCCTGGATGCACTCGATGTGCCTGAACATGCGCAGCGCCGCATCGATGAAGAAGTTGAAAAATTTTCGTTTCTGGAAACTGGGTCACCCGAGTACTCGGTCACCCGCAACTATCTGGACATGCTGACGTCCCTCCCTTGGGGCAAGCACTCCAAAGATCAACTCGATCTCGACCGCGCACGGACGATCCTCGACCGGGACCACGATGGTTTATCGGACGTGAAAGAACGCATCATCGAGTTTCTTGCAATCGGCGTGCTCAAGGGTGAGGTATCCGGATCGATACTCTTGTTTGTGGGTCCGCCCGGCGTCGGCAAGAGTTCGATCGGGCGCTCAATTGCCGAAGCGCTTGGTCGCCCGTTTTTTCGTTTCAGCCTTGGCGGTATGCGCGACGAAGCAGAAATCAAGGGACACCGTCGTACTTACATCGGCGCAATGCCGGGCAAGTTTATTCATGCCATCAAAGAGGCCGGCGCCGCTAACCCCGTAATCATGCTCGATGAGATCGACAAAATCGGCGCGTCCTATCAAGGCGATCCTGCCTCGGCGCTGCTGGAGGTCCTCGATCCTGAGCTGAACTGCGATTTTCTCGATCACTACCTGGATTTACGCTTCGACCTTTCCAAGACCTTGTTCGTTTGCACGGCCAACCAACTCGACACGATCCCGGCACCGTTGCTGGATCGCATGGAGGTAATCAGGCTGGCCGGCTACCTCACGGCCGAAAAGGTACAAATCGCGCGCCGGCATTTGTGGCCTCGAGCGCGCAGCCAGGCCGGGGTGGCCGCCGCCGATGTAACAATCAGCAACGCAGCACTGCACAAGATAATCGAGGGCTACGCTCGTGAGGCCGGCGTGAGAAACCTGGAGAAGCAATTAAGCCGGATCTTGCGCAAGACGGTTATACGACTGTTGGACGGCGCCAAGCGGCCCATCCGCATCAGCGTCGGCAATGTCGAAGACTATTTGGGCCCCCCGATATTCAGGCGACCACGTCTGACCAATGGCGTCGGTGTCGTAACCGGTCTTGCCTGGACGCCGCTGGGCGGAGCCATGCTCAATGTCGAAGCGACCACAGTACACAATAACAATCGCGGCTTTAAACAGACCGGACAACTCGGCAATGTCATGCGTGAATCAGCCGAAATCGCCTACAGTTATTTGGCGTCAAATAGTGATGCCTTTGACGTCGATCCTGCGTTTTTCGACTCCGCCTTCGTACATCTGCACGTACCCGAAGGGGCCACCCCTAAAGACGGCCCCAGCGCCGGCATCACGATTGCAACTGCGTTGCTGTCGCTCGCACGCGTACAGAAAATTCCGCGCCCACTGGCAATGACCGGAGAATTGACGTTGACCGGCCAGGTCCTGGCTGTCGGTGGGATCCGCGAGAAATTGCTCGCAGCGCGACGCAACCGGGTCAGCGAGCTCATTATGCCCGAGGTCAATCGCCGCGATTTTGACGAACTACCGGACTATTTGCGCGAAGGACTGGCCGTCCATTTCGTCAAACATTTTCGTGAGGTCGCAGCCATAGCCTTCCCAAGCTGAATACACTTATGGAACGAAGTCTGCGGTAGCGGATACCGATCCTGCGCTAGTTAGGCTCTGCAACTGCTGCTGCAACTCCGCTTTACGTTGCTGTAACGCTTCGATGCCGTGCGACCCGGTGACTTTGTTGTCTTCTATCAAAGCTTCCACCCCGGACAGGCTGCGGCGTAGGTGAAACTCGATTTCGTCCTTAGAATGATCGACCACCACCGGCTGATAGCTGAGTTTCGGCGGCGCCGAGCCCGTGTTCTCCACCGCGTCACCGCAGCCGGCTAGCGTAGCGAGCAGCACTAACCCCGCGAGTTTGTCCACGCTCCTCATCGAGCCAACAGCGTACGTAATCGCTGTGGAAACTCCGGAACGCACCACATGACGCTGGCTACAACCAGCACGTTGGCAATCGCAACAACCAGATAGATCTGCGGTATGGACACGCCCGCCGAATACAAACTCATAGTGACGAGCGCGGACGCGACCATAAGCAGCGCGTTGATGACATTATTCGCGGCAATGATCCGCGCGCGTACTCGCGGATCACTACGACTCTGCACTAATGCGTACAAGGGCACGACAAACAAGCCGCCAAATGCACCGATCATTGCCAGATCGAATAAAACCCTCAGCCTGTGCAAGGATTCAATAGTCTCAGGCTGACCGATCCACCAAAGATCGAGCGCAAAGATGGAAATTCCAAGCGCGCCTATCGGCACCAGCGCGAGTTCGATCGATCCGCGCGACAAGCGTTCACACAGGAGCGACCCCACCGCTATGCCCACCGCGAAGGCGGCCAGCAACGCAGTGACGACCTGCGCATCCCCGTGCAGCACGTTCTTGCCGTATGAAGGTACGAGCGACAAAAAAGTAGCCCCCATAAACCAGAACCACGAAATCGCGATGATGCAGATCAGCACCACCTTGTCGGCGCGCGCGAATTGCAACAACCGCCAGGTCTCGCGCACGAAATTGTAGCGGAGCTTCAGCGCGGGATCCGGTGGTTGCACCGGCGGGATCCACCGGCTCGCGGCCCACCCTAGACAGGCCAGTACGATGACGATGAGCGAGATGATGGTCCCGCCGTAATCCGGTATGTTAACCAGGCGCCCACCCGCTATGGTGCCGAGCAGAATGGCCAGGAAAGTAGCCATCTGGATCAAACCGTTGCCGCCGGTCAACTCGTCATCCGTCAGAAGTTGCGGCAGGATGCCGTATTTGATGGGTCCGAACGCTGTTGATTGCGCGCCCATAAGAAACAGTACCACCAGCAAGAACTCGACGCTGTCCATATAAAAAGCAAACGCCGCGAACGACATGATTAATATCTCCGCTGCCTTGATGCGCCGAATAAGCGCCGATTTTTCGAATTTGTCGGCAAACTGCCCTGCCGTGGCGGAGAACAGAAAGAACGGCAAGATGAAAATGCCTCCCGCAAGAATGACCAACACGCTACTGTCGCGGCCCAACTTCTCGGCAACGTTGAACACGATAAAAATAACCAGGGCATTCTTGAACACGTTATCGTTGAATGCACCCAAAAATTGGGTCACAAACAATGGCGCGAAGCGGCGCTGAGATAATAGGCTAAACTGGCTCAAATACCGATCGGCAACAATGCCGCCTTAGTGGGTGACTCGAGGATCACGCGTGGACATTATTACTGAAATTGACTTGTTGAAATACCGGCGAACCAAGATCGTCGCCACCCTGGGCCCAGCGTCCGAACAACCGGCGGTAATCCGTCAACTCATTCAGGCCGGAGTCAACATGGTCCGCCTGAATATGTCGCACGGCGACCATGCCTCACATTCCATCTTGTACACACGAGTGCGCGAGGCGGCCGCGGAACTGGGCGTACCGATTGCGATTATGGCGGACCTATGTGGTCCCAAAATCCGCACCGGACGTTTCAAGGACGGCAGTATCGAGCTAACTGCGGGCACCTCGGTTACCGTTACGACGCGCGACGTCCTGGGAGAAGCTGGCCTCATTCCCTCGCAGTATGAAGCGATTGCAAACGATGTAAACCCGGGAGACCGGGTGCTGCTCGACGATGGGGCAATGCAATTGCGGGTGATCGAGATTGAGGATACTGAAGTTCATTGCGAAGTTGTAGACGGCGGTATCCTCAAAGATCACAAAGGCATCAATCTGCCGGGCATCGACGTTTCCGCACCCTCGCTGACCGACAAGGATCGGCTGGATGCGGAATTCGCGGTGGGCTTGGGTGTAGATTTCCTGGCTTTGTCATTCGTACGCCGTTCAAACGACTTGGTCGAGCTGCGCAAACTTGTAATTGCCGCGGGCGGCTCACCAGGCCTGGTGGCAAAAATAGAAAAGCCCGAAGCGCTTAAAAATTATATAGAAATCCTCGATGCCTCAGACGTAATCATGGTCGCCCGCGGCGATTTAGGGGTGGAACTCAACCCAGAGCAAGTGCCGATTGCGCAAAACCAACTGATCAACTACGCGCGCGCAAACAACAAGCCCGTGATCGTTGCAACGCAAATGCTTGAATCAATGATCAGCAGTCCCCGGCCTACGCGAGCGGAAGTTACCGATGTCTCATACGCCGTGTCGATGGGCGCGGATGCCGTAATGTTGTCTGGCGAGACCGCTGCGGGACGCTACCCGGTACAGGCGGTAGAGATGATGGCCCGCGTGGCCCGGCAGACCGAGAGCTACATGTGGCACGAAAGGCGTTTTACAGCAGCGATTAATCCAGTTCATGCCACCGATAAAGCGACACCCTATGGCGATGCGATAGCCGATGCGACGGCCCAGCTTGCATTGGTACTGCATGCGAGTGCGGTATTGGTGATATCACAATCCGGCATGTCTGCGGTCACCGTTAGTGGCGCGCGCCCGGTGGCTCCCATCGTAGGCATCACCAACATACCCGCCACCTGCCGACGTATGAACTTGATGTGGGGTGTGATCCCGGTACTCGCCGAAGATGCAGGAAAGACGAATCCTAATCAAATTGCGCGGCGCACTGCTCGACAACTGGGGCTGGCGAAAGACGATGATTTTATTCTGCTGATACGCGGGTTCAGCGGCGATGCTAAATTTAATACGCCATCGATTACCGTGCTGCAGATGCTTGATGAGTAACTGGCAGATTGTGGCACTGCGCGGTTAACGCACTACTCGACGTCTCGGATGTATCTAACGGGGACAGCATCGTCCGCGGCATGCTGGTAAACGCATGAGAGTTCGGAGAACGCATCCAATGCCGCGTCGAAATCATCGCTCTCGCGCAGAGCAAAACTGTCGATCCCACAGCGCGCCATGAACTGTAGTTGATCACGCGCAACGTCGCCCAGCGCGCGAATTTCACCACGATAACGATAACGCTCACGCAGAATGCGAGCGAGCGTAAACGAACGTCCATCCGAGAAAACTGGAAACTTGACGCCAATAAGGGCGAAAACGTTGATCGCGCGCGAAACTTCCTGTACGTCGTCATCACCGTCTACCCAAATCGCCAGTTCACCCGCGTGGGCGCTGCGTAGCTCCGGCTCGGCGCACCAACGTCGGAAGGGAACAATAACGTTGCCGTCGCCGGCCGCATCGCCTTCATCGACGAACCGCCAGGTATCCTCAACGATTTGTTGATCCTTAATTATACGCAAGTGCGGCTACCTCGGTCACGGCGGGGCGTTCATAAACCCGCTGTTTGAACGGCTTAATTCCTATACGTCGATAAGTATCCACGAAACGCTCTGCTTCGATCCGATGCTCCGTATAGACGTCGAGCAGACTGGCAATAGCATCGGCAACCTCGGTCGCTGCAATAGCCGGTCCCAGGCGCTCACCCAGCGCCGCGTCATCACCGGCCGCTCCGCCTAGCGTAAACTGGTAGAACTCTTCACCGTGCTTTTCAACTCCGAGTATGCCGATGTTGCCAACGTGGTGATGGCCACAAGCATTCATGCAGCCGGACATCTTAATGCTGACTTCTCCCACGTCGTGCAGATAGTCGAGATCGCAGAACCGTTCGTTGATTTGTTTCGCTATCGGAATAGAACCGGCGTTGGCTAGATTGCAAAAATCAAGACCCGGGCAACAGATCATATCGGTCAAGGTACCGATATTCGGCGTTGCTAATTTCTGCATGCGTAATGCCCCCCATAACGCGTACAAATCGTCGTGACGAACATGTGCAAATAGCAAATTCTGGTCGTGGGTAACGCGTATCTCGCCGAAGCTGAAGCGCTCGGCGAGGTCGGCGATAACATCCATCTGTTGGGCAGTTGCATCGCCCGGCGGCGCATCAGGTGCTTTGAGCGAAATAAAAACTACGCGGTAACCGGGAATCTTGTGTCCCGACGTATTGCGCCGTAGCCAGCGTCCGAAAGCCCGGTCGGCCACCATGCGTTGTTCGATACCAAGGTCGTACTCCTTCATCTGCACGTAATCCGGTGGCGAAAAATGCTGTCCTACCCTTTCGATCTCGCGTTGATCTAGCATTAGCTTGGGACTTACGCTTTGCCGCCATTCGGCTTCTACTTTGTCACGAAAGACATCGGCGCCAAGTGACTTGACCAAGATCTTGATGCGCGCCTTGGTACGGTTGTCGCGGCGCCCCTCCATGTTGTAAACCCGCATAACCGCTTCGAGGTAAGACAGCAGGTGTGGTTTCGGAAGAAACTCGCGTATTACCACACCAATCATCGGCGTACGGCCCTGACCACCGCCCACCAGGATCTTAAAGCCGACCTCGCCGGCATCATTCTCAACGATATATACGCCGATATCGTGAACCTGAACGGCCGCGCGGTCGTGGCTAGCTCCCGTAAATGCAATCTTGAACTTGCGCGGTAACCAGGAGAACTCCGGATGAAAGGTCGACCATTGGCGGGTGATTTCGCAATAAGGACGCGGATCTTCGATTTCGTCCGGGGCAACCCCGGCAAGATGATCGGTCGTAATATTGCGAATGCAGTCGCCACTGGTTTGAATTGCATGCATTTGTACGGTTGCAAGTTCCTGCAGAATGTCGGGTATTGATTCGAGCGTAGGCCAGTTGAATTGAATGTTCTGGCGGGTCGAAAAATGTCCATAACCCTTATCGTATTTGCGCGCGATGTAGGCGAGCATGCGAAGTTGCGCAGCGGACAAAACGCCATACGGAATGGCAACCCGAAGCATCGGCGAGTGGCGCTGTATGTAGACACCATTGCGCAGGCGTAAAGGCTGGTATTCCTCGGCAGACAATTCCCCACTGAGAAATCGCCGCGTCTGCTCACGAAACTGGGCCACACGTTCATCGACCAACGTTTGATCGAGCGCATCGTATTGATACATAAGAGCGATCTCACCAATCCTGGGTTGGCGACGATAGCAAAGCGAACGCTGACTAAGAAGGAATTAGGAATTCTATGGATATGCGGGATTGGTATAGCGGGCAAGATCGGGGAACGACACCTCCGTCATTACCTGTCTCCTCCTCGAGGGGGAGAGGACGGGACAGGCAATGACGGGAGGTTCAGGAGAGTTGCCGGCCACGGGATTGGCCTGCGGTTTATTCGTCCGCGTCACTCGGATTATAGGCTGCCATGAGTTCCTGCTTCGTTCTGGCCGGCACCGGGTCGTAATGACTGAGTTCGATGCTGTAAGTCCCTGCTCCGCCCGTGATGGATTTAAGCTGCGACTGATACCCCTCGAGTTCGCTCAACGGCGCTAATCCAGAAATCGAAGTCATACCGTTAGGTAACACTGTCGAATCATTGATGCGACCGCGTCGGCCCGACAAATCGCCGGTAATGTCGCCCATATTATTGCTGGGGACCATGACCTCAATTTTGACGATAGGCTCCAATACGACCGGTTTGGCCTTTTTCACGGCATCGATAAAGGCTTTCTTGCCGGCGGAAGTAAATGCGACTTCTTTCGAATCGACAGCGTGAAACTTGCCGTCATACAACTCCACACGCACGTCCTGAAGTTCGTGCCCGGAAATCACGCCCTCCACAAGTGCCTGGCGTATGCCCTTCTCAACGGCGGGTATAAACTGTCGCGGAATAACACCACCGACAATCTTATCGACGAATTCAAAACCCTCGCCCCGAGGCTGCGGTTCGACGCGCAAATACACCTCGCCGAACTGTCCCGCGCCGCCGGTTTGCTTCTTATGCCTGTGATGTCCTTCGGCTGAAGCCGTGATCGTCTCGCGATACGATATGCGCGGCGGGCGTGTGTCTACTTCGACATGGAATCGATCCTTCAGATCTTCCAGCACCACGCGCAGATGCAGATCGCCCAGACCACGCAGCACGGTCTCATTCAAGGCGTGATTCTGCTCAATTTTGATGCTTGGATCCTCCGCTTCAAGCTTGCGCAATGCATCAGAGATCTTCTGTTCATCACCACGAGTTTTCGCCTGAATCGCCAATCCTTGCATCGGCGCTGGAAAGCTGAGGGGTGGTAGATGGATGGAGTCCTCGTCATGGGAATCGTGCAGGACCGAGTCAAAATGCAAATCCTCGACTTTGGCAACTGCGCAAATATCACCTGGAACCCCAGCATCCAGTTCACTGGTTTCTTTGCCCTGGAGCTTCAACAAATGCGCGACCCTGAACGGTTTACGCGCCTCGCCGACAAACAACTGGCTATCCTTGCTCACGGTTCCCTGGTGTATACGAAATACTGCCAGACGCCCGACAAAGGGATCTATGCTGACTTTAAATACGTGCGCAAGGGCGTGCTGGGTCGGATCCGGTACCAGCTGGATTTTCGTCGCATCGCTGCCCTCACCGTTGACAAAAGTGGGTGGATTACCCTCTGTGGGATTTGGCATAACCTGCACCAGAACCTGTAATAGTTCCGCCACGCCGGTGCCGGTTGCCGCAGACGTGAAACAAATCGGAATCAAATGTCCCTCGCGCAACGCCTGCTCCAACGGACTATGGAGTTGCTCTGGCGACAAATTGTCACCCTTTTCCAGATACAGCTCCATTAACTCTTCGTCGACTTCAACGATTTGCTCGACGATTTGCGTTTGTGCCTGCGCAACCGAGGAAAAATCGGTGGGCGCACCGTTGGGTTTAAAAAAACAATCGACAACGCTCCCACCATTCTCAGCCGGTAAGTTAATTGGCAGACACTCGGTACCGAACGCGTCGCGGACCTCCTGAACGCGACTCGCCAGATCGACGCCCTCCGCGTCTATATGGCTTAGCACGACACAGCGACTCAAACCAAGTTCCTTGGCCGTGTCCATCATTCGACGGGTTATCATCTCCACACCGTTAACCGCGTTTACCACTACCGCCACCGACTCAACCGCCCGCAATACGGCAAGCGAACGACCTAAGAAATCAGGCGATCCGGGAGTGTCGATTAAGTTGATATGACTACCGTTAAAATCCAGATTGGCGAGCGCGCTGTGAAGAGAATGCTGATGCGCTTTTTCTTGTGGACTAAAATCGCAAACGGTGCTGCCGCGGTCGATGGAGCCCATGGCTGAAATGGTGCCGGATGCGTACAACAACGCGTCGACCAGTGTTGTCTTGCCTGCGCCGCCATGGCCGACAAGTGCAATGTTGCGAATATCCTGCGTCGTGTAATTGGGCATAGACCTCCCCTCTTTTTATTTTTCAGTGGTTCCTAGCGTTACACCAGAACCAAATCTATAGAGAGACACTTAATGCACGCAAAGCCGGTATACGGCATCGGCGCTGTTGTAGTTATTTCATGAAATTACAACCATATCTCCATACACGGAGTATATGAGTGCGACAGCCTCGTGCAAGTTGTATTACAGCGGAAAAGACAATAAAAAAGGGGCTGACAAGCAGCCCCAAGCGCTGGTGACAGACAACTGAATTCGGTCCGTCGGCTCCCCTTAGGAGAAGTTCGGAACTTCTCGGAGGCCGCTTGCCGGTTGATCCACAGCTCTGCGACCCCTGTCCCCATTGTTCAAATAAATTTTTTAGCTTAAAAATCCGTATGTTATATAAATTCTTCCTCGTAGTAGTGAGGCCCTAAGCGATTCCGGGTTCACCGGGATATTTGCGATTCAGTACCTGATCTCCCCAACCAATCAACTCTCATTTCGCCGCGTCGTTCCGATATCGCCAAGCAGAAAGTCGTTCGCATTGAGTAGCTAAGATAACGTAATTAATTAGAATGTCAAGTATATTCTATAAATACATGAATAATATGATTAAACCTGAAAATTATCCACTGGCCGCGTAACGCCTGAAGATGCTTAATCAGTTAAATGTGGCCTCGCCAGATACTCGTGGGATTGCATTTCAATCAAGCGGCTGGCAGTTCGGCGAAACGGCGCCGCCAGCTTTGTGCCACGGTATAACAGCGAGGTATCCACGGCGCCGGAGGCGATGAGCTTGACGTTGCGATCATAGAATTCATCGATCAGCGTGATGAACCTGCGAGCCTCGTCGTTGCAATAATCGTCCATGCAAGGGATGTCGGCTAGTAACACGGTTTGATAACACCGCGCTAATTCGATGTAATCAGCTGCGCTTCTAGGCCCGCCGCAAAGTTCCGAGAATTTAAACCACACCACGCCGTCTGCGCATCGCACGGTCTTAATCGTGCGCCCTTCGATGTCCAGTGCAGTGCCCTGGTCACCCTTGTCCGGCGCAATCTCGTAGAAGGCCCGTTGAAGATTACTGGAAGCAGCAGCGTCCAGCGGCCAGTGGTAAATTTCGGCGCGTTCCAGAGCGCGCAGGCGGTAATCGACGCCGCCGTCGACATTGAGCACTTGCGTGTGATTTTTTAGCAATTCGATAGCGGGCAGGAAGCGATCCCGTTGCAGTCCTCCCCAATAGAGTTTGTCAGGTGACTCGTTAGAGGTTGTAACCAAAGTTACATCACGCTCGAACAACGCGCGCAGCAGATTTCCCAGCAACATTGCGTCAGTGATATCCGATACATGGAACTCATCGAGACAAATAACCCGCGCCTCTTGCGCAAACCGCTCGGCAACGAGATCCAGAGGATCGCGTCGCTCTTTGAATGTCTGCAGCTCGCGATGGATATAGCGCATGAACCGATGGAAATGCATGCGTAACTTGTCATCGAAATTAAGACACCCATAGAACGCATCGACCAGGTGAGTCTTACCTCTACCCACGCCGCCCCAAAGATACAAACCGCGTACGGGCCTGCTACGGCGTTGCCGGAAAAGCCATGTCAGAGCCGCAGAATTTCGCCGCTGTTCGTGTTGCTGTGATAGTTGGTCGTAAACACGTTGCAGCTGAACGACCGCCGCGCGCTGCCCCTCATCAGGACTGAATCCTACATGTTGTAAATCATGCTCGTAGCGCGCGAGCGGTGTCATGGCAACCATAAATCATCCTCAAGCGACACGGCGGTCGGACCTCCTCAAAATGCGGGACCCGAATCGGGAGCGGGCGCCGCGTGCACGGCGAGTTGTTACCCATCGTGCCTGGTCAAGCGCTCGCCTGAGACTTTTCCAACAGCCTGCTAGAATCTGAATAACGCTGGCAATTGGAACCGACAGCCTCACGGCGCGACGCCAAAAAAACAAGATTTACCATCTATGGCACAGCTTCATCAAATCCAGATCGTCTTCGCACCGTTGCAGGATCGGCTGCTCCTGCGGGTGAACACCGACGATCAGACACAATATCGCTTTTGGATAACTCGGCGATATTTGAAGCTGCTGTGGCCGACACTGGGCAAACTCGCCGCGGCCGATCCCATAGTGCAACAACAATCCGACGCAAGTGCGAAACAGGAGGTCGTTAACTTCCGTCAGGAACAAGTTATGCGGGAGTCCGACTTCTCGAAGAGCTTTGAAGAGACGCAACAGCAACTGCCCTTAGGTGATGAACCGATATTGCTGGCGCGAATCCAAACAAAAAGCACGAGCAGTGGCGGCCAGGTACTGTGCCTGCATCCTGAGCAGGGCGAGGGAATAGAGTTGGCCCTTAATGGGAACCTGATCCATGCTTTGATGGGGCTGTTGGCCACCGCGGTTGCTCAATCTGAGTGGGACATCAAGTTAAAGTCAGAACACCGTATTGCGGACACGGCGAACGCGGAGCTTACGATAAACTAACCCGCCCCTTGCATGAACACTCGCATCCGCCTACCGATGTTGCGATTTCATAGCGGCAAGTTTTTCTATCTGCTGTTGTCCTTATTCGTTCTGCTTATTCTAATTGTCGCTGGCGCCTTTCTTTATGGCCTGGTGGATCTCGTCTACCCAGGCTCGTTCATCGAATATGTAGTCGGAGCCGATAGTTCCATGACCCACAATTGGCTGCCTGCACACCTAGAGAATTACATTTATTTCAGCTTTACTACGCTTACCACGCTTGGTTACGGAGACATCGTCCCCGTTTCGCAGGCAGCCCGTGTTTTCGCATATCTCGAAGCGGTGATGGGTCAGGTCTATCTGACCGTGCTCGTCGCCAGGCTCGTCGCACTGCATATCTCGCAAACACGGGGTTAACTCCGAATGAATGTTGGCATCCGCTGGCGGTTGATGTTTTTGTTGCTTGCCTTTGCAGTGCTGCCCCTGGCCGTAGTCACCTGGACTAACAAGGGTCGCGTCGAGGAGCTGGGCCTGGAGTTGGCAAATCGCAATGCAGCACGCCAGGTGCGCGATGCCAAGGCACAGCTCGCTCAATTGACAAGTGGGTATGCAACGCTGGCCGGCCGTCAGAAACAGCTCGTGGAATTGTGGGTTCAAAGCCTGGCCCGAGAAATCGAACATCGTCTTGGCGCTCAGCCGGGGAAAGTCCCCAAGGTTGTCTTTGCGCAGGATTTCGACGATCCGAAGATGCTGCCCGAAACTGCAACCACAACGACGAATTACATTCGCTTTGACCCATTCGGCGCCAGCGCGCCGTTGCCGGTATCGTTGAAGGAACAGGCCTTTCGCGTTGCGCAAGGCGTTGAATATGTCAGCGTTGTTGACGACATCGCTCGCTTAGTCCCAATCAATCAGATGTATCGCGTCGGCAGCGAACACTACGGGGATCTCGTGCACTGGCAATATTTTGCGCTCGAAAACGGTCTCGCCAGCAGCTTTCCCGGCCATGGTGGTTACCCGGCAGAATTCGATGCACGCGAAAGACCCTGGTACGTGGCAGCGAAAACGCGCGGCAAATTGAGCTGGTCGCTGCCAAGCATTGACGTTGGCTCGCGTGAAATAATCATGAGCGTCTCTGCGCCGCTGTTTCGCGACAACGGTCAGTTTGCCGGCGTTGCCGGCGCTGATGTGCAGTTGGAATCGCTGTTCAGGGCATTCACCCTGCCACCGGCCTGGGCCGAAGACGGCCGACTGTTCATCGTCGCACCCAGCTGGGCCAGCGCCAGCCCGCGACTGGAAGTGATTTCCAAGCAACGCTACGAGCGCGCCGGTTTTACCTGGCAGAGCAACCTACAGAGTGAGCCTCTACACTCCACTGACCAGCACCTGTTGCAAGCGATCATCGACGACGTCTCGCATCAACGCGCCGGAGAACGGGAATTAGAATACGAAGGGCAACGCAGCCTGTGGGCATACCGGCCGTTCAGTCGATACGAAGGCGGAGCCATTTACCTGTTCGTCATCGTGCCCTACGGACCGATCGAACAGACGGCGAATGCCGCGCGTTATTTCGTCATTGACCGTTTCCGCTCGCAACTTGCCGCAGCCACTGCGCTCATCGCTGCTGTCATCGCGGGAGTCGTCGCAATTGCTTTCTTCGGATCGCGCACCGTTACCACGCCGGTGCAACGCCTGGCAGAGGCGGCTGAAAAAATTGCCGGCGGCGACCTCCAGGCACGAGCAGTCGTATCCGGGGCCAATGAGTTTCGGGGGCTGGCGCGGACGTTCAACGCCATGGTGCCGCAACTGCAGGACCGCATGAACATGCTGCAATCTTTACAGCTTGCCCGGGACGTGCAACAAAGTTTGCTGCCGCAAGACGCACCGGCCATCGACGGTCTGGATATATGGGGCGTGAGCCGTTATTGCGATGAAACCGGCGGCGACTATTTCGATTTTCTCGATCTCCAGCAACTTTGTCCGGGCTTGCTCGGTATCGCTTTGGGAGACGTGTCTGGTCACGGCGTACCTTCGGCCCTACTGATGACCACGGTGCGGGCATTGCTGCGCAGCCATGCCGACCAGGGTCTCAGTGCGGCAGCCATCATGGACAATATAAACCGCTACCTCAGTCGCGACGCGCACGGCGGGCGTTTCATGACGTTGTTTTACGGCACGCTCGATCCCAACCGTCGTGAACTGCGTTGGGCCAGTGCCGGTCATGATCCGGCGATCGTCTATGATCCCGGCGAGGACCATTTTTTTGAGCTCACCGGCAACGATATACCGTTGGGGGTGGATCCGGATTGGACGTACGCGGAATCGCTGCAAACTGGTTGGCAGGCGGGGATGGTTGCATTGGTGGGGACCGATGGGATCTGGGAAACCCGATCGCCGGAGAAAGTGATGTTTGGCAAGGAGCGAGTGAGAGCTCTGATACGTGAGAGCCACCGTGAACCGGCCAGGTTAATTTGTGCGCGGGTGATGTCCAGCCTCGACGAATTTCGCGCCGACGGCGTACAAACAGATGACATTACGCTGGTCGTTGTGCGAATCACGACATGAACACATCAGTGAATGCGTAGTACATGCATATCCTCATAGTTGCAGCATTTGTTTTGTTGTTAGTTTTCGCGCCGCATTTTTGGGCCCGCCATATCCTGCACCGCTACAACCGGCAGCGCGATGAAATCCCGGGTAGCGGGGGTGAGTTTGCGCAACATCTGCTGGAACAGGCCGACATGAGCGGCGTAAAAGTGGAAGCGACCGAGCTGGGCGACCATTACGATCCGCTGACACGGGTCGTGCGCTTATCGTCGGGTGTATTTGACGGCAAGTCGTTGACTGCCGTGGTGGTCGCGGCCCACGAGGTAGGCCACGCCATCCAGGACCAGATTGGCTACTCTCCGTTGAAACTGCGCACGCGACTGGTCGGGATCGCCGCCGTTGCTGAAAAAATCGGATCAGGCTTGCTTGTCGCATTGCCGTTTATCGCGGTTTTGACGAAAGCGCCCCATCTCGGCTTGTTGATGCTGCTGGCCGGATTTTCTGTGTTAACCCTACCTATTGTTGTCCACGCTGTGACGTTGCCGGTGGAATTCGATGCAAGCTTTCGCCGAGCGTTACCCATTCTCAGCCGCGGTTACGTACCAGATGAGGATCTGCCCGCCGCCCGCCGGATACTGCTGGCGTGCGCGCTAACCTACGTGGCGGCGGCGCTGATGACCTTACTTAACTTCTGGCGTTGGATAGCAATACTGCGCAGATAACTCTGGCGGTAGATAAACCGTCGCAACGAATTAATCCGCCAATCTCATCCGAACATATCCAGTTGCCCAGTTGAATTGGGTACGACGAATTGGCCGGTATCCAGCTCGTGCCGCGCTTGGTTCAAGCCGAACTTCTTCGACGCCTGTTTAAATCGATTTTTCAATAGATCCGCGTACACGCCAGTACCGCGCATGCGCGTCCCAAATTCGGAGTCGTATTCTTTACCGCCTCGCATGTCGCGGATCCGGTTCATCACGCGCTCGGCTTTGAGTGGATAATGCGTTTGCAGCCACGTTTTGAAAATATCGGTAAGCTCAAATGGCAGACGCAGGACCACGTAGCCGGCAAAGCTTGCGCCCGCGGCAGCCGCGGCCTCCAACACTGACTCCAAATCAGCATCGTTCAGAAACGGAATTATCGGCGCAAACAAAACACCAACGGGCACCCCTACCTCCTGCAGTCGTGCCACGGTTTGCAGGCGCCGCTGAGGTGCCGCGGCCCGTGGTTCCATGCGGCGCGCCAGCGCCCGATCCAGCGTTGTCACCGACACGATCACATGAACAAGGTCGCGAGCGGCCAGCGGCGCAAGCAAGTCCAGGTCGCGTTCAACCAATGACGATTTGGTAACGATACCGAAGGGATGGCGGTGCTCAGCCAAGACTTCGATGAGCGAACGGGTGATCCGTTGGTTGCGCTCGGCCGGTTGATAGGGATCCGTGTTCGCGCCGATAGAAATGGCTTGGCAACGGTAACCGGGCTTGCCAAGTTCGCGCTTAAGAATCTGCGCGGCATTGTGCTTGGCAAAGATCCGAGTTTCGAAGTCCAGACCCGGCGACAAGTCCAGATACGCGTGCGATGGGCGCGCGTAGCAGTAAACACAGCCATGTTCGCAGCCCTTATAGGGATTGATCGATTGACGGAAAGGTATATCGGGAGAATCGTTGCGGCTAATAATGCTGCGCACGGTCTCAGCGGTTACCGAAGTCGTGATTGCAGTGAGCTCCAAGTCCTGCGGACTCCAGCCGTCATCAAAGCTCGCACGCCGGTCCGCCAGATAGCGAGGATCAGGAGTGATAGTCGCCCCGCGTCCCGTTTTAGCGTGTTTTTGCATCAGTGCAATTTGGACAATTTTCTCAGCATTTCACTTGAGCGCGCACTGACCTGTGCTGCGTCCGCCGCCATAGGTTCCAGTTCAAGGTAACGACGATAGTCTGCGTGGGCCGCACGGTAATAGTCCAATTGTTCATGAAGATAGCCACGGTCCCGCACTTCGGTTGCAGCATCCGGCACCATTACCAATATATGCTCGACGATCACCAATGCCTTGTCGCGGTCGCCCGACTGTCCGTATATTGCTTTCAGGTTGCGCAGCATCCGAACGAGGATCTCGTCGCGCGATGCCGGTGCCAAAAAGCGATCAATCAACGATTTTGCCGCTGCGCCGTGAACACCAGCGAGCCGCTCACACAAGTCCTCGCGCGCTAAGCGCCGCCCCTGTGAATAAGGGTCCAGAACCATTGGCCCGCGCTCCGTCGTAACGCTCAACAGGAAATGTCCTGGAAAAGATACGCCGTGGGCCACCAACCCTACACGACGGGCGACTTCGAGGTAGGTAAGCGCCAGCGTGATGGGAATGCCCAGGTGACGATCGATGACGTCGTTGAGGAAACTGTTTCTTGGATCGTAATAGGCATCGTCGTTACCGCGGAATCCTAATTCGGAGAACAAATGCCGGTTGAGTGCCTCGACTGTCTCCATTACGGAGTCGCGCCCCTTTGTGAGTTCATGGACACGATTCGCCATCGCATCGAGTTGAGCAAGGTAAGGCGCAAACTCAAGCGTGGGATACTCGACGCGGGCAATCTGTAGCGCAGCGCTGTCCAGATAGGCCTGGGTTTTCAGCAACGCCGAGAAATTCTTCAACTGATCTGAGCAAATGATGTCAAACACTCCATCGAAAACGCAACGCGGCTGGCGCCAACGGCGCTATACGCTTAATCTTGATACTTGCCGCGTTTGCGCGCGCCGTTGAAATTTCCATCCACAATGTCAGCTAGAATAGTACGCCACCGTGTTAGCAACCAGTACAGGTAAATCGAGCTGCGAATTCCATGTGGCCTGACTGGCAACAGTTGCTACTGCCGTTAATTCTGATCGTTGCGCTGGCGATCTTATGGGTCGTTTACCTGATCCACCGGCGAGGCTCAAACCAAGACGAAACGTTACGTCTGCACGCGCGGTTTGATGAATATTTGCGCCTAAGCGAACAACTGGAGCGCCGCCTGGCGGAACTTCAGACACAAGCCAATGAGTCCAGCGGCAGCCTGCGCGAGCGTCTAATCGAGCGATTTGAGAGTCTGAAACTCACAGTGGGCGAGAATCTCGCGGGCGGACGCACTCAGTTGGCGGAATCGTTCTCCAGTCTCCGAGAGGATCTGCGCGCTGGCCAGGCGCAGCACCAGTCCCAATTCGAACAACGCCAGACGGAAACGTTGAAGATCCTGCACGATACTCTGCAAAGCGGGACGGAAGGTGTACAACGCCAGGTGCGCGACGCCCTGACACGGCACGCGGAGGATCTCGGCAAGCGTATTCAACAGCTCACGGAATCGACCGAACAACGGCTGCACGAGATCAGTGGCCAGGTCGACAAACGCCTTGCCGATGGATTCGAGAAAACGACACAGACCTTCGCTGACGTTTTAAAGCGCCTCGCTATTATTGACGAAGCTCAGAAGAGGATTACTGAACTATCGACCAATGTCGTCAGTTTGCAGGAAGTGCTCTCCGATAAACGATCTCGAGGCGCGTTTGGCGAGGTTCAGCTGAACTCGCTGGTGCGCAATGTATTGCCCGAATCCAGCTTTGCTCTGCAGTATGCGCTACCCAATAATACGGTGGCGGATTGCATTGTGTTCCTGCCCCAACCGACTGGGAACATTGCCATCGATGCGAAGTTTCCGCTGGAAGCTTATCGGCGGATGACCGACATAGACCGTTCGCAGTTGGAACGTAAACGCGCAGAGCAGCAGTTCAAGCAGGACATCAAGAAACACATCCGTGACATCACCGAGAAGTACATCATTAAGGGCACGACATCCGACGGTGCGGTCATGTTCATTCCGGCAGAAGCTGTGTTTGCCGAGATCCAGGCGCACCACCCTGATCTCGTTGAAGAGTCCATGAACGCGCGCGTGTGGATGGTCTCCCCGACCACGCTCTGGGCAATTCTCAATACGGCGCGCGCGGTTCTTAAGGACGCGGCAACCCGCGAGCAAGTCCACGTCATCCAAGAGCATCTGGGCTATCTGGCGAAGGACTTCGATAGATTTCAAAGGCGTATGAACGCCCTGGCCACACACATCAAGCAAGCTAACGACGACGTGCAAAACGTCAATACTTCCGCAAAGAAGATCACAGCGCGCTTCGGACAAATCGAACGCGTTGAGTTGGAATCGCCTGACCAAAGCCCGCCGCTGATAGAAGAAAATAGTGATATTTCATAGAATTGTGATAGTATTCACAGAAATATTTTACATTTAGCAGCTAACTAGCGGTCTAATTGGGAAATTCAGGCAGCAGCCGCCAGGTTGCTGACATTCGATGACTGGGTTCAAAGCGCTCATCTTCGATATGGACGGTACCGTGGCGGATACCGAGGAACTCCACCGCCGCGCCTTCAATCTCGCCTTCCGCGAATTTGATCTCGACTGGGATTGGACACCGACTTTGTACGCCGAATTGCTGGCCATCTCTGGCGGCCGCGAACGCATGTCTAACTATGCGCGGACTCTGGGCGGGCCGGAAGGATTCGACAGCATCCTGAAGGATTTGCATAAGCTGAAGAGCGCCCACTATCTGCGAATGTTGCTTGAAGGCGAAGCCCCTCTGCGACTTGGCGTACACCGTCTCATGAAGGAATGCCGGCAACAGGGCCTGCGCATGGCTATCGCCACAAGTTCCAGTTACGCCAACGTGGAGGCGTTGCTGAGCCAGAATCTGGAACCAGATTGGCCTAGTTGGTTTGACGCTATAGGTACCTGCGACGTCGTTGCAGAAAAAAAGCCCTCACCCGCCGTGTACGAATATGTGTTGCACAAGATGCACTTAACAGGTGCCGATTGTGTCGCCCTTGAGGATACGGTGAGCGGCAACACGGCCGCGAACGCCTCGGGCCTGGTAACTGTGATCACAACTCATTACTTTACCCGCCACAAACGTTTCCCCGGGGCATCGTTGGTTATTAATCATCTGGGTGAGCCGAATATGCCCTTCACGCCGGCGGCCGGTGACTGCTGGGACGCCGAGTATGTCAATCTCGATTTGATCAGCAAACTCCACGCGGCATCTGGCATGGCGACGGAACTGGAACTCGAGATCACGGAGGCGTAGCCACAAATAATTTCCGGCTTCGAAGAAGTCGTAACTTGGTTTAGCGCAAAACCATGAATGCAGCGGCATTACCGCGTTGTACTCGGAACAGCAGCGGTCCCTGAGTTTGATTTACCCGTGCCAGAAATTCCTTGAAGTTAGTCACCGGCGCGCGATTGACCGATGTGACGATATCACCTTCGCGCAGACCAGAACGCCAAACGTTACTGCCTCTTTCCACGCGTAGTACCGCCGCACCCCGAATACGCCCGTAAGCAGGAGAACGTTCGTCGATATCGCCAAAAATCGCACCGCCAAGACGGGGGTTTTGCAGATCGGACGCAACCTGATTGTCATCCTGTGATTCGACGCTGGTAAGCACGCGTTTGTGTTTACCGTTGCGCAGAATATCAATTTGCAATTTTGTGCCAACCGGCAATAGGCCAATACGATTCCTTACTTCCACCGCGTTACTCACCGGCTTGCCGTCTACCGCAGTGACGATATCACCTGCCCGCAAACCGGATTTGTCCGCCGGCGAGCCCGGTTGGATATCCACGATTACCGCGCCCGAATCGCGCGCTACGCCGAAAGCCTCAGCCAAGGTGCTGTCTAGGTTCTGCATTTGCGCGCCGAGAAAACCTCGTTTGACCTCACCGTGCTGTGCCAATTGCTCGGTGACCTGCTTCGCCATATTGGTCGGGATCGCGAAACCGATACCAATATTGCCGCCACTTTGCGAAAAAATCGCAGTATTGATACCGATCAACTCGCCGCGCAAGTTGACCAGCGCACCCCCTGAGTTACCCGGATTGATCGACGCGTCGGTCTGGATGTAATCCTCGTAGCCGCCGATACCCAGACCACTACGCCCCAGGGCACTGACGATGCCCGATGTGACCGTGTGTCCTAGGCCAAACGGATTGCCAATGGCCACGACGAAATCGCCAACTTGCAGCTCATCTGAATCGGCCAGCGGGATGGCCGTCAGTTTCTCCGCTGGAATGCGGATCACGGCGACATCAGTTTCCGGATCAGTGCCCACGACCTCCGCTTCAAAGGTTCTACCATCCTCGAGTTGGACGGTGATCTGATCGGCGTTGGCGATAACATGATTGTTGGTAACCACCAACCCGCGCGTGGCGTCGATCACCACGCCGGAACCCAGACTCTGAGTCTTGCGTTCCCGCGGTTGTTCTGGAATGCGGAAGTATCTTCTGAAAAACGGGTCGTTCAGCAGAGGATTCTGCGGAAGTTTGACGTGACTTTCCGTAGCAATATTAACGACCGCGGGCGAAGCTTTCTTGATGACCGGCGCTAAGCTCGGCAGGGCTTTGTCATCAACTGCGATGGGATGGGCTGCCTGCGCCGCGAATCCTAGCGCGAACAGCGTCGTAAACAGGCATTGCCGAACTACCCTAAAAGACCTCAAAAGCATCACATCGATCTCGGTGTGCGAGTGAGAGAACAATGTACTCAATTCACAGCGCCGAAGACACCGACGCGTTCATGCGCGCTTCCAACTCTGCGCGAGGATTGATGGGCATTTCATCGCGCATGGACTCATACAGTGCACGCGCCTTGGCGGTGTCGGCTTGCGGCACGACGACACGCAGCACAATATACTGATCACCCGGGGGCTTTCCGTGCAGACCTTTGCCCTTGAGGCGCAAACTCTGTCCAGATTGCGAGCCGACGGGGATCTTCAAGTCAACCTTGCCGCCAATTGTTGGAACGGTAACGGTGGTGCCGAGCGCCGCTTCCCACGGGGCAATATCCAGATCAAGATATAAATCGCGAGCCGTCACCGTGAATAACGGATGTGGCTCAAATTCAACCTTGATATATAAGTCTCCATTGGGCGCGCCGCCGTAGCCCATCATGCCTTGCCCTGCCAGGCGTATCTGCTGCCCGCGAGTAATGCTCTTTGGGATCTTGACCTTCAAACTGCGCGTGCGTGGTTTCGGTTCGCCCTGCGCATCGACATCGTCTACTTTCATGCTAATTGTACGGGTGACCCCATGGTAGGCATCCTCCAGAGAGATCCGAATGATCGCGTGTTGATCGCTACCTGCCATGCGAAAGCCCCGTTGACGCGCACCTACTCCAGCGCCACCACGGCCGGTGCCGAACAGATTTTCGAAAAAATCACTGAACTGGCCGGCATCGAAACCGCGGATTCCGGCGCTATTGAATCCACCCCAATCCGGCGGTGGCCGGAAATCCTGCCCTGCCCGCCAATTGCTGCCGAGTTGATCGTACGACTGGCGTTTATCGCTGTCTTTTAGGACTTCGTAGGCCTCCGCAACTTCCTTGAAGCGGGCTTCGGCATTGTCCTCTTTGCTGACGTCCGGATGGTATTTACGCGCGAGCTTGCGATAGACACGCTTAATCTCGTCTTGCGACGCGTCTTTCGCAACGCCGAGGATGTCGTAGTAGTCCTTATATTTCATAGCTCATCAGGCCAGCAAGATCCCGCAGGCGGGAGCCCTGCTCCCGCCTGCGCGTTGACCTGCGTCGATGCGATCAAGACTTGATCGTGATTTTTCGCGGCTGAACTTTCTCATGCTTAGGAATCGAAACCTCCAAGACACCGTCTTTATTGGTGGCCTCGATACGTTCCGCATTAGCGCTCTCCGGTAGGCTGAATCGACGATAAAAGGTTCCGCGACTGCGCTCCACGCGGCGAAAACTCTGCGAGTCGTCTTCGCTTTCCGAACGGCGCTCACCTTTGATTGTCAGCACCCCTTTGTCCATCGTTATATCGATATCCTTGGCGTCAACGCCCGGCAGATCCGCATATAGCGCGAAGCAACCGTCCTCTTCTGCGATATCGACTGCGGGCGTCCAGTGGCTAGTGACAACCGAAGAGTTGTCATCGGCATTGAGAGCGCCGAATTGCGTATCCAACACGCGGCCGAATTCGCGTTTCACATCATTTAGAAGCCCAAAGGGCTGATAGCGTACGAGTGTCATATCCAAATCCTCCAAGATAAACCTGTTGAATGCTTACTTAGAGAAATGGGGGAGAACTGGCCGTTTTCAAGTCCACTACAGATGCTTATACTCGCCCATTCTGTCAACTAGTTGTTTTCGGCGATTTAATCACCATGGCCACTACAAGTTTTATCTCCAAAATCTTCGGTCATTCGCCGGTTCAACCCTTGCAGGAGCACATGGCCCGCGTGCATGCATGTGTGGTCGAATTGATTCCCTTTATCGAGGCAGTCATCGCCGAGGACTGGGACGCAGCCGACGTCGCTCAGCACCGTATCGTCGATTTGGAGAACGAAGCGGACGAGATCAAAAATGCGATTCGGCGGCATCTACCAAGCAGTGGATTGTTCATGCCCATGTCGCGGCGGGATGTCTTGGAAGTACTTGGCATGCAGGACCTGATAGCGAACAAAGCCAAAGACATCGCCGGGCTCATCCTGGGGCGAAAAATGCGGCTGCCAGCGACTTTGGCACAGGAGTATCTGAGGTTACTCAAACGCTCCGTAGACGCCAGCAAGCAAGCACAAACGATCGTCAACGAACTCGATGAATTGGTTGCGACCGGGTTCCAAGGTAAAGAGGCCGATCGGGTACAGGCCATGATCGGTAAACTGCAAGACATTGAAACCGACACCGACCACCTGCAGATCAAGTTGCGCGCCTCCTGCTTTGCGATAGAAAAGGAATTACTACCCGTCGACGTAATTTTCCTATATCGGATTATCGACTGGACTGGTGACCTGGCTGACGCCGCCCAAAGCGCCGGCGACCGTCTACAATTGATGCTCGCTAAGTAACTCCAAATGGAAAACGCATACATACTGCTGACGTTAGCAGCGGTGTTTGGCTTGTTTATGGCCTGGGGGATCGGGGCCAACGACGTCGCCAACGCTATGGCCACCTCTGTTGGGTCGAAAGCGCTGACGCTGCGCCAGGCCGTAGTCATTGCGGCTATCTTTGAGGCCTCAGGCGCTTACCTGGCCGGCGGTGAAGTCACGAGCACGATTCGCAAAGGTATTGTTGATACCCAGCTTTTGGGAGGTTCGCCCGAGTTGCTGGTGTACGGCATGTTGGCGGCGTTGCTTGCCGCCGGTGTCTGGCTACTGATCGCCACGCGCTTCGGCCTGCCAGTGTCGACCACGCATTCCATCGTCGGGTCGATCGTCGGCTTTGCGCTCGTTGGCATCGGTGCCGAAGCTGTGCAGTGGCAGAAAGTCGCCGCGATCGCCATGAGCTGGGTAGTTTCGCCGCTAGTAGCCGGCTTTATTTCTTACCTGTTGGTACGCAGCGTCCAGCACCTAATTTTCGACACCCCAGATCCCGTCGCCCGCGCGCGACGCTATACCCCTGTTTATATATTTCTCACCGGATTTATCGTGTCTTTGGTTACCCTTTTAAAAGGCCTCAAACACGTGGGGCTGACCTTGAGCATGCCGGAATGCTACTTCTATTCCGGACTATTCGGTCTGCTGCTCGCGGTGATCGGCGCGGTTGCAGTACGACGAGTGCCATTGGACGAGCACGCAGATCGCGATCACCAGTTTGCCAACGTCGAGCGCATCTTTGCAGTGATGATGATCGTGAGCGCGTGTGCGATGGCCTTCGCTCATGGTTCCAACGACGTTGCGAACGCAGTCGGTCCCGTAGCGGCCGTGGTCGGCGTAGTCACAAGCGGCGGCGACATCGGGCAGAAGTCGCCGCTGCCACCGTGGGTGTTGTTGCTCGGCGCGGCCGGCATCGTTGCTGGCTTAATGATGTACGGACACAAAGTGATCGCCACGGTTGGCCTTAAGATCACCGATTTGACACCCAGCCGCGGATTCGCCTGCGAGCTGGCCGCATCCACGACAGTGGTCATCGCATCGGGGACCGGTCTGCCGATATCGACGACGCACACCTTGGTTGGCGCGGTATTGGGCGTGGGCATGGCTCGTGGTATAGGCGCCCTGAACCTGCGGGTTATCGGCACCATTTTTATGTCATGGATCATCACGTTGCCGGCAGGCGCAGCGCTGGCAGTATTGTTCTTTTTTATCTTCCGCGCGGTACTTTAGTTCAAATCCAATAAGCCACCGTCGTCATAACTTTCGCCTGTGCTCGCATCACCTGTTTGATCGGTGCGGGTAAATCGGCCGCGCCATGCGCGAGAGCTTTGCTCGCGTGCGCCGCTTCGTCGTCACGCATACGGCTGACGATAGCGCGGCTTCGCTTATCGCCCGGCGGCAGGCGTTGCAGATGTCCATCCAGATGCGCTACAACTTGGTGTTCGGTTTCGGCGAGAAAGCCTAAATTCCATCGATCGCCAGCCGCACCGGCAGCCATTCCGATAGTAAAGGCACCAAAATACCAGAGGGGATCCAGCAGGCTCGGACGAGCTTCAAGCTCACTGAGACGCTCCCGGCACCAGGCAAGATGCGCACTTTCTTCAGCGGCGGAGTTGGCCAGATCGCGCTGCAGAGCCGTGTCCCGTGCAGTCATCGCCTGACCCTGATAAAGCGCCTGCGCACAGACTTCACCGGTGTGGTTGACCCTCATTAAGGCGCCGGCAAGCCGCCGATCGTGGGGATTTAGCGAGACATCGCTTGTAGTTGCCCCTGGAGCGGCAGGCGTGCGGGCTGGGGGGGCCTGGGCGAGCACGCGCTTGAGCGCGCCGTCGAAGGCAACGATTAGGCCATCGACGAGCGAATCTTGGCCGGGCCTGATCACGCCGGCGCCTCGTTCCCGCCGGTTGGCGCAGATAGTGGCTGCAATCGGGTTAAGTGGTTGACACTTCTAGGGTCTGTCCTTACCATTGCGGCTCTTTTTTACCGTCCTTTGTTAATTTCCGAAATGACGACTTACACTGCCAAGACGGCCGAGGTTAAGCGCGACTGGTTTATTGTCGATGCCTCGAACAAAGTACTCGGCCGGCTAGCGACTCAAATAGCGACGCGGCTGCGTGGCAAACACAAGCCCGAGTATACACCGCACATCGATACCGGTGATTACATCGTCGTGGTTAATGCGGAAAAAATCGCTGTTACGGGTAACAAACGCACCGACAAAAAATATTACAGTCACTCCGGTTATCCGGGCGGAATAAAGGAAGTCAGTTTCGAAAAGCTGCAGGCGGAAAAACCTGAGCGAATCATTCATACCGCTGTCAAGGGGATGTTACCCAAAGGTCCCTTGGGACGCGCCATGTTGCTCAAACTAAAAATCTACGCCGGCCCCGATCACAAACACGCGGCGCAACAACCACAACCATTGGAAATCTAACCCATGGCTGAACAAGTTTCCTCAGCAATAGGCCGCCGCAAAAGCGCGGCTGCACGTGTCTTCCTGAAACGCGGCGCCGGTCAAATCATCGTCAACCGGCGGCCACTGGACGTGTATTTCGGCCGTGAGACCGCACGTATGATTGTGCGACAACCGCTAGAGCTGGTGAACATGCCGACGGATTTCGACATCATGGTAACCGTGCGCGGCGGCGGCGCGTCCGGTCAGGCCGGTGCAATCCGCCACGGCATCACTCGTGCACTGATCGAATACGACGAGACCTTGCGCAGCCCGCTGCGCCGTGCCGGATTCGTGACTCGCGATGCACGCGAAGTCGAGCGCAAGAAAGTCGGATTACGAAAAGCACGTAAACGACCGCAGTACTCCAAGCGCTAACGCCCTACCCCCGCCGGCCCGCTGTCGCCTCGCGGGAAACCCGGTATCATGCTGTGCCTGATTAGATCGCACCCAAATAACCTCAGACCGAGGCAATCACTATAAATTTCTCGATTCTGCTGTTCGGGATGGTCCAGAGTTTGAAACAACATGCTTGGCGTTTCCCGGAATTCAAACAACGCCTGCAGGAACGCGATCTAGTCGTGCAGATTAAACTTCAGGACAACTCCAAAGGTCGTTATATCGAACTGCGTGGCGGCAAAATCAGCTCGGAGGCATCTATACATCCATCCCCCGACGTCACCATGTTTTTCAAATACCAGCGTATCGCCGAGCGAGTGCTGACCCCACCCCAGGACTACGGCGAAATCAATCACGCCGCGAAGAACTTTCAGATGGGTGTCATCGGACCGGACGAACTGGTCTGCTAGTGGTTGCTCACCCTGGGACGCATGCAGACCATTGGCTGGAGCTATGGCCAAGACGTCGCTAATGGCGAGAAACGCTACGTCAACAATTCCAACGGCGGACCGATGTACGTGTATGTCAAAGACGACAAGATCGTATGTATGACGCCCATCGAATTCGACGAAACGGACGCGCCGTCCTGATCCATTCATGCGCGCGGCCACGAATTCACGCCGCCGCACAAAACAACACTTTCTCCGCACGCCCTAGCCTCCAAGTCGCTGGTGTATTCCAAGGAGCGCAACCTCTACCCGATGAAACGGGTGGACTTCGACCCCAACGGCGAACGCAATACGCAAAACCGGGGCATCTCAAAATACGAACGCATAAGTTGGGATGAGGCGCTAGACCTGGTCGTTGGCGAGTTCAAGCGGGTAAAGCGCGACTGTCGCCCGGGCGCCATCGCTTTGAGTCACGGCTCACAACACAGCTGGGGCAATATCGGCTACTACCTTAGTGCGTTGTATCGATTCTTCAACGCGGTCGGCTTTACCAAAGTGATGCATAACCCGGACAGCTGGGAGGGCTGGTACTGGGGTGCC
The DNA here is from genome assembly GCA_965225625.1 of Gammaproteobacteria bacterium. GTDB lineage: Bacteria > Pseudomonadota > Gammaproteobacteria > JADZEE01 > JADZEE01 > CBDDBH01. Next base: position 209,215 of record CBDDBH010000031.1, read on the forward strand.
ATGCATCATTGGGGACACAGCATGCGCCTGGGCATCGGTGAGCCGTTTGGTCTGGTGGAGGACTGCCTCAAGAACGCCGAGATGATTGTGTTCTGGTCCAGTGATCCGGAAACAACCAGTGGTGTGTACGGCGGGTTCGAGGGGACCCAGCGGCGCATGTGGGCGAAAGAACTCGGCATCAAGATGGTACACATCGATCCGCATTGTACGGTGGCAAGTGGATTGCGCCGAAAACGGGCACCGACCCTGCCCTGGCACAGGCGATTTGCCATGTGTGGATCACCGAGGATCTGTATGACAAGGAATTCGTCGAAAAACGCACGACCGGATTCGACGAGTGGGCTGAACACATCCTTGGCCGCCAGGACGGCACGCCCAAATCCCCTGAGTGGGCCGCAACGCAAACCGGCGTAGCGGCCCGCGAGATCCGGGCATTGGCTCGCGAATGGGGCAAAAAGCGCACCTACCTTGGCGCCGGCGGCTTCGGTGGCGGTTTTGGCGGCGCCTGTCGTACCGCGACCGGCGCGCAATGGGCGCGCATGATGGTGATCATGATGGGTATGCAGGGACTGGGTAAGCCCGGTGTGAACTTCGGTAACCTGCAACAGGGCACACCGGTTGGCTACACATTCTGGTTTCCGGGTTACGCCGAAGGCAGCATTTCGGGTGACCTGTTTCTACCGGCGGCGCTTTGACCACCTACCAGCGCATGCCACACCTCATGACCGTGAACCCGGTCAAGCAGCAGATCCCGCGCATGCAGCTTCCGGATGCAATCCTCGATGGCGAGACTATCGGTTATCCAACCGATCCGCTCTCGGTATCCGGACAGTTCCAGCCGGTTGTGCAATACCCGGCGCCAGGGCACTCAAAGGTCCAGATCCTTTACAAATACGGTGGTGCTTATCTGGGCACCATGAACAACACCAACCGCTGGGTCGAGATGTATCAATCCGATAAGTTGCCTTTTGTCGTCAGTCAGTCGATGTATTTCGAGGGAGAAGCCCAGTTCGCCGACGTCATCCTGCCGGCCAGCACCAACTTCGAACGCTGGGACATTGGTGAATGGGCTTCCGCGGGCGGCTATGGACATCAGCTCTACAACCAGCTCAATCACCGGGTCATCGCGATACAGCACCCGTGCATTAAGCCGCTTGGTGAATCCAAGTCGGACTATCAGATCTTTTTCAAACTCGCGTAGCGCTTGGGACTGGGCGCGTATTTCTCGGAAGGTTGCTCGGAACTCGACTGGGCCAAGCGTGTCTTTGACGCTTCCGACGTATCGCAGCTCGTCTCCTGGAAGGAGTTTTTGAAGAAAGGTTATTTCGTGCTTCCAGCCGATGAGCCGCAAGCACGCGCGCCAACAGCGTATAAATGGTTCTACGAAGGCCGCAAGAAAGACGTGCCAGAACCGCATCCGTTGCCCGGCGAGTATGCAGGCGAGTTCCTCGATGGCCTGCAAACGCAATCGAGCAAGTTCGAGTTCATTCCGCAGAGTTTTAAAAAGGTGAATGACCCGGACCGCCCACCGGTGAATAAATACATACCGAGCTGGGAAGGCACACAGACGAGCGAACTCATCGACAAATTTCCGCTGCAACTGCTGTCGCCGCATACGCGCTACAGTTTCCACAGCTCCGCTGACGGTAAGGGCTCTGTTATCAACGACATCAAAGACCACCGTGTGTGTGTGGATGGTTATTACTATCTGGTGGCCCGTATCAGCGCCGCGGATGCGCGTGCGCGCGGCATAAAAACCGACGGCCTCGTCAAACTATTCAACGCCCGCGGAGCGGTGATCTGCGCCGCCTACGTTACTGAACGACTACGGCCGGGGGTTGTGCAAGCTTATGAATCTTCGGCTGTCTACGATCCGGTCGGCGAGCCTGGCAAATCACCTGACCGCGGCGGTTGCGTGAATACCTTGACCAACGAGCGCTCGCAATCGGCACAGTCGACAAGCATGGCACCGAATGCCTGCCTTATCGAGTTGGAACTATGGAACCAACAGGAGGCGGCGGCATGAAAAAGTGGAACATGATTATCGACGTCGAGAAATGCGAGAACTGCTACAACTGCTTCCTCGCCGCCAAAGACGAATACATCGACAACGAGTTCCCCGGCTATACCACCTCGCAGCCAGCCCAGGGCCATAACTGGGTGGATTTGGAACGCACCGAACGTGGGCAGTGGCCTATGGTCGAAGCGAATTTCAGACCCGTAATGTGCAACCACTGTGACGATGCGCCTTGCATGAAAGCTGCTAAGGATGGCGCGATCACAAAGCGCGAGGACGGTGTAGTCATCATTGACCCGGTCAAGGCCAAGGGCCAGCGGCAAATCGTCAAGGCCCGCCCAGTTGGCGCAATCTACTGGAACGAGGAACGCGAAGTGCCGCAGGCGTGGATATTCGATGCGCATCTGCTCGATCAGGGGTGGGACTAAACGCGGCTGGAAAAAGTCTGCCCCACCGGCGTTTTCGGTTCGCTGAAAGCGACCGATGAGGGGATGCAGCAGATTGCTCAAAGCGAAGAATTGGAGGTCTTACGGCCCGAACTGAAGACCAAACGGCGTGGAGGATTGTGTCGATGGGGCGACCGTCAGCATTTCCAAAGATGGTCACGAAATCGGCAATACACAGACAGACGCGTTCGGTGATTTCAAAATCGACAAATTCGCTCCGAACAGCGGCACATATGCCCTCAGCGTAGCCGCCCCAGGAAAATCAAATAAAAAGATCGAAGTCGAGCTGCACGAAAGCGTTTACCTGGGAACCATCGAGATCTAACGACGCTTGATCCCGGGTAATTCCTGAATACACTTGTAGCCCCTGCTGGGGGATCGTCTAACGGTAAGACTGCGGACTCTGACTCCGCCAATCCAGGTTCGAATCCTGGTTCCCCAGTCAATAACATAAACAGTTATAGCAGCAGTAATTACTCACATACATCCGTTGTGGGACACGGGTGGGACAGCGTAAGCCCACAAATCACCATATTCACCCTGACCTACTCCCTCTGCTCGATCGCCGCGTATGCGGCTATTGAAGCGGCCTAACGTCACTTAGTGTCCCGTGGTTGTCCCACCACACGGTCAATTTTCACTAACTTACTATTTTTATGCACTAATTTTTGTCTAAATGACGGATTTAATATCCGTAATGCAATTTCTTGTAGTCTGTCATAGGCTTTTGCTAGCTGTTGGAGGCTGTGGGACTGTGGCGACGATAGAGCGTAGAGCATCGAAGAGCGGTGATATTACCTACCGCGTCAAGATCAGAATGCTGGGGAGTCCTCCCGCGACTGCGACATTCACGCGCAAAACGGACGCTAACACATGGGCCGAAGACACGGCTGCTGCAATCCGAAGTGGAAAGTATTTTAAAAGCGTAGAGGCCAAGCGCCATACCTTAGGCGAGATGGCCGATCGCTATATCCGCGACGTAGTGCCCAACAAGAAGAGCCAGCGTGACACCAAGCGGCAATTGGAGTGGTGGAAGGATCAGATCGGCAATCTCACGCTAGCAGATGTAACGCCAGCGTTAATCGCTGAGAAACGCGATCAGCTTAAAGCGGGTGAGACGCGACTCAAGACATCAAGAAGCCCAGCCACCGTCAACCGATACTTGGCTGCGTTATCCCATGCTTTCACCATCGCCATTAAGGATTGGGGCTGGGTTGAAGATAACCCAGTTCTGAAGGTAAGCAAAGGCAGGGAACCACGCGGACGGGTTCGTTTTCTCTCTGACAATGAACGGGCACGGGTGCTGAAGGCCTGCAAGTCTCGTAGCGATCAGCTTTACACGATTGTCGTCGTAGCGTTATCGACGGCGCTAGGCAGGGGGAAATCCTCAACCTACGGTGGCGCGATGTGGATTTAACGCGGCAAATGATCATTCTAGAGGAGACCAAGAATGACGAAAGGCGAGCCGTTCCTCTCCACGGTCTCGCGCTTGAGCTAATCAGAGAAGCGAAAAAGGCCCGGCGTATTGATACGGACTTACTGTTTCCAGCCAGCCTTAACCCGAAAAAGCCCATGGCTATCCAGAAGCCATGGGAAGAAGCCCTCAAAGATGCCGAGGTTGAAGACTTCCGTTTCCATGATCTACGTCATTCCGCCGCGTCTTATATGGCGATGAACGGTGCTTCCATAGCTGAAATCGCCGCCGTCCTCGGGCACAAAACTTTGGAGATGGTAAAGAGGTACGCGCACCTGTCCGAACAGCATACGGCGAGTGTCGTAGCTAGGATGAACGAGAAAATATTCGGTTAGTACGTGGCCACACGACGAAAAGGTTCAAAGCTTAGGGTCCGTACTTCAAAGAATGGGCTGAGTACGAACTTTGGACGCTCGGGGAATCAGCTTTCTTGCTAAATGGTCTTGAGCCAATCGAAGGTGTTTCTCCAGTTGCAAAACAGCTGGAGATGCACCCGAGTCGGGAGCGCCAAGTCGTGTCGCGGCTCTGGCGACGATTGAAGGACGCAGATTTTAACGGTTCAATTGCGGTTCAAGCTAGGCCTGTCGTTGACGGTAACAAGCAAATTTACCTCGCCCGTTGCCGTCCCGTCAACGTTATCGCCTGGGCGGAAAGCCGAAATATTAAGCCACCAACAGACTTAATCACATGTGTGCGCGAAGCAGATAAGGCTGCTCCGCAGAAGAAGATTCACGGCAACACAGTCCGCTTTTCTAATGTTCGAGAGCGGTTGCTAGGCGCAGCAGTTGCTGTCGTCGTAGCTAACCCCGAAGAGTGCTAGAACGCAGCTGCCATAGCGCGAAGGATTTGCGATCAATCTGGCTATTTACTTGGTACTTATGAAGTACCTGCCGGATTGATCGAAATTCTCCTGCTGTTGTTCGAGTGATCGCCTAAGGCACCGAATCTCTCGTCTATAATTAGGTATTAAAAGAATTGGACATCGCGTGATGCAGTAATAAAAGAACCTGAAGCAATTGGTTCTTCGCTCTGTTATTGCAATGGGAAATATTCGGCGCTTGCAGGTATGATTGTGTGTGTGCTAAACGTCCCTCAACTCAGGCGTTATGCGTCAAAAGGATGCGAGCATGAGTAAGACCAAGATTCTTGACAGTGTGAATGTAGCAAAAATGGCGTTACGAGAACTGGACATGCAACTCCCGCTCCACAAGCCTGAAAAATCTAATATGCGCTCTGAGTACCTGAAACAGAAATCTGTGGGAATAGGACATCATTTAGAGAGAATTGAGGCCCAATGTGACACTTCTGGTTTTGAAGAAAACATTGAAATAATTGAAATAGAAAAAAACATTGAAGATGAAGTTGAGTCAATTGTTGACAAAATCACTCACGTGGACGTCACGTACGAAAGAGAAATCGCATTTAGATGTGTTTCTAGCTACCAAGCATGTAAAGCCGAGTCCGAGAGTGTTGAAGATCGGGTGTTATGTGCTGTTGCGTTAACCATATGCTGGACAAAAGAAATAATCCCACTAAATGGTTAAATGTCGCGTCTGAATTAGCTCTAGCTGATCACGCAAACGAGAAGATCCGTATCGTTCGAGAACTCACAAAGAAAATTCGAAAATCTTGAGTTGCAAGCCGCTATCCCCGATCTCCAGGAAGCTCTTGTAGACATCAAGGCGGCTTTGGACCGATAAATATCTTGCACCACCCGATTCTGCCTAAAACGGGTTCCCTATTTTCAGTTTAAGGCGGGAGGGTATTCGGGGTAATTGCCGGCGTAAAAGATACGCCAGCCAGTGCGTTACAATGAAGGCCGTTTGTGGCGCAGAGGTACCAGCACATGGCTACCACATTGACAGAGAAGGTCTGTACGCCTTGCAAGGGCGGGATCCCACCCATGGCCGAAAGCGAGGCAGAGTCCTGGCTCGCGCAGACACCCGGTTGGTCACTGGCTGACGAGGCCACCCGAATCGAGCGTACGTTCCAGCCCGGTAAATTCAAGGAGACCCTAGCGTTTGTAAATCAGGTGGGCGAGCTTGCTGAAGCCGAACGACATCATCCTGTGATTACTTTTGGCTGGGGCTTCGCGACTATCTCGTTGCAGACCAAAAAGATCAAAGGACTGCACGAGAACGATTTCATCATGGCCGCTAAGATCAACGCCTTGGTGCGTGAACTTGACGACGCCTAAATTCCCCTAGTCCGATGGACCGGCTGCTAGCGCAAACTGATCTGGCCTTCGACGCGGTGTCTTAGATCGAGTTCGTTGATTTCCAGAGTCATCGTCGCTTGGATCGAGCCGATCTCAGTTAACTTTCCCGTGTCAAGGCCGTTTCGTACCGCTGTTTCGATCTCACGTTGCGAGGTGACACCGACCTCCTTGAGAAATTTGCGGATCTGCATATTGAGTTGGTCTTTGTCCATTGTGGTGTTCCTTGGTTGTTAGTGCTTCACGGGAGTACTGTACACCCGCTGATGCGGTCAGGCTGCAACACCAGCTCGCGTAAGTCGGCGGTGAAGATGGTACGTTGCCTGTACCAAGCATCCGTAGCAGTCCAACGCTGTATCGCCCACCGATAGCCTGATGCCATGTGTTCGAGCGAATCGAATTGTTTAACCAGACCAGAACGGTGGCGTTCAAATTCCCACTGCCCCCTGCAACGAGCTACAGGGGTAAGATGGCCCACATCTCGCCACATTTCGTCGAGGGGGAGTTGGTGATGGCCCTACAAACTGGAATCGAAAGCCGGATCGACGTCGGTACCCTTATTGACCTCCAGCGCGATGGCGTGAAGGTGGTACCGACAGGTGACCGGTCTGTCGCCGTGTTCTACAGCGATGGCGAGGTGTACGCGGTGGACAACCGGTGCCCTCACATGGGGTTCCCGCTCAGCCGGGGGACAGTCCGGGACGGCATTCTCACCTGCCACTGGCATCACGCAAAGTTCGACCTGGCCGGAGGCTGCACGTTTGACCCCTTCGCTGACGATGTAACGTCGTTTAACGCCGCGACAGAGGACGGTCGAATCTGGCTGGATCCGACACCCATCGAAGAGGACCGCCGCGAACACTGGCTTCGCAAGGTGGCCGAGGGGCTGGAGCAAAACATCCCACTGGTTCTGGCCAAGGCGGTGATCGGCTTGAGCGGGATGAACGAAACGACCGAAGTGCTGCGCCGCGCGGCCACTTTCGCGGTACGGAACCGGAACAGCGGCTGGAGTGATGGGCTTTCCATCCTCGCCTCGATGGCAAATGTGCTTGAAAGCATAGACCCCGCAGACCGCCCTCTCGCGTTATTCCACGGTCTCGTAAACGTGGCGCGCGCTACCCAGGGTCACTCGGCTGACTTCGCCCTGCCACCACTGACTACCGATGAGACCCGACCGGAGCGCTTCATCGACTGGTTCCGGCGCTTCGCGGAAGTCCGTGCTACCGACGCGTGCGAACGAACACTTCGCACTGCAATCGATATCGGTCTCACCGAGTCTGATGTGGAGATCATGGTGATAGGGGCGTGCACCGACCACCTCTTCATCGACGGTGGACACACGCTCGACTTCGCAAACAAGGCATTCGAACTGGTGGGCCACGTTAGTTGGTCCAGGTCACACGAGATCCTCCCGTCGTTAGTGCCGCAGATCGTAAACGCCACACGCATGGAGGAGACCTCAAGCTGGCGTCACCCGGTCGTACTCCCGGATCTTCTTAACGACACCTATACGGAGCTAGACGCGGCGATCGAAAAGGGGAATGCATCTCCGCGCCAGTGGAACGGTCACCGGGAAGTCGCCGAACACGTCCTGGATGGCGAGCCTGAAGAGACGCTGAGAACCATGCTGCAACTGTTGAGAGACGGTGTTGCACTGACTGAACTCTCTGCAGCCGTAGCGTACGCAGCGGCTCGCCGGCTGCTGCACTTCCGTGTGACGAATGAGTTCGGCGACTGGGATACCGTCCATCACACGTTCACCTATTGCAACGGCGTAGACCAGTCACTGCGAAGATCGCCGTCTAGCCTGACCGCAAGAGGCGTGTTCGACGGGGCGATGGCGGTGTATCTGGACCGTTTTCTGAACGTGCCGAAGCAAGCGATGCCGGAGCCCTCCGGCGGTTCTCCCCAGCGCGAAGATCTACTGTCGCTATTCGATGAACAGGGCAGGGTCGATGAAACTGCCGGGGTGGTACGAGACATGATCGGCGCTGGCGGACCAAATGCCGTGATCGCCACGCTGGGTCACGCGCTGCTGCGAGAGGATGCAGGCTTCCACATGTTCCAGGTGTTCGAGGCGGGCGCGCGCCAGTATGGCAATTTCCGAGGTAGACCTGAGGGAGACGAAATCCTGATCGGAGTCGCCAGGTTCCTTTCGGCACATTCACCAACCGTGCGGGCAAGGCGTCAGACGTTCAACATCGCGGCACGACTGCACCGGGGCGAGTCACTGTCCGACAAGTAACTGAGGCTGCGGCCCCACGATTCTGCCCGCCCGCTCCGCATCACGCCCCCCCGTGTTGTGCTGTACGGCCGCCCGGGTCCTTCAAGCCCCTCTCACGAAGAGGAGCCTGTCCCTGATCGGGTCGAACGGATATTTCGCGCGGGAGTCGCGCGATCAGAGGGCCAACATGCAGCTGTTTGGCAACGAGAACGCCTTTGCGCTGACGAGGAAACAGGGCGGGGTTCGTGATCTACGCGATACGATTGCTCGACCAGTTGAGGGTCGAGGGTGAAAGGCCATCCATTGACCACAACGTCCCACGGCCATCTCCAAGGCAGGCGCACGACACACATCTACTGCCGCGAAACTTGCCCTCCAGGCCGACGCACGAAGGCAGAAAACCGGGTCCGTTTCTCATCCAGGCAGGACGCCGAGTCGAAAGGCTACCGTGCCTGTAAGATCTGGCGGCCTGGGTATAAGAACTATGAACGCACTTTTTCGTCCGACCGACGCATCACTTCCGGGTCGTCCGCGCCGCCGGTCAGCTCTCGATCTGCTCCTGCAAGTGGCTCTTACCTGAATTCCACCGCCCCAATCCACGCAATCACCCGGCAAAACTCGAGGCCACTCTCAGCCTTCGCCGTCCAATCCACGAAGGCCTTCACTACGCCGATGTAGCACGACCCCCGGCACGGCTCACTGCCGCGTCAAATTGTAATCTCCCTCCAGCGTCAGCCACGCCCCACCCTCATGGGAATATGACCCGACAAGCCATTGGGTATGACAGCACGGGCAGGTGACGGTGGTCTCCAGGTCCTCCCATTCCAACTCAAAGATATGGCCTTCACAGGCGGGGCACGGGTGCATGGGTAAAGTATAGTCAACCGGACCCGCCCACGTGGCAGGGTTTTTGTTACTCTTGCCTTAGGCTCTATTTAAAATGTTCGATCACGCGAGTGCTGCCGTCAGGGTCGCTTCATCATCGGGATCGACTTTCTTCCCATTTACGACCACAGCCGGGACTGAAGTTATGCCCAGCTCTACGGCACGTTGGGCGATACGCTCGTCGTGCATATCCAAAATGGACACCTGATCGGAGAGGCCTTCTACGCGCTCAATAAGTTTCACGCAAACAGGACAGCCGGCGCTGAATATCTCTACATGTGGCATTGCCGTTCCCTCGTTTGGTTCGTCTAGGATTAATGTTGGACGTTGTAGCTACCTACAGGGTCAAGCGTGTCGTTACTTCCCCTGAGAATAGCTTACGCCGTTAACTAACCCGCCCCTCATTTCCGCGCTCCGACATTGGGCCGCTTGCGCTATATTCCCAGAAATATCTCCTATGCTTATTGAGGGAGGGGCGAAAAGTAGAGCTGAGCATACGGTGCGCTGTTTTGATGGAAGACTTACGACACTTGCGGCCTGGCGACATTATCAAGATGCAGCACAAGCACACGGGTCGTATCGTCTACGCGCAGGTCACTAGCATCTCCAACGCATCGGTTGGACGCGCTAACCGGATCACACTGGAGGGCGACGAAGCCTACCTCGGACAGTCTATGCGAATAGATGCCGCAGACGGCTGGTCAAAGGTGCGGCGGGAAGTGTTTCCTGACCTGAAAGTGCGGAAGCGGAAGCAGGAATGACCCAACTAGCCCACGTCGTCCACCTCGCCATGCTTTCCACCAAGCACTGCCAAGTGTGTCGTAAATGCATGCCTATCTCCGATCCACATGCCCGCTGTGCGCAGTGTCGGGATCAGAGAGGACGGAGGAAGCGCTGAGGGTGGCCGGTAGGGAATGATCAGGGACACCTCTCGCTGCTAGGCGGGAGGCTCAACAAACGATCGCTTGAGGAAGCACATGAAGCGCAGTGAGCTTATTGATATTGGTGATGGATTTAAAGTGCGGTTTTCTGCGTCATCCAGCAGCCACGCACGTCAACTGTCGGTGGAGTGGTTGCCTGGCCTGTACGATTTCGCACAGTTACCCCAAGAAACCAAGAAGCGGTTCTGGGCGGCACGTGATAAGTTCGTGCAAGAGGCGTGGCCGGTGAAATGAGGGACTCGCTATCGTCCGCTTAAAGCACGCGATCAACGACGCTATTTTCCCCAAGAATTTGTCCTATGCTTATTGAATCAGGGCCGAAAAGTAGGGCTGAGCAGTCGGTGCGTTGTCAGGCAAGACTGTCGAGGAAATGGTTATGGTTGGGCAGATCAACAAAATACTCGTCGCAACGGACGGATCGGAAGGCGCCGAGAAGGCGTTGAAGTTCGCCGGGGACCTGGGAGAAACGACAGGGGCGTCGTTGCATTTACTCATCGTCCACGACATCAGCTCTTACGTAGCAGGCGACCTCGCTGCTGGCTACGGTTGGATCAGCACGAGCACGCACCTTCCTGCTGACGACGATTTTCGCGAGCGCGTAGAGCAGGAAGTGGCGACGCCGATTTTCGAACGGAGTTGCACGGCCGTCGGTAAGACGATGGACGAGGTTTCGACGCTGGCGCTCTGGGGACACCCGGCCGAGGAGATCTGCAAATACGCAGACGCGCAGGGTATCGACTTGATCGTCATCGGCAGCCGCGGTCGTTCCGCGTTCACGGAGTTGCTGTTAGGCAGTGTTAGCTCGCAGGTCCTCCATCACGCGACGTGCCCGGTAACGGTAGTGCGGTGAATGTGGCGTCAAGCTACGAATTCCGATCAAGACGCTATCCGTCGCTGGAACGCAGACGATGCTGGGCTACAGGAGAAGCGCCGTGAAACGGTGATTGCTGGCAGTGGTGTTGGTGGTCGGGAGTCAGGGGGCCGCGGGGGAGAGAAGTGTTTTCGACGGCAACGAAATGCTGGAGCGGTGTCTCGCGTATATTGACGACGATGGCTCTATCACCGAAGGCAATACCTCCGCGGACTATGTCGCAGGTATAGTCGACATACATTTCACGTTTGAGAATCGGGGAGACATCCTGACGCAGTGGTGCATACCGGATGGTGTCGCTTTGACGCAGTTGGCGGAGTTGGCGGTGAAATACATGCAGGAGCGCTCAAGCGAGTTGCACCACACAGCAAGCAGTCGCGTCGCCAATGCACTTATTCTTGCATTCCCCTGCGAATAAGGAATTCCTCCTACCCTAAGTTAGGTATTCAGCGAATGCCGTACCAACCAGTCTCCGCTACAGTACCCACATGCGCTGCGACTGCTGCAAGGAACGTACGGGAGTGTTTTTAGCTGTACGGTGCGGAGTAGCGTATTCGGGCTGTGTCTGGCCTGTCACAAGGCGTATTTGACGGTAATCGCGTATTTCGAGAAGCGGCGGGAGTACAATTTGACGCGGCATTAAGGGAAGGCAGCTTCCTTGTCTATAAGTCGTAGAATGACAGCGTGATGGGGACTGACATGAAGCGCATTCTATTGGCGTTTTCGCTATTCGGCTTAAGCTGGTCTTCGAGTGCGGATCCGAAACTCACGATATATGGCGTTGAGTTGAGCAAACCCCTGGCGCTCCCCGAGTGTGAAGTTAAGCCATTGACTGAGTATTCACGAGAGAAGGGTGAGCCGGCAGAGTACGTAGATCATTTTTGGGAAGGGGTTAAAGAAGTCTGTTTCCAGCGCAGTTCTGAAGGCAAGGCCATTGGCAGCGGTGCGCCTGTCACAGACGACTTTGTAAATATCGGGATGCCGAAGAAGACGCGTCCCAAAAAACTAATTTCTCGGAACTCAGCTATCCAAGTCACCGTTACGGGCGGTGTGGTTGAGGAAATTAACTTCAATACAAAAGGATTGAAATCTCAAGCGGAAGACATATTAATTCTGACCGCAAAATTCGGTGAGCCAAAGAAGACCGAAAAAGGAGGTTTGCAAAACGCTTTCGGAGCTACTTTCAGAATTTACACGGTCTATTGGGATTTGCCGCAAGGAGCTCAGGCGGTCTTTTTCGGCTCGAGGCCATTCGGCGGGCCTACCCTGGACAATGGATGGGTGCGTATCGTATCTGCCAAGTGGCTAAAAAACCGCGAGAAGGAGAAAGCAAATGAGCCCAAGGAGGTACAGTTTTAGCTAGAAGATGGAGAGGCGATAGCAGTCCCAGATCGCATTCCGCGTCCCTTCGCTTCGATCATGCCGCCGCCTCCGTCTTGCCCCGCCAGGCAGTCGGCTGCTCGTACTGAACGTACCCCGTCAGGATTAAAGGAAACTGCTTCGTGTTAGGGTTTTCCTCGACAATACAAACACCACACACCCACTGCGAAGGCAACTTCATTTTACCTTGCAGCGTAAAATGGATTTCATCGCCAACGCGGAGGTGTGCCCGCGCCTCGCCTTGAAAGTACCCAGGGCGTTGCAGGTCCGCAAGCGTGTGTTGCTCGTGCTGGTATTGCCATTTGCGAGGATAAAATTCGTTTGCACCCAGATCCCGCAAACCGTTCTGATCTGCCGTTGGTACGTCATCGCCAGGCTTCGGTACACCATTCATCTCTTCTCGTGTTTTGGCTTCAAAATTTGGCATGGCTGTCTCCTAGATTGCGACGAAAGCGGCCATGCTCACCGCGGTAATCCACTCCTCTCGACGGCAATGCATCAGCAGCTTCTTCACCGCTACGTAAAATCCGTAACAGGCAAGGCACAGCCGCACATCAGGATGCGGTTGGTCTGGGTCGGACAAGATACTTTGACCTCGCGTTCACAGCAGACACACGCCCAGGGTTCTATGTGCGTACCGTAACCTCAACCGGCTATCTATTGGGTTAGCTAGGGGCGCAATCTGGGGTGGGGAATATCCTGCATACATTGAGCATTCGACTAACGCGGTAGTTGCCTATACTTAACGTATGCGCTTCGCTTCCATTCTCGTTTTCGTCTTTGTCACGTTACCCTGCAGCGCACAAACCTATTACGGCAAAGTCGTCGGGGTTACCGACGGCGATACACTGACGTTGCTGACATCTGAAAAGCGGCAAATCAAAGTTCGTCTGGCGGAGATAGGTACACCCGAACGCAGGCAGCCTTGGGGTAGCAGAGCCAAGCAGGCGCTCTCCGACTTAGCCTTCGGAAAAGAGGCGCGTGTCGAATACATGGATACAGACCGGTATGGCCGGATGGTGGGCCGGGTCTATGTTGGCAATACCGATGTGAACGCCGAGCTAATAAGGGGCGGTCATGCCTGGGTATATCGGCAGTACGTTACCGATCGAAGTCTGTTTGCCTACGTAGAACAGGCCAAAACTAACGGACGAGGCTTATGGGGACTTCCTGAAGCCCAAGTACCGCCCTGGGAATGGCGGCGCGGGACCAAGACCGCCCGTAGCAGCGCGAACAGAACTCAGGCAAGTTTTGCGACGGAGGCTGTGGCCTTTACGTGCGGCACTAAGACTTACTGTCGAGAAATGACCTCCTGCAAGGAAGCCATGCTTTATCTAAAGGACTGCGGCCTAACGCGGCTGGACGGAGATAGTGATGGGGTGCCGTGTGAGAAGTTGTGCCGATAACTTAGCACCACCGTACTGCGTTAATCGCTATTAAGCCGATGTGGAAGCTGCTTGGTCGTGTTCTCTGCGGGCTAGGATTCCACGATTTTAGAGTTATCGACGTGACGTTCGGATTCGGAGAGGGCGGCAGCGTCGAACACTTCGAATGTCGCCGTTGCGACCTGCTAATCACGCGCCACGGGTGAGTCCGCGCGGGGTGCATTTGCTGAAATTGATATACGAGCGGTTTGCGACTACCTTTCTGATTAAGAAAACGTAGTCCCGACAATTCGGGAAAGTGACTGGAATGATATACGGACAATACTGTCCGTTGATCACCTGTTAGGCTTCAAGCAAAACACCGAATGAACGTCGGTTGTCCAAACCACGCGTCTTGTGTCTACGTTATACAATGGGGTTCGAAGCAGTACGAAGAGGTGGTGAATGGTATGGGCAAAGAACGCAAACCGAATAAAGAAGCGAAGAAGAAATCGGCTGTAACTCCGAAAGAGCGAAAGGCGTTGAAAAAAGCCAAGAAGGACACTTCTAAGACTCGATCGCACTGAAGTATTTTTGCGCGGCTCAGCTTAGCCGTTGAGGCTGTAGGATAAGTCGCGCGACAAAAATGGAGAGAAGTTCGACCTCGTCAGTTGCGCTGTAAGTAACGTTCTCTAGTGGAGCAATAGTTTTGAGACCCACGAATCTGGCATTTTTGCGGTGCGCCGGACTTTTTCTACAGCCTCGTAAGGAGCCAGGAAATATTCCCAACCCAGAATGCGCCACGGGCTAAATGCATTCCAGCTACCAGAGCCTATACTTTAAGCATGTATTAAGTTGTCAGTAGTCACGGAAATACTTTTTGATTTGGTCGTCGGGTTTCATTGTTTATCTCGGGCACCAGCATCTTTAGCCGCTCCATCCGCGAGCAGGTGTTGCACACGCCGTAGAGGTGGTGGTCGTTGAGGTCGGCGAGGGTTTCGAGGGCGAGCATCGTTGGTCGGATTAACCGAGGCCCCTCAGCACGGAACTACTTGGTATTCATGGTCGGAGGTTGCTTAAGCCGTTCTTCACCCGGTCCTGAACTGACTCAGGGGTAGTAATGTTGTTGTCTATCGGCACAATTGTAATCCGTTGAGCATCATGGAAAACCGCGATGTCGGAGCGTGGTCCTTCCGACAGCGAGATCGGTTCCCAGATCATGCTGGAGACGAGGGTTTCGGGATCGCCGGTATTCCTGAAACTATATCTGATGCCCTTATCAGGACCACGGCCTTGCTCTACGAAAGCGAGGCCAGCGATCTCTGACGGCGCCAGCGGCGGGTAGTTTATGTTGAGAGCGACGCCCGTCGGCAACCAGAAACCGTTTTCATCGCGCAATGCTTCTATGAGACGTAAAGCGAATCCGGCTATGTTCGCGAAGTGTCGTTCGTAGGCCCCGCGGTCGCCTTTTGCTATTTCGGGTACGTCGGTATTGAATGCGAGAGCGGTAATAGGTTGTGGTGCCATGGCAAGCGGCGCAGTTACCGCGGCAAGCGCCGCTCCCACGGCGCCGACTGAAGACCCGGTGCCGCTACCACTGCGGTTGGTGAGCGGAGCAAATCACCGAGTGCAAGCGGATTGCAAAAGAGAATCCAAAAAATGTTCGTCCGCATGCAAGGATGCTGGAGATCGCAGTACAGGAATTGAAAGATCAAGAACGTGCCAGAGTGCTGTTGAATAGGGGAAAGGCGGCACTTCGTGATGAGGGTAGCAGGGAAGATCTTCAAACAACTTATGATTTTTTGGTGTCGAGCGTGGTTTCCCACAGGCGCCGAGGTCGGAGACATCTGAGTGGCTGAAGGTTATTAGGTCCAGAGGCCGGTCAGAGGTGATTATATTCCCATTCGACCCGATCCGGACCAACGCGAAGCGACTACTCTAACGTCCGCTTTGAAAAATATTGGAAAATTTGCAACAGCAATTTTAGCGGCGCTTCTGACCTAATCGACGCTAAAAGGTCGGACCCCGGTGCTACAATCTCCTAGCCAGTATTCGGGGAAGATGGGTTGGCCGACTTCATCGTACATCAGCTCTACCAGCGCCAGATGTTCCGTATCATAGCGGCACACCTGGCGGTGGCGTTGGTGCTGTGGCAGGTAGTGACCGCGACCCGTCGTGCCTTTGAATGCACCAATAACTTTCAGCAGTCCCTCTTCTGGATCCACTTGCGGGACTTACACCACAGCGGCTGCGGCGTGCAATACCTGTCGATCCGCTATCCCGAGCGGTTGGCTGAAGCGGGGATCGAACCGTCGGTGGATAGCGTCGGGATCAATTCTTCCGGTTCAGCTAGGCCGACATATCATAGTTAAATTCTCCAGGAGGACGAACATGGCTTCTCATGTGCTCGAACCAAAGACTGCAACCGCCTTGGTCGTAAAAGAGGGGCAACGGATACGCATCAGTGATGTAGATGGCGAGCAGGTCGCGGACTTCGTATGCTTTTCGGAGCACGACCACGGCGAACGATTCTCTCAGGCGAAAACCCGTGTACGCAATTGGAACGTGCGGATAAGCACAGGAAATGAACTCATCTCCAATCGCGACAATGTGATGTTTACCATCGTCGATGATAACGTCGGTACTCACGATATTATGATGTCGGGCTGTCATTCCTACGTTTACGAGCACGTTTTCAAAGTAGGGCCGCGTAACGGCTGTCTCGAAAACCTCGGCACCTCGCTTATGCCGTATGGCATCTCGAAAGACGACATTCCTGATCCCTTCGATATTTTTATGGATACAGGCATAACCGAAACCGGGGAACTGTATATTGGTAAAGCGCCGTCAACCGCTGGTGACTATATCGATCTGCGTGCGGAGATGGACTGCCTCGTGGCGGTCAGTGCGTGTCCGGACGACTTGAGCGATTGTAATGGCGGAAAATGCACACGCATTGCCGTTGAGGTTCTCGATAGCTAATCAGTATCAGCTGTTCGCATACGTGATTTTCGAATCGAATGAGCAAGGACCTCGTCACGATAAACGACTAGCCATCATGAACCGCTTCAGGATCCCACTGCTTCAATTGACCGGCAAGTCATCACGTCCGGTACACACGTCGGCGTGGAACGTCGGCGGACTGGCGCGCTACGAGTGGCCGGCTTTGTCGCACGTTCGACCTCTCGGGCGACGTCTTCGGGATGCTTTCGCCCGGCTGTATTTTCGGCATGGTCGAGGATTACTACGGCCGTCCCCGCTGGGAGCGACGGCTGATTATTGAAGGTCCCCTGAAGCTGTTGACCGGGCGCGGCGCCAGGCAGGTAGACGTCAACAGCATTCCGTCGTTTTCCGCGGCCATGGTCATGGCCGTGATCGGCCCCGCCGTGTTCCTGGTGCAGCCTGAGTGGGTCAAGGGCCTGGTCCTGTACGCCGGCTTCAGTGACGCCCAGGCGGGTCTGATCGCAAGCGCCGAGATGTGGGGTATGTGTGTCGCCACCGTCGCCATGAGTGTCGTTGCACCCCGTGTCGACTGGCGCAGCGCCTTAGCCGTTTCGCTGCTCGCCGTGATCGCCGGTAATCTGCTGACGCTCGCGATCTCCGGGTCCCAGGCCTTCGCCGCGCTGCGATTCGGCGTAGGCCTCGGCACTGGCGTGATCGTGTCGTTGAGCTTTACCGTCGTAGGACTCACCGCGAAACCCGATCGCGGCTTCGGCTTCATCATGGTGTGGACGCTGGTCTACGCTGCGCTCGCGACATCGCTGATGCCGTTCCTCTATGCCAGCGCCGGCGTGGCCGGCGCAGTCCTGTTCTTCACCGTCCTCACCGCCTGCGGGCTCCCGTTCGTGCGACTGCTGCCTGCGTCGGGCGGGGACCAAGTTCGGACCGCGGGTGCACAGCGGTTGGGGCGGGGCTTCATTGCAGTGGGTCTGGTGGCGCTACTTGCCTATTTCGTTGGCCTGGGTGCGGTGTGGGCATATATCTCCTTGATTGGCATCGCCGGTGGACTCTCGGAGCAGCAGGTCGCTAACAGCGTTGCGCTCGCGCAGTTTGCCGGCATTGCTGGCGCCCTGACCGCCGTAGCGCTCGGTTCACGCTACGGGCGAGCCGCGCCGCTGGCGCTCGGTATCCTGGCGGGTGTGCTGTCGATCTGGCTGATGTCGCAGTGGAGTTCGGTAGCGATGTTCGGTGTCGCGGTCGTCCTGTTCGTTTACGCGTGGAACGTGGCACACCCGTATCTGCTTGGCGCCATGGCGAGCTTCGATGCCGCCGGCCGCGTGGTGGTCTACGCCGTGGCGCTACAGATGCTCGGTCTCGCCACCGGCCCGATGCTGGGCGGAGCCATCATCTCCAGCGGCGACTACGACGCGATATTGTGGTTGGGGATGGCGCTCTACGCCACTGCCGTGGCGCTGATCCTCCCGCCGGTCCTGGCGCGGGGGCGGGTAGCCGAGCCGGACCTGTCGTAGGAGATCCTATGTTGCCACCAAAACCAAAATAAGCTGAAGTACCAAGCGAGACTGCGCAATTGGTCCACTTCTGTTAATTGTTGCTCACTCCGATGGCTGTAGACGAGGCGGCCAATCTCTGTATTCCCCGCCAAACCCTGAAATGTTTGCACCTGCATTTGCACAGTATGCTAGGCCGAAAGTGAGGGTTGTCCGGCAACTCACGACCCGAACCGGCCGGTTGAAGCATCGCTAATCCAATGCCCGCTCTGACTTCGGGGAGCCGTGACTCCGTCGCATCGTCCGTCGCGGTCGACCGCGGCATCGGGCTTACCGCTACATAACTTGCCTTGGCTGGCCAAGACGATGCATTGGTGACAGACGCTCACCCAGGCCTTACCGGTGCCACCCAGCGTAAGTCGAAGTCGTCCTTGAACACGGCATTATCAACCCATGCAGTCGCTATCAACGCCATAGGAGATTAGAGTTCAACGTGTGCGCATACCCTAGCGCCCCTTGACGGACAGCTTTTGGGGCTGTCAGCCGAAGGCACAACCACTGGTAACCACCCTGGGTTACCAGTGGTTGTGCCTTTTTTGTGGAATAATGGACTGTGACTGTCATTGATCTATTGAAGGTCAGACTGGACCGCGACGATGCCGAGCCGCTATCAGCCGGTGGAACGGGCGACAGTAATGCGGCCAGCGCGCCAGCCGCACTATCCCGAACCGAGCCCGCGGGTCGCGACGCTCCAATCACAGAGGTCGGATCTGCAAATCCCCAGCAAGTGGTCACGCAGGCTAATGATCGCCTTAAAGAACGACAGTGCGACCTACTCTTTGGACACGCGCGTCTGGGGGGGGGGTGGGGCTCAGTCGCCACAGCACTGGTGGTCGTGAGTCTCTTATGGTCGGTAACGTCCCACGCGCTTCTCTTACGGTGGATCGCGCTGTTTTTGCTGACGGGCGCAGTCGTTGCTTTTTCGGCGCATGTGCGCTCAATTTTCGCGTTCTCGATACCAGCGATCTTGCCGTACGCCGCCTACTTGTTGCTGGTCGGTAACATACCGATGGTGGTCCTGGGCGGCGCTCTGCTGACGTTCCTGGGTTTCGTTACCTCCATCGCGTTGAATGAACAGAACGATTTTCTTCGGCACTTTGCAACTGAGCAAGAAAATACACGATTGGCCACGCAGTTGGCGGCGCAAAAGCATGTCACACAGACACTCAATGCGGTATTAGAGACGCGGGTGCGCCAGCGAAGAGCAGAGCTGAAGCACGAAATTATCGAGCGACAGAAGGAAATTGAAGCTCGAAAGAATACTGAAAATAGACTCAGACTCTCTGAAGAGATTGTCGATACATCCCTCGATTTAAACTCGGTTGTCGATAAGAACTATCGTTATTTGACGGTGAACACGGGCTATGTGCAGGCATTCGGGGAGACAAAGGAGTCGTTTATTGGCAAATGCGTCGCGGATCTCGCAGGCATGGACGTTTTCGAAAATCAGTTAAAGCCGCTGATTGACCGTGCACTGCAGGGTGAATCGCTGGTGAGCGAGTATTGGCTTGAGTACCCAAATCACGGTAAGCGTTACATGGAAGCGCGTTACGAGCCGTATCGAGACCGGGGCCGCCGTCATCATCAACGTACGTAATATCACACCGCGCCCGCAGGCTGAAGATGCGCTACGAGAAAGCGAAACGGAGCATAGAGCCCTGTTTGACAATGCTCCACTGGGTATCGCGCTGTTTGATTTGCAAGGGCGACTGATGCGCGCGAACCCCGCATTCCATCGTATCTTTGGTTATCGTTGGGGTGAGGACGACCTGGTGGGCAAGACAGTGAAGGAGTTCTCTCATCCGGACGATGCGCCGCTGGCTGGGCAGGACGAGATGTTCGAGACTGAAAAGCGCTATGTGCGCAAAGACGGCTCAGTCATATGGGGACAAATCAACGTTTCGCTCGTGCGCGATGCACACGGTGAGCCGGTCTACACTGTGGGTCACGTCCAGGACATCACTACCCGAAAGCAGGCGGAGCAAAACACTCAACAAGAGCGTCGCACACTACAAGCTGGCCGAGCAAGTCGGGCAGCTTGGCTACTGGGAGTGGGACGTGCAATCAAATCTCTTGCTCTCCTGCTCAGAGCAATGTGCGCGCATTTTTGGAATGACCGTTGATGAGATATTCGCCAAGTTTGCAACTTTTCAAGGCAATCTCAGCGTCATTCATCCCGAGGATCGCGAGCAATACGATCAGGCAATCAACGTCGTCCTGGGGAAACAATCTAATCTAGATATTGAATACAGGATCGTGACAAGCACGGGGGCTACGCGTTGGGTGCACGACATCGCGGAGGTGGAATTTGATGCCAACGGCAACCCAATGAGATCGTTCGGCACGCTGCAGGACATCACGGCACAAAAGCAATCCGAACAGGCGCTCGCCGAATCGGCCGCGTGGGCCGCGACAGGGCGCATGGTAGCGCGGGTCGCGCACGAGATAAACAACCCGTTGGCGGGCATCAAAAACTCATTTTTGCTGCTCAAGGGCGGAATTCCCGCTGACTACAAGTACTACCCATACGTGGGCCGGGTCGAACGGGAACTCGATCGCATTTCGAAGCTCATACGTCAGCTGCTCGATCAGTATCGACCTGTCGAACCCGACGAGCGGGATGTCGAGTTTGGCCCAGCTCATCGACGATGTCAGACTAATGCTCGAACCGATGTGTCGAGAACATGAAGTGTCGGTAACCGGGCAACGACCCGTGGGAGTCGTCGTTCGGATCTTGGATAGTGTGGTCCGCCAAGCGCTATTCAATGTGCTTGGCAACGCGATTAAGTTCTCGCCCCCCGGGGGCGAAGTGAGTCTGGATGCGAGTATAATCATGGACACAATCACGATTAGCGTGACGGACCATGGGCCAGGTGTTGATCCCAGCGAAGCTAAGCAGATATTCGAGGCGTTCTATTCGGGCGGTAAAGCAAGCTCGCCCGGATTAGGGCTTGGATTGTCGGTCTCCAGAAACCTGCTTGAAAACATTGATGGCACACTGACATATGAGAGTACTCCCGGGGTCGCGACAACATTTACTATTGAAGTACCGCACAGTTTCATCCCGGCAGCAGAGTGACGGCCGAGCCTGACTTTAACCCAGGTATTTCCGATGAGCAGCTAATGTAAAATGCTAACTGTCGGCAGCTAACATCAGTATGAGTATGTACCGTGACTTTATTTCAGCACAAGCAACACATGCTCCCACACGCCGTCCGTGGAGGGGATTCAAGGGGTCAGATCTCTTGAATCCCGGCGAACGTATTCCAAGAGATCTGACACCTTGAACCTTGCTATTGTGACGTTTGCCTTCGTGGCGATGGGCGGGGCGCCGCCGCCTCAATTGTGGTGCAGGCGAGGGCGACGGCCCGGGCCCGTTTCTGGCCAGTCTCGCGCTGCTGGCCGGCGGCAGCTATCCGGGCGTCGGCTTGTATGCCGGTGGGCTGAGCATTCTTTCTCTGGTCTTTGTGATCCGCGCTGCTCGTCGCGGTGATGGTGACGCCTGAAGGCCGCTGGACGCCCTCGCAACGCGCACGACGACAATGATCTCAGCCAACGGACAGGAAACCCTGGTGTGGCGCGGCGGCTTCAGACGCTGGCTGGCTGCGCTGGGCCCGACCGCGATGCTCGCCACGATGAGCATGGGCGCCGGCACCATCGGCAGCAATATCGCAGCCGGCGCGACCATGGGTTACCAGATCGCCTGGCTCATCGTTCTGGCGATCGCGTGGAAGGTCGTCATGCTGTACTTGATCGGCAAAACCACCTGCATCACCCAACTGTCGGTCCTCGAACAGTACGCAAAGTACTTCCACAAAAGCATCGCGTTCGTCGCCGGGGGCCTCATGTTGCTGACGATCTATCCGGTGATGGCTTTCACCGGGGCCGTGCTAGGGCACGCGCTGGTGTTCCTGGTTCCGGCGCTGTCGCCGTTCGCGGCGATAGTGATCTGCTTTTTCGTCATCGGCTACGTTTACGTACTGCGCGGCGGCTTCAAGTGGATATCGATGCTCTGCGCCGCCTTCGTTGCGTTCATGACGCTGATGTTCGTGGTCAATGCCTGGATCGTGGGCATGGACGTCGACAGTCTGTGGCAGGGGTTAGTCGTCCCGTCGCTGCCCGCCGGCAAGGACGGGACAATTCTGTTCGTGGGGTTGCTCGGCAGCACCATCAGCATCGTCACGATCCTGTTCGCGGGCTATTCCGTCAAGAACGCGGGCTGGACGCTGAAAGACATTCCCGTGATGACCTGGGACATCTGCGTGTTCTCCGGGGTTTTTTTCTGTGTTTTCAGCCTCGGCATCTTCATCTCCGGAACGGCCCTGCTCGGCCAGCCCATCAGCGAGCCGGTAGAGGTGGCCGCCGCCCTGGAGCCGGTTGCCGGACCGCTTGCCAAGTGGGTATTCGCGCTGGGCTATTTTACCGCCGTGTTCACGACCGTAGCGGCGGGCTGCTACCTGCCCCGGCTACATCCTAAACGATTTCTTCAAATGGAAACTGAACGGCGATCTGCACAAGGACAACAGGTTCAAGCTCGTCTCGATCGTTTCGCTGGGGAGCATCCTGCTGGCGCCCCTGGTTTCTCACCTGTTCCCGACGATCATGCTGATCGTGTTCGCCAACGCGCTGTTCATCCTCAGCACCCCGTTCGTTATTCTATTCAGCCTCATACTGGGACTGCGCAGGGACGTCATGGGGCGAACATCGGATCGGCTGGCCGGTCGCGGTCCTGGTAGCTGGCCTGCTGGGGTTTTCGAGCTGGAGCGTCTATGTGTTCGTGGCCCGCGTGATGGTCACGTTGGTCTAAACTCGCCCGAGGCTTGCGGTGCGTCTAACGAGAGTGGTCCGATGATCACTGTGGGCGGTCTGATTTTCAACGGTGCCACACTCGGTGGTATGTTGCATGCTTACGCGCTTCATTCGGGCGCGGAAGTGTGGCGCGCAGCGCTTCCAGCGCCAGGAATCGCGGCACCGTGGTGACCTACGCTTTGGAGCGATCCGATGAAGATCATCGCCTACACTGATCCTATGACGGCGCAGGCTGGCGACGATGTCGCTGTGAAAGTCAGCGCTCGCGATGATTACCGCGCGGAATTGGTTCGTCTTTCGCACGGTGATCGCAACTGCGACGGACCGGGTTTCAAGGCGGTGCGCGTCGAATCCGCAGCCGACGGCAGTTACCCGGGGAGCATCCAACCGATCCATACGGGCTCGTGTGTCGTCGTAGCACCGGCGGAATCTTTGCAGTTCGGCGGTCCATTTACCCTGGCGGCCTGGATCTGTTCGATGACGCCGGCGGCCGGCGTTCAGGGCGTGCTTACCAATTGGGACGCGGCGCACAGCACAGGTTACGCACTGGTGATCGACGCGGATGGTGGTGTCGCGCTGCGTGTAGGCGGCGGCGAAAACGTCGACGGTGTCGCGACGGGCGTCGCGTTACGCGCCGGGCAGTGGTATTTCGTCGCCGGCGTATTCGACGGTCACGCCCTGCGGGTGTTGCAGCAGCCCGACTCCAACTGGCCGCACGAGGCGACGGGGGCAGATCGCCGCGTTGATATCGGCGGCCCGCCGGCGCCGGCGGACGTACAGTTTGTCATCGCCGGGTATCCCGACTATGCACCGGGCGCAACCGTGCAACAGGTGTTCAACGGCCGTATCGAAGCCCCGGTCGCCTACGCAAGCGCGCTGGGTGACGACGAACTGGCGGCGTTGCGCACGCAAGGCCACAGGGCGGTCGCCGCCGCACCGGTGGCGGCCTGGGATTTCGCGCGCGACTTCGCCACCGACATCGTGACGGATACTACGCACAATGCACTGCACGGCCGGACCGTCAATGCACCGACACGTGCGTTGCTGGGGCACCGCTGGGATCGCGAAGAGGTTAATTTTGCGCATGCGCCCGCTCAATACAGCGCCATTCACTTCCACGACGACGACCTGGAGGACGCCGGCTGGCAAACGTGCTTCGATTTCACGATTCCGGAAACGCTGGCGAGTGGCGTCTATGCATTCCATCTGAGTGCGGGCGATACCGATGACTACATACCTTTTTTTGTGCGGCCGCCGAGCGGCCGGGCGACCGCACCCGTTGCGTTGCTGATCCCGACTTTGAGTTACCTGGCCTATGCCAACGAGGACTTTCGACCAAGCGATCTCGACCTCGCGCCCCACCAGCACGCCGACATCAGCCGCGAGCGCTATGACTTCGTCCGTGCCAACCGGCTGCTCAGCCTCTACAGCCGTCACGCTGATGGCAGCGGTGTGTGCTACGCGTCGCGACTGCGGCCGATTCCGGATCTGCGGCCCGACCACCGGCACGGCTCTATCGCCTGCCCGCACAATTTGGGAGCAGATCTCTATTTTGTCGACTGGATGGAGGCGAAGGGCATCGACCACGACATCATTACCGACGAAGCGCTTTATGCAGAAGGCGTAGCCCTCCTCAGTCAATACAAGGTGATCATGACGGGGTCGCATCCCGAGTACTGGTCCGTGGAGATGCTCGATGCACTTGAGGCGTACCTCGATGCGGGCGGGCACCTCATGTACCTCGGCGGTAACGGCCTGTACTGGGTGACGTCGTTTGCACCCGGCAGGCCGCACCTCATCGAAGTCCGCCGCGGCGAAGGGGTACGTTCCTGGGAGGCCGCGCCCGGAGAGCTTTACCACAGTACGACGGGACAGCGCGGCGGTTTGTGGCGATCGCGTGACCGCGCACCGCAGCGGCTCACGGGCGTCGGCTTCACTGCGCAGGGCTTCGACTTCTGCCGGCCCTACCGGCGCAACGAGGCAGGTTTCGACCCGCGCGCCGCCTTTATCTTCGAAGGTATCGGCGACGCGGAGTTGATCGGTGACTTTCCGTCGCTGGTGCTGGAGCGCGGCGCGGCCGGCTTCGAGATTGATCGCGCTGATGGCGCGCTCGGCACGCCGCCGCATGCGCTGGTCGTGGCGTCCTCGTTTGGTCATTCGAATGCCTATCAATTGACGGTCGAGGAGGTGCGCGCCAGCAACTCGAAGCAAGGCGGACGGGTGGAACCGCGGGTCCGCGCCGACATGGTGTTCTTCGAGACGCCCAACAACGGCGCAGTCTTCTCCGTAGGCTCTATCGCCTGGGGCGGCTCGCTGTCGTACAACGATTACGACAACAACGTCTCTAGGGTTACGCAGAACGTGCTGCGTCGTTTCGTCTCCGACGCGCCGTTCGCATAAAGCACATGCCGAGTCCCCGTGTCACGCGATTCGCATCAGTGCGCATCAACGCATCGGATAGCCAGTGAGCAGTCCGCCCTGCGTCCACAGGCCATTCACGCCGCGGTCCGTGCCGATCTGCCCGAAATACCTGAACCACACGTCGTGGTAGTTGCCGACCAGCCGGATGACGTCGTAGGCCCATGCCGCGGACAAACCTAGATTGGCGCCCAAGTTGTCGGTGACTCCGAGCAGCCGCTGCACTTCCGGGTGTTTGGAATCGGCGCGCATCGCCTCGACGTTGGCTTGGGTGACGCCGAGTTCTTCGGCCCGGATCCGTACATTCAACGCCCACGCGACGATGTCGCGCCAGCGCGGATCGCCCTGGCGCACCACCGGCGAGAAACGGCTCCTTGGAGATCAGCGCGTTCAGGATCAAATGCCGGGAGGGATCCTGGAATCCCGCCAGCCACATCGCGAGCACCGAGCGATCCGTTGTGTAGGCATCGCAGCGGTGCAGCTGATACGCGTAAATGCCGCGCTCGGCATCGGTGAAGGTCACGCTTTTGTAACGCAAACCGTGAGCGTTGAAGTAGTCGGCCAGATTCAACTCGCTGGTGGTGCCCTGGGAGACGCAGATCGTCGCCCCGTCGAGATCGGCGATACGGTTGATGCCGAGCCCGCGGTGCACGAGAAACCCCTGGCCGTCGTAGAAATAAACACCCGCGAAGTCGAGACCGAGCGACGTGTCCCGGGTGTAGGTCCAGGTTGAGCCACCGGCGAACAAGTCTACCGAGCCGGCGACCACGCTAGTGAATGCCGTGTGGGGGGGTCAAAGGTATGTACTCCACGCTGATCCGGCCGAATACGGCGGCCGCAACCGACTTGCAATTGTCGATGTCAAAGCCGGTGCGCACGCCCGCATCGTCCATCATGCTGAACGGCGGCGCGTGGCTGGTTATGCCACACAACAGCACGCCACGTTTACGCACCTCGCCCAGAGTGTCCGCCGCAGCAGGCCCCATGCAGGCGATAACGATGGCTAGCGTACCAAGGCAACGCGCGATCCTGTGCCTACGTTTACGCAGCAGCCGCGGCAACGCAAACATGTAGTTGGCGATCATTAGGGCTAGAGGAACACGCTGATGTTGCGCGCACTGAGCACCGTTTCGTCCAGCAGCACGGTGCGCTTTGCGATCCTGAGCGCGCCGTCCACTCGCCGCAGTACGTCGGCGCGCTCGCCCACGTACAGGTCCTGCTCCGTCTCCAGCCTGCTGCGGTAGCAGATGAAGTTGCAACGCGCATCGATCTCGCCACCACCGTTCGGCCGGACGCGCACGTTGGTGACGAGGTGGCGCGTCCGCGATGGGGGTATCTCTGCCCAGGCGGTGCCGGTGCGCAGCTTATCCACCCGCATTTGCAGCGTGCGCTTGCTCTCGTCCATGTAGGCCATCTCGCCGGGCTTGGCGAATTCGTCGGCGAGCTCGCCAGTGGTCGTGGTCTGGCGGGCGGGGATCCAGTAGCGTGCGTCGTCGGTGAACAGGTCCACCCAGTCATCAAAACGCCGGTCGTCGAGCAGCTCGGCCTCCAGATAGTAGAGTTCCTCGACTTCACCGCGCAGGTTCGATGCCATCCTACGTACCCTCTCAATTGCGTGTGGGCACGTCCGCCCAACGCTCCGCGGCCATCAAATCGGCCCAGCGCCGGTACATGTCGCGCTGGTTACCGTCGCTGTACACGTGGCCGAGCCGACCCTTTAGCTCGTCGTTCTGCTGGTAGTGACCGATCCCCATCTGGTAGTTCAGTGGGACACGCCGCGCGACCGCCCCCAGGCCTGATCGCGTAACCTGGATCCAGTTGTCGGCGTCATCCTGCTCCCACGTGCCGGCGGGCCCCTGGCGGTACATGTTCTCCAGTGCCACCTGGCGCTTCACCTCCGGGGGTGCAGCCGCATCCACCAGAGTGTAGTCCCGCACTTCGATCCGGCACGGGCCGCGCGGGTGCCAGACGTGCATGGAACCGAAGTTGACCTGGAAGGAGAAGTTTGGGAAGACGGTGGCGTGGATGCCGATGAATCGGCTGGCGCGCGACCCGAGGCGCTCGGCCGTCTCGGCGGCCACCTCCTTGTGGTAGGCGTCGAGCACCG
The DNA here is from genome assembly GCA_965225625.1 of Gammaproteobacteria bacterium. Classification (GTDB taxonomy): domain Bacteria; phylum Pseudomonadota; class Gammaproteobacteria; order JADZEE01; family JADZEE01; genus CBDDBH01. The sequence continues at coordinate 236,874 of CBDDBH010000031.1, forward strand.
GGTTCAGCCCCTGCAGCATGAACACTTCGGCGGCGTTGGTATCGTCCGGCGCCTCGCGGATGCCGATGCCATGGCCGTTGCCGGGTGAGGCCTGGTAGGCGCCCTTCCATTGCTGTGAAACACCCCCCGTCCATCCTACGCGTAGCGCAGAGCCGTGGGTGACGAAGCCATGGTACATGTCGCCGACGAAGTTCTCGGCCGCGACCTTCCAGTTGCAGTCCACCGTCCAGCGCCGGACCTTACCGACGACCTCGGTTCCGCCCTCGCGCCGATCCAACATCAAGTCCATGTACCACGCCATGTCCCCCAGGTACTCCAGCAGTGGGGGCGCCTCCGGATCGAAGGTGGCAAACACCAGGCCCTTGTACACATCCAGCTGCGCCACCGGCACCAAGCCCCACTGGCCGGGGTCCAGATCATTGAAGTAACCGTCCTCCATATGGGGCACTGAGACGAGCTTACCGGCGCTGTCGAAAACCCAGCCGTGATAGCTGCAGGTGAAGGTGGCTTTGGTGCCGCTGTCGGCGGTGCAAACGCGGTTGCCGCGATGCCGGCAGACGTTCAGGTAGGCGCCCAGCCTTCCGTCGCCGTCACGCACCAGGATAACCGGGTCCTCGCCCATGTAGGTGGTGATGAAATCGTGGTGGTTGGGCACCTCGGACTCGTGGCCGAGCAGCAGCCAGCATCGCGCGAAGACGCGCTCCAACTCCAGCTTGTAGAGCTCTTCATCGACGAAGATGCGTCGGTCGATGAGCCCGCGCTCGACATCAACCAGCCCGCCGATATCGATACTTGTCATAGCAGCACTCTGGTGGTCGTGAGCGTGTTATAGCGCCTCACCGACGAACTGTAAACCCTGGACACCGCCCGGCGACGGGTAGGAAAATCGAACCGATGAGTTACGGATAGGAAAATCGATCTGAATCGACCGGCTTACTGCCCGTGTTGAACGGTCTCGTGTTGCGGCCCGGCTCGATGTAGGATCGGCTAACTTCGCAGGGGGAAATGCACGATGGGCGTAACGCAACTCGGTTATCTCGGCCTCGACGTGAGGGATCCTACACCATGGCAGACCATCCTGGTCGACGTGACTGGGCATGCAGATGCGTGAATCATCGGATGCGACTTACCTGCGCGTCGATGATCGTCACCACCGCCTCGTACTGCACGCCGGCGCGCGCAACGGCACGGCCTACGTCGGCTGGGAAGTCGCCGATGCCGCTGCGATGGACTCGGTGGCGGGCCGCCTCGAAGCTGCGGGGGTGGAGGTCGAGCGGGGCAGCGATGCGGACTGTGACCGACGCTACGTCGAGGGGCTGATCAGGTTCACGGATCTCAACGGCATACGGATGGAGATCTTCCACGAGGCCGCGACGGACGACACGTCTTTCAGCCCCTTGCGCGAGACCGGGGGATTCGTGACCGATGAGCTCGGCCTCGGCCACATCGTCTGCGCCAGCCGCGATCCGCAGGCGTCGGTTGACTTCTATAGCAATAATCTCGGTTTCCGCCTGACGGACACGATCGAGGTGGGTCCCATGTGGCTCGCTTTCCTGCGCTGCAACCCGCGCCATCACAGCCTCGGCTTCGGCAGCGAACGCCCGGGCGGCACGAAGGCCGGAAACCTGTCGCACCTGATGGTGGAGTCGCGGACGCTCGACGACGTGGGGCTGGCCTGGGACCTGTGCCGGGAGAAGGAGATCCCGCTGTGGATGTCGCTGGGTAAGCACTCCAACGATCACATGATCTCGTTTTATCTCATCACGCCTTCCGGCTTCGCCATCGAGTACGGCTACGGCGGGCGCGCGATCGACGACGCCACCTGGCAGGTCGACCACCTCGACACATCGTCGATCTGGGGTCACCAGAAGATGAATCCGAAACCGCCGGGGGATTGATTAGTGGAGATTGATTAGTCCTTCAATCATGCGGTCAGGACGTGCCGAAGCCGTCGAGGGTAAAGAAGGCGCTGGTGACGGCGACGAATTCCTCGGGTCGCTCGATCATCACCCAGTGTCCGCAGTGGGGCAGGATGAATCCCCAGGAGTTCTCCAGCAATTCGAGGTACCGGTAATTGCGGGCCAGCACCGCGATTTTGTCCTCCTTGCCCCCGACCACCAGCGTCGGCGTCCGCACTTTCGCCACATCGTCTTGCGGATAGGTCAGGCCACTCTTCTTGGTTTCCTTGCCGATTGCTCCGAGCGCCATACGCGTGTCGGGTTGCAGGGTTAATTCGTAGCGGTACTCGAGCAGATCTTCGTCGATCCGGTAGTGCGGTCCGGTCAGGATCTCCATCAGCCGGCGCATCCCGTCCCGGGTGAAGTCGTAACCACTCAGGGCCTGCATGACACTGCTGTCCGGGTTGGCGATGGCGATCCCGGCGCTGCCCATCAGCACCATCCTGTTCAGCAGGTCTGGACGGTTCATTGCGATCCCGAGCGAAGCTGCACCGCCCATCGAGTTGCCGATGATGTGCACCGGGTCGTCGCTCACGGCTTCGATGAACGCCGTCATGTGGACATTGCGGTTGCGCTGCGAGTATTCGTAACCCTCGGGATCGGGTTTCTCGGTCTTGCCGAACCCGACCATGTCGACGGCTAGCACCCGGAAATCGTTCGCGTACCGGGGTATGCACGTCCGCCAGTTGCCCCAGGCGTCGGCACCGGCGCCCCCGCCGTGCACCAGGACCAGGGTCGGGCCGTCACCGGCTTCGAGATAATGCGTGCGCAAGCCCGCCGCCTCGATGAATTTGCTGTCGAATTCCATTGGTCCTCACCCCCTTGCTGTTTTCATGCCGTCAAAACCGGGTTACTAGTACTTGTCCCGCGCCGGCAGGCGCCTGGTGTTTTCCGATCAATACCTGGTCTTCGATCACGCCGCAACCATATTGCGACACCTTTGCCCCTTCGTAAAAGAGAAATTGCTCGAAGCTTACATCTACGTTCCTGTGCCCTTTTGTTCGGCGCGATCGTTCAGCGGTCGTTCTCTTCGCTTGGCAGTCCGGATGCGATACTGTGTTGCGGCATGATAGCGGACGTTCACGCCCATGTGATATCAGAAAGCCTGCTGGCCCGGTTTGCACGCAACCGTGATTTCGGATTCGAAGACGCAGGCTGTTGCTGTTCATGCACCCAAACGATGCTGAGCACCTCGGACGGTGGCAGGACTTTACGCTGAATACAGTGCTCGCCTGGCCGAACGAAACTACGCTGGCGGTTGCCCGTTTGATATTCAGCGGTGTCTTCGAGCGTTATCCCGGAATCCAGTTAGTACTGGCGCGCGGTGGCGGCAACTTGGCGTTCATGAAGGGTCGCATCGACCTCGGTTTTCATGCGCCGGAATACGAACATAATCCCGACTGCCATACCTATATCAAGCGTCCTCCTGGCGAGTATTTCGAGCGCCTGTTTTTTGATACGGCGGTGGGAGGGCGCGATCAACTGCACTTCCTCATTGAGGTCGTTACCGCCGAGCGAGTACTGTTTGGTTCGGACGATCCCTTCGAGATCGCCGACGCCGGTGGCGTCATGGCCCTGCCCGTGATCGAGAGCAGGTAAGCGGATGAGGTCCGGATGATCAGCGGCGGCAACCTCCAGCGGATCATTGAGCAGGCAATCCTTTAGCAATCCTCCGGGCCGGCAGCAGGCCACGCCAAATGAGTCCTGCAAATAATAGACAAAAGTGAGACACGCAATGTGCGATAACACGCGCGCGATCGTAACGTGATGAGTTCGATGAGCGGAAGGCGCTCCCTAGGGGAGTGGAAACCCCTGTTTTCGGCGTGACAGTGCGCTAAACACGATTAACGCCGGTTAACCTCGGTAGACTCCGGGCACCGTGGCCACGACCCACCGTGGGGTGCGCTGCGAGGGCTGCCATGTTGAGCATCTGGTCGCCTTTAGCGGCAAAAAGCGCGGCTTTTGCCCGATTGCGTGGGTGGTCCGTTTTACATGCATAGCTGCGAACGGACGTAACGGCGACGTACGATGCACACGCCCTAACGGCGCCCGCTAAGGCTTTCGGGGACTCTTGTTGGCAGCCGCTTGCACGCCGGCCAGAATCTTATCCAGATCTTTCCTCGTGTAGAGCTTTCCTTCGATGACGACTGCGTGGATCTGCTGCGTATTGTGGATATCTTCGATTGGATCGCCGTCGATGAGTACGAGATCCGCAGTTTTTCCGACCTCGATCGTGCCGAGCTCGTCGTCCAGCCCCAGGAATTCAGCGGCGCCCGAGGTCGCTGACTGTAATGCTTCCATGGTCGTCAGGCCCGCCTGGGTCAGCAACACCAGCTCATCATGCAAGCTGAAACCCGGCAGAAGATAAGTCGCAGTCAAATCGCTCCCGGCCAGAAATCGGACACCCGCGTCACGTAAGGCGCGTGTTAGCGCATAACGCTCCGAGATGTTAACGGCATTGATTTCGGCTTGGTCTGCAGGAGTACGTTTCGAGCTATTCCGGGCGATTGACCTCTCCCAAACGTTGGAGACCCAGAAGTCCGGAATGTATTTCAGCCGTTCGTCGGTGCGGCTTAGGATTGGGTTCGGATTAATGTAGTTAGGTACGAGTACGTGCGTTGGGCAATGCCACGTGCCGTTCCTGACATAGCTCTGGATCACCTCGGATCGCACGGCAGGACTGAGAAGCTCGCCCGCAATGAATGGGATCCGCTCTTTGCTGAAAATCGTACCGGTCAGATGCTCGATGCTCCTGACGCCGGCGTCGGCAACCTCCACTGCCGACATTGAAAAGGGCACGTGGCCCGCAACGGGGAGTCCTGCAGAACGCGCTTCCTCGATAATGGCGTAAAAAACCTCGGGCTTTAAAAAGGACTGGACCTTGATGAAATCAACTCCCTCCCGGTGCAGTCGCCGTACCGCATTGCGTCCTTGCGCGGGAGTCGTGACTACGAGTGTAGTGCCGGATTTGAGAAAAGGGCTCTCCGGGCCATCGAGCATGGGTCCGCACGAAATGATGCGCGGGCCAAGCAGTTTGCCGCTCTCGATCTCGGCCCGGTATTGCCTGAGAAGGTCCCAGTCGGCCCCCATTTCGCGCATACCGGTGATGCCATTCGCAACGAACAGTGGAAAAATAATCTTCTTATGATCGGGGAAGCCCTCGACGTATTCGTGCTCCGTAACGTGGGTATGCATGTCCCAGAGACCGGGGATCAAATACCGGCCGGTGGCGTCGATCACCGTCGCGCCCTCGGGGAGCGGTCCCGTACCTGCCGCGCGGATCTGTGCGATCTTCCCTCCTCGAACAACCACGTTCATGAACATCTGGACGGGACTTCCGGTCGCATCCACGATGTTCGCATTATCAAACACCAACGCCTCCATTGGCGGGGGATCTGCTGCAACGACTGAGCACCCTAATGAGAAAACGGCGCTTGCCGTCAGCCGCAGCACGTTTCGAACAAGCGGGAAGCAAGATTTCGTCATACTGCACCGGCCATTGCGTTCTGATGCGGAATCGATCGTGCGTGGGGAAGGTTGTTGACTCGTTGCAATGGTTTTGTCTGACAGACTCATGCTACGGCTCCTCAATTGTCGTCGCACTCAGATCACGCTGCGGGTTTGCGCGCGCGGATCAGAAACCGATCGGTATTATCCTTGACACTCGGATCGAGCACGATCGCGGTGTGATCATCGCCGGGATTGGCGAGCAGATCGGAGCGGGCTTCTATGTCGAAGCCGGCTGTCATGATCATCTGTTCGGCGACCGCCGGATCGATCCGGTAAAGCGGCTTATAGTCGGTCCCCGCAATCCCGACGTGATCGATGATCCCGAGCACACCCCCCGGCTTGAGTACCCGCAGCAGCGCAGCGAGGTTACGCAGCACCCCCTTTTCGCCCTCCATGTTGTTGAAGCCGTGCAGCGTGAGGATCAGGAGCGCTGCGTCGGCTTCGTTGTCTGGACCCACAGACTCTAGTGAGATGTCGCGGCGTTCGACGTTCGGGAGACGATTGCCGGAGAGCCGGTCACTCAGGGCGCGCTCGTTGCCCTCACACAGGTCGAGGATGAATTTCGGATTCTGTGTCACCACCTTGCCATCCGGTCCGACCGCGGCGGCGAGTACCTCGGTGTAGTAGCCGCCGCCCGCGACTGCGTCGAGCACGGTCATGCCCGGTCCGATGCCGAGGAATTGGATCATTTCGACGGGCTTTCGGGCGGCGTCATAGCGTAGGTCGCCCGCCGGACGCCCCGGCGCTGCCAGCACATTCTCCAGGCTCGCCGGACCTTCGGCCTGCCGCAAAGGCTGCGGTTCGGCCGCCACCACCTGTGATACGCTCAACCTCGGTGCGTCGCCCGGTCCGGACGCCGTCGACTGTTCGTCACCGGCGTCACAGCCGCCCAGCGTCGCGGCGACTCCCACCAACACCGGTAGCATCAATGAACGGATTAGTGCAGTCATCGTAATCTCCTTTCAGTGTGTCGGGGACTCGCTTCAATCTCGGCAAAACCCGCGGCCAGGCAATGAACATCACTGCTCAAAACTATGACTTCGACCAGCGCGGGTGAACTCGACTTACCCATGAGGAATGACGGACGCCTCCCTCGGCACGGACCGGCAGTTGGTGGATCGCATGGCCGCATCGTGGTAGCGCGAAACGGATGCTGCCGACCTCTCAGCAGTCGCAGAATCATCGTACTCGCTCTTTGAAACGGGACAACATTCCGCAGGCGACACGTGAATGACCGCCGGTTCAGGCTCGTTTCACCCTTGCATGCAGAGATCCGGGATAGCGTTGCTTTGCGCTCGGTACTACATCACACGATGGCGCCTGAGCGCGTCTAATCCAGGCTGCACCTTCAAGTTTTGTTGGTCGCACGATCGGAATACCGAATGAGACGCGAGCCGATATTCTCCGGCTGGTGGATCGTCGCCGCGACAGTGATTGGCCTGTTGTTCGGATACAGCACATTTGTCGGTATCACCTTCGGATTGTTTATTAAACCGCTGGAAGAAGCGTTCGGCTGGTCGCGCACCCAGATCTCCTTCGGCCTGACGCTGTGCCACGTTTTAAACTGGTTCGACGCGAAGCGCGGACTGGCATTCTCCGGAATTCCTGAAATTAAACCCCAAGGCAAATACTGCCTGAGGGCACCGCTCGATGGGTAAAAGCACGGCAAACTACTTCCACCTGCCGGTTAGCTGTATAAAAGGAAAGTCCTCTCGTGAGTTCCGGCACTCGGCGTTGTCCGTCTCCGGCACGCCTTGTCGCCGCTGAGCAGCACGAAGTACGGGGAATGGACGGCCTCCAACGATTCGAGGTTTACCGTCCGCACCGCCTGCCAGGATCTCCCACCAATTTCGGCGAGTTCGCTTACCTGCTACCCGCCATTCTTGCTGAACATCATCGATCAGCGTCGCAATGTCTGAGTAGTTGTTTTCAATTAACCAGTGGCGTGCTTGCATTCGCTCTAAACCGCCCGTAACCGACAACGGAAGGTCGAGTTGACTGTATTTCTGCTTTTTTGACCTTTGAGAACTTGGGTTTAGAGGGAACGAAGTTATTAACACTTCGGGTATTTTCCCTCGTCCGTCGCCACGGCTGTTTATCCGTCTGGTCGCTAACACCTGGTAACAATAATGGTTTCTGTAAAGCGCCCGTGTAAAAGGCGTCATTGAGTTTGTGAGAATTACTTTAACGCCGCGTTCGGCAAGATTATCAAACGTTTTCGCCAACTCGATGTGCGCGTCTGCGTCGAATCCATCGCGTGAATATGAAGTGAAATCCGCCGTTTTTGATGTTGGGTTGTAAGGCGGATCCAGATAGACGAGATCGTCGCGTCGAGCCACCTGCAAGGCCGTCGCAAATCCTTTAGCACTAATGTCGGCGGAGCGCAGTGTCCACGATACAGCTCGGAGATTCTCTTCGTCACAGATAAGCGGGTTTTTATACCTGCCGAAAGGCGCATTAAACTGACCGCGGCTGTTTTCCCGGTACAGGCCGTTAAAACAAGTCCTATTCAGGTAGATAACTCTCGCCGCTCGTTTTGTGATTTTTCTCGGATTACTGGCTCGAATTTGGTAGAAATATTTTTTGCAGTGGCGACGTTTGTGCACCCGCAGCTCTGCAATAACGCCGTCGAGTTCGTCCCGTAACCCCAGGTAAGTATCAATGAGACTCGGATTCACATCTGTAATATAGGAGCCCCCGCGTAATTGCCCGGTGCGCGCCAGTGCGAAATACAATGCACCCCCGCCCAGGAATGGTTCATGGTAGTGGTTGAATTTTCCTGCCATCTGAACCGCTTTCAGTAATTCTGGTAAAAGCTGACGCTTACCCCCAAGCCATTTAAGAAATGGTCTTGGGGATGGCTGCCTCGGTAGACTCATGAGTTGTAACCCAACGTACAATTACAAGCACAGCACAATATCGGCAAGTCTGACGTCCCAGCCGGTGGATTCAAAATAGGGCCTGGTATTTTCTGAAAAAACGTCACCGTCAAAGTTCCTCGCAAAGCTACCGCAGCAACAGCGGGATTGCGTTAACAAGCGCCATCAATGCTACGGCAACGAACAAAAATAAACGCTTTTTCTTGTTTTTCGGATCCTTCCTATACACAAACACAAAGGGAATAACCGACAGCGAAATAAGAATTTGCAAGAAATCGAATTGAATGTTGTCAGTTAGTTTTCTTAAATTAAGCGTGCTGAAACGCGATTGTGACCTTATTTCACAATCAGGATGTATGGCTCGGCATATTGCTATCTTGTCTTCGGCTGAATTAGCTTCCATTTGCCCCATACCAAGGGAGATTCTGATCTCGGGGCCCGGGATCCTTTGAACGACAGTCGGCGCCATCAAAACGCGGCCGTTCACTATGACGGCAACGCGTTTGTTCAAATGCCTTTCGGTGAAATTTGCGAATTCAACGGTGGATGGAGCGTCCAGCATCACGAATATGGATTCGTTCATCGGATCCTTTAACGCGAGTCTTGCTTGCGAGACTTCGAGAATTAGCAGTTCGTTTGGATCGGCGCTAAAGTCTTCACCACCATTCAACACGGGGATGGATTGGCACTGTCCGCTTGCAGGCTCGCATTCGGCTTGAGCGGTGATAGAAGCGAGAGCGGAGCGAGTGAGGACGAACGCCAGGATAAGCAGGGTTGTTTTCATGTGTTTATCGTATCGGGGTTTTTCGAGGGAGTCGAAACTGCGCCCTCTAAATCCGCCTGTTTAACTAGTTTAAAACTATGCTCGTCGGAACACCCACGGGGAACTACAGCCTTCGCGCGGAGCGCTCAGCATGAAACTGGTACAGTTCGTCGATCCAACTGAGGGCAATCAAAGCCAACACCTGGGACTCGTCCAGGGCGAGGAAATAATCGACCTCACCCAGACAGCAGACGCGCCTAGCTCGGTTTATGACATTTACTACCGAGCTGGGGGTGAGCGGGACGGGTTTGAAACGGTTGTCCGGCGGATCTCCTCCACGGCTGGCCGCGCGCGCCGCTTGCAATTATCGGCAATGCTGGCCAACCGCGATCCGTCGCTGCCATACCTCATAAAGCCTGTCAGCGGCCCTTACGACAACGCACATGCATTGCGGGTTTGGCTGGCAGGCGTAACGCACGCCGACAGCGCCATGTTGCGAGAGATTGAGGCAAAACAGGCGACCGGCGGTTCGGTAAACGTTTATGCGCAGAAATACCGCGAGTGCGCGCAAGGGGGCAGGCCGGAATTGTTTTCCAAGGTGGAGCCCGACACCGTGATCGGGCCCGGTCAAGATCTGACTCGACCCGCAGACAGCCAACGTTTGGTGCCGGAGACGGAGCTGGTCTCAATTTACGCTGTCCGCGAAAACGGTCAACTGGAGCGACTCGGATACACCGGCGGCAACGATGTTACTGACAATGGTATAGAGGCAGACAACCCTCTAAATCTTCCGCAAGCCAAAAACTGGGCCGGCGGCTGCGCCAGCCTGGGACCGATACTGGTAACCGCTGGGGAATTCGACGACCGCGAGGTTAGTGTCTCCTGTGAAATCCTGAGAAACGAACAACGGGTCGGTTTCAAACAAGGCAAGACCGGACGGAACCATCTGAACATGCCCGACGGTTTATATAGTATGGAGCGGGCTTTATTCAGCCGCATGCCACTCAACAGGGGCCAGATCCAGGCGTTGTACTGGGGAACGCCTATCGTTTTTGCCGAGAAGGATCTGAAAGACGGAGTGCTGGTCGGTGACTTACTGCGGCTCAGCTTCTCAGGCGGCATTGGCATGCTGGAGAATCCGGTAGTCGCGCTGCCACAGACGGACCAGTTCAACAGTTTGAAACAATAACACCATGCACTCGCTGGATTCGATTTGTGCCACTAGGGAGTGGAACTCGGCCGCTCGCAACCGTTAGTCTTACAAAATGCTAGGAGGAATTGTCGGCGATGTAATCGGATCGGCGTATGAAGCCGGTGGTTATAAGAACTACGACTTCGTGTTGTTTACGCAGTATTCGCGCTTTACTGACGACACCGTAATGACTGTCGCCATCGCCAACGCGTTACTCGAAAACGGGGGCTATGCCGACGAGATGATCAAGCTGGGTCGCAAACATCCGTTTGCCGGCTACGGCAAATCGTTCCAGGAATGGCTGTTCCACCCGGAGATTGGGCCCTACAACAGCTGGGGTAACGGCAGCGCGATGCGGGTGAGTCCAATCGGCTACGCCGGAACTTCTCAGGATTGGGTGCTGAAAGAGGCCGAACAGACGGCAGTAGTGACGCACAACCATCCCGAGGGCGTACGCGGTGCCCAAGCAATTGCTTTATCGGTTTTCCTCGCGCGCCAACGCACAGGCAAGGAGGACATTCGGACCGCAATATCGCAAAAATTTGGGTATGACATGAATCGATCGGTAGCAGAAATCCGACCGAGCTATACATTTGATGTTGCCTGTCAACGTTCAGTACCGGAGTCCATCATTTGTTTCCTCGACAGCACTGACTTCGAGTCCGCGATTCGAAACGCCGTATCCCTCGGTGGAGATACCGACACAATGGCATGCATGGCTGGTTCAATCGCCCACGCCTTTTATGGGAAAATCCCAGACGCGATGTTGTTGGCTACCAGAGAACGACTTCCAACCGAGTTTATTGATGTTATTGATCGCTTTAACGACCGATTTCCGGTGACCGATGCGCCGACCTAAACATGCCGTCGAAGGCAGGAAGTCCGAGGGGTGACAGAGCCACACGAGCAGAGTTCGGATCTTCATGTCTTTAGCTTCCTTTCGCGTGAGGACACAAAACGCCTCGGAGGGCTTCCGCGGCAGGCGATCGTAGGCCTCGTTACCCAAACCGGATTAGACAGCAATCAGTTCACGCCAGAAACGTTCAAGCCAAACGCCGCCTTCCGCGAGTTTTTGCACGAGACGCTCGCACAATGTGGGTTGGCGTCACCTCGTTTGGAAGCACAAGCGCGCCGCATTGGCGATGGCTATGTCTACATTATCGATGCCAGAACCCCAGGCCCTGACGGCAAGGTTGCCCCCGAAGATATCATTGGCAGCTTCAAAGCCACACGCGGCCAGCTTGTGTCTGGCTCATATCAAGCAAACGCCGATCACCGAATAATCTCCGACCGGGGACTTTTCCGGTTATCCAAAGAGCTACAGGCGTGTCTTACCAAGACAATGCGAAACCTTCCGCCGGTTAGCACGAATTTTGACGTGCAGAACCATTCCTAGGGCCTCGTCGGGGCGATATGGATCCGTTGTCTCAGGCTATTCTCGATGGGCACACTGAAGATATTCGGCTGCTCATCAAGCGCGATCCCGGAGCGATGCAAGTTCTCTGCGGCAGTGGTCGAGGTTTGTTGGACCTGGAGTTGCACAAAGGTTGAGGAGACAACCATGAACAACAGCCAAATTTCAGAACACGGCCCCCTGTCGGTCCTTGCTAACTGGCCTTGCAAATTTATTTTGTTCGGGGTCGTTGCGGCGATAGCTGGGTGTTTTCAGGCACCATCACCCGTGCCACCAGAGAAGGCTGGCTACGTTGCTGTATGGGAACGAGGTCGCTACCCGCTCGATTCTTTCGATGAGTTTCGCGGAACGTACATGTACCTGCAGATCACCCAGGACGGTCATGTCGTTTACGCACGATTTCGAAAAACGGGAAACTCGCAATCATGCACATCCGTTGGGCGCTCCACATTGAAATCGTTAACAGACGAGCAGATCGATATAGAAATTCTGTGGCTCTTTACAATGAGTTTTGAAGTTACTCAGCAGTCGCCAATATAGGCGACAGATGGAGCAAGAAAGAATGATCGAACAAGGTGGGGCATACGCTTGAGTTGGGTGAGTTGCTCCTCGATCTTCTCGCGCAGTGTTTCGCCCGCCCGCAGTGGCCGTCGCGCTGCACCCGTGCGCTTGACGTGACTCCACACCCATTCATCGGGGTTCAGGTCTGGCGCGTAACCGGGCAGAAAATGCAGGCTCAGCCGGCCATTCGTCGAAGCGACGTAGTCGCGCACGCGCGCGGTCTTGTGCGCCGGCAGACTGTCGAGCACGAGATGCACCGGCTTGCGCCGGCCCCGCATGAGCTGGCGCAGCAAGGTGATCAACAAAGCGGCTTTGAGCGCGCCGCTATAGGTGCAAAACCAGAACGCCCCGTTGGCGTTGACCGCCGAGGCGGCACTGAACGATTGACGCTGTCCGGGTCGGTACACGACCGGCGTCTGGCCGCGCACGCCCCAGGTCTTACCGTGCACCGTATCAGCACGGAAGCCAGACTCATCCCAGAAAAACACCTCGCCACCGTGCTGTTTCGCTTGACGGGCGATGGCTGGGAAGGTTTCACGCTGCCAGCGTTCAATCGCCTCGGGGTCCCGCTGATAGGCTCGCTGCAGCGGCTTGTGCGGCGTCAATCCCAGTTTCGCCAACAACTCCCCGACCGCCGTGACGCCTATCGTCACCCCGAACTTCTGCGTCACCAACTCCACGACCACCGCGCGCGTCCACAAGCCGAAGTCCAATCCATACTGTCGCGGGTCACGACCATTGATCCAGCGGAACACCTGTCGCTCTTGCGCCGCGCTCAGGGTTCGTGGCCGCCCCGTAGCCTTCGTCGAACGCAACGCCTTGATGCCGACACCCGGCTGCATCGCCGCTTTGATCCATTTGTAGATGGTCGTCCGGTTGAACCCGAACGATGCGATCACCGTCGCCGGCGACTCGCCTTCGCGAACGCGCTCTATCGCCATCAAGCGAATAGCTTCCAAGGTCGAATGGTCAAGCGTGCGGCCGTCCAGTTTCATATCTGATCCGATCGGTACGCTCTCAGAAAGTTCCATCGATGTCGCCTTATTTATCGACTAGTGAGTAATGAACCACCGCACGAGGCGGACGGCGAGTGGAAAATGACGGTGGATGGCAACGAGTTGACGCGTTCGATGCGATCAGCAGATACGCAACCCTACACATTCGACTGTGGCGATGATGACCTTGTCCGTGAACAGACAATCTGACATTCCCTGCATTGCCTGAGGATGTTCGCGAGACACGGCGCCGTGATTCGAGGAAAAATCGTGACTGAGCAAGACAAATTGAGTGAAAAATGGCCGTGGAATGGTGAATTCCTGCGACTTGCCCTGCTCGGGCCTGCCATCATCGGGATCACCGCGACGGTTGCCTTGTTTCCGTTCGCGGGCATGCAGTCGCTGTGGTTTCTAACCGCAATTGGGGTCGGGATAGTGCTAAACGCGGTGTACGGCTCAGTTGGTCGCCGAGTTGAGAATCTCAAAAATGATTTACAAGGCGACGCCGGAGAATTGGCCGAAGCTCTTATCGTTATCGGAAAAATACACTCGCCGGGAGTTGTAATCTTACGGGACGCGGAAATTGAACTGGTCCCAATTGTTGGAGAGCGGCGCACGATAAAGCTTGCTGAGGTAGATTCAATCGGAGAAGGTCGATGGTTGCCGGGAAAATACGTGTGGGGGAAACGAGCGTTCACACTGAATGCTTCCATTTGGAAGCCACTTGCGTTTGCGGTCCCTGAGTCGATTGGGTCGCGGTGGTCTGCAGTGTTTGATGCGCGCGGCATGCACTGAGCGTGCATGTATTATTACGGTTAACGATGCGCAGCGAAAAAACCCAATTTACCCGTCGCACCGCAATCCAGCGGGACGACGGACCGTTTGCACGGCACCCATCGTGTCTCGTTTAATGATGCTCGCCAAAACGAAATACAGGCGCGTTGGTATTATTGTTGAGGCTGCTCGCCCGTTTCTCCACCCAATCGTCACGGCACTGGCTCTATTTGCGCTGCTGCTGACACTGGCTGGATGCGCCAACCTGGGTCCGCGGGCGCTGCAGGCGGGCCGCAATGACTATAACGTCGCCATCCAACAAACCAACGACGAGCAGCTACTGCTGAATCTGGTGCGCCTGCGTTACCGGGACACCCCTTTATTCCTGGAAGTCAGTAGCGTAACGACGCAATTCGCGTTTACGGCCGGCGCAAACGGCAGCGCCACTATTAGGTCGGGACCTGATCAAGGTGGTCTGGGTGCGAGTTTGGGCTACGCGGAAGAACCGACGGTCGTGTACACCCCGCTGCAGGGCGAAGATTTTGTGCAGCGTTTCCTTGCGCCGATCTCCCTGGATACGATTTTGCTTCTGTACCATTCCGGCTGGAGCTTTGATCGTGTTTTACGCGTGGCGGTACAGCACCTGAACGGCTTGGATAATGCCAGTGGCGCGTCCGGACCGACACCGGCTGTTGCGCCCGAATATCGCCAATTCCGGCGGGCGGCAACGCTATTGCGGGATATGCAGAGTCGCCAACTTTTAAGCCTCGGCTACGAAAAACGCGATGGGGGGAACCTGGCGGTTATCCAGATCGCACCGAATGCGGCGTCGCTCAGTGAAACCCAAGAGCTGACTACCCTGCTCGGCCTTACGCAGACGCAGTCACGCTATGCACTGGAACCGGGCGTAGGCAATGGTAAGGGCAACGCCATCAGCCTCGACACCCGCTCGTTAATGGGTGTTTTGTTCTATTTATCCCACGCGGTTGAGGTACCACAAGCAGATGAAACCATCGGCAGAGTCACACTCACGCGCGACGACGCCGGACACCGATTTGACTGGTTGCGGGTGACCGAAGCGCTGTTGCACATCAGATCACAGGAAGATGAGCCGGAAAATGCAGCGGTTGCCATTCGCTATCGCGGCGTGTGGTTCTATATTGATGACTCCGATCTGGATTCCAAATCGACGTTCTCGTTGCTGTCCCAACTGTTTGCGCTGCAATCGGGAAAAGCGGAAAAGATGGCGCCGGTGCTGACGATTCCCATCGGGCGGTGACCCGACGATAGACGCGCTAGAATATGCCGCAAGCGGATATCCGCCCGAGCCGAGGGATCCACTATGGCAAATCAGACGATGTTACGTTTCGGGTATCCCGATACCCTGATCCACGAGTTTGAACACTGGACGGTTCTGCTCCGCGGCGACCAGGTAACGCTTGGCTCCCTGGTGTTGTGCGCCAAGGCCGAGGCAACGACATTCTCAGATCTGCCGGCCCCGGCGTTTACCCAACTGGGTCTCGCGGTGGGTGGTATCGAAACCGCGTTGAAGGCCGCCTTCCAATACGACCGCATTAACTACTTGATGTTGATGATGGTCGATCCCAATGTGCATTTTCACGTTTTCCCTCGCTACGAGAGCGAACGCAGCGGCTGCGGTTTGACCATCGCGGACGCTGGCTGGCCAGGTCCGCCGAAACTGGCCGAAGCGCTATCGCTGGATAGCGGACAAAGCGTTGCGCTGCGCGAACACATTAAAGGTTTCTGGCCACCGGGAGAGAGTTAGCATGCGCGTCAACGGCAGTTGCCTGTGTGGTGCCGTGGCCTATGAACTGGACGCGCCTGTGTTCAGCCGGATTGATAGCTGTCACTGTTCAAACTGCCGAAAAGCGCACGGCGCCGCGTTTGGAACGTATGCGATCGTCGACACGGGCGCGTTTCGGTGGGTGACGGGCGAGGACTGTGTGTCGCGATTCGAATCATCGGCAAATACCTATCGCTCGTTTTGTAATAAATGCGGCTCGCCATTGGCCGCGTTCAATGGCGACGAACTACGGGGCATTACCCTGGGTACGGTTGACGGCGATCCAGGTATAAGACCCAAACAGCACATGTATGTGAGTTCCAAGGCACCGTGGTTCGAAATTACCGACGACTTGCCGCAATTTGCCAAACGTGGCGACGACGTGACGGAGTCGACATGAGCAACACAAGACAACTCTACGATTTGGTTGGCCGCGACGACCGCCGTATGAGTCCGTTTTGCTGGCGGGCGAAACTGTCGCTCGCGCATAAAAGCCTCGATGCTGAGATTATCCCGATTAAGTTCACTGAAAAAGATCGGGTTGCATTCTCCGGGCAAGAGTTAGTGCCCGTGCTGGTTGACGGTGAGACCACACAATTCGATTCCTGGCGCATTGCCTGCTATCTCGACGACACTTACCCGGACAGTCCCACATTGTTCGGTAGCCACAAATCGCGGGGCGCAACACGCGTACTCAATCACTGGTTTGATGCCGATGTGATCATGAGCCTGTTCCCAATGCTGGTGCCCGATAATTACGACGTCGTACTCCCTGAGGACATGGAATACTACGTCCTGTCTCGCGAGAATTGGCTGGGTAAGACCCGCGAGGAGCTCGAAGCGGAGCGAAGCGAGGAAAAACTCATTGCCTGGCGCGCGAAACTGGATCCCGTGCGCGCGGTGCTGCGTGAGCAGAACTATCTGGGCGGCGACGCGCCGCTGTACTCGGACTATATAATCTTCTCGATGTTCATGTGGGCGCGGGCGGTCAGTCCGTGGCCGATCATACTGCCCGATGACGCGCTGTATCCCTGGCGCGAGCGTATGCTCGGACTGTACGACGGCTTAGCGAGAAAGAGCACGGCCTACGACTACTGAACACAGATGGGATGGCTTTTACTAGAACTGGTAGGAGACTTTGATAAGAAACTGATCCGCGCCGTCCAGTAGGCTAAACAAGCTTGCATCGCGGCCCTGACCGCGGGTGCTGCCGGGCTCGGTGAGATTTGGCGGCGTACTGTGCTCACCTCCCACCCGCGAACCATCATCCCAGATCAGATCGGCTTCCAAACGTACGCGCCAGTGATCGCCACGCACAAGATCCAGCGACGGGATGAGAAAACCGTTCCCCAGATCCGCGCCGTCCACGCCCACCACCAGACCGAAGGTCATGCGATCGTTGAAGTACGGCATGCTCAAAATACTCGTGATTAGCGGTTGATGGCGCTTGGCGCGTTTACTCAATCCCACCAGCTGCACGATGTCCTGATCCTTATCGAAATTGATGATCTGGGTATCAAATATCTGCAGCGTCAGAAACGCCGGGCGATGCGAGCCGATAAATGGCAACTTACCCAGCGGCGGACGCTGCGCCCACTGCGCCTGCCAATCCAGTCGGAACGTCCAGCGGATTATGTCTTTTTCGATGAGACCGGCGAACCCGCACAAGACAAAATCGCAGGTCGCGTTCTTGCTGTTCCGCCCGAGACTGCCTGTGTGGAACGGCTTGTCTATGGTATACGCGACCTCTGCGGCAAACACGGCGTCCAGCCAAGTCACGTACACATCGGTGTTGAAACCCAGCGTGTCTCTGATGGGATAAATGATCTCGCCCAGATACAGGCCCCCTGCTCCATTGCGGAGCTGCACCGGGCCCGGCAACGGCTGCTCACCACCCAGCGGCGCACGCATGGTATCGCTCAACAGGATCGGCGTTGTGAAGCCACTGGCTGGATCGGGCACCATGGTGTTAGCCCAAAAACAATTGGGACCCGCAGTACAGGGGTTCAACATCGGCTCTTGATTGAACGTGTGCAGCCATTGGAAGGCGTACTTGAACTCGCGCCAGCGGCCGCTCCAACGCAGTCCGCCGGTGACATCGTCGATATCCCCCTCGTCGTGCTCATAGTTGAAGTTGGTGAAACTCAAAAAATCGATGCCGAGGTTCGGCTTGCCGGACCAACGTCCACCAAACAGATCGAGACTGTTGCCGATATCCTCTTCGCGATCGATGCCGGGCGGGCGCACGATCGCCTGCACACTGCCCTTGAACCTCGGAATCTGCCATTGCAGGTTGATCAGAAAATTGGGTTTGCGCAGCTCTTCGAGTTGGTTACCTTCGAATACCGAGCGCCAACTCTGATCGAACCCATGCATGAGATCGGATCCGACGAAGAAATCCGTGTCTCCCCAGACCACCTGTTGTTTGCCGATCCGTAGCGACACGCGCTTGGTGATCGGGATATCGAGATACAGCTCGCGCAGAGGAAACTGGTAATTCTCGTAGTAGTCTGTGTAATCGCCGGTGTTCAAGAACGCGCCTGGCGGGAGACCCGCGCCCTGCGCGTTCAAACTGGGAACGAGGTTCTCGCCCGAACCGTTTACGGCATTGAAGGCGCCAAAGCGCAGAAAGTTGGTTGCTGCCAGGCCCGCGACAAACCCAGGGTCGCCGGAGTCGCGCAGCGGTCGCTGCGCAAGTTGATCCTGATAGGCGGTTTCACGCTCATGCACTAAGCGCAATGACGCAAACAGCGAAACGCTCCCGGCGGGAAGGCGTAGCAGATCATCAGCGACGAGATCCGCGCGCAGTTGCGAGCGGACCATGCTGAAGTCACCGGCATTGTTGCTGCGTGGGAAATGCGGATCTTCGAGGTTCCACGACAGGTATTGCCGCACGTAACCGTTTAGCGACCAGTTCGACGGGCCGAGTTGCCATTCGACCGCCGCAGCGTCTGTAAACCAGAGTGTGCACGCCCCCAGCGCCGCAACCAGTCTACAGACATCGATCTGCATGATCGTATAATCCCGAAGCTGCCCCACAAAGAATATCCACAGGGAGAAACCGATGCGTCTCGGTATCGTTATATTTGTAGTGCTCAGTGTACTAGGCCACACAGCCATCGCCAACGAAGAGCTTACTGAGGGAACAGTGATCGGTGCGGCGAACCTCGACGAAGTTATGGATAAAACCTTCGAGGGTCATCGCATAGGCGACTTGCTTATAGAGCGCGTCGTGTGGCAGATCCGCGAGCATGGACTGAGCGTTCGGCTGGCGCCGTCCAAAGCCCACGTAGTCGATCCGCAATGGCGCGCGGCAACAGAGAAATATTCGGCCGAAGTCAAGTATGATCCGGTCAATAATACCGTCAGCGGTTGGAAAGCCGGCCTGCCCTTTCCTGAACTCGACGAAACGGAGCCTGAATTCGTAAAGAAATTAATCTGGAATATCTACCTGGGCCAGCCCCACGGTGACGGTTACGAATGGCCGCGGTTTGTGTATGTCCTGATAGACGCTAAGCGGGGCATAGAACGTGTTCAGCATTACTCTTTTCAGCGCATTTATATGAAAGGCCGGGTGCGCGATCCCAATGGTCCGGTAATGGAGCCAGGCAATATCCTGCACCGATCTATTTCCTGGGGCGCAGCACCTCAAGATATCAAGGATACCGGCGTGTTCACGGTTGCGTACGACGACGGCAGCTATGACGATGCCTGGGCTTATATCCGTGACTTGCGCCGTACGCGCAGACTGTCGAGCAGTAGTTGGCGCGATCCCATCGGCACCACCGATCAACTCACCGACGATTTTAATCTATGGAACGCGCATCCGAGTTGGTATGAGAGTTTCGAGTTCCTGGGTAAAAAAACCATCCTTGTCATTGCCAATGCCGAGGATCTCGCGTGGTTGGAGAAGGAACGGGATAATGCAGCCGCCTTTCCGCTGATCGACCAGTCGGCTAAGCCGTATTGGAACCCACTGGCCGGGTGGGAACCGCGTGAGGTTTGGGTCGTCAAGTGCACTCCCAAAAAAGACCATCCCTACGGCCACAAAGTTATCTACGTCGATACCCAACTTCCGGTTTCGTACTTGGGCTCGATTTACGACCAAAACGGCGAATTCTGGAAATTCACAATTATGGCACTGCGGACCTGGCCTGGCGCCGACGATCCGCAAGCCACTGCCGTGTATCCGCATTGGGGCGCATTCTTTGATTTCAAACGCATGCACGGAACCTACTTCTTTCCCAATTTGGAATCGCGCTACAACATATCGATCACCGAGGATGACGTGAGTCTCATGTCCTTTGAGGCGCGGGCGCGCTGATCGACACGAGTCCCAAGCTTGCTCGATAACGAGCGCAGCCGCACCCTGGTCGCGATCATCGCCTGTCTGGGCGCTTATGGCGTCACGTTCGGGCTGACTTCGCCGCTGCTCTCACTGCTGCTGGAAGCACGCGGCATCGATCGCACATGGATCGGTCTGAACGCAGCCATGCCGGCGTTTTCCACCATGATGCTTGCGCCTTTCATTCCGCGCATCATCCTCGCCGTCGGCATACACAGAACAGTGCGTGCCTGCATCATCCTGGACTGTATTTTTTTCCTGCTACTGCCTGTGTTCGATCATCTGTACGAATGGATGTTTCTGCGATTTTGTCTGGGTGCAACCAATTCCGCGTTGTTCATCGCCAGCGAAACGTGGATCAATCAGATCGCATATGAACACGCGCGCGGGCGCATTATCGGATTTTATAGTTCGGTTCTGGCGATCTCGATCGCAATAGGGCCAGCGATTATCGTCGTCACCGGTGTCGATGGGTGGGCGCCGTTTCTTGTGGGCGTTGCCTGCATCGCGTGTTCGTTGCTGCCATTGAAATGGGCGACGATGACCTTCCTGTTGGAGAAACAGGGCGGTGGAGCCTTTAGCGTATTCACATTCTTTCGTGTCGCCACCGCAATTTCAGGTGCAATCCTGCTGTTCGCCATACTCGAGATAACATCACTCGCGTTGTTGCCCGTTTACGGCGTGCGCAGTGGTCTGACGGCGGCAACCGCCGCGGTGATGCTAACGGTACTGGGTGTTGGCCGCATTGCATTGCAATATCCGCTCGGCGTCCTCGCCGACCGCATCGACCGCTATTTGCTGCTGGCGGGCTGCATCGTCGGCGCTGGAGTGGGCGTCGCCTTGTTGCCCTTAGCCGTTCGCGACATTGTGCCTCTGTCAATTCTGTTGTTCTTCTGGGGTGGTGCGATAGGCGGTATATATACGCTGTCGCTGACGCTGACCGGGCAACGCTTTCGCGGCGAGCAATTGGCAACCGCGAACGCCGGCATCGGCGTGATATGGGGGCTTGGCAGTTTGTCGGGACCGACACTGACAGGGGTGGCGATGGATGTCTACGATCCTCATGGGTTTGTATGGGTAATGGTTATTTTGTGTGCGGGGGGATTGCTTGTAGTCTTGCCAAGGAAATTTCGAACTCAGGAGTCACCATGACTTGGACGCTATATCTGTCCGGAGAGATTCATACGCACTGGCGTGAGCGCATAAAAGACGGTGCGCAGAAACACGGCCTGCCCGTCAATTTCACGTCCGCGGTCACCGACCACCAGGCAAGTGATGCGGCCGGGGATATTCTGGGTTTGGAGACCGCGAACTTCTGGCGCGATCACAAGTCGTCCAAAGTAAACGCCATCCGTACCAGAACACTTATCGATAAATGCGATATTGCGGTTGTGCGCTTCGGCGACAAGTACAAACAATGGGACGCCGCGTTTGATGCCGGCATCTGTGCGGCGGTTGGCAAGCCCTACATCACCCTACACGACGACGATATAGTCCACGCCCTCAAGGAGGTCGATGCCGGCGCGATGGCATGGGCCAAAACGCCGGAGCAGGTCGTAGAAATACTCAAGTATGTAACCCGCACATAATCGGAACGCCAAAAATAAGTGGAAATAAGTGGGGTAAATAAGTGGGATCAGATACACATTTTTAACTACCTGCTTTCAGACAACACGGTAGCAAGAAAAATGTGTATCTGACCCCACTTATTTTAGACAAGCGGCACCAGGTCGTATTTGCCGTCCTGCAGCAGGATGAATATTGCCGACCCGTCACCTGCGTTGGTGACCAGATGTGGGCGTTTCGGCGCCATCGCGTAGGTTTCACCGCGTTCCAGGATGATGTCTTCTTTCGGGTCGCGCATGAACAGCCGGATCCGACCTTGCAGCACATAAAAAGTATCTTGCACATCATTGTGCGCGTGCCAGGGAACCTTTTCCGTCGGTCCGATTTGCAGTTCGCAAATACGAAAGGTGGGGCGTTGCAAGTGTATTTCGATGCGCTCGATACCGAGTTCATTGTCTGAGTTATCGGTCATATCACTCCTGCTTCGCCGGTAAAAAGTGGGGTCAAAAAAGTGGGGTCAGATACACATTTTTCTTGCTACCGTGTTGTCTGAAAGCAGGTAGTCAAAAATGTGTATCTGACCCCACTTTTTACTTTGCCAGCGACTTGGGATCAAGGAAACGGTTCAACACATTTTGCGTGAGCCGCGACACGTTGTTGTCGTAGTCATTGTGCGAAAGACTGCCTGCCCATGCTATTGAACCGCTGGACCAGACCCCGCCACCGTGGGGTGTTTCGTAGAACACCATGTCGGCGCGTACCAATTCATTCTCGGTACCGCCAAGACCAGGAATCGTCACCAGGATCTCTTCGCAGACAACCAGATAAACATCGGTATGCGCGCCTTGTGAAGTCGCAAGAACTAAAGCGTGTGGCGGTGTTCCTAGCGCCGGATCCGCTCGATCCAGTTCCAGGCCGGCTGCGCCGCCGCCAATCAAACCAAAATCGCCGATGACTTCGCGTTTACCGATGCCTTTAAAGATAAAGGCTGCGCGCCGTTCATAACTGTCCGGAAGGCGCTGATAAGGCGCGGAAATGTCAAAGCCCTGGGCGGTGAAGCCGACTCCCGTCAACACTTGCGGCGGCCGCCCCTGATTTCGCCACAAGCCGCCGTACTCGCCGCTGAAGCTGTGGTAATACTCGCCAGGCGCCGACGGCCAGGCCCGGATCCCGCCTTCATTGCGCCGCAGTTCCATCACGCCCGGCAGGTCCGGGTGATAAGCGATCCGCCAATACCAACCGTTAGCGCCCATGTACATTAAACGCCCGCCTTGATTCTGGTAGCTGTACATGGCGTCCCACATGGCTTCGCTGTGGTATTCGGGATGGGTGCCGGAGAGGACTACGCTGTAGGGTCGGAGCAATTCGAGGCCCTCCGCATGCAGATCCTCGTCGGTAATCACGTCGTACTCGTAACCTTTGGCCTCGAGCCAATCGGTGATATGAGTGTCGGCGTTGAACTGCCATAGCGACGAGCCGTGACCACCGAGTGGTGAAATATGTTTGGGGCGCATGTTCAAGATCGGCCGCAAGCGAGAGGAATAGCACACACCGGATCCATCTGTGTGATGGTCGTAACAAGACGCGCCGTACTCGCGATGCTCGTTCAGAAACAAGCTTTGCTCGTCGATAGGCGTAAGCCGACCTCCCAGTAGCTCCACGCCGCCGACGTTGAAACCGAAGTGCTCGTTGGCATAAGCCATGTAACTTGCCGTCGGCAACAGGAATGCAATCTTAGCCTCGTCGCCGCGTTCAGGCTTTACCGCGAACGGAACATATTCCTCCGCATCTCCAGAGCGCAGCCGCGCGGCATACAAACCGCTGCGCATGGTCGGCGGCACGGTCAACTCGAAATCGACTTCCCAGCCGGCGTCGTAAACATCATCGTCGTGAAAATGTATCGCACCGTACTGCTCCGGTGCCTGCCGCCAATCCATCGCTTCACCGGTCCAGTTGTAACCCTTCATGGCGCGCGCCGGCAGGTTGCTAACCTCCCCGTGTAGAGCATTGGGAGAAATATCGCTAACCCGCGAGGACGTGATATCGCGGCTGAAATCCCACGCGCCAACGATCGCCGTTTGCAGCTTCGCGGGCACACCGGCTTTAAGGGCTTCCATTTCCGAGCGGCGCAACGCGCGATTGGCTAATCGTGGACTATCTATTTTGCCGTTATAGCAGCCCACTAGTTTGTCGCTGCCACTACGCGCGCCGGCAAACATCAATGCCGCGCGATTGCGCCCAATCCGTTTGGTTTTGGCACGTATACGGGTCTCGGCCGCTTGCTCGACTGTGGGGTAATCCACCGACGGGTCCTGATATAGCGTCACGTTGCGTGACGCCGCGTCAAAACTCACAGCGATGAAATACCATTGGCGTGCAAGCAGCGCGACGCCGGTGGTAATTATCTCCAGCCCGGCATCGCCGCCCAGCATCACACCAAGCGAGCCATCCGCCTCGATGGTCACCGCCATGCCGCTTCTCGAGTGGGCGCGCCACTTAGACATAATGAATTGACGCCCGGCACTCGGCAGAGTCGGCCAGACCATGGCCTGAAAGCTGAAGCTCGACAGCTGCTCT
Organism: Gammaproteobacteria bacterium; assembly: GCA_965225625.1. Classification (GTDB taxonomy): domain Bacteria; phylum Pseudomonadota; class Gammaproteobacteria; order JADZEE01; family JADZEE01; genus CBDDBH01. The sequence goes on from CBDDBH010000031.1 coordinate 261,212, forward strand.
AATTCCCTATGGCTGGGGATAGTGGCGTATGACCCCGCTTCGATCACCTGTCTGCGTCCGGGGTATTTGCCAGTGACTGTCGTGCGTACGGTTTGTTCTTTGACACCAGGGCCGGCCGGGTTGGTGTCACCACAAGTAATGCGAACAATGTCTGCGCGATACTCGGGCAGTTCGCAATTAACCATGAACTGGATCGTCTCGCCGGGGCGGGCGCTGACGCGGTCGGAATACGCTGTAATTTTCATTACCACCTCGTCGTCGGGCTAATCGATATCGGTGTCGGTATAGGCTTTCCAGCGGCGCCGGAATACTTCCCGTTCAGCCTCAATGAGATCCGTAAAGATCTGATCTGCAAAGACGATGGGCGGTTTACCCGGTATCCCGGTGAGTTGCGCCAGCGTCCACTCACGATGCGGCTTGCGCTTACTGCAGATCAGAACATATTTGTCTTTCGGGCCGTCGCCGCGAAAGCGGTTGAGCACACGTTGCAGTGCGGGACTGTGATGCCCGATCGGATTATTCAGAAATTCTTCAACAACTGCTCTGTCTTGCTGAGTGACCTTGTAGGTATACATGCGCGTTCACCTGTTCGTTGCTGCGAAGATTAACACGAGTAAACGAGTCAATTACCCCTCACCCGGCCGCCAGGGATGGCGGTCGGGTGAGGGGTCCTATCAATCGGTGGGCCTTGTCCTCGCAGCCTCAATTGGCGAGTCTGCCACTGATTCGGGCGCGCAGACGTTCCCCCAACTCGCGTACCGCCTGAGCCCGGTGGCTGATGCGGTTCTTTTCTGCGGTTGGTAATTCCGCGCTGGCGCAATCATGCGTTGGCACGTAGAAAATGGGATCGTAACCGAATCCGTTTCTTCCCCGCGGCGCGTATAACAACCGCCCCGGCCAGATGCCATGACATATGATCGGTGTCGAGTCGCTCGGTTCGTGCAAATAGACCATCACACAATGAAATCGAGCAGCACGTTTCGACTCAGGCACCCCGTGCATATCGATTAACAACTTGTTGAGATTATCGTCGTCCGTCGCCCCTTCGCCGGCATAGCGAGCCGAACGTACCCCCGGCGCACCATCCAAGGCTTCGACCTCAATTCCGGAATCATCTGCAATTGCTGGTAACCCGGTTGCCTGCGCCGCGTTTCGCGCTTTCAGGATAGCGTTCTCGACGAAAGTCAGACCAGTTTCGTCCGCCTCGGGAGTATCAAAGGCCGATTGCGGGATCACGTTGACTTCGAGGTCGGCGAGTAATGCCTGGATTTCGCGCAGCTTGCCCTGGTTCCCGGATGCCAACACGATGCGCGGCAAGGCAGCGTCGCGCCGCTCTACCCCCGGCCCCGTTACGCTCATCCTTCCAGGGCTTGGCGTTGAATTCCGATCAGCTCAGAGATCCCCTTCCGGCCCAGGTCCAGCATTGCCTGCAACTCGTCTGCGTGAAACGCATGACCTTCGGCGGTGCCTTGAATTTCAACGTAAGCTCCGGCGTCGTTCATGACCAGATTCATGTCGGTTTCTGCATTGGAATCCTCGGCATAATCCAGATCAAGGACTGCCCCACCTTCATAGATCCCTACGGATACCGAGGCGATTTGACCGTGGATAGGATCAACCGCGAGCCGTTTAGAGGCCAGCAGTGTGTTGCAGGCGTCCACCAATGCCACGTAGCTGCCGGTTATAGCGGCGGTGCGCGTACCTCCGTCGGCCTGTAGAACATCACAGTCGACAATGATTGTGTGCTCGCCCAGCGCCGAGAGATCCACGACCGCCCGTAGTGAACGACCAATAAGTCGTTGAATTTCTAACGTGCGGCCACCTTGCTTGCCCTGCCCAGCTTCGCGTCTCATGCGATCTCCAGTGGATCGGGGCAACATTCCGTATTCTGCCGTAACCCAACCGCTACCCTTGCCGCGCAGAAACCCGGGAACCTTTTCCTCAACCGTCGCATTGCACAACACCTGCGTTGCGCCATAGGCCACCAATACGGAACCTTCCGCATAGCGAGTGAAGCCGCGCGTCATCTTAACCTCGCGCAACTCGTCAAAACTCCGGCCGCTTGGGCGCATAGATCTGGATCCCGATTAATAACGAGGTAACATTATAGCCGCATACATAACCTCGTTAACGTACGTGCCAACAACAACCGCGGACAGTGACCCCACTGTCACAACGTATACGGTAAACTAGCGCGCACCGGTCCAGCGAAGGCAATCTGATGATCAACAGTATGACCGCTTTCGCCAGGCACGATGCCGACGGCGATTGGGGACGGGTAATCTGGGAAATCCGTTCCGTCAACCATCGTTACCTCGACATATCCGTGCGGCTATCCGACGATGTCCGAGCGCTTGAGCCACAGGTGCGCGAGCGCATCAATCAACGGCTTTCGCGTGGCAAGGTTGATTGCACCTTGCGCTATGAAGCACCGATGAACGTGAATAGCTCGCTGGCCGTCAATGAAGCAGCCGTGCAACGCTTAATCGAGGCGGTGGAAACTATAAGCGCAAAAATGCAGTCTCCCGCTGCGTTGAACGCGGTAGATGTTCTGCGTTGGCCGGGTGTCCTGGAAAGCGCGGATATCGAACTCGACACGATTGCTGAAAAGCTATTGGCAGCACTCGACAGCGCATTGGATAATCTGGTGGAAAATCGCTCCGGCGAAGGCGAGAAACTGCATAAACTTGTTGCCGCGAGAATACAAGAGGCGAGCGGCCACGCTAATCGATTGCGCAAGCTCGCGCCGAAAATCATTGAAGAACTCCGACAGCGACTGATTAACAGAATCGGTGAACTCGATGTCGAAGCCGATTCCGGCCGCCTGGAACAAGAGCTGGTGCTATTGGCCAACAAATTGGACGTCAGCGAAGAGTTTGACCGCCTTCAAGCGCACCTCGAAGAGGTAACACGCGTATTAAAAAAGGGCGGCGCGGTAGGAAGACGTCTCGATTTTTTAATGCAGGAACTAAACCGCGAGGCCAACACCCTCGGATCTAAATCAGCACATATAGACACAACCGGCGGTGTAGTAGAACTAAAGGTCCTTATCGAACAAATGCGCGAGCAGATCCAGAACATTGAATAGTGCAAGAGCAACCAAGGCGGGATCGCTGTTTATTGTGTCTGCCCCGTCCGGAGCCGGTAAGACCAGCCTGGTAAGCGCCGCCGTACAGCGCCTGGAGAACTTAGTAGTTTCAGTCTCCCACACCACCCGCCAGTGCCGTGCAGGAGAACATGGCGGCGTAGATTATCACTTCATCGACGAAGGCCTTTTCCGGCAAATGATCGACGATGACAGTTTTCTTGAGCATGCCGAAGTATTTAACTATCGGTACGGGACGTCGCGGGATTGGGTAGCCAAGCAGCTTGCGGCCGGCGCGGATGTAATTCTGGAAATAGATTGGCAAGGCGCTGAGCAAGTGCGGCAAAAAATGCCGGGAGCTGTCGGCATATTCGTCGTGCCGCCGTCAATCGATGAGCTGCGAATACGGCTAGAAGGACGCGCCCAGGATGACGACGAGACCATAGAACGGCGCATGACCGCAGCCATCGACGAAATGAAACACTACGACGAATACGCCTATTTGATCGTAAATGATGATTTTGAACGCGCAACCACGGACATGTGCGCAGTGGTGCAGGCGACACGCCTGCGCACGCACGTGCAGCAGCTTAACCTCAAGACACAACTGGCCAATCTGGTAAGTTCCTAATCGTAGGCAGGTTTTTGTCGCGCTGCGCATAGCCTGGCGGCGCCCTGTTTGCTATGATTACCCGCAGGTCCGCGCATCGCCCCTTGTATATCGAATTCATAGAGGAATTGAAATGGCACGTGTTACCGTAGAAGACTGTATCGACCGCGTCGAAAATCGCTTTGATTTGGTATTGTTGGCGAGCAAACGCGCCCGCCAAATCGCCATGGGATCCGCACCTCTGATCGAGGAAGACAACGACAAACCAACCGTCGTCGCATTGCGAGAGATTGCAGGTGGAGATATGAGTACCGAGGTGTTCGAAGCAATCGAGGCCAGGGAAGCTGCGGTCGACGAAGAAACGCTGGAATCTTTAGTCGATAACTTCGAGCCGGCGCCGCTCAGCCGCTGACTGCTATGAGATGAAACGTTCAATACCAATGCGGTACGCTGCTTGGTGTTGGACGGTGCGCGCTAATGCGCACTTCGTAACGGTGTCCTAGGTTCCCCATCCTGTCCGGAGGACAACAGGTGTTACTGATCGATGACATCTGTGTACAAGCCCGTTCTTATCTGAACCCCGACGACGTGGGTCTGGTGCGACGTGCCTATGAGTTTGGCGCGGAAGCACATGAAGGCCAACACCGAGTATCCGGTGAGCCTTATATTCAACACCCTCTGGAAGTGGCGAGCATCCTCGCTGAGATGCACATGGACCACGAGACTCTCGCTGCAGCCATGCTGCACGACGTACTCGAAGACACCGGAACGGGCAAAGATGCCATCAGCGACGAATTCGGCGGTGATATAGCTGAAATCGTCGATGGCCTGAGCAAACTGACTCAAATCGAATTCGATTCATACGAAGACGCGCAAGCGCAGAACATCCAAAAGATGTTGATGGCGATGACCAGTGACATCCGTGTCATTCTGGTAAAACTCGCCGATCGCCTGCACAACATGCGCACGATTCGCGTGCTACCCCTGGAAAAGCGTCGCCGCATTGCTCGGGAGACATTGGACATTTACGCGCCAATCGCCCAGCGGCTAGGGCTCAACATGATTCGCCTGGAGTTGGAGGAGCTGGGGTTCGCGGCTTTATATCCGATGCGTCACCGCGTGATCAACGAAGAAGTCAGAAAAGCGCGCGGCAACCGCAAAGAGATCATTAACAAGATCAAAAACGGCATCCGGCGCAGACTTCGCCAAGAGAAAATTCCGGCCCAGGTATTCGGTCGGGAAAAACACCTCTACAGCATTTACAAAAAGATGCGCAACAAGCATCTCAGCTTCGCCGACGTGTTTGACGTCTACGCCTTCCGTATCATTGTTGACAACGTAGACACCTGTTATCGCGTGATCGGCACCGTGCACAACCTGTACAAACCGTTGCCGGGCAAACTTAAGGACTATATAGCGATCCCGAAGGTAAACGGCTACCAATGCCTGCATACCGTTCTATTCGGACCGTATGGTGTGCCCATAGAGGTCCAGATCCGAACGCAGGAGATGGATGATATCGCCGAAGGCGGAATTGCCGCACATTGGCTATACAAATCAGGTGACGGCGCCAGCAAGAATGCGCACCGCCGGGCGGGAGAATGGCTGAGCGGCGTGTTGGAAATTCAACGCCAAGCCGGCAACTCGCAGGAGTTTCTGGAACACTTCAAGATCGATTTGTTTCCACATGATATCTACGTGTTCACGCCCAAAGGCGACATCATGGAACTACCTCAGGGCGCAACGCCAGTTGATCTTGCTTATGCAATTCACACCGATGTCGGCAACGCTTGTGTAGCCGCGCGAATTGATCGACGCCTCGCGTCGCTGCGAACCGTGCTGGAGACCGGGCAAACGGTAGAGATCATCACGGCACCGGGCGCCCGCCCAAATCCCGCCTGGCTCAACTTCATAGCGACCAGTCGCGCGCGGTCCCACATTCGTCATTTTTTGAAAAACATCCAACGTGACGAGGCTTGCACTCTGGGCAGGCGCATGTTGAATCGGGAACTCGAAGGCTATTCGGTCAATTTGGACACCATCAACAAACGCGACCTCAAAAACACGCTCAAGGAATTGAACATCGACACGCTTGATGATCTGCTGGAACACATCGGTTTGGGCGACCGCATGGCTCCCCTTGTCGCTCGCTCATTGTTCCCCGACGACAAAGGACGACCCAAAAAGGCCAATAGATCTGGTTCGCAGGCCGCGCCGTTGATCATCCAGGGCACTGAAGGCATGGTCGTATCCTTTCCCAAGTGTTGTCACCCAATCCCTGGCGATCCCATCATTGGATATCTCTCCGCGGGACGCGGCTTAGTGATACACCATGCTTCATGCCGTAACGTCAGCGAGTTTCGCAATCAACCGGAGAAATGGGTGGACGTTGCCTGGGCAAAGGACATCGAGACGGAATTCTCCGCGGAGATCCACGTCGAAGTTACTAATCAACGCGGCGCCCTTGCAACAATTGCGCAGATGATTGCGGATCAACAAGCCAACATCGATCACCTGGAGATGTTCGATCGGGACGGGCGATATGTCGAATTCATCTTTGTAATCACCGTGCGGGACCGGCAACACCTGGCTCGGTTAATCCGCCGAGTGCGATCAGTGAAGCACGTGTCTCGCGTAACCAGAACCAAGGGATAATCCAGGATTTGGCCGCGGCCACAACCGCGGATAATTGCGAAATGGGTTCTGGCAATCTCACCCTCCCGGTCACAAGCTTACGCGGGGTCGGTCCCAAGGTAGCGGAACGGTTACTGCGTATCGGCATCAGCACGGTGCGCGATTTACTCTTCCACCTGCCGCTTCGCTATCAGGACCGGACACATATCACACCAATAGGGGCGGTGCAGGCGGGCACCGAAACGTTAATCGTGGGCGAGATCGAACTGGCCCAGGTGCGCTACGGGCGACGGCGCAGCCTGCTGGTGCGACTCAGCGACGGCACCGGCGCGATCATTTTGCGTTTTTTCCATTTCAGCCAATCCCAACAAAGCAATTTGCGCAAGGGCGTGCGCTTGCGCTGCTTCGGTGAAGTACGTCACGGACCAAGTACGGTAGAGATGGTGCACCCGGAATACACACGCGTCGATGGCGAGACATCAGAGACGGAAAATCGATTAACGCCAATCTATCCGATTACCGAAGGTCTGCATCAAGCAAGTTTGCGCAAACTCACCGACGCGGCATTGAACTACACCGAACTACTCGATAGCGACGAGCTCCCGCCTGTGGCAGCGGCGCGACTAGGGTCGCTACCGACACTGTCAGCTGCGATCAGATATGTGCATCGCCCGCCGCCCGACGCGCCGGTCGAGCAACTTGCCGCCCACCTGCACGCAACCCAACACCGCCTTGTAATCGACGAGTTGCTAGCCCATCACCTAAGTCTGCGTCGGGTGCGCAGCCAGGTAAAATCGCGCTCCGCGCCGATACTCAGCGGTGGCGACGCTTCTTTTGCGCAATTTTTGCAAGCGTTGCCGTTCAAATTGACCGCGGCACAGCAACGCGTGCTCGGCGAAATACAAGCGGATCTGGCCTCAGGCCGACCGATGTTGCGGTTGGTTCAGGGTGATGTCGGTTCAGGGAAAACCATCGTTGCTGCACTCGCCAGCGTCGCCGGTTTTGCCGCCGGGCATCAGGTTGCAATCATGGCACCTACTGAGTTGCTTGCTGAACAGCATTTGCGCTCGTTCTCCGAATGGATGGAACCGTTGCAAATACCGGTGATCTGGCTGTCCGGCAGGTTGACCCGCACGCAACGTGAAGCGGCATTACACTTGATAAAAACAACTACTCCCGCGTTAATAGTTGGAACGCACGCGCTGTTTCAGAGCGATGTGGAGTTTGCCAAACTTGGAATGGTCATCATCGACGAACAACATCGCTTTGGGGTACAGCAACGGTTGTTACTGCGCGACAAGGGAGCAGCCGACGATAGTTGCCCGCATCAATTAATCATGACAGCGACACCCATTCCGCGTACGCTCGCCATGACGGCATACGCTGAACTTGACACATCAATCATCGACGAACTTCCGCCGCATCGCCAACCGGTCAAAACGTCTGTCATCCCAAGTAGTCGCAGGCAACAAATCATCGAACGAATTGACGACGCCTGCCGCGCTGGGCGCCAAATATACTGGGTCTGCACACTGATTGAAGAGTCCGATGCCTTGCAGGCGGAAGCGGCGACCGACGCGGCTGCCACCCTGGCAGAAAGTTTGCCTGACGCACGCGTCGGGCTTATACACGGTCGCATGAACAGCGCTGACAAGGAACGCCTGATGGCCGAATTTTCTACCGGCCAAATCGATCTGCTGGTCGCGACTACCGTAATCGAAGTTGGCGTCGACGTGCCCAATGCCACGTTAATGATTGTCGAAAATGCCGAGCGTCTGGGTCTGGCGCAGTTGCACCAACTACGCGGGCGCGTCGGGCGGGGGCGCCAGGCGAGCGACTGCGTGTTGCTTTACCATGCGCCGCTTTCCAAGCTGGCAAAGGAGCGTCTGGCCATCTTACGCAACAGCACTGACGGTTTCGCAATTGCAGAGAGAGATTTGGAACTGCGTGGCCCAGGAGAGCTATTGGGAACCCGACAAGCCGGTATGGCGGAATTGCGCATCGCGAATTTAGTGCGCGATCGTGATTTACTGCCATTGGTAGGCGAGGTAGCGGAACTGCTGCTGGAGGAGTTCCCCGACCACGTGGATACCATTGTCCAACGCTGGCTCGGCCACCAGGTGAACTACCTCGAGGCTTAGCACATGCGTGAAGGCGCCGCACGATGCTTCTGAGACACCGGTAAAATTTCGATGTCAACGGCAAAAAAATACAATTTTCTGTCCATTGCGCAGCTATCCTGGCGCTGGCTAAACGCGCGCCGTCCTCTGATAAAGGAGCGGCTTTATCACTACGGGTTGTTGATGCGTTTGCACCGGCCGGTGGGCTCTCTGCTGTTCCTCTGGCCTACTTTGTGGGCGCTGTGGTTAGCAGCCGAAGGTTTGCCCTCTTTGAAGTTGCTGTTCGTATTCGTCAGCGGTGTTTTTATCATGCGCTCGGCCGGGTGCGTAATAAATGACATCGTCGACCGTGACGTCGACCGCTACGTAGAACGCACGCGCAACCGCCCGTTGATAACCGGTGCAGTGAGTTTGCGTGAGGCGCTCGTGTTGTTCGCGGTGCTGGTTACATTGAGTGCGCTGCTGGTTTTGCTTCTGAATTGGTTTGCGATTGCGCTTGCGGTTGCCGGCCTCGCCCTCGCTGCGAGCTACCCTTTAATGAAACGCCTGACCTATCTGCCACAGTTTTACCTTGGTCTGGCGTTTGGCTGGGGTATACCAACAGCGTTCGCGGCACAAACCAACTCGCTGCCGCCATTAGCCTGGCTGTTATTGGTCGCAAATGTATTGTGGACCGTGGTTTATGACACTCAGTACGCCATGGTGGATCGTGAAGACGATCTGAAGATCGGAGTGAAATCAACAGCAATACTGTTCGACGACGCTGACCGCATGTTTATCGGGATTTTCCAGATTTTGTTTCTGCTGGCAATGGTACTGCTCGGCAATCAGGCGGCATTGGGTGTTCCCTACTATCTAGCGTTGTTCGTGGCCGCCGTCTTGTTCGGCTATCAGCAAGTCCTGATACGCGACCGCGATCCTCACTCTTGTTTTCAAGCCTTCATGAACAACAATTGGGTTGGCGCTGTCATATTTGCCGGTTTCGTCGTTGATTATCTGTACTGAGCCTGCGAATTCCGCACGAAAGGATCGTGACCCCTGCGCCGTCAACAAGGCTTGTCATCCTGACAATGACGCAACAGCTGTGGATCTGCGTTCCGAACTAATTTCGGAAAGAGGCCTGCAAGTTTGCCGCGCGCTCCCGGGCCGCCGCTAATTCCTGTACTGACATTCTGCCTGCCAGTATCACGCGATTCTCAACTGCTTCTTGAAGACCGGACTCAGCCGCAAGCTCGTACCATGCATAGGCTTGGGCCGGATCGCGATGCCCACCGAGACCTTCAACGTACATATACGCCAGGTTGTTTTGCGCCTGGCTGTCGCCGGCGCGTGCAGCCACCTCATATCTTTTGCGTATCGCCGCATGCTCGTCTTGCGTACTCGCCGTTTTCTCCCGCAGCGTTGCCAACGCCAGGCTTGCTTCAATTAGCCCCGTGTTTGCCGCTTGATCCATAAGCGCGATTGCTTTTGCCTCGTTACGGGCAACCCCGCTGCCGCCACGATAAAGCAATGCGAGATTAAATTGCGCGCGCGCATGCCCCTGCTCGGCGGCACGCCGATACCACAGTATCGCGTTTGCGATATTACGGTTTCCGAGCAAACCAGCATCGTGCATGTAGCCAAGGTTGTAACAGGCTGCATCGTCTCCCGCATCGGCAGCGGGTTGTAACCACTTCAATGCCTCGTCGTAGTCTTTCGACGTACCCCGGCCCAGCAAGTACAGTGCGCCGAGGTCAGCCTGAGCCTCGATGTCACCCGCCTCTGCGATCCTACGCAAGCGCGCGACCGCATCCGCATTACCCTTGCGTGCGGCCCGCCCAAACCACATGTTCGCTGCTGCGAGGTCGGCGTTAACGCCTTCGCCACGCTCATACATCAGGGCGAGATTGTATTGCGCTTTCGGATATCCCAACTCTGCAGCCTGACTATACCAACGGGCAGCCTGCACATCGTCCCCCTTCACGCCCTGGCCATGGTCGTAGAGCAGACCCATCGCAAATTGCGCACGCGCGTCGCCCTGACCGGCAAGATCGGCAAAAATTGTTCGCGCAGCGGCGAAATCTCCCCGCTTGTAGGCCGTCACAGCCGTATTGAAATCCGCGCCGGCATGAACGTTCAGCCAGCCCGCGGCCGTAATCAGCAATAGATATCTATAGACGTGCATTAGCTTCCGGCCCTGTATCGGTCCTATTTCGCTTTTCCTGAAGCGACTTGCAAAGCAAGCCTTTCCAATCCATTGGCTGCTGAATCTGCATTTATGCAATACAATTGCCAATCTAGGCGGAGCGACCGATCCCGGCGGGAGAAACCCAGACACATGAAAAGCTATATGGTCAAAGAATGGATGACGGAAAGCCCGCTTTCAGTCACCACCGAAACCAATCTCACCGAAGCCGATGTCATGATGGAAGCCCGGCGCATCCGCCATCTGCCAATTCTGGAAGAGGGCAAATTGGTGGGGATCCTGAGTCTGGGGGACTTGCGCGAAGCAAAAGCCCAATCGGCCGGTGGTGACGATCCGCAGGTTAAAGAAGTCATGACCCCGGATCCCATATCGGTCCCCGAAGGAACAACCATGGCGCTGGCCGCTCAAACTATGGTTCAGGCGCGGATCAGCGCACTACCGGTCGTTAACGATGAAGGTGAACTGTGCGGAATAATCAGCGAATCAGATATTCTGCGGCTGTTTATCGAAGAAACGAAGGCGGGGTAAACCCCGCCTGCTATATCAATTTCCCGGCGTGAACCGTGCTTAACGTCCCGGTTTACCAGTTTAGAAAGTTCATCGTTACAGATGTGAATTCCTTAGGGTGTTCCATCATTGCCCAGTGACCGCAATCAGGGATGATGAATCCCCACGAATCCTCGATTAGATCCAGGAAGCGCAGGGCGCGCTCGGTAGGCACAACCTTGTCGAGTTTACCGTTAACCACCAGCGTAGGCTGCGATACGCGCCGGATGTAATCTTCTTCGTAATACAAACCGCCGTTACTGTGGATCCAGCCCATTACCGCGCCGTAGGCCGCCCGCGTGTCGTCTTCAATTGAAAGAGTGTGACGATAACTGACCATATCCTCGTTCACTTCAAACGCTGGATTAGTTAAACCCTTCACAATCTTGCGCATTCCATCTGTCGTGAAGTCGTAATTCATGATCGACTTTAATTCTTCACTGGGCGCCGACTTTATTCCCGCGCTACCCATTAACACCAACCTGTTCACTAAATCAGGACGCTCGATTGCCACTCCCATGGACGTACTGCCACCCATGGAATTGCCAATCAAATGAATTTTCTCCAAACCCAGAGCCTCTATGAGCGCAATAATATGCTGGTTACGACGCTCTTGTGAGTATTCGAAATTGGCTGGATCGGGTTTGTCGCTGTGTCCGAATCCAACCAAATCCACTGCAAATACGTGAAACTGTTGAGCATACGTGCCGATGCTTGCGCGCCAGTTTCCCCAGGCGTCCGCGCCGGCCCCACCCCCGTGAATTAACACTAACGGATGACCGTCACCCGCTTCGTAGTAGTGAGTCTTGATGCCGTCGGCATCGACAAACTTGCTTTGGGCACCTTCAATGATTGCTGGGGCCATGGTCTGCTCCTCTTAGAGTTATGCGCTGAAACGCGATTATGACAGAAAGTAACCACGGCACTGCAGCGTTTTGTATACACACACCACGGGCACAACGATCCTTGTTAGACGCGCTTGTATCGACGCGACTTAAATTCATACCGGGGCAGGCTGTCCCGTGCTGCGTGCTCGAGCGTAACGCCGATGTTGAATGATTCGCGAAACGCGTTTTCCAGCGCGTTTGCGACCGTCTGAAAATCACCCGCTGTTTCTAATTTTATCAATAGGTCATCCATGCCTTTGACACGGCGAATGTTGACTTCGTACTCGATAATCTGCGCTTGCGCGCGTACCAAATTATCGATAACGCTTGGGTACAGATTGACGCCACGCACGATGATCATGTCGTCACTACGCCCGAGCACGCCGCCTTTGATGCGGGCAAAGCTGCGGCCACATGCACATGGCTCGGTCGTGAGTTCAACGAGATCGCCGGTTCGATAGCGCAACACCGGCATGCCAGTGCGCCCCAGAGTGGTAATGACGAGTTCGCCGCGAACACCTTCAGCTACGAACTCGCGGGATTGGGGATCGATGACCTCGAAATAGAATTCAGCTTCGTTGAGGTGCAGTCCTGCGTCGCGGTGACTACACGGAAAGCTCCAGCCGCCCACTTCGGTTGCGCCCGCATGGTCGTAGCAGGCCGAGCCCCACGAAGCTTCGATAGCATTTCTGACGTTGGGCAGGCTGGCACCCGGTTCGCCTGCGTGGATCGTCACCCGTACCCGGCTATTACGGATATCAATGCCCCGTTCGTCAGCGACCTGCGCTAAACGCAACGCGTAGGTCGGCGTGCAGGCCAGTACAGTGCAGTTGTTATTGATGATTTCCAGGAGTCGCTGCTCAGTGCTCATGCCGGCACCCGAGATCCCCATTGCGCCCATTTGCCGCGCGCCCTCGATGGCCGCCCAATGACTGACGTACGGACCAAAGGAAAAGGCGAAGAAAACAATGTCTTCCTCACTGACGCCACAACCCCGATAGACGTACTCCCAGCAACGCGCCCACCACTGCCAACTATCAAGAGTATCAAGCCAGATCAGTGGACGCCCGGAGGTGCCCGAGGTACGGTGGAAATAGGGATAGGCCGTTACCGGATAACTCAACAGACGCCCGAACGGCGGCGAGTTCCGCTGCTCGTCGACGAGTTCATCTTTAGTCGTAAACGGCAACTGACGCAGTGCATCCAGGGACTGCAGCTGCTCAGGGGCGATTCCGGCGGCGCGCAGCTTGTCCTGGTAAAAATCGTTGTTACCCAGCTCTGTAATGAGCGAGCGCAGGCGATCCTCCTGCAATCCCTGTAGCTGGCTTCGGCCAAGCTTCTCGATACGCTCGTCGTAAAAGGTTTCGGACATTCGCACTCCCCTGGGCAGGACATCGGACCGCTCTGAGAGCCCTTGATCGAGCCTTGGGTCCCGCCTATTATTGAACAACGGTTCAAATTTTGAACCTCCGTTCGAATTCTAGGGCTGCGACGTCGGCCCTTCAAGCCGGAGACGCTTAGATGAGCAACGTGACCCGATTGGATGCCGTCGATCGCAGCAACGTCCACCTCAGTTTTGAGGTTAACGGCGAAACGATGCAGGCATCGATCGCCCCCTACAAAACGCTGCTCGAAGTGCTGCGCGAGGATCTGAACCTGACGGGCACCAAGCACGGCTGCGAGCTGGGCGAATGCGGAGCCTGTGCGGTCTTGATCGACGGCGAGCCGATTCTATCCTGTCTGGCTCTCGCGCTGGAATGTACGCAGCGCCCTATCGAGACCATAGAGGGTCTTGCAAACGATGCCGAGCTACATCCCTTGCAGGCTGCGTTCGCCGATTTAGGCGCCGCGCAGTGCGGTTATTGCACACCGGGGATACTTCTCACCGCCAAGGCATTACTCGAAGATACACCAAGCCCCAGCCGTGCACAGATCCGCGAAGCACTGTCGGGAAATTTGTGTCGCTGTACCGGCTATCAGCAGATATTCGAAGCGGTTGAGGAAGCGGTCATTCGCATTGCCAATCAAGACCAGCAAGTATCGGGAGCTGCGTCATGAACGGCAACGAATATAACCTCGTAGGTAAACCGCGCCGTCGCGTCGATGGCCGCGCCAAGGTAACCGGCCAAACACAATTCGCCGACGACATTGTTATGCCGCGGATGCTGCACGGCAAATTGTTGCGCTCTTCGGTACCACACGCACTCATCAAGAAAGTCGATACTTCGCGCGCTGAACGCCACCCGGGCGTCCACCTGGTATTAACCGGTCAGGATTTACCCAACGAGTACGGCATTCTGCCGGTCAGTCAGGATGAGCAGGCCTTACGCAGCGACCGCGTTCGTTACGTCGGCGATCCTGTGGCCGCCGTCATCGCCAGAGATGAGTTAACGGCATTCGAGGCGCTGGATCTCATCGACGTTGAATACGAGCCACTTCGAACCATCTCCAGTTCTCTAGATGCGCTCGAAAATCCGGAACCGCGCATGCATGAATACAGCGAGGAAGGAAATATCCATCGCCGACTTGCCTATTCCTTCGGTGATGTCGATGAAGCGTTGGCCGATTCAGATCATGTCTTCGAGGATGTGTTTTACTTCGAAGGCAACACGCATTTGCCACTGGAGCAACATGCCTGCGTAGCGGCCCTGGATCGCGACGGTAAATTGACCCTGTGGTCCAGCACCCAGGTTCCACACTATGTTCATCGCGCGCTGGCCAAAACGCTGGAGTTACCAACCACCCATTTCCGCGTCATCGCCTGTCCTAACGGCGGTGGCTTCGGCGGCAAAACGGATCCCTTTCAACACGAGATCGTGGCAGCAAAGGCGGCCATGTTACTTGGGCGTCCGGTGAAGATATGCCTGACCCGCGAAGAGGTGTTTTACTGTCATCGCGGCCGCCATCCGGTGCTGATGAAATTTCGTACTGGCGTCAACAACGACGGCAAATTGACTGGCATGCATTTGCAAACCCTGCTCGATGGCGGTGGCTACGGCTCTTACGGGATCGCGAGTTCGTTTTATACCGCGGTGCTGCAACCCGTCACCTATCACCTGCCGCGCTACCGATTCGAGACCTGCCGAACCTTCACCAACAAACCACCGTGCGGGCCAAAACGCGGCCACGGCACACCGCAACCGCGTTTTGGTCAGGAAGTGCAGCTCGACAAGATTGCAGAAAAACTGAACATGGACCCGGCGGAGCTGCGTCTGGGCATCGTCGAACAACCGAACACGATAACGGCCAATTACCTGAAAATCGGAACCATCGGCTTAGCCGAATGCATCCGCCGGGTGGTCGAACGGTCCGACTGGAACACGAAGTTCCGCAAGCTCCCGGAAGGCCATGGCATAGGCATCGCCTGTTCGGCCTACCTCACTGGCGCAGGTAATGCGATTTACTGGAACAAGATGCCGCATACCGGTGTGCAGTTACAGCTCGATCGCAGCGGCCGCGTCGCGCTGTTCTGCGGCGCGACGGAAATTGGGCAGGGATCGGACGACATATTGGTACTGACGGTCGCCGAGATCCTCGGTATCGATCCGGCTACGGTGCGCTGTGTCAGCGGCGACACGGACCTGACACCGGTTGACCTTGGATCATACTCCAGCCGAGTCACGCTGATGGCGGGCAACGCGGCAATACAGGCCGCCGAACGCGCACGCGCGCTGGTTGCCGAAGCAGTTGCCGAACGAATGGAGTTGCCCAAAGATGTTTTGGTTTTCGCCAACGACCGGGTGTTCGCGGCCCACGCGCCCGACAAGGGCATGTCCTTCGCGGAAGCATGCGTGTGCGCCGAAGAAAAACACGGCACACTGGGCTCGGTCGGTTCCTATACGCCACCGAGGCACCCGGGCAAATTCAAGGGCGCGGGGGTCGGACCCTCTCCTGCCTATTCATATACGGCTTGCGTGCTCGAGACCGAAGTCGATCCGGACACGGGCTGGATCACCGTGCCAAGGATCTACATCGCACACGATGTTGGCCGTTCATTAAACCCGACGCTGGTGCGCGGCCAGATCGAAGGCAGCGTATACATGGGACTGGGCGAGGCCTTAATGGAAGAACAGGTATTCCGACGCTTGCCAGCCAAACTCTCTGGCGCGCTGGTCCACAAGTTCCCGTCGATGCTCGAGTACAAAAGCCTGACCTCACACGATATGCCCGAAGTGATAACCGATATCATCGAATTCCCAGATGAAAACGGCCCGTTCGGCGCCAAAGAGGCCGGCCAAGGCCCGCTATTGCCGGTCATGCCGGCACTGGCGAACGCCGTGTACGACGCAGTCGGCGTGCGCATCGATGAGATCCCGATCACGCCCGACAAAGTACTCAAAGCGTTGGAATTGAAACGTGCCGGCAAGGATCCCCGGGTGGGGCCGAAAGACTTCCCTTCGATTCCATTCCCGGAACCCTACATGGTGGCACCGCCCTGGGAGGGCGGCGATGGCTCGGCCAGTAACGATCCCGACCGCAAACGTGCCGCAAAAATGCACAAAATGGACAGGGTGGCAGCGCGATGATGAGGCTACCGTATTTCCGCTACCGCGCACCGCGTGAAATCGACGAAGCGGTCACAATCCTCGCCGAAGAAGGTCCCGATGCCATGTTGTTAGGCGGTGGTACCGATTTGCTGCCGAACATGAAACGCCGCCAACAGGTGCCACAAACGCTGGTGGCGTTGCGCAATATCGAGGCGTTAAGAACGCTGTCGAATGGTTCCGGAATGCGGCTTGGGGCCGGATTGACGCTAAGCGAATTAACCGACAATGACACGATCAGGAAAAAGTATCGCGGACTGTGGCTGGCGGCGAGCCAAATTGCGACGCCGCACCTGCGTAACATGGGCACGCTAGGCGGCAACATCTGTCTGGATACGCGCTGCACCTACTACGATCAGAACTACGAATGGCGCAAAGCCATCAACTTCTGCATGAAAAAGGATGGCGACATCTGCTGGGTCGCGACGCGCAGTCCGCGCTGTCTGGCCGTGTCATCGACCGATACCGCACCCGCGTTGATCGCCATGGGCGCAAAAGTGAAACTGGTGTCTGCGAGCGGCGAGCGAACCCTCGCCGTCGATGCGTTGTATCAGAATGACGGCATCGATTACCTGACGCGCAAACCCGATGAAATCCTAACCGAAGTAATACTCGATGATGCCGACGGATGGACTAGCACTTATTGGAAACTACGCAGACGTGGCTCTTTCGACTTTCCGGTGCTGGCAACCGCCGCAGCCATACGCTTTGGCCCCGATAAAACGGTAGAAAAAGCGCGCATTGTCATGGGTGCGGTAGCCTCACGGCCGATGGTGTCCGAAGACGCGGCCGAACTACTATTGGGCAATCAACTTACGGATGACGTTATAGAAGCAGCAGCACACAGCGCCTCACGTCTTGCCAAACCCATGGACAACACCGACTTTACCGTGCATTGGCGCAAACGCATGGCCACGAAATTTGTTACCTACGCACTGCGCGAACTACGCGGTGACGATATGAGCGACACCCGCACGCATATTGCGCGTCATGCTTTGTAGGGCGATTTTATAACCCCTCTCCCGCAAGGGGCGAAATCTTGGGTCCCTTCTCCCCGGCGACCAATCCCCGCACCAGATAGTCCGCCAATCCTTCCGCGACTTCGCTGGCCGATTTGCTACCCTCGGAGCTGAACCAACGCGCGGACCAATTCACCGCGCCCAGTATCGCCCGGGTAACCAGCTTCGCATCGCATTTGGCGAATTCGCCCGTGCGAACACCCTTGGCGATGAGCTTTCTTATCGCGCGCTCGTAGCGATCTCGTTTGTCGATGATTGGCTTTTGGCGTTCCTGCGGCAGCGCTTCAACTTGCAGGTGCGCCGTGCCACCTTCCAGATCATCGAGCATGAAACGTACATGCCCGACGATGATTGACGTGACCTGTTGACTCACGGATCCGCCGTCAGCGCCCACCTCACTGAGGGCGGCCAACATTTTATCCAGAGTGCGATCCTGGCAGAAGTACAGGATCTCGTCTTTGCCGGCGAAGTAGTGATAGAGGTTACCCGGCGATAAATCAGCCTCCGCGGCAATCTCACGCATGCTGGTTTCGAAATATCCCCGGCGACGGAAAACTTTGGACGCTGCCCGCAGGATCTCCAGGCGACGCGTGTCCGCGCGACGGCGAACTCTCGTGGACCCTTCTCTAGTTGAATCCTCGTTCAAACTTCGAACCATGATTCGATAATAGGCGGAGCTGCAACGAAGGATCAACTGCGTGCGTAGTTTTTGTCTAGCCGTAAAGAAACGAGTACTTACAGATTCGCACTCAACGCGCCCTGCTCCCACATCTCGCGCAACACGAATTTCCGAACTTTGCCGGAGCCTGTGAGCGGAAACTCGCTCATCTGCACCCAGATCCTTGGAGTCTTGTAAGCTGCCAACTGCTGCCTTGCGAAAGCACTTAACTCTTCCCCACTAACCGCCGACCCCGACTCCAGACGCACGAAAGCCGCGACTTGTTCGCCCCATTTCTCATCAGGTATGCCCACCACGGCGACATCGATTATGTGTGGATGACTAAACAAGTGATCTTCGATTTCGCGCGGATATATGTTTTCGCCGCCGCGAATAATCATATCGTTGATTCGACCGGTCACGCGGCAGTAACCGCGAGCGTCCATGCTGCATAAGTCGCCGGTGTGCAACCATCCTTCCGCATCTATGGCTTCCGCGGTCTTCTCGGGCATGTCGAAATACTCTTTCATCACCAGATAACCGCGCGTACAGAATTCGCCTGATTGCCCAACGGGAACGGTTGCACCCGTTGCCGGATCGATGATCTTGATATCCGTGTGCGGTAAGGCAGTGCCGATGGTTTCACATTTGTCTTCGGGCCTGTCATCAAGTTTCGTCTGCGTAGCTACCGGCGAGCACTCAGTCATGCCGTAGACGATAGTGAATCCTTCACTCAAGATTTCTTCATAACGCCGCACGATCGCCCCGGGCACGATCGCGCCCCCGGACAAAATCGCACATAACGACGTTAGATTCCTGGTTTTGAAATCCGGATGTTCCTCGATGCCCACTAGCATTGTTGGAACCGAGCCTAGGAGGTCGGCGTTTTCGCTCTCGATCAACTCGAGCACCAACCCGGGCTCGAATTGCTCTACCAGTACCAGCGTTGCCAGCCACTGCGGCGCGCTCAAGGTGGCCGCGACACATCCCGAAGTGTGAAACTGAGGCAACGGCGACACCAGCGTCGAGCCGGCACGCATACCCCAGCGGTCCGCCATAAACCGAGCATTGTTAGTAATGCCTCTGTGGTGCAGTAACGCTCCTTTCGGAAAACCGGTGGTACCGGACGTGTATTGGATCTGCACGGCGTCGTCAGGCGCAACCGACGGTAACACCACAGCGGGATCACCCTCAGACAGAAAATCCGCCCAGTCGGCGAAGTCGATCGTTTCCCGCAATGCAGGTAGTGCCGGACGCACTTGCTCGACGGCGTCGCTCATCGCGTTGCCACGAAATTCACGCACATAAAAAAGGCCAACCGCGCGCGACTGCCGCAGCACGTATTCGAGTTCGTGAGATTTATAGGAGGGATTTACGGTTACCAACACAATACCCGCGAGCCCTGCCCCGTACTCCAGAAATACCCATTCGGGAATGTTGTGAGCCCATACCGCGACATGTTCACCCGGTTGAAAACGCGATAGCAGTGCCCGCGCAGCCGATTCGGCGACCTCAAGCACCTGCGCATAGGTCCAACGCTGACGCTGCGCCGGATCGGGTACGCCGGCGACCAGTGCTACCCGTTGTGGCGCCACGGCTACTGCGTCGCGCAATACGCTACCGACAGTGGATTCGAACAGCGGTTCAGAGGTGTCGGCGGGATAGTAAGACTGGGTCAGTCTCATAGGCGCAAGTTTAGCCCAATTATCACAGGCGCATACGCGCCCAGGGCAACGTACTAGAGACGAGCCAAACGATTGACCATTGCAACACCAGGGCGTGGCCCCGACCAACCGCGGCGCAGTGAATCAGGCAGCGAGGCGAACGTACTCGAAATCGAGTGGATTGCCGTTGATGCCCGCTTTAGGCGGTGCAATCCAATTGGCAAACCCATCCGGTTGGACTGGTTTCATTAGCGACAGCACGTATTCCAGATCTGCCTCGCAGGGCAGCCATTCGTGTTGGCGTTCCTGCCATTGCGATGCGTCCAAAACATCCCCTGACGGAGTTACGTTTATATCCGCGAACAAGCCGACGTTACGGTTAAATGCGCGGTGCGGCAGATTAATCCTGAATTCCAGTTGATGTTCGTCGAGAACGCGATTCCATCTCGTAATGACGGCCTCGCAGTCGGCGATGTAGTCGTCGCACAAGCGAGCGTTGATAGCGTTGAGCGCCGGTTCGTCAACCGACTTAAGGGCCCCGTCCACATACTCGATAACCGGATAGGTGTCGTTATGGAGCTGGTGATCGTCGTTGATCTGGATTTCGTGGAACCGCCCTTTCAGGCCGGCATTGAATGCATTCGCACCGTTGGTGGAGATCTCTGAACCAAACAGATCCAAGGTCACGGCATAGTGAAAATTAGTTTTCTTCTGGATGGTCGGTAGATCGATGACGCCAAGCTCACGAACGGCCTGGATATCATAGGGGTCAGTTATGCCGTGCTGCTTCATGGCCTCGCAGGTGCGTTGCACAATGCGTTCCACACCGGTTCGACCAACGAACATGTGGTGTCCCTCTTCGGTCAGCATGAATCGTGTCGTGCGTGATAACGGATCAAAACCCGATTGTGTAAGCGCTTCGAGCTGCATCTTGCCATCACGATCGGTAAACGTCGTAAACATGAAGAACGACAACCAGTCAGGCGTCTGTTCATTAAACGCGCCGAGTATGCGCGGGCGATCTACATTGCCCGAGCGACGGATCAAAAGGCCCTCGGCCTCTTCGCGACCATCGCGGCCAAAATACTTTTGCAGCAGATAAACCATGGCCCATAGGTGGCGGCCCTCTTCCACGTTCACCTGAAACACGTTGCGCATGTCGTACAGTGATGGCGCTGACTTGCCCAAATATCGCTGTTGCTCGACCGACGCAGGCTCCGTATCGCCTTGAATAACAACGAGACGACGTAGCATTGCGCGGTATTCGCCGGGTAATTCCTGCCAGACCGGCTGACCCTTATGCTCCCCGAAAGCAATTTTGCGATTCTCCTCCTGCGGCGCCAGCAGGATCCCCCAGCGGTACTCCGGCATTTTAACGTAGCCGAATTTGGCCCAGCCTTCCTGATCGACGCTGACGGCCGTGCGTAGATAGACTTCGAGATCCTGGAAGCCTTCCGGTCCCATCTCTTTCCACCACTCGATGTACTTGGGATACCAGGCTTCCATTGCCCGTTTCAGTCGCCGATCGTCGGCCAGGTTGACGTTATTCGGGATTAAGTCGTCATAGTTAACGGCGGTGCTGTCGATAGTCATGTTTTTACACTCGTTTGTAATCGTAATTCGGGCGTTTACCGCTACCGTAGAGTTTCAAGGCGCCACCTTCGCTTACTGCGTTGGGGCGCTGAAAGATCCAATTCTGCCAGGCACTGAGCCGACCGAAGATTTTGGATTCAATCGTCTCGGGACCGGCGAAACGCAAATTCGCCTCCATGCCGGTGAGCGAATCCGGAGAAAAGCTTGCGCGCTCTTCGAGCACCAGGCGGATTTCGTCCTCCCAGTCGATATCATCCGGGGCGAAAGTAATCAGTTTTGCGGCCATTGCTTCGCTGGCATCGAGCGGTTGGCCGATTCTATTTTGGGCGGCGCTTACGCTCTCAGGCTCGCCCAGGAAACGTGTCTGCAGCCGGGTTATACCGTTTACCATCGGCAGCGGAGCGAAGTTTGCTTCACTCAATACGATTGTTGCAGCCGGCCTATCATCGTCTTCGAACTGGCCGTCCAGCATGTAGCTGCGATCTACGGCAAACAGCAGTTCGGCGAGAATGCCGGCAAAACAGCTTCCCGGCTCGACCAAAGCAAAGGTGGTACGTGAGGTCACGTCGATGCGCTTTAACGTGCGCTTCCAATACAGCATGACTTCGCGGGCGGCCCAATGATCGGCGGCGCTCCTTAGCGCGGCCTCGTGTGCCAGGACTGCGGCGGTGTCGCCTTGGGTTTTGAACACCAGCGTGCCGAGTTCCGGCTCGTTGAAACGCAGATGTAACAGTAGGTCGTCCAGTGCACGCGCCGCAGCCAATATCCAACTGTCCGCATTCAACGCGTAGATATTCTCGGGTGGATCAGTTTCAGGTCCACAAAGTGTGATCGTCGCAACGCGCCCGTCGCGATCCAATTCGGCCTGCAAATGGGGGTAGCTGATCGTGTCCTCGCTTACCTCCTTCGCGAGCGGGGTTAGAGAAATGCCCTGGCCATCAATCGGACGGTCCGAGCTGCCTGCCATTTCCAGCGCGCGCGCCTTCACACGATCGGCAAACTTGGAGCTGGGGACAATTTCATCTACCAGACGCCAGTCGACCGCACGCTGTCCTTTGACGCCCTCCTCCAATGTGCAGAATACATCCGCCAGATCTCGTCGCACTTTACGCTTGTCGACCACGCGAGTGAGGCCGCCTGTTCCGGGTAACACGGCGAGTAGCGGTACTTCTGGCAGGGACACGGCCGCGTTGCCGTCATCGACGAGCATGATGTAGTCGGTCGCCAGCGCCAGTTCATAGCCGCCACCGGCCGCCGTACCCTTAATGGCGCACAGATAACGTTGAGCTGAATGCGCGCAGGCATCCTCCATCGCGTTTCGGGTTTCATTGGTGTATTTACAGAAATTCACTTTATGAGCATGTGAAGAGCTGCCGAGCATACGAATGTTGGCGCCGGCACAAAATGCGACGGCTTTGGCCGAGTCGAGAACCACCGCGCCAACTTCAGGGTGTTCGAACCGCAAGCGTTGGATTGCGTCGTTGAGTTCGATGTCGACACCGACATCGTAGGAATTGAGCTTCAACTCGTAGCCTTCGAACATCGGGCTGGCATCATCAACATCCATGGTAAGTCGCGCAACGGCGCCATCAATGGAAATTTTCCAGTGGCGATATTGCTCGGGCGCAGTACGGAAGTCGATTTGTGGGAGCGGTGGCGTTAGTACTTCAGTCATTTCGGCAGCTTGAGTAGACATATGCAATATAATTCATTATTTGTGGATTTATTAACGATGAGTGAAGTATAGTACACGCGAGCTTAGGGTGCTACCGTGGACACGATAGATTCCAGTTTCCTCAATGTAGTCGGTAACCGGGTACGCAATCTACGCGCGCAACGGGGCCTGACGCGTAAACAGTTGGCGCGCGAGTCGTCGGTTTCAGAGCGCTATCTAGCGCAACTCGAGCAAGGCCGGGGGAATATTTCGATTCTCTTGCTACGCCAGGTTGCGAACGCGCTGCAGGCAGATCCGGGAGAGCTGGTCGCCTCCGACGATCGTCAGACGGCAGAGCAAATTCTGATTAATGAATTGATCGCCGAGCTAAACACAACACAACAACGTGAGGCATTGCAGCTGTTAGTGGATCGCTACACTCGCGTGGGCAAAAGCCGAATTGCACTGATTGGTTTACGTGGTGCCGGCAAAAGCACGCTGGGACAAAAACTTGCAGAGCACCACCGGTTCCCATTCATACGCTTAGTCGCCGAAATCGAAAAACTCGCAGGTATGCGCGTTTCTGAAATCTTTTCTCTTTCCGGTCAAGCGGGATACCGGCGCATGGAAGAACAGGCATTGCTGGAAACCTTACGACGCACGCAGGCATGTGTGATCGAGGCCGGCGGCAGTATTGTTTCCGAGCCGCATGTGCTGCACGCTTTATTGACCGCCTGCTTCGTCGTGTGGATAAAAGCCAATCCCGAAGAGCACATGCAACGCGTAATCGATCAGGGGGATTTCCGACCTATGGCCGATAACGCTGACGCGATGTCAGATCTTCAGCAAATACTTGCGGAACGTGAAGCTTCCTATGAGCAGGCGCATGCCGTCCTTGATACCTCCGGGCGATCGGTTGCAGATTGCCTCGCGCAGCTGGTCGAACTGTCAGGTGCAGCGGTAGCGCCTTAATATCGGGGAAAATACGATGATCGAAATCAATGGAATGGCGCACGTGGTCATTGCGGTTAGTGAATGGGACAAGTGCCGCGCGTTTTACCAGAAGTTACTTCCATTCCTCGGCCTGCAACCAGCATTCACGGGCGAGGACATGATCTACTACGTCGGCGGCCGTACCGCGTTTGGCGTCGGCAAATGTGATGAGCAGTATGCGCACGAGCGATTTGTGCAGAATAGCGTCGGTTTACACCACGTCTGTTTCAGGGCACGGACGCGCGGCGACGTTGATCAGGTGCACGCGTTTGTGCGGACGCTTGACGCAAGCATCGTGCATACGCCCGAGCCCGGACCCTGGGCGCCCGACTATTATTCAGTCTTGTTTGAGGACCCCGTGGGTACCCGGCTCGAGGTCAACCATGTTCCCGGTAAAGGCATATTTGCGGACGGTGCCGGTTTTAATCCGGCAGGTGATTATGTTTAGCGCAAATCGGGTTAGTCCGACGACTGCGCGTTAATCGCATCGGCTACGGCTGTAGCAGTTAATTCCTTAGCTGCCCAAGGCTTGCATCGTAATAATGTCAACGGCGGCGGCGTTGAAAGGGCCAGTTCGATCGGCGATGATACGCGGCTCGCAGTTTCTTTCACCCAATCGCACACCGAGGAACATCAGTCCGGTGGAACAAGCATTTAGCGTGTTCATCAATGGTATCGCCGGTGTCTTCATCGGCATGGCGGTACTCTATGTGGCGATGAAGCTCATAGCACTGACCAGTCGCGACTCAACCGACAAGAGCGAGTAGTCATGGTGTTTGCCGATAGCATGGGTATTTTCGCCTTAACCCCTGGCATGGTCGTTATGTGGGCAATCGGCTTGATTCTGATCTACCTGGCGATCACTCGCGAGTACGAACCATTGTTGTTGCTGCCGATCGGTTTCGGGATCCTGATCGCCAATCTGCCCTTGACGGATCTCATGACGACCGGGCATGGGCTCATCTGGCGCTTCTATCACTATGGCGTGGAGTGGGAAGTGATACCGCCGTTGATCTTCCTTGGACTGGGCGCACTCACGGATTTTGGGCCCCTGCTTGCGCAACCGCGCCTGATCTTCCTCGGAGCGGGCGCACAGGCGGGCGTGTACATCACCTTCTTTGCCGCAACCGCGATGGGATTTTCTCTGCAGGAAGCCGCCACCATCGGCATTATTGGCGGAGCGGACGGCCCTACCACCATATTTCTGGCCGCCAAGCTAGCACCACATTTACTCGGCGCCTGCGCGGTCGCTGCTTACTCCTATATGGCGCTGGTACCTATTATTCAGCCGCCGATCATGTATCTCCTCACGACCGAAAACGAACGCAAAATAAAGATGGCCAAGGGCCGCAAAGTCAGCACCCGCGAGAAACTCTTGTTTCCGCTCATCGCCACCATCGTTATCGTCTTACTGGTACCCGCTTCAGCGCCGCTGATCACAATGTTCATGCTCGGAAATCTGTTTCGCGAGTCCAAGGTCGTAGAACGATTGACCGACACGGCGCAAAACGCGTTGATGAACATCGTTACGATCTTCTTGGGCATTAGCGTCGGCGCTACAATGAGTGCCGAGAGTTTTCTGCGCAAAGAAGTTATTTTTATCTTTTCGCTGGGCTTATTTGCGTTCGTGATGGCGACTGCGACCGGCATACTGCTGGCGAAAGCGATGAACCTTGTGAGCGCTAACAAGATCAACCCGTTGGTGGGGGCGGCCGGCGTCTCGGCCGTGCCGATGGCGGCGAGAGTTGTACACAAGGTTGGTGCGGCGGCGGACAAGAAGAATTACTTATTGATGTTTGCGATGGGGCCAAACATCGCCGGCGTTATCGGTACCGTCATTGCCGCAGGCATATTTTTGACAATGTTGAAGTAGCTCAGCCGAGGATTACAACATCATGGCAGAGGAAATTCGGGCTCCGTTGGCCGGTAACGTCTGCAAGCTGGCAGTCGAGGTCGGCGCAATTGTGGCAGAAGACGATGAGGTGGTTATCCTGGAAGCAATGAAGATGGAAACCCCCATTTATGCGCCGCGTGGCGGCAAGATATTGGAAATACGAGTAAAGGAAGGTGACGCAGTGGAAGAAGACGATGTGCTCGCCATCATCGAATGACGCCGGAAAATTTGAAAGCTATTGTGAGGAACAGTAACGATGATTTTCGAGCTTAACGAAGAACAAAGACTTGTTCAGGAGACCGCCAAGCGATTTGCGGCGGACGATATAGCACCAACCCTGGAGGACGAGGAACGCAAGCACGAGTTCCGTCTCGACCGTGTGGCCAGAATGGGCGAACTGGGTTTTTTTTCCTGTGTGCTGCCTGAGGAACTCGGCGGCAACGGCATGGGATTTTTCGAATCCGCCTTGATGGCGGAACAGATCTCAAAAGTATCCGCGTCATGGCGCCTACCGTTCAACATGCAAAACCTGGGTGCGCCGTTGGCGGTTGCCCAATTCGGTAGCGAAGAACAGAAGGAAAAATACATCCCCGGGTGGATTAATGGGACTCAAATTGGCTTCTTCGCAATGACCGAACCAAACACCGGCTCGGATGTCTCCAGCATGAAGACTCACGCGATCGACAAGGGCGATCATTGGGAGATCCACGGCAATAAGATTTGGATATCGAACGCCCACGTTGGCGATGCGGGTCTGCTCTATGCGTACACCGACCGGGAAAAGAAACACAAGGGCATCTCAGCATTCATTATCGAACCAAAAAATCTCGAAGGGTGCACCGCGCTGCCCATTGAAACCAAACTTGGTCTGCATTGCTCGCCAACCGGAGAATTCGTCTTTGAAGGCGCAAAGGTCCCGAAAGACGCAATGCTTGGGAAAGAGGGCGACGGTTTCAAAACCTGCATGTGGCAGTTGAACAATACGCGCCTCGGCTGTGCGGCAGGTGCCTTGGGCGTCGCCGGCGGTGCGTTGGATCTTGCTATTGAATACGCGAATGAACGTACTCAATTTGGCAAACCCATCTCACAGCACCAGATGATACAAGCTCAGATTGCCGAGATGGTCGTCGAACACCAAGCGGCTCAGCTGCTCGTTTACCGCGCCGCCTGGCTGAAGGATCAAGGCCAACCCAGCCAATACGAAACTTCAGTTGCCAAGCTTGCCGCTTCTGAGGCCGCCGTACATGCAGCCAACGAATGCATGAAAATTTTTGGATCTTATGGTTTTTCCACGGAGTATCCAGCGGAACGTTTTTATCGCGACGCAAAGTCCCTGCAAGTTGTAGAGGGTACCTCCAACATTCAGAAGATCATCATCTCCGGGATGGCCTGCGGGACCACCCCCAATCGGTGAAACCTCCCCGATCGGATAATTAAGGAAGGAGTAATGAAGCCCTATTTCGAAAAAATGAACGACTTCGGCAAGGAGCTGAAACCGGCTCGTGCAAAACGCGCCGAAGAAAGCGCCAAGCAACTCCGCGACGTCGAAACGGATATCGCAGCGCAGGTAAAGCAGGTGGAGGAAGCAGGTTTCCCGACCGAAAAAATCAACCAACGCGGCGCAATGACCGTCTGGCAACGTCTCGAATACCTGGTGGACGAAGGTAGCTGGAATCCCTTACATACGCTTTACAACCCGCTAGACAACGAGGAAGGAACAACCAACGTCATCGATGGACTGGCAAAGATAGCCGGGCACTGGGCGGTCGTCATTGGCTTCGACAATAAGGTCATGGCCGGTGCCTGGTTGCCGGGACAAGCGGAGAACATCCTGCGAGTAACCGATCTCGCCAAGCGCCTGAATATCCCGCTGGTGTGGCTGGTGAATTGCAGCGGCGCCAAATTGCCCGAGCAGGAGAAGTTTTATGCAAATCGGCGTGGCGCCGGAACGCCTTTTTTCCGCCACGCTGAACTCGAGCAGGCAGGCGTACCGGTACTTGCCGGCATTTACGGTACCAATCCGGCGGGCGGCGGCTATCAAAGCATCAGTCCAACCATATTGCTCGCGCACAAAGACGCCAATATTGCCGTCGGTGGCGTGGGCATCGTCTCCGGCATGGCGCCCAAGGGTGAGTTTGATGTCGAGATGCTCGAAGAGGTCATAGCGAAGACGCGGGAATTCAGCGCGAGACCTCCGGGAAGCGTCGATACTCACTATGATGCAACCGGGTTTTTCTCGCACGTTTACGAGGAGGAGACGGGCGTTTTAGATGGCCTCAAAGAATACATGGCGGGGATGCCAGCGTACGCGCCAAAATTCTTTCGTGTCGCCGAGCCCGCGGAACCGGATTTCCCGCAGCAGGATCTCTACTCCTTAGTACCGTTCAATCAACGGGAAGTGTATGAATTCGACGACGTGCTGGCCCGCCTGGTGGATGGCAGCGAGCATATGGAGTTTCGCCCGGACTACGGGCCTGAGATGTACACAGGGCTGTGCAAAGTTGACGGCATGTTGGTCGGTTGCATTGGTAATCGGCAGGGATATCTGGGCAAAGGCTATCCGGAATATGCCGACTACCCGGGGATGGGCGGCAAGCTCTACCGTCAGGGACTCATCAAGATGAACGAATTCGTAACGCTATGCGGGCGTGATCGCGTTCCAATCATCTGGTTTCAAGACACTAGCGGCATCGACGTCGGTGACCTGGCGGAAAAAGCCGAGCTGCTTGGTCTTGGCCAGTCGCTTATATATTCGATTCAACAAACCGATGTGCCGATGATGCTGGTGGTATTGCGCAAAGGCAGCGCCGCCGCCCATTATGTGCTGGGCGGTCCGAATGCTAATCGACATAACGCATTTACGCTGGGCACGGCTGCGTCGGAGATATCTGTTATGCATGGCGAGACAGCGGCGGTGGCTACCTATGCGCGCCGCGCTATGAAGGAAAAGGATGCCGGCCGCCCGCTCGAGCCGGTAGCGGCGAAAATGAATGAACTCGCGCAGCGTTATCGTGACACGTCCACTCCCAGTTATTGCGCTCACTACGGACTGGTCGATGAAGTTGTGCGGCTGGCCGATCTGCGTAAATATCTGCAGGCATTTACCGGTGCCGCATATCAGAATCCGACATCAATTTGTCCACGGCATCACATGCTGCTGCCACGCATCATAAAAGGGTAAGGAAATGGTGAAGGTAAAAGACATTATCTATGTTCGGCGGCGGGCACCGGATCTAGACCTTATGGAAACCTTTCTGAGTGATTTTGGCCTGGACACGACGACCCGCACAGACGCGGCCCTGTATATGCGCGGCACTGGCCCCAATCATCACATTTATATTACCGAACTGGGCGAAGCGCCGGGATTGATAGGCTTCGGCTTCGAGGTGGGCGACGAGACAGCTTTAGCGCAAGCCGCAGCCATCGAAGGCGCATCGGCAATCGAAGAAAGCGACGAGCCCGGCGGCGGCAAACGGGTACGCCTGACCGATCCGAACGGCTTACGGATCGATATCGTCTATGGGATGCAACAATTGGATCCATTGCCGGTCAAGCAGCTGGAAATTAACCGAGGTACGGAAAAAACCCGACACGGTGAGCTGGTGCGGCTGCAAGCAGGTCCCGCCAGAGTGAAGCGACTCGGGCACGCTGTTTTCGTTACTCCCGACTTTGCGACGACCGAGGCATGGTACGCCAACACACTCGGACTGTTACGCTCTGACGCGGGCTACGCTGACAACCCCGATGAAATCGTCGTCGCTTTTTTACGCTGCGATCAGGGTCAAGAATATGTCGATCACCACACCTTGCTGCCCATTGCCGGTCCCGAATTAGCATTACACCACGCGGCATTTGAAGTTGAAGACGTCAACGCCGTCATGCTTGGGCATGAACATATGCGCAATAAAGGATACGACCACGCCTGGGGCATCGGCCGGCATATCCTCGGCAGCCAGATTTTCGATTACTGGAATGATCCCTACGGCGCGCAAGTGGAGCACTGGACGGATGGTGATTTGCTCAACGCAGACTACCAGCACACAGTGTGCGATATGTCGGTAGTGCTAGGCTCGCAATGGGGACCGCCCGCACCACCACGACCGGAATAAACCATTGCCGGCGCGATGATGGAGTTACACGAACCCGTTAACTTCAACATTTTGCCTGATCTATAGCTCCGAATACGCGTTCTCTAGTGCGTTCTTGATCCATTCCGGATTATCCCAGTGTTTATATTTCTTCTGGAACTCCGGTACCAGCCGGGCTGTCGTTTCTTCGAGCGATTTGCCTTTGGCTTTCAGTTTGCCGACGCGGGATTGAACGGCGCGCAGATATTTGAGTAGTTCATCGATAAGTTTAGCGTCACCTACGGCACCGTGGCCCGGCACAATCTTAGCCGGCTTCAACTTGGCGATCTGCTCGAGCTGGTTGACCCAACCGGCAACGCTTGAGTCACCGTCGGGAAAAATCGGAAAAAATCGATTCAGCACGCTGTCGCCGCCGAACAATATCCGTTCCTTCGGTAGATAAACGACCATGTCTCCGCGGGTGTGCCCGGGGCCGTGATAAAACAACTGCACTGTGGTGCCGCCGAGATCGATTTCCATTGTTTTCTCGAACGTGACGTCGGCCGTCACGAAGCGAATGTCTTTGAGCAGCTCCGCAATCTCGGGGCTGAAATTACTGAACATTTCGATGTAGGCGCTGCCTTTGTCCGCGAGTTCCTGTTTTTGCGCCGCAGGCACGATTACCCGAGTGGATGCGGGAAATGACTGCGCACCCATGCCGTGCTCGGGGTGAAAGTGGGTAATCGCGAGGTAACGGATCGGCTTGTCGCTTAGCTTGCGCACTTCGTTCAATACGATCTCGGCATTGCGTGGCCCCATGCCGGTATCAACCACCAGAATGCCGTTATCACCGATGATGATGCCAATATTTGGAACGAGATTTACCCGCTTGTCTGGTATGACATAGACATTAGCAGTCAACTGCTGTGTTTCCCCCGCAGGCAACATGGGTGCCTGAGCTTGGACAGCGGAAAACCAGGTCAGCGTCAACGCGGCCAGGGTCGCGGCAAAGATCGGGCTGCGGAACAAGATGCGCATAACTCCTCCAGCTGAAACAAACTAATCTAAAGCACGATAGCGCGCCTGTGCGGATACGGCAATACAAGGAGGATCGCGCGACGCCTTTTTACAATTTGCAGCTTAATTTGCTTTTGTCGTCGTATCCGGTACTTTCCCCAAGCCGGCGCTTCACATGAAAGGGGACAGAATATGGGAACAGGTGAACAAGCAGCCGCGGGCGATTTAGGGCCCCTTCAGGCCGGGCGCGCCGGCCCACTGGCGCGCTTCACCGTGCTCGATTTGACGCGCGTGCGCGCCGGTCCCACTTGTGTTCGACAATTTGGCGATTGGGGCGCCGATATCATCAAAATTGAAATGCCCGCCGATAGTGCCGGTGGCTCTGCGGACTTCGCATCACGCCACGACCCGGATTTTCAAAATCTGCACCGCAACAAACGCAGCGTCACACTCAATCTCAAGACAGAACAGGGACTGGACGTGCTCAAGCGCCTGCTGCTACGCGCCGACGTGCTAGTCGAAAATTATCGGCCCGACGTCAAGGCTCGATTGGGCCTGGACTACGCGTCCGTCAAAATGATAAACCCGAGTCTGGTTTATACAAGTATCTCCGGGTTCGGCCAGGACGGCCCATATCGCGAGCGACCAGGTGTGGATCAAATCGCCCAAGGCATGAGCGGATTCATGTCCATTACCGGAGAACCGGGTCGCGGCCCCATGCGCGCCGGCAGCGCAATCGCTGATCTTTCGGCAGGGCTTTTTGCCGCGCTGGGAACTCTGACCGCGCTGCTGGAGCGGGAAACTTCAGGCGAGGGACAATGGGTCCAGACATCATTGCTTGAAGCCCAGATCTTCATGCTCGATTTCCAGGCAGTGCGCTGGCTCATCGACAAGGAGGTACCGCAGCAAGTCGGGAATAATCATCCAACGGGCGCGCCTACCGGGCGTTTCAAAACTAAAGATGGTTATATCAATATTGCGCCGACCCCACCGATGTGGCCCCGGTTTTGTAAGGCGATGGAACTCGCGGAATTTCAGGATCACGTTGACTTTGCAACACCACGCGCGCGCCGCGATAACCGCGCGCGTCTTAACGACATAATCGAAGCGCAAACCGTCAAACAAACTAGTGAAAAGTGGGTGACGCATTTGAACGACGCCGGGATACCGTGTGGACCGATCAACTCAATCGATCAGGCTTTCGCCGACCCGCAGGTGCAGCACCTCGGTATTGCACAAACAGTCGAGTCTCCCGCCCTCGGGCCGCTGAAGCTGGTCGGCCAACCGGTAAGTCTCAGCCGCACGCCCAGTCACCTGAGCAGCTCAGCGCCCGAGCTAGGCGTGCACACCGAACAGGTACTGGGTGAACTGGGTTATTCGTCTAGCGAGATCGCGGCACTGCATGCCGTGGGCGCAATCTGAGCCGCGCGGACGCGCCATCCTATTCGAGCACCGTGTTTTCCGAATAGCGCAGTAGTTGCTAACAATGCATTCGAAAACGATAGAACGGCTGTTTCAACTCAAAGCGCACGGCACCTCGGTGCGAACCGAATTCTTCGCCGGGCTGACGACGTTCCTGACGATGGCGTACATCACTTTCGTCAATCCGAGCATCCTGGCACAAACCGGCATGGATTTCGATGCAGTGTTCGTCGCCACTTGCGTAGCAGCCGCGTTCGGTTCGCTGGTGATGGGCCTGTATGCCAACTATCCAATCGCACTCGCGCCCGGCATGGGTTTAAACGCTTTCTTCACCTACAGCGTGGTGCTCGGCGACGGTCATGATTGGCGGGTCGCGCTGGGCGCCGTTTTCTTATCAGGGATCGCGTTTGTGACGTTAAGCGTTTTGCCGGTGCGCCAATGGCTTATCAACTCGATTCCGAAGACATTGAAACTCGCGATTAGCGCCGGCATCGGCTTGTTTCTGGGCATCATCGCACTCAAGAATGCAGGCATCGTCACGGCGCATCCGGTGACACTTGTGACCCTGGGCGATGTACGTGCGCCGGGCGCCATGCTGGCGTTATTCGGTTTTCTGCTGATCGCGGGACTGACGGATCGACGAGTACCCGGTGCCGTGCTGATTGGCATACTGGTCACGATGAGCGCGGGCATCGTTTTCGGTCTATCCGAGTTTCAGGGCTTCGTGTCGTTGCCGCCGGATCCGACACCTACGTTCCTGCAACTGGATATAGCAGGTGCCTTGAGGATCAGCATGCTGGCCGTCATTTTCACATTCCTGTTTACGGATCTGTTTGACACGGCCGGAACCCTGATTGGCGTCGCGCAGCAGGCCAATCTGCTCGACGAACGCGGAAGACTTCCCCGCATTGAGCGCGCGCTACTCGCCGATTCAACGGCGACGCTTGCCGGCGCGGTGATGGGCACGTCCTCCACCACCAGTTACATCGAGAGCGCCGCAGGTACAAACGCAGGCGGACGCACGGGTCTGACTGCGGTCGTGGTGGCGCTGTTATTCCTAAGCTGTTTGTTTATCGCTCCGCTGGCCCGTTCCGTACCCAGCTACGCCACGGCGCCGGCCTTGCTGTTCGTGGCATGTTTGATGACCCGTGGACTGGCCGCGATCGACTGGCAGAACGTCACCGAATATGCGCCTGCTGTGGTTACCGTCCTGGCGATGCCGCTGACCTATTCCATCGCCGATGGCATGGGACTGGGATTCATCAGCTACGCTGGGATTAAACTGTTGAGCGGGCGTTTCGGGGAATGTTCGCCTGCAGTTGTACTGATTGCCGTATTGTTTTTGCTGAACTTCGCTTTCTTGTAGCGAACAGAGACGTACTTTACGCTGAAGGTCGATTTATTTTTCCGCTCGTTGGAAAACCCCTTTAAATGTACGTTCCTCGTCGGCGGGGGACGACAGCCATTTGATACCGCCAACGCCGTCCGACTCCAGCGTAATGATGCCGTTGCCTTTGCATGTCCCGTGTTCGTAATTTTCACGGTATCGGTAACGCTCTGCAACCACCGATTCAAAATGCAGCGCGGTGGCGCAGTTTAATACGTAATAGCGAACCCGACCGGATAGTTCGCCCACGCTATCGTTGTACAGCGTCAAGCTTGCGTTGTACGAACCGATACGCGGATCCTCGATGTAACCATACCAGTGCCCAGCCAACGGGAAATCGGTGCTCACAATTTCCTCAGCCGCGGGCCTGGAATCCACGAATTCGACCGTTTGTTTAATGGCGATTGCGAGGATGCCTTGTGCCAGCACGATGACGAACAATCCAGCATACAGACCGGTTTTAGAACCCCAGTTGTTTTTGCGATCCTCAGGATCGTAAAACACCGTCACTTCATCGCCTTCGTGTAATGCGCCTTCCGCGACCGCGGAAAACGTGCCGAAAAAATCGTCACGCGTATTGCCGTGAAATTTCCGACCATCGACCTGAAAGCGATACGAATAATGTGTTAGCCGCAGGATTTCCCAACCGAGATCATAGGAGCTCCACCGCTCGGTTGTCGTCGACACATTGGTGACGACGGCGGTTACCGCCTTATAGAAAATCGATTTGTAGTGGAGGCGAAGATTGATAATCCCCCACCACGAAACGGCGCCCCATCCGCACAAGCATGCGACGATGACGTAAAGTTCGGCGAAGGTACGCATGCTGCCTCAACGCCGCATAAGCATACGCGTGGGAGCTAGAGAAACGCTTTTACAATACCCACCACAGCGACGAGCGCTAATATCGCCGTCGGCGCAACGGTCATTATCATTCCTTTGGTACGGGTTTCAGGCGCCGTCATATACGCCTCGGCGTAGACGTAGCGGCCGACGATCCAAACGGCTCCCACCAGCGCAGCCCACATATCACCGATGACCGCGGTTGCAAGCCATAACAGCGGCAGAAATAAAACGAGTTGTTCGATCGTGTTGGCATGAATTCGGAATGCCTTTTCGAATTCAACGTTGCCGGTAGTGGCCGGCGCGTTGACGCTGTGTTTGCCGCGCATGGCACCGGCTTTGCCACTCAGAACGAAGGTGTAGACGAGTGCGATTATGGTGACGATTGCCGTGAATTTCATCTGTATCATAGCGCTTCCCTCCCAATCGATGACTGCGCGTTTTATGATAAGTTATCGGCACGTGGAGCACGAGTACCTATGAATGCAACGACGGTTTACTTTGACGATTTGGAAGTTGAGAGCAGCTACACCTTAGGACCCTACGAAGTCGACGCCACGGAACTGCTTGAATTCAACAAAAAATGGGATCGCTTGCCGATCCACCTGGACGAAGCAGCCGCACGGGCGCAGGGACACCGAGGCATAATTGGATCCGGGCAGTATACGCTGTGCATCAAGCAGTATTTTGTTAATCAAACGCCGTGGGGCGAGGCCGTCATCGGTGCAATTGGTTTCGACGAACTGAGGTTCCGCAATCCGATCTATGCGGGTGACCGCATTACCGCAACCATAACCTGCGTTGAAAAACGCGCGTCGCGCAGTAAACCCGATCGCGGTATCGTCAAGTTTGAAATGCTGCTGGCTAATCAAGACGGCGATGCGGTGCTCACATTCACCGATATCGTAATGCTTGCGCGGCGGACATAGGGGCCGCGCCACGAAATCTGCACTTTTTTGCGATCGAGCTTTTCTAATTTATTACCCCTCACCCGACCGCCATCCCTGGCGGTCGGGTGAGGGGTTATTTTTACGCAGCCCTAATCAAACGCCGCAGTAATCTCGATCTCAATCAAACGATCCGGCTTCGTAAACTGCTGTACCAACAGCACGCCGCCATAAGACTGCTCGGCCAGTAAGCGTGGCGCGTGCTCGGCCATCCAGGCATCTCGTGCTGTGTGGAATTCGCCTGCCAGATCGGGATCGGCGAGATACTGAACCATGCGCACGACATTTTCGAACGACGTGCCTGCCTCCTGCAAATATTGCCGGCCACGATCCAGCGCCAGCATTGTCTGCGCGGCGATACCCGCGACAGGCGTACCGGCGTCGTCAGTGCGGCCTTCCAGGCCTGACAGAAACACCAGGCCGGCCGCAACAGCCCCCTTGCCCCAGGGCATCGGTTGACCGCCGATTACCACCGGACCCAGCCCGCGCTTACCGGCACCATCACTCATCGTTGACTCCCCCGTTCAAGCGCCCCGCCAGGTAGCGTGCGAAACCGAGTATCGGCTCTTCATGTTTGTGTAACCGGCCCTGCTCACCGTAACCGCTTTCGGCTCCACGCTGTACTGCTTCGACACGGGTTCGATCCTCTTCGTTCACCACTTTCACCATCTCTGGATAAGGAAAACTCGGATGCGCGGGCCCGTTAAGCGGCAGATTGACCGGTCCTGCCACGCCGCATTCTATTTTTACTTGTCCCGTGCCCCCAGGTTGTAATGCGAGCCAGAACACCCAGTCCCAAGCAACCGAAAAGACATGCGTCGGGAATACGCCGCCAACGTACGCCATTCGGTAGTCCTGCGCTGTCAGATCCGGATTCTTTATTTCTATCGCGGGATCGAGCGGCGTCGTTTCCACGGATTCACTGATCCTCTGACGATAGAAGTGATACGCAGGCGTGCCGGGCAACAGGTCCACCAGATCATGTGGTCCGTATGGGTAGAGTGTTTCAGGGTGCACCACCTGGATGTGATAAACCTCGAGAAAATTCTCTACCAGCACTTTCCAGTTGGTATCCCAGCGTTCGTGGGTGTGGCTGACCGTACGCATTTGCTCAATGTGGAAGTTGGCGAACAGCGCATCGAGGCCCTGCAGACGCGGCGCTAGAGGTTGCGCCTCGTCATCCAGATTCACGTAGATGAAGCCATTCCATATCTCCGTGCGCAGCTGCGGCAAGTGACAGGTGGTCATGTCGAAGACCGCGGGCATTCGCGGTGCAGTCACCAACTGGCCGGCCGTATCGTAGGTCCATCCATGGTACGGGCAACTAAAATAGTCAGTGTTGCCGGCTCCGGTGACCAGGATAGTCAGGCGATGTCTGCAGACGTTGGCCATCGCGGCCACGCCGCCGTCTTTACCACGCACCACAATAATCGGTGTGGCGTCAATCTGGGTGGTGAAATAATCGCCCGTCTGTGGAATTTCGTCGCCACGGCCCACGCAGATCCATTCTTTGCGAAAGATCTCCCGACTTTCCAGTGCAAGTAATTGGGTCGAGGTATAGGCTTCCGGCGGAAGCGATAACGCGTTCGCTGGATCTTGGCGTCCGATCCCCGCCAGTTTGTCTAATAAAGTTTGTGTATTCGACATTGGTCTACGGATCTTTTCCGACCTCCTGAAAATGCGCTAATAATGCAGGCATGAAACCACGAACCTCACTGGTTTTCTGCCGCGATTCGAACTGAATTTTCTTTAGCCGCTTTGGCAGCATAGGCAAGAAACGGAAAACTCAATACCACACATACCAACATATTCCATCCCAAACTTGTATAACCGCCCCACTGAGTAAGGAACCCGCCGAGCAGCGGGCCGGTTGCACCGGTCAGCATGAACATCCCGCCTACTGCTGTGGCACAGCCACCTTGCGGATCGAGTTCTGCCGCAATGCCCAGCAGATACGGCATGACGAAGTAGACACATACGATCTGCCCGAACGCCGCGACCATGTAGATCCATCCGCTGGTCGAATGACTCAGAAACATGGTGATAATAACGTTCAAAATCAAGGCAACCGTCAACGCACGCATACGCGCCACGCGTTGGCTTAGCCACGCCGCGGCGCCGGCACCCAGGAAACCGCCCACCGCCCAACTTGCAACCGAGGCGCTCAACATTTGCGGGCTGAGCTCGGTACGCTCCCCAAGCTGCAGCAGAAATGCCCAGGTTGCGCCGTCGGCGCTGCCCCAAATCAGCATCGCCAACAGCACTGCATAAGCGCTTGGGCTATTCAGAGCACCACTTGGAGCACTCGCCTCAGCCGCGGCAGGTATGTGGAGTAAAGCCGGGATAAACAGCAGACACACGAATGCCAAAGCCGCAAATACACCCACGTGTCCGTAACTGCGGCCGATAATAGATAACAGCGCGAGAAAACACATCGAGAAGACTATATTTACCGCATTTACTTGCGCGTAGCCGCGATCAGGATGACGGAATCCTGCGATCACTGCATTGGCGACCGCGATCACACAGCCCTCGCCAATGCCTGCGATCAGACGCGCAAGCGCCACGGTCGCCAGCGTTGTCACACCGGCCGTGGCGCCGTTGCCGGCTAAAGTGAGTACGCCACCGATGATACACAACCGCCGCAAGGGAAATCGACTAATGCGAGGAGCCAACGCGAATGATGTAATCGCGACCGCGACAATTTCCAGCGATGCGAGCAGTCCGGCGGAACTCGCTGAAAGATTGAGATCTTTAATAAACGAGTTAATGATTTCAGGTTGTGAACTCCAGCCCAAAAAGGCGATGCAGTAAGCGCAGATGACGGCGATAAGCAGCCACAAACCACCAGGTTTCGTCGTTTGATTATTCATGCCGTGCTTGTGAACTGGCCCCAAGCTAGTATAAGTCTCATAGATAAATTCAGCGAACGCGTTGCTGCCAAACCCGCCTGTGCGGCGCATGCTGTCGGAAATTTGCAGGAGCAGTTGATGAACGACCTGGTAACCATACATAAGGACGCCGGTATCGCTGACGTACGATTAAATCGCCCGGACAAATATAACGCGCTCAACCTGGATATGTTCAAAGCCATTATTGCGGCTGGCGAAAGCCTGTTGGATGCCAACGATATCCGCGCGGTCGTACTTTCAGGCAACGGCAAGGGCTTTTGCGCCGGTCTGGATTTCGAAAGTTTTCAGGACATAATCAATGGCAACGGACTCGGACCGTTGTTGGGACGAGGGCGACGACCGGAGAACTTCTTCCAGAACACGGCCTATATCTGGAAACGCTTACCGATGCCGGTGATCGCCGCGGTGCACGGTGTCGCCTACGGCGGCGGCTGCCAGATTGCGCTGGGCGCCGACATACGGATCGCCGCACCGAAGGCGAGATTATCGGTGATGGAAATCAAATGGGGTCTGATCCCGGATATGGCCATCACCCAGACGCTGTGTGATCTGGTGCGCCTGGACGTCGCCAAGGACCTCACCTATTCGGGGCGTATTATCAGTGGTATCGAGGCCGCAGAATTAGGGCTCGTCACACGCACTGCCGACGACCCACTGCAAGCCGCTCTGGATCTGGCTGCCGAGATAGCAGCAAAGTCGCCGCACGCGGTGCGCGCGACGAAGCAGTTGCTGGATGCGGGCTGGCGCATGGACGCTGCAGCGAGTCTGCCGCTGGAAGCTGCACTGCAAAAACAACTGATTGCCTCGGCAAACCAGCGCGAGGCGGTACAGGCGAATTTCGAAAAGCGCGCGCCACGCTTCGAGGATCCGGATTAGCACCAACGCGCAATCGGCGCGTCAGCGTCGCTAGCAATCAATGCGCCGTCGGGATCGGCGCTGCGAAAAAGTCCCAGAAAACCCAAAACGCAATCGTTGAAGTAATCAGCGTCACCAGCATCGCCGGCGAACCCTTGCGGAACCATAAGCCCGGCGTTATCGCCAGGCTCGGGTCGTTTTCCTGA
Organism: Gammaproteobacteria bacterium; assembly: GCA_965225625.1. Classification (GTDB taxonomy): domain Bacteria; phylum Pseudomonadota; class Gammaproteobacteria; order JADZEE01; family JADZEE01; genus CBDDBH01. The sequence goes on from CBDDBH010000031.1 coordinate 300,954, forward strand.
CGCGCCAGCCGTTCGGAAATGGTGACGATGAACACGTTCGCGGTGGAGCCAATGTGCGTGCCGTTACCACCCATGCCCACGCCTATGGCCACACCCCACCACAGAGGCGCAACGTTGATGCCCTGGGCGTCCAAACCGAGAATGATGGGGATAATCGCCGCGGTAAATGGAATGTTGTCGATCATTGCAGACAATACCGCGGCCACCCACATCAGCAAGATGGTCGCGGTTTTCAAGTCTTCCTGTACGAAGGGCGTAATGTACTGACCGAGGTACATGAGAAATTGGCTGTGTTCGACACCGCCGACCACGATGAACAGCGAAATGAAAAACACCAGCAGCGAAATCTCGACGTGCTCGAAGGTGCGGTCCATCTCGACCCGTCGGGAAACCAAGGTCAAGGCCGTCATCCCAAGCGCTGCCACAAACCAGGGCTCCCAGCCCAATTGGTGGTGCACCATGAACAGAATGACCATGCCGCCCAAAATGATGAGCGAGGCGTTCCAGACTTTCTTGTTGGCCAGTTCCGGTGTTTCATAGGTAACATCGGCCGGCTTAGCAGCCAACTCTTTGCGGAACACAAACTTCAACACTAACAACACCGCCAACCAGGCCACCGATACCGGGGGGATCATGCGCTCGGCGAACGCGTTGAACGAAATGTTAGCGGCGGATCCGATCATCAGATTCGGCGGGTCCCCGACCAGCGTCGCGACGCCGCCGGTATTCGCTAACAAAGCCGCCGCCAAAAGATAAGGGACCGGCGTTATCTTCTGTGCCTGGGCGATGAGGATGATCAGTGGTCCGAAGATGACCACCGTGGTGACGTTGTCCAGCAGCAGCGACAAACCCGTGACCGCGGTGCCGAGCAGCACCATCAACAGATACATGCGTCCATGACTGAACTCGGCGATCTGGTAGGCCATGCGCTGAAAACCGCCCGTCGGGATCATGATGGACACGACCGTCATCATCGCGCCCAGCAGGAAAACCACGTTCCAATCGATGGCCGCGAGAGCGCCGTCCGGCGAATAAAACCCCCAGATCTGCCCGGCAACCACCATTGAGACCGCGCCCGCCGCCGCGACCTTGACGCGCTCCATACCGTGGATCTTTTCAGCAAAGATGGCAATGAAGGTGATGGCCAGGATCGTGCCCGAAACCACCATGGCATCCGTTAACGCGAGTGTCTCGGTTACCAATTCTGGTACGTGGGGAGTAGCCATACGACGGTTCCCTCAATCAACTCAATGTGTTTGGTTGCGGCAGCGGTGTTGGCTGCTACCCAAAAATGTCGGCAGCTTAGCCGCTCCCGCTGCGCCGTGCAAAAAAATCGATATGCGCTAGCCGCCCATGGTAAACATGATTTTGCCGCCCACGGCGGTTTGCCCGGCGTGGCGCAAAGCCGTTTCAACCGCCTCCAGCGGATAGGTAGCAGCGATATCGACTAAAGCCTCGCCGCTCGCGAGGTTTTGCGCCAGCTGCCGATACATGTCGCGGGACGCGTCGCGGCCAAGCCGGGTAAGCTCAACCAGCAGCCAGAAACCGCGCGCCTGGATACCCCTAAAGCAGAACTGCTCTGGTTCAATTAGACAAGGTTGCCCACTCAACATGCCGTAGCTGACAAATGTGCCACCATCGGCAAGACAGTCGCAAAGACGGCGCGTGATTTCGCCACCGATCGCATCGATGGCGAGCCGGATCTGGCCGTCTCCAACCGCGTTTCGAACCCGTTCCGGCAAATCAACGCCATCGACAAGCACGACGTCAGCTCCGTCACTCTGCAACAACTCCGCCAGCGACTCCCGGCGAACGATATTGACTGTGTGGATGCCGCGAGCACGTGCATACCGGATTAACTGACGACCTACGCCGGAGTTTGCCGCATCCTGGATGACCCAGTCCCCCGGTTGTAGCGCAACCATATCACGTAACAGCAAATGGGCCGTTGGCGGACCAATCCGCAATGTTGCTAGTTGCAGCACATCGATGTCGCTTGGCACCTCGAGCACAGTGTCGGCCTTTACTGTGCGTCTTTCGCTCCAGTTCTGTCGGGCTGGCATCATGACGCGCGCGCCTTCGACAATGTCTTTGACGCCTGTGCCTAGGGCAGTGACCCGACCAACAGCCTCTGCCCCGGGAGTTGTCGGCAACGGCGGCAGCTTACCGTAGCGGCCGGTGATTAAAAGCAGATCGGCGGGATTAATGGGACTCGCTTCGATACTGACGGTTACCTCGTCAGTAGCGGGTGCCGGCGGTTCCGGGACGTCCACACATTGGCAGACCTCGTGCGGCACACCGAAAGCGTTGAGCTGTACTATTTTCATTGCGTCGCTCTAAATCTGTTACCCGTGACTGACGCTGCAGAATATACAAACTCCTAGCCGGCTCCAAGGACATGCAGAGCGCGCATGATGAGGACGAGGTCTACTATGTGATTCAGGGGCGTGGGCGCATCCGCATTGAAGGCGCAGAGCCCATCGTCGAACCGGGCATGGTGCTGTATGTCAAGGCTGCCTCCGAGCACACCTTCTTCGAGATTGATGAGGATATGACTTTACTGGTCGTGTTCGGGGCCGGGATGCCGCGGGCGCGCTGATTGCCAGGGGCTAATCGGGCATCCCAGCTAGCATAGCCTCCACCCATTCGGCACCGGCGCCCAGGCTGTCAAGCTCGGCACGTGCCTGTGCCTTGGTCTGAGTCATACACGGTATAACCTGCGGCGCTTCGTCATCATCGGGTTGGCAGGCAAACTCCAGCCGGATCCCATTGGGATCATAGAAGTAGATACCCAACAGTCCGGGAAGCTGCGGGATCACACCGCTGTGTGCAATGCCATTGTCGTTGAGACGCTGCTCAAGTTCGGCGAAGCGCTTGCGCGTCACGCTGAAAGCACAATGCTGCATACCGCCGATAGCGTTGCGGTTTGCCTGCGGTTCCGATTCTTCGGGGATCTCGAAAAACCCCAGGGTACTGTCGTTACCCATGTCAAAAAAGTAGTGCCGGATCTCCTCGTAGGGCGGGTTACCTCGATTCCTCGGACCCGTTCCAAGACCCCGTGGCACCTTCATCGCATGGATCAAGGGCATGCCAATCACGTTGACGTAGAAATCGATAGTTTGTTTAATGTCCGTGGTGGTCAACGCCAGATGATGCACGCCGCGTGTTGTCAGCGCCGACTCAGCGGCCGACGTCTGCGCGAATTTTTCGCTTTTACCCATGGATTGTATCCGCAAGGTTGTATCTGATGATGAGAGTCTAGCACCGAGACTGTTCGACCATCTAGAATGCATCACGATGAGCAGCACAGTCCCTCTGATTGACTTCGGACCTTTTATTGACGGTAGCAATAAGTCGGGCGTCGCCAATGCCATCGAGGCTGCGTGCCGCGACATCGGATTTCTAGTTCTCACCGGCCATGGGGTCGCCGCAGAGACGATTGCGCAAATGAGTGCAATCTCGCAACGTTTTTTTGCGCTCGATGACACGGAAAAAATGCGTTATCACCTGCGTACCGACGCAAAGGGCTACATACCTTCCGGCGGTGAGACCCTGGAGCAGACCCTCGATAAAGAACAAAAAGCACCCAACCCCTACGAGGCCTTCGCCGTTGGGCCCCGCAGCAATGTGGCTGACGTCGACCTCAGTGACAACGTATGGCCGGAGCATCCTGCAGACCTGCGCAGAATTTGGATAACTTACTACCAGGCCCTGGAAACCCTGGCGACGCAATTGATGCGGGCGTTCGCGCTAGCACTGGGGCTCGACGAGCATCACTTCGACCAATTAATCGATCATCACGCGTCGTACCTGCGCGCAACCCATTATCCCGAACTCGCCACTCCACTACCCGCGGGCCAGGTACGTGCCGGCGAGCACTGCGATTATGGCAGTCTGACGATACTGTGGACGCAAGCGCCAGGCTTGCAGATACAACAAGCCGGCCAATGGCACGACGTTCCGGTTTTGGCCGAGGGTCTGATCGTCAATCTTGGCAATTTGATGGCAACCTGGACCAATGATCGTTGGCGCTCCACTCTGCATCGGGTCGTACCCTACTTCAACGACGGTGTAGCGCGGCAAAAATCGTCACTGGTGTTTTTCCATATCCCGAATTGGGACGCGCAAATTAGCTGCCTCCCTAACTGCATGGAGCCGGGAAACCCCGCGAAGTACCCGCCCGTTACAACGGGCGACTTCGTCATGGATCTCATCGCAAAACAGTACACGTGAGCCAATCGAAACGGATTATTTTCCCGGCTCGCGGTGAGGTCACGCTTGAGTCCTTTGAACTACCCTCACTGACACACAGCGATGTACTGGTGCGCGTTCGCTACTCTCTGATGAGCATCGGCACGGAAACCACAATACTCGATCAAAAATATGCGCCCGATTCACACTTCGCGCGCATGTTTTCCTTCCCCCAGTTGCAAACCGGCGTGCAATCGGTGGGCGAAGTCCTCCGTAAGGGCAACGCGGTCGAAGAATTCTCGTCTGGCGATATCGTCTACCTGCGTAAGGGTCACGCATCCCACATCGTGCACAGCGCGGCCGAGTGCTCGCCCATCCCGCGCGAAGTTTCGCTAAAAGCCGCAAGCTGGTGCGGACTGGCGAAAACAGCGTTTCGCGCTGTATGGGCGGCCCGGTTGGGACAAGCGACTACGCTATTGGTTATCGGCGCGGGTCCGGTGGGTCAAATGGTCATTCGTTGGGCTCATTCAGACGCAACATCAGTTATCGCGATCGCCGACGTGTCAGCTGAGCGCTTAAAACATGCACGCCGTGGTGGCGCCACGCTCACCTTCCAAGGCCAGGTTGCAGACTCCCTGGAGGCCATCGCCAAAATCAACGAGGGCCATGGCCCTGACGTCGTCATCGACAGCACCGGCAATCCGGCAGCATTCAGCGCGGCACTGGCTGCCGCTGCTCGTTACGGCACCGTGATATTACTCGGCGATACCGGCTACCCAGGCAAACAATGCCTGACGTCGGATGCCATGATGAAAGGTCTGACCATCATCGCGACGCACGACAGCCACGACCGCGACGACTGGACGCAGCGCCGCGTCGATCGCCTGTTTTTCGAGCGCGTGCTGGCCGGACAGTTTAAGTTGGACCAGCTCATCACGCACGAAATGCGCCCGGAGCAATGCACGCAGGCCTATAAACTGGCGAACGAACAGCGCGATTCAGTAATGGGAATTTTGTTCGACTGGGGCTGAGCGATTTCTAAAGAACGACGCGCGCGCCAAATCTTAAAAGACTGAGGCTCCCCTCAGTTGAATTGGATGACGATGATGGTTTGATCGTCAACAATCTCGGCGTCCTTTATATGCGCTGACAGTGCTGCACGTATTTGCGCCAGCACGTCATAGGCATCGCCGGCCGGTTTCGCAACTGCCTGCATGAGACGCTTCAGTCCGAATTGCGCGCGATCGGGCGCACGCGCTTCCGTTACTCCATCGGTATAAAACACAATAATGTCGCCGATATCCAGGCGGGTTTCGCTCTGCGACCATTGGTAATCGCGTAGCACGCGTAGCGGGATCTCCTGATTCACCGGAAATTCGATACAGCCCTCACGTCCTGCCTGGCGCCAAATTGGCGGCGGATGCCCGGCGCAGGTGTGCCGCAGCAGACGATCGAACGGATTGAAAGTACAAAACATCGCGGTTAAGAAACTGGCGCGCGGCTTGCGCGTAAACATGTAGCGATTAACGTAGTTCGCTACCGTATGTGAACCAGGATTTTCCGCGATCTCTCGACTGCCGCTGAGGGTTCTCATAATCGCATCCAACATAGCCGCTTCTACCGCAGCGGCCGGTCCATGACCGGACACATCCGCGATGCCCAGGCTGAATTACATCCCCTTCTTGCGGCCGCCGCTCCTCGGGCGTTTGTCCGGTGAGTTTCGAAACATCGTAGTAGTCACCGCCCGCTAAGCGGAACGCCTGGGTAAACACGGCGAATTTAGCGCCCTTAATGTCTTCCAAGTGATCCGGCCGCAGCAGTTCCTGCAATCTCGCAATCTCCTCCAACTCACCCTGGATCCAACCTTGGGCGCGGATTAGCTCAGCGCGTTCGGCTTTGCGAAATAAACTGGTCGCGAGCAAGTTCAACTGCAATTGTTGCGCCTCGGAAATCTCACTGTCGGCCGTCGCATCACCGAGCAGGAGAAAATCAAACTGAAAATAACCACCGAGTTCCCACGGCACACGCGCGATGCGTCCGGCATGCTCGAAAACGGCTGCAATGTCGGCTGCGCCCAAAAACCCGACAGTCTCCGCGGGCACCCAGGTATTAGGCTCAGGGATCTCTATCGAGCCTTCGTGCTCGGGCGTCGCCGTCAGGTCCAGCGGCATGGGAAGGTGCTCTTGACCGCCCGCATCGATGAGTGCGATCAGGACCAGGCGCTTATCAGCGCCATGCAAGGTTATCGCCAGACCTACCTTACCGAACAAATCAGTTACCGCACGATGAATTTGAGTGCCGAGCGTATTCGAACTGATCGGCCGATTCGCGTGTTCTGCAATTGTCTGCAGGGCGTTCATGTTTGCTCCGATTTCACCCGGCCAGCATACCCGAGAGCAAGGTGCACAGTGAAGAACATCGGACCGCAGAGAGCTCGCGGGTAAAATAGAGTTTGTGCATAACGGGACTGCGCCGTTGTGCGGAACGGCAAATACGCGATGGGCGATCACAATCATCCAAACCTTTATTATGGGCGCACCAGGAGAATGTGGAGTTGAGTGCGGCGGCGGCCGAAGCCGCGCAGCCTGCTGTTGACAAAAGATCCGTTTCGAGATCAAACGGTTACACTGATACCAGACTGGAAGAAAAAACTATGACAATCAAGAAAGAAACCGCGTCAATGGGTATGCCTTGGGAAGGCGAGATGTTTGGCATGATGCAGGGCGTGCGTGTGGGCGACACCATCCATCTGTCCGGCATGGTCAGTCATGACGATGACGGTAATATCCTCCATGCCGGCGATATGGCCGCACAGATGCGCCAGGCCTACGCCAACGTCAAGCAAATCCTGGCAAAATTCGGCGCGACGATGGACAACATCGTCGATGAAACCATGTACGTTACAGACACCTCCATTGCGCTGCAGGTTGCCGGCCCGATCCGGCGTGAGGCGTTTGGCGGACAACCCGCATCGTGTAACACCCTGATAGGGATTTCGCATCTCGCGTTTCCCGAGCTCATGATCGAAGTTAAGTGCACGGCAAAATTGTGACTTTGCTGGCTACGAGGGTACGGTGAGATAAGAGTGGCCGAGGCGAAAAGAGGCGGTATTTTCTTTGGCTGGTGGATTGCGGGGGCATCGACACTCACGATGTCGACCAACGGCGGGCCGCTGATATTTGGTTCAATAGGTCTATTCATGCTGCCGTTGGGGGAAGAGTTCGGCTGGAGCCGGGTGCAGATCAGCGAAGCACTCATTCCCTTCACGATTGCCAGCATGCTCGCGTTGCCGGTAGCAGGAAGACTCGTAGACAGGCTGGGCGCGCGCCGGGTCTTGCTGCCTGCCCTGGTTACCGTGGGCTGCTGTCTCGTCGCCATCCCGATGTTAGTCAGTGAACTGTGGCACCTGGCAGCGATTTTCTTCATTGTCGGCAGCATCGGCATCGGTACCAGCACGATCACCTACATGCCTGTGCTATCCGCGTGGTTCGATAAGCACCGGGGACTCGCCATTGGAATCGCGGCCTCGGGCACCGGCCTGGGTTATATCTACATACCGGTGCTGGTGCAGTTCATGAGCAGCAACTTTGGCTGGCGCGGCGGCTATTACGCTTTGGGCGCTGTCGTGTTGCTCATGTCACTGCCCATTGCCTACCTGATGATCCGGGAAACTCCCGCTGAGATGGGGCTGATGCCCGATGGCGCGACCATGGGAGAAGCTCCAAAAGCGACCTCCAGACAAGTCGGTTTGACCGTGCCCGAGGTGGTCAAGACACGCGAGTTCTGGCTGCTCGCTCTGATTTTCATCGTGCTGTCATTCGTGCTGCACGGTATGCTCGCCCACCTCGTACCGATGCTGCGTGACCGAGGTATGGAGCCGTTGACCGCGGCCTATGCAGCATCGATACTCGGCGTAGCGGTGTTTGGCGGACGCCTGTTAACCGGATTTCTCGTCGACCGAATATTCGCACCGTATGTAGCCCTCGTGTTTTTCACGTTGTCCGCGCTCGGTATCGCGAGTTATGCGTTTGGCGCCACTGGCGCGCTGGCATTCGTGTCCGCCATGATGATTGGTCTGAGCCTGGGCGCCGAGATCGACCTGATGGCTTACCTCGCCAGCCGCTATTTCGGCTTACGTTCATTCGGTACCGTCTGCGGCCTGTTGTTTGCGGCGATACTTTGCGGTACTGCGTTCGGCCCGCGGGTTTTGGCAGCGGGCTATGAGAATAGTGGCTCCTATGTCGGTATTCTCAAGATTTGTGTTGGCATAAACTTACTGGCCTTGATCCCGACAGCACTGCTACGGGCCTATCCGAACTGGGAGGAAGTCGACGTTGAAACCTGAGACCGCACGGATCGGATTTTTCGATCTCCGCCAATTCCTCGATTCTCTCGAGAAATCGGGGCAATTGCTTCGCATCAGCGATGAAGTGGACGTAAAACACGAAATCGCAGCCTACATACGCAAGACGTCAGATACGAATGGACCAGCGCTGTTGTTCGAGAATGTGAAGGGACATTCCATGCAGGTCGTAGGCGGCGTTTTCGCAACGCGCGCGTTGATGTTGCACGCGTTGCAAATGTCCGAAGAAAATGTCATCCGCGATTTCACCGCCGCGTTGGACAGGTGTGAGCCAACTAAACTGGTCGAGAGCGGGCCATGTCAGGAGGTTGTACACCTCGGCGATGACGCGGATCTGACGACGCTGCCTAACCCAACCTATTGCGAGGACGACAGTGGGCCGTACATCAGCGCAGCCGTCGCAATTACCAAGGATCCGGAAGACGGCGGCAAAAATGCATCCATCTATCGGGCTGAAGTCCGGGGCAAACGGGCATTGGGTATTCTTGCCGAAGCGCCACACCATCTGGGTATCCATTATGAAAAAGCCGAAGCGCTCGGGCAGCCACTGGATGTAGCGCTGGCCATCGGCGTGGAGCCCAGCGCACAGATAGCGACTCAGTGGGAAGCCGCGTACGGCGTGGATGAACTCAGTTTCGCCGCTGCCCTGCAAGGCCGACCGCTCGAAGTGGTGAAGTGCAAAACCGTTGATCTGGAAGTGCCCGCAACGGCGGAGATCGTCGTCGAAGGGCGCATGCACCCCAAGATACGGCAGCAAGAGGGGCCGTTCGGCGAATACACCGGCTACTACACCGCCACCTACCCCAAGCCGGTTATCGAAGTCACGGCAATCACGCACCGGCACAAGCCGATATACCAGGCCATGCTCACCGGCGTACCGACTACCGAAAACCACGTGCTCAAGATGATCCCCATGGAATCGTCTTGTTATGCCATGTTAAGCCGGCGCTTCCCCAGCGTTAAAGCCGTGCACTTCCACGGCGCCGGCGGCGTCGGGCTGATCCTGGCTGTCGCTATTCGGCAACGCGTTAAGTACGAAGCTCGTGCGTTGATTTCACAGCTGGTTGGTTCGCACGGCAGTAAAGTGATCGTCATTGTCGACGACGATATCGACATCTTCAATATGGAAGCGGTGATGTGGGCGGTGGCGACCCGCTCGCAACCGCAGCGCGATGCCATGGTGTTTCCAAACATGATGAGCTGGCAGCTGGATCCATCGGTCCCCGAGCGCGGCGTCACCAGCATGCTGGGTATCGACGCGACCCGACCTTTTGGCGAACCCTTCGACAAGATGACTGAAGTACCGGGGGTCGATCAGGTACCGGATCTGCACGAGCTGTTGACACGCTCGCGTTAGTCTCTCGGAATTGCAGTCGCGGCGGCAATGCCGCGATTGCAGTCAGTATTACGCGAGGAACGCCTCGACGCGCTCGCTAAGCACCTCGAATTGCTCCAACGGCGGGACGTGTCCGCATTCCGGGATCATGAATATCTCCGAGTTGCTAATCGCTTTGCCGAATTCCTGCGCGTACACGGGCGGAATCAAGCCATCGTTTTCACCCCAGACCACGAGGGTCGGTGCTGTAATGCGGTGGATCCGCTTTTTCAGCCCCTTGTCCGGGATCGGCCAAACGATTTTGGCGGTACAGCCGATCGTCCACACGTACTGGAATTGAATCAGCGCGGCGGCATCTTCGTCCTCAGGCATGGTCAGCGCACGTTGCACCCGCTCCTCGTCGAGACGATGAAACAGAACTTTCGGCAATTCATCCGGCGCCACCGCTACCCAATTAGCCACCGTGTAGGAAGCGTCCTCACGCCACAAACCAATAGGGGCGATCAATACCAGTTGGTCGATACTGCGTCGCCGGTGGGCTGCCAGTTCCGCGGCCAACATGCCACCGAAGGAATGACCCATGAGGCGAACGTTATCAAGGCCCAGTGCATCGAACAGATCGTCGTAGGCAAGCACCGCGTCCCAGGTATTGTCGATAAATTGGATGGCTTCTGGATCATCGGGGGTGGTTCCCGGGAACGCCGGCGCGTAAACCGTATAGTGATCGGCGAGGCGATCCAGAAAATCATCCCATTGCAAGCCTCCTGCAGCATGTAAAAACATCAACGGCTCGCCGCTGCCGGCAATGTGAACCGTGATATTCAGCAAGCCGCCCAGAACCGGTACTGTCTGCGTGCGAACTTCCTTCATTAACTTGCCCTCATCCTTCGTTATAGGTGATCAGGCCGCGTGTTTCTCAACTCGCTTGGCATTCTGCGGCCACCAATGGTTTTCCCAGCCCTCGTCGTCCCAGACACCCTGCAGTGCCGGCAATACGCCCTTGGCGAAGCGATCGATGTTTTCGATGGCCAATTCATGCGACATCGATCCGAAGTGCAGCAGCACCATCAAATTACCAACACGTAAGCGCTTGACGATGTCCAGCAACTGCTCCTTAACCGTTTCGACGCTGCCGCTGACGAGATATTCTTTGTCCTTGAAGTCCTTGTAGCTGCTCGATTTCAAAGACGCGAACGGCGGCAACGGTTTTTTAGTGATCAGATATTTCAAACTACTGTGTGTCATGTGACCGGGCGGCAAGAAAAGGGCCTCGGGAACATGCAGCAGCTTGTGGTAAAAGTATTCTATATGCTTGGCATAAAGTTCATCGGCTGCGGCGTCGGTTTCGCCAACCCCGACGGGGATTAGATAACCAAGACGATACGGATTGTTGTCTTTGCCCATCTCTTGCGCCCGATTCCAGTAGCCACCAACGCTAGCACTCGCACCTTTCGCGCCGAAATAGGTGAGATAGCAATAACAGTAGTCGTGCTCCAGCACGAAATCCCAAGTGCTTGGGCTTGCGTTACCCGGGACCCAGATCGGCGGGTGCGGCTTTTGCACCGGCCGCGGCCAAGTGCTCACCATGGGTAACTGGTAGTATTTACCGTTCCACGTGAAGACGTCGTCCGCCGTCCACGCCTTGGTTATCAAATCATGTGCTTCGCGATAGCGCCCGCGCTGTTCCATCGGTGCAAAGCCATAGCTGTAAGCAAAATCACCCCCTAGACCGACGGGAAACCCAGCGACCATGCGACCGCCACTGATGCAATCAAGCATCGCATATTCTTCGGCAACGCGAATTGGGGGATTCAGGAAGACTGCGGTCTCCCCCATTTGCACGATTGCGGTCCCGGTATCGCGCGTAAGTCGGGCCAATACCGAACCCATCATGTTGGGATTGACCATAAAGCCGTAGGCGTTCTGGTGGTGCTCGTTGGTACATACACCGTCGAAGCCGGCTTCCGCCGCGTATTGCAGCTCATCAAGGGTCCAGTTGTAGTACTGAGAGGCCTTATTCGCATCGGCGACTTCGTTAAAGGGCAACGAAAACCAGGCTGAACGATACTGCTTCTCGAAATCATCGGGAAGATCTCGATAGGGCATAAGATGAAACATTGATACCTTCATAGTCGCCGTCCTCTCACAGAGTCACTCCAAGAAATGCCGTGCGTGAACGCGCAATTCTGAACGTATTTACCGGTACTGCCAACCCATGGTGAGCTTCAGCCGTTGACACCTTGCGTTGGCAATTTGATGCGAGACGCGGTGGCGATGGGTGTCAGTCGCTCGTCGGCTCTGGCTCCTGCTTCGCTCTGGTCTGTGGCTTCCTGCTTCGCTTTACCTCGCCCATCCCTGGACTCGTACCTCTACGTCCCTGTAGTCGTGCGTTGTCTGCATTTCCGCCATTCCTGGCGGTCGAGTGAGGATCTTAATCGGCAGGTCCCTTCTCCCCTTGGAGGGTGTCGCGAAAGGGGGATCGTTGCAAGGATCGTGAAGCGTTAAACTACGTGCAGGTACAAGATAGCGAGAGGCCAACGGTGACAAAAGCGCTGGGAATAAATGGGGATGTGCAACTGAACCTGTTTGAGGGGTTGTCCGATACTGGCGCGTCGCGGCAAAGCCGCAGAGCTGCGGGGCGTGTGTTCATTGATCCTGATCCGCAGCAGCTTTATCTGGGTCAGTTGTCGGTGAAGGCGCATCTGCAAGCGGCCGGCATTCGTGGGCCGTTAGTGTTACGAGCGCTATTGAGCGAGCTGGATTGGTCGGGTTTTGAAGACAACTATGCCAGGACGGGCCGCGCGCCGTATTCCCCGCGCAGCGTGTTGGGGTTAATCGTGTACGGGCTATTGCAGGGTGTGAGTTCGTTGCGGGGTCTGGAACGGTTGGCGCGAGTGGATATCGGTGCGATGTGGGTGAGCGGGGGGATCTGTCCGGACCATGCGAACATCGGCCGGTTTATCACGCAGCATGATGAGTTGCTGAGCGGGTCATTTTTTATTGAGTTAACCGGCCGTGTGTTACAAGCCACGGGCAGCAGCGCGACCCGGGTGGCGGGAGACGGCACGGTGATAGAGGCGGCGTGTTCGCATTATGGTTTGATAAAGGAAGAGGCGGCGAAACAGCGTTTGAGCGAGGCGAGGCAGGTGTTGGCGCAGGCACCGGAGGATAAAACCAAACAAGTGGCGTTGGCGCAAAGCCAGCAAGTGCATGAGACCTTGCAAAGGCGCAAAGCGGCGCGGGAAAGCAAGGGTAAGTCAGGCGAGAAGGTGTGTGTGAGTGCGCACGAGCCCGAAGCGATGGTGCAAGCGTTGAAACGCGGACGAGGCACGGGGCCCTCCTATAAGCCCTCGGTGCTGGCCAATGAAGAACGGGTGGTGGTTGGGATGGCGGTTGACCCCTCCAGTGAGAGCGCGGTGGTCGCGGGGATGCTGGCGCACAGTGAAGCGAGCAGTGGCGTGGCCGTTGAAGATCTGTTGCTGGATGCGGGCTACTTCAGTGACCGGATATTGCAACACAGCGTGGAGCGGGACATCAACCTGCTTTGTCCGGAGGGGAAAGTGGCGGGGCAAGCCAAGCAATCGCAGAAAACCTTTCCTAAGGGTGCCTTTGTCTATGACGCGTACCAGGATGCTTACCGCTGTGCGAACAATGAATGGTTAGTGCCGGTGGAGCGTTACGCGGGCACTGCCACACACAAAGGGTACGTGCGTTATGCCACCCCGGGCTGCGGTGCGTGTGCTTTGAAAGCGCAGTGTACGCGGGGGGAACGCCGGACCATCAGCCGCTATGGGGGTGATGAACTAAAAGATGCGCTGCGCATGGTGATGCAACAGCCGCAGGCGCAAGCGCTGTATGTGAAGCGCCAAGCGATGGTAGAGCCGGTGTTCAGCACGTTGCGCGAGCGACAGGGATTGAACCGGTTCCGGCGGCGCGGGTTAGCCGGGGTGAGACGAGAATTTGCACTGCATATACTCGCTTACAACCTGGGACGGGCGGTGTTGGCCCGTTTAGCCTGTATTGGTGCGTTGACAAAAGCCTGTTTGATGCGCTTGTGGCATCACCGTATCGTGCGCCGCGAATTATGGCTTTGGGAAACACACCTGCTGCCAACGGCGTGTTGAAACACCGCCAGTACGATATCCAGCATATTTATCGCCTTTTGCGACACCCTCCTCGCGGGAGAAGGTCAGGCAGGTAAATGCTCCTCGGCTCCAGCTCCTGCTTCGCTCTACCTCCTACATCGTGTAGTCGTGCATTACCTGCACTTCCGCCATCCCTGGCGGTCGGATGAGGGGTAATTAAACGGAGGACGAAATCATGGCAATCGTACGTTATGAACCGATAGACGCCTTACGGCGAATGAATGAGCAGCTTAACAGTGTGTTCGCCGCGGCGTCCGGTCGTAGTCGAGAAGCGCCTGAAGAAGGAGCGCCGGGCAAACGAGGTGTCGCCCCGATCCGAGGAGCTCGCCGCAAAAGTTTTCGAAGAGCTGCGTCGCGACCGCGAGCAGCAAGCTAGCAGTACGTTTTGCGCGTTACGTAGGCGACCCTCTGATTTCCAGCGACCTCTCGGCATACTCATGCAATATTCGAGTACAAGACCAGTCAGCGTTACAGTAGTCTGCCTGGGCACAAGTCAGGTCGATAATCGACGGTACACGACGATTCACAGGGGGTTAAGTGGTTGAGGAAACAGCAAACGCCGAGCCAGCGCTGAGCGACATACTCGCCCACTGTGAGCTGTTCAATTCTTTAACCCGCGTCGAATGTGAATGGGTCGCTGCCGGCTGTGTACCGCGGACCATCACAGCCGACGGATTGCTGCTTGTCGAAGGTGACACCGGCAACGAAATGTATGTGCTGATCGATGGCGTATTGGAGGTCTTCAAACAGGCAGGCGGAGAAGAGGTAATTTTGCAGCGCCTTGACGAACCAGGTGCGCACATTGGGGACATGGCACTGCTCGAGTCCGGAAGCGGCGTTCGCATAGCCAGTGTCCGCAGCACGCGCGACAGCCGTGTGCTCGTGGTACCCAAAGAAGTGTTTCTGGATGCGATGCAGCTCAACCCTGCCGTCGAGGAACAATTAGGCGCCGTTCACCATCGCCAAATCAAACAGCTGTCGTTAGTGGAACAATCGGTTATGTATCGGGCCCTGGCGCTGTTTGACCACGACCATGGCTGGAGCCGCGAGGAACACTTTGAGCCCGGTCAGGTCATTGTCGCAGACGGCGACCCGCCGTCTGCGGTTTATGTCATCCGCTCCGGAACCGTGAAACGTTGTCGGATGGAGGACGGCGATGAAACCATAGTATCGATGCTCTACGAAGGGCAAACGTTCGGCGGTCTTGCAGTGCTTGAAGATCGTCCGCATACGGCAGCCGCGCTCGCGGAGACTGCTGTCGAGTTGGTCACCTTCGATCGCGAGCAATTCCTGCAGGCCACTGCCGCGGTACCCGAACTCCATGAGTACTTTGGCGCGGTGAAGCGCGTGTATGCCATGAGCGGTGGTCTGGCCACCGTGTTTGATGGTGAATTCCGCGGCCTACCGGCGATAGTGACCGTGGTGCGGCGCGATGATGGGCGCGAGGTTATCGTCAATCACGTGATCGACCGGGCAATCTACAGTGCCTCGATCGAAATCTCCCCCACTGAGGAGACTGAAGATTTCACCTACCGCGAGGACAAACGCGAGATACTGCGGACCCTGACCATGTACGGTGACCGTCTGGTCGGCGTGCATGCGGAAGGACCATGGCAGGAACTGAGTCAGGTACATGCCCTGCTGCTTGACCACGCGCCGCTTGCGCGCGAGGCACTACAGCAATTCACCGATAGTGGGCATTTGTTGGCACCGTCTCCGGCGCAACTGGCGAGGGGGCCCAAAGCAATTCTGTGCCAATGTCTCGGACTCACCCGTAGTACGATTGAGTCAGCGATCGTGCATGGTGCAGCGACGCTCGAAGCGCTCAGCCGTGAAACTGGAGCCACGACAGTGTGTGGCGCCTGCAGCTCGTCGATTGCATCGATGCTCGCCAGCACTGGACAGATCGTGAAACTGTCCGACGAATTTGAAGTCACCTCCGATGTGCGGTCCTTTCGCTTCACGCCATGCACAGAAACGGTTGCGGACGGCGAGGCTGATCCAGAACCACTGCGGCCCTGCCTGCCGGGCCAACACGTGGTTATCTCGGCCGAAATTGACGGCGGCTGGGTACAGCGACCCTATACCATCACCTCCCCGGCCCAATGCACCGAATGGCGCGAGATCACCGTCAAACGCGAAGACCACGGATTCCTGTCCAACTGGTTGTTCAAGGAATCCGATCAGCCCCGTCTGAAACTGTCGCATCCTAAAGGTGAGTTCTGGATTGACCCGGACTTAAGGGAAACGGTCGTCTGTCTGGTCGGCGGGATCGGCATGACTCCGGCGCTGGCAATTGCCCGCAGCATCGATGAGGCAAAAAGCGATCAAACACTGCACATCGATTATTCGGCACGTACCCAGGTCGACTTCGCTTACCGCCGGGAACTTGACGAACTGGCTGCCAGGAACGACAACATCAGCGTGAACTACCGCGCTACGGGCGGTCGACAGCACCTGGACTTGGCCGCTGTCCAGGCCATCCACCGTCGTTTGCCCCGCGCACGCTATGTCGTCTGCGGCCCGCCTGGCTATCAGCAGGCTGCCCTTGAGCTGCTGGCGGCGATCGGGATCAAGCGCAAGCGCGTGCAGGTGGAGGTCTTCACCTCCGTAGGCCACGCGTCACGGGATATGCCACCGGAGCGCGGCCCGGCGAAGCAGATCCAACTAATCGCGACATTGGCTTTGTGCGTTTTTTATCTGATCCAGAGCGGGCTCGGCTGGGGCCTGTCCGCTATGGCGGCTGTGCAGCAATTCGACGGCTATCGCATCACTACCGGAAGCCTGTTGATCGCGTTCATCGGCTATCAGTGGTATCTGCCTTACCTGAGGCTGACCGACCAGCCGGCACAGACTGCAACGCGATATCACGGATATCTGGGCGTGCTCGCGCCCGTGCTGCTATATCTGCATTCGGTTTCTCTCGGCTACGCTTACACCTTCGTTTTGTCGTTTCTGTTTGTGCTCAATGCCATGGTTGGCGCCGTGGACAAGACCTTGATCAATAACCCCGAGCAGCGCCAGCGCTTCCAGCGCGGTTGGCTCCTGGTCCACGTACCTTCGTCATGTCTGGTTACCGTGTTGGCGCTGATCCATCTCGTGTACGCGCTAGCCTATAAATAACGGCAATGAAGCTTGGCAGGTGGACAAAGTTGAACCCCGAGCAGCAATCAGCTTACCGCTGGGGCTTGATTGTCGCCTTGATCGGTGGGGTACTACTCGTGATCCCCGGGAGCGAAGACTGGCACGCGGCGGGTCCGCACAACACGGGACATACAAAGACGGATTGTGGCGAATGTCATGCGCCGGCCCCGGGCAATTTTGCCGGCCAAGCCCTTACCAATATGCTGCACGTCGTTGGCATAGCAGATTCGGCGACTCCTTTTATATATACACCGGCCGGCAACGATCAGTGTCTGGCCTGCCACGAAAATCCGGACGATCGGCATCCGGTGGCCAAATTCATGAAAGCCGAATTCGCTGCAGCCCGGGACGCCGCAGCGGTCCAATACTGCCTCAGTTGTCACCAGCAGCACCTGGGCGTTCGAGTAACGGTCACGCCGCGCGTGTGTCGGAACTGTCACGAGGAAACCGCCCTGGGCGACGATCCGGTCGATATCTCACACACCACCTTGATCAGCGAGCAACGCTGGGAGACCTGTCTGGGCTGTCACGACTTCCATGGTAACCACGAAAGAACAGTGCCTGATCGAATGTCACAGGCACTGACGGAGGAACAGATTCGACAATACTTCGATGGTGGCGAATCACCCTACGGTCATCGCCGATTGACGGTCATTCAGACGATGCGCGCTGGGTCCAAGAACAAAAAGTAGTCGCCCTGTTGCTCTTTTAGAGACAACCATGCAGTGATTGTAAAAACTCGACGAACTGGGATACACTTGAAAAATCGTTCCGCAACTGCTCTACGGGGCGATGCGCAAGCTGATATGGCTATGTTCTTTCATCGAAGGAAAAACGTTCTTTATCTTTGCGCGCTTTTAGCCGTCGCGGGGTGCAGTGACGAGGGATGGCAGAGTGACAATGGCGACAAGCCGCCTGATCGAATAGCTACGCAACGTTCAGTTGCCAAACCCTCAGCTGCGGAACATTCAGTCATTTTCGGTAGCCATGAAGTTCACTACAATGCTTTCAACAGCACTTTCCTCCAACCTGAAGTCGCCGACCTGTACGGGATCTCCCAGAGCGAAAAGCTGGGCGTCGCCTTGGTAAGCGTGTACCAAAAAGATAAGCTCGGTGTCGGTGTAGAATCGAGCGTCAGCGGCACGGCGACGAATTTAGCAAGCCAATTGAAAAAGCTGGACTTCGACGAAATCCGCGAGGGTAATGCGATCTACCATATCAGTACTTTTCCGATCACTGACGAGGAAAACATCACCTTTACGGTGGACGTCGAGATTAAGCCCACGGGGGAAACACACGAGGTGAAGTGGCGGCAAACATTTTGGCAGGGATGAATGCAGCACAACACCACGGTAGAGTTTTGACATCGCACGACACCGATCACCGCAATTCGGTGCATACCAAGGGGAGTTAGGGGCAGTAATGGTCAGAGTTGTATTGAGTCTGCTCGCGAGTGTGCTCGCTATCATCGTCGCCGCCAAACTGGTATTCAACGTAACCGCCTACACCGGAGCCGGGCCTGCCAACGAACCGTGGGCGCAAAACAAGATGGAATTCGTGGCCTGGAACGATGAAAAGTGGACCGCCTGGATCCGCGGTGACGCATTTGAGCTGGTGCCGCAGGATACGGTAAAGTGGACCCGCCATGCCAACGCCAGCATGGCGTTCATCGACTGGGAAGGTCAGGAGTGGCAGGCAAAAATTGACGGTGACATATATTTGCTCGCCGTCCGGGGTGATTGGGAAGGGACTACCGAACGTGCGACCGCCATTCAGTACCGTGACTGGCGGGGCGAGAATCAGATGCGGACGGTAGCTCAATTAAAGCGCTGATAGATCTTTAATTTATGTGTAAACCCACTAGCACGGCGAGTAGCGTGACTGCTACAGCTCGCAGGCTTGAGAGCGGCCTGCTGATCACTGGTTTATGTGTTTTCTCCCACAGTGTCTTTGCTGCGCTCGAGTTCGATTTACGCGCAGGCGTCACCGATATGAGCCAGCGCATCCAGGGGCTGCACCATCTAAGTCTGGCGGTCTGTGTCGTTATGGGCGTCATTGTCTTCGGCGCCATGGGCTGCTCCATGTTCGCCCATCGACGCTCGAGGCATCCGCAGCCCGCTGATTTTCACGACAACATGGCCGTGGAAATCATCTGGACCACGATTCCGGTCCTGATACTCGTCGTCATGGCTATACCTGCAACGACAGCGTTGATCGACATCGAAGACAACAGCGATGCGGATCTCACCGTCCTGATTACGGCCTCGCAGTGGAAGTGGCACTATCAATACCTCGAGGCGGATATCGGCTACTACAGCAAGCTGGCCACGCCTTCGGCACAAATCAACAACCTCGAACCCAAAGGCGAGCATTATTTGCTGGAAGTCGACAAGCCTTTGGTGCTGCCCATCAACAAGAAAGTTCGTTTCCTGACGGCGTCGAACGACGTTATTCACTCCTGGTGGGTACCGGACTTCGCCGTCAAGCAGGATGCCGTCCCGGGTTTTATCAACGAGGCGTGGACACGGGTGCCTAAGGCTGGGCTGTACCGGGGGCAATGCACCGAACTTTGCGGCAAGGATCACGCCTACATGCCAGTCGTGGTCGAAGTGATACCCGAGGCCGAATTTGACCAGTGGATCGACGATCAACTACTTGCCAGAGAACTGTCCTCCGGCCAGGCGGTGGCCGACCGGGAGAAGGAATGGCAAATGGCCGAGCTTATGACGATCGGCGAGCAGGTCTTTGTCACCCATTGCGCCACCTGCCATGAGGTCGATGGTCTGGGTCAGGAGCCTACCTACCCGGCATTGGCCGGCGGCGAGATCGCCACCGGCCCGCTTGCGGCGCATATTGATCGTGTGATGAATGGCAAGGCCGATACCGAAATGCAGTCGTGGGCGCCACAGCTTTCTGATCGGGAGTTGGGCGCGGTGATTACTTATGAGCGCAATTCCTGGGGTAACGCCAGCGGTGAGATCGTTCAGCCAAGAACCATTTACGCGGCGCGTTAAGGTAATTCAATTATGGTTGCTCACGCAGAAGACGTAATTCCCGGCCGCTCGCCGCTACTGGCGTTTCTGTCCCGCTGGTTGCTGACCACCAACCACAAAGAGATCGGTAGTCTCTATCTGTGGCTTAGTCTTACCCTGTTTTTCGCTGCCGGGGCGATGGCGATGGTTATTCGCCTGGAGCTGTTCCAGCCCGGACTGCAATTTACACAGCCGCTTTTCTATAACCAGATGGTGACCATGCACGGGCTCATCATGGTGTTCGGCGTGGTAATGCCCGGTTTCGTTGGGCTGGCCAACTGGCAGATCCCACTGATGATAGGCGCGCCCGACATGGCGCTGCCGCGGCTGAATAATTTCAGTTTCTGGATCCTGCCCTTCGCTTTCACGTTGTTGCTTTCGACGCTGTTCATGGAAGGCGGAGCGCCCAATTTCGGCTGGACTTTTTACGCACCCCTATCCACGACCTACGGGCCGCCGAGCACCGATTTCTTTATTCTTGGCGTCCATATGATGGGCGTCTCATCGGTATTGGGAGCCATCAACATCATCGTCACCATCTTCAACCTGCGCACGCCCGGCATGACGTTGATGAAAATGCCGTTATTTGTCTGGACCTGGTTGATCACCGCCTTTCTGCTCATCATGGTCATGCCGGTGCTGGCAGGGGCGGTCACCATGATGCTCACCGATCGCCATTTCGGCACCAGCTTTTTCTCGGCGGCGGGCGGCGGCGACCCGGTACTGTTCCAGCACATTTTCTGGTTCTTCGGGCATCCGGAAGTCTACATCCTGATCCTGCCGGGCTTTGGTGTCGCCTCACAGATCATACCCACGTTCGCCCGTAAGAAGCTGTTCGGCTATCACGCGATGGTGTGGGCGACTGCTTCGATCGCGGTTTTGTCCTTCGTCGTCTGGGGACATCACATGTTCACCACCGGCATGCCATTGGCCGCTGAATTGTTCTTCATGTATGCAACGATGCTGATCGCCGTCCCAACCGGGGTAAAGGTGTTCAACTGGGTGGCGACCATGTGGCGTGGCTCCATGACCTTCGAGACTCCCATGTTGTTTGCCATCGGCTTCGTCATATTGTTCACCATCGGCGGTTTCTCCGGACTCATGCTGGCTCTCGTGCCGGCTGATTTTCAATACCACGACACCTTTTTTGTAGTCGCGCATTTTCACTATGTTTTATATCCGGGCGCCATTTTCGGCATGATGGGGGCAGTGTATTACTGGCTGCCCAAGTGGACCGGGCACATGTACGACGAGCGGCTGGGCCAGATCCATTTCTGGACCGCGGCCATCGCGGTCAACCTGACCTTTTTCCCGATGCATTTTTCCGGACTCGCCGGCATGCCCCGCCGGATTGTGGATTACTCGCCGATATTTGCTGATTTCAACATGGTGTCCAGCATTGGTGCCGGACTGCTGGGCCTGACGCAAGTGTTGTTCCTGTATATCGTCATCAAGACCATACGCGGCGGCGAAAAGGCAAGCACGCAGGTTTGGGAGGGTGCGGAAGGTTTAGAGTGGACGGTCCCGTCTCCGGCGCCGCACCACACATTCGATACGCCACCGCCATTCCCGCCGGTTATGGATGCCGACCCCAGCGAGGCAACGCCCACTGATAGCGGCGCATATCGATGAACGAGACCTCCAACACTCAGCGCAAGCACGTCGTCTTGCTGTTATCCCTCGCCGTAGGTATGTTTGGCTTCGCGTTCGCGCTGGTGCCGCTTTACGCCATCTTTTGCGAGGTCACAGGGCTGAACGGTAAAACTGCCGGGCGCGCGACGGGCCCTGCTAACGTGTCGGAAGTCTCAGGTCGTGAAGTGACCATCCAGTTCCTGGCTCACGTGGGTAACGGCATGCCGTGGGAGTTTCGGCCGACGGAACATCAGCTACGGGTTCGACTGGGCGAGGTCAATACCACCGATTACTACGCTCGCAACCGCGCCGCGCAGGCGGTGACCGGGCAGGCCGTGCCCAGCGTAACGCCGGGCTACGCCGCTAAGTACTTGCACAAAGTCGAATGTTTTTGCTTCACTCAACAGCACCTGGACGCGGGCGAGGATCAGCAGATGCCCGTGAGGTTTTATGTCGGCAATGATCTGCCGGACGAGATCAATACCCTCACTTTGTCGTACACCCTGTTCAAAGTACCGGCCGTTCAGGCCGCGAGTTCGATCGCCAGCTTCGCGAGTAACCAGCCATGAGTGACGCACCCCGCTATCACGTCCCGCACTCGAGTCCGTGGCCGATTATCGGATCTTTTTCACTGTTCGTGCTCGCCTTCGGCGCGGGCACCTTTATCCATCAAAGCACTGAGAAGGTTGCGGCCGAGGGCACGTACGGCGAACCGATCTTTTACATCGGGCTGGCCCTCGTCGCGTTCATGATGTACGGCTGGTTCGGGATTGTCATCCGCGAGTCGGTCAAAGGCATGTCCAGTGGTTTGCTCGACCGGTCGTATCGCATGGGCATGGCCTGGTTCATCGTTTCCGAGGTTATGTTCTTTGCCGCTTTCTTCGGCGCGCTGTTTTACGCTCGGATTATCTCTGTGCCCTGGCTGGCCGGCGCCGGCAATAATCTGGAAACGCACATCCTGCTGTGGCCCGATTTCGCCGACACCTGGCCGCTGTTCATGACTCCCAGCGGCGATGCAACCAAGGCGATGGGGGCGTGGGGTTTGCCCTTCATCAACACCGTTATTCTGGTTACCAGCAGCGTCACGGTCACGTTTGCCCATTGGGCGTTGAAAAAAGACCGAAGGTTGCCGTTGCAGCTCTGGCTGGGTCTTACGGTGGTGCTGGGCGCGACCTTCCTGATCCTTCAGGCCGTTGAGTACATACATGCCTACCACGAGTTGGGCCTGACCCTGGGATCCGGAATCTACGGCTCGACCTTCTTTATGTTGACTGGTTTCCACGGCGCGCATGTGACCATGGGAACGATCATGCTGACCGTGATGTTGCTGCGATGTTACAGGGGGCACTTCACTGCGAATAACCACTTCGCGTTTGAAGCGGTAAGCTGGTATTGGCACTTCGTGGATGTGGTCTGGCTGTTTCTGTTTACGTTTGTCTATTGGTTTTAGAGGTATCTGCTCATAAACCCGAACGCCAACAGTACAAGCAACAGGATAGCCAACGCCACCCGAATGCTCAGTGAAATAATGGTACGGTCCGTCTCACCGCGGTCCCGCACGAGAAAATAAAGACCACAGCCCAGGCTGACAAGAATGCCGAGCATCACAACGATGATGAGAAGATTGAGCATTTTAGGTCAGGGATCTGGCAGGACCCGATAGAGTCAAACGCACAGGATGCTGACAAAAACCGCCGAAATCAAACTGACCGTCGACTTGGACAGTGACCACGTGCCGACTCGAATCGAATGGCAAGCCTCGGACGGGCAAACCGACGGCCCGGCGTCATGTCAGTCGATGATGCTTTCATTATGGGACAGCGAGAGCAAGACGACCGCAGCGATCGATCTATGGGTTAAGGATACGACCATCGACGACATGAACCTCTATTTCTACCAGGTGATTCACAAGATGGCCGACACCTATTTGCGGGCGACAAAGAATGCGGACATCGCCAAATCGATCCACGAGTTCGGCGACGGGTTTGGCGAAACTCTGGGATTAGTCGGGGAACGCAGTCGATGAACGTTTCCATTGTTCCGGCATTAAGAGTGCTCAAGCCAGCGGCGTTGGTCGGCGCCGTCGTCTTGCTCGGGCTGGTAATCGGCTATTGGGCGAACGCGGCGCTCTTTCCCGGGACCAGTCCGGAACAACCGATCGCGTTCAGCCACAAGATCCATGCTGGCGACAATGAGATCCCCTGCATGTATTGCCACACGGAAGCGCGCCGCTCCATATCGGCCGGAGTACCGAGCGTCCGCAAATGTGTTGGCTGCCATAACGAGGTCGCAACGGAGCGACCGCAGATACGTAAACTGATGAATTACTGGGACAACAAAGAGCCCATCCCTTGGATCAAAGTGTATGATCTGCCGGACTTTGTTCACTTCACGCATAAACGCCACGTCTTAGCGGGAATTGAGTGCCAGACTTGTCACGGGCCTGTCGAAACCATGGACGTCATAAGCCGGGGCAGCGGTATTGGCAAGACCAGCGGCGTAGTGCTGGCAGGGGCGGCGGCGATCAAAATGGGCGATTGCCTCAACTGCCATAAGGAGCACGAGGTCGAGAACGGGCTGGATTGCTGGACCTGTCATAAGTGAGCGGGATCAAGAAAGCGCAATGTCAAATATAGAACGCAGAGACTTCCTCAAACTGATCGGTGCAGGCGGCGTCGCCGGCGCCGGCGCCGGGTTCATGCTGAGAGAATCGATCAAGTACCCGATAGAGCATCTGATCCCGCACGTGGTGGCGCCCGAGGATTTCAGCACCGGAATCGCCACCTGGTACAACAGCGTATGCTCAATGTGCCCCGCCGGTTGTGGCATTTCCGTCCGCACCCGCGAGGGACGTGCCAAAAAGATCGAGGGCAATCCTTCGCATCCAGTCAACCAGGGCCGGCTTTGCGCTTTGGGCCAGGCAGGGCTACAGGTCTTGTACAACCCCGATCGGCTGACCGGTCCGTTGCTGCAAACCGCACGGCGCGGTTCCACGTCGTTCGAGCAAACCACCTGGGAACAAGGCTTAAGCACAGTCGCTGATCGCCTCGATCTGTTAAAGGCCGCTCGTCGCGGCAACCGCGTTGCTTTGCTGAGCGAGGGTGTCGGCGGCCACCTGGCGCAATTACTGGAACTCTTTATGGCTCAATTGGGGTCCGAGCGTCTGCTGCACTATGATTTTGATCACCCGCACACCTTGTACGCGGCAAATCAACGTTTCTTCGGCGAGGAACGCCTGCCCTACTATGATTTGAAAAACGCTCGCTTGCTGTTGTCGTTCGGGGCCGATTACCTCGGGAATTGGATTTCCCCCGTGCATCACGCTCTCGGCTTTGGACACAGCCGGCAGGGCCGGCCCGATGTCAGGGGACGGTTTATTCAAATCGAACCGAGGATGTCGGTCAGCGGCGCCGCCGCCGATGAGTGGATCGCCGCCAAACCCGGCACGGAGGGCATTTTAGCGCTCGGCCTCGCTCAGCACATTGTTGCCGAGGGCCACTACCAGGGTCTTGATCGCAACGACTGGACGGCCGCACTTGCCGGCTACACGACAGCACAAGTTGCCGAGCAGACCGGCGTCCCGGCGGCCACGATTACCCGCCTGGCCGACGCGTTTGTCCATACCCAACCTGGCCTTGCCATTGGCGGCGGAGGCGCGGCTAACCACAGCAACGGCGTTGACACCCTGGTCGCGGTTAATGCGCTCAATTATCTGGTCGGCAATATCGGCAAAGCGGGTGGGTTGGTGTTTAACCCGAAACCCGCCGGTCAGGTCTCGCACGCCCGCCAGGCGAGTTACCGTATGATGCTCGAACTCGCCGAGGATGCGCGCCAGGGCAACATCGAAGTTCTGATCCTCAATGGCACCAACCCGGTGTTTACATTGCCCTCGGGGGCCGGGTTCAAGGAGGCGCTGGATGAGATACCGCTGATTGTCAGCCTGTCCAGTTTCATGGATGAAACCACGGCGCTGGCCGACGTGATCCTGCCGAGTCATACCTACCTGGAAAGCTGGGGCGACGACTTCCCGGAACCGGGTGTGGGTTTTTCCGTCGGCGCCGTTTCGCAGCCGGTGGTGTCACCTCTTTACAACACCAGGGCGACCGGCGACATCATCCTGGGGTTGGCGCATCAGGCCGGTCTCGGCGATGCGATCCCGTGGAGCAGCATGGAAGAGTGTCTCAAGGATGGCTGGCGCCAAATTTACGAGCGCGGCGGCCTGGCGACTCCCACGGAGAATTTCGACGCGTTCTGGACGGCGCTCCTGAAGGCGGGGGTATGGGGAGAAAAGACCCACCGAGAGCCGGCATTTACATTAGATAAAGTTGCCATCGACAGCATTGGCGTCCAAGCCCCTGAGTTTTCGGGGTCCGCTGATGATTACCCGTTTATCCTCCACCCGTACGTTTCGAACAACCTGCATGATGGCCGCGGCGCCAATCTGCCGTGGATGCAGGAACTACCGGACCCCATGACCAGTGTGGTCTATGGATCGTGGGTGGAAATGAATCCAGCCACTGCCAAGCAGCTAGGCTTGTCAGAGGGCGCGCTGGTCGACATCGAGTCCCCACACGGGCGGATCCGCGCGCCGGTATACGTCTATCCGGCCATCCGGCCCGACGTCGTCGCAATGCCTATTGGCCAAGGTCACAGCGAATACGGCCGCTATGCCAAAAACCGCGGCGCCAACCCGATTGAAATCCTTAGTCCGCAGATGGAACAGCACACGGGCAGCCTTGCCTGGAGCGCTACCCGGGTAAAAATCGTTGACAGCGGGCGGCACATCGACCTGGTGAAGAGCGGCGGCACGTCGCGTGAGCTGGGCAGAGACATTGTGCAAACGACCGGCGGCGCCAAGACCGGTGAGGGTCACAGCGCCAAACTGAACAGTATCCCGATAACGGTGGTATCCACATGAGCTTGCTGGAACGCTTTACCGATGGTTGGCAGAAATACCGAAAGCCCGGTTATTACGAAGAATTCGACTATCACTGGGCGATGACCATCGATCTGGACAAATGCACGGGGTGCGAGGCTTGCGTAACCGCTTGCCAGGCGGAGAACAATCTGCCCATCGTCGGCGAGAAGGAGTTCGCCAAGGGCCGGGAGATAAAGTGGATCCGAATTGAACGTTACTGGGAGGGCGAGTACCCGGACGTCAAGCTGCGTTTCATCCCGATGTTGTGCCAACACTGTGATTCAGCACCCTGCGAGACCGTGTGTCCGGTAAGCGCCACCTATCACAACCAGGACGGACTGAACACGCAGGTCTACAACCGCTGTATCGGCACCCGCTCGTGCGCGGTTTATTGTCCCTATGAAGTCCGTTACTTCAATTACAACACGCATCATTGGGACACGCCCCTGGACCAGCAATTAAATCCCGACGTCACGGTGCGCGATAAGGGGGTCATGGAGAAATGCACGTTCTGCATCCAGCGGATCCGCCAGGCCAAGGATCACGCCAAGGACGACGGCGGCAGACGAGTGCGCGACGGCGAGGTTCAACCCGCCTGTGTACAGACCTGTCCTACTCAGGCCTTGGTCTTCGGCGACCGCAAGGATTCTGAAAGCGAGGTTTCGAAATCGATGAACAATCCACGTGCGTACCGGGTGTTGGAGGAATTGAACACCGATCCGTCCGTGGTTTACCTCAAGAAAGTGGACGCCAAGAATGACCACGCCGCGTGATACGAACGACTTACAGTTCGCGGACGTCAACCGGGACGTCGTACGCTCGATCGTAGAAACCGGCCCCACGTACTATGTCGCACTGGCGACGGCGTTTGCCGTAACCCTGCTGTGTTTCTTTTTCCCCTGGTTCTATCAGCTGAATTACGGTATTGGCGCGGCCGGGATGAATCAACCCGCCGTCTGGGGAACTTATCTCGCCAGCTTTATCTTCTGGATTGGTCTCAGCCATTCCGGCACATTGTTGTCTTGCGTCTTACACATCACTAATAGCGCGTGGCGCAAGGCCATGTATCGAAGCGCCGAGGCCATGACGCTGTTTTCGCTGATAGTAGCCGCGACCATGGTGATGGTGCACGTCGGGCGCCCCTGGTTCATACATTGGGCCATGCCCTACCCCAATCAAATGGAAATGTGGCCGAATTTTCGCTCGCCCTTGCTGTTCGACGTCATGGCCATCACTACCTATCTCACCGGCAGCTCGATTTTCATTTACATGGGCTCTATCCCCGACTTCGCCGCGGTCAGGGATCGCACTACCGGCTGGCGCAACACCATGTACACCTTGCTGTCGCTGGGCTGGCGCGGAAGCGACAAGGAATGGCACCGCTTACACTGGGCCTACACGTTTCTCGCGGTTCTCATCATTCCCCTGGCGGTCTCGGTACACAGCATCGTCTCCTGGGATTTCGCGATGTCCATCGTGCCGGCGCTGCACCAGACAATCTTCGCCCCGTATTTTGTCGTGGGCGCCATCTACTCCGGTACCGCCGGCATCGTCACGGTGATGTATGTGCTCAGGAAAACCATGAAATTCGAACACTACATCACCGAGCTGCATTTCGATAATTTGGGCAAACTGTTGCTCGCGCTGTCGTTGATCTGGACCTACATCAATGGGATCGAGCTATTTACGGGCTGGTATAGCGGCACATCCACCGAGTACGAAGCTTTGAAGTATAAATTATTCGGTTATTACGCGCTGCTCTACTGGGAGATGATCCTGTTCTGCGCGGTATTACCCCTGCTGTGCATTTTCAAACGTTTCAGAACTTCGTTTGTACCCATGCTCATTTTGTCTATTGCGATAAATATCGGCATGTACACGGAGCGTTTCCTCATTGTCGGCACCTCGCTGTCACGTCAATACCTGCCGGATTCGTGGGGCTTGTATGTACCGAGTCTCGTTGAGATCTCGATCATGGTCGGGTCTCTCGCGCTGTTCGTAACGCTGTTTCTACTGTTCGTCAAAATCTTTCCCAGTGTGTCCATCTACGAAGTGAAGGAAACGATGGACACCCCAAAGGCGGCGCCTATTGCCACCGAACCGGAAGGAAGCCTGGCATGACAAACATCGCTGTAGGACTTTTCCCGGAGCCCAAGTCCGCGCTTACAGCGGCGGGCACGCTCAAGGGCGCCGGCTTTGCCACTCCGGAGTTGCTGTCGCCGATCCCCGTAGAGGGCGTGGAAGAAGTGCTTGGCGAGAAAAAATCCGCAATTAAAAGCTTTTCGTTTGTCGGCGGAATTACCGGCGCTGCCACGGGGTTTTTGCTGGCGGCCGGCACCTCGGTGCTGTACCTGCATCCAGTCGGTGGCAGACCCATCATTGCAATTCCACCGTATTTGATTATCACCTACGAAACGACCATCTTGTTCGGAATCCTGTTCACGGTGTTGGGTTTTTTTGTCAGCGCACGCCTGCCCGCCGTGCGCAATCGGGCTTATGTACCGGAAGCCGGGGTCGACAAATTTGCCGTGACGGTGGTCTGTGACGATGACGAACACTTCAAACGCGCCGAGGCAATCCTGCGTGAAGCCGGCGCCGAAGAGATCCGGGCGCTGGCGGAGGAGGGCTGATGAGGCGTACTACACGCGCGATCACTGCACTGCTGCTACTGAGCTACGCGGCTCTCGGCTGGGGCTACCCCTGGGATCAGGATATGGTCGATCAGCCGTCCGCCAAACCTCAGGAATCACCGGCGCCTGCAGAGCCCGATGCCATTCCCATCGTGGGCGGAGAAACCATGCCTGATCCGACCACCGAAGAGGCCAGTTCCGCGGCCAAGGACGCTGCGGCGGTGATACCTAATCCGGTACCTGCGAGCCCCGAGTCGCTGGCCCGGGGCGCGTACCTCTACGGGATAAACTGCTATGTGTGTCATGGCAAGCAAGGCTCCGGCGACGGACCGGTTGGGCGCAAATTCCTCACGAAAGCTCCGGTGGATTTGAACGAGGATTACACCCAGGATCAGGCGGACGGGCAGTTGTTTTTCACCCTCACGCGTGGGAGGGCGACCATGCCGTTTTACCGTGATGCGTTGAGCATCGAGGAACGCTGGGACGTCATTAATTACGTTAAAGACGAGTTCGGTAAAAAATGAGCAGCGCACAGACCCAAGCCCAGCCCAGCCTTCCAGCCGTCGCAATCGACGTAACCCGCTTAGCGTTGATCGCCTTGCTCCTCGTGGCCAGCCCCGTACATGCAGCGGGCAACGAGACCACACCGCCCGATTTGAGCTTGTTCATCGTCTCGTTTCTGTTTCTCATGGGTGTGAGCCAGGCCGGCGTCGTGTTTTGCGCCATCACACGCATGGTTCGCGCACAATGGTCCAAGCCCTACCACCGGCTGGCCGAGCTGAGCACCATGGCATTTTCCCCTTTTGCCATCCTGGGTTTCCTGCTGATTTATTACGCTGCCAAGGACGACCTGTTCTACTGGCTGTCGGCCTCCCCTGACGCGCATCTGAGCCCATGGCTCAACATCAACTGGTTATTGATCAGAAATGTAGGTGCGCTTTTATTGTTTTACGGCTTGAGCGCAGTCTATGTAATGAAGGCCTTGCGACCCGATTTGGCGAACGCGAGCGATGTCGACCATCGCGAAGTGGAGCGCCAGCTCTATGTGTTGTCGCCCGTAGTGGTTCTGTGTTTCGTGCTCTGCAACACCTTTTTTGCGTGGGATTTCGCCATGATGCTGATCCCACACTGGCACAGTACCGTGTTTCCGATTTTGTTCTGGTTCGGCAACCTGTTCGCGGGGACGGCTGCCTTGATCGTATTCCCGGCTCTGCTTGGCCAATCTGCTGCAACGACCTCTCACTTCGGGCCCCGTCAGGTCCGCGGCCTCAGCATGATGGTCACCGCTTTCACGCTGCTGTGGCTGTATTTTTTCTGGTCCCAATTCTTCGTGATGTGGTTCGGTAACCTTCCGCACGAAACCGATCCGCTGTGGCGGCAGATGTACGGGCATTACGCGCCGTATTACTGGACCATGATGGCCGGTTGTTTCTTCGTCCCATTTGTCACCTTGATCTTCGCGGTCGTAAACCGATCACTGCTGGCAATGTGTATCGTCGGTTTCGGCATCAACCTGGGCATTTGGATGAGCAAATACCTGATGATAGTTCCGGTTTTCTCGCCCGATGCCCGACCGCTCGATAATTTGCTGGATGTGGGCCTATCGATTGGACTGCTGGCGGGTTTCGTTGTGGTAGTGGTTTTGCTCGCCAAGCGATTGCCCATGTACTCGCAATGGGAGATAAACCTGGCGCCCATCCCCAGGCGCTAAACCCTGCGCGCAGGCCGGCTGGATCAGCCTTGCAAAACAACTAACGCTGGGAAAGGGTTTTTCGACCCCGCATGCCGGCCATCAGGGGACCACTTCATCGATAGCCACGTCGACGCTTGCCACGTCACTCATCTTGAGGACGGCGCTGAATCCCTGGAGGTCACCGGGTCTGGCCATGGCGTTGCCCGACTTCGAGATCCGCGCGCCGACGACAATTTCCGAAAAACTCGATAGTTTCAGTTGCGGCGTCATCGCCTGCGAGTCATCCAGGGTCACCTTCACCGGCAGATCGCTGACTTGCTTGCGGACGATTGCAAGCGGCATGCGGGGGCCCTGGGCCGCGCGCGCAAATACGAATACCGTATCGGTGGGATCTGTTCGGTCCGCGATTTCGGGGGCGAGGGCAACGCTCACAGACAGCTGGGCTCCGGCGGCGGCGGCTGCCGGTTCCACACCCGCTTGCCTTTGGCCCATCGCGGCCCGGGTTTGCTCGATGATTTCGTCGACGACCCGCGCCTGCTCGCCTTCGAGGCGCGTACTGCTGCGAAACCGCTCCAGGGTTTCGACCGAATTTTCAAAATCCCCACGCTGCAGCGCGGCAATGCCGGCCAGCCACAGACCCTTGGGATTGTCCGGCCCTAATCGAAGCGCAGCGTGCACGACATCGGTCGCCTCACCACGCAGGTCACCGTCGTTCAGGCCCGCGAGTACCTGCGCATAGTCAATCATCAAGGGACCATCGTCACTGCGCAGTTTGAGTGCGCGCCTGAAAGCCGAGCGCGCAGCTTCCAACTGATCAAGCGCCGCATAGGAGCGCCCCAACATACCCCAACCTTCGGCATCGTCCGGCTGGGTTTCGAGGCGGGCTTCCAACCCCGCGATCATATCCGTCAGAGAATGTTGCATCTGACTCTCGGCATCTGCACTCGCTGCGGAGCCCGCGGCGGGCGTCGAGGCTTGGGCGAGGCCGGTGATGGCTTGCGGCGTCCCCAGGGTAAGGTAGAGGCCGAACGACACGGTGGGAACCAGAAGGGCGATAACCACCGCCGCGATTGGACTCACCGTTGGGCTCTGGCCGGTGCCGCCGTCCGCTGATCCCAACGCATCCAGTGCAGCTCTTTCCAGATCAGCACGCGCCGGGGCGTACTCCTCGTCACCGATTGTGCCCAGCGCACGGTCGGTATCCAGTTCGACCATTCTTGTATTGTGCAGTATGACGTTGATTTGAGCGCGACTCGGAGCACCGGCTCCCCGCCGGCCCAGCAGCGGCGGCAGCACGGACGCCAAAGCGCCCGTAATCATGACCGCGGCCACCAGCCAGAAAACGATCATGCGCCATTCTCCTCGTCGGCCGAGGCCGCGAGGATTTTTGTGAGCCGCTCGCGCTCGCTATTGCTCAGATCTTCAGGACTCGCACGCGCTCGGTTCTTGGTGATCTGGATGAACAGTATCCCCAGCGCTATGGCGACAAGCACGAACGGACCCACCCACAGTGCGATGGTCGTTGTTTTTACCGGCGGGCGGTACAAGACAAAATCACCATACCTGGCGACCATGTAATCGATGATCTCCTCGTTGCCCGCGCCTTCTTGCAGCATTGTGAAGACCTGGGCGCGCAAGTCGCCCGCCAGTTCCGCTTCCGATTCAGCCAGATTCTGGTTTTGACACACCAGGCAGCGCAGTTCATTGACCAGCTCACGGTAACGCTGTTCCTGAGCGGGCGTCGAAAAATCCAGCTGTTCGAAAACAATAGCGGTCGCGCTGGCGGATACCGCAAGCACAACGAAGCAGAGAAAACCCTTGGCCACTGCGCTCATCCGTCAGCCTGCAGACCCGCTATCAGGGGACGCAGCGTTTGTTCCCAGATCTCCCGGGTTATCGGCCCGACGTGCTTGTAGGCCACGCGGCCGTCGGGCGCCAGCACGAAAGTCTCAGGGGCACCGTAGACGCCGTAGTCGATACAGACCTCGCCTTGGTCGTCGACGGCGTTGGCGATGTAAGGATCGCCGAGAACTCTGAGCCACCTGAGCGCGTCTTTGCGGTTGTCCTTCCAGTTCAGACCATAGATCGAAACTATGCCCGTGGCC
This sequence comes from Gammaproteobacteria bacterium, assembly GCA_965225625.1. GTDB lineage: Bacteria > Pseudomonadota > Gammaproteobacteria > JADZEE01 > JADZEE01 > CBDDBH01. Next base: position 334,143 of record CBDDBH010000031.1, read on the forward strand.
GCGATCTCGAGCAGCATGTCATGTTCCTGTCGACACCCCGCGCACCAGGTCGCCCACACATTGAGCAATGATACGCTGCCGCGAAGTTCGGCCAGACTCAGGTTCTGATCCGGTGTCCGCAACCGCGGCAATGAGAACTCCGGTGCGGGCTTACCTACCAGTGGTGAAGGCACCAGGCTCGGATCCTTCGACAGACCGAGTGCCAGCACTATCACCAGGATGAGGAACAGCACGACCGGGAGCGTGAACCGCAGCATTGGTAGCGCAGCCGTAACGGCTATGTCGTCACCAGATCGTCCGTGAGATCGAGCTTTTGAGCCGATCTCGTACGCACTCGATAGCGCCGATCAGTAGCACTTAGCACCCCTCCCAGGGCCATTAGCAGCGGGCCCATCCACAGCCACCGGATCAACGGTTTATGGTAGAGCCGTAGCGACCATGCGCCGTCGTCGAACCGCTCTCCAAGCACTACGTAGAGATCGCGCAACACGCCAGCGTCTATCCCTGCTTCCGTCATCGGTTGTGCCTGCCTCAGGTAATAGCGCTTCTCCGGGTAGAGGACCGCGACTTCCTTGGACCCGGACACGACCCGCATCACCCCCCTCTGCGCTCGGTAGTTGGGGCCCTCGATCTCGCTGACGCCTTCGAAAAGAAACTGATAACGGCCAAGCTCATAGCTGTCACCGGGCGCCATTCGCAGGTCCTTCTCCACACTGTAGGTCGATGTCATGGTCACGCCGGCAACGAATACGCCAACACCGAGATGCGCTACAACCATGCCCAAAAACGCCCGCGGTAGGCTGGTGGCGTTGCGCCAGCCTCCGAGCTTGGCGATGCGCGTTCCGACAGAGAGCACCGTCGTAAAAGCAACCCATCCGGCAAGCGCAATACCCAGGGCAGCCAGAAGCGAGCGCGGCGGCGACGCCAACAGCAGGAACGCGCCAGCAAGTACGATGGTGAGTGCCACAGCGGCCCTCAATTGACGCGCCAGGCCGGACACGCTGTCACGCTTCCAACGCGACAGCGGTCCAAACCCGAGTAGGAATACCAGTGGCAACGTGAGCGGCACGAAAACCGCGGCGAAGTATGGCGGACCCACGGAAACCTTACCCAGATCGAGGGCGTCGAGGATCAATGGATACAGTGTACCCAGCAGCACGGTCGCTGCTGCGACGACAAGCAGTACGTTGTTGGTCAACAGCAGTGACTCACGCGAGACGAGGCCGAAGCTGCCCCCACTGCTGATGCCCGCTGCCCGCCACGAGTAGAGCAGCAGGGCGCTGCCGATTACGACGCTCAGAAATACAAGGATAAATACACCGCGGCCCGGATCGGTGGCGAATGCGTGCACGGAAACCAGCACCCCTGAGCGGACCAGAAACGTGCCCAAAAGACTGAGGGAAAATGCGAAGATCGCGAGTAGCACTGTCCAAGCCTTGAAAGCCCCGCGCTTTTCAGTCACTGCAAGCGAATGCAGCAGCGCGGTCGCTACCAACCAAGGCATGAACGACGCGTTCTCTACCGGGTCCCAAAACCACCAGCCGCCCCAGCCCAGCTCGTAGTAGGCCCACCAGCTCCCGAGCGTGATCCCCACCGTCAAGAAAGCCCAAGCAATCAGCGTCCACGGGCGGGTCCACCGTGACCAGGTCAGATCCAGTCGTCCGTCGAGCAACGCCGCCACGGCAAAACTGAACGGCACCGCCAATCCCACATAGCCCATGTAGAGTAACGGCGGATGCACGACCAGTCCAAAATCCTGCAATAATGGATTGAGGTCAAGCCCCTCCGCGGCGGCCGGGATCAGCCGCTGGAACGGACTGGATGTGGTCAGCATGAATAGCAAAAAGCCGATGCTGATTAGCCCCATCACGGCGATTACGCGTGCCGAAAATACCGCAGGCAGCGAACGGCTGAAGAATGTGACCGCAACCGTCCAGCCGCATAGAATCAGCGCCCACAACAACAGCGATCCCTCGTGCGCTCCCCAGACTGCCGCAATACGGTAGACAAGCGGCAACGCCGAGTTGGCGTTGTTGGCAACGTAATTCACCGAAAAATCCTTGGCGATGAACGCATAGGTAAGACTCGCGAACGCGATCAACACGAAAACGAATTGAGCACGGGCCGCTTGCGGCGCGACCGCCACCCAGCCGGGCAGGCCCCGATGGGCGCCGATCAGCGGTACCACGCCTTGAATCATGGCCATGGAAAGCGCCAGGATGAGCGCAAAATGTCCGATTTCAGGGATCATTTCTCTGCACTATCGGGATAAGGGATCGCGCCGCCGTTTTTGGCGGTTGCCAGGGCCTCCGCAACTTCCGGTGGCATGTAGTTTTCGTCATGCTTAGCGAGTACCTCTTCGGCCTCGAATGCACCATCCACTCTCAACCGCCCCAAAGCGACAATGCCCTGACCTTCACGGAAGAGATCCGGGAGAATTCCAGTGTACCGCACCGAGACGGTGGCGAGCGTATCTGTGAGATCGAAGTTCACGGTCAAGCCGGTGCCCGGGCGCTTGACGCTACCGTCCACCACCAGTCCTCCGACGCGAAAGTTCTGGTGCTGGGGCGCTTCTCCAGCCATCACTTGAGACGGGCTGAAAAAGTACAACAGATTGCCCTGAAAGGCCCGTAACGCGAGCAGCGCGGCGACGCCCACGCCGATCACAATGACGCCGACGAAAATCATCCGCTGGCGCCTGGGTGCCGGCATGGTCATGACTCGCTGCTCCCGGCAAACTGCGCCCGACGTGCCAGACCGCGTCGCAGGCGCCGTGCACGCGCAATTGGCAGGAGCACGTTGAGCAACAACACTACGAAGGTCACCCCGTACGCGCTCCACACGTAAAAGGCGTAACCACCCATATGAAAGAATTCGGTCAGTGTCTTCATGAATGTTCCGGCAGTTGGCGTACCCAGGCCGCGCTTTGCTCACGGGCGAGAATCTCGCAGCGTGCACGTATCAGCAGGGCCGTAGTGTAATACAGCGTAAATGCAAACGTCATAATCAGCAACGGCATCAACATGCTCAGGTGGATGGAGGGTGCGTCGAATTTCGAAACTGTAGGACCCTGATGCAGTGTATTCCACCATTCCACGGAATAGTGAATGATTGGGATGTTAACCACGCCTACCAGCGCCAACACGGCGCAGGCTCTGGCGGCGGTGCGTTTGTCCTCGATGGCCGCCTCCAGCGCCATGAAACCCATATACAGAAACAACAGAATCAGCTCAGAGGTGAGGCGTGCGTCCCAGACCCAGTACGTCCCCCACATCGGCTTGCCCCACAGCGATCCCGTCACCAGCGCGAGGAAGGTAAACGACGCACCCAGCGGTGCACTGCAAGACGCAATGACCTCCGCGATCTTGACACGCCAGATCAGAGTGACTGCGCCGGCGATCGCCATAACCATATAGACAAAAAGGGACATCCACGCGCTAGGCACGTGTATGAACATGATCCGGTAGCTGTCACCCTGCTGGTAATCGGCCGGCGCCAACACCAGACCACCATACAAGCCCGCCGCGATGAGGATAGCCGTTACGGTGCCGAGCCACGGCGTCAAAAACTGCGCGAGGCGATAGAAGTGCTGGGGCGCCGCGTACTTGTAGAATGGTTCGAGCATCGGGTCGTTTGTAGATCTAAGTTGAACCTGCCATTGCGAGCGTTCGGGTCTCGACCCTGCACGCAACGTCAATGGCCTGGTGAGTCGTTACGACCGCCATCCCACCGTTGCCGGCGTGCTGCCCGAGAAGACCTTCGACCATGGCTTTGCCGCTTTTGTCCAACGCCGCGAACGGCTCATCCAGTAACCACAATTGTGCCGTGCTTACCAGCAAGCGCCCCAGGGCCACGCGCCGACGCTGACCGGCCGATAAAATTCGTGCGGGCACATCCTCGAAGCCCAGCAGTCCAACGCGCTCGAGCGCCTCATTCAGCGCCTGGTCGCTACGTCGTACCGTAACACCGGCTGTGAACGCGAGGTTTTCTCGCGGTGTGAGATAATCCTTGATTCCCGGTGAATGCCCTACATAACTCGTGTTGCGATGAAACTCGGCGCGGATTTCGACGATGTCGGCTCCGCACCAGTGCACCCACCCTGCGCTCGCGCGCATCAAGCCACTGAGTATTCGCAGCAGGCTCGTTTTACCGCAGCCGTTTGCTCCCTCGATCTGCAGGATCGCTCCGGCGTCGAGCCGGAAGTCGAAGCCGCTGAACAGCAATCTCCCCCCCCGCCTGCATTCAATGTTTACGCCCTCGAGGCAGGCGCCGCCACTCCTGCGAGCCGCAGCGGGATCCGGCGAGGAGGCCGTTCCGTTCGACGGTGGGCCCGCGAGCGACGCAAATTTGTCGGCTTCCATATCAGTGACTTTCGCACACAATCCCGCTGCAGTCGCGCTTCGGCTCAACTCGACGGCCCCTTTACAATGTCATTTCACGCAACCTGCTATTGTATTCGACCGGTCAGCTTTCAAAAATGTCCGTAGTCGGTAACGCGAGCAAGCACGGCATTGGTGATCCACCCGAGGTATATATAATAGAAGCACGCTTCGCGTACTCACCCCGAAGCGCGGCGGACCGCACTCCGGGGACAAAACGCCGGGATTGAGGATGAAGGAATCGACAGTTTTCGAGGCATTCCTCACGATCGTGCGACGCGATCTGCTGCTGGCGTGGCGCCGGCCAAGCGAGGCGCTTAATCCGCTCGTGTTTTTCTTGATCGTCGTCACGTTGTTTCCGCTCAGTCTCGGCCCGGAGGTCAATCTGCTACAACGGATGGCGCCGGGAGTGATATGGGTAGCCGCCCTGCTCGCGGCAATGCTGTCGCTGGAAAACATCTTTCATGCCGACTACGAGGACGGCACGCTGGAGCAATTGCTATTGAGTCCGCAACCCCCAGTGGTGTTCGTGCTCGCCAAAGTAGTCACGCACTGGCTGGTCACCGGTGTACCTTTGCTGTTGTTCGCGCCACTGCTCGGCGTGCTGCTGCACATCAGCTCCGCTACCATGAACGTGCTGTGGGTGACACTGCTGCTCGGTACGCCAGTCCTGAGCCTGATCGGCGCGATCGGCGCGGCGCTGACCGTATCGCAGAAACGTGGCGGCGTGCTGATGTCCATCCTGGTGTTGCCTCTATACACGCCGGTACTCATCATAGGCGCAAGCGCCGCTGACGTCGCGGCTGGCGGCATGCCGGTAGAGGCGCACCTGTATCTTCTGGCCGCCCTGCTGGTTCTGACCTTGACGCTTGCGCCCTGGGCAATTGCCGCGGCCGCGCGGATCACGGTAGAACAGTAGTCCCGCACCCTAGAAGCCTGTGAGAAACTCGTGCAATGTGCGGGTTAATAGCCCACGTTAAATCGCTGACCGACAAACCGGGGGTTTTCCAATTCATCAATGATGGCCACGGCGAAGTCTTCCTGGGAAATAAAACTCTTCCCGGCGGCGTCAACAACGCGGGTTTCGGTATCGATCCGGTAGGCGCCAGTGCGGTCGCCTGCTTCGATGTCGCCCGCGGGCGTTGCGACCGACCACTTGATGTCGCTATTGCGGAAATTTTGCAACGCGATCCAATGGCCGAACAGCATCGCGTACAAGGGCGAGCCGACCGGCGCCCGGAAACCCAGATGAGGGATCTCTTGGTCCATGGTGTAGCGGCTATTCGCCATGGTCGCTGCACCACCGACCTGCACGATACGGGGCGCTGTATCGCCGCCCTTGCGGGCCGCGGCGATGAGTGCGACCGAAGATTTGGCGTGCACGGTGTCGTGCGCCAGGTTACCGGGGGCGGTGCCTTGAACCGAAACCACCACGGCGTCCGCGCCATCGATAGTTTGCAAAATCGAGTCAACGTCGGTTACATCACCGGCAACCGCGGAGAAGTTGGCACCGCCAACTTTGAGTTTGGCGGGATTACGAGACACGCCGATCACTTTATGACCGCGATTCAAGGCTTCCGTGACGATTTTCCCGCCAATGTTGCCACTGGCGCCGTAGATCACAATCGTCTGGGGATCAGCCAATACGCTGTGCGCGGCGCCAGATAAAACGACGGCCAACATTGCACAAACGAATTTGATTGGACGATTCATCATCGGCTCCGGATGCGGTGCGAAAGCGCTGAAGCTACTATAACCACTTGAGCAATTGAAGACAGGAGCACGTGTAATGGAACGCAGCGCACCGAAATTGCCCCTGTCTGTGCCAACTACGGGCGCCGAAATCGATAAGATCCAACGCGAGCGGCGCCCGATTGTGGTCGAGTTAGCTCGCAGAGCGCCTTTTCATAAGGCCAGGCTTCGTGGGATCGACAGCAGCAATCTCAACGATTCGTCCGAATGGCGGAAGATTCCGATCCTCGACAAGGACGAACTGCGTGCGCTTTCGCCGACAGAATTTATGCGCGACTTCAACATTGCGCCGCGTAACGAAGTCATGGAGTACTGGCGCTCGGGTGGTTCGACCGGACAGCCGCTGTTCTACCCACGGACCTTTACCGACATGTTGTACATGTACCAGGGTTTCACCCGTGGCATCCAATGCATGGGGTTAAAACAAGGCGACACGGCGCACATCTCTTTTCCGCTGGGGATCCACCCGGTCGGCCATGTGTACGCGCAGGTGTGCCAACACATCGGGGTTGGCATCAATTGGGCGGGCTCGGGCGCGTCTACGCCGTCGGCCATGCAGGTACAGCTCATAGAGAGCCTCAAGCCGACGGTGTGGATGGGCATGTCCAGCTACAGCCTGCATCTGGCTAACCATGCCGAATCACAGGGTATCGATCTGTCCCAATCGAGCGTCGAGCGCGTCATCTGTTCGGCCGAACCTTTGTCAGCTGCGAAGCGCGCCAAAATCGAACGAAGCTGGGGGCCAAAGTGTACGACTCATTCGGCATGACCGAGATCTGTCTGATGGGCTCCGAGGACGGCGCCGCGGATGGCTTCCGCATTTGGGACGACATGTTTTATTGCGAGATCCTCGATCCCGACAGCAAAGAGCCGGTCGCCGACGGCGAAGTCGGATTGCTGGTGGTAACGCCGTTATGGGCGGTTAACGCTACGCCGTTCATCCGCTGGAATTCCGGTGATCTGGTGAGCCGCAAAACAAACGTTGATGGTGACAGCCCATTCTCGGTGTTCTCGGTCATCAAACACGCCCACCGTACAGCTGGCTTCTTCAAAGTACGCGGCGTCAATATCAATCATTCGGAGTTTGAGGACTTCATGTTCAGCGATTCGAGGATCCTCGATTTCAAGGCGGAAGTGGTTACCGTCGAGGATTTGGATCGCTTGCGTTTGTCGATGGAGCTCAAACACGGTAGCAATGCCGGCGTGGTGACCGAGCAAATCGAGCGGGCGATTAAGCAAACCTTCGAAGTTACTGCGGAGATGGTGCTCCTTGAAGCTGGAACGCTCGCTGTGGAATTTGAAGGCGCTATCAAGGCGCCTCGATTCCAGGATCGCCGAGATTAATCCGTAGCCCGCTCAGCCGGCAGAGCCTAGCTCCGCAGCACAGCTCGCTTATTCAAGACTTAAGATAGCGGTCGAAAAATTCCAACGTCCGCGGCCAAGACGTGTTGGATGCGTCTTCGCGATAACGCTCGGCGTTGCTGAAATTCATAAACGCATGTCCCGCGCCAGCGTAAACATGGAACTCATGTGGTTTGCCCAGGCGCGTTAGTTCACCCTCTAACTTCTCCATGTCCTCGGGTGAAGGATTGGTGTCGTCTGCGCCGAAGTGGAACATCAGCGGGCATGAAATCTCGCCAGTACGCTCGTACGGCGTGGCGACATCATCACCCCACGGGACCATGGTGTTACCTCCATAGTAAGCAACTGCAGCGCGAAATACCGGGTTCGCGGCAGCCATCAAATACACCACTCGACCACCCATACAAAAGCCAGTAATGCCAAGCCGTTCGGCTGACACCAGCGGATGTGCACTGAGGAAATCAGCGGTCGCGTTCACATCCGCAACCACCTCGCGATCTTTAAGCAGATTCATTTTGTCCAACATGCCACCGGCGTGCGGATCCTGACGATGGTATAAATCCGGCGCGCTGGCCGCGAAACCGGCTTCAGCAAGCCTGCGTACGATCGAATGCAGAAATTCGTCGTTACCCGGCGCGTGTTGGATCACAACAATCCCTGGAAACGGGCCTTCACCCTCCGGTACCACGGTGTAACAGCCCATGCCTTGCCCATTAACGTCAACAGTGACTAATAATCCGTTCATCGCAAATTCCCTTGTGCTTGCCCAAGTTGCCTTAGCGCATAAATCGACAACCCACCGCTATAAATTTAGCTCCTCCAGCACCAGTGCTTCGGGAGAATCAGAAGCGACAGTATACCTAACTGCATTCTTGCGCAGGCTTGGCGCGCGCATCGGTAGTTCATAGCCATCGCCAAGTCCGTCACGACTCGTGCAGCTAGCCACTAAGCAGCTCACTGAGCCGGAATCGAATTCGGCTCCCGAGCGGAAGCTCTAAGCTGCCATAAGTAGTAGATAACCGGGATCACGAGCAGCGTCAGCACCGTCGAGCTCAGCAATCCGCCGATCATCGGCGCCACGATCGGGCGCATGACTTCCGTACCGGTTCCGGTGAGCAGCATAATGGGCAGCAGGCCGGCGATCGTCGAACAAGTCGTCATCGTGATCGGGCGCACGCGCCGCAACGCGGCATCGACGACCACATCGCGCAGAACCGCGGGATCTAGGTCCGTCCCAGGAGATAGCCCACGCAGGTGTTCTGCCAGCGATCGTTTCAGCAACTCCAGCATGACAATGCCGTTTTCCACAGCAATTCCGGCGAGCGCGATGAAGCCGACGCCGACGGCAATTGACAGCTGATAATCCAGGGCGAACAGTAGCCACGCACCGCCGCCCAGGGCAAACGGCAGGCTTCCCATGATGATCGACACCTCAGTGACGCTGCGAAAGTTGAAGTACAGGAGCGTGAAAATGATCAGTAGAGTTACCGGCACAACGATCGCGAGTCGTTCCATCGCACGCACAAGATATTCGTACTGCCCGGACCAGGTCAGCGAATACCCCGGCGGCAGAGATACGGCGTCGGTGACCGTTTGCCGGGCTTCCTGCACATAGCTTCCCAGATCGCGGTCTTGGGTGTCGATAAACACCCAGCCGTTAAGCCGCGCGTTCTCGCTCTTGATCATGGGTGGTCCGTCATCGATAGCGATATCAGCCACATCGCCGAGCGGGATCCGCGCCCCGGCAGGGGTGACGATTGGCAGTAAACGCAACTGTTCGACTGAATCGCGCATCTGTCGTGGATAGCGCACGTTCACGGGGTAGCGCTCCAAGCCCTCGACTGTCTCGGTGACGTTCATGCCACCCACGGCGGTGCGCACGATGTTCTGCACATCGCTAATATTGAGTCCCAGCCTGGCGGCCTTCAGCCGGTCAATGTCGATGTTGACGTAGCGCCCTCCGGCGACACGCTCGGCATAGACCGACAGCGTGCCCGGCACGTCTTGCAGCACCGTCTCGATCTGCTGGCCGATAGCCTGGATCGTCGCCAGATCCGGGCCAGCAATCTTGATACCAACCGGGGTCTTGATGCCCGTCGCGAGCATGTCGATGCGCGTTTTGATCGGCATGACCCAGGCGTTAGTTACTCCGGGCAGATCGACCAGCGTATCGAGCTCCGCTTTGAGACTCGCGATGGTCATCCCGGCACGCCACTCGGTGCGAGGCTTCAGCCGGATGACTGTTTCAATCATGGTCAGCGGCGCAGGATCCGTCGCCGTCTCCGCGCGACCGATCTTACCGAACACTGATTGCACCTCGGGCAGCGTGCGGATCAGCTTGTTGGTTTGCTGCAGCAGCTGCTGTGCTTTGCCGATGGATATTGCCGGCAGAGTGGTCGGCATGTACATGAAATCGCCCTCATCCAACTCCGGCATGAATTCCGATCCCAAGCGGGTAAGTGGCCACAAGCCGACGATCATGATCACGAACGCTGCGAAGGCGAGCGAATACGGCGCTCGCAGCACTGCACTGATGATTGGTCGATAGATAAATTTGAGCAGGCGAGTGACGGGATTGCGCTCGACGCGTGCGACGCGGCCGCGAATGAAAAATCCGAGTAGCACAGGTACGAGGGTCACCGCGAGTCCCGTAGCCGCGGCCATCGCATAGATCCAGGTATAGGCCAGCGGTGCAAACATGCGGCCTTCCTGGGCCTCAAGCGTAAACACCGGCAGCACGCTCAGACCGGTGATGAGCAACGCAAAGAAAATCGGTGTCCCAACCTCCTGAGTCGCCACGCGGATGATGGCCCAATGGTCCGTCTGCGGGCCGTGCCTTTCCATGTGCTGGTGTACATTGTCGATCATCACCACGGCCGCATCGACCATCACGCCAATGGCAATGGCGATACCCCCGAGCGACATGATGTTGGCATTGATCCCCTGGTAGTACATCACGATGAAGGCCGCCAGGATCCCCATAGGCAGGCTCACAATGACGACCGCGGCGGAACGAAGGTGAAAAAGAAACAACGCACAGACAAGTGCGACCAGCAGCAACTCTACCACCAGCGCTGTTCGCAGTGTCGCGATTGCGCGCTCGATTAGCCGCGAACGGTCGTAGGTTTCGACGATCTCCACGCCTTCGGGCAGCCCGCGCTGTAACTGCGCTAGCTTGGTCTTTACCGCTTCGATGGTCGCGAGCGCGTTCTCCCCCCAGCGCATGACTACCACCGCGCCGACAACCTCGCCTTCACCGTTCAACTCCGCAATGCCGCGACGCAGTTGCGGACCGACACGGATATCTGCCAGATCGCCGAGCAGGATCGGGGTGCCGCGCCGATTCACACCAAGCGGGACGCTGCGCAACTCATCGATGCCTTTCAGGTAACCCGTGGCACGCACCATGTGCTCAGCCTCCGCGATTTCGATCACAGAGCCGCCGACCTCCTGGTTCGCGGCTCGGATCGCCGCGTTGACCTGGGCGAGCGGGATGCCGTAGGCGCGTAGCCGATCGGGATCCAAGACCACCTGATACTGCTTGACCATGCCTCCTATGGTCGCGACCTCGGCGACGCCCGGCACGGTCTGCAACTCATATTTCAAAAACCAATCCTGAAGCGCGCGCAACTCGGACAAATCGTGGCCGCCACTGCGATCGACCAGCGCATATTCGTACACCCATCCCACGCCCGTGGCATCGGGTCCCAACGCCGCACTGGCCTCTGCCGGCAGCCGTCCGGCAACCTGACTGAGATACTCCAGCACCCGCGAGCGTGCCCAATAGATATCGGTACCATCCTCAAAGATGACGTAGACATAAGAGTCGCCGAAGAACGAGTAGCCGCGGACGGTTACCGCGCCCGGCACGGAAAGCATGGCGGTAGTCATCGGATAGGTGACCTGATCTTCGACGACCTGCGGCGCCTGACCGGGATAGCTGGTCTTGATGATGACCTGGATGTCGGACAAGTCGGGGATCGCGTCGACCGGCATACGCGAAAGCACGAACCCGCCCGCGAGCGCCAGCAATACGGCAAAGAGCACGACCAACAAGCGATTGTCGATGGACCAGCCGATAATGCGCTCAATCATGGTGCTGCTCCCCATCCACATCGGCCGGCTGCAGTCTATGCATACTCGCCTTGAGGCTTGCCTCCGAGTCGATCAGGAATTGCCCGGATGCAACGACACGCTGGCCCTCTTGCAGACCGGAAACGATTTCCACGTACTCGCCGCTCTCTATCCCGGTGACGACGTCTCGCGGTGCGAAATGCCCATTACCCAGGTCGAGGATTACCCGCGCGCCCTCCCTACCGCGGATTAGCGCTTCTCTGGGCACGGCCAATGCCGTCGTCTCCTCGCCGAAAATCGATACGTGCGCGAACATGTTCGGTTTCAGCAACTCGTCCGGGTTTTCGAAACGCAGCCGAACCCGCAGCGTACGCGTGACGGGATCCAGCGCCGGGTAGATGTGGTCCACGCGCCCTTCCCATTTGCGACCCGGCAGGGAGTCTAGACGTGCCTCGGCGGCCTGCCCGGCGGCTACCCAGAAAGCCTGACGCTCGAATACCTCGGCCAGGAACCAGACCTGGCGCAGATCGGCAAGCGTCATCACTTCGGTTGCCGGCTTCACATACATGCCTTCGCGCACGTTGAGCTTGGAAATGACCCCATCCTGCGACGCATACAGCTGCACGCGTTGTGAAACGCGCCGCGAATCGGTGAGGCGCTTCACCTGCGCGTCGGAAATACCAAGCGCATGCAGACGCTCGCGCGAGGCGGTAATCAACCCGTCACGTTTACCCGCGAGTGCTTCAAGGTATTCCTCCTGGGCATTGACCAGCGTCGGCGAGTAGAGCTCAAACAATAGTTGACCGCGTTTTACCCGTTCCCCCTCCGCTTTGACCAGCAGGCGTTCGATCCAACCGTCAGTGCGCGTGTGGATGTGACTCATCAGCGTTTCGTCGTAGTCCAGATAACCAACAGACTCAATGTCTTGCGACAGCGCGCGCCGGTTAATCTCAACGCTCCTCACGCCGAGGTTCTGGACCACGTCCGGATCGATAGTTACCACCGCGCCGCGCTCCTCGCTGCCGCCACCAGCCGCATCGGCATACACAGGGATCAAATCCATTCCCATGGGCGACTTGCCTGGCGCGTTGCCTCTATAGCTGGGGTCCATTGGCGCGGTCCAGTACAGGATCTCCCGGGCTACCGTATCCGCCCCCGGCCCTGACTGGCCAGCGGTCGTGCGGAACATGTTGGTGTAGCGCGCGACCCCCAGGCCTGCGCCCAATCCGACGACGAGCGTAACCAGCAACAATAACGTCCGGTTCATGGCGATTCCCCCGCCAGGTAGAGCAACCGGGCCTGGGCCGAGGCACGATCGACACGGATCCGGAGCATGGCAAGGCGGGTGTCGAGTTCAGCCAGCCGGGCGCGCATCAAGGTGGTGAAATCAGCCACGTCGGACTGGTAGGCCTTTAGCGTCGCCTCTGAATTCTGCTGCGCCTCCAGCAACGTCCTGCGCTGGTAAAGCTCAAGCCGTTCGCCCTCGCGACGCCATTGTGCGTATTCGGTCTCGACCAACCGTTGCAGCTCGCGTAGCCGATCGATGCGATCGTGCTGGTGCGCGGTACGCTGATACTGGCTTGCAGCGAGGCTGCGGTCCTGGCGTTTGTCACGGAACAGCGGTAAATCGATCAGCAGCATGGCGGACAGGAAGTCGGACCGGTCACGGCCGTCGAGTTCGAAGCCACTGCGCTCGCCGTAGGAAACGTCGATCATCCAGCCCGGCTTGTATTGCTGCTCAGCGACCGCCACCGCACTTTTGCTGGCCGCCACCTCGGCGTCCTCGATGCGCATACGCGGATGCCTCTGGAGGCCATCGAGCAGCAGCTCGAGCTCGACAACTTCGGTCATCTCGGGGAACGACTCTGGCAGCGGACGCCGGGCATTGTCCATGCCCAGCCACTTCGCCAGATTGGCCACCGCCTTCTCCCGATCGCCGCGCAGGCGCGTCAAACGATCAGCGATCAGCGAGAGTTCCAACTGCGCGCGCATGACATCGTGCTGATTATCACGACCCGCCGCATACTGACGTTGAGTGATCTGCACCAACAGCGCAAACAATTTTTCATGTTCCCCCAGGATTGCCGCCGCCTGGATCTGGTAGTACAACTCGAGGAAGTCGCTACGAACGTTACGCAGGACTAGAAGCCTTTGATTTTCGGCTCCGGCCCGATCGCCGCGCGCCAACGCCCGGGTCTGCTCGGAGCGATAATGCAGTGAGCGGCCTCGAGGGAAGGCCTGCTGCACGCCGATCTGCAATTGCGTCATTGGGACATCGTCGCGATCGAAACTGTCGGTCGGCAGGTTCATCGCCGCCAGCTTCAGGCGCGGATCCGGCAGTTGACCATCGGCGACGGCGCGTTGATCCAGGGCGTCAGCGCGAGCTTGTAAAGCCAGTACGGCAGGGTCACCCCGCACCGCCAGTTGCTCCGCCTCGGCCAACATCAACGTGTCGTTCGGCGCCGCGTCCACGCGGAACGCGTTGAAAACGATAATCAGCCAGAGCCACGGCGCTGGCAGAACAGACTTTAGTATGGGCATGACAGCCTTCCTCCTCGCAGGTACGCTTGAATCAGTGGCGAAACAGGAGAAAGCGCTAGTTCAGCAGAACGTTATACCTTGCAAAAGGGGGGGAAACGGCTCGCTCGGACAAGTAGGGTCGCCACGACACCGCGGCCGACGTCGACAAACCGATATCGCGCGATTGGGCAATCGCGACACGCATGGGAGGAATGAGACCGACGTCGAGTTTGCTCGCCGGTGCTTTGGCTACCGCGATCTGCGCCAGCTCACAGTCGCACTTACCCAGACAATGCGCATCGGCTTGCTCGCCACCGTCGGGCGCCCCGTGATGGGCGTGTGCGCCATCCGCGTTGTGCAGATGGGTCGACTCGTTTGTCTTCTCTGCGCGTACACAGTCGGCACACAGCGCGCTGCCCCAGTTGAACAGCAGCAGGAGCATGACGCCAACCGCGATCGGTCTGCGCCGCTTGCGCGCTATAGTGACCATCTTCAACATTCCTTGACTAACATCGCACTGTGTCGTTAATTCAGAATAATAGACTCTGTACCTATATACGGAGTCAACGACCCTAAGCGAACGCTATAGCGCCTCAATATTGATCCTCTAATCTGATCAAAAGCGCGACTCCAGTTCGCGCCACAGTTCCGCAAAGGCGGTGCCCGCCTTGCCGCCAGGCGCGAACGCCATCAGCGGCGCCGTGCGCAATCCCATTTTTTCGACTTCACTTGCATAAGGTATTTCGGCCTTGAGCACCTCTTGGCGATCCTGCTGCAATCGGGTCACGATCTGCTCATGCAGCCGTTTGCGCCGGTCCACCATGGAAAAGAAAACCAAGACATCGAGTTCGGTCAGCGCCGATTCTCTGAGGTGGCGAACAAGCTGAGCATAGGTGCGTACCGAGAGGGTCGTCGGAATGAGGGGCACCAGCAAAGTATCCGAAGCGCGGAACACGTTTTCCGACACGAGTGAGATGTTCGGCGGGCAATCGAACAGAAGCAGATCGTATTCGCGGGCAACGGGCTTGAGGATCTTGCGCAAAATCTGGTCAGACTTCTTCGCACTGTTGAGAAACAGATCCATATTGCGGTTGGCGAAATCGGCCGGAACCAGATCAAGTCCTGGGAAGTCGCTAGCTTTGATGACGTCTTCAAGCGACCGTTTGCGCCGGATGAGCCGCCGCGCACCGCCGGCAAGCTTCGGCTTGATCCGAAAATAAAAACTTGCAGCCGCCTGCGGATCAAGATCCCAAAGGAGCGTACGGTAGCCCTGGTTTGCTGCCAGCCACGCGAGATTGACGGCCGCAGCCGTTTTCCCTACGCCGCCCTTGATGCTGTAGATCGCCAACGTCTTCAATGGACTGTGACCGCCGTGCGTTTCTGTTGTCGCAATAAGTTGCTAAAGGCATCGCGTTCAGCGCAACGGATAAAACGCTTCCACACCAGCATGCAATTGCGCTTGAGCTCATTCTCGTGGGAAGCCAGTGATTCGATGAGCAGATCGAAAGCACTATCACAACGCGGCGTCAGCGAGTGCTCAGCCAGCATGTCTGCACGATAGCGAGACAAAGAGTTCTGTTGTACTTGAAGGTCCTGAAAGGCACCCAAAGATGCCTGCAACTGTTTCAGCTGAGCGATAAGTTTCTTCGCACGGACGTCCGGGTACAGGTCTTTGAAGAACTCGATCAAATAGCGGATCTTCTTGCAGGTCTTACGCAGGTCGTGAAAATCTGCCGCCGGCGAATCGGGATGCAAGCGCTTTCCCTCTTTTTTGAGTTTTTTATAGATCCGCGCAATGTGCTCAGCCGCGACGTCGGCGATGGCACGCACCGCATTAGGCGAGGTCGGACGGCGGGGCACCGGAGCTTCCAGGAAAACGCGCCAGTCACGCTTCAACCGACGATAACGCGCCGAATTGAGGGCCCGCACCAAGGCCTGTTGCTCGATATTTTGGTGACGCTGCAGATAGCAGCGTAGCGGCTCCAGATCATCGCGCAGCGGTTTTGGTAGTTGAGATTTAAATCCCTCGAAGGCAAGTAGATAGACATCCATGTCGCGGGTAGGACCGGTTACGTATCCGATCCAGGCGAGGTCTTTACCGAAGCGTTCGGCTCGCCGGGCCGGGAAGGTTTTCTTAATCTGACCCAATAAGGATCGCGTGCGCCGTACCGCCAGACGCAGATCGTGCAGACACTCAGTATCGACATCGCCGCGTACCCCCGGCTCGTTGAATTCGATGACGTCCAGCCACTGTAGCAATATAGCGGTGACCGCGGTGTCAGTCCGTTGCGACGGCTCGATTTGGGGGGCAGCCCTGGGGATCGTGCGTTTTTCTCCCGAGGCTTCGAGCGCCTCGTATACCGGATCGTGGCTCATCGGCGCGAGTTGGCACACGTCAATGAGTCGGTCTCGAACGCGTTCGAACGCTTGGCCGTAACCACGCATTGCCAACAGTTGGACGCGCCGCACGCCGATTCTCGATGGAGTGCGATAGGGTTCGGTGCGGTTCTCCGGCAATGCACGATCCTGCTGTATCTCCAATCGCAATACGCGCTTTTTGTTACTGTCGAGCACATTAATACCCTTGGTCCGACTGGTGAGCGTGGCCAGCGGCAGCAGAGCCCGAATACCGGTGATAGATTCGATCTTGCCGCGAAATTGTCGACGCGGTAAATCCCTCATGAACCGAGGCGCCTGCGGCACGCGTTGCTCGCCGAGCGGATATCCCGAACGAAGCGAGCGCCAAACGAGTTTCGTATTTGAGCCCTCCTCGATCCACTCCAACACGGTATCATTTTCAAGCATTTGCCTATCGTAGGTGTCCATATAGGTACGCTGAATGATCCGCTCGGGCTCCACGTCAATAACAAACTGGTTTTTGAGAGCGTTGACCAGGGCACGGCTTGAGATTCGCGGCGGCATCGCGAAAAGGCAGATTTTCATAACCCAAATTCACTCCCCTTCGACCGCAAATTTGACCCCAACACCCGCTGAGGCAATGACCGCCCGGTTAGTGTGTTAACTACACCGATCACACACCCGTAATCATGCGAGAGCGAGTCCCGAGACCGCTCGTGCTCAAAAACACTAATACCTTATTGCTTCGCGCGCTCATATGATACAAATCAGTGATCTCCCACTTGAAGTGATCTAACTTTATGAGCACCAAAACCAGATGAACGCAGGGCTAGCGGGCCGATTGGAGCGATACCCTGGGTATAGCAGGAGTTGTTATGTTTGGGCAGCTGAAGTCGGTCGAAAAGTATCGAAGAAGGTTTACCATACGCAAGAGCCAACGCTCCATACTGAATTACTGAACATCTAACGCACCTTACGCGAGACCTCAATCCCCGTTATCGTGATCGTCTCCGGCGTCGAGGGTGCCGGCAAAGGCACTGTCGTGAACCGACTGAATCGATGGCTGGACACCCGTGGCATAGAGACCCATGCCTTCTGGGACGAGACTGAGGATGATCGTCAGCGGCCTCGATTCTGGCGTTTCTGGCAAGCGCTGCCGAGGCGGGGCACCGTTGGGATCATGTTCGGCTCTTGGTATACACACCCCATCATCGATCACGTTTACGCCCGCAGTGACGCATCTCGATTCGACCGTGAGTTGGTACGCATTGCTGAGTTCGAACGCATGCTCATCGAGGACGGCGCGTTGATCGTGAAGTTCTGGTTTCATCTCTCCAAGAGCGCACAGAAAAAGAAGCTTAAGAGGGAGAGTAAAGGGAATAAACGAAGTTCACCGCTTTTGAAAAGATTTTCCAAACGCTACGACCAGTTCTCCAGCGTATCCGAACGTGCCATTCGAATGACCGATACTGGGGTGTGTCCCTGGCATATCGTGGAAGCAACCGACGGGCGCTACCGGGACCTGACCTTTGGGCGCATTCTACTTAACGCTATTCAGCAGCGCATCGAGGTCGGGAAAGCTGCTACCTCACATCCCCCGGTACATGAACTCGTTGCCATCGATGTGCCCAAAGCCAAGATTACGATCCTCGATCGGGTAGATATGAAAACAAAGCTGTCAGACAAGTCCTACCGACGGCTTTTGCGAAAATATCAGGACCAGATCGGCGAGCTGACATGGCGAGCTCGAGCGAAAAAGCGGTTCACCGTCGCCGTAATGGAAGGCTGGGACGCGGCGGGTAAAGGTGGAGCGATTAGGCGGGTAACCGGTGCGATCGACGCAAGACTCTAGCGCGTCATCTCGGTGGCAGCACCGACCGATGAGGAAAAAGCTCACCACTATCTGTGGCGATTCTAGCGACACATCCCGCGGGCAGGTTACCTCACAATTTATGATCGCTCCTGGTATGGGCGGGTGTTGGTGGAGCGAGTAAAGAAGTTCGCACGCCACGACGAATGGCAGCGGGCCTACGAGGAGATCAGCGATTTCGAGGAACAGCTTTGCGACCACGGGGTCATATTGCTCAAATTCTGGCTCCACCTGAGCAAGGACGAGCAGCTCAGACGCTTCAAGGAACGCGAGAAGATCCCCTGGAAACAACACAAAATTACCGATGAGGATTGGAGAAATCGCGAGCGATGGGACGATTACACGGCTGCCGTCAACGACATGGTCGCGCGCACCAGCACGGAGTACGCACCATGGACGTCGATACCCGGTGACGACAAGCAGTCCGCGCGAATCGAGATTCTGAAATCATTTTGCACTCGGCTCAAACAAGCACGGGATTGAACGACAAATTTTGAGCGCTCAGTAGAGCTTGCAGCTTGGCGTAGATCAATCCACCTGCTTTGCAAAGCGTAGGATCGCCCGCTGCAACGGTCGGTGGCGATCGAAGCGTTTGAGGAAATCTTCCTCGCTGCGACCGCCCTTTGCACGTATGACAGCAACCGCTGCGCGTTTGTCAGCACCCGTCCAGCGATCGATGCCGGACAGGTTCACGACCAGCGGCGCCCAGCGTAACCAGGCCTGGCGCTCGTCGCGCGAAAACCCGCGCAGAGAGGTCAGGTCCAGTAATCGCGCGGCGTGCCGCGAGCATTCGCGTATACCCGACTCGCGCGCGGCGCCAAACTCGCGCGCAAGGTAGTCCGCCAAACCGAAACCGATGTTGCAAAGAACAGGCAGATCGACAGGTTTACGTCGCGGATTAAGATTGAGATACATGTACTCGGACGCGAGCTTTTCCAGGATGGCTACATTCGAGCGATAGCTCCGATTGCGCTGCATCTTGCGCAATTCTTCATTGGCCAGCGCCTGTACCTTCGGCTCACGCGGACGGAATCCGAGCTTGTAATAAAACCACCAGACGCCGGATTCCAGCCCCTCCTTGTTACCGGCACCCAACTGATAAGGATCCAAAGCAAATTCGTCAACATCGAATAAGTGCCTCGTCATCGCCAGTGCATGAGCGTAGATCTGCGCCGCTTCAGCACCGCGGAAAGTCGTAAACGTATTGAATGACAACTCTATCGATCGGTAAACCTCGCTGGTCTGAAAATAGCCGACCGGCACACCGTTTTTCAGGTTCAGAAACCCGTAGACGACAGGCAGTAGATAACGGCGCTGCGGCTGCATGCCGATGCAGGCGAACTGCAGACCTCCACCACAATCGACAAGCCGGACGTCGTGGTTATAGCCGTAGGAGAACGCGTCCAGATCCCGGTGATGCAGGACCATTGCGGCCCGGGCCAGGTCCAGAATTTTTTCCGCCGCGCGCGGTGACAAACTGCGTACAGACCGGGGCCGCCGTGTCAGCGCGACGCGCAGATCGGGACGCTTGCGTTGCAGCGGACCGCGTTGAAAAGCGATCTTCGGACACGGGTATTTGTCCAGCGACTGTAGCGGCTGGGCACTGTTCGGACGCAGTCGGTAGGGAAGATCCAATGCGTCGTGCAGCGTTTCACGCTCGAAGTCGTCCGCATAAATACTGCCGATGCGACGTACCACAAACGTTGCATCGCTCTCCTGAGCTCCCTTGAGCCGCTCGATTGCCTCACGCGGCGAAAGATCGAACTCGTCGAAAATGCTTCGTTCACCATACGTCGAGAGTAGCGGCACAATCTCCTTCAAGCGTGCAGAGGTCTCCACGGCCGGCCAATCGATTGCAAAGTGCTCTGGCCATCGTTTGGCGATCCACTGCGCCATCGGCCAGAAGAACGAATAATCAATGATAGTGCCGGGTAGTGCCGAACCCGCGAGCACAGTGCGAAATCTTTTCAGATCGGAACGTGCGGTGAAATCCGCCAGCAGCGTTTCAACCAGGAATAGTACGTCGGCGTTGTCCGGGTAGGCGCGCAGGAAACACAAGGTATCGTGCAGGCGCAGGATTTCATCCGCGGCGCCGAGCCGGCGCGTCTTCAATTGGCTCAACAGCGCCAGCTTCTCTACACAGGGCACCGTGCCATAGTCGGCCTTAATGATGCAAAGGCGCTGCAACAGCGTGGCGCTTGCTTGGCGACTCATTGTCTCATTTTCGATGAATTCAACGTGGTTGCGGTTGACTGGGATCAAGTGTACGTTTTTCAGTCACTGAGTTCACTGGAACAAACTGTGTTGTAGCCACGGAGTATCAACAGTCAAATACGAATCATGACCCCAGCGTTATCGTTGAATTCAACTCAAATGTCATCGCGAGAACGGCGAGCTAGGCTCGGCGGCCGTCCCCGTAAGGAAGGGGACAGTTACGCAATCCGCCCACACTTCGATGCTACGAGTTGATGGCCCGGATCAGGGTACTTCACATTTCCATACGGATACCTTGAAACTCGAAAACTTTAAGGAGTGCCCCGAATGCTAAAACTCTATGGCCACGTTACCTCACGTGCCGCGCGATGTTTGTGGGCATTGGAGGAGTTAGGCATTGAATACGAACACCTACCGATCGGTCAATTCAATGGTGATACACGCACGCCTGAGTTTCTAGCCATTAACCCCAACGGCAAGGTACCCGTATTGGTAGATGACACGCTGAAACTATTTGAATCCATGGCCATCAACCTCTATTTAGCCGCCAACTACAGCAATTCGCTATGGCCGGCCACTGCAGCTGACCGTGCACTAACGATGCAGTGGAGTTTCTGGGGGATGACGGCGATTGAACCGCCGCTGGTCAGAATGATGAATGAGGTCATCTACAAGCAAGAACACGAAGCCGACGCTCAACAAATTGACCTGGCGCGGCAAGAATTGGAGCCGCCGCTAAAGGTCCTCGATGGTCATTTGGCCGGCCGGCAATATTTATTCGGCGACGCATTTGCTATTGCTGATTTAAATGTTGCGTCAGTCATCGGCATTAGCAAGTTGTTGCGATATTCACTTACCCCCTACCCTAACGTAGATCGTTGGGTTACGGCGTGCTGGACGCGCCCGGCTAATCAACGTGTCGACCCACAATTGTGAGCGCGTGAAAATCTGGGGATCGCTGTAAATAAACGCCAGGGGCATTATCAGAGAAACTATATCTCATGTATTCCACGTCTAAAAACACCTATTTAGCGACCGCGTTATTGGCATTGCTGCTGCCGATCAGCGCCTCGGCACATCATTCCAGATCAAACTATTTGATGAAGGAATTCGTCGAGTTTGAAGGCACGGTGGTGGAAGTATCGTGGACCAATCCCCATGCGTATGCAGTCGTAGAAGTGGATGCAGTGTCCGGGAAGTCTGAACGTGTGCTTCTGGAAATGAATTCGAAACCAATTCTGACGGAAATGGGTTGGACCGGCGAATCGCTCAAGGTCGGCGATCAAATTCGAGTCCGTGGCAACCCGGATCGTAAGCGACCTGAAACGCGGGTGTTCATCAGATATGTCATAACCGCCGATGGTGAAAAACTCTGGTCGTTTGGTCGTCCTCGAAGCGAAGCGGAGCGCCAAAACAATAACCGTCCAAAAGCCCCCGTTGCGATCACGCAATCAACCGATTTCACCGGCGTTTGGGTGCGGGCTCGGCTGCCCGCCTCTCATCCCTCCAAGACCGACCCATTCGGGCGATCTCGCCTGGCTGCAACCCCTGCCGGTGAAGCAGCACTAAAAAACTTCAACGTCGACGACGATCCATCATTTGAATGCAAGCCAATACCGCTGCCGGACACTATTGTCCCGGTCTATCCGATGAAGATCACGCGAGTCAGTATCGATTTGCTGACAATCAACTATGAATTCAACAACGGCTATCGGGAAATTCACTTGGGCCGGTCAGACTTTCCCGAGGGTATCGCGCCAAGTCATTTAGGCTATTCAATTGGTCGAATTGAACACGGCGCGCTGATTGTCGAAAGCAAATATTTCAGTTATGACCGATGGGGCAATGGCCGCGGCTTACCCTCAAGCGAAAAAAAGGAAGTTGCGGAGCTATACACCCTGGTCAACGACGGCAGACGAATGGAAGTGGAATACTCCGTTAAAGATCCGGTTTACCTAAAGGAACCTGCAGCGATGAGCGTGGGTGCTTACGTACTGCGCAACGGCGTCGTGCTATCGGACTTCGATTGCGATCCCAGGGCAGCAGTGCGGCATTTGAGCGATCATTAGCTCAGCCTAATACGGGGGCATTAGCCTGCGTATTGCCATGCTAACAACATTGAAAACTGGCTGAATTCTACTCGCGCAGGCTGGACAAAAAGGAATCAACAGCCTCTTGTACGGCCACGTGGGACAGCGCAGGGTACTTCGAATAGGCCGATTTCGGGATGTCGCGAACTAAAGTCTGAAATTGCACCGGGTCTACCATCTGAGTGGCAACAAATTCTCGGGCGTCAGCAAGGTCACGGTTAAAACCGCGTACTACTTTAGATAGAAGCTGTGCGTAGGGATCATAATGATAAAAACTCACGGTCCCCACTTTTTCGACAAAAATGTGCCGACTTTCACTGTCCGCCAGAGCAGGCACAAAGTCCTCCGGACGGACAAATTCAACGTTTAGTTGCAAGCGCTCCTTGATTGCTTGGATATCGTGAAAGATCTCGTCGTAATCGGCGTACAGGTCCGCATCGATTGTCGACTCTCGCCATCCTGCCCAAACCGCCGTCCCGCCGCCAACAAGAAAGACTCGATATTTCCTCCTTTTTCGAGCTGAACCTGCGAGTTCCGCCATCAAAGCCCGAAGGGACTCGCGCGTCAATTTAGGTCGCAGCGAGATCTCCAACGCCTCGTGCGTAGCGGCAACCGTCGGCGAAGGAAGAGATTTGTTGCAGATGGGCACGATAACGTGCGTATGCAAGTTCACCTTCCGTTCGCGACAACAATTCGTAGAGACGATCTTCCGGTTCGGCCTGCACCTGACCGACGGGAATACCCTCGCGGCGGAGCCGCGGCGCGGCAACTGAGACAACCAGACTCTCCACGGTGATCTTGCCAAGCGCTAGGTCAGCCAGGCCAGCGTCGACAATGTCCCCGCCGGGCAGGCCGAGGGTAGCAAAGCTTGGATCTCCGAATCGCTCACTTATCCAACGCAACGAGGCGGCACGTTGCGCTATTGCCTGCCTCCTTTCTGGGCTCAAGCGGGCTGATCGAGCCTTACCACCTTGACGGCCGTAACGGCTAAACCGCTCGCGAATTTCCTTTGGCAACTTCATTTGCTGTAGTCTATGCTTAGGGGGTAAGTATATCAATAGTGGCGTATTCGTACGCCCACGGCCAATCCAAATGGAATTGAGTACACTGTCGCCAAAGCGCCGGAGATCCGTTGATGAATGAACTGTGCCAGTTGTCAGCCAGCGCCATGGCATTGGTTGTACGCAAAAAGGAGGTTTCCTCTGTCGAGTTGATCGATGCACATCTGGAACAGATTGAACGGGTAAACCCAGTGCTCAATGCCGTCGTGCTGTCCGCGGCGGACCGGGCCCGCGAAGAAGCAAAGGCGGCCGATATTGCGACAGGACGCGGCGGGGAGTTAGGACCCTTGCACGGAGTGCCGATGACCATTAAGGATTGTTTCGACACCGCGGGTCTCATCACCACCGGCGGCACCCTTGGTCACAAAGAACGCGTCCCGGAACACGATGCACCAGCCGTGGCACGCCTCAGGGCGGCGGGCGGCATTATGCTGGGTAAGACGAATATCCCGGAGTTTTGCCTCGCTTTCGAAACCGACAATTTGATTTACGGCCGCACCAACAATCCCCATAACCTGGAGCACGTACCGGGCGGCAGCAGCGGCGGTGAGGCCGCGATCATTGCGTGCGGCGGATCACCGCTAGGGCTCGGTAGTGATCTGGGCGGCAGTGTGCGCGTTCCCGCGCATTGCTGCGGCATTGTTGGCTTGAAGACGACGACCGGCCGTGTACCTCAAACCGGATATTGGCCACCGGTACCACCGTGGACAGTGCGAGCCAACAGTATCGGACCGCTGGCGCGGCATGTAGACGATCTAATCCTGGCGTTACCTATTCTGGCCGGCCCAGATGGTCACGACCCGGTAGCGGTGTCGATCCCGATCCGTCACCCGGCGGAAAATCGCATTGAGAATTTAAAAATGGCGATGCATACCGCCAATGGCTTGGTAACTCCAGATGCCGCCACCAGCGGTGTTATCGCGCAAGCAGCATCGCTGTTGGAGACCGCCGGTTGTATCGTAGACGAACGTGTCCCGCCAGGTATGGAGGGTGTGCTGGACCTGTTTATGGGTTTGTTTGCAATCGATGACGGTAAATTTTTATACGACCGTTTACAGGAAGCGGGCACCACGGAAACTCACCAGATGCTGACGGGCCTGTTGCAAGGATGTGCTGCCGAGAACGCTGGTACTGAGGACATCATCGGACTGCTGAGTTCCTGGCATCACTACCAACAGCGCATCGTCGAGTTTATGCGGGGCTATGACGCGATCATTTGTCCCGTCAATGCCTATCCCGCACTGCCGCACGGCGACACCTTCGACAACATGCCGGCATTTTCCTACACCTATGCTTACAATCTGATGGGTTGGCCGGCCGTGGTGTTGCGTGGCGGGACCTCGCCGGACGGCCTGCCAATCGGTGTGCAAATTGTTGCACCAGCCTGGTGCGAGGATGTGGCCTTGGCGATTGGCAAATTCCTCGAGACTGAACTGGAGAAATGGCCGATGCCGGAAATCCTTGCGTAATTGCGCAACCTTTCGGCGGCGACAATGGGCTTCAGCGACCGACGCACGTATCTATTTTATTTCACGGGCGTTTGCGCCGCTTTTCAGATCGCTTATGTCACGTAGTTTGTAACGCCGTGGCGCGACCAGTATTTTTCCTACGCCGCTTGCCCCGGCTTACCGAGCTGTTGTCCGTCCGGCGCGAAATGACCCCAATCGCTAGTTGCAAGGTAAGTGTCGACCGGCCAGTCGTCGTCATCGACAATGACGCTGCCCGCGCCAATCTCGAACTCGAAGCCTGAAGGCGATTGACAATAAAAAGAGAATATCCCATCGGGATGCCGCCCGAGGCCTTGGCTAATCGGTACGCCGTTGCGAACCGCTCGCTCATAGGCCATACCAACATCTTCCATTGACGCCACCTCAATCATGAGGTGTGCAAAGCTGTTGGGTAATGTGACGGGCAGTTCCGGTCGAAACTCGCAGATGGCCACGCAATGGTGCCGGGAATCCGAGCGTACGAATATCGCTTTGAATTTCTTGTCGACATCACCGCGATTTGTGATCTTAAAACCCAGTCTGCGGACGTAAAAGTCTTCGCTTTCGGCAAGATCTGCCGTCTGGATCAGCATGTGGCCGATCCCAAGCGCAGGATCGGTCACAAATCCGGACCTGAATCAGATCCGAGCTGAAAGGGGTAGCTGCCCGTTCAGGCCCATAATAGATTCTCATAACGTAAGCCGCTGGGCTCGCGGAACCACGCGAAATCCTCAACCTTTCGCTGCGAACATTCGTCCGCTGTGCTTGCGTAGACGATGACGCCGCGATCCACGAGACCTGCCTGACAGCTTCTGCCCATGTATCCCGATCTGCGAGCTCGAAACCCGCGAAACTCAATGAATCTAACGAGCCTTGCGTAATTATGAAGCGACGCGCGTGGTCGTCCAGTTGCAGGCCAAGCGTACCGTCAGCATCACGGTTAGCGGGCAGCCCGACAATATTGGTCGCGAAGTCATACCACGCCTCCAGTGAACTCACTTCTAAGCCGAAATATCCGAGATGCATCGCGTATTCCGTTATGCCGCAGCGCTGCCGAGTATATCAGTGCGCTCACATGATTGGACCCCCAACCGCGACCGCGTCCAAATCCCGGATGCGGTTTACATACAACCCGTCAGCGGCTGGGTAGGCTTTGCGTTTACTCAGATTCGCTATAGATTTCGAGCAGACCACCGGGTTGCATCGCCGCTTGCATCGCTTTGGCTTCCACGATGAGAAATTCGCGGTAACCATCGCTCATCTCCCAGGTGCCGGTGAAGCCCTTGGGGACCACCAGCGAATCACCCTTCTCGAAAGTCTGAGCTTCTCCGCCGTCAGGCGTTAGCACGAGGTTCCCATTTTGGACGTGGACGAACTCGTCAAACGGATAATCTGTCAAGGCGAGCTTCACGGCTGACGATTCATAGACGATAGCAACGAACTCGCCCATGAACAGCGTGGCACTAGTACTTTTCGACTCCCCGCTCAAAACAATCTCAGCGGGCCATGGTGGTACGGTTTCCAGCCCCTTACCCTCGAAAACCGCCGGATCCAATAGTGTAGGTACCGGCGACACGCCCTTGTCAGCCGCGGCAAAAACGCCTGCCACAGTACCGAGCGCGAACACCGCGACCAACGCCGCCGAAAATAATACAGGTTGTTTCTTCATAGCTGATCCCCTCCAGTGAATGGACTATGCCTTGTAATCTACAGGGATCATTCAATGGAGTCAGACTTAGTCTGACCCCATTGATCCAAACCGCGTCATTGAGTAGCGGCCGCACCGATGGCGCGACTCACACGATCGATTAGCTTGTGGGTGGTTGGTGGGATCCGGAGGCTAGTTGTAGGGCGGGGCGTCCATGGAAACGCCCCCCTTTTTACGGGGGCCGCGGCGCTACGCGCCTCGCAATGAGGGTGCGATATTAAGCCCCAATCCGCTGCTTTTGTGGGCCATACCAGAACTCCGGAAGGTTCTCGCTAGTCCACGCGAGCCACCGCTGAAAATCCTGCTTCATGATGAACTCTTCCGAGAGTTCCTCGCGAGACGGTGTCTTCGCCTGACGTACAATCGACAACAAATTTTCTAGTGCATCCGCCCTTAATACCATCATCTCGCCGCCGGATGTCGCGCAATACCCCACGTAAGGATAGCCGCGAAATTCCAGCTTGCCGTTTCTGACCTTTAACAGCTTGGGATCAACACTGTTCAGCACCAGCCCATCACATACAACTGCTTTCGCGAGGGCCCGAGCTACTATCTCTTCGTGCTCCAGGCGTTCGCGCGCCCAAAGTGTCACGACATCCCAAAACTTATACGATTCGACATATTCGGATAGAGACATAGGCGTTCACCTCTTGCCGCATAACGCTAGATTCAGTGCCCATGCTTCAAGTATAGGCAACACGTCTCAACCGGCCGGCACGGCGGTTTGTTTATACCGACTGGCTCACGGTTTTTACTGCAGAAGTATTGGAATTAGCCCGATACGACCCAATGCGCATACCACAGGCTGGTATCGCAGCTCAAAACGGAATTAGCGTGCCGCTCCAGTTCCTGACCGGACTCCGAATTGCTTAGGGCTTCGACCCGATCGGCCCATACCGAAGCACTATTGTTCACCCTATGAATGAACACATCCGGACTGCTTGGGCTGGTTGTAAACGGGGTGCTTACGTAAAGGTGAAACGCTTTGTGCTTCCCCAGTTCGTTCAAGACGTCATTTATGTGTTCCCACAGATCGTCCAGGTCTGCGATTCTCACGCCCGCATTGAGATTGCATGCCGAGGCTGCAACGAA
Source organism: Gammaproteobacteria bacterium (assembly GCA_965225625.1). GTDB lineage: Bacteria > Pseudomonadota > Gammaproteobacteria > JADZEE01 > JADZEE01 > CBDDBH01. Next base: position 362,110 of record CBDDBH010000031.1, read on the forward strand.
TGCCGGAGGTGTCGTAACCGGCGTTTCGCCACCATCGTAGATCCTCCGGCGCATGGTAATACCGGGAACTGCAGTTTGCCACCGATTCGAAGCGAACTCTGACCGCCGCCATTTCTGATACTGCGTCACGGGCATCCGTGTAACTCGCGAATGCTTTCAAATCGGCGTGGTCAGTGAGCCAGAGGAAGTCGTGGGTGAAGCTGCCCTTGAATGGCGTCCAGACAAATGCATTCGGGGTTTCTAACTTGGCTTTTTTCGATTGCTGCAGATAGAAGTCGCGGGCGGACATCAAGTCGTCCATGCCCTTGCCGCCATGGAAATTGCAGGCGAACATCTCTCGCACGTCTTCTTGCGCATATCCGCTAGTGGTAAAAGCTAATCCCACCAGCGATACGAATAACAGATTGGTTAGTTTCAAAAAAGAACCGGCCTGGCTGGATTCGGGGTTCGCTATCTCTAGGCCGCCGGCAAAACACCGACCTCGACGAGCTTGCGGTTCAGCTCGTCATAGATACCACCGAGTCCCGGTATGACAATTTGTTCGAGCACCTGGTAGGTAATCGTTGCCTCTGAGTGCTGCAGATTGAGTCCGTGCAACCCGTCCGAGATAGCCTGACAAGCCGACGACGGCCCGACTGGGTTATTGCTTCGATCAACGAACCGACCAGCGACGATCGCCAGTCGCCGCTCCAACTTGTGAAGTTCATTTCTGTAGCGCGGCTCTGCTTTGGAAACGATGTCGGTCACGCTCAGAAAATCCTCGAATTCGTCATTGTCGACCAGCGACAAGCCACCTCCAGAGCCGAGGTCGGATTTCGCCTCAGTCTTCAGCGGCTCGCCGAGGTGATCAAAGCCATCGATGATTCGACGCTGCACCTCGGCCTGCAAGGAGTTCGCATTTTCGCTGAATCATTGTTCGGCAATCGAAATATCGGCGTTGCTCGCTGTCCTCGTCGGCATCACGTGCACACACGAAGAGTTTTTCGTCGAGATCGAGAAGTACGCCTTGAGTAACGCGTCAAGGTGCTTCCGTGTTATCTCTTTCATTGGGGAATTATATCGCAAAGTGCCGAAATCTCTTGACCTGGTTCCGCTCTCGGCACTATATTGTAAGAACAAGGAGGCGGACATGACACACAAGGCACCAGGAAAATTCCACCGCAAAGGGCTCACGCTGGCAGAGCTTTTCCGCATGTTCCCCGATGACGCGAAGGCGGAGCGGTGGTTCGCGGAACAGCGGTGGCCTGAAGGGCTGCACTGCCCTTACTGCGGCTCGGTGAACGTGCAGTCCGGCGCAAAGCACAAGACGATGCCTTATCGCTGCCGCGAAAAAGAGTGCGCCAAACGCTTCAGCGTCCGCACCAAGACGCCCATGGAATCGTCGAAGCTAGGCTTTCAGGTCTGGGCGGTCGCGTTGTATCAGGTGACGACCAATCTCAAAGGCGTGTCGAGCATGAAGCTCCACCGCGATCTGGGGATCACGCAGCGGTCAGCATGGTTCCTCGCTCACCGTCTCCGGGAAGCGTGGAAGGGCCACGGCGCACAGTTTTCCGGCCCCGTCGAGGTGGACGAGACGTTCATCGGCGGCAAGGAAAAGAACAAGCACGCGCACAAGAAGCTGCGCGCGGGTCGTGGCGCTGTTGGGAAGGCAATCGTTGTTGGTGCCAAGGATCGCGAGACGAACCGCGTGAGCGCCGCCGTGGTTAAGGGGACGGACGCCAAGACGCTCAAGGTTTTGTCAGCGAGCGCGCCGCCAAGGGCGCGACCGTCTATACAGACGATCACGGCGGATACCACGGAATGCCGTTTGACCACGAAACCGTGAAGCACAGCATCAGCGAGTTCGTGAACGGGATGGCTCACACCAACGGAATCGAAAGTTTCTGGAGCCTATTGAAGCGTGGCTACCACGGCACTTACCACCACATGAGCGAGAAGCACTTAGGGCGCTATGTTGGAGAATTTGCCGGACGCCACAATGACCGAAGGGCCGACACAGTGGATCAGATGATCCGAATGGCGCGCGGCATGGATGGCAAGCGTCTGCGGTACCGAGACTTGATTGCGTAGCGGCTGACCCTTAATCTAATTGGACTTGGCTAACAATCAGCCTTTTTCTCCTGATCGCTCATATTGCTGCTAGTAGACCCAAAGCCGTATTCTGGCTTTTGGTAACTATACTGCGGTAGATCCTGTTGCTTAAGGGACTCTATCGTTGGTGTCATTGCTTTCTTTACCCTCGTCTCTTTTTCATCTTGCTGCATGATCTGTGTCCCTCCGGTTAAGTTGTTCTGAATAGTAGTGCTTACGCTTGATCCACTTAAAGCCTTCGTGCTTTGTCACCGTCGCAATTTCGGTATCACCGCCCACAACATTCGCACCAGGCAGAAAAGCAGAATACCTCTTGGTCAGATCCACGAGAAAATCAGCTAGATCAATAGCGTCTTGGACCGGCATGGAAGAGTGTACCAACGGCGTCGATACCTCCTGGCGCACCGCCGTGATATCCTCAGCGGTCAATTTGCGTTGAGCGAGCGCCCGCAAACATTTCATTGTCTAGACAATGTATTATCCGACTAATTGCCTTTATTTGCCCGCCCCACACTAATTCAGCGTCATCTTCTGCCCTAACTAATTGCTCCGCCGGATGAGTCGTCCGTTTTCAATTTTGAATTTCCATACTTCACCCCGCGCACCGTTTGCCCCGTAACCTCCAACCCAAAATTCTAATACGTGAGGATTGGCTGGCGCAGGATAAATTGCATTATATTTGCCGACAAAGAAGTCGCGCGCGCGATTAGCGACTTGTTCAATGGTATATGATTCGCTGTCCAGTGCAACAGCACCGGTGTCAGACAATTCTAGTCGCAATCCTTCGCTAGATTGCTGATTGATGCCGGCCCAAATGTCCCATACCGGCGGTCATTGCCACGATAGGTAAGCCCCTATAGAGGTTGAAAACCTTTATGCCGTGTTGCCAAATATTAGACACCAGAGATCTGCCATCCGTGTCTGTGGAGACAAGCGACGTAGCGCTGTCCGCCGCAAACACGATGCAGTCATGCACCTTGATGGCAACACAAACAGTCATGGCCAAGTATGAGCAGGAGAGATGAAGTTCTCGGCCCTACTTAGATGCCGATTTTGGACGGGACGACGGGCTTACTCTCGCCGCGCCGTTCGGTGCCGCCACGAGTGACAGCCCAAGCCAACGCTTCGGGTGTGGCATTGATGCTCACGTCCTCTTCAAGCTCGGCTTTGCTGGGCTGGTGGGCGGCCGGGCGACCTTGGAGTCTCGAACCATTCAGATTTCCTCCCGTATGTCAATCCCGTTATCCCAGATCTAGGGGTTTTGTGACACACTGCACAAAATCTGATTCGTGTCGAGATAGGATTGTGGGCGTCCTCGGCGGACATTTACCGGGGCTTAATGCAGGCGCGGGGCGCACCCTTCGGCACTTTGCGATATAATTCCCTTTCATTGAGCCGATAACCTGGTCGCGATCGAAATCGCTTTGGGCGCCATGTCCACCGGCCGGCTGCGCTTGCAAACGCTCAAACGCATGTTGCTTAATTACATCCAACACGCCTGCATCAACACGCGCGAAAGAAACACCTATTCCTGCAGCCAGAATACGGGAGACTGTCACCTCCAACGAATAGTCGGACTCTGCTAGCGAGAACCGAACGGTCAGAAGTTCCCTTTGCTTTAACCCTATGCCGGCCCCCGCTGTCCACGCCAAGAACAATCCTCCTGGGCAAAAGTCAGTGATCCTGCAAGCTAGCGAGGCGATGCTGGAACTCCTCAACGTCGCGTCCAATCGAGACCGTGTATCGCTCGTATCGCCGCCGCTCTGTAGTAAGGCCGCGGTTTCCTTCACCAGAATTGTCGGTTGAGCTCATTGCTAATCTGATTTGATATTGAGGATGCCTAACTCTCTCTGGCGACAAGTTCGCAAATCACTCCGCCCGCTTATCGGCAGCATTGGCCGCCCGATTCCGAACAGTCTAGTACAAACTACCTGGGGTACATCGCGGCTCAACAAATCATAAGTCCAAAACGGGTAATTGGATCCTCCATTGTGAGTCGTGCGCAGCGTATCGACCCACGCTTTTGGATACAAGCACATGCTCAAATCTTGCGGTCGGCGGATTCCCAAAAAGGATCTCTGAGTTTTCGCTTGTATATCTTACCGTTGTCCAAGCGCGGCAAGTCGGGCTGGAACTCGATGCGGCGTGGAACCTTGTAGCGCGCCAAGCGATTGCGTAGAAATTTTGAATCGTATTTGCGTCCGGGCGCGGCGCCCGGCACGAGTTCTATGATCGCGGCAAGACACTCACCGAACTCGGCGTCCGGAATACCGAAAACCGCGCAGTCGTGCACCTGTTCGTGGGTGATGAGTACCGATTCGATCTCGGCCGGATAAATATTCACTCCGCCGGAGATCACCATGTCGCTCTTGCGGTCGCAGAGATACAAAAAGCCGGCGGCGTCGAAATACCCAAGGTCACCGTTTGTGACTAGCCCGTTGCGATCGATCTCAAGGCGATCATCGGATCGATTGTGATAGTCAAAATCAGGCGCGATGTCGAGGCGGGCATACAGCTCACCTACCTCGCCCGGCGCAACGGGATCGCCTGCTTCGTCGAAAATCGCGACAGTCGCGCTAGGCAGCGGTCGACCCACTGTACCGGGGCGCTGGAGAAACTCCTCCGACGTACAAACACTGATGATTGACGCCTCGGTGGAACCATAGTATTCGCGAAACACCGGTCCCCACCACGCGATCATGTCCCGCTTGACGTCCGGCGAACAAGGCGCGGCACCGTGCATGACTACGCGCAATGAACTCAGGTCATAGGCACGGCGCACTTCGTCAGGCAGCTTCAGGAGGCGAACCATCATGGTGGGCACGATATGCATATGGCTGATCTGCTCACGCTCGATATCCGCGAGCAGACATTGCGCATCGAAACGTGGCATCAAGTAGATGTCGCAGTCGAATGTGACACTAACGCTGGCATGAGCGAGCGGCGCGCTGTGATACATCGGCCCTGTCATTGCTACCTTGCCGCCTGGCTCGATGCCGAATGCGTTCGCGACTACCTGGTAGTAAGCGGCCTGCGCTGCTTCAGCTAAGGGACTACGCCGTACTCCCTTGGGACGGCCGGTTGTTCCCGAGGTGTACAGCATCAGGGTGCCAGGTGGGTTCGATGGTCGCCCGATCGGTTGTTGCGCGGCCAACCAAGTGTCCCAATGCTCAAAGCCTTGGGGAACTTCGCAGGCACTTGGTTCGATCCCGTAGGCGGCTGCGATCTCGGGCGGCGTTTCCACCACCAATAGGCGATGTCGGCAGGTAAGTGAGGGGCGACCGTTGGTAGTAAGTCCGCATGCAAAACCAGCACCCGGGCGCCACAGTCGGCGAGTAAATAAGCAATCTCTTCGCTATGAAAGTGCCAGTTGATGGGCACTAAATGGGCGCCGCATAGACGTCCAGCCGCCAAGCACTCGAAGAATGGAAAATCGTTCCGCAGTAACACAGCCACCGCGTTACCCGGACCCGCCCCTAGTTCAACGAAACCCGCGGCCGCCTGGCTTCGCCCTTTTCAACACATCGTCGAGAGTATTAAACGAGTGCCGCTTTTGATAATCGTGGTCATGGGACTCAGATTAATTGGACACCCACATGATCAGCAAGGGGGCAGCGCTCCATCATTTTGATGTAAGCGCCATCGCTGAAAGGACAAGCAGCGCCCTTCTCGAATCGCGTTTGGTACTTTTTAAGATAGCTCACCGTAGGATTTATCACGAAACTCAATTCCCCCCCCCCCCCCCCCCCCCCCCCGGAACTGCAGACAATCAACTCTCGTAGGCCAGATTTTCAACCACTTCAACGTTAGGGATCTTCAACAACATAGTTGGAGACAAAACAATCTTAGATGAACGGTTCCCACCACCGAGAATTATTGTCTTACATTCCATCACTCGTGAATCAATCCAGATTGGCACACTCTCTGGCATTCCAAACGGAGTTACGCCGCCAAGCTCCATGCCGGTTAACTCT
>CBDDBH010000032.1:0-425225 GCA_965225625.1 Gammaproteobacteria bacterium
CGCGAATAGCCACGAGATCACAAGCACGCAGCTTGCTATCGATAGCGAGGTTGAATAGGGCAAGCTCGCGGCGCCGGTTAGCGAGTTGCAATCGGATCCTGATAGCCCAGATCTCTCTGAGTTTCAGGGGTGGTTTCTGTCCGACCAGCTTACCTTTGTTCCAGGGTGCTTTTCGGGCGGCTATATCTATGGACTGATACATATCTGATTCCTTTGTTATTGGGTAGGAAATCAGATAATGGACCCCGCCAGCGGGCGCTCTCGACCCGATCCGGACCATCGAAGCACTCAAGCTCCAGTGTCCGCTTTTTCCGTAAGCGGATTTTCGAGCAAGTGAAACGAGCCACCCCCGTTTCACACCAACATTCGTTGAGTGCGGTCCGCGTTAGATCACGGTCGAGAGAAACGACTATTAACATTCAATATTGCTTAAACTAAAGCAGTTTCCCAGAATGCACGTTTAGCAGAAATAGATTCGTACCTCGTGATGCGGGCGCGGAACGTTCGCGATATTCGCACCTGATGACGTGCGTGTGTGGGTGTGCGGGAACGGGCAACCATCATGTGGTGGCTTGATTCGTCTTGCGGCTCGAACGAAGAAATCAGCGCGTACTGGAACCTGCTTTCATCTTTGGGGTTATAGGTGGGCGGGGCCTTCAGCCGGGCCCAAGGGTGGAGCGGGTGGTTGCCTTCTCTGAATAACGATGCGTGGCGGAGTTTTAAGGGTTGGAGGACGGTGGTACCGGTCGCTAGGAAGTACGCGGCGGCCATGGCCTCAGGGCTGACGTACATGGGTTGTGTTGGTCGTGGTATTTCAGGGGGACGGGTTACCTGCGCGGGTTGCGCCACCTCCGGGGGTTGGATGCTCAGCCGGATCGCGATATAGACCAGCGAGACCGCAATGATTGCGTGCAGCAGAAGTCCCAGTTTGCGAGCCATGCCCGACAGCATATTCCCAACGCCGGAGCGGGCTACAGAAATGCAAGTTTTGACAGGTTGTTGGTAGACGTTTCACCCCCCTACCCAGACCCCTGCTCGACTAGAGTTCGACGCTTACACCGCAATACAGAAGGGCGTTTCCCCCTCCGCGCCGCAGGCGCCTTCTCCCCCTGGTAATATCTCCTATGCTTATTAAGACAGGAGCGAAAAGTAGGGCTGAGCATACGGTGGACTGTTTTGGTGGAAGACTTACGACACCTGCGGCCTGGCGACATTATCAAGATGCAGCACAAGCACACGAGTCGCGTCGTCTACGCGCAAGTCACTAGCATCTCCAGCGCATCGCTCGGACGAGCTAACCGGATCACACTGGCGGGCAACGAAGCCTACCTCGGACAGTCCATGTGGATAGATGCCACAGACGGCTGGTGCCGGGTACGTGAAGAGTTTCCGGTCCCGAGAGCGCGGACCAAACAAATCCCGAAATATCCGGGGGAAACGTGACCCAACTAGCCACGTCGTCCACCTCGCCATGCTTTCCACCAAGCACTGCCAAGTGTGTCGTAAATACGTGCCTATCTCCGATCCACATACCCGCTGTGCGCAGTCTCGGGGTCAGGGAAGACGGAGGAACCGGTGAGGGGGCTACTGAATGATGTAGAAGTTAAGTAACTCACGCCGCTAACAGGCGATGTATTTTGAGAATGGCAACCAATTGCAACCGATGGGGGGTGATTAAATGGCTGACACCAGCCAGCTAAACCTGTCGGGCAAAGACTACTTCTCCGAGAAGCCGCTCACTACGTCTGCGTTTCATACCCACAGCTTCGGAAGTGTGTGGGTCGTCCTACGGACTAACCCTGCATATTCATGGGCAAGCTACCGTCGTTGAGATATACAACGGGCAATGGAAGTAAAATGGCGACGTTACGCAAGCGGGGGCGGTCATGGTATATCTGCTGGTTCGAAGGCAAAAAGGAACCCCCTCGCAAGTAACGAAAATCTGCCGCCTTCAGGGAGTGCGAGCGCTTGCTGGCAATGATGCAAGACGCCCCGGGGAACGCCAAGCCCGCAGCTGTCCGATCACTTTTGAAAACGGAACTCGAGAACAAACGGAAGATGCTTGCGGCGCTCCAAGCAGGACGGTAGGTCAGCTCGTCCTAGTGCGGAAGGGTCGTGAAACCAGCGCAAGCTGACTGACGGGGTGTCGGGGGTGGTAGTGCAACCGCACAGGCGCAGGACTCGAGCCGCTCAACGCTGCCACTGTCCGCAAAACCGAAGGTCACGTCGACGACCCGAAAGTCGTGAAATCCCAGCCCGCAGAGAATACGACCGATCGGCTTCCACAGCTTTGTATGATTGACAGGCAATGGCTCTCCTCGTGCTGGAACACGTAGCGACAACCCGAGAGACCGACTCCTTTGGCGATTATACAGATGCCGGAGTACCCGCTTACAATCACTTTCCTCGGCCTGCCGACGCTGCGGTTTGTTAGCCATCCGCCAGGCGTGAGGTGCCGGGGGCTGTTACTTGTCGTCTATCCGCTTTTCGGTTACCGTGATTGCGTTGGAGTTATGTACATGCGGCATTGACTCCCCGCCGTTTGGTTGTTGCTCTTCACCCGACCCCACCACGGTTCCCCGCGTAAGAGTGTCGCCGAGTTCCACGAACGAACGGGAGGGGCCACTTCGGGCCGCTCGCCTGGTGTGTTGCGGCAGTGGCTCCCAACAGCAGGATACCAATTCACCGGTTGACCTGGAAATTGGTCAACCCATGGTTTGATCTACAGCTACGGAGGAAACAACGAATGACAAAAATAAGAATCGCAATTGCCGGGGTAGGAAACTGTGCGAGCTCGCTGATCCAAGGGCTTGAGTATTACCGGCCGCGTGGTGAGCAAGACTATGCCGGGCTCATGCATCCGCGGATCGGTGAGTGGCGCGTGAGCGACATCGAGATAGTCGCCGCCTTCGACATCGACCACCGCAAAGTGGGCAAATCACTGGAGGAGGCCGTTTTCGCGAAGCCCAACTGCACCAGGATCTTTCAAAGGACCCTGCCGGTCTCCGGCGTGATTGTTCAGATGGGGCCGATCCTCGATGGCATCGCCCCGCACATGGCGGATTATGGTGACGACGAGGCATTCCGACCGGCGGCCGTTGAGCCTGTGGACGTGGTCCAGTCTCTCAACGATGCCCAGGCCGAGATCCTGGTGTGCTACCTGCCGGTTGGCTCGGAGCAGGCAGTGCGCCACTATGCTCAGGCCTGCCTGGATGCCGGCGTGGCTATGGTCAACTGTGTGCCGGTGTTTATCGCCTCCGATCCGACGTGGGCGGGCCGGTTCCGTGACGCTGGCTTACCGATTGTGGGCGACGACATCAAGAGCCAGGTCGGCGCCACCATCGTCCACCGCGCGCTCACCCGATTGTTCGGGGATCGCGGAGTACACCTGGACCGGACCTATCAGCTCAATACCGGCGGCAACACCGACTTTCTCAACATGCTGGAGCGCAGTCGCTTAAAGTCAAAGAAACATTCCAAGACCGAGTCGGTGCAGTCGCAGCTTGATGAGCGGCTAGCAGCGGCGGACATCCACATTGGACCCTCGGATTACGTGCCGTGGCAGAACGACAACAAGGTGGCTTTCATCCGGATGGAGGGTCGGGGTTTTGGCGATGTGCCGCTGGAACTGGAGCTCAGGCTATCGGTCGAGGATTCGCCCAATAGTTCGGGTGTGGTCATCGACGCGGTGCGCTGCGCCAAGCTTGGATTGGAGAGAGGAATGAGTGGTCCCTTGGAGGAGCCCTCCGCTTACTACATGAAGCACCCATCGCAACAGATGCGCGATTCGGTCGCTCGCGACAGGACGGAGGCCTTTATCCTCGGCGACAGCGTCCCGGAAATTGAGGGTGCGCAGATCCGCACCGTCGCAGGTAGTTAACGCTACCGCGTGCCCAGCCGCGACGGGTCCCGGCGGTCAAGTGGATGACGCGTGGGCAGACCGATTGCTCGGTCTGCACCGCGCGGTGCGCTCGGCAGTGCTGGACAGCGGCCGTGAGCACGCTGGGGCGATCAACGCGAAGGGCGATGAGATCAGGATCTTCGACCTCGCCGCCAACGACGCTGCGGTCGCGTTTCTGGAGGGGCTCTGCATGCCACTCGTGGTGGAATCCGAAGAGAGCGGGCCTCACCAGTTGAGTAGCGGCAGCCCTCGTCACCGGGTCGTGCTCGATCCGGTAGACGGGTCGGACAACCGGGCCCGCGGATTGCCGCTATCGGCAGTGAGCTGTGCGGTATTAGCCATGGATGCGCCGCTGCACCCCGATTTCGTCGAATCGGCGATGGTGGGTCCGTTAGACTGGGAGACACCGCTGCTGGCAGAGCGGAGCTCGGGTGCCTGGCACGGCACGGCCCGCCTTGAGACCTCGGCAGTGCACCACGTCGCTGACGCGGTGATCTCCATCGAACTCAATCACTTCGCCCCACCACGTCGCCTTGCCGGCGTGATGGCTGATGCACGCGGGGTGCGGAGCTACGGTTGCGCATCGCGTGCGCTCGCCCTCATTGCCTGCGGTGCGCTGGACGCGCATATCGACGTGCGCGCAAGGCTGACTCCGGAGAGTTACCTCGCCGCCGCGCGTCTGGTAATCGAGGCGGGCGGGTACGTCGCCGGGCCCGATGGTGCGCCGTTGGCGAGCGCCCGCCGCTTGACCGATCGCGTCGCCGTGATCGCCGCCGCAAGCGAGGCTTTGTATCGGGAAATCATCGAACGCCTCAATGATGGCTCCGGTTGATCCCCCGCTAGCGGCCCCCGAGGTTGCGGTGATCCTGGCGGCCGGGTCCGGTGAACGCCTGTACCCGGAAACCGGCCGGCCTAAGCCTTTGACCGGAGTGCTCGGTTTGAGCCTTGCCGAGCGGGTCATGTGCACGCTACGCGCAGCCACCGACATCCAGCGCTTCATCGTCACCGTGGGCTTCGAGGCTGAAACGGTGTGCGCGCATTTCACCGACATCGCCCGGCGTCGCGGTCTGTCGGTCGGGTTTGTCGAGGTAAAGGACTGGCAGCTTGGCAATGGTGCCAGCGCCCTCGCCGCCCGGGCGGGCGCGGGTGACGCGCCCTTCTTCCTGGTCATGAGCGACCACCTCTTCGCTCCAGGGATCGCGCAAGCGCTGCTCCGCAATCCGCCGGCGCCCGGCGAGATGTGCCTCGCCGTGGACCGCGATAAAGCCAGGATCTTCGATCTCGAGGATGTCACCCGGGTGCGCAGCGACAACGGCCGTATCATGGAGATTGGGAAATCCTTCGAACCTTGGGACGCCGGAGACACCGGGGTGATGCTCTGCACCTCGGGTCTTTTCGAGGGGCTTGAACAGGCGGCCGAGCACGGCAGGCATGGCCTCTCGGATGGTCTACGCGAGCTCGCCCGCGAGGGGCGTGCACGAACCGTCGACGTGACCGGACAACCCTGGCTCGATGTGGACATGCCCGCCGCGCTGCGCGAAGCCGAGCACCGACTGATCCGCGACGAAACGGGCAAGGGCAGCGATGGGCCGGTGGCGCGACATCTCAACCGGCCGCTCTCCCGGTGGCTGACCCGCTATCTGGTGCGCACGCCCATGACCCCCAACCAGATCTCCGTGCTCTCATGGGTGCTGTCGTGTCTTGCAGCAGTACTGATTGCGGTCGGTGGCTACCCGGCGCTGGCTGCCGGCGGCACGGTTGCCCAATTCGCCTCGATTATCGATGGCTGCGATGGTGAGGTGGCGCGATTGAAACAGTCCCAGAGCGACTTCGGTGGCTGGTTCGACGCGATCCTCGACCGCTACGCTGACGCTTTCCTGTTGTTCGCCCTGATGTGGCACGAGTTCGCCGCCAGCGGCTCGCACTTTTCCCTGGTCGTCGGTTTCGCGGCGATCCTCGGCTCTTATATGAACAGCTACACGGCGGACAAGTATGACGGGCTGATGAAGCGGAAGCTTCGCGGAGCAGCGTACTTCCGATTGGGCCGTGACGTGCGTGTGTTCGTCCTCTTTCTGGGTGCGCTGACCAACCAGGCGCTGCTAACCCTGATCGTGATCGCGCTGGTTATGAATGTCGAGGTCGTTCGCCGGATTGTCGTGTGCGGGCGGCCGGAAACTGCCTGAGAGTACGGTCTAGCTCAAGCGCCCGGAATCGTCATCAAGTTGCCCGTCCGGCGGGCGGACTCCCCGACACCACGGTTAATCCATTTTTCGGCAGGGCGTCTCGTTGCGTCAGCACCTCATCGATCAAGCCATACGCCACTGCCTCTTGGGCGCCGATAAAATGGTCCCGTTCTGTATCGGCCTGGATCCGCGCCAGCGGCTGTCCCGTGTGTTTGGCCAGGATGGCATCAAGCTGTCGGCGCATCCGCAAGATCTCCTTGGCGTGGATCGCGATGTCTGTGGCCTGACCCTGGATACCACCCAGCGGCTGTTGAGTCATGATCCGGGATGGACAAGTAGAGTCAAACTCGGCGACACGACGCTACCAATCCGTTGTATTAGTGCTTGGTAGTTCGGCTGGATGGGGTGCTCGCGTCGGCTAAACCATGGTGCTTATTGATATAGTCGATGACCTCCTGGATTGTGTCCATCTGCTCCGCGACTTCGTCTGGGATCTCGAAGCCGAATGCTTCCTCCAATTCGAGGATCAGCTCTACGAACTCAAGCGAACCGACGCCCAGATCATTGACTAGGGAGTTGTCAAGAACGATGTCTTCATGTTTGAGGCCGAGATACTCGGCGATGATTGCCACGACGCGTTCTTGAACAGTACTCATAGTGGGTATTGCGTTCCGTTTGCTTCTCTGGGACCCGAAGCCAGTTTAATGCTCCGCAAAAAATTGTATGCTGGCGATCCCCTGTTAGCGGCACAGCTCACGGTGATAGAGACGGCGACTCCTATGTGTCCTGTTATGGCGGTTGCCTACATGAGGATCTAGAGAGGTAAGGCGGCGCACATTCGAGTTTGTCAAACTCACTTATCCCTATAATCCCTCAGGATTCTGATAATCTTGGAGCGCAAACCCCATCATGGGGAAAACCGGAGAACCGCAGTGACCCCATAGAGACAGATCCACCGGCGTGGAACGTTGCGTGTAGTGGTCAACTAATTCCGGACACGTTGTTAAGGAGTTTCTCGTAATCCATCGGCGTCTTGTAACCGATCGTTGAATGTAGGCGCTTTGAGTTGTAGTACACCGCGATATATTCGCGTACATCGGCAATCGCGGCCTGGCGAGTTGCGTACCGCCGGTCACCGGTCCATTCCCGTTTCAGACTGCCGAAGAATCGTTCCACCGGCGCGTTGTCCCAACAGTTACCCTTACCACTCATGCTGCAAACCATCCCGTGCTGGTGCAGCAACGCCTGATAGCGATGGCTGGCGCATTGGCTGCCGCGCTCTGAATGATGGAGCAGCCCTCGCGGTGGCCGCCTCAAGTTGATCGCCATCATCAACGCCCGGATAACCAGGGTCAGGTCGATGCGTCGATCCATCGACCAACCCACCACGCGGCGTGAATACAGGTCGAGCACCACTGCCAGGTAAACCCAGCCTCCGTGCGTCCACAAATACGTGATGTCGGTTGCCCAGACCTGGTTGGGCGTCTGCGGGGAAAATTCACGGTGCAGCACGTTCTGGGCGACCGGCAAGCGCTGCTTGCTGTGCGTCGTCACTTTGTACTTGCGCTTCGCCTTGACCTTCAGCTCCAAGGTCTTCATCAAGCAACGAACCCGCTCGCGGCCGATAGCAAAGCCTTCCTCACGCAGCTTCCTCATCATCATGCGACTGCCTAAGCTTGCGCGAGACGCTGCAAACAGCTCCTTCATCCGCCGCCGCCGCACCAGTTCCTCCGGTGCAATGACTTTGCCAGGCCGCTCGCACCACGCATAGTAGGCGCTGCGCTGAACGGCCAACATTCCACACTGCAGCTCTACCGGGTAATCGTCGCTATGCGTACGAATAAACGCAACCTTCACTTCATTTCGTTCGCGAAGTACTGGCTGGCTTTTTTTAAAATCTCTTTCCCCATCCGCAGGTTGCGGTTCTCCTTGCGCAACCGCTTCAACTCCTCACGTTCCTCACCCGTCAGTCGAGTACCCGCCGCTTCTTCCTCGTATCAATCTCGCCATTTGCGCAGTAAATTCGCGTTAACATCCAGGCTGCGGCCTGCTTCCGATAATTTGTAGCCTTGCTCGGTTACCAGCGCTACCGCTTCTCGCCGAAATTCGTCCGTGTATTGGCGTCTTACTCGTTTTTCCGTTGTCATATTCCACCTCGTTATGGCATTTTAACGCCTTAACTTGGTGTCCTGATTTAGTAGACCACTTCATTGCAGCTTGTCCCAGCGGGCGAGTCGGTCCATGTCCTTCTCAAGGACATCTCTCACGTCACCAATACTGCTGATAGCGGCGTTTCTGAGGACTTGGGCCTTCTCGCGGACTGCGTGTAGTTGGATTGGCGGTAGCTCAGATGGATCGCGTAGCAGCGCTTCGAGGATGGGCTTGAGATACTTTGGGGGTTCGGGCATGCGGTATGCTCCGTTCTAGCTGGTGTTCTTCGCAATCAACCGCGTGGCTCAGGTTCGGAAAGTTCAATGTCATCGGATGCCGCTTGGATCTCAAGGCGGGGCCATGCCTTTCAGAAACTTGAAGAGGTCACTGTCAGTGGAAAGGACAAGCGTCGTGTTCTCGCCGATGATCGCCGGGTAAGATTGCATCGTCCGCGTGAATTCATAGAACGCCACCGCTTCGGGGCTCTGGTTGTAGGCCGCTGCATAGATTTCGGTAGCTTTCGCGTCCGCCACGCCACGGATCTCCTCGACCTGGCGGTAGGCTTCAGACTGGATCTTATTCAGGTCACGCACACGATTGCCGCGGATTCGGGCGGCCTCGCCGTTACCTTCCGACAGAAAGCGTTCCGCGATCTGCCGCCGTTCGCTGATCATTCGGTCGTAGATCTTCGGGCGCACGCTTTCGTTGTAATTGATCCGCTTGAACCGGATGTCGAGCAATTCGATTCCAAACACTCGAACCTTCTCGGCGGCGGCGGCAAAGATCTCCTGCTCGACCAGTTGGCGTCCCTTCTGGATCGGCACCAGTGACCCCATATCCAGCTCCCTTTCCGCGTCGGTCAGGAGAGCGTCGCGCAACGGCACGCGATCCTTGGTGGTGCGGATGATCTCGATCAGCTCGTGCTTGGCGACCGCGTTGCGCGTCTCGCTTCCGAGAATATCGTCCAACCGGGACTGAGCACTGCGTTCGTCACGCAATCGCAGAAAGTACTGGAGCGGATCCGTGATCCGCCAGCGAGCGAAGAGATCGACCGAGATGTAGAGCTTGTCCTTAGTGGGCATATCCGACGGGCTGCCGTCCCACTCGAGAACGCGTTTATCGATCGGATTGACGTCCTGGATGAACGGCACTTTGACCTTCAGACCAGCAGAGGTCACCGGGTCGCCGACGGGCTTGCCGAACTGTGTGATGATCATCTGCTCGACTTCGCTCACCGTGTAGAGCGAGCTCATCGCGACGAAGGTGCCGATGCCCAGGACCAGCATTAGGGCGATTTGCGTATTCTTGTTCATGGCCGATCTCCCGTGTGCGAGTCGAGGTTCAGCAATGGCAGTATTCCCCGCGTCTGTTCATCGATGATGATCTTGGAGCGTATGCCTGGCAGCACGTCCTGCAGAGTCTCGATATAGATGCGGCGGCGCGTGACCTCCGGAGCCTTGGTGTACTCCGTCAATAACGCGCTGAACCGAGCGACATCGCCTTGCGCCTCGTTGATCCGTTTGAGACGGTAGCCGTCGGCTTCGCGGATCCGCTGATCCTTCTCGCCCTCCGCCAGCGGGATCACCTTGTTGTAATCGCGCCGGGCTTCGTTGATCAGCTTCTCCTTCTCCTGCTGCGCCTGGTTGACCTCGTTGAAGGACTCCTGCACGGGTACTGGCGGATTGATGTTCTTCAATTGCACCTGGTCGATGCTGATCCCCATAGCGTACTTGGTCGAGAGTGCCTGCATCTTGGTCAGTGCTTCCGATTCGATTTCCTGTCGGCCGATGGTAATTACCTCGTCCACGGTGCGATCGCCGACGACTTCCCGCATCACGGATTCGGAAACATAGCGCAGCGTTTCAGTCGGTTCCCGGACCTCGAAAAGGAACTTTGCAGGATCCGAAATGCGGTATTGAACCACCCATTCCACCAAGGCGGCGTTCAGGTCGCCCGTCACCATTTGTGTTTCCAGATTTCCTTCGCCAGGGCGAGGGCTTTGGAACGGATCGACGGCGCCTGGGGTCGTGAACCCGAATTCCTGCTTCAATTGCCGTTTGACTGGAACGATAGTCGCCGCATCAACACCCAGTGGCAGCTTGAAATGCAACCCCGGCGGAACGTCCTTGAGATACTTACCGAAGCGTTGCACGACAGCGACGGAATCGCTCGGCACAGTGTAATAGGCCGTCCATGCGAGCAGGCCGGCCACGACGAGAACGACAGCGCTGATTGCGCCTCTCGGACCGCCACTGGGCAGGATCTGCATGAGCCGAGCCTGCCCCTGCCGGACCAGATCCTCGAGGTCGGGGGGGCTGGCTCCGCTACCCCGAAGGCCATTACCGTTCTGCCATGACATTGGGACGCCCTCCTTTCTACGACATTATCTCGTGCGCGCGCCACTCACCGATCCGCGGATCTATGAGCCCGGCATAGTCTTGCTCGACACGCTGCCGATAATACTCAAGCCATTGAATGAGCGAGTTCGCACAGTTTCCCACTCCGGCAATCACGACTCTTACTTTTCTCATTCGTTCTTTCCTCTATCGGTGTAGTGCAAGCCGATGGGTTGGACAATTTCTAGGTCAACAGGTGATGGGTGTCCTCCTGTTGGGAGACACTGCCGCCACGCATCAGGCCCCCAGCCCGAAGAGACCGATGCCATTTGGCTATGGAGCTCGGGGGCACCCTCACGCGGGGAGCCCGATCGTGCAGTAGCTAGTGGGATCGGCTGGCGAGCAATGACCAGACTAGCGGGAGTCAATGCCGCACATGCATAACTCCGACGTGATTACGCTAACTGAAAAGCGGACTGACGACAAGTCCGTTGAGGGTAACACTCCAGCACTCCTCACGCTTGGCGAATGGCTACCACACCACATCGGCGACACTCGAGATGCTCGACGCTGCCGCCCTCCCCGAAACCGAACGTCACGTCGATAACTCTAAAATCGTGGAATCCCAACCCGCAGAGAACACGACCGACCAGCTTCCACATCGGCTTATCAGCGATTAATGCAGTACGGTGGCGCTAAGTTATCGGCACAATTTCTCACACGGCACCCCATCACTGTCTCCGTCCAGTCGCGTTAGGCTACATTCCGTTAGGTAAAACTTCGCTTCCTTGCATGAGGTCATTTCTCGACAGTAAGTCTTAGTGCCGCAGGTAAAGGCTTGAGCCGCGCCGGTTCCCGATTCGGTCATCCTGCTGGAAGCGGATTTTGTTCCACGTCGCCATTCCCAGGGTGGTGCTTGGGCCTCAGGAAGTCCCCATAATCCGCGTCCGTTAGCTTTGGCCTGTTCTTCGTAGGCAAACAGACTTCGATCGGTAACGTACTGCCGCTAGACCCAGGCATGGCCGCCTTTGATCAACTCAGCATTCACATCGGTATTGCCAACATAGACCCGGCCCACGATACGACCATACCGGTCTGTATCCAGGTATTCGATACGGGCCTCTTTTCCAAATGCCAAGTCGGAAAGCGCTTGCTTGGCTTTCGTACCCCACGGTTGTCCGCACTCGGGTGTGTCTATCTCTGAGAGACGGACTTTGATTTGCCGCTTTTCAGGCGTGAGCAGCGTCAGCGTATCGCCGTCGGTAACCCCGACGACTTTGCCGTAATAGGTTTGTGCGCTGCACGGTAACGTAACAACGACGAACAGAAGAATGGAAGCGCAGCGCATGGAACCTCCCCCGATATTGCACACACACGTTGTTAGTTCCCATGACCCTTAGGCCATCCTCACCTCATACTCCGTTGGTGTCTGGTATCCGAGCGATGAGTGTATCCTCTTTCGATTATAGAACCCAACATACTCAATGATCACCGCCCGCAATTGCTTCTGCGTAATAAACTCGTTCCCGTGGATCCGCTCTGCATTGAAATTGTGAAAAATTGACTCCATCTCCGCGTTATCGTTCATCACCCCTTTGCGATCCATGCTTTGGCGCACCCCGTGGTCTTGTAGCCACCTCTGGTACTTGGTTGCTACGTACTCCGCACCCCGATCTGAATGAAAGTACAAACCCGGCTGCGCCAATCGCTTCTTCGCCGCCCGCTTGAACGCGGTCAACGATAAATCGACGTTGCGCGTGTTCGATAACGACCAACCCACAATCCGGCGCGAGAACTTATCCATCACCACCGCCAGGTACCGCCACTCCCCGTGCACCCGTAAATACGTCACATCACCCACCCCTATCTGATTCGGTCCCGTGGCTTCCAATCCCTGTATCTCATTGCCGATACGCGCGTAGAAACGATCCATCTTCGCGTGCGGGCGGTACAGCCGCGCGCACCGCGCTTTCAGGTCGTTTTCTCGCATTATTCGTGCAACGCGGTTCACTCCAACCACAATACCTGCCTGTTTCAGCGCCTCGTGGACCTTCGGGCTGCCGTATATTCCGTCCAACTCGCCATACACCCGCTCGATGGCCTCTCTCGGCTCCGCATCTTTCTTACTATGCGCCGAGCAGCCTCGCGTCTTCCACGCGTGATATCCAAATCGACTCACGTCATACACTCGACACAGCATGCTCAGCGGATAGTTACCTCGCTGAGTATCTATGTACTCGAAGATCTCTTTTTTCGTTCCAAAGAGTACTGGATGCTTTTTTTTAAAAGCTCATGCTCCATCTTTAAACGCTCATGCGCCTTCTCTACCTTCCTCAAGCGCGCTAATTCCTCTCGCGTTTCTGACTCTAGAACGCCTTTCGTCGCTTTTGCCATGATCTCACCGTGCCGATATTGTTTCTTCCAACGGTAGAGCATGACCGGATGAATATCGAGTACCGCAGCGACATCTTGCGCGTGTACACCCGACAGCGCGCCTAGCTCTACTGCCGTGGCTTTAAACTGATCGCCGTACGCGTCGTGCTTTGTTTTCTTGGACATTTGCTCACCTCTAATAAATCACTCATTAGATGTGTGCAAAACTGGGGAAAGGTCCATGTGCTTTATAACGCTCAACACCGCACCGACGGCAACTATGAAAGGGAACGCGAATACCGGGTTGAGGGAAAGGAAGGCGAAACTGTTCCACACGCTAACGGGATTGATATTTCCTTCAGCAATGATTTGATTCTCCTGGCCAATGATAAATCGTCGAGTTTCGTATTGGTAAAGAAAACCGCTGAGTTCGCGTATGCTTGGACCATGCCTATACCAACAGCGAAAGGTCTCATGGCTTTCGGCAATCACCGCGAGGGCAAATGTTCCTCAAACCCATTTGCCCAGCTAACCCCTTAGGGCACTTTACTTCGAGAATGGACAGCTACCATTTCCTTTACGGATAACGGGAGAAGCGCCATGAAACTAGGCGGCCGGGTATTTTCGACTTGTTACCACTTTGTTACCAGTCCGAGCCGATCGGAGCCAGTCTACCCTGTACCAAAGCGACCGAATTCCCACTTGACCGCTGGCTACGCCGTCCTTAGGTTCTGTTGGATTAGTTCCATCGGGTTCTGAAAATCCCTGTGTCGGTGGTTCACATCTGACGTGCAGGATGCACTACTGTCGCGAAGGGCATGGATGCCCGAGAGTGACCGCCCTGGCCACCAATATCAACCACTTACACGTCTTCGGAATGATTCAACGATCTGATCCCGCAGCATCTAATATTAACTGCAATTAAACCGTGCTCTATCCCCTATTTCGTATTCTCAACCCCAATCGTAGCCATGCCGTTCTGCTCCTCAAGCCACTTCAGGGCATTAGCCAGCTGAGAATCACGCTCACGGACAATGCCGTCGTAATCGTCTGACCAGCGATACCAACCCTCGCCCGCTATGGCCCCGGCCTTACCCGCAGCGACCATATTTTTTAAGGTTTCCGTCGGGGCATTGGCGGGCGAGCCGGTTTTCTCTTCCATATAGACCATCGCCGCCAACGCGGTCTTTTTGTGCACCACCAAATCTTCGGTAAGTAACGGTCCCCAAAGCGCCAGGCGCGGACCTATGCTCAGGCGTACGGCGGCGTCGATATCTGCAGCGGTGGCTAATCCCTCATCGACCATGCGATAGATCTCGGCGAGCATGGCGATCTGCACCCGGTTAACCAAAAAACCGGGGCTTTCGCGGCAGACCACAGCAACGTGATCTATCGTGGACAGAAACTTCTGCGCCCACTCGATGAGCGACGGCGGTGTGAAATCAGCATGGATTACCTCGACTACCTTAATAATGTGCGCCGGCATAATGTAGTGAATCCCAATCACCCTTTCGCGGTGTTTGACCCCCATGCAAAGCGAAGTAAGCAGGTAGGAAGAAGTGTTGGTCGCCAGCAAAATCTCCGGCCCGCAAAGCGGATCAAGCTGGGCAAATAGAGCCTGCTTGACCGCCAGGTCTTCCTGCGCTACCTCGTGGACCATGAACGAACCAGCGACTGCGCTCGCCAAATCGCCATCACCGCGAACACGATCAAGAATCGCCGTAACCGGGATAGAAGCTGTCACCAGACTCTCGGCAATCGGTGTCGCCCTTGCCGCGTAGCTGGCCAATGCATCGGAGTTAGTGTCATGGAGCACCACGTCGTAACCATGACGGGCATAAATGGTGGCGATAACTGCGCCCATAAAACCGGCACCAATGACAGTAATTTGATTTTGTTTGCGCTCTAAATGGTTCGCCATGATTTGCTCCCGAATTTGAATACGGTTGGATTAGTTATGCCTGCAAAAACTCGATTACTGCCTGGGTAAACGCTACAGAACGAAATAGGGGCAGACCACGTTTTTCCAAACGACGGGCGGAGAAACCGTGGTCTGTCCCCCATTTGTCATCAGTAATCGCACTGAATACCTGGCCAGCACATAAATGCACGCCGATCCGCTACGAGCGATACGTAGTAGCCCTCGTGCTAACAAGCCCTTCCCACGCTAATAATAGCGGGGTGCGGTCATTTCCATTCCGCCAACCATTGGTAGGTTCCGGCATACGATTGCTGTTCCCGTAATTCATCAACTAACGCGACGTAATCTGGCGGGAACTGGTTCATGCCAACGTCTGTCCACCAACGTTGCGTGCGTTCGCTGACGAACAGCGCCGCGATTGGTATGGAGTAAGAAGATCATGTTTCCTCATCCAGCACTCCATTTTTAAACTGGGTCCAATAGTGCTCGCGCGACCGTAAGAATGTGAGCAACGCACCGTGGAGCTGTATTTTTTGATTCATTGTGAGATCACCTTCCCCGAATCGGCTCAGCCAAACGTCGGGGTGCTCGAGGAGGATGTTGTTCAAAATTGATATGTCGGCATCAATAAGCGACTGCCGTGACTCCGACCTTAGTAGTGTCGCCGTCTGTTTGGTCTGAATAGCCAAATACGCCAGTGTCACCAGCACGGCGGTCGAACTGATTAACTGACCCCAGCTTGATATCTCTGTGATGTTCATTGTGCTACCTCCGTTTTCCCCCTGTGTCAGGATAGATGTCGCCTTTATTAGAGAGAGAAAAACAAGGGGGCGAGAGAGATTGGTCAATGAAACATTCACAGGAATTGAGAGAGAGGGTAACGAGGAAAGTGTTGGAAGGAACGAGGTCACAGGGGTTGGTCGCGGAGGAATTTGGAATTGGTCGTTCGACGATCCAGAATTGGTTACGTCAAGATCGAAGAGCGGGAGTGAGCGAGGTGGTGAAACAAGAGAGGCGCCCTGAGGACTGGACAGCGCAGGAGCGACTGAACGCGCTGATTGAGAGCAGTGCATTATCGGAGGATGCTCTGGGCGCGTGGTGTCGCGGTCAAGGGTTGCACACGCATCATCTTGAGCGTTGGCGCCGGGAGATAATTGAAGGTCAGGACCGGGGCAAGGGGTCGCAGAGCACGCTGCGCGCCTTACGCGAAGAGACCCGGTCATTGAAGAAGGAACTACGTCGCAAGGAGAAGGCGCTGGCGGAGACGGCGGCGTTGCTGGTGCTGAAAAAAAAAGCGGCCGCGATTTGGGGGGAGCCCGAGGACGATTGATTAGCGAGCCAGAGCGAGTACAGGCAGTGGTGTTAATCGATGAAGCGGTGCAACAAGGGTGTCGTAAAGTGAAGGCCTGTGAAACGCTGGGGCTGTCGCTACGCACGGTGCAACGGTGGCAGCGCACAGGGTCGGTGGACCGGCGCAAAGGGTCACGGGCGATGCCGGCGAATCGTCTGAGCCAGAGCGAGGTTGCGCGGGTGGTGGCGGTACTCAATGCGCCTGAGCACGCTGCCAAGAGCCCCAACCAGGTCGTCGCGATGCTGGCGGACCGTGGGGAGTATATCGCTTCGGAATCAACGATGTATCGGATCCTGCGCGAGGAGAGATTATTGCACCACCGCCAGGCCAGCGCACCGGCGCGCCGCCATGAGCCCACCGCGCGGGTGGCCAGCGGGCCAAACCAGGTATGGAGTTGGGATATCACGTGGCTGGCGAGCCCGGTGCGGGGAATGTATTTCTATCTGTACCTGATTATGGACATCTACTCTCGCAAGATCGTGACCTGGCAGGTGCATGAGCGTGAATGCGCCGAGTACGCTGCGGCGTTGGCGCATGAGGCCTGTTATGTGGAGGGAGTCGATGCACGGGAAGTGGTTTTGCACGCCGACAATGGCTCGCCGATGAAAGGGGCGACGATGCTCGCCACGCTCGAGCGCCTGGGCGTCATCCCTTCATTTTCGCGCCCGGCGGTGAGCGATGACAATCCGTTTTCGGAAAGCTTGTTTCGAACCCTCAAATACCGTCCGGAGTATCCGGAGCAAGCCTTTGAAAACATCACTCACGCGCGTGCCTGGGTGGAGCGGTTCGTACGCTGGTACAACCATGAACATCGCCACAGTGCGATCCGGTTCGTGACACCGCACGAGCGTCATAGCGGGCAGGAGCGGGAGATATTACAACGCCGACATGCGCTCTATCAGCAGGCCCGGCGAGGTCACCCTGAGCGCTGGAGTGGTGAGACGCGAAACTGGACACCTGCAGGTACGACATCCCTAACAGGCTATCGACCAAAAGTTAAGAAAGCCGAAAACTCACAAGTTATGAAGGCAGCATAAATCTTAGGCGACAACTTGCTTGACATTTACCGGTTTTCTGCGCCCGACCCACATGACGTTGGTGGAAAAAGAAAATGAGTCCGCCGATGTAGCTGAGGATCACCACAACGGCAGGAATAAACCGTAAGACAGCTGCTCCGGCGACACCGGCCGCCGGGTTCGCGGCGCCATGCCAATCGATGCCCGATGCCGGATTGGCGGCTCGCTCAGTGATTTGACCGATGAGCGCTGACGTGTCGTAGCCGTGCCCGATAATGACCGCCGCTTGGAGCAATACCACGAGTGTGAATAGCCCGACGACGATAGACACCATGCTGGACTTCAATTTGGCCGCGACCAAGTACCCCGCAATGAGAAAAGCAAAAAGCACGGCAACATAATTCATGAAAGCTGCCTGCAAACCATCGACATATTCGACGAAGAAGTAAATCAGTTCATAATCAGTCATCACTGCTTCCCTTAAGCTGTGGTTAGTCCACCCAGTATCCTGCGACGCCGGGGACAATTCCACGGTGCACGACACGAGCGGCTACGAGCGCGCTGATCGACGGCGCCCAACAAGGTGTTCAGTAGTCAGGCACTTAAAAGTCGGCTTGGGACTCAGACACGAGGATGACTGTGGAACACGGGTTCATCTGTCATATTGGTAGTACGGTAGGATGTAGAACGCATCCGTCGTGGAAAGCGAGTACCGCCGTCTGCGGCCGAGCAGATAAGCCGACTTCACGTTGTCACGTTTCCATTTATTGCGTTGCCTGCGTTTATTGCACCCGTCCCACATGGCGTTGGTGGAAGAAAAAGATGAGGCCGCCGATGTAGCTAAGAAGCACGACTATGACAACGCTAAATCGCAAAATGGGTATTCCAACGATGCCCAGGACGGGTGTCGCCGTACCGTGCCAGCCTAGAGCTGATGGATCCTCAGCCGCTCGTGCTGCGATTTGGCTTGCGAGCGCCGCCACGTCGTGCCCGTGGCCCGCAATGTTGAACGTTTGCGGCAACGCCACCAACGTGAACAGGCCGACGATAACAAACACCATCCGCGATTCCAGCTTGGCTGCGACCAAGTACGCGGCGATTAGAAAGGCGAACAGCACTGCAACATAATTCATAAACGTGGCTTGCAATGCATTGATGTTCTCCATGAAGAAATAGACCAGTTCGTAGTCACTCATTGTTGCTCCCTCCATTCAGTGGTAAGTCCCAACGCCCGCACTTGCGCTCTAGACCGTCACCCATCAAGGCGGCGGCTTGTCAATTCCGATGCTCAACTCGCGCGGCGTGCTCGGCACTTTCGCGACCACTAGCTCTTCGGTAATGTGATTGAAGCCCACCAGATCGGTGAATGTGCCTCCGATATCGACTCCAACGGAAAACTCTATCAAAGCCATTAGGAGGTGACTGTAGTTGTTATTGTCGAACGCATGGCATCGGTCGGCTCACGAACGAATTGATTGCCTGCGCCCAGCTTGAAGATGCCGTTGCCGCAGCCGACGCTGGCGGCGATGCCGTCTTGGTACAGGGGGCGGGGTATCTGGCGGTGGCGTGGGTGCAACTTCTCGCGGGCTGCCCACGGTACATATTTCTTAAACCCCACAGGTACCGATGGAACCATCGGGCTGGCGCGCTGCGAACTGTCCGTGCGCACCGTAAACCACTCGCGACGGGAGTTTTACCGTGGCGATTGGCTCCGCCGTAATATCCTGAGTATCCAGAATTTCGATATCCGAGCGGTTTTCTTCTTCTCGGTATACCAGGCTCAATAAATAGCCATCGCCCTCGGGGGCCGTGGGGCTACGGGGCACGAATGCGGGCTCTGGCGCTGTCCACGTACCGTGGCGGAACTCGCGCAACTTTCGCTCGCCCGTCTCGTGGTTGTAATGCACGATGCCGTTCATGGGCCAGGAACCTCCCTGCTTCGGCGGCCGGTTATTGGCTATCCACGCATTGCTGTAGGTGTGCTGCCATTTACGTCCGACAAACCTGGGATCAACTCGGTGATAGTCCAGCGCCAGATCATCGATAATTTCTTTGGATGATTCACCCGTGTCCAGATCGAAAGTCCAGCGGATCAGCTCGCAGTTGAGTTCATGCGGATCGATCGGAGCAGGATTACCTTGCAGATCGAAGTGATAAATCTTGTCGAATGCCGGTATAAGCGCCACGACCTTTGACCCTTCGTTATAGGCATTGTAAAAATGGAACTGAGCAAAAGCATCGACTTCAAACCATTTCACCTCATCGCTATCTCCATAGCGGGGCATGATGCCAATATGGCTGTTTTTCTCGGGCTCCCAGCCAACGAAATTACCTGTGCGTTCCAGGTTTTCCAGACCCATCGTCATCGGCAGAACGGGAAAAATGGCGTAGTCCTTGGTAATCAGGAAATCGTGCATGAAACTGTGAAACGGCGCTTCCACCGGCACTACCTTTTTCACCGACCCATCCGGGTCGGCCACGTAGTAGGTGATGTACGGCGGCATGGGCCGATGCGCAAAGAAGAATAGCTCGCCCGACTCAGGGTCTATTTTAGGGTGCGCCGTCATGTTCAATTCCAATGTGCCATTGAAATCGAAGGTCTCTTTTGTTTCCAGCGTTACCGGGTCCAATTCATAAGGTAGACCAGCTTCCCAGGGGATGAGTAATCGATCTGCAAACGAGATGATATTCGTGTTTGCAGTCTGCACGCGACGCCGCCATTCAACGTAGCCTTCTTGGCTGGACATATCCGCGACGGTAGCCGATGTGATGCCCGTGTATAAGGACTTACCGGCTTGCAGCATGTCTTTGTATCTTTCGGTGCGGACAAATCGATTGGTCCACTGCACCCTGCCCTCACGGAAAACAAATGCGTTCATCATGCCGTCGCCTTCAAACCAGTGGTACGGCAGTTTCGGCGGATACAGATGATTAAACGAAGCGGCAAAGAATGTGCCGTCGATGGCCTTCGGGATTTCGCCTTCTACATCGGCATCAGGACAGTGGACTTCCATGCGCGACGGTGCGAAGTTGCCAGTCAGATAAAAATGCTCGCCGCTTGCGACGTTATCAACTGCAACCTCTTTTGATAGGGCTGACATTAGAGCCGCCTCCTTGAGTTGTTGTCGAGTCGTATTTTCTCCGTTAACCTTGCCGAGGATTAAGGTGCCTGCGAAACTACTCGGAACTGGCTAATCCACCGAGTCTGAACCCTTAATATCTTTTCAGTCAATCACCGCAGTAACATCGACTTCGATGAGCAAATCCTCCGTGTACGACGACTGAACGCCAATAAGAGGAATTGCAATTTAGCACGCCCGGCCGATTCAATACCTATTAAAGCTGCGGTGTTCAGCTGTGCAGCAAACGAGCGCGCTGCCCAACCGTGCACGCACTAATTTGGCAGTCGAGCGTAACGATGCAGGCGTAGTACGGTACAATTCCAAGGCCAGCACGCGGGGGATATCGCTTGGCCGACTCCATCATCCAGCAGTTAGTCCACAGAAAGATGCTCCGCATCACGGCGGGATATCTGGCGGTGGCTTGGGTACTGTGGCAGGTGGTGGACACTACGTGCCCAACCTTCGAGTGTTCGCTGTCCTTTCAGAAGTCCATATTCTGGTTTCTAGTAGCCGGATTACCGGTCACGCTCGCAATTGCATGGGTGAACTGGCGCACGGCCATTGTCGCGGGTATCGGGATTTTAGCTGGTGCCACGGTGATGTTTTTCGTGATGCGCGGACCAGCGATTGACTCTGAAACAGCCGCCGTAATACCCCCGGCCGAAACTGCTCAACCTGCTCCCACTCCCGCCGAGGTAGTCGAGGAAAAGTCCATCGCTGTGCTGCCGTTTGTAAACATGAGTGCAGATCCGGAACAGGAATATTTCAGTGACGGTATCTCCGAGGAGATACTCAATGCGCTGGTTGGGGTACCAGACTTACGCGTTGCGGCGAGAACCTCGTCTTTCTATTTCAAGGGCAAAGATGTCCAGCTGGTGGAGATTGGCGAGACACTGAAGGTCAATCATGTGCTCGAGGGCAGTGTGCGCAAGGCGGGCAATCGCTTACGCATCACCGCCCAGCTCATTAAAGTGGAAGACGGATTTCATCTATGGTCCGAGACCTATGACCGGGAGTTAACAGACATCTTTGCGATCCAGGATGAGATTGCCCAATCGGTAGTAAAGGAACTGGAAGTCGCACTCGGGCTTAGTGACGAAGAACCGCTGGTGAAGTCGGGCACGTCCAACACAGAAGCCTATAACTGGTATCTTCGAGGCCGTTACTACCTTGAACGACAGTCTCCGGAAGACTTTCAGAAAGCAGTTGAGTCCTTTGCAAAAGCGGTTTCCATTGATCCCAATTTTGCCGGCGGCCACGGGGGGCTTGCGTACTCATTGACGTATTTGTCTATTTACCAGGGCTCGGACATCAGCACTATCAGTGAACGTAGTAAGACATCATCTGCACTAGCGCTTGAAATTGTTCCAAACCAGCCCGAAGCGTTAATGGCTCAAGCCTTTGAACTGGCAGTGAGCCATTACGATTTTCAATCGGCTGAGACGCTACTGAAGAAGGCACTGTCAGTATCGCCCAACAAGACACTGGTCGTCGATTTCTATTCGTTCTTCTTGTTGCAACCGCAACGGCGGTTTGACGAAGCACTCGCGCTGCTTCAAGAAGCAGAACGGGTGGTCCCACTCTCCTCGCTCGTCAAGGAAGGAATTGCTGCGATGCTGATGTGGCAAGGACGTTACGCAGAAGCGAGCGTAAAGTTCGGGGAGACGTTGGCACTAAATCCCGCTGATGTTACCGCTTTACTATATTCGCCCATCACTCAAGCTAGATTGGAGCGCTTCGATGAAGCCGACGCATCACTCCGTCGATTTGCTGAGTTCGTGGGTGAAACAGACATGGCACTATATGCGCGGGCGTGGGTGCATATTGCGAAAGGTGAGGATGTCGAGGCCGAACAAACACGACAACGCCAGATTGCACATTATAACTCGGGGGTTTTAGGTGCTGCGCAGCGCATCGGCGACGTCACCGCGCGGTTGGGGCTAATTGATGAAGCCGTCGATTGGTTTGAGCGGGCCGCAGAGGCCGGTACTGTTTTTAAACTCTGGATACCAGCCCATAGCACGGATATCCCCGAGTTATGGAACCACCCCCGCTTTCAAGCCCTACTTAAAAGAATGAACCTCGACGATGCTTCGATCGCGGCGTTGCTTGCGGCTGAGGCGACGGAGTAATTTATTTCCATTATTAGGATGCGTAAATCATTGCAGTGGCCACTTAAAGGAGCAATCTCATGAATGCTTCCGCGTCCCACGACCGTTTTTACTTTATCTCGTTTAGTGTCCTGGCTGCCCTATGTCTTGGTGGATTTGTACCCACCTTCTATTTGCGCTCGGAATTCTTTGATGATTCCTTGCCGGTATGGATGAACATTCACGGTGTACTGCTGACACTCTGGTTTCTCATCGCCATCGCGCAATCCTGGCTCATTCTAAAAAACAAACAATCCTGGCATCGCCAGCTGGGAATCGCCGCGGCAGTTGTTGCGTTGAGCGCTTTCATTCTCACTTACGTTGCCGTTGCATATCTGCAGGCGACCGGCGGACATATTACCGGCGGTTCGCGATTCAATATCATATTAATGTCGGCATTCACCTGCTGCGTGGCTTGCGGTATCTGCTATCGCCATAAACCTCACGTGCATAAGCGCTTGATGCTCATGGCTACTGCTCTATTAACGATCCCTGGGTTTGATCGGTTGATTAGACATTTGTTCCAGCCAAGCTTTCCGTCATTAACGACACAGAAGGCGCAAATGATTGTCCTGGGTTTCCTGGTGGTCTTTGTAGGTATTCTCATATACCGCGATATCCAAGAGCGTAGCCGACCGGCGCTTGGCACGGCCCTGAGTTTTGTTTGTTTTGTCGTGGGAGGCACTTTAGGCGGTCTGTTCGTGGGCACCGAAATCTGGAATTCCATGGTCGAATCATTTGGTGCATCCTCGATTCACGGAGCGGCATTGGCGCATTGATAAAGACGGACACACTCAATTACCAGCGTCACGGGCAGATGGCGGGTGATCGTGCCTGCGCGGGCAACACAACAGAGTTTAATTATTCAAGCGCAAGAACCTTGTCAAAATAATCAGTATAGGGTTGACCTTCGATCAGCTTGGCTACTGCTTCTCTGAACTCAACGTTAAATGCGGTTTGACCGACTTTCGTCCACCACGCACGAGTGCGTTCTACGCCTAAGATAATAGGTATTGCGCTTCCATAAGACCGCCAGGCAGGATCGTCCAACACGCCATCTTGATATTGAAACCATTGGAATTCCCGCGCACGCATAAGGCATAGAAAATAGGCTCAAGTCGTATTTTCCCTTCCGGCGGCAGTTCATCTTCTGAGATCCAGTCTAGCCAGATTTTCGGGCTCTCTACAACGGTGGTAAGAATTTGCAGATCGCCATCAAACGTCGGCTGTTGCGACTCCGACCTCAGCAAACTCGCCGTCTGCCGCGTCCGAATGGCCAGATACCCCAGTGTTATCAGCACCGCTGCCGAACTGATCAACTGACCCCAGATTGCTACGTCTGCCATGCTCATCTTGTTACCTCCTGTTATTTCGCCCGACCTAAGCGGCGTTGATGGAAAAAGAAAACAAGGCCGCCAATGTAGCTGAGAATAAAAACAACTTCTCCGCTGTGCCGCAAAATAGGAATTGCGACACTTCCCAACACCGATGTTGCTGCGCCGTGCCAGCGCAGAACTGATGTGTCCTCCTGTGCCCGTACCGCAATCTGACCGGCGAGTGCCGACACGTCGTGCCCGAAACCCAAAACATTGAACCCCTGCTGAAAGAACACCAGCGTGAACAGTCCGAGGATGATAAACACCATACTGGACTCCAACTTGTCGGCGATAAGGTACGCGGCGATAAGGAAAGCAAAAAGCACCGTTACGTAGTTCATGAAACAAGTTTGCAGGCTATTTGCATTTTGTATGAATATGTCCAGCAGTTCGTAGTCAGTCATTGTCATCTCCTCCATCAGTGGAAAGTCCCACTCAGTATCCTGCGCCAACAGCGACAAATCTATGCTGGTTAATGCGGGTCGCAACAAGCGCACTCCTGTGATGAGCGTAGCGACAGACAAGTAGTAAGGCACGGTTTAAAGGTCGGCATTCGGGGAGGAGCACCCGCCCGACCATCAATCGATTCGGCGGCTTAGACGCGAAGCTGCTGAATCGTGCTTGTAAGTTCGAGAAAATGCCGGGGCACTTTGCCTCATCTCATGCATTGTCCGTAATCATTCTGTAGTATTTCAAAGTCAGCTTCGGGGGATACGTCTTGGCCGATGGCCCGGCACTCGTAAAGTAGTACGAAACATATTCCCACCGCGAAGCTGTACTTTGTTGATCTTATTCTCACGAATCTCAGAGAGGCCGCGCGATGTCATGCTCATGTGAAATCCAAAAAGTTGGCGAAGTCAGCATAGCGACGAAATCATTACCGGAGATTGAATTTGTCCAAGCGTCTTTGACGCAAATCATTAAACCCAACCAACATGTTGATTGTTTGCCGTTTCCTAAACCCGGTGACTGGTATGAGCAGCGTCTCGGCGAACGCACTTATTGGGTCCACGCCCTGGGCTTTTCGTTTACCGCCTTTGTTGGCGAAGAAGGTGTGCTATTGATCGATGCGCCGCACTTTCACGACATCCCTGGCTTGTTGACGGCGGTCAAGCGTATTACACCATTACCCATTACCACACTGGTCTACAGCCATTCTCATTTGGATCATGTGGGTCTGGGCGGCAAGCTTAAAGCCGTCATGAGCGAAAAAGGTATTGAACTACGTGTTATTGCCAGCGAACCTTGTGCGCGGGAATTGGCGCGTTACAAAAACCCCGAATGTTCGCCGACTGAAATCCTGTCGGTTGGTCGCCAAACGTTCACGTTTGAAGGACGGGAGTTTCGCCACGCGACGCCCGTGTCCTGGGCGCACTGTGGTGCTGATAGCTACACGATTACCCCTGACGGCGTTATACATTTTGTCGATTTTGTACATCCTGGACGCTTGCCGATGTGTAATGTCAGTGGCGTACAAAACATGACGGGCTACCTGGAATTTTTACGCCATGTTGCTGGAGAAAAAGATTGGACGTTGGCGAACTTGGGACATACGAATATTGGCTGCATGGCAGACGTTACTCGCACGCTGGATTACTTTAAAGACCTGTATGACTATTGGTTTGAAGTTTTACCACCGTTCAGCCCGGAGATGTTGTCTAACGGCCCGCAAAACCACGGTGTATTCATTCGCAACTTTATGGATATGGCTGCACAAATGGTTGCGAATCGTGCTCAGGAAAAGTGGGGCCATGTGCCACATTTTGAAGTGGCGCGTGATCACGCCGAAGCTGTTAGCTGGGATCTTTTCTTGAATTATGACTTTATCGGTAGCAGAAATGTACGGCCAGACTTTGAGCCGATTACCGTGTCTCAATAAAGCAGGACAAATTCTCTGACCCCGTGAATGTGCTTACCTCCAAAGGTAAGCATCCAATGGACCCTTCAGGCCGGCAAAGTCAAGGCGTTGAGCGAGCCGCTTTCGCCAGCGGCAGCACCGCCACGAACAGCACGGTGCTTACCAGGATGAAGCCGCCCGCCATGTAGCGCACAGGCAGATAGCTGCCCTCGCTGATCAGAACAGCCGCGAAGGCAGGGCCAATGATGGCGCCAACGCCTTGGGCCGCCGGGACCAGCACTACATAACGCCCCGCTCTATCGAGCATGGCGACTAGCGCCATTTGGTAGGCATTAACGAACAGCCACATCCATTCGAACAGCATCGCGGCCAGGGCATAAGTTTCACGACTAGCGTTTTGCGTTGTCAGAGCAACGGCAACGATGGAGCCGATTCCGGAAATGACGAACGGCCAGATTACGCCCATGCGATTGCCGAGCCATGCAGCCGAGGCCGATCCGAACAACGCGGCAACCATTGACAGGGCCAGCACCGATCCGATGTAGACGTTGCTCAGTCCGGCCGCGTTACCGATCCGCTCGATGTAGGTCCAGAAACCGACGGTCCCGCAAAAATGCAGTGCAGTCGCAAACAATACGACCACTATGAGTCCGATGTTTGCGGTAGCACTGGCGTCGGTTTGTGTCGGAAAACCCGCTGATTTCGAACTGCCGGTTGGCAAGCCGACGATGGCGGCACAGACAATGGCCGACATGCTCGCGAGCAGCAAGAACAGACCATCCAACCCCCAACGGGCAAGGATATGCGGGGACAAGGCCAACGCGACGATCATAATAGTGGTCTGCACCGTCAGACCGATCCCGAAGGCCCTCTCAGATCTGTCCTGATCACCTAAGGTCGCGATCGAGACACTGAACACCGTACCGGTGCCGAGGCTGGCAAATACGCGGCACGTCATCATCAACGTGAATTCGGCGATGCCGGTAGCGACCAGGTTGGCGATTAACGCAACGCCGAGGCCTATCGCGACTACCGTGCGCCAGTTCACACGCCCGACCCACCACAGGCCGAGCGCCGAAGCCAGAGCCATGCCCAAGGCATCGGCTGAGGCGAGGAAACCCGCTTGCGGCTCAGTGAAACCGAGATCGCTGATGTAGGCACCCACCAGCATTGGTGCAAGCAGCACGGCCACGGGGCCGATGGCGAACAGCAATGCGCCGGCAAGGATCGCGGTACGTTGCGACGGCATGGCGGCGGAGGTGTTCACGGCTTTTCGGGAGGACGACGATGGTTGCAAACGTCCGGATCTCCCAGACATACCAAAGTGGCGGGCGCCGCCGCTGAACTCACAATCTCACTCCATGGTGCAACTTTGGTTATGTTCATGGTTGTTGCTGCGCGGTTGCGTTGTCCCAATCACAGGCCTGGTTGTACTAATTGTTTCCCGAGTCAGATCCAAGTTAGTGAATCAATGATAGGTGCAAAATGCCACATATCACCGTTGCTCGCAGACTCCGCTAGCCTTCTCCTATCAACCCACCGGGAGGAAAGCACATGGACATCACACTGGAACAGGCGTCAGCCATTGCGGAGATCGTCGGCGGTATTGCGGTCATTGCCTCGCTGTTGTACCTCGCCACACAGGTGCGACAAGGCACCCGAACACCGCGCGCCTGGAGGCCGTTCAGGCGATTACCAGCGAGTGGGGCAGTGGTATGCCACGCTGACGCCTAATCCGGGTCTGGTAGACATATGGCACAAAGGAAGCTTTGACTTTGACAGTCTGAAACCGACTGAGCAAATACAGTTCGTCCTGCTGGTAACACGGCTCATTCGTATTTTTCAGGAGCAATACCTCCAATGGCAGGAGGGGGCGATGGACGATAGATTTTGGCGAACCTGGGTAGCGCAACTTAAAGACGGTTTCCAACCTCCGGGGTGCCAAGCGGTTTGGGCGCGACGGCGACACTGGTTCGACGCAGACTTTCAGATGTATATAGACGATGAAGTCATAGGCATCAGCGACGCAAAGCCACTATACGATCCTCCCAGCGCTCGGCCCCAATAATAGGGTGACGTGGGTGTGGAGGGCTAGGTGATTACCCCTTCCACGACCGAAATGATCGATTTGGTGGGTATTATCTCAACGAGCTTTATGTCCGCGGCTTCGAAAAGATCCGCGAATTCCGCAGCAGTGCGTTCCATGCCGGTCAGCGCGGTCATCATCAATATGTCTAATAGCTTGCCCATATCCGGTTGATTGGTTTCCCCGATGACGCACTCGGCAATGAGTATGCGACTGCCCGGCGCAGCGCCAGCCACAATATTTCGCAGGATCCGAACACATTCCTCGTCGTTCCAATCGTGCAATATGTGGCGCAGAAAATAACAATCTGCCTCGACTGGAATACGCTCGAAAAAATCCCCTCCTTGAAAAGCGCAACGTTCCGCCATACCCAGCTCTGCGAACTTGTTGCGTGTCTGCTCTATAACCTCCGGGCGGTCGAATATGACCGCTTTAAGGTCTTCGTATCGACTCAATAAGCTGAGCACTACCTCACCATGACTACCGCCGATATCGGCAAACGTTTTTACGTTGGAGAAGTCGTATGCGCTGATGACAGCCTCAGTTTCAGGCCAATGGATCCCACTGTAGCCGCGTTGAAACTCCTCGACCCGCTCCTGGCTTTCCGACATCCACTCAAATAGTGGTTTGCCATACCGGTGATCGAATGGAACTTTGTTCTGTAGTAATGCCTCTAGAAAAATCGGCAACAGGTCGAAGGTGATCTCTGCGTTGTTCTGTAAGAAAGGCGCGACTGTTCCCTCGATGTCAGACCTCAACAATTCAGACACCGGGGTCAAGGCATATTCGCTGGCCTTTGTCTCGTTGAAAACACCATGACTGCACATTAGTCGCATGATCCGATGAAACGTACGCGGCTGAATACCGGCTTCGTTCGCGAGATCCTCATTGTTCGACATGCCG
Source organism: Gammaproteobacteria bacterium (assembly GCA_965225625.1). Taxonomy (GTDB): domain Bacteria; phylum Pseudomonadota; class Gammaproteobacteria; order JADZEE01; family JADZEE01; genus CBDDBH01. Next base: position 28,728 of record CBDDBH010000032.1, read on the forward strand.
GCGGCAATATGATCAACAACCCGTAGTTTGGTGACTACGTATAGGCACGCAGGCACCAATATGCTGAATTGCAACTCCATTAGGGACTTCTGCGCACTAAATCGGTCCATGGTTATTCTCCTTAACAGATTTACGACCAACCTTATTCCACCAGACGCACGATCGGGCCGAGCTTAACATTCGTTGACGCATTGAAAATCAGGTGATGCCATACCAGGTGCCCCTGCCCGCACCATGTTGCTCGAGGTGTCCTGCGCGGGTGAGCGCTTGCAGGTGATCTTTGATCGTATTTCGGTTTGCTTTCGTTGCTCGAACGGCTTCGGCAACAGTTACCCGACCGCGTTCACGACAAAACTCAAGTATTTGCACCGATAGTTCAGGTAAGTCACCAAGTACCAGGCGCTCGCGCTCCATCTTCCTTTCCAAGCGTGCCTTTTGTTGCTGTAGAGACTTCAGGAAAAAGTTTAACCAGGGTTGCCAGTTCGGTGATGCCGTGCGGATCGTACCCTGCGTCTGGCGCTAACCCAGATAGTAGGCATCCTTATTTTGCTCTATAGCGCTTTCAAGCGAACTGTAAGGCACATAGTCATAACCGGCGCGCAGTAGTAAGAGCGTTGTTAGAATTCTTGAGAGCTGCACGTTCCCGTCTTGAAATGGGTGAATCTCTAGAAACACGACGATGAATACTGCAATACAGATCAGTGGGTGCAGATCTTCATCGTCGAAGTTTTCTTGTACCCATGCCACCAGCGCTGTCATCAGGCGCGGCGTGTCGAACGGCGTTGCCGTTGCAAAGACGATGCCGAGATTTCCACCATCTGGGCCATAGGCTTCGACGTGGTTGCTGTGCGTTTTGTACTCGCCGCGATGCCGGGCATCTATTGACGAGTACTGAAGCAGAGCACCGTGCAGTTGCTTGAGGTGATTCTCTGTCAGCGGAATCGCGGCGGAATGCTCAAAGACGGTCTTCATGGCTTTGGCATAACCGGCTACCTCTTGTTCGTCGCGTGAGGCGAATTTCTTTAGGTCTAAACCGGCAAGCAAGCGCTCGACTTGTTCGTCTGTCAGCTTTGCGCCCTCGATCCGCGTCGAGGAGCCGACGCTCTCGATGGTGGCGACGCGGCGCAATGCCACCAGGCACTCCGGCGAAATCCGGCCGATGGCCATCCACGCACCCTTGAACTCGTCGACCTCAGCGATGAGCCTCAGAATCTTTTGGGTGATCAGTAGGCCGTCGGTACGGATGCCTCCATCCATTTTTACCTCCGATTCCATCCATTCAAGGGTGGCATATCTCCATCCAATCGCCCATCCATTTCCATCCAATAACGATTAGGACAATTCAAGGAGCCAGATCTCTCGAGCAAAATTTTCAGCCGCGAGAATTTTCAAGCGCTCTGGCTTCTTGAAATGAGGATTCTGACTTCTCGAAACCGGGTGCCGCCCGCGCAGGGAATTTCTTATTCCATGCCGCTATTCTCCCCGTATCAACCCGTCGGAAGGAAAGCATCATGATCACTCTTGAGAAAACCTATTACCTCGCCCAAATCGCTGCAGTTATTGCGTTGATTGTGTCGCTGCTCTATGTCGGGCAGCAGATACAGCAGAACACACTATCAATTTCGAACAGCAGTCTGCAGGCGGCATCTGACACCTTTATCTACCGTACCGGTCTTGTCGCTCAGGACGCCGAATTGGCCAACATTCTTCGGCGAAGCGAAGCGGATTACGCCAGCTTGAGCGAAGACGAAAAATATCGTGCCAAGACTTTTGCCAGCATGACGCTGACCCAGCTTTACAACGAATTCCTAACCAGGCAATCAGGCGCTCACAGCGCTCGTTCATGGGAGATACTCCTCCCGTATTTCCGTTGGATAATGAAATCGGAAGTGAACCGGCATTTCTATATCGATAACCAAGCTCTTTTTGACGAAGACTTTCGCGTCTTCATGGACTCCATCATTCAGGAGATAGTCGCATCATGAAACTAGAAACTGCCTATTACACAAGCCAACTGGTGGTAGCGGCGGCGGTCGTGTTGTCGCTGATTGCGTTGACGATGCAAATCAGTCAGAACACGCGAGCAATTGAAGGTCAGGCCATCCTCGCGGTGACAGAAATCATTCAACGAGATGTGGCGCCGATGATGGGTTCTGACCTTCCCGCTGTGTGGACCAAAGCTATCGACTCGCCAGAATCACTTTCGCGACTGGAGTTAGTGCAGTTAGATGCGTACATGACCGCCAGCCTGGCGGCTAGGCAGAACGAGTTCCTGCAGTTCCACCAAGACGCTCTCCAAGAATCGCTGTTAGACAGTGGAACTGTAGCCGTCAGATTCGCGCTCGGCGCACGTTGGCACCGCAATTGGTGGGAAAAAGTCGGTCAGTTTATCTTCGAGCGTCAGTTCGTTGAGTACGTTAATGATCTGCTTGCGAGTCCGGCTCCGACTTCCAATTTCAGCGATTTGGATACTTATTTTAAAAGTCTGGAGTTAACACAGTCCAATAATTAGAAGACGCCACACCATGAACACCGAGAAGAGAAGTCACGTGGTATCGATGACGGCCAATGTGGGGGTACTGATTGGGCTGTCGTTATTGGTGGCCACAAGCGCCTGGTCACACTTGCCGGTATTGAGCTGAATAGTTTCCCGCATATACTTTAATATCATTGCAGGCTAGCGAGCGGGGTGACCTCGCTTAAAAGAAAGAAAACGCTCTGCGGGATGGGCACTATGTAATGGCTGATATTGATGGGGTTTCGAGCAACGCAGTTGCAGATGCCAACGGCGCCCAGGTCGATTTCGACGCGGTTATCGTCGGCGCGGGTATAGCCGGGCTTTATCAGCTCTATCGCCTGCGCAATCTGGGTCTGAGCGTGCGGACCTTGGAGGCAGCCGGCGCGGTCGGCGGGACATGGTACTGGAACCGCTACCCGGGCGCACGCGTCGACTCACAGTCGTACGTCTATCAATATTGGTTCTCTGATGAAATCCTGAACGAATGGAACTGGAGTGAGCGATTCCCGGCCCAAGCTGAATGTGAGCGCTATCTAAACTTCGTCGCTGACAAGTGCGACCTGCACAAAGACATCCAGTTCAATACGCGCGTTGCCTCAGCGGATTTCGACGACACAGCAAATCGCTGGATCATAAAGACTGACGGCGGCGAGACGATTACCACCCGGTTCTTGGTGAGCTGCGCTGGCATGTTGTCGGCGCCACTGGTGCCGCCGTTTCCAGATCACGAGAAATTCGCCGGCCAGATTTTCCACACCGCCCGTTGGCCGGAGCAGGGCCTGCAGTTGGCAGGCAAGCGCGTTGGGGTCATCGGCACCGGGGCCACCGGCATTCAGGTGATCCAGACCATCGCCAGCGAGGTCGGCCAGCTGAAGGTCTTTCAGCGTACGCCTCAATACGCGATCCCCATGCGTAACCCCAAGCTTACCGATGCCGATCGCGCCGCTTATCGCAGCCGCTACCCCGAGCTTGAAAAGCGAGTTCATAGCACCTTTGCCGGTTTCGATTTCGACCTCGAGCAGCGTGCGTACGGCGAGCTGACGCCGGCCCAGTGCACCGAAGTGCTGGAAACGCTCTGGGCGGACGGCTCGCTGAGTTTTTGGGTCGGCGGTTTCGTGGAATTGTTCTTCGATGAACAAGTCAACGAGGAGATCTCCCAATTCGTGCGCGCGAAGATCCGCGCACGCGTGGACGATCCGGCCGTTGCCGCAAAGCTGATCCCCACGAGCTACGGTTTCGGTACGCACCGTGTGCCGCTGGAAACCAACTACTTCGAAGCCTACAACCGCGACAATGTTGAACTCATTGACGTCAGCAAGACCCCGATTGAACGTTGCACCGAGACCGGATTGAAAACGACCGACGCTGAGTACGAACTCGACGTCATCATTCTGGCGACCGGCTTCGATGCCGGCACCGGCGCGCTAAGCCGCATGAACGTTCACGGCCGCGACGGCCGCTCACTCACGCAACAATGGCGCCAGGACATTCGCTCCACCCTTGGCCTGCAGGTCCACGGTTACCCGAACCTGTTTACGGTTACAGGTCCACTGGCGCCAGCCACCGCCTTATGCAATATGACTACCTGTTTGCAGCAGCAGGTGGATTGGGTCAGCGATTGCATCGGGTACCTGCGCGAGCATGGAAGCACCGTCATAGAAGCCACGGCCGAGAAGGAAGCCGAGTGGGTGCGGCACCATGATGAAGTAGCCAACACCACGCTGGTCGTCAAAACCGACTCCTGGTACATGGGTTCGAACATCGACGGCAAGCCGCGTCGCCTGCTGTCCTACGTCGGTGGGGTTGGCGAATATCGCCGCATCTGCGATGAATTAAAGGCAAGCGGGTACGCGGGTTTCACCATCGCCTGAAATGAAGAGAATTCAAGGGGTCAGATCGGTTGAATAAAATTTGCGAAAACTATTTCAAGGGTTTTGGATCTCTTGAAACATACTCAATTTTCATTTTATCGAGGAAATAATCTATGAAACCGGACACCACACGACTCATCGGCATTCTAATTATCGCTCTTCTCACGGTTGGCTCGCCGGCTATCGCTGAAACTCAGCCCCCTCTGCAGATAAACGTATTCATGGCTTCCGAAGACCACCTGGGACTCGGGACCAGCTCCGTTATCATCTATGGTGAGAAAAAGGCCGTGTTGGTTGACGCCCAATTTTCCCTGTCAAATGCACACCGCTTGGTCGCGGAGATCCTCGAAACCGGACGGGAACTAACAACCATATACATAACCCATGAACACCCGGACCATTTCATGGGTCTACCCGTTGTGAAGCAAGCCTTCCCTAACGCGAAGGTCTTATCCCTGAAAGTGAGTGCCGATGAGATCAACAACAGCTTCGAGTTTAAGGCGAAGTACTGGGGGACACACGGATTGGGCGTAAACGCGACCAAGTCAACGGTCTTCATCGAAACACTGGAAGAGCCAGTCATCATGCTCGAAGGTCGGCGGATTGAAATCTTGGGACCCTTTCAAGGCGACGCGCCCAACTCAAGCGTCGTTTGGGTGCCCTCAATCAAGACTTTGATCGCCTCTGATTTCATCTACGATCATGCGCACTCCTGGATGGCTGCCGGCAAAACGCCCGAGTTGCGCAAGGCGTGGTTGGATGCGCTCGACAGGTTCGAAGCGTTAAAACCAGAGGTGGTTGTGCCCGGCCATGCACCGACCAACGAATACTTATCGCCAGCGTCTATCGATTACACCCGACAGTACATTAAGACCTACATCAAAAAAATGGCGGAAACCAAAAATTCGACGGAACTTATCGCTGAGATGAACCGCATCTACCCCGGTATCGGGATGCAATTCGCGCTGCAATACGGCGCTAAGATATTGAAGGACGCCTGGGTATGGGATGGCCAGTGGCCCGAGTCGCTACGGAATATGAAACCCCGCTAACGCCGCACACATTCAGACACACTAACTGGCGGCTTCGCAAAGGCGTCGGTGACACGCCGACCGGTCGCGATTCTGCCTGACTAATTCGGAGACGGAACGGCGACGCCGAGTTTGACGGCAAGCTCCGTGAGTTGCTTCCAAATGGTGTCGGCGATAGGTATTCCGTCAACGGCCCGTTGCTTGGCAACGCTGTAGCCGCGTTCGCCTGGCAGACGAACGTCGTCAATGCCGGGCGCTTTCGGCAGTGCTTTGAGTGCAAGGCTTAATTGGTTCAGCAACTGATGGAAATCTTCCGGCTTGCCGAACGCCGCGATGTCCACCACCACAACCGCGCCGTTGCCGCCCAGCTCTGCTCCACGTTTACCGGCAATCAGCGCTTCGGCAATGATCGGATTCGTTGTCAGTAAACTAGTCATGACTTCGATCATTAACGACAGCCCAGAGCCTTTCATGCCGGCGGCCGGCAATACGGCGGCCAGTGTATTCGGGTCAGTCGTGGGCAGACCGTTTGCATCGATACCCCAGTTGTCGGGAATGCTGGTGCCCTCGCGGCGCGCTCTAACGACTTTGCCCATGGACGCGGCGGACGTCGCCATGTCAAACAACAGCGGATCTGCATCGCCGCGTGGTGCGGCGATGGAGATGGGGTTGGTACTGACCCCGGGCTGCGACGTACCGTGATAAACCATCAAGGGGCCGGACGCAGTCATTGCAATACCCAGATAGCCGGCCAGCGCAATTTGCTCAGTGTAATAACCAATCGCGCCGGCGTGTGTGATGTGCCGTACGCCGCACCAGGCGATATGGTGCGTAGCCGCCAGCGCCAGGGCGTGCTCAACGGCGGCATTCATTGCAATCGGGCCCGGCGCGAAATCCGCCTCGATGACTTGTGTAGCGCCGACCGGTTTTTGTACCACCAGCCCGGCGCTGGGCTTAACAAGTCCTTCTTCAATCATTTCGACGTAGCGCAATATGCGGTTCACGCCGTGGGTGTCGACACCGCGCAGATTCGCCCAAATCAGCGCATCCGACCATTGCCGCGCCTGCACGTGCGTTACGCCTGCCGCGACCAGCAGCTCGGTCGCAAACGACGTCAGGCGTTGCGCCGACAGATTCATTGGTTCTGGCACACGCTGGTGCACCGATTTGAATTCATTATTGTCGCCGAATGCTGAAGGACGCGTGGGTATGGGATGGCCAGTGGCCCGAATCGCTGCGGAATATAAAACCCCGAAAACGCTTTAGTTATGGTTCAGCAACAACGGCTGCAACCCTACGCAGTGGGGTGGCCTGCGCGCAGTCAGACACCCTAACTGGAAGTCGGCGTTATTCGGATAACAGAATCTCGCTTACGCTGCTTGGTCGGCCAGCAACGACGCGGCAAACGATTCACGTCGGTATAAAAGCTGCACGAACTGCTCGCCGAAATTCGGCGCAACCGAACCTTTGACCGCCTCACTGGCCAATAACGCCGCGGACCAAGCTTTTACCAGCGGGAATTCATCCAGCAAACCCGTCTGCAGCTTTTCCTCGACGCGCCCGAAGCGCATGAAGAAAGGTGCGTAAGCGGCGTCTACCAGACAAAACACTGCGCCATTGAAGTATGGGCCGTCGTTATCGCGTTCTTCGGCGAGCGCCTTCTCCAGTTTCGACAGCGGACCGCGTGCCTTCTCCAGCCCGCCGGCAACATCGGACTCACTGGCAACCACGTAAACCCCACTCAATGCTTTTGCGAAATCCACGATGTAATCTGTCCAGGCACGATTGCGGGCGCGCTTGAGCAAATCTTCGGGGTGCAGACGCGGGGGCACCGCCTCGTCAAGAAACTCGGCGATGGCATTGGATTCGAACAACGGTTGTTCGTCCACGACCAGCACCGGGACTTTCCCGTGCGGCGAGATTTCCAGAAACCAGTCGGGCTTGTCGGTCAGATCAATATAGGTGACTTGGAAATCGACATTCTTGGCGCGCAAAGTTATCACGGCGCGCTGTACCCAGGGTCAAGTGACGGAGCTAATTAGATGATATATTTTTGTCATGATTTTCTTCCCGTTCAGATAATGCCAAGCATACATCTACATCGAGGTAAGGTGAATCATTCCATGCGGTCGAGGTACGGAATCAAGATCAACGGGGTCAAAGGGGCCGAGCGATCAATCGCTCGGCCTCTTTTTCCGTTCGTTACCCTATTTGCCTGATCGCGACGAAAGTTGGGTCACTATTTCCGCGGAAACGGTTGGATACTTTTGCCCTATCTCTTTAAAGAGAGCAGCCCACTCCTGGCTGGCGTCATGCTGCTCCTGCGCCTTGGCGTAGGCTTCCATGCTCTCGAATTCAACCACGGTGAACAGCATGCCTGACTGGGTGCCAGCAAACATTTCCTGTAACACACGAATTGTCGGCGGGTTATTGCCACTGAGTTTGGCATCCAGTGCCGCCGCTCGTTTTGTTAATGCCACCAACCCGGCGGGGTCGGCTTTGCTGTCGGTCACGAAGACCAGCTGAAAGCTGCCGGTTTGTCCGGGCACGTACAGCAATTGCTGCGCGATACTTGCGGAGACTGGCGGGTAAGTTTCGTTGATCTTCTGCTGTAGGGCCACCGCCTCTTTGCTAGCGGCGAGCTTCGCCTCACTTGCGGCCATATGCGCAAGATCGTTGAACTGCACAACCCAAAAAATGATTCCCGATTGTGTGCCGGCGAAGGTCGATTGAAGCAATGACACCTCAGGCGAGGCATCACCGAGGATCCCAACCGCCAGTGCATCGAACTCTTCGGCCATTTTGACGAACCCGGCGGCATCGCCCTTCGGATCAACGGCGAATGCAGCATGCAAATCTCCAGCGAAGGTTTGACTGCTGAAAAATAATAAGAGAGCGAACATTATTGTGAATCTAGACATGAGCTTTCTCCATGTTTTGAAGTTATTTGTATTGGAGCATCTGTACAGGACAGTGAGTGCCAAACGGCGCATAAAAAAGAGGTCGCCCAACCCGAGTGAAAGAACTGAAAATGGCTTTTATTATATTTTGAGTATAGTACGCGTCGGCAAATAAGCTATTAGTCGAAAGCGCCGACGTTGAACGAGCTCTCGGATGCTGCTTAGGTAAACTATCCCTGTATCTTTTGTTCATGATGCGGCCGGCCGAAATGTACGCGATAATTGCCACTCTGACGAGCGGTGCGTCGGTCTCGGCGCATCGAGCAACCCTTGTAATCTGACAGGTAGGGCTCATGGCGGAACAACGCGACATTCTATTTTGCGGCAGTGTTGGATTAGAGAATAACGAAGCGGTATTCACTGCGCTTGCAGAGCACGTTGGCGAGCGCGCCAAGCGTTATCCGGATGGTGAAACCGGTGAGCGTACCCGTTGGTTTTTGTGGCAGGCGAAGTTGTTGGTGGACAGCCCCGACTGGGAATTGGGTGAGACGCAAAACATGCGTTTCGGCGGCTGGGACTTGATAGACCGTCCTTATTACAAACTTCGTGACGGGGTCGATTCGGCAACATTTCAGTTTGGCAGTATTGGCTATGCAAGGGTAGCGATTGAGTCCTTTGACGTCTTTCGTCGCTTACGCGACGAGGGCCGGATCCCGGCGGGCACGCGTTTTCAGGTGGCGCTGCCAACACCGGCAGCAGTCCTTATCGGATTGGTGATCGAATCGCAACGTGCGCAGATTGAACCGGCGTACGAGGCGGCCATGCAGCGCGAGGTTGAAGAGATGTGCGGCGCAATACCACACCGGGATCTTGCGATCCAATGGGACGTGTGCTCCGAGATCCTCGGATTTGACGGCGGCCCCGAACCTATTTATTACGACGACATTCTGCGTGGCACGGTGGATCGCGTGGGACGCTTTGCAAGCTGGATCCCGGAAGAGGTAGAGCTGGGCATACACCTATGCTACGGCGATCCCGGTCACAAACACATCATCGAGCCAGCGGACACCGGCACCTCGGTGCTGTTTGCTAACGGCATCTGCGAGCGTGTCGAGCGAAAAATCGACTGGCTGCATTTACCGGTACCGCGCGAGCGTGACGACGATGCCTATTTTTCGCCATTGGACGGACTCGTGCTGCAACCCGACACCCGGTTGTATCTCGGGCTCATCCACCTGACGTTAGGGGCGGCGGGCACGGCGCAATTGATCGCCGCGGCTAAGCGCCACGCACCTGATTTCGGCCTCGCTACGGAATGCGGTTTCGGGCGGCGGGATCCGGCGACGATCCCGGATCTATTGAAGCTGCACTCTGAAGTCGCCGGCTAGCGCGACTAGTCGCCTGCCCTTTGATTTTCAGTTCGGTACGAGACGCGTGTCCACCCGAAGCTATGACCTCATCACCGTCGGCGGCGGCATTGGCGGATCGACCCTGGCGAGGGTCATGGCAGAGCACGGTGCGCGCGTGCTGGTACTGGAGCGCCTGACCAGCTTCAAAGATCGCGTGCGCGGCGAGGCCATGGTTCCATGGGGGGGCGGCCGAGGCAAAAGCATTAGGTGCTTACGAAATACTGAAGCACAGCTGTGCACACGAACTCCCGTGGCTCGATGTAAGCGTGGGCAGCACGCAGATTGCGCATCGAAACATGCCCGAGACGACGCCGAAGCAGACACCCTTTTTTTCTTACTACCATCCGGCCATGCAAGAGGTGTTACTGCAAGCCGCAGCGGAAAGCGGAGCGGAAGTGCGCCGTGGTGCACGCGTGGTAAACGTCGAGCCCGGCAATCCGCCGGCGGTCATGGTTGAACACGGCGGACACACTGAGACTATCCAGGCGGGCATTGTGGTGGGCGCAGACGGGCGCGCTTCCATGGTACGAAAGTGGGCTGGCTTTGATACGCGAATCGATCGTGGATGGTTGAATGTCAGCGGGGTTTTGTTCGAGTCGCTACCTACGCCCGGCGACACGGCCTCGTTTCAATTCAACCCCGACAAAGGCCGGCTGGCGTTTTGGTTTCCGCAGCGTGACGGCCATGTACGTTCCTATGCCGTATACCCGATACAGGGAACCATACGTTTAAGCGGCAAAGCAGGCGTTGCGGGATTTATCGAAGAATCGATTAACTGCGGTGTAGATCCTGAAACCTATGCGGACGCCAAGGTCATCGGCCCTCTCGCCACCTTCGATGGCGGAGATTCTTGGGTACCACATCCTTACAAGGATGGCGTTGCGTTGGTGGGAGATGCTGCTGCATGCAGCGATCCCACTTGGGGTGAGGGCTTGTCACTCACCTTGCGCGATGTGCGGGAGTTACGCGACAAACTGGTGGGCAATAAGGATTTCAATGCCGCCGGACACGCTTACGCCGATCAACACGATCATTACTACGAGGTGATCCACACAGTCAATAAGTGGAGCACACAGCTTTTCACAGAGCCGGGACCAGAAGCAGACGCCCGGCGGGCACGCGCCCTGCCCTTGCTGGCGGAAGATGGATCCCGGCTCCCTGACTTGATTTCCGAGGGCCCGGAGATGGGGATCGACGAGGCCGTAAGGCGGCGCTTTTTCGCAGAAGACGAAAAATAGTTACCGTCCGGTCTAACTCGCGTATTGCATGAAGGCGCCGTGCGCTACCGCCCATCAGCGGTTTTGCCAGAGCGACTTTTATTAGCGTAATCTGCCTACAGGACCACACTTCAGGACAAGAAATCATGGCCGTGCAGCTCACTCGACCCAGCCCAGAACACGGATCCACGCCGGCAGACCCGGACTATGCGGAAGGATCTGCTTTCGTCATAGACCGCTACGTCCCGATCAGCGAGGCGATGGTGCCGATCACCGATTGTGGTTTCGTTCGGGCCGACGGCGTCTACGATGTCGTCAGCGTTTGGAGCGGGATGTTTTTCCGTCTCGAAGATCATCTCAGCCGATTTGAAAGCTCATGCGCGAAAATCAGAGTGCGCTGTCCATTTGCGCGCGATGAAGTGCAAGAGATCTTGATGAAACTCGTGCGCCTGACGGGTTTGCAGCAAGCATACGTGTGGTTCGGTTGCACGCGTGGCGAGATGCCGCACGACGCTAAAGACCGTTCCGATCCGGAGAAATATGAGAACCGGTTTTACGCGTGGGTCGTGCCCTACGTGTGGATCGCCGAGCATGACCATCGCACGCGCGGGCTTCACCTGCACTTGAGCAAGCAATACGTGCGGATCCCGGCGAGAGCGGTAGATCCCACCGCCAAGAATTTCCACTGGCTGGATCTGATGATGTCGCTGTTCGAGGCCGGCGACAACGATGCGGAATGGTCGGTTTTGACCGACGCGGATGGTTACCTCACGGAAGCACCTGGCGCAAATGTCTTCATGGTTAAAGACGGCCGAGTGCTCACCCCGGATACGGGTGGGCTGGAAGGCGTAACGCGTCAGACGACGCTGGACTTGTGCGAACTGCTAGAGATCCCGTGCGAGCGAAAACCCATTCACACGGATGAGTTCGTAGCGGCGGATGAAATCTTTATCACCTCAACCGCAGGCGGGATCATGCCCTGCGCCACCCTGGATGGGCAGGCCATCGGCGGCCACGACGGCCCGGGTCCGTTGACCATCCGTCTGTATGACGAATACTGGAAGCGCAGAGAAGAGGGCTGGCTCGGCACGCCGGTGCGGTGAGTACTGAAGCAAGGTCGCCCAAGGGTTCCGCCTCCGTACGGGGACGGCTCCTGCGTCATTATGAGTAGGGCTTTGCTCACGGAATTCGCCCCCTAAAAAAAGAGACTGGTTAGGCAATCCACCGCATGACGACATTTCGTGGCCGACACCCCATCACTCGTAACACACCTATATAACCGCAAGATGTTCCGCATTGCCGCGGGGTGTCTTAAGAAAATTAACCTCGACGATGCGTCGATAGCGGCGTTGCAGATAGCTGAGGCCAATGAGTAACTAAAAGTACTTGAGGTCAACTCTCATCCAAGCAAGCATCCGGTCATCAGTGACTAACCCGGAGTCCCAGCCGTAGCGGCGCCCTCAAGCCAGGCTTTACCCTCAGCGTAGAGCTGTTCCACCTCCGGCCCCTTAAGGCCGGGCATACCTTTTTCCTTGACCGGATAACCGACCTGGGTCTGTAGGTAGCCCAGGTATCGGTAACCCTCCGGAAAGCGTCCGAGGACTTGCGGATCGATCTCGACGGATGCGCCGGGATGTACAGGATCCATACGGTCCTTTTCATAGATGGGCTGGCGCCTGACCATGCCCCAACGACCGTCGCGACGCTCGAAGAAATCGTAGAAGCGTCCCGTGCAGACCACATCCACGAGCACGCCGTGCACGGGTGCACGTTGCGAGATCGTCATTTTCGTTTGCGTTACGGCGCGATCGGCGACGACGTCACAGGTCGATGCGCCCAGAAAATGAATAATGCTGACACCCTTTTCGAAACCTTCTCGTCTGGCCTTGATGAAGTCCGCGCTGGGCGCTTGAAACCAGGTCGCCGACATCCAGCCATCGTCGTGCCAACACTGGGCGAAGCGCTGCCAATCTCCAGCATCACTGAAGATCACCCAGTTGTCGATAATCTCCCGGATCGCCAGTTTGTCGGCTGCGATGTCGGACATTGGTCAATCTTACGCCGAGGCGCCCTTAGCTGAGTAGCTCATCCGCAATCTGCTTGTGCAGTTCCAGTATGCCCGGTACGTCCTCGGGGTTTTCCCTGCCAAAGCCGCACTCGCCCGCGATGCCGAACTCCGGCAGATGTTTACGCGCCGCATTTATACGCTCGCGCGCGCCCTCAACCCCGTCTGAGTTGATGACGCCCAGATAGACGGCCGTTTCACCTATCTGCAAGTCACGCAGCGGCCGGAAGTACATATCATCGACGCGGTTTTTTGGAACGGTCATGTGAACAAAGTCCACGGCACGGCCGGAATTGCTCACTGCAGCGTTAGCAAACATAACACTGAGGGAAAGATCTTCCGGCATTAACGCCGGTTTCTGCGGCCACGTTCCGTAACAGAAATGGAATCCCATCAATGCCTCGGTGGGCACCGCACGGGGCAACCGGCTCAGGGGATCGAGATATCGATCCCAGGCCGATTCAGGGCGCGACCAGGAATAATATCTTCCCGTCATCTCCAGTAGATCCGTACAGACATCCCACTGGATACACAAATCGCTGGGCGGGATCTCCTGGCAGATAGTCGCAAGCTCACGTAATAAGACCTCCTCATAGGCGGCCATGACTGTTGCGTGATCTTCAGTGTGGTGAAAGAACAGAAACGTCACGTCCTGCGGAAAGGGAAATGCGAACTGAAAGCGCACCCCGGCTGGAATAATGCCGGCGTCGCGAGCCTTTTTAAACGCGGCATACGACTCAATTGCAGGCTCGGCGTAACCCAGCCTGTCGAAGTGCAAATCAGTTACGCCCGGTTTCAGTTTGAACGACAACGCATCTTCCATACGCGAGGACATCCAACCTTCCGGCGGTTGCGTGACGGTTTCGATGTCTGGATGGCCCCGGAAGGTACCCTGCGCGACATACGTAATCCAGAATCTGCGGTCCCCTACTTCGCCGTCAGGCAACGACAAAACGCGATCACCGATTAGCGTCCCACACGTGCGAAAAACCTCATCAACGGTTTCCAGAGGGACACTCCCTACCAGGAATACATCTGCCTTTTTACCCATTTTTATTTTCGCTCCAACGGGTGAAACTGGATTTTGCCGTGACGCGCTGGCGTGGGATCGGTAGTGTAACGGCTGGATCATACGCCGATTCAGGGCCCGTTGGTTGAGCCACCTTCACTGCTGAGCTAATACAAGCCTCAAACGCAAGTTGCAGGGTCGATGGACGATGGGTGCATAATCGAAAAGTGGGCCGAGCAGGCGAGTGATATCGGCTGCCTTAATCGAGGATTAACTGATGAGACGAGCTTCGATACTTGCTATTTTCATTCTCTGTGTAGTGCCGCCTTTAGCTTTTTCTCAAGCTAATCAACCGAACATCGTGTTTATTTTTATGGACAACTTCGGTTGGGGTGAGCTTGGCGCCTACGGTGGTGGGATCCTCAGAGGCGCTGCAACGCCGAGGATTGACTCGCTGGCTGATGACGGATTGAAGCTCCTGAATTTCAATGTCGAGGCGCAATGCACTCCCAGCCGCGCTGCCTTGATGACCGGACGCTACGCCATACGCACGGGCGCTGTAGAAGTGCCGATGGGGGTTGGTGAATACGGACTCACCCAATGGGAATACACGATCGCCGAGATGCTGTCGGACGCGGGCTACACGACGGGCATGTTCGGGAAATGGCACCTTGGTGATTCTCCCGGGCGTTACCCAACCGATCAGGGTTTTGATGAGTGGTTTGGAATTCCAAATTCATCCGATGAGAGCATGTGGCCGGATAATGATTTGTTCCGGCCGGACGTTCATCCTTTAGTCAAGAACGCATCGGTGATGCAAGCTAAAGCTTCGCAAACACCGAAAGAGCTTGGCGTCTATGACGGTGCAAGGCGCAGGACGATTGATCGCGAAATTACTGATCGCGCCATTGATTTCATGAAGCGAAAAAAATCCGCGTCCAAACCTTTCTTTCTTTACGTGCCTTACACCCAGACGCACTGGCCGGTTGAACCGCATCCCGACTACAAGGGCAAGACGCAAAACGGTCGCTTTGCCGACGTGCTCGCGCAGACCGATGCCTATGTCGGAGAGTTGCTTGACGCTGTTGACGATCTGCAGATTAGAGAAAACACGCTTTTCATTTTCACCGCGGATAACGGGCCGGAGGGGCTGATCCCTCACCAGGGTTTCGGCGGTCCCTGGCGCGGAACCTATTTCACCGGACTCGAAGGCTCTCTGCGCGTGCCTTTCCTGGCTCGCTGGCCGGGCAACATACCGGCGAAACGCGTATCGAATCAGATGGTCCACGAGATCGATATGTTCGCCACTCTTGCCGCGATAGCCGGAGGTAAAGTGCCCGACGACCGGTGGATCGACAGTGTTGATCAAGGCGATTTCTTTCGCGGTAAAACCGAGGCATCCAATCGCGAATCAATTGTTATCTACCTTGGCCGCGAAGTCTTCGGCGTTAAGTGGCGCGATTGGAAAATGATGTTTAAGGAGCTCACCAACATTGCGGGCGCTCCGGTGAGAGCTTATGGGGTGCCGCTTTTCTACAATCTGCTGCTGGATCCAAAGGAAGAACATCCAATGTTATATGCGCCGGAAAACTTCTGGGTGCGGTATCCGGCCAGTCAGGTACTGGCCGAACATCGACAATCGCTTCGACACGAGCCGGCGATTCCATCGGGTACTTTGGACCCATATAAACCCAATTGACAAGTGGCAACATCCGTTTGTGAAGTCTACGACCCAAACGCACGGCGAAGTATTGCGGCTTATCTGGTTACCGCCGCCGTTGCGCCCTTGATGGTGTTCATCGGACCCATCATCGTAGGTGCTTACGTTGATGTTCTCGGGTTTTCGGAGCAGCGAGCCGCGCAAGTTTATTCCGCCGACATGGCGGGTGCGGCCCTGGGCGGCATCTTGGTATTTTTCGTACTCCGCATGCTCAACTGGCGAAACATAGTTCGCGCAGGGTTTCTTCTATTTATCAGCGGCAATCTCGTATCTATCGCCGCCGAGAGCATATCTACATTCGTCGTCATCCGATTAGTGGCCGGCACCGGTGCCGGCATGCTCATCTCCATGACAGTGGTATCGATTGGACTGACCCGGAGCCCGGATCGGATTTACGGATTATGGGGAGGGTGCCAATTCACCTTAGCCGCATTGGTTGTTGCAGTCTTGCCGCGGCTTATTACGACTTATGGTCTGACGGCACCATTCCTTATCCTGGCTGGATTGGGTATCGCTATTTTTTGGGCGTCTTACTTTTTCCCCAATGGCGGCGAAGCTAAAGCTGGCGGTTCGCCGCTCGCAGGAACACGGCATGGAACCATACTCGGCGTAATTGGCCTGGTCGGTTATTTCGTATTCTTTCTCGGCCAGGCTGCTGTATGGCCATTCGGCGAACGAATGGGTATCGCCGCTGGTCTCGCCGCCGCGGACATCGGCAATGCGGTGGCCGCGTCGCTAATTGGAGCGATCGGCGGATCTCTGCTTGCTGCAGCTATCGGCAACGCGTTCGGCCGTATCGTGCCTTTGCTTGGGACAATGGCGGTCTCAAGCGTTGGCGCGCTCATCATCGCCACCGAGCCGTCACTAGTACTTTTTACAATCGGACTTTGCATATTCAACTTTTCATGGAATTTCTGCATTCCATATCTGAACGCGATCATCGCAAACCTGGATCAAGGCGGACGGCTCCTAGCCGCCGCAGGCATTGTCCTAACGGCAAGCTCCAGCGCCGGACCCGCAATCGGTTCTTTGATATTGGTCGAAGGAAACGGCTACGCACCACTTCTATGGTTATTACTGCTGTCCCTGCCGTTGGGATTTATCGTGCTTTACCCGGCTGCGCGTGCCCGCAACTAAGCTACCCCGCTGATACGCCGGTGGTGGCTGAAACTGGGGTCAGTGACAACTTTGTTAATGATATAGATGGGCCCAACGGTGAACAGCAACCGGAAGAACGCAAAACTTGTATCTGACCTCACTTTTGCGCCATCACGTTGTCATGCGGTAAACCCCTCTGCAAACACCCGCCAGCGCGGATACAATCCTTTAACGGCTCGGATTGAGTTTCCTAACCTTTGAGAGCGCAGGCGTATGGCCGACAGACCCAAAACCCAGAATATGGCGCTGTTCTGCGATTTCGAGAACGTCGCCCTCGGCGTTCGCGACGCGAAGTACGCCGATTTCGACATGCAAAAGGTACTTGAGCGACTCCTTCTCAAGGGCAACATCGTGGTGCGCAAAGCCTACTGTGACTGGGGCCGCTATAGTGAATTCAAGGCTGCAATCCACGCGGCCGCCTTCGAACTTATTGATATCCCCCACGTACGCATGTCGGGCAAGAACTCGGCAGACATCCGTATGGTGGTCGACGCCCTGGACCTGTGCTACACAAAGTCCCACGTCGACGCATTCGTGATCATCAGCGGCGACTCGGATTTCTCACCATTGGTCAGCAAACTGCGGGAGAACAACAAAACCGTCATCGGCATCGGCGTGAAGAACTCCTCCTCCGATCTGCTCATTGCAAATTGCGACGAGTTCATCTTTTACGACGACCTCGTCGGGGGCGGCGAGAGAAAGCCGCGCAGACGCACAAAAAAAACGGGTAGAAAAAAGCAGGACGACGACGAGGCCGGCATGCAGCAAGCCCTGGATACTGTGATGGAGACCGTCGCCGATCTCATCAAGGAGCGCGGCGAGGAAGAACACGTGTGGGGTTCCATGGTTAAGCAGGCTACCAAACGCCGCAAGCCCGGTTTCAACGAAAGCGCTCACGGATTCCGCTCCTTCAGTGAACTGCTGGAAGAAGCGCAGGCACGCAAGCTGCTCACGCTCGAGTACGACGAGAAATCCGGGGGTTACCGGATCAAGAACTACGCGAACACCGATTGAGGCGAGCGCTCCGGTCAACACCTGCAAGGTTCGGGTGAGGCCGGCTCCGTAC
This sequence comes from Gammaproteobacteria bacterium, assembly GCA_965225625.1. Taxonomy (GTDB): domain Bacteria; phylum Pseudomonadota; class Gammaproteobacteria; order JADZEE01; family JADZEE01; genus CBDDBH01. Next base: position 46,692 of record CBDDBH010000032.1, read on the forward strand.
GTGACCCTTCGGCGTCACACCAGGGTGTAGGGAAAGATCGGGCGGGCAAACTAGAGTCACAGAAAATTACTTGGCGACGTCTCATGCGGATTGCATGCGCCGGACAATATCAGCGTGCTATTGGCAAACCCAACGATACGGAAGATTTATCCCGAAGCTACGTCTGCGATGATTGGAGATGCGATTGGAAAATAAAGAACTGTTGCTGGTCGGCAGTGTTCCTCTGGATACGGCTGAGGACGTTATCCAGGCATTCGGCCCATCACTGGGCTCGTATCTTTCTTGTATCCCGGATGGTGAGGTTGGTGATAGGCGTTGGTGGGTGCTTCGGCTGTCGCATCAAGTATTCAATGGACATCCCGAGCTTGAGATACTGAAACGTCCGCCACCTGAAAACGGGGTCGAGCGGCTTGTGCCCCGAGATCGAAGCGAGATGTGGCAGTTTAAAGTGCGCGATGGCATCCCCGCAGTGCAATTCGGCGATCCGGGCTGGCGGTTGGGCTTTGCCAGGGACGCTGTTAATTCCTATTTTGTCTTTCGCAAGCTGCGCGCAGAAGGGATCTTTCCCAAGCATCTACGCTTTCAAATATCTTTGCCGCTGGTGAATAGTGTGGTGAGCAAATTCACCTTTCCGGTGGAAGGCGATTTAGAGCGGGTACGCCCAGGCTACGAGGCGGCCGTCAGCGCCGAAATTCAAAATATTATAAAGAGGATCCCGGCAGAGGATTTGGCACTGCAGTGGGATTGCTCAATGCAGATAACGGACATTTACGGCGGATTTCCTGAATTACCACAGGACGGCGCACTCGAGCGCAATGTAGGTCAAATAGCGAGGTTATCGAAAGACGTACCACAAGAGGTAATGCTTGGGTTTCATTTTTGCTTTGGTACTTTCGGAGGCTGGCCAAGATTTTCTCCCGACGATCTCGGCGCTGCTGTGGATCTTGCCAATGCGGCGGTATCGGTAGCCGGCAGGCGTATCGATTGGGTTAATATCCCGGTGCTTGATCGCAGTGATGACGAGTTTTATCAGCCACTGGAGAAGCTGAGGTTGCGAGATTCGCGAATATTCCTTGGCGCAATTCACAACATGGATCGCTTCTCGGATCGACTTAAAACGGCAAAGAAGTACCTTCCCAAATTTGGCCTGTCCGCGTATTGCGGTTTTGGACGTCTTTCTCCTGAGGAATTGCCAGGTATTATCGACGCTCATCTTCAGGCCGTGAAAGTGGGTCGCGAGATCGGGGTATTGGACGCCGGCGCGTGAAGTTTGAGCTTCGGCCCGCCGACTAAAATAGCGGGTGCTTGGATTACGGGCAAATGTGAAACTTCTTGAGACGCAAAAGTGGCGGCGGCGTGCTCTCGATCATAAGTCGCAAGTAGGGGAAAACCTGGAAAATGACTGACGGCACATCTGTTCTACCCTCACGCTTTGCCTTCCAATTGCTCGCGGAACTGTTTCAGAAGCAGCCGCCGGAAAATCATTTTGTCTCGCCGGTGGGAATCGCGCTGGCGCTTACACTGCTGCTGGAGGGAGCCGGCGGTGATACCCGAGCGGCGGTGAACCAGGCCCTGAGGTTTACGGATGGCGATCCGGAGAACAGCGGCCAACGCGCCGAGGAACTCCGGCTGCTCCTTCGTTCTCACGTCGAGGGTATCGAGACACGCGCTGCCTGTTCGCTTTGGTCACGGTCGGATCTGCCATTGTCGAAACCTTTCACAGACCAGGCGCGGCAGCGTCAGATAGCCGACCTTGGGGTGCTTTCTGAGGGATCTGAGGGCGCGATAAACCGCTGGGTATCCGATTACACGAAGGGCCGCATCAAACAGGTCGTAAGTGCTGAGAACATCAACGAAGACACCTGTCTGCTGCTGCTCAGCGCGATCTATTTCAAAGGGATCTGGTCGGAACAGTTCGATAAATCTTTAACCAAGCCGGCACCTTTCTACTTGACGGCGGAAACCTGTATCGATCACCCGATGATGCGGTTGGAATCGTCCTGGGCCTACCATTGAAGCGACAAATTTGAAGTTGTTGGTCTGCCCTACGGCGACGGCTCAATCAGCATGTTCGTGCTGCTTCCAGCGCTCGATTCAAATCTCTCCGCTTTGGTTTCTGCAATCGCGGAAACGGGTGGCGATGAGTGGGCTGAGCGGCTAGAGACTCGGGAGCTCTATTTGCATCTGCCGCGCTTCGAACTAGCCGATGAGGTGGATCTTGAGGATGCGCTGTCGAAGATGGGAATGGCGATCGCCTTTGACAGAGCGCGCGCCGACTTTAGCTCTATGTTCGCCGAACCACCGCCGCTACCCGTGTGCATTGATCGGGTGAAGCACAAAACCTGGGTGGTGGTGAACGAGGAAGGCACCGAAGCGGCTGCAGTTACCGAGATTTCGATGGATTTGAGCGATGATGGTGATCCGCCGAGCCTGGTCGTGGACCGGCCTTTCCTGTTCTTGATCCGCGACAACGGCTCCGGCGCCATTCTGTTCACCGGGACGGTCACAGACCCTTCCAACGGTGCCGCGACCGCCAGAAAGCTGGCGCGAGCTCAATCAAGCCAGGTGCGGACGGAGGACGATACGCCTAATCGCGATGGGATAATCGAGAAATTTCGGGATCTCCTTGTTACAAGGGTTTTTCGTCCTGCCGCGGGCGCTCGCGCGGACGAGGTACGATTTGAAAGGTCGGAAAAAGAGTTTTCCATTAGCTATCGGGTTGGAGAAGATGTGACCAGGGCGATGCATCCTCCCGTAACAATGTGGTCTGAAATAATCACAGCCATGAGAAGGACAGCCAACCTACCCGACGAACCTTCAGGCGAAGATGAAATTGGTTCTTTGTCGCTGACAGGATCTGACGGGGACAAAATCACGTATCGCACCTACGAATCTTCCGACGATCCCCATCCGCACGACGGTCAAACGATTGTACTAATACGAATTGACTGACAACGCCGGTCCAAAGAAACACTGGAGTCAGATACCCGCGCGTCTTTTCGCGCAGTCCTCGCCCCATGAGAGGGGAACAGGCAATAACGGGCGTGGTTTAGTGCCCGACCTTAGCGAGCAGCAATCATAGCTTTACTCTTAGGCGGCGAAGGTTCAAGTCAGTCTTTAGTGGGCCATTGAAGCACAGGTGCTTTGCATCGTCGCTGAAATAGGCGGGACTACTTTCTGCATAGTACGGATTTTTGGCGGTACTGATCGTTGCTTGTAAGTCACCGCTTTTAACGGCTTCATTGAAGAGTGCAATCTTGGCATTCAGGTCAAAGAATCGCGCAGCATATCGGTGATATGTCGCACCGACGGATTTGTTTAGAACAGATCCGGCAAAATTTCTAATCACGGCGCCATCACTGTCCGAATGGGCAGTATCAAACATTGCGACGCTGGCAAACCTCTGTTGCTCCAATTTCATATGCTTGGCCGGCAGGTCGTATAGAGGAAAGATGTCGTTAATACTCATATTCGGTTTAAACGCCGCTCTTACAATCCAACCTGGCATGTTGCCACCGGATCGCCAAAACTCTGGATGCTTATCCATGTGCTTATAATTCTCATAAATCATGGCAAGTTCGCGCGCCATGGGAATATCGAAATTGCGTTCGTCTATTGATATCGGTGCCAGGGGTTGGTTGCTGTTGTAGTTATTAGTTAACAGCAATGCGGACAGCACATCGATGTTTTCTGAAATCAGCATCAAACAAATGAGCTTTCCGATCACCGTATCAGCTTGCTTCAGGTGATTACGCAAGCTCGATAGATTGCCCATGAGTATGCCGATAGCCTCCTCCACGCGAGAGTCTCTCGCCGCATCGATAGCTGTTAACACCTCAATGCGATTTCCCTTTGTAAGGTACACCCCGGCGGGCAAGGGTTCCTCCATCAATGCTCTGGTTAATGTCCGGTAGTCATTCAGGCTTAGGAAGGTGCGATACCGATTTAACAGTATGCCGTGTGTTTTTGTAATGAACTCGAGGTCAAAGTCAGCAGACAAGATATTGTCTAAACATTGGACTTGCGCGCCGCTGCAGAACATTTCTCCTTCTGGTAGTGGAAGCTTCTTTTCCTCCGGGTAGCTCTGAAAGCTGAATTTTTGCTTGTCTCTAATATACGTTTCTTCGCCTTGCTGTATGGACTGAAAAATTTGTTTGCCGGTATCGAGGGGATCTTCATCTGCGGCCGCAGAGATCCCCATCAGATAGAGAAAAGCGTTGCTATGCTCTGCAGGTACGGCCCGATTCAGAAAGTCCCGGGCGTTCGGGTCCAAATTATCGTCTATTTGTAGGGCCAGAATGGATAAAACAATGATGACGGCGATGCTTATGGCTACTTTAATCATGATTGCTCGGATTCCTAATCAACGACTAAGATAATTCCCAAAGGCCTACAAATCGCGAGCGAGACGAATACCCAAATAGCTGATCCGGGCGTTGGTGCCGAATCGTAAGCGGTGCGATGCACGTAAGTTTTTCGGTTTGCTGTTCCAGGCACCGCCGCGCACAACGCGTACTTTACAAGCATTCGCATCGACCCATGCCGAGCCATCTGCCGGTGCGCCGGTATACGCGCCGTGCCAGCAGTCCTGGATCCACTCCAAGACATTGCCATGCATGTCGTGAACGCCAAACGTGTTAGCGGCGAACGATCCCACTGGTGCGGTCTGTCGGCGATCCCATTGACTGCCACAGCCAACGCAGTTGGCTAGACCGCGCTCGATGAAATCGCCCCAGGAATAGCTTGATTCGCTTCCTGCACGCGCTGCAAATTCCCACTCGGATTCACTCGGTAAGCGATAACGCTTTCCCGTCTGCTGCGACAGCCAGGCTGTATAGGCAACCGCGTCGGTCCAGTTCACTTTAATGACCGGGCGGTTACCACGGCCCCACCTTTTATCGGCGGGAGAACGACTAGCGCTGGCGGCTACAAATACATCGTACTCATCAAAGGAAACCTCGTACTTGCTGAGCGCAAAGGGTTTGCTGATGGTCACCTCGTGTACGGGTCGCTCGTTAACGATGCCATCCCCCTTGAGGTCGCCCATGCGAAAACTTCCCACTGGAATTGCAACCATTTCAGGGCCTGGACTACCGTCTTTTAACGTGTCTCGAAGCGACTCTATGGCAACGGCTGTGATTACCTGTTGCTGTTCCTGAATTCCGCGATCCATAGCCGCTGTGGATCCTGATTGCAGACGTTCTTCCGGTACTCCTTCAGCTACACGCTTTGTCGTCTCCGTAGATCGTGCCTGCGTGTCCGCTGCATCGGGAACTACGGATGGCTCTTCCAGGTCCGTGACCACTTCAGCCACCGCTGATCCCGCGCTGACTTCAGTAACTGGGACCACCTGCGCTTGGATCGCGGTCTCGGGAGCCCGCAAATCATCGACGTGCGCCTGGGACGCCAATTTCGGTTCCTGCCGGGGATCGTCAGCGCTTGCAATGACAGGCTTGTCTACACGGTTCGACGAAAATAAGACGAACGCGCCCACCGCGATAATCGCAACCAGGATCATCACAGTAATCGTCAACCACTTGCGGCTGTGCTCGGACTTCGGCTCATCCGCTACAACTACGGTCGTCTCATCAGTCGCATCGGCGACCTCGGTTTCTACATCCTGTAAAACGGTTTCCTGAGTGCTTATGGCTTGATCAGGTTGTTGCTCCGGGACCGCAACGGTCCGTGCTTCGCTTGCCTCTGCCGGCCATTGTCCGAATGAATCACGCCATGCTGCGACAGTTTGGGGCCTGTCTTGTGGCCGAAACGCGAGTGCCCAGTTGATGGCAGCTAAGAATCGCTCCGAATATTTTCCTGTGCCGACCTCGGTCGCAGGAACGAATATGTCTGCATTCGTATGGATGATGCTTTCGCTGCGATCGACTGCATCCTGAGGGCTGCGACCTGAAACCGCCCGATACAGTGTTGCGCCCAATCCGTAGATATCAGTCCATGGCCCCTGCTTGTCTGATTTGCTCGTGTATTGTTCAAACGGGGCATAGCCCGGAGAAACCAGGCTTGTGAGTGTCTGGGTTTCAACGCCCAAAGCCTGCCGCGCTGAGCCGAAGTCAATCAACACCGGGCTGCCATCTTCCCGCACAAAGATATTCGCAGGCTTGATGTCGCGGTGGATAAAACCCTGTGCGTGCACAATTTCTAATCCGCCGAGCAAGGGTATTAGGATCTTGAGAAGTTCCGCCTCCTCCAGCGTCTTACGTCTCGTAATTATTTCTTGAAGACTCTGCCCTTCCTCAAAACGCATGACGATGTAAGCGGTGTTGTTCGCTTCGAAAACCGTAAAGACCTGAACAATATTGGGATGATGGAATTTCGCCAATGTTTTCGCTTCGGTAATGAAGCGATCGAGACCCCATTTGAACGTTCCATGGTGATCTTCCGATAGCGGATGAACTGAGCTATCGCTCTCACGCACGGAAAGCTCGATAGGCAGGTATTCCTTGATTGCGACCTTTTGGTCGAGATTAGTGTCGAGCGCTAAATAAGTAATCCCGAAACCGCCCTGGCCGAGTATTTTTACGACTTCGAACCACTGAACCTTCTGGCCAGGTTGAAGTGAATTGCGGTGGGCCTTCGCCATAAGTCACCCATTGGCGCCGAGTTGATTGAGACAGGACGATTGTAGTCTCAGTGCAATGCAGATGCTAAAAGGGGAAACGGGGGTCGGGAAACGGGGGTCAGATACACATTTCCCAGTCGATGTCGCTGCGCCTTTCGTTAGCACACTATTGCCGACGGTTAACGACAGAAGCTGGAAACACATAAAGTGTATCTGACCCTACTTATGGCCTCGGGAACGCGACAGATCCTTTTACTAGGATTTATCCAAGGTGCAGTGCTCACGTTCGAAAACGCGATTCAGATAGGCCTGTAAGTTTGAGAAGTCTTCCAGCTGGCCCATTCGACGACCCAGATTCACGGCGTAACTGGCGATGATGTCGGTGACGCTGAATTGACCCTCGACGAGGTAGTCCGACGCAGCTAACACACTATCCAACGCCGCCGCACCGCGTTTGAACATGGCTGCGTTTTGCTCAAGGTTCTCAGTGATGCGCTGGTCCTCCGGTAAGATGAATGTATTGAGCAAGTTTGGCCACAGCCAGGCTTCCATTTCGTTCTGCACATACTGCGTCCATTGGTCATGAAGCGTTCGCGCCCAGGTGCCCGGCTTGGCGACGAGGTTTTTCTCGGGTACTAAATCCGCAATCGCCGTTGAAATTGCCGCCGATTCAAATAGCGGTTTGCCGTCTATTACAGCCGCGGGGATCTTGCCCAGCGGGTGTACGCGGCGCAGGTCTGGATTTCCAAACACTTCGCGGCTGTTTCCTACGGATTCATATTCGATGCCTGCCTCGAGTAGTGCCCATCGCGGGCGAGCGGATCGCGTGGGTTCGAATTCAAAGAGTTTGATAGTTGCCATACTGTTTTCCTTGCTTTGTTGATGGAACGGGGGGTCGTGGCCTGTATTATTTATATGACGAATGGGAGGCCGCAAGATCGACATCGGACCTACGATTTCTTCCCGTAGCATCAATTTTTCGGGCAATAGGGACGCTTAATGTGTATCTGACCCCAATTATTGACCCCAATTATTGATCCCTGAGCAAGGCCAGGGCCTTGCGGCTTTCTCGTCAGGTTAGATAGCCGCCCATCAGCAGATAGAGATAGAAAAAGGAGAACAAGGTCAGGGCGAGAATACCGGCCCAACTCCAAATCCGCATAACGCCGCTGGGCTGCGCATCGACGGGAATTAGCGAGCCGAATACGGCTCGATGATTCAAAATGGCGATAATGGGCGCTACCAGGAAGGCGATCGTCGTACCAAAGTCCAGCAATGCGCGGAACGTCGACATGAAAAAATACAGAACGCCGATGGCACCGCCGGCCAGGCCGATGACGTAGACACGGTATATTGGCGTACCATCGAGCTGCTCATGGGTAGCTGCGCCCGTCGCCTGGCCTTGCAACACGCGAGTGATTGCGGCGAGCACCCGAGGTAGTGCGTCGAGACCTGCGAGCGTCGTCGTCAACATCACCGATATGACCGAGGCCGCAACCATCGGGCGCGCCCATGCACCCAGACCGGTCTCGTAGAGATTGAGGATCTGCGTAGCGAAGGGTACCGCTTGTGCCGCCGGCGCGATCCCCGGGCCATTCATCACCGATGCACCCATAACGAGAAAGCAGATTGCAAAGAACGCGGAGCCCCAATAACCAATATTGAAATCTGTGAGTACATGACGAAGCTGCGGCTCACTCGAGCTGTCTTCAGCCTTCGCCAGCGTCCATAGCGACTGCCAGACGGAGCTGTCGGCCGACACCGGCATGAATCCGCCCAGTGCTGCAATGAACAACATGAGTTTGAGATCAGCCGGTGCCGCGTTCGCAGGCCAGATCGCCCATTCGAGTTGGGGAATTGCCACGATGGTCGCCGCCAGTGTCGATATGGCAAGGATCGCGATCAACATCTTGTTGACCCGATCCAACCAGTGATACCGCCCGATCATCAAAAAAGTCGCGGCAGTTGCCAGAATGCCGGCCGCAAAATTTGTGGTGTTGATATCCAACTCCAGCGCGTTCTGAATGAGCGCGGCTGAGAGCAGGCCCACCGCGGCGACGGCAAAAAACATGTACACCAGCATCGTCGCCAGCAATAGCCAGACCGCATACCATCCTTGCCGGCGATAGCCCGAAACGAGTGATTCGCCGGTAACGACGGCGTAATAGGCGCCAAAGCGAAACATCGGATACTTGAACACATGAATGAGTACGATGATGCCGGCGAGCCCCAGACCATAAAGTGCGCCGGCACGTGTGGATTGGACCAGATGCGATAGGCCCACTGCGGTCCCCGCAAATAGGAGACCCGGTCCAAATGAATGCCAGAATTTAGGGGCGTTCGACGTTTGCATCAGCGGCGCTGTATCAACGCCAGACGTTCGCTAACCACCGACCAATTAGTGTTGCGAAAAAACGCATCCACGTAACGCTTTGCCGCGGCGCCGTAATCCATGTGATAAGAGTGCTCGTACATATCGAGCACCAGCAGCGGCATCGTTGCCGGCGCGCCGTGCATGTGATCCCACGACCAGTAATTTTCAAGCAGGCTTGTGTGCAGATTGTAGGCAAGAATCACCCAACCGGAACCACCGCCAAGGCCGGCGGCGATGCGGCGGTATTCGGACTCCCACGCGTCGTAACTGCCGAACGAACGACTCAGGGTCTCGCGTATGCCGTCGTCTGGACTGCCGCCACCACCCAAGTTAGCGAAATACAGCTCATGCAAAATTACCGATCCCGTACGCAGCAGATGCTCGCGTTTCAAATCGTTGAATACAAAGGGCGGCAGATCCGGATCATTCATTGCCGCGGCGATGCGCTGCTTGATGGTGTTCAAAGCCCGTACCGATCCCACGTAGTTATTGCGCCAGTGAGAATCGATGAGCTGTTTGGACAGACCGTCCAATGATCCGGCATCAAACGGCAGTGGAACCGGCGAATGCTCAGCCGCAAAGGCGGACCCGTCGTTCGATTGGGCGGCAGGTGCGAGCGCAGAAAATACGACCGGTGCTGTCGCGACAACCGCGGCAGCCTTGAGTGTGTTGCGTCTGGTTTGGCTGGTCATGATCATTTCCTCATGCAAGGTATGACTACGTAGGAATACGTTGTCTCAGCGTTACCGGAGCGAGCAACATGGTGCACACCACCAACAAAATCGCACTCACGGCCAGGGACCAATGCACGCCGACGACACTACCCCCCAGCCCTACCGTAATTCCGCTGAACGACATCAGTCCCATGGCCGAGGTGCTATAAAGACCAATGACCCGACCGCGCATTGCCGGCGGTGCATGGAGTTGCACCAGTGCCTGGGTCATAGCGCCATGCGCGAGGAACAGAAATCCAGCGAAGAACAACAATACCAAGGCCAGGGAAAAATTCGTCGTCGCCGAAAATCCAATCAAGGTCACGCACCACGCACCGGCAGCATTTGCGCCGAGCAGCAGAGTGTAACTGGTGCTCGAATCCGCCGGACCCAGAGCAGCAGCGAAGCCTGGTAAGAGTTGCCGACGGAAAATGAGGCGACACCCGCGAGCAAGGTCATCGACCGCAGAATTGGATCCGCCGCTACGACGCGGAGGGCATCCCATACGTCGGCAAAGCCATGTATTGCAACCCTGGCAGCCGCGGGCGTCGGACGAAACTTCGGTCCGTAGGGGGCGCTTGCCAACCACAGCAGCGCCGGAACGTAAAACAGCGCGTTGACCAACAACCCCAACCAGCTGCCCAGCAGGATCAACATGACGCCCCCAACAACAGGGCCGAGTAGAAGCCCGAGCATTCGCGACATTGCGAGCAGACGGATCGCACTGAAAAGTTGGGCCGGTTTGACGATGTCATGCAGCAGTAGCTGCGCCACGGATATCCAAAAAACACCTGCGATCCCGTGGATCACCAAAAGTGTTAAGACATGCCAGACCTGCAGCAACACCCCCCAGCCGAGGGACCCGATGATGAATAACACCATACCGATCTGAATCAATCGTCGAGGCTCGAAGCGATCCGCCAACAGGCCAACATGTACCGATAGCAGCAGAAAGGGTATCCAGTGCGAGACTACCGCAAAACCCGCAAGCGCCGGGGAGTCGTAGCGCTGAAAGATCACCCAGTAGCCGATGACGTGTTCAATGCTGTCGGCCATCATTACCAGACCCATCAGCGACAGATAAACGCGTGCACTTGGAACTCGCAGGGCGGCGAAAGACTTTTTGTCTTCGTCGGTGCCGTGCTGCGTGGTTGAGGGACTGGCCATCATCATGCCGGGTTCGCGGACGTTGCGATATTACAGCATCGCCACACCGTCATCGGCAGCACAATCCACCCGTGCGTACGCGGCGGCGCCACTAGATGGATTGCGCGGAACGTTCTCTCCAAGGGGACTTCTTCAAGCGAGCTAAGCTCACAGTCCCCACAAAATCGGTGCAACCTCGTCGGCTATAGAGGCACGGCAAAACCGCTTATTTCGCTTGGAATTCGTCGATGACCTCAAAAATGCGGAGAATTCCGCGACTCAGTTCTCATTTTGCGCCGAGCAGTGTGATACGCATCACGGTTATTGTCGATCCCCGGCATTAGGGTGAATCATCCTTTTATAGAGCACACGACATGGCATGGATTGACGCGAGCGTTGCACCGCCTGGCGACGGCGACGTGCTGCTGACCTGCGACCATCTTGGTTGTTACTTCCTCGCCACCTATTTCGACGGCAAATGGGATACGGTGGATATGAAGCCCATTAATGTCGCTTATTGGATGGAACTACCACAATGCCCGCCGGCGGCCTTTGAAGATTTAGATGTCGAATTCCTTGCGGAGCCATTCAAGCCCCTGCCGCCACTAAATGGCGACATGCGTGCGTGGGCGCAAGAACTCTTTCGTAAACAAACCTAATCCCCCCGTCCCAGCGTTTCGGGCGTCGCATGCGGGCGACACGCCCGAATCCATGTAGCCGTTCCGTCTGATACTCCCTCTCGCTCCCCCTGTTGAACAGTGACTGTGGTCACATAACCCTCGGGCAAAAACGTGCGCGCCGTCACAGCTTGTACTAGTTGAGGTAACAAGCCGGCAGGTTTGCACGGATCTTGCCTTATCGAATCCACAAAATTTAAAAAACAGGGAAATCCCAACATGCAAGCCCAAACACATCGTAGTTACCCACGCATGCACTTGCGCAACGTAACCGGCGAACTAGTCCTCGCGGACCGTCGCCGTTTGTCCGTTGCCGTGCAGGGTATTTCACCCGATGGCGTCGAGATACGCTGCGGCGCGGATACGGTCGGCGATCTGCAATCTAAAGCGGCTACGGACACGGGCGCTAAAGATCAGGTATTTTTACGGTTCAATTTGCCGCACGTCGCTGATACATCTGATCTGCTAACGGGATGCCGAATTTCATCTTTTGCCAGCAACCCGGACGGTAGCGCCGACGTTGAATTGGAGTTTCTATATTTTGGCGGCGCCGGGCAAGACAATCTCGATGGGTTCTTTCAGGTAGTCCTTGAGCCCGCCCATTAAGCAGGCAGAACTCGCGGGATCCGACAAAACTTAGATAGTGTGCACCAAAAATCCACCGTTCTTAGGCCGGTAACCGATCCGGCTAATGCGTGGATAACAAAGAACCCAGTAGATATTTTTGCAACTCTACTGGGCTAAAGAGGATAATATCGATGAATACTTCGACTGCTGAAAAGATGACGGATAACTTCGAATGGGGAACCAGACGCAGCGCAGGGCTACGGCACTCTGTCACCGTTTCGGCGCGCATCCTGGGACAAAGCGGTGATCCGATAGTCGCTGAGATTCTCAACATCAGCAGCAACGGTATGTTTCTGGGCTACGACCTGCTGGTACCCCAGGGTGGCCCGGAACCGCTGAAGGTCGGCACCACTATTTCCATCGCTTTCGAGCCGGACCTAGAGGGCGCGCCGGAAGATACCATCATATTGGAAGCAGAGATTATGCGGCAGCAACCGCACGGGATCGGTGTTCATTTGTTAGACATGACCAAAGAACAAAGGGCAGCGATACAGAAAATGGCAATCGCGGTGGTGGACCCGAATGAGCCCCTTGAAAACCAGCCGCGTTACACTGCGCCGTCGAAAAAGACCGGACAACAGCCCGACCCTAAAGCAATTACACGTCAGTGCCGCAAGATCCTCGAACGGCATCTGCCGAGCATGATTTGGGCGCTGCGTACGGAAGTGTCGAAAAGATTGCGCCACGCTGATAAGGACCCCGAAGAGCAGAGGTTAGGGGCGGCAGATGCAGATCTGATGGAGCAGAAAGCCTCGGCGGTCGGCAGAACCATAGAACGCCGCGTTATGCTGGCGTTTGCCGAGTTGGGAGGCCTGGACTCCACACAGGAACTCGTATTCACGTCTCCGGCAGCTGCTGACGCAAACAAGCCGAATACCCCGCTGGGTCTGGTGGCGCATGACGACGCCGAAAAATCAGCTGGCTTGCAAGCAACCGTCCGGCGGGTACAGGCGACCGTGCAACGCCAGAGCTTCGAGGTCAATATCCGCCTTGCAGACGTGCTCGGGCACCGTGTTGATAACGAGGAGAATCCACTGTTGCCCGGCGTGATGTGCCGCATGTTGTGGGATTCAACCATCGAATACTGCGACACGCCGCGGGTGCAACGACATCTTCAAGAAGCGATCTGGCGGCGGATCGCCCCCCTGTTGACGGATCTCTACGACGATTTGGAGGCAGTGTTAGACGAGTATGGCGTGCGCGGAGCGTTCTCTTCGTAGTAGCCGTCAGCGACCACCCATTTTCCCCCGCTCCACAAAACAAATAGCGGCTTAATGCGCTAAGTATTGATTCGCGCTCTGCAGCAACGCCGATTCCGGGTACAGTCGGTGCAGCAGTCGTTCCACCTCGGTTGCAAATTCCGCCGCGGATTGGTATCTATCTTTATCCGCTTTTGCCATCGCCTTGTTGACGATGTCATCCACCGCTGCTGGAACATCTGACCGATGACCCGTTACCGGCACCGGTTGTTCATACATTATCTGTTCAGCCGTGTTCTCCTGCGTAAACGGATATTTTTTCGTCAGCATCCGATACATGGTCGCACCAAGAGCGAAAATATCTGTGAGTAAGGTTATTTTGCGACTGGGATCAAAATGCTCCGGCGCCATATATGCGATTGTTCCGATATCGCGCACCGGCGGATCCTCGATGTTGTGGGCCACGCTAAAGTCCATCAGTTTGACGATGCCGTGAGCCGGGTGATACATGATATTGCCCGGTTTCATATCACGATGAATAACGCCGTGATAGTGAATATACGCCAACCCGACACAGCACCTGTGCACGACAAATAGGGTTTCATCCACGTGCAGAGGACCAATCGCAATCATGTAATCCAGCACGGACCGACCCGGTACGTATTCCATGATTATGTGATCCAATCGCCCGTCGCTAACCACATCGTAGATGGTTACGATATTTTCATGCGCATATTTTCCGGCAATTTTCGCTTCATGGTGAAATGCGGCGATCTCGCGTTTGACGTCCTCCTCAGACAAGGTTTCAGCCTTTACCGACTTAATCGCGACGTCACGATCCATCAAGGGATCATAGGCGCGGTGAACCACACCGGACGCGCCTTCGCCTAACTTAGCGGCTAAGCGGTAACGACCTAGGGAATTAGACTTCGGATTGTTAATGGTGCTGACTTCGTTGTTATTAGCGGCAGGAACCGTCGTTAATGCAAAGTCTAACAGACTTGGTCGAAAGCCGACTTGCTTGCTGACTTTAGCAGCGCGCTATTGGCATTTGACCCGCTAGCTACTTTCGAAATTCGTCCCGCAATTGCCATCTCCCGCCCAAAGCGTGCAATCAGAGATAACGACCTCAACATTCCTTTCTCACCTCACTGTTGCTATTCTTATTAGTCCACAATTGGCGACGACATAGTCATAGATGTCAACCATTACCATCATTATCGTCGTTGCAGCGCTGCTAGTAGCAGCGGTGATTTTCGTACGACGCAAGGAAAGCGCCAGACTTCGCGCCGAGCAAGAAGCCATTGAACGCGAACGCGTACTGCGCCGACAGATCACCGAAAAATCATCCGCAGTCGCCGCTACCAACACGAAAACGGATGACGCCGTCCACGACGAACTTTCGTTTTCAGGAGCACTATCAGTACGTGACGAGATCAACCGATGTGTTACAGAGAGTCGCTGGGATGAGGCGATCAACTGGTCGCATCACGCAATAGAAACGTCTCCGGATAAGCGCGAATTCCAGGTCAAACTTGCGGAGATTTATAGCTGGTCCGGAAAACGAGAGGAATTTACCAAACTATTTGAGGAGCTACACGGAACTCTCGGCGACCGATCTGAGCTACGGGAAAAGCTGCTAGCTGCTGCCAAAGAAACGATACCGGACCACGCGTTACTTCAGGGTTAACTGCGCAAACCGCGCTCCTTTCCCTGTCATTGCGAGGCGCCGCAGGCACCGAAGCAATCCACTTGATATCGGGATCCCCCTGCAACTCAGGGATCCCGAGAGTATACTTAAACCGTATCTTCGGTTAACAAAGTCCCGAGTCCTATCTTCGAGCGGAGCGGCGGCCGGAGCGTTACTTGCGGTTTGTATGCTGCAGTTCCGAAGTAAGATTCGGGCACCTCGGGTAACGCCCGTGAACAGCCCAATAATAAAGACCGGAAGAGTGTCAACACGCATGTGCCGCGGGGTCGCGGGGTTGCTGTGTATTTGCTTCACTGGGCTGGTCACGGCAGCCGACGTTCTGCTGGTAGACGACGACGACAACTCCCCCGATGTGCGCTCATCGTACACAGCGGCGCTCGACGCGCTCGCGATTGGTTACGATATTCGGGACGTCAGCACGAACGGACAGCCCACTGCTACAGAGATGCAAGCGTATGCGGCCGTCATCTGGTTTACCGGTGACGATCGTGGGCTTGGAACGTCCGGCCCCGATGCTACGGGAGCAGCGCATCTCGGCACCTATCTCGACGTCACTGGTGGCTGCCTGTTTATGAGTAGCCAGGATTATCTGCTGGACCACAACAGCGATCTTTCTTTCGCCACCAACTATTTCGGTTTAAATGTAGTCGGTAGTTTCCATGACGTGCAGCAGACTACCGTGACCGGCAGTGGCGCGTTCTCGGGTCTTGGGCCCTATACACTTACGTACCCCTTCTCCAACGCAAGCGACCAGATAAATCCAACGGCTCCGTCGGCTGTCGCGTTTACCGGCAACATTGGCAACGCCGCGTTATATAAAGACAGCGGCGCCTATCGCACGACCCTATGGACCTTCCCATTTGAAGCGATTCCGACGGCGAACGACCGCACGGCCGCCATGCGTAAAGCACTCGAATACTGTCAGGTCCCGGAGCTCATGCGCAAGACCTACCGCTTCGAGCGTTTGTGGCCGACGCTGCAGCAACCCTGGTACTTCGGAGCGCCGTCCGACGTGGCGGTGGATTTGAGCGGATTCGTTTACGCGCTGGACGAAGTGAACGGGCGCATCATGAAATTCAATGCACAGGGTCAGTTCGTCACCCAATGGGGTGAGAGAGGGCTGGATCCAGGCCAACTGGGCGGTCCGGTGAGCCTGGTCGCGACTGATGATGGATTCATCTACGTGGCTGACAGACTCAATCATCGCATTCAGAAATTTACTCTCAACGGCGCGTTTGTATCGACCTGGGGCAGCAGCGGTAGCGGCACCGGTCAGTTTTCCGAGCCGGCCGGTGTCGCTGCAGATCCCAATGGCACCATCTACGTGGTTGACGCTGGTAACCACCGCATTCAGACCTTTAACGCAAATGGCGAATTTGTCCGCCAGTGGGGTAGCGAAGGTTCTAGCCCAGGCCAATTCAATTTTACCCGGCCTTCATCCGCGTCCGGCATCAAAGCGGGCGGTGTTACAGTCGATTCCGCAGGGTTTATTTACGTCGCCGACGCGGGCAATCACCGTGTGCAGAAATTCAGCGGCGACGGAACATTCGTCAGTCAATGGGGCAGCCAGGGCACCGCTTCGGGACAGTTCAACGAACCTCAAGACATCGTCGCACACGGCGGATTTCTACATGTGCTCGATCAGCAGAACACGCGTGTCCAGCGGTTCAGCCCTACCGGTACCTTCGTTAACCAGTTCGGCAGCTTCGGCACCGGCGACGGCGAGCTTGGCACCCCGCAGGGCATCGCAGTCGATGCGCAGGGCTTCGTTTACGTTGCGGACTTCTTGAGTCGGATCATAAAGTTCAAGCCCACGGGCGAGTTCGTGTCTCAGTGGGGTAGTACCGGTGAGACTGCGGGCCGCTTTAACCAACCGCGCCGCCTCGCGGTCGATGCATCAGGGAATATATTTGTCGCGGATTTCTTCAACTCGCGAGTGCAGAAATTCGACTCAACCGGCCAACCGCTGCTGCAATGGGGTAGCGAGGGAACGGCTGACGGAGAATTTACGACGACCGGCGGCGTGGCAGTCGATCCCGGTGGTTTCGTTTACGTCACCGACATTGGCGGCAACAGGGTGCAGAAATTCAATGCCGCCGGAAATTTTGTGAGCAAATGGGGTACTCAAGGGAGTGGTAACAGTCAATTCAACTTCCCAACATCCGTTGCCATCGACGCCAGCAACGAAATCTACGTAATCGACGCAGGCAACAAACGCATCCAGAAATTCGACCAGAATGGCACGTTCCTGCTCGCATTCGGAAGCAGCGGCACGGGCAACGGACAGTTTGAAACGCCGGCCGGTATTGCCGTAGACGCCGCGGGATTCGTTTATGTCGTTGATCAACGACCCTCGGATCTTGCACAACAGCTACTGAGAGTGCAGAAATTCACATCCGGCGGGGTGTTCGTGGCGAAATGGGGTGCGCCCGGCCTGGCTGAGGGCCAGGTAGGCGTGGCCGCGGGTCTGTTTATCGATGACGCGGGGTTGCTGTACATCGCGGAAACGGCAACTGGCCGGATCTCTGTGTTCACGGGGACGGGCAGATTCGTACAGACTATCGGCGAGAATGGTTTCGGCTTCGGTCAATTCGCGCTGGCCAGCGACACCGTCGTACTCGCGGACGGCCGCGTCGTCGCGCTGGACGCGCTTAACAACAACATCCAGATTTTCAAACCCGTACAGTTCGAGGCGAACACCAAAGCCGTGATCGTCGCCGGCGGCGGTAATTTCCCAGGCAATAACCTGTGGGACGCGACCAAAGCGATGGCGAACACGGCCTATCGAGCGCTCCTTTACCAGGGGTTTACCCGTGACAAGATCTTTTATCTCTCCCAGGAAACAGACCGCGATATCGACGGTAACAAATTGAAGGATGATATCGATGGCGATGCGACCACGACTGGATTGCAGCATGCAATCACCACCTGGGCCGCGGATGCGCAGGATGTTGTCGTCTACCTCACCGACCACGGCGGCGCCAACAATTTCCGGATAAGCCCGACGGAAACGATTTCGCCGACGCAACTGGACGGCTGGCTGGACCAACTGCAAACCGCTATCAGCGGGCGGGTGATCGTGATCTACGATGCCTGTCACGCCGGCAGCTTTACGCCGGGCACATCCGCCCAGAACCGCGTTGTAATCACCAGCTCGGCAGCCGACGAGCTGGCCTACTTCACTGGTCAGGGCGCACTGTCGTTTTCCACATATTTCTGGAACCAGATCTTCAATGGTAATTCCGTGTTGTCGGCATTTCAGAGCGCCCGTGATGCGCTAACTATGTCGCCGGTGGCGAATTCGCCGCTGCAGACGCCGCAGTTAAACAACGACGCCGACGGTAATGGCACCCCGAACCAGGCCTCCGATCAAACCGCGCTAAATTCCATCGTTATCGGCAGCGGCACGAGCAACCCCGGAGGCTTACCTCAGATCAGTACGATCACACCCGCGCAGAACATCTCAGGCACCAGCACCGCCACCGTCATCGTCACCGGTGTCACCGACTCGGATGGGATCGGGCGGGTGCGGGCGATTCTAAAACCGCCTGGTTTCGATCCTGGAGCCTCCGACAATCCCATTACGGAACTCCCAAGCTTTGATCTGCTGCGCACATCACCAACCAGCGACTCGTTTCAAGGCACTTTCACCAGTTTCACCACACCCGGCGTTTATGAAGTACGCGTATATGCTGAGGATCGACTCGGTAATACGTCACAACCCAAGCTCACATCCATTACCGTTGGCAATCCTCTCACGCGTCGCGCGGTTCTAGTCGCCGGCGGCGCATCGACCGACCCGCTCTGGCCGAGCATCGAGCGTGCCGCAAGCAGTGCATACCAGGCGCTGAAATTCCAAGGCTATAAGAACAGCGAGATTGCCTTCTTCAGTGCAACAACCGTCAACGGTGTCGAGCAACTATCGACCTTAAGCAACCTCGATCTTGCACTCGCACCGGCGCAACATAGCAATTCGCAGGATGTGGTCGTCTATGTGGTGGGCGATATCACAGGCAATGGGCTGCGGGTCAATGCAACACAGTCGCTGACCAGTGACGTACTCGACAACCGCCTCGATACACTACAAGCCGCTTTGCCGGGGAAGCTGACCGTACTCGTGGACGGGCCTAATTCCGGCGATTACATTTCCCGCCTTGACGCACCCGGCGGCGGTGAATTGAAACGGATCCGCATTTCGAGCACGACCGGGCAAGGGCCCTCGTTGTTTCCCCTCGCCGGCACGGTGTCGTTCTCACGCTTCTTCTGGCAGCAGGTCACGAACGGCGCGTCGGTAAGGAACGCATTCATCAATGCGCGCGACAACATCAGCGTATTGAGCGCAGGAACCCAACGAGCGCGGTTGGATGCCGACGGCGATGGCGACAAGCTCGATTTGAGCTTGATAAGAACATTCTCGCTAGGTCCCGGGGTGCTGTCCGCTGGTGATGCCCCGCTGGTTGACTCAGTCAGTGATGCACAGACACTGAGCGACGGCGCTACTACCGCGACGCTGTTCGCCGACAACGTGACCACCACCGGCACCGTCCAGCGCGTTTTCGCGGTGGTCACACCACCGGTCGCTAGAGCAGTAGCACCACAACCCGCAACTGTGGATCTTAATTTCGCGAGCGGCGTACGCTACCAAGCCAGCTACGGCGGATTCGGGCCGACCGCCGGCGTGTATCAGGTATCCACCTTCACTACCGACGTCGAGGGTGTGGTGTCGCTGCCGGTCAAGAGCACGGTGACCCAACGGGTCGGGCCGGACGCCTACGAGTCGGACAATCAGTCAGCCGACGCGTCGGTGATCGTCCCGAACAACGTTCTCGCGCAGTTTCACACCATCCACCAAGCAAGCGATGAGGACTGGGTGAAATTCTTCGCGGTCAGCGGAATAGACTACAACATCAGCGTAACCAACGTTGGGCCGACTGCGGACCCGGTGATCGAACTGTATCAGCCGGACGCCGCGACGATCTTTGGGGCGCCGCGCGATGACGGTGAGCCTGGGGTAATGGAATTGCTGTCTTTCAAGGCGCCGTCATCTGGTGTGTTCTTCGTCAGAATTCTCAACGACCCTCCGGCGCCCGGCGGTATCGGCGGCCACTATGATCTCAACGTTGATATACCCGTGGCCCCTGATCTGGGTACCATCGACGGCTTGGTGAGCAGCGACGTTCAGGTGGCAAATCTGGCAGGTGCCGTCGTGACAGCGGGCTCCAACGCTGGCGCGATAACACTCGGCGACGGCACCTTCGAAGTCCGGCTCAGCGAAGGAACCGTCGACGTGACTATCGCGGCCAACGGCTACGAGACGGCAACCGCAAACAACGTTGAAGTCACCTCCAACGCTCAGACCGAAGTCAATGTGCAATTGACACCGAAGGACGATGACAACGATGGTCTGCCGGATCCCTGGGAGCTGGAACACTTCGGCAACCTGAATCAGACCCCCAGCGGCGACTTTGACAACGACGGCATGCCGAACAACTTTGAATTCCAACACGGCTTCGACCCCAAGACCAACGACGCGGGCCAGGATGCCGATGGCGATGGCTTCAGCAATCTGCGGGAGTTCCAGCTGGGGACGAACCCAAAGGATGCAAACT
Organism: Gammaproteobacteria bacterium; assembly: GCA_965225625.1. Classification (GTDB taxonomy): domain Bacteria; phylum Pseudomonadota; class Gammaproteobacteria; order JADZEE01; family JADZEE01; genus CBDDBH01. Next base: position 67,325 of record CBDDBH010000032.1, read on the forward strand.
CAGTCCCCAACCCGTCGTTGGATTGGCTGCCGATCCTGTTGCTTGAATGAGTGCAGCGGGTCGGTGTGCTGACAGCAGCGAAGTATCGTTGTCTGTGCGAGGATAACGAGCTTAGGTCGCCGTATGTCCCCGTACAGAGGGGAACTCCCCATACAGAGGGGAACTTTTACGCAATCCATCTCGTGGCAATATATCCTGCTGACAGGTGGGTTGCGGCGCCCCCTATCGGGGGCTCGCAATGACTATCTGTGGGGTTCGATGTACGTTCTCTTGTTCGCCGGATGTAGTTCGACCTTCCGGCATTGTTGGCGCACGTTAACGAAGCAATCCGCCTCATGACGATGTATCCTTTCGAGACCCAAGGATTTTGGAATCGTCGCGTGAAGATCCGCTTTTGCCCGTTCACTACGCTGATTTTGATTCTATCCGCGCTGGCGATTATGCAGCACGCGTCTGCGCAACAGCGCGATCCGGCAGCCGAGATTGTCAACGTGCGCGGCAAGGCCGAGGTGTTTCGAGCAAACACGGGCACGTGGGAGCCCGCAGTGCCGCGTCAGGTGCTTTTTGCCGGGGACGCGATCCGCACCGGCGTGCTCGGCCAGGTCACGGTGATTATGGCCGACGAAAGTCTGGTCCAGATCCATCGCAGTTCGCGATTCGCGTTGAAGGCAGTGGCGCAGCAGGCCGGTTGGATGCGCTTACGCGGGTTGATCAAAACCGCCAAGGAAAAACTCGATTCAATCTACTCGCTCACGCGTGGTCAGATTTGGCTGCGCAACAAGAACCGCTCCGTCAGCGCTCGCATCGAGACACAGTACGTCACCGCGGCCATCCGCGGAACGGAGTTCAACATCCGCGTCGATCCCGAAGAGGGAACGTCCATCACCATTCTCGAAGGCGTTGTGCTTGCCAGCAACGCGCTGGGATCACTGGAAGGAGTCTCGGGCGAGGTGATCATAACGGCGCCGGGCGCAGCACCGCGTAAGCGTGTACTGATCAATCCTGAAGATGCGGTGCAATGGACACTCAGCCTGCCGTCTTTTTTCAGCTTCTCGGAATTCCCGCTGGTTAGCGCTGATCGGCAAGCGCTGGGTTCGGAACTGCAGCGACTGCAGTCAGGACCGGGCGGAACCGCGCTGCGGCAGGCGCGCATTCTCCGAGATCTGGGACGAACCGACGATGCCATTGCACTGTTCAATCAATTGCTCGCCACTGATCCCGGCGACGAAGGCGCTAACGTTGGCTTGGGTTGGTGCCTGCTCGATCGTGGTCAGCCGGAGACCGCACTACGGCATTTCGGCAGCTATGAGAGCGCTGACGCATACACCGGACGAGTCGCTGCGCACGCGACGCTATCGAACTACGTCGAGGCGAACAACGCGCTGAGCGCCGGTCTGGCTAAACATCCGGTTAATACGCTGCTATCAGAACAAGTGGCGATGCTGGCGATGCTCACGGGCGACTTTCTCGATGCGTCGCGGCAGTTACAAACCATCACCGAAAAAACACCCGATTCCGCGGCCGCCTGGCGAGCGCTTGCGCTGGACTGGGTCATTCTCGGGCGCACCGTGGAGGCGACGAAAGCAGCTAGCAAAGCCGTGGAACTGGCCCCTAACTCACCGCGGTCACACATCATTATGAGCTATGCCCAGCAGGCAGCGTTCGCGCTCGACGCGGCCGAGCAATCTCTACGGCAAGCGCTCGCGCTCGAGGATACGAATATCACAGCGCTGCTCAACCTGACCCGGCTTCAGTTCGGCGACGATCGACTGGCACAAGCGCAACAGACCATCGAGCGGGTGAGCAGCCTGGCGCCGGGTGATCCGGAAGCCGAAAATCTACACGGCTTCATCCTGCTTGCAGCCCGCAAAGCCGACGCCGCCATCGCCCGATTCGACGCGGCACTGATCACAGATCCCGGCCTGGCCGAAGCTTACATGGGCCGCGGTCTGGCCTATATGCGCAAAGGCGATGTCGCAACTGCCATGGAATCAATCACGACGGCGGTTGCACTGGAACCGCAACGTTCACTGTTCATGAGCTACTGGGGCAAGATCCTCTACCAGATCCGACGCTTCGACAAAGCACTGGATGTGCTCGCGCGCGCCGAACAACTCGACCCGCGCGATCCGACGCCGATATTTTACCGCGCGATCATCCTGCGCGATCTGAATCGTCCCGCGGAAGCCATTCGAGTAATGAATCGGGCTATCGCCCTGAACGACAATCGCGCCGTATACCGCTCGCGCTTTCTGCTGGACCAGGACCTTGCCGTGCGTAACGTTGACCTGTCGATTCTGTACCAACAGCTCGGCCTCAACGCCTGGTCCCAGGCAAAAGCGCTCGATGCGATCAAAGCAGATTACTTGAACTACGCGGGACACCTGGCCTTCGCCGGCTCGCTGGAGCAACGCGAAGACCGCTCATTCCCGTTCTTCAACGAGCAGTTATTGGCGCGACTGCTGCAGCCGGCGAACGTCAACACCTTCAACAGCTTCAACCAGTACACGTCGTTTCTCGAACAGCCGAGTTTCGATGGGATTGCCACCGCCCGGTTGGGCAACCTCGATAGAAAAGATGCGCAGCTGATCGGCTACGGCAATCTGCCCAACTTCAACCTGGCCTACCAGTTCGGCGCCTTTTATTCTCAAACGGACAACTGGCGCGATACCAACTTTGACCGCTTCACCGATCTGGCCGGCATCCTCAAGTGGCAGCCGACGCCCAAAGACGGACTGATGGTGGCGTTTTCGGTACTCGATACGAAACGCGGGGACGAGCAGTTCCGCCGCTTTGAATTCTCCAGTCCCAGCGATCCGGTCGAACGCCAGGCGGTGGATCAGAACCGTTTGGAGATCGGCTATCACCATCACTTTTCAAAGGACACCGATCTGATTGCCTATATCGCCTACCTGGGTCAGGACATCGTCCTCGTCGACCACGGTGCCGATACGGTGTTCCCGACACCAACGGCCATCGCCGATTTCGATTTCCGCGCTGACGTGAAACAGCGACAACCTCTGTATCAGGCGCAACTGCAACTCATGCACAAACTCGGCGATCATCAATTGATTGCCGGGACACTGCACACGGTAAAGGCGGTCGACGTACTTGTGCGTTCCAAAACCGCGGTTGAGCTGCGCGTGCCGAGCTTCAATTTTTCCGCGCGTGCTGAATTAGTGGATGCACTGAAGAATGAAGAAGACATCCGGTTCGAGTCTTATTATCTGCACGATGTCTGGCGCGTGAACGAGCGGCTGACGCTTGAGGCGGCCGTCTATTACGATCACTTCGAAAACGCTGCTCCCACGGCCGGTACCAAATGGAACCAGCATCAGATCAACCCCCGCCTCGGCGTGATCTGGCAGATCGATCCGCGCAACAAGCTGCGCCTGGCCGCCTTCCGCTATCTGCTGCCATTCGTGCCCGCGCGCACCGATCCATCTGACGTCGCCGGAATTGCTATCGCCCGCAACGTCGAAGAGGGCTCACGCATTACGGAGTATGACATCGTCTGGGAGCGCGAATGGGCATCGGGTTTCCTCTCCGCCAATCTATTCCGCCTGACCAAAACCGTGCGCGACAATGTGATCCAGGGCGGTCAGGAGCAAGGCCGAGTCCGCAAGGGCGACAGCAACGGTTTGGAGCTGGAACTCAATCAACTCATCGCGGATCGATTCGCGCTATCGGCCCAATACCGGTTCCTGGATGTGGAGGACGATACGTTTCCGTTCACGGTCGCGGAGCTGCCGTTGTTTGAGCACCCTTTGCCGGAGACCGATCGACAGGAACAATTGTTGGTGCTTGGACTACGTTACGTCTTCCCGATTGGCCTGTCCGGCGGCATCAAACAGACCTTCCGCAATCTGGATCTGCGCGACGGTCGTTCGAACGAGAACATCCACATTACCGATTTGGACCTCAACTACGAATTGCCCAACAAGCGCGGCAACCTGTCCATCGAGGCCCGCAACGTCTTCGATGAAGAATTTGAATGGGTCACGGATCGGTTCATTCTTAACGGCCGTATTCCGTCGCGGGAAATCATTGGTACGATTTCGATAAACTTCTAGACTATCTTATGATCCTGCGTTCGCCCGACCTGGAGCCCGTGCAAATCATTACCACGGGTGCGGTGGTGCTCGCGGCGGCATTGTTTTGCCTCACACCGTGGGGAAAATCTTTTGATCACTTGGTCCTGGATTCTTTGTTCTACCTTCGCGGCAGCCAGGCAACACCGACCGAAGTCGTGGTCGTCGCCATCGATGAAACCTCGTTCGCGGAGATCGGCAGGCAGTGGCCCTGGCCGCGATCGCTGCATGCGCAACTTATCGATGAACTCTTCGCGGCCGGCGCAAAGGGTGTTGCGCTCGACATCATCTTCGCCGAGCCGTCGCGACGAGAAGAGGATGCACGTCTGGCGGCCGCGATTAGCAGCCACAATACGGTCGTGTTAGCGACGGACTACAGCGTTATCGAGCGCGAGCGCTACATCCAGGAGATCCGCGTAGGCCCACCGCCAACCCTGCTGGGTCCGGAGCCACCGGTTGGTTACATAAACTTTCCGACTGATAACGACGGATTCGTACGCCGACTGCAATTGGCGAAATACAATATCCCGACTTTCGCCCTCGCAGCCGCACGGCTGATGGATCCCGACTGTTGCAAGCAAATGCGCGGTCAGTCCGTGGACGAGGTGCTTATCAATTTCGTCGGTCCACCGGACACAATCAGCACCGTGTCTTATTACCAGGCATTGAAGCCAGGACAATTCCTTCCGCCGGAAACGTTCAAAGATAAGATCGTGTTTGTCGGCCTCGCCACCCACAGTGCGGCGGATCCTTCAAGCCGGACACCTGATCATTTTCCCGCGCCCTATTCACGCTGGGGGCACGGCTACGTTCCGGGAGTGGTGATCCATGCTAATGCAGCGCACAACCTGCTCAGCGAAAACGCGATCATTCCAATTGACGCATGGCGATCACTGGGGACTGGCCTGCTGCTCGCGATCGCGCTGGCTGCGCTCTTTCTATTCGTCGCGCCACTGTACAGTTTCCTGATTGTACTCATCGCCCTGTTATGCCTTTCGGTTGTGACGCTTTATCTGTTCGCGGTTCATTACATTTATCTTTCGGCTATACATTTGGCACTGCCGCTAGTTGCCGGTTACCTACTCAGTCCGTTCTTCCACTACCAACGGCAACGCAACGAACGGCGCTTTATCGAAACGGCATTCAGCACCTACCTTGCGCCAACCGTGGTAAAAGAGCTGATCGCCAATCCCGAGCGCCTGCAACTTGGCGGGCAATCACTGGAAACGACAATTCTGTTTCTCGACATCGCAGGTTTCACCGCCCTCTCCGAACGTTTCGACGCCAAGACGCTAGTGCAGATCATGAACCGGTTTCTGGACAAGATTACTAACATCGTGATTTCCCACGATGGCATGATCGATAAATTCATCGGCGACGCGGTCATGGCGGTATGGGGCGCACCAATCGCAAACCCAAAACACGGCCAGTTAGCTTGCGAGGCTGCGCTGCAAATCCGGAGCCGCCTGCAGACTCTGGCCAGCGAAGAGTTGTCCCTGACGGGCGCAGCAATCAGCGCGCGCATGGGTATCAACAGCGGTAACGTGGTAGCCGGCAACATCGGCGGCGAAAAGCGGTTCGACTACACAGTCCTGGGCAACGAGGTAAATCTGGCCTCGCGCCTGGAAGGCGTGAATAAGCTCTATAACACCGAAATCATTATCGGCGAAAATACCCACCAGTTACTCGATGGAGAATTCGAGCTGCGCGAAATCGATGCTGTTCGAGTCAAAGGGAAAACGGTAGCGGTAAGAATTTTCGAGCTTCAAGGGCCGACCGGTTCACTAGATAAGACGCAGGCCCAGCGTAATCAGCATTTTGCTGAAGGGCTGGGCCACTACAAACAACAGAGTTGGCAGACGGCGATCGAGGAATTTCAGCTGGCGTTAGAGCACATCGCCCATGATGGGCCGGCCCTGGTTTACGTGGAGAGATGTAAAGAATTGAACGACCATCCCCCCAGCCCCGACTGGGATGGGGTGTACGACATCACGACGAAGTAGCCGTATTCCGTGCAACAGGGTCGCAATCTCTGGTGCGATCTTGCAGAACGAATCCTAAAAAAGCGCTACGTCGTGCTGCACTGTTTCACTCGTAAAAATTCGAGAGATCGCTCTGCCAGGTGGGTTGCGTGGAACGTCCCCTGTATGGGGGCCGCGCCGTGCTACGCACGGCTCGCAATGACAGGAGTGGATCCGTCATTGCCTGTCCCCTCCTCATGGGGGCGGCGGCGGGGCGGATTATTCGGTTGGCCTTGGGGCGACGGCGTTTAGTTTGTTGCGGAATTCTGCGGTGATGGAGCGGGCTTCGGCTTTGTTGGTGACAGCGCGGGGGGTGATGAGGATCAGCAGTTCGGTGCGACGGCTCGAATCGGTAGTCTGACCGAAGAGTTTGCCGATGAACGGGATTTTGTAGAGAAACGGGATCCCGCTTTCGTTTTGGGTAACGGTGTCGCGGATCAGACCACCCAGGATGACGGTCTCGCCGCTGTGTACGGCGACGACGGTGGTGACGTGGCGTTGTTGAATGGTGGGGGCGTTAAGATCGGAGCTTGTCGTCGGCACGGCGTCGCTGACCTCTTGTTCGACTTCCATCGTTACCAGGCCACCGGCATTTACGCGCGGGGTAACCGAAAGACTGACGCCGGTATTGCGATACACGATTTCATTCACGGTTGGTGCCACGGAGTCCAGGTTGCTCGTTGATTGGCGCGTGGGTATTGGTATTTCGTCACCAACGTTGATGTATGCGGTTTGATTGTCGAGCACCATCAGTGAAGGTGAGGACAGAACGTTAAGTTTGTTTTCGCTAGCCAGCATGTTCAATACGACCCGCACGTCGTCTGCACCGTCGACAAGTGCATACGAGAATGCCGGTGCGAATGTGCTTAGCCCGGTCGCGCCGAGGTCCAACAGACCACGTCCCGTTTTATTCGTCGACACGTTGTTTTTGAAGAACCACTCCACGCCGTATTCCAGCGAGTCGCTCAATGTGACTTCGACAATTGTCGCTTCGATCAACACCTGCAGTGGCATGATGTCGAGCTTGCGGATCGCCGATTCAATGATCTCGAACTCCTGCGGCGTAGCGAGAATAACCAAGGCGTTGTTTACTTCGTCGGCGATGATGCGGATGTCGTCGCCGGCAAACATCGAAGAAGCATAGTCGTCACCGGGCGCCGCGCCTGGCGCGCCCGTGCCCATCTGAACCGCGGTGGTTCCCGGCGCGAGGGACACAGGCGGCACGCCTCCACCGCCGCTATCGGCGAAGATCTCGTTGAGGATCCCGGCAAGATCGACCGCCTTGGCATTCTGCACATGGTGGACGAACAGGCGCCGTCCGCTTTGCGTGCCGGTACGGTCGAGGCGTTCAATCCAGGTCCGGGTTTCTTCCAGGGCGTTAGCGCGTGGCGTGACTACCAGCAGTGCGTTAAGCCTGTCGATAGCAATCAGTCGCACCAGGCCATCGAGAATTTTCCCGCCCTCCCCGCCCAGTGCCTGCTGCAATTCCTCGATCAACATCTTCGGCTCAACGTAGTTCAACGGATAAAGCCCGACCGACATACCCTTCATCCAATCGACGTCGAACACTTCCACGGTTGCGTGCAGATTCCGTCGTTCATCCAGCGTACCGGCCAGCATCAGGATGTTGCGGCGCTCATCGGCAAAAACGAGATTCTGTTCCTCTACAAACGGTGCCAGGATCTTCTGCATCTCCGCGACTGCGATATAGCGCAGTGGAACGATCTGCACGCCGTAACCGGGCATGCGCGCGAGGGCCGAGCTGTACGGCGAGGTCGTGCCCTTCAGGGCGCGGCTCTTGGGGATTATCCGATGCAGACCATTGCTGTCTACGACCAGCGCAGCACCGTTCATGCCGAGCAGCGTTTCCAGTACCGGCAGGAGATCGTCTCTGGAGAGTCCGCCGCTGGTATCGGTATTAACTACGCCGGAGACGCTGGGATCGATGACGTAATTAAGGTTCAGGAGATTCCCCAGCACTGCCTTGACGACTTCGTGAATATCGGTGCCCTGGAAGTTGAGGATGATCGCGCCATCCTCGGCGGTGTCGGAGCGGCCTGTACCGGGGCGATCCGGCTTGACGAACTCACCGGTGCCTTCCACAACATCGGCTTGCGGATAGACCGGTGTAAATTCGGGCGTGTCGGTAGCATCGACGGTTGCCGTTTCGGGATACGGCGCTGGCGCGCCAGTGCGCACGGTCTGGGCCACCGCCTCGCTCGTCGCTGCAACCCGATCCTCGCGTGGTGTGATCAGCTCACAGCCAGCCACCAGCACTGCGGCGATTAGCAACGTCGTCGCAAGGGTGCGCTCGAAAGTCGGTCTGTGGGTGGGCACGGGCATTACGGTTTACGCGAGAGGGCTGGAGATTATAGGTGGATCAGTAAGTTAATTGGTAACCGGTGATTCCGGCTCCGGCCTGACGGGGGGCTCCGCGGACGCTGCCGCGCTCTTATCGGGCGCCGTCGCTGCAGGCGCCTCCCGGCGCTTGCGCCTAGGACGCGCCTTTCTCGCTTGCGGTGAGCTCTTTCGTACGAGTTCCAATTGTTGCACCCGATCTCCGCGCTCCAAGCGTGCTCCGCTGCTGCTAACCTCCGTCAACCGCCAGCCATCGACGCCTTCGCCCTGAGAGATCAAACGGGTTTCGTTGGAGTCGAATTTCACCAGCGCTTGTCGCTTGTCGTCTTCAATGACGATGCTCAGCAAGGTGATTTGACCGCTCACCGGCGTTCTTGATTGACTGCCGGTCGGCGCCGGCCCCGCGACAGTAGTGACAACCGGTAAACGGGTTTCACTGAACAATGGCCGTTCGATGACCTCACGGTAGACCTCGATATCCGCCTCGACGCGCGCCGACGCTTGCGCTAATTCGTCCGAGCGATCCGACGCGTTTTCAATAGCGTCGCCGGACCCTGCGTTGCGCCAATCGACGCCAAGCTCGAGCGCCACCACAGCGGTCAAACAAACGCACAGGCCTGCGATCAGCATCTTATGGCGCCCAAGATCTCCCATGCTAAGCCTCGAACCCAGCGGAATAGCCGCTCAGTTCCAATTGGACATCCAGTGGCTGCGACATTGTCGGCACGCTCCGCCGACGCCGTTTGCGAGTCGCGCTGCGTCGGGTGCTTATCGACACATTATCTATGAACACGGCCGGCTCGCCGGTTTCCAATTCGAACAGCATCCGCTGCAGTCCCTCCACGTCCGCCTTCATGTGCACTTTTATCGCGACGCGCGGGAACGCGGCCGTATTCGATACCGTGAGTGTCTGGGTGCTGACGATCTGGGCACCGCTGCGATCGGCGATCGCGTTCACATATTGTTGCATCTCCGCCGCCGCCAACGCCGGGGCGCTGCCGCGCAGGAACTCCGCCGCATTTCGGTCCGGCTGATCCAGACCTGCCAACTGCCCTTCCAATATCGCCTTGCGCTGTTGCAGATGCTGGTAACGTTGCAAACGTTGGTTCAGCGATTTAAGCGAATCGCTACTGTCCGCATAGCGCACCCAGTTGGGGACAAGAATTCCACCGACAAACGCGACAACTAATCCAATGAGAATGAGCGTGGATGTGATGCGTTGGCGTGCCGGCGTCATAAGAGTCTCACTCCGGTTTTACCACGCTTGCCGAGAGGAAAAATCGATCTTTGCTGGTCGCGTTATTGCGGGTTACCGGCGAGCTGAATTCAGCACCGTGAAAGTAGCTCGATTGTTCCAACAACGAAACCAATTTCGACGCTTCTGCGGATTCTCCACGCAGTTCGACCTGACTCGGGCGTACATCAAGACGGCTTAGCCAGGTGTCATCCGGGAGCAGCGTTGTCAGCGCGCCGAGCACGTCGATGGACCTGGTCCGGGCTTCGCGCTGGGTGTGGAAAAAATTAATCTCCGCGAGCTTGGCGTCGTGGGTTTTTCTCAGCGCTTCTAGCTGCTTGGTACTGGATGCGAGTGCCTTGAGTTCCGCGCGCGCCGCACTGAGTGCGCTGGCAGTACGGTTTGCCGGCACATACACGACCAGCGCAAGTAAACCGAACATGATCACGTACAGCAACAGCAACTGTCGAGTCGAATTGCGCCGTTCCGGCGCCGCAGTTTGCCATGGACTTAGGTTGATCCCAGTCGCGGCAAACGTGCAGCGTTGCGCATCGATGATGTTGGGCCGCAAATCGAGGGCTTGCAACTTCGCTTGCAGTTCGTCGATAAGCGTTCGGCGCACCGCAACCAGCGTTACTTCCAGACGTTGGTTATTATCACCACGTCCGTCTATGCGATAGTCGAAATAGATCTGCTCCGGTGTGAATGGGGTCTGACGGTCGATCTCGAAAGTCAGCAGTTCACGCAACCGCGGCGCCGCCGCAAGCGGCAGTTTCAGCGATTTCGTCAGGATCTCATCATCGCCAAGTCGAAGCACGACCGGCATAGTTTCGGTGTAGCGTCGCGTCAGCCAGTGCCTTAACGTCGGCTCATCAAGCGTCGCGGCGGCGTCCGTTGCGTGGCTCTCTAGCGCGGCCCCATCAGCGTCACAGAACTCAAACACCAGGCTGGACCCGTCACGCCTGATCCGCAAGTGCGCAGGTAAAGCACACGCGCGGCTGCGCATGGCCGCGGGCACCAGGTAGGCAAGCCCCTGCAGCCACCACCGAATTGCGTGCTCAACCGTCGATAAGTTCGTCATCGAGATATGCGTCATCAAAGTTATCGCTCGCCGGTTGCTCGAACGGTTCAGCATCGTTGTTCCAGACAACCACGGTGTACGGCTGGGCGCCAACAGCCTGCGGGGAAACGATCGCACTGATCCGTGCGAACGCGTTCCCACTGCGTCCCTCGGCGCGGATCTCGAATAGTTTTCCTTCGCCGAACCCAATCATTTTCCTTGCGCTCGCAGGCAAGCCCGCCAGTACAACATCCAATGTTCCGTTTTCGCGGGCATCGAGCACCTGCTCGATCGTGACGTCGTCGAAGCCGGGCAGTGCCTGCATGGCGGACAGCGGCGCGGTATCGAGATTGACCACACCCTTGCTCGAATGCACGGTGAGCAACGGCACAACGCGGGCGTAAATCTCGGGCGTGACTCCGAGCACCTGTTGCAACTCTGTCACGGTATTAAAGGGTCCGTCCTTGGCACCGTACGCGAGCCCGGCAGCCTGATAGGCCGGGTCTTCGGCGCCACGCGGACGTTTGCGCTTATCGGTATCGCGCCAGTCGATGACGGCGTCACTCAGCTCGATCGCGTCACGGGAAACAACCCCCGCAGCAGTAAAAACGCCATTGATAAGTTCAGCGGACGCCCGATTCAAATCAATCAATCCGTTTTGGTCTTGGATCGCAAAACGCAAATCGGTATCACGAAACGCGTACTCAACCACACTACCGTCAGCACGCCAGGTATCGGCCGCGGTTCTGCGCAATAACCTGGAAACTCCTTTCCAGATCCCAGCCTCGGCCATTGCCCGTGCCTTTGCATTGCTCGTCGCGGCAGCCGCCGCGATGGTTTCGGTTCGGGTCGCTGCCGCGTAGCTGCCCGCCATAACGGTAATCAGCGCCAGCATCCACAGTACGATAACGAGCACGACGCCGCTCTGGCGCGGATTCAACATGTATCGCTTCACGCCTCGGGCTCCGCTGTGTCTTGAGCGCCGGTAGTTAGGGCAGGATCCTCGCGACTCATGGTCTGCGCCAGCCGCGGGTTAGCCTGAGCGCGGATTGGCACAATGATATCCGGCCAATGCATAGCGGGGGACCCAACGCCGAGATGAATTTTCATCAGCTGCGGCAGGGCCTCATCGCTGTCCCAAACGTCGTGCCATTCGGGCGCGTCCGCCTCTTGCACCGCGCCGTAGTAGCTGAATTCAAGTTCCTTGAGATCATCTAGCAAGACTTTCTTCTCATCGTCCTCGGTGACGTCTTCCAGTGGACCGTTACCCGTACCGAGCAGCCTGTAGAACAGCACCAACTGACCGGATGTGTCCGTGGGCTCGCGTCGCAATGTGAGCACGTGCAATCCGCCGCCACCGCGATGCGCCGGTAAGGTACCGATGAAACGCAGCGCCTCATCGGTGCCGTGGAAAACCAGCTCGCGATTGCGCCCGTGCTGCCAGAACAGCGGAAAAGTCTCGCTGATCTCGCGATGCAGAAAACCCGAAACGATGCGCATGCGATCCGTTGCGGCGATGCGAGACTCCGACGAACGCCAATATCTGGCCGAGAGATCCAACCCCGTGAACAGCACCGTCGTTACCAGACCGAGCAAGACGAGCGCTATCAGAACCTCGATTAAGGTTATTCCGCTATGCCGACCCGGGTGCGCTATACAAGACTGCATCACAGCGTCCCCAGTCGCAACGTTGCCAGTTGCAGCGAACGACTGCGTTGCCCCTGGTTCCAGGACACTTCGACTTCGACTTCCCACGCGCTCACGCCCTGCGATTGCGGCCCTTCATCGACAATCTCGATATCCACGTGCTCGCTCGTGGTGCGCACCCAACGAAAACCATCCTCGCTCTCGCCGGCCACCTCTCCCGGCGCGAGTTCTTCCTCCACACCGGCCACCGCCAGCAGGGAATCGGCAAGCGTAACCGCGCGCGAATAATGCGCAGCGGCCGCCATCGCGTGCGCACCGCGGCCATAGGTCTGAAACACCACGCCAAGCGCGAGCGCCGTGATCGTGAACGCAACGAGCACCTCAAGGAGGGTAAATCCCCGCGCACCGGTTGCCGGGCTATTGCAGAATCTCAACCGCACCGGTAAGCCAATCGACGTCGATATGCAGGATAAGCCGCGCGGATCCGAGCGACACGCGACCACCGGTCGAACTCCCATCTGCAAAGAATCGGATGGCGCCACGCTGATCGGAGATCCTCTCCGAACTTGCGGTGACGAGTGTCAGGTTTTCCAGCTCCGGGAAGCTTTTTGGATTGCGCCCATGCGCGGCGTAGGTGCGGTTCTCGAGATCCAGTTCAACCAATGCTTCGCTTTGCAACTGCACCGCTCTGCTGCGCGTGTAACGCAGTGCGGCCGCAAGATCGCGGGCGGCAGCCTTGGTTTGCGTGGTGGTGAGGGTGCGCGAGGCAACTGGCGCGACCACCGCCAGGCCAAGTGCGAGAATGACGAACACCACAATCAGTTCGATGAGGGTAAAGGCATTCTGCCGACGCCCAGGCATGCGGTGGCCACCCATCATCATTCACTCCCAACTGACGATATCGCTATCGTCTTTTTCCCCGCCCTCGGCATTGTCCTTACCAAGCGTGGAGAGGTCGTAATCACCGTGCTCCCCGGGTGACGTGTAGGTGTACGGGCGGTGCCAGGGATCGTCCGGGACTTTGTTCTTCTTTAAATATGGACCGCTCCAATTCTCAACGCCTGCAGGCGCATTAAACAACGCCCCAAGGCCCTCCGCGGTGGTCGGATAATCACCGACATCTAAACTGTAGAGGTCTAATGCGGCACCGAGATCTGCAATCTGCAGGCGCGCCGTGTCCGATTTCGCCTTGCCGACGTGCTTCATGACTTGTGGTCCGACTAATCCGCCGAGTAGTCCCAGAATAACTATCACCACCAGAAGTTCGATTAAAGAGAAGCCTGGATGCTGGACAACATCGTGTTTGGATTTTGTAATTCGCAACCGCTTCATGCTTTCGTTTCCCTAAATGACCAATTCGTTCAGACCAAGTATCGCCAGCAATATGGAGATAATTATAGTTGCGATGACCAATCCCATCCCGAGTATCAGCGCCGGCTCAAGTACGGCCAGCGCACGTTTAACCGCGGCAGCCACCTCATTATCGTAAACGTCCGCCAACTTAAGCAGCATTGGCTCGAGCTGTCCCGTTTCCTCGCCTACCCGGATCAATTGGATCGCAAGCTCTGGGAAACAGTCCGCCTCCTCCAGCGGCTGCGCAAGTCCGCGTCCCTGCTCGAGGCTCGTTGCCACCCCGTCCATGGCCCGATTGAGCACCTGATTGTTCAATGTTTCTTTAATGATGCCAACGCTGGTCAACAGTGGCACGCCATTACCCAGTAGCGTGCCGAGCGTGCGAGCGAAACGCGCGATCTCGATCTTAGACAGTAGCCCCGACAACAGTGGAACCCGCAGCAACCAGCGGTCCCAACGATAGCGGCTGTCGGGATCCGCAAATTGGCCGCGCAGATAAAGCACTGTCGCGATGAGTGCCGCCAGTAGCAGCCACCAATAGGCCTGCAGGAATTCAGCAACGCCGATGACTATCTGCGTGGACAGCGGCAGCGCCTGACCCATGTCCTGGAACAGCGGGGTGAACTTCGGGATTACGGCAATCAGCAGCACCATGAGCGACGCCGTAGCTACGACCACCAGGATCAATGGATAAATCAGCGCTGATTTAACGGATTCGCTGAGCTCCCTGCTCCGCTCCTGATAATCGGCCAGCCGCTCCAGTACCATCTCCAGCGCGCCGGCCGCCTCGCCCGCCTTGACCATGTTGATGTAAAAGCGGTCGAAGCTGCCACCCTGCTGCGCCAAGGCGTCCGACAAGGTACTGCCGCCGTGTAGCGCAGTGCCGATCCGCTCGAGCATCTGCCGCTCAAGGCCCGGCTGGGTTAACTTGACGAGAGTTTCAACCGCTTTGTCCAGCGGCAAACCTGCGCTCAGCATGGTTGCAAGTTCGCGGGTAAGAATGCTGACTGCGCGCGCGGAGACGGTGCGCCTGGATAGTGCGAACAGGCTTGGCGAACGCGTGGCTTCCAACTCTTGGGCATCGATCGGGAAATGGCCGGATTGCTGCAGGTGTTCGATGACTATCTGGCGCGCGGGCGCGTCCATTTCGCCTTCCAGCGTCTCGCCCGACCAGGTCACTGCCCTGTACGCGAACTTGGGCATTTATTGCGTGTCTTGCGTTACACGGATTACTTCTTCAATGGTCGTATCGCCATGCAATGCCTTGGCGACACCGTCCTCTTTCATCGTCATCATGCCGGCGGCGATCGCCGCTTGCTGGATAGCCGTGCTGTCCCGATGACCCAGGATCTCGCGGCGGATTGCATCGGTCATCGGCATGAACTCCATGATGACCGTGCGCCCGCGATAGCCGGTGCCGGCACACACTTCGCAACCAACCGGCTTGAATAGCCTGATTTTGTCATCAGCTGTGTGGCGCTCGAGCTTCCATTCCTGTACCAGCTCCGGCAGCGGCACGTAGTCCTGTCTGCAGCTACACAGTTTTCTCACTAATCGCTGCGCCATAATGCCGTTGACGGTAGACGTGAGCAGGTAGTCCTCGACACCCATATCCAGCAGGCGGGTAATGCTGCTGCCGGCGTCGTTGGTGTGTAATGTAGACAACACCAGGTGCCCGGTGAGTGCGGATTGCACGGCGATGCCCGCTGTTTCCAGATCACGCATTTCGCCGATCATGATGATGTCTGGATCCTGACGAACGATAGAGCGAAGCGCATTCGCGAAGGTCAGATCGATCTTCGGCTTAACGTGGATCTGATTGATGCCTTCGAGCTGGTACTCCACCGGATCCTCAACGGTCAGGATCTTGCGATCCGGTGTATTCAATCGTTGTAGCGCCGTGTACAAGGTAGTGGTTTTGCCGCTGCCGGTCGGTCCGGTAACGAGCAGGATCCCGTGCGGCTGCGAGAGTACTTTCAGGAACTGCTGTGCGCCGCCCGATAAGAATCCGAGACTGGTAAAGTCCAGGGGCACGAATTCCTTGTCAAGGACCCTCAATACAACGCTTTCGCCATGCAGGGTCGGCACAGTGGAGACACGCAGATCGATCTGCTTGCCCTGCGTGCGGATCTGGATGCGTCCGTCCTGCGGTAGCCGGCGCTCCGCAATATTCAGCTTGGCCATGATCTTGATCCGCGAGATCACCGCCGCCGTTGATCGCGCCGGCGGTGAATCGGCGTCCTGCAGCACACCGTCCACCCGATATCTGACCTTCAGGGTGTTATGAAATGGTTCAATGTGGATATCCGAAGCGCGCATCTCGATGGCGCGATTGATTATCAGATTTACCAGGCGCACGACCGGGGTTTCGCTCGCAAGATCAATCAAGCGTTCTACATTCTCATTCGCATCATCGAGCCCGGATTCATCGATAGCTTCGACAATGTCGGCGAGCGACGATTGCGCGTCGTAAACACGCTCAATACCACGCTCGATCTGCGAGGGTGTCGCCACCTTGCATGCAACCGGTTTGCCTACAGCCATCGCCAGCGCCTGGACGGTATAGTCGTCCTCGGGATCGGCCAGAGCCACCACCAGTTCCGTCTGCGTTTCCGCCAGCGGACAAACATTCGACGCTTTCAGAAATTTAACGGATATACGGTCTTCCGCCACCGGTACGTCGGGAAAATCCGTATCCTCTGCCTGTGGCAAACCCGTAGCGCGCGCTATCGCGGACGACAGATCGCGCTCGGCAACCAAACCGAGTTTCGCAATTACGGCGACTGTGCCAAGACCGCTTTCGCGCCGTAGCGCAATTACACGCCGCAGTTCGTGTTCGCTGATCAAGCCCTCGGCAAGCAAAACACCGGCCATCCCCTCGGTCGCCTCTAGGGTGTCGTTGAGGGGTTGTGATCCGTTGATATCGGGTACGGGACTGTTGCTCGCCATGACGGAGTTGGGCTGCGACCGAGCTTTTTTGTTGTGGGTTTCACTCAGAGTCTATGCCAAATTCCTTGCTAACACCTACTTCAAGGGCTGATCAGCCATCCACCGTGAGATCGGCGGACGCCAGGAAACTAACGGCAAACGGTGAGCATGAAAATCTGAACCGACCGCTGCACTGCGGTGATGTTACGAGAAAGTCCGTAAAGATTAGGTTAAATCAATTAAGTAAACTGTCCCTGGATATTAAGTGAGGAGTCCTTCATATGAACGACTCGAACCAAGTTGTTTACGCAGGCCGCTGCTTTTGCGGGGCCGTTCAGTATCTGCTTTCGGGAGATCCGTTGCTCATGGGTTATTGCCATTGCCGCGACTGTCAGTCCTGGACGGGAACACCCATCACTGCATCTGCCTTCTGGACGTACGAAAATGTGCGAGTAACCCGCGGTGCCGAGCACATTCACACGTTCCATCGCGACGAGCAAAGCCACAGCTGGCGTAAGTCATGCCGTAAATGCGGAGGCAACGTCATGAACGAGCACCCGGACATGATCGACGTGCTCGCGTCGACTTTGCCGGACTTCAAGTACCAAGCTGAGTATCACGTGCAGTACGCCGAATCGGTGCTGCCCGTTAAAGACGGGTTGCCGAAATACCGGGATTTCCCGGAGCGTTTCGGCGGCAGCGGAAAGTTGATGCCTGAGTAAAGTAAATTCTATAGCTTCATTTATGCGATGTGCCGATGGCGATTGGACGCACCGGCGAGCCTGAGCCGCCCTGCACCCGCAACGGCAGGATCATGGTACAGGATGTCCACACCCGAGCTTTCGCCAATTCAGCAAGATTTGCATTCTGAATATTGTGGATCCCGGCCTGAGTGAGGTTGTGATAGTGCACTGGCGTGCCTATATCAGCGGGGGTGTCTGGCGGCGGCTTGGCGGCTCCGGCAAATTGACCAATGTTAACCGCGTCGGTAAATGGGTTATCCAGTGCCACCAAGACGACGCGTTTGCTTTCCAGATACTTTGCCGCATCGTAGGACAATCCCGGCCCGCCCTGGTAGTAGAACGCTTCGGTCCAGTTATCACTCCATCCCGTGTAGATGTAGAGCACGTCACCGGGAAGCAATCCTCGCCAGGAGAGCCCCTGCGCCCGCATCATAGACTCGATGTCGACACCGTGGATCTGCTGGCCCGCTTGCATCGGCTCCCCCGCACCGAGATGGGTCTTCGCATCGAGCAGAACGGCGCTGGTAATAATGGGTGGCGCCTGATCGATACCGAGCTTTAACAATCGTGAGGTTGGTGTCGCTTTGACGTCGCTCTGCGTGTATCCCCCGTAATACTTCGCTTTGTCGAATGGAAACTCTCCGTTCCCATCCCACGCTTGATCCAGATAGCCCCAATGACCAAAAGCGTCCATTTGTGTGCCCTGGGCTCCGGGCTCACCCGTCACCAGCTCGCCTGGGTGCCAGGCGTTCCGGGTACCTGCAACGCCAGCGGTGGACGCATACTGGTAACGCAGTGGCGCCGCCCACGGGGATTGCGGCATGTCATTGGAACTCACGTGTGACAACTCAAAGACACGGGCGCCGGGCACCCCGAGGTGATAGGCGCAACGCATCCATGTGCCGGCACCGACGGCGTTGGCCATACCGCGCTGGTCGCCCTTCGGCCAAGGCGGCGACGGCACTAACTCGGTCGATGCCTTGACCACGCTCGCGTGAACCCCATCCGCTTGTTCCGCTGCACCGATCGCGTGGGTGCTGGCCGCAAGCCAGATACTCAGCACCAGAACGGGAATGTGTCGTGTAAGAACCCGTCTCGTCATTAGAATAATAGTCATCGCAGATACCCCCGTTTGCGCCGCCGATGTACGCCGATTTTGAATGAGGAGGAGTATCCTCGGCGCAACCATGCCGAGAAGCATCCTTTTTACAAGTGGCGCTTCAATTGAAGCAGGTGCTGCTGCAACTCCGCCAGCCGTGCTTCCAAGACGACAATTTGATTCTTAACCGCGTGTTGTGGCCCTTCAGGACCCATTGCATTTTCCAGTGCTAACTGTTGCTCCTCGACTTTCATCTCCTCCATGCCATTCATGATCACGCCGATAAAAAGATTCAGGATGATCATGGTTGCGATCAAAATGAAAGTGACGAAGAAAATGACGGCGACGATTGGCTGTGATGATGACGCAATGATTTTGTGCTTTTCGCCTTCATAGCCGAATTCCTGGGAGCCATACATCTGCGTATACATCACGTCGGTCCAACCCTCCAAGGTGGATACCGCGAATAGGGTAAGCATTGAATCATGCAAAGAACCAAACCGAACGGGGTCATTTTGGCCAAACAGAGAGGTTCCCATAACCGCATAAATGTAAAACAGCAGCACGAGTAGAAGAGCAACATATCCGATCGAGGGGATACTCTTGAGTAGTGCTCCTACCAGCAGGCGCAACCTGGGCAAGGCAGTCACCAAACGCAGGACTCGTAACAGACGCGTTAACCTGAGAACGGCAACAAAGTTTCCGTCAAATGGCAGGAAACAAACTACGACAACGGCGAAATCAAAGACATTCCAGGGATCGACAAAAAACTGCCACGGTTTGGAACCGTGCGCGCCTACCCTCATTAGGATCTCGACGGCAAATATCCACAATATTATATGATGAAGCGTATCGATGCGGCTGCCAAAGCTCCGCTGCATATAGGGGTAGGTTTCCAGACCAATCAATATCGCGGCAGACACGATTACGAATATGATCAGATTTTGAAAAATCTGATCATCAACGGTTTTCTGAAGCCACTCTTGCATAATGCCGCCCATCGTTGAGGAAACGCCCCTGAGAAAATAGTTAAGAGCTGAATCAATTACAACAGGCAATTGTGAAATGTACGCTGGATTGGCCCGGATCCACCGCTGCGGCGAGATAGTCAAGACTGTGACAACGCAACCCTCCTTAGGCACCCAGGTCGGCGTAAAGATCACGCCATTGCGGATTCATCTTTTCAATGAGTCGGATCTTCCTGGTTCTGGAGCCGGCCTTGATTTGCTTCTCACGTCCAATGGCAGGAGGCATCACTTCGTGGATCTCGTACCAGACTAGGCGAATCACCTGATATTTGGCGGTGAAACCGGCAGCCGCGTGTGTTCGATGCTGCCAAATCCGCTGATCAAGATCGGAAGCCACTCCCGTGTACAGCGTGCCTTTACGTTTTGAAGCGAGCATGTAGACAGCAGGAATCCGTTCCATGATGCCACCCTCCTTGGTTTAGTATTCAAGCCCATGCCTATTCTCGCTATAAGAAGGAAATCCGATCAACTCAAGAACTCCTGTCGTAGAAGATTCTCGCGTCCTTGCGAGTAAGGTGAGCGCAGGTCGCCGGACGCGGCCCTTAAAAAGCGGGCGCCCCCGTACAAAGGGGACGCCCATCTTTGGGGGCTGCGCCCTAGCTGGTTATCGCGATACGGGGTTACGAGTCGTAGCTACTTTTCGTCGTAGTACCAGGTATCCAACATCCAGCCGCAAAGCATGTCGGCGCTCCGAATGATGGCGTAACGGCAGGCTTGCTGAAGTGCTGTGTCTTGCTCGCCTACATATTTTTCCAGTAGACGTATACCGTCATTGCCGTGCTCCATCTCGATCTCGCCGCCGTGGATCTCGAACCAGATCAAATCGTCTTTGGCGATTCCATAATGGGTTTCCAGCGCTTTCCAAACGGGGTTAATTTGATATGGCACGAAAGACTCTATGCCGACAGGGACTGCTGCCAATGCTTCTGCCCAGCTGAGTTGATGCGAGGCGTAGTGCATCCAGTGATGCATGCAGCGTACGACGCGCCTGGGGGTAAAGTTGGATCCTCAAACGGGACCATTGAGAATTGGGCCCGGATCAGCACCCAATGCGCTGACCGCGCGACCCATGTAGAAAGGGTGTTCATGTTCGCTGCGAGCGTTTGCCAACAGCGATTTTCTGAATGCGTGATCGTCCGCCGGGCAACGGGCTGCAAAAGTGGACATCACTTGCGGGAAGCTGTTTATCAGCCATAATGTGTTTTGCGCAAAACAACGTATTTTCTCGACGGGTAAAGTGCCGGCAACAATCTCTTGCATGTAGGGATGTTGCTCGACGCGCACCCGGTAGGGCGCTATCACGTTTTCGCGGATCTCTTTGATCCAAGGGGAATCAACCGCGACCAGGTATTCATCATTCAGCGCAGGTTGGTTCATGTTGTTATCCCTAATCAGCGATGACTTCGGCAAAGAGATCGGCCGGTGCCAGGTTGAAGTCGGGGCTTTGTTCAACATTAGCCAGAGTGATATTGGCGTTGTCTGTTGCCCGATCCAAACGGACTCTCGTAAGGTTGTTGGTGTTATATACCAGGTCAGCCATAACCGCCGCACGAGTGGATTGAAGTGCGGTCGCGGCGTCGCGTTCTAAACGCACTGCAACTTCCGCGTAAAGCATGCCGGACTCGACCAGGTCACGGGTGTTATGCACCAGGTCCTGATGGACGATGGCATGGGTAGTCTGCAGGCTGTTTGTGGCATCGGCACGCACCTGATCGATATTCTCAGCGCTCGCTGATGTGATAAGCGCGAAGAGGGAAACTGTGTAGATGGTCGTTGAAATTGTGTTACGCATTTGTCTTTCCTTGCTCACTTATGTTGTTGAAGGAAAGTGTGGTCCATGAGAGACCATCGCAGTAGTGTGTAACGGTTTAATACTAATTTAACGTATTGAAACATAAACAGAATGTCGGATATTATTGTGGAAAATATCGGGCGAAATACCATCCTCACCGCTGTATAACTTCTCGTGCTTGGATGCGCCAACGGCAAGCTGGCAATGGAATAACTACCCGCAGTGCATTGTCCGACGGTTCGCTGTGCACGGTATTTACCGATCCGGATTTCGGCCCTGCTGTTCCCGCCTACTATTATCTGCGTGCAGTGGAGCAGGCATGCGGCCGCTGCAGCGCGTTCGACTGCCAGCGCCTTACCGCCGCGGAACAACCCTCAGCCGGTCAGGATCCGTCGGTACTCGAAACCCTCCAGGAAATGGCCTGGACATCGCTCATCTGGTATCGACCTTAAGCGTTTGCAGTCCGAACGTTAATCACCCAGCGCCGCCCTTTCTTCGGCCGCCCGCGCCGCGCGCTGGGCGCTGTCACCAACACCGCAGACATTTCGAGCAAGTTCGGCCATCGGCCCATCCACGGAATATTCCATACGCTGCAGAGTGAGGAAACGCAGCACGACTAACGGTGTGCCGTTGAGCCGTTCGAAGACTTGATTGCGTGTGCCCGTCTCAGACAGATATCGATCTCGGATCACCTTGAATATTTTGGTTCTGTCGCGGGCGCTTATTGCGGTACCGGCCAGGGCTTTGGTGAGGTGCGGACCGAGATAAGGATCGTCCCAGATCCGCATCCGTTGGTGAGACCATAATGCCTCGGCCACATAGATCAACCAGCTTCTCGACATGGGTGCCAAAGTTCTCGGTGAAATAGGCACGGCCGAAATTGACGAAAGTAGGATCTGGCTTGTAAAGCCCACCATCGGTATGCTCACCAGCGTCTTCGGAGGCAATGACGAACGCGCGGCAGGTTTCGCGGAAGCGCACAAAGTCCGCAACGGTCGCGCCGACGATAGGAAATTGCGCGGTTCCCAAAGCGTCCGTTACCAGCAGTCCGAGCCCGGCGAGTAGCTCTGCATGCACAGTATGGCGGATCTGCATATCGATGTGCGCCCAATCGAATACTTTCTGCGGATACTGTTTGGCATGCTCAATGTTGCCCAGGTGGAAGACGTGTTTCCATGGGATGAAAACATTGTCGAAATACGCCATCGCGTCGAGTTCATCGCCGTAGGAAGAGAACGGATATTCGTATTCGGTTGCGTCCGGTTTGGCGTAGCAAGGTCGGGTGAGATGCGTGAGTCCAGGCGCGTTAACCGGTACGCGTGCGTAGATCACTTGTTCCTCGCGGGTCCCGGGCGACCAAAACACGCCGAGCTGGATCTGATCAGCGAACACGCCGCCAGTGTTGACGGCTTTCCAACCTTCAACGACGATGCCGTCGTCACGCTCTTCGATCATCGTGAGCATCGGCCGGTCATCGTTCGGCGCTGAACGATCGCCGGTCAAATCGATGTTCATCGGAGATATCACCAGATCGCCGTTCTGCAACTCCTGCCAGGTTGCGCGGATATTGTCAGCCAACGGCTGGCCTTTACCGAATATGCTTTGCTCCTCCCATACTTCCGGCTCATCGACAATGGTCATCAAAACCGGATTGCAACTACACGGTAGCCGACCCCACATCCCGGCGTTGAACTGGCGAAAGACGTAATCTGTATAAAGCCTGCGTTCGCGTGCCTGCTCTTTTGTTTTCGGCCAGATCCATTGCTTGGCGCGGCGCACACCCGATTCGTCTACAAACGTCAGCTGCTCCTGATGCTCGGGCTGACGATGTAGATCGTAGAAATGTGCGATCTGTTGCGCGTAGCCCCGCGTCTTAGGATGCGTGGTGAGATCGTCGATTAGTTCGCCTTCGCACATCACCCGCCGCCCGTCACGCACCGCCTCCAGGTATTGCGCTCCTGTTCTCATCATCTGTGTTCTCCCCTTGTCTAAGCCTGGAATTACTGTGTAGATCGCTCTGCAAACGACGCTGAGCGCATATCGTAGCGCAAGTGGCATATTTGGTTTGTCAATATCAGCCGCTACGTTGGCTGACAACGACACTACATCACAAGGCCTTGGGGTAGTTTATGATGGATGTTCCGGATTAACTCGTACACGTGTGACGGGCCTCGCATTCAACGACAGCGAAACGCGCGCTCCATCACATCCCATGAAACCGAACACAACGATTCAGCGGTTTTGCATAGAAATTGCAGCACGGAATCTTCACCTGAGAACATGGGGATGATTGTGACGTCACCGCAAGCGGTACTATTATTGCCTCGGGTTAAAGTGACCTCGACGGATTTTCCGCTTAGCGGTCGGACGCCAAACAGTAACGCAAACGGGCACTAGCATGGATATATCTATTATTGAGCCTGTTTCCGACCAGCCTGATTGGGGAAGCCGGCGGCTCAGACTGCGCCATACAGTGCGCGTCCCGGCCCGTATCCTTGGGCAAAAGGGCGATCCAATTACCGCTGAGATCCGCAACGTCAGCAGCAACGGGATGTTTCTCGGCTACGATCTGCTGGTGCCGGCCGGTGGTATAGAACCGCTGAGCATTGGTACGACGGTCCACATCCTTTTTAAACCCGATGCTGAGAGCGCGCCAGACAATATGGTCACGACCGCTGCGGAGATCATGCGTAGACACCCGCACGGTATCGGCGTGCAGATGGTCGCGATGGACGGCAATCAAAGGCAGGCGCTGCGCATGTTGGCTGTGGCTGCGGTGCTGGAGCGTGAGCACAATATGCGCTACAGCGAAGACACCGCGACGCTCGGAAAAGCTGAGAACGAACTCAACAACAAGACCATTATTCGTCACTGCCGCAAAGTCATCGAACGGCACTTACCCAACATCCTGTGGGTGTTGCGCATGGAAGTATCGAAGCGACTGCGACTCTACAAAGATGATAATGACCCGGAAAGTCGAGCGCTTGGTATTGCCGACGCGGACTTGTTAGATGAGAAAGCCTCAGCAATCGGCTTAACCATTGAACGACGGGTGATGCAGGCGTTTGCAGAGCTTGGCAGTCTTGATTCGACCCAGGAACTCTTATTCAACTCGCCACAATCTATTATGGCATCGACGCTTGAATCAGACGAGGCACTACGCTTAATGGATAAAAAGGCGGTCGAGCAATCCGTGCTCCTGCAAACCGCTATTCAACGCGTTGAGTCGAAGCTGCATACCAAGAGCTTTGAGATCAATGTCCGCGTTGCGGGCGTACTGATGCGCCGAGTCGATAACGTTGAAAACCCGCTACTACCCTCGGTGTTGTGCCGCATGCTATGGCAATCTACCCTTGAATACTGTAAGACCACGCGGGTGCAAAGGTCTTTACAGAACGCGATTGCGCTCCGCGTTACACCTCTGCTGTCAGATCTGTATGACGATTTGGGCGAGACCTTGGATAAGCACGGCGTGCCAAATGCATTTTCAGAATGACACGAACCCGCATAGGCAAAAGATTACAGCAATGATGTGCGCGTAAACGTCAAGAGCGCTCCGGCGTAGTCAAACTCTTCAATATATCGACGACTGAATGTTCCTTCAGATCCTTAAATTCCCCGGCATCAAAAAACGTCCCGCTGCACGAGCTGCACTGTTCAAACCAGATATGTGACTGTTTTGGATCGACCATCTGGCTCATAACGCCGGAGCATTTCGGGCACAGATAACGCTCCTTCTTATTAAGTTCGCGGCCAAGTGCTGCATCACCGATATCGAGCTGTTCGGCGCCTTCCAATTTTTCTAATTGGTCTTTCTCGAACGCATCGAACCATAGGCCTTTGCAGGCAACACAACGATCCACCTCGATGTTCTGGAACATCACGGGTTCCATATTCCCGGTACATTTCGGACACTGCATCGCCGTTCCTCTTTTACTGACTTAAACGAGCTATTTTATCGCTGAGTTCGGTTCGCATGCACCTTTCCCGAGTCTACCAGCGCGAATATTCTGCGGCTTTTTGGCGCTTGTCTCTACTTACACAGGTAACGCTGGGTTGCGTAACAGTTCCCCTGAGTACGGGGAGTTCCCCTCTTTACGGGGAGTTCCCCTCTTTACGGGGAGTTCCCCTCTTTACGGGGATGTCCGGCGAGGCACCCTCGCTATCCTCGCACAGTTCAGTTGGTTTGGCTCTCACGGCGCTTTATTCGCCGGCACATCGTGGTCATCCAACACCGAGTTCAAATCCTCGTACAATTCATACAAACGCGGAGTGATCCCACTTCTCATCGCCTTACTAAGGCCGCTGCGCACTGCTGGCGTATCGCAGTACTCAGTAATGATATGCCATAGCGTGCGGCACATCGAACCGGGTCCGAGCGGGTTTTCCTCGCGTTTCACGGCTCGACCGAGTACCGCTTCAAAACGATGATTGATAAGGTCGCTCTTGTCGCCCAATCCGGCCTCCATACGCTCAGCAACGGCGTCTAGCGCCGAGGGATCAGGTGCCGGCTGCTGCGACTCCGACGCGGCTTCGGGCTGGACGAATGCGTACATTTCCTGAGTGCTGAGCAATCCCCCAAGCTCAGCGAATCGCATCAGCACATGGCGCTCAATCGACCGCCCGATCGACACCGACTTGGCGTCCAGAATTTCCAGCTCAGTTGCGTGATTACCGGCATGACGCAACGCCTTGGAAAGTTCGGCGATAAGGGTCGAGATGATTTTCGGGAGATGCCGCTCGGTGACTCTGCGGCAATCGCGCAGCGCGTTACCCTTACCTCTGCCGAGTTGGCCGCCGCCTGGGGGTTCGTCTGCTCTGACATTACCTACGCCGGGATAGCGCCCCGCAACAGCGGATGCCGCGGCCATGCGCAGCGCAGCCATTTGTTCTTTGTCGATATCGCGAAATCGTACACCGACGCCCTCAGGCATGCGCCGCATGACTTCGGCCACAACCGTTATCGTTTGCTCTGGTGCATTCGTGATGTCGGGTGCAAAACTAACGCGTAGGCGGGTACCAATCTTGAGCGGATCCTGTTCCTCGTCCGAAACGGCCAGATCGTAGCGGATAAACAGGCCCGTGCTGCTCAGGTTGCGTATCTCGCAGCCGATCTGAGCATTGACGCTCCCCAATATGCTTGCCGGAATCGCAACGGCATGGCGGAGCCCTCGGCGCCGATGGCCCCAATCGGTATCGCTAAATTCCTCTGTCGACATATCGCACCCACTCTCGCCGTGGCCGCCGAGCAAGCGTCCAGACAAGTAGGTTATCAGAACTTAGCAGCCACGCTATACTCGGATTCACAGGTAACCATCAACACGACTCGATGAGCAATTCATCAGACAATCCGGGAAACGAGGGTGTCGACGCAAACAAGCGTATGGCTGAGTCGGCCGCGTTGGAACAAAAGTATCGCATCCTCTATGAAAATAATCCCTCCATGAATTTCATCAGCAATACGCAAGGGAAAATACTCTCCGCTAATCGGTTCGGCGCAGAGCAGCTCGGCTACACGACGGCGGAGCTGGAGGGATTCGACGGACTCGACCTCGTTTATGTGGATGACAAGCCAGCGTCGCAGGAATACCTCGCCGCATGTTTTGACAACCCCGAATCAGTTGTGCAAACCGAGATCCGCAAGCTGCACAAATCCGGGCGCATTATCTGGGTAAAAGAAACCAGCCGGGCAACCAAAGACGAGAATGGTACCGTTATTTTGCTCACGGTATCTGACGATGTTACCGAGGAACGTGAATTACACGAACAACTATCCTATCAGGCCAGCCATGATTCACTGACAAATCTCGTCAACCGCCGCGGCTTTGAGCACCGCTTGCGATGGTTATTGAACTCCCCGTATATCGAAGCGGTGGAACATACCCTGGGCTACTTCGATTTCGATCATTTCAGTGTCGTCAATGATGTCTGTGGTCATGCCGCCGGCGATGCCTTAATGCGCCAACTGGCGGAACTGTTGCGCGGCCACGTGAAACGGCGCGACATGCTGGCAAGACTCGGCGGCGATGAATTCGGCATCCTCATGGAATGCTGTGCGGTCGAGCCAGCAGGTCGCGTCGCCAAGGAGTTGTTCGATGCCGTTCAGTCATTTCGTTTTCACTGGCAGGACAAAAGCTTCTCGCTGGGTGTGAGCATTGGACTCGCCAGCACGCTCAGCGGCGACAATATCGAAGGACTACTCGAGAAAGCACACACAGCTTGTCATGCCGCGAAAGAGCAAGGCGGCAATCGCATCCATGTCTACGAAGAACACGACACGACAATTGCGACCAGGGAAAAAGAAGTGCAATGGGTGGCGCGTATAAATGAGGCCCTGGATGCCCAAGGGTTTGTGCTTTATTCGCAAACAATCGCCCCGATTGCGTCGGCTCCCGAATCCAAAGAGCACTATGAACTGCTCATACGGATGTTGGATAAGGATGGCGGTACGGTTCCTCCCGGTTTATTTCTACCCGCTGCCGAACGTTACAAGCTGGCACCAAAAATTGATCATTGGGTGATTAACGCCGCCATGGACTGGCTCATCGACAACCCGACACAATTAGAGCGCCTGGAGCTTTGCTCGATCAACCTCTCGGGATTATCTCTGGGGCTCGATGAGTTCTTGGGCTTTGTTGTAGAGCGGGTCAAAGAGGAAAACATTTCTCCCGACAAGCTGTGTTTTGAGATCACTGAAACCGCGGCTATCGCCGACATCGAGTCAGCGCAACGATTTATCAACACCCTGAAAGATCTCGGCTGTAAATTCGCGTTAGATGATTTTGGAGCGGGCTTGTCCTCCTTTGGTTATCTCAAACATCTGCCGGTAGATTTCTTGAAGATTGATGGGATGTTTGTGAAAAATATGATGAATGACGAAATCGACGCCGCTATGGTCAAGTCAATCAATGATATTGGCCAGGTAATGGGAATGAAGACCATCGCCGAGTTCGTCGAGGATGACGACATACTCGCAAAATTGCGCAGCATCGGCGTCGACTATGCGCAGGGTTACGGTATCAGCCGACCGAAGCTTCTCGGCGAGGATTAATTTTGGCGTTGTATAGTTTGCGCCAAGGCCGACTCCCAACATGTACGAAAATCCGCTTCCTAAATAGCGTATCGACCTGCGTAGAGTCAAACCGAAATCCGATCCAGTTACCGATAGTCCGGATTGGCAAAATCGAATCTGCATCCCGCATCCCATGCCGAGCGCTGATTGCCGTGGGCTGCAATGCCGCCGGCATCTTTGATCATCCGCGCCATGTGCAGCAGATTCCAGGTCATGAAGGTCGTGTTGCGATTAGTGAAATCATTTTCAGGACCGCCCGAGCCAGCGTCGAGGTAAGAGGGTCCGGGACCCGCCTCACCCAGCCAACCCGCGTCAGCCTGCGGAGGAATGACGTAACCGAGATGTTGCAGTGAATAGAGAATATTCATGGAGCAGTGTTTGGCACCATCCTCGTTGCCAGTAATCAGGCAACCACCAACACGGCCGTAATAGGCATATTGCCCCGCCTCGTTGAGTTGTCCGGAAGCGGCGTAAAGTCGTTCAATCACTTTGGTACAGACCGATGATTTTTCGCCCAGCCAGATCGGCGACGTGAGTACCAAAATCTCCGCTGCCATCACTTTCTCGAGAATTGCTGGCCATGCGTCGGTTTCCCAGCCATGCTCGGTCATGTCCGGCCAGACTCCATAGGCAATGTCATAGTCGACTGCACGCAGCACTTCAACACAAACGCCGTTCTTCTCAAGAATTGCCGTGGAAATATCGATTAATCCCTGGGTATGCGAAACCTCCGGTGAGCGTTTCAACGTGCAGTTAATGAATACTGCGCTCAGATCCGAAAAATCCAAAGCATTTGCTGGTCGTGCACATTTCCAGTTGTTTATCGTTCAATGTAGCCATTACCGTTCTCCTAATTATTATCTGAACGTAAAAAATTCGAACACAGTTTAGTTAACGTCGTGCGCATTGATATCCAATCCAATTTTAGTACGCGTCAATCTGCCGTTGGTGGAAGAAGAAAACGAGACCGCCCCGCCCAGTTAGCTCAAAATCATCAAACCACTGAGCGCGAACGTGGCGGTATGGATAATTCCATCATCGTGAGGGTACCGTAGCGCCGTGGTTCGGCTACCATAGCAGCGAACGACACCTTAACGGCTGAACGCAATGGCAACCCCCACAGCAGATCAAATCATCGCGCAGGAAGGCGACACGGAAAAGATCGTCGAGAAGATCGAGAGCCGCAAGCCCTATCAAGCCTATCTGGACGCGGAGTTGGGACTACGCAATCATTGGTACGCTGCTTTGTTTGGCTCGGAGCTGGCCGACGGCGAGTGCCGCGGCGAGATGATCCTGGGCGAGCGGATCCTGTTTAAGCGCGCGGGTGGCACGGTTTACGCACTTGCCGACCGCTGTCCGCATCGCGGCGCCGCGTTCTCGGCGCGGCCAGAGTGTTATACCGAGAACACGATCACCTGCTGGTTTCACGGTTTCACCTTCGATGTACGAGACGGAAGGCTGGTGCAGATTATTACCGAGCCCGATAGCGTCCACATCGGCCGTCTCACGCACAAGACCTACGCAGTGCAGGAAGTCCACGGAGTCGTCTTCGTGTTCGTTGGGGACAAGCAACCGCATCCCATCGAAGAGGATCTGCAGCCGAAGTTCAGCAACGCACGGGGAACGGCCTTTCACCCGATCGCGCGCAACAAAGTGCGTGGCAACTGGCGGATTGCGGCGGAGAACGGTTTCGATGCGGCACACATCTACGGCCACCGCAATGCGGGCATGTTCAAGGACGCGCCGGACATACAGCTCGCGTTGTCGACCTATCCGAGTACTAAGGAGGCCGTCACCGTCCACGACAGGGACACGGGACCGTGCGGCATCATTAAGCTCGATGATCTGAATGTGTGGAAGACTGAGATCGAGGGACAAATCGTGACCGGGGCAAATGTCGATCCCGACAACCCGCCCACGGCACCGGCCGAGTTTGAAGTCGGTCTGTTCATGCCCTGTGGACTGGAGGTCGAACCGTTTCCGTTGCCGGGGATGACGCACTTCGAGTGGTACACGCCAATCGACGAGGACCATCATTCTTATATGCTTTGCAGCATGAAAGAAGTGGCCAACTCCGAGGAGGAAACGGAGTTTCATCAGCTGTGCGACGAGGTGGCCGATCCGATGCTGTGGCGCCAGCCGGGTGACCAGACCGATCCCGTTGGCGACGGTCCACAGTGGGGATTCACCAACTTCGATGTCTTTGGCCGTGAGCAGATCCACCACGCCTATCAATACGAGGACTTCTGGCACAAAGAGCGGCTGTTCCGGCCCGATTACATCATCGTGCGCTGGCGCATGCTGGTGGCCAAACGCATGCGCGGTATCCAGCAACGGGGCGAGTGGGCGCGTACCCACGGCTGGTCGCCCGACGGGCGCGGCTTCGACCCGAAAAAACACAACCTGAAGTGACTACGACACTTTAAAAAACCAGCACCCGGGGGGATCAGGCGATGGAGCATGTCGTACCGAAACCTAAAATGAGCATCGAAGGCCTGGTGATTGACTACAATCTGAAACCTGACGGGATGACTGAGCGTATTACGCCGGCTGACGACCTGTTTGTACTTGCCCACGTCGGCGTTCCAGAGATTAGTCTGGCGGACTGGTCGCTTGAGATTTGCGGCATCGTTGCAAAACCAATGACTTTGAAATTTGACGACCTGTCGCGCTTCCCAAAGCGAACGGTGGAAACGATACATACCTGCGCCGGCAACCCCTTTGACCCGACAGTTCCGACACGGCAAATCGCCAACGTCAGATGGAGTGGCGTCGATCTCCGAGATTTGATGGAAGCGGTGGGAGTTAGCGATGATGCAACGTATCTCTGGGCTTACGGCCCCGATCATGGAGAATTTGGTAATACCCATCATCAACACTATCTGAAAGATGTTCCGATATCGCGCATTCGGGACGGCGATGTCCTGATCGCTTACGAATTGAACAGCGCGCCATTGTCCGCAAAACATGGGTATCCTGCACGGCTTGTGGTGCCGGGTTTTTATGGCACCAACAGCGTTAAATGGATTTGCAGACTGGAATTTTCTGACAGGCGCGCAGACAGCTTCTACACCACCACAACCTATAATGATCCGGACTACGACACTGACCCGTCGGGGACCACAAAAAAGCCCGTTTGGGAGATTGCTCCCGAAAGCTTGATCGTTGCCCCAGCGCCAGACTGGCAATCCCCGGTCGTCCCCATCGAGATCTGGGGATGGGCCTGGTCGAATTGCGAAGTGCAGCTTGTGGAAGTCAGTACCGGCGCGACACAATCCTGGCTCAATGCCTCACTTGAACCAGCTACCGGACGCTCCTGGCAACGCTTCTCCTACCTGTGGACCCCACCCGCTACGGGGAAGTTTGAGCTTTGCTGCCGCGCTACTGATACCAAGGGCGAAAGCCAGCCTGCACAGGGATGGCGCAATGCGGTGCATTCGGTGACTATTAGAATTGAATAATCGCCAAACACACGCTTACGTCATTAAGGGTCGAGGCGATACTTCAGGCCCAACCATCTCCCATCCCGGTCGGGTTTAGCTCTGGCATGGGCAGGAAACGTTCCGGCGGGAAGCCGTCAACCACGGCTTGTTGTTGAAACACCTCAACGGCGTTTGCAGCTTCGATGAAACTCAAGGTCAGGCGAAACAGATGTTGCTCTGCGTCAGGCATGTCGTTAAGCGCGAAATCATTGAGATAGGTTAACGCCTCAGTAGCACGCGGCAGGAACGCATCGTAGAACGCACGGATCTCATCCATCGTGCTCGTCAACCGTTTTTCGAGCCTGGTGTTTTCTGTCGGCAGCGACCAATCAACAAAAGGCTCGAGGTCTGCAAATTGCGGGGGTAGAGACATCTCTTGCACAACCTAGTCGAACTTACCGGAATGCGCATCATAGCCAACGCGTTCGTCCAATATCTTGTGGAAGTGGCGGATCAATATCTCCTCATCTTTGAGCACGTAGTGATCACGACCACCTGACTTCAGCACGGCCTGCGTTTGCTCCAGAGTGCTGAAATCTTCAAGCCATGCATCACGGTTGAATATTTTCTGTTGCTCCAAGGCGAAACGTTGCACCACGTTGTCGGGCTTCGGCGTCCACAGCCTTATTTCCTGATACATGCTGTCGATGCCCAGCGGCCAGAAATTATGCGTCTGAAATGCACCGTTGAAAAATCCGAGCCACAGGTTTGGGAAGATGAGGTAAATGTCGAACAACCAATCGTCGGCGCGCGCGGGGTTTATACCCAGCGGAGCGTTCTCACTCGCCAGGAACACGTCGTCTCTTTCCTTGTAGGCCCAGCCAAGCTTCGGCACGACCTTAGCCGACGGCGGCGGCATCACTTTCATGTTGCCCGGTATCGACAACATGCGATGGGGACCAAAGAAGCTGATATCCAGCAGATGCAGGAACGGATTCTCAGCGGTCGTCAGAATGTCGGCCTGGGTGCGCCGGTGCAGATGGACCGCGTGATAGGCTTCCTGCTGCGAATCTACAGCAATCTTCCAGTTGCAATTGAGATTGCCTTTATACGCGTAGCCCAGTGTCAACTTGTGGAACGGGAATCCATCCAGATGTTCATCTATTCCGCACAGGTATTCCTTTAGGGTCTGCGTTGGGTTTGGATCGAGGTTTACAAAAACCAAGCCCTGCCATACATCCACGGCAACCGGTCGTAGCGCCAGATCGTCCTTGTCGAGATCGAAAAAATTAGCCTCATCAGGGACGCTCCGCAGTTGCCCGTTATTGTCGTACACCCAACCATGGAATTTGCACACGTGGTGATTCTGCCTACCGCGCTCAGCCCAAACGAGCTTGTTGCATCGATGCCCGCAGATATTATGAAAAGCTCGGATCTCGCCGTTGTCGTCGCGGGTCAACAAAATGTGTGCGTTGCAGATCTGAATATGGCGGTTGTAGAAATCTCCGGGCTTGGGAATATCGTCAGCGTGACATACCTGCAACCAACATTTGCGAAACACACTGTCGCGTTCCCGCCCGAAATACTGCTCGGATAAAAATCGGCTCGTGCTAAGCGGCCCGGTACCAAACTCGGGATAACGCGCTGCCCACCGTTTCTCTTTGGTCGCGACTATCGGCATTGATTGATTTTTCGTTTGCAAAGCATGCAAGTTAGCGGCACAAACCGTATTTCACTCCGATTAACCGCGAGCGTCGCTTTCAGTCTTCGCCAGGAACTTGCGCAGCGAAGCGATGAATGCGGCCCGCGTCTCTGCTTGCGGTGTGTGCGAGGCGTCGGCGAACACTTCCAGTTTCGCACCAAGAGTCGCCATTTGAAAGGCGCGCGTGGAGTCCGGGGTCGCCTCGTCGTGCTCACCACAGGTATACAGTACCGGTACATTGATGCGTGACAGGCGCGGCTCGGCCTCGTAGTCCTTCAGCACACCGGTGACCAGGCTCTCGCTCGGTCCCCACAGATAGCCGTACAAATCGGCATTGAATAATTCGAAACTCTGCATGACGTAATCCGGCCAGGGATCCAACCGACATACATGCCGCCTGGCCCAGACGAGTTCCGCCTGGTGATATTCGTCTGAAGCGGTAGTTCCGGCTCGCTCATGGCGACGCATGGTCGCCAGTACATCCGCAGGTAGTGCCGCACGCAACCGTGTGGTATCCGTGGTCCAGCGTTTTGCACTCAGGAACGGACTCGCGAGCACCACACTGCGTAGCCCGTGCGGTTGTTGCATCGCATATTCCGCGGCCCAGGTTGCGCCGCAGGAACTACCCAACAAGCACAAACGATCTAGACCCAAAGCGGCGCGCAGTGCGTGGAGTTCGGAGACGAACCGCGCGACCGTCCAGTTGGCCCGATCACCTGGGCGCTCGGAACGCCCGGAATCGAGCTGGTCGTACAATATTACCGGCCGCTCATCAGCAAGATCGGTCAAAGGCAAAAGATAATGATGACTCGCGCCCGGGCCCCCATGCACGACAACCAGGGGTGTTCGGCCGCTGGCGAAATGGCGTCGTCCGTTTACACGGTACCAGATCCTGCCACCGTCAACGGCGAGCATGCCGGCATCTTCCGGGTCGGGGATTGCACTGCTGCCGGCAGCAAACAGGGACGAACTTAACGGTGCTAAACCACACGCGGTACCCAGCGCCACGCCCGTTTGCAACAGCCTGCGGCGCGTCATTGCCGGCAGTGTATTCCTGGTGGCCGTTTCCGAGCCTGACATTCAGCGCCCTCCCATTTCGGATCGCTATGCTGATTCAAGCCCGGTCTGCCGTCAAACCGCCGCTTGTGCAAGCGAAGATGATCCCGGCCGCAGTCGCCTACACTCTCAGCTTGCCCTTACTATTGCAACCCGGATTGCGGCCATTTGAAGCGCATTTGCTTCCATATGGCCGATAGAAAAGCGGCACTTAAGTATACTGTCGTCCAGGATTAATTTACTGGGAGGCTGACCATGCGGCGTAGTGCAAAAAAAGCCGGGAGCAGGAGAGCGACAAACCGAACGGTCCGTGCTAACGCAGCAGTGCTCGATACCTCATTTCAGCCGCTAAAAGTGGAGCAGCGCTACAAAGTCGCTGAGGACGGTCTGGTGTTCGCGACCATGGCTGCAAAAGCTGATCCCTACTTTCGTAAGAGTGCCATTACTGCACTACTCGGTCGTGTTGGCCCGACGTTGAAAACGTTAACAGAGCCACGTGCGATGGCGACCATTGACGGCCTCGAGGAGGAGGACCGGATGATCGGCAAAGCAGCGCACATTTCCTTTCCGGTGAAGGCCCGTGAATATACCCAGGTAACGATGGTGGATGTTTTTGGCGGCCTGACCAATAAGAACAAATACACCTGGCACATCTACTATGTGCGTTGCGCGATCATTTGATAGTGCGCTGCGTCCAACGTCGCTGCGACAAACCGTGGCGGTGAATCACGATCGGCCTTGGGCATGAGACGCATTATTGCGCTGCTACTGAGCGCATGGATCACAACCGCAATTGGCGACGGGGCAGCACTGCCGATTATTGACATGCACATGCACGCGTGGCCGGCCGATGCACAGGGCCCACCACCCGTCGCCATGTGCACGCCGTGGCCGGCGTTCCCGCCGTGGGATCAACGCCAGGACTACGCTGCCGCCTTTCAGGAAATCCTCAAGCAGCCGCCCTGCAAGAACCCAGTCTGGTCACCGGCAACCGATGGCGGAGTAATGGAACAAACCATCGAGATTATGCAGCGCCGAAATATTGTTGGCGTGTTAAGCGGCAGACCCGAACGGGTAGCGACCTGGATGAAGGTTGCGCCGGACCGATTTTATCCAGGCTTGGAACTCCTGCTTGAGGATGGCGAACTCGCTCCGCAAGCGTTACGCGCGCTGCACACCGACGGAAAGCTCGCGGTACTGGCCGAGGTTTTGAATCAATACGCTGGGATAGCGCCTGGTGATGAGCGTATGGCGGCGCCTTATTGGGCGCTTGCGGAGGAGCTGGATATTCCGGTCGGGATCCACATCGGCACCGGGCCGCCCGGAGCGATCTATCTGGGCTTCTCCAACTATCGCGCACATCTGCACAGCGCGCTGACGTTGGAGGAGCTATTGGTCAAACATCCACGCCTGCGTGTTTACATCATGCACGCTGGTTTCCCGATGCTCGATGACCTGCTGGCGGTACTCTACGCCCACCCGCAGGTGTACGTGGGTGTCGGCGTGATTGTGTTTATGCAACCGCGCGCCGTGTTTTACCAATACTTACAAGGAATCGTGGACGCCGGCTACGGCCAACGCGTTATGTTTGGCTCAGACCAGATGATTTGGCCAGGCGTGATAGAACGCGCTATCGACACGATTGAGGCAGCACCGTTCCTGGACGGTGTGCAGAAGCGCGACATCTTCTACAACAACGCCGCACGTTTTCTACGCCTGAGCCAATCCGAAATGGAGCGTCACCTCGGGCAGTAATCTGTAACTTTTCTTGCGCGCTGGACCCGGTGACCACTCGGCTGCGACAATCGCCGGATAATAACAAGAGGGATAGAAAATGAACTATTTCACGCCCGCCTGCCGCCTACCACTGATATTCGCGATTCTGATTGTTATTTCGGCCTGCCTGACTCCCAAGATTGCGCTTGCTACAGGTGATGAAAGCGCCGTTTCGCTACTTGCGGATACTGCATTTTCCACAGCGGTACGGATCGTGGTGCAGGATGCTCGCGCACAAAGCGCGGACGATGACCGAATTCAAGCCGCCAAACAAGAGATGGAGCGTGCACGCAGAAGCCGAGGGTTCGCTTACTTCGGATTCCGTCTGTTGCTCAGCTTCGGCTTGGTGATTGTTGGGATCACGCTGGCGGTACGCCGACTGAAAACACTGGCAGCCCCCGTTGCACCCGTGCTCGATATGCTGGCTGCTCAACGGGTGCTGATCGGCATTGCGGTAATCGGCCTCGCGCTGTTCGACGCAGTGCTGGATATCAGAATTTCACGACCCCTTATTGGCGACGGCTTACCCCAGATAATGGCCTTGCTTGCGGGTCTGATGGCTATGCGGCCCCTCATTGAGGAATTGATCGATAATGTGAATCTTGACGGTTTAGCCGACAAATTAGAGCTTAAGCGCGATGAGATCGGCTTTGCGGCAATGGGCTTGGGCATAATCCATGTGGTGGTCGGTTATTACCCGGTAATCTAAGATTATCTTAAATAGCCCCCTGGTTAGTAGCGCTTGGTCCAATACAACTGCGTAGAAAAATCCAGCTCAGTGCTTTTGTAAGCGCGATCTTCACGCTCCACATCGTGATTCAATGTAAGCGTCAATTCAGAGCCGGGCGTGATGATCCAGCGGAACTGACTGTTCAATGTGATCAGGTGATTCTCCGATTCGTGCTGGATAAAATTAGTCCACGACACGGTAGGACTAAAGTTGGCATTGACGCGTAGACGGTCAATTTCGATATCGAAATCACCGTGCGGTAGATTGGTGTTGATATATCGGTGCTCCACGCTCATGAGTAAATACCGGATCGGCCGCCACTCGAGCGAGCCCTTTATATCAATCTGCTCGCCGTCGTAGAATTCGCCGACTCGCCACTCAAGTACCCCGCTGAGGGCCCGACTCTTGACCGTTTCGATAAGTCCGTAGACTTTCTGCCAATCGTAGTCACCTACCGGAATGGCAACGCCGCGACTGATATTAAACGGTTCATTGAGTGTATCGTGATGATGGTTGAACCACAGTTGGAACTTATCGCCGGCTTGGTTCTCGCTGGTAAACAGTCGCACGAACACGAAGCTGCTTTTTAAATTATTATCGGTATCGGTTGTTACCGACCACTCGAGTCCCCAATCAATAGTACGCAGAAAATGCGCTTTGCCGGGGCGCCGGCGATAGCGTAATGCGCCATCATAGACGCGGATATCGGAACGGTTCACAAACCCCATGGCGGGGTTGAAGTTTTTTTGGATCTCGGCGAAGTTGGCTTGCGCATTCCATTTATCGTTGGGGTAATCCAGGCGCAATCCGTAGGACATCTCGTCACCACCAACGCCGGATGTCGATGAGCGCATAATGAAGGCATCGGCAACAAAGCTCTGTGCTCCGAACGCCTTGCTGTTACGGTAGCGGAAATCCATCCCGGCGACGCCGTTATCGGTGTCGCCCAGCGGATCACCGTAAGTCAAGATCAGGCCGACACGGGATTCATCGAGTACATCTGTCGTCGCGCGCACGACGGATAGATTTGCCGAGTCTACCTGCTCGTTGGCGCCCATCTGTGTATTCAGCAAGCCGACGGTGTAACGACCGACACGTCCCGTCACTTTAGTGCCGAGTTGTAGATCGATGGGATCTGGATTGTCCACATCGCCAGTCAAGCCCACACGCCGAGAAAAAAACGGCATGCCGTTAATCTCTTTGAGTCCACCAAATTGAAAAATGTCGGCGTCACGGACGAAGAGATCGCGTTGCTCGGGGAAAAACAGGGAGAAGCGAGTGAGATTAGTTTGGATTTCGTCGACGACGGTATCCGAGAAATCGGGATTCAGCGTCAATGAGCCGGTCAACGAGGGGCTGAATTTGTAAATCACCTCGCCTCCAGCGTTTAATTTGAAATCGTTGTCGTCACCGTGCTCACGCCGACGGAATTGGGTAGCGATTACTGGTTTGACGTCCAGGCCTTTGCCCTGCTGCAATCCCTCAATACCGCTGACGTAGCCAAAGGCGCCGACATCCTTGAAGCTGCGTTCCGGAGAATAATTGGCCCAGTAAAGGATCTCGTTGCGGCGGCGGATCAAGCGCAAAATCTCCATCCCCCAGGTATCTGTGTCAGGGTCAAACGATAGAGTTTTGGCGGGAATTGCCATCTCCGCCGTCCAGCCCTGGTCGTCCTGCCGAGCGTCGGCATACCAGATGCCGTCCCACTCCGGCCGAAAGTCAGCATTGTTCTCGAAGCGCACGTCGCGTTTAGT
Organism: Gammaproteobacteria bacterium; assembly: GCA_965225625.1. Classification (GTDB taxonomy): domain Bacteria; phylum Pseudomonadota; class Gammaproteobacteria; order JADZEE01; family JADZEE01; genus CBDDBH01. The sequence goes on from CBDDBH010000032.1 coordinate 106,191, forward strand.
GCCGATGGAGTTGATCATAAAAACAAAGGCGTTGCGGCGATCCAGAAAGGGATCGAAAGCGACATAAACAAAATCGTCGAAAAAAAGACTGTTATCTTCGCGCAACTCCCTGGCAATGATGGCCTCCGGTTCGCGGTCGTAACAGCGGATCCCCACATAGATCGTGTCTGCGTCGTAGGCAAAGTAGATCTCGGTTTTTTCGCTGGGTAAGGCCCCTTGGGTAGGCACTTCTTGTCTGAGATCGGTCACTACCGTTGCAGTACGCCAAACCGCATCGTCCAATACACCGTCGATTGTGGGTGGACTGTCGGTCTTATTGATCTTGATCTTGGGCGCGGTCGCGAAGGCGACGTTACCCAGCGTTGCGACCAGCAGTAGTAACAGCAGGCCCAAGGCGGAACGGGCAGTCATCATCGGTGGAAACAGTTATCGATAGTCACCGACTTTGCTGCGCTGGCGTAGGCCTCGACGACGTTGGTGTTGTTCTTGCCGTGCTCGTTGCCGGTACCGTCACAACAGATAACAATATTTTTCATGATTGATTGCCGTTATTGCAGTCACCACGTCGATTCTTAAACTCATTATTCAATATACGGGCTAGATGTTGCGGCCAAGGATCTGGATTGGCAAGCGCATCTGTTTTATTTGTCATTCTTCGCGCCGAAGAAACGCCCGCCAGGCCGTAAATGCGCTTGCAAGCGCAAGTGCCGCCGCCAGTAACATGATCGCGCGAAAGCCGGACACGAACGCCGTCGACAAAGCGTTCGTAACCTGAGCTGCCTGCGTTTGGTCAAGTGTTTCTGGTAGCGTTACGCCAAGCAGCATATGGCGTTGAGCATCGATGGCAGAACGTGCCGGCGCCGCCAACTCGATTGCCGCCAAGCCCTTATCAAGTTGAGCGTTAAATACTTGCACCAGGATCAATCCCATGATGGCGACCGCGAGTAAACCGGCAATGCGTGACGCCGCATTATTGATGCCGGATGCAATTCCAACGTGACGTTGTTCGACCGAGCCCATCACCGCGGTCGTCAGCGGCGCAACAATCAGTCCCATACCCAGACCCAGGATAATCATCCCGGGAAACACGCTGGTCCAATAGCTGCCGCCCACACCGGGGAGTGCGAGCAGAAAATAACCCACCGAGGCGACCAGCGGTCCGGCGATGAGAAACCGTTGAACTCCGTGCTCTGCAACTAGGCGGCCCGTGGCTCTACCCAGGACAAACAACATCAAGATGAGCGGCAGGAAAGCAGCGCCCGCCTGGGTAGCGCTGTAACCACGCACCTGGATCATATTGAATGGCAGGAAATAAAGTGCGCCGCCGAGCGCACCATACAAAAACACGGTGATGATGTTGGTGCCGCGAAATACAGGATTGCGAAACAACGCCAACGGCATCATCGGTGCTGCGTGTCGGTCTTCGACGTAGACGAAGGCAAGCAAGGTAGCGATCCCCAATATCAGCGAGCCGGCAACCAGCGGATCGCTGAAGCCGCGGTTAATCGCCTCGATGAGCGCGAAAACGGTGGCGCCCAGACCCACTGTCGCAAACAGGGCACCGCGCAGATCCGGAGGTGCTGTCTGCGCTTCGCGCGATTCCGGCACCCGAGTATAGAGGATAGCCAGAGTGACGAGCGCCAGCGGTATGTTAATAAGGAATATAAGCCGCCACGAAAACGACTCCGCCAACCAACCTCCCAGCACCGGTCCGACGGTCGCGGTGATTGCTGTGAACGCCGACCACGTACCGATAGCGATGCCGCGCCGCGCCTGCGGCACCAAAGCACTGATAATGGACAGGCTCCCCGGAACAAGCAGCGCACCGCCGACGCCCTGTAACGCTCGCGCCATGATCAATTGAGTTGCGCTCGCGCTCAAGCCACTGAAGAGCGAAGCAAGTGTGAATATTACGATGCCCAGGGCGTACATTCGCCGCCGCCCGTATCGATCGCCGAGTGCTCCACCCACGAGTATGAGCGCGCCGAGGAACAACACGTATACTTCGACCACCCACAACAACTGGGTGGCAGTTGCATCGAGAGAAGTCTGCAGGATCGGCAGGATCACATTCACCGCGCTCGAATCGATGGACGCCATACCAGATCCCATGATGGTCGCCGTCAGGATCCATCGCTCGGCGACTACCGGCGGTGTAGATGTGTTTGACAAGGTTCGGTGGGCTCTCCAGCAGCAAGTTTAACGTGTGCTAATCTGAGCCACAGCAACGTTGGACGAGGAACGTCGTGCTGGCGATACAAAAAGCGGGCGCTGAGCCGGCAATCACAGCGGATATCCGGGCGGAGTTGGGGGTATACGGGAAGTAAGGAGTAATTACCCCCCATCCGACCGCCATGAATGGCGGTCAGGTGAGGGGTCATCCAAAATACAAAGAGACAAACCATGGCATCAGAATCAGCACTAATCGTAGGTACCGGCGTAGGTTTGAGCGCGTCATTGACGCGGTTGTTTGCATCTGAAGGTATGCAGGTATCAGTGGCATCGCGCAGCATTGATAAACTTCAGGGTCTAGCCGATGAAGTTGGTGGAAGGGCTTATCGCTGTGACGCTGTCGTGCCTGCAGAGGTAGAAAAACTTTTCGCCGACGTGACCAGCGATAGCGGCGAACCCGATATTGTTGTCTATAACGCTAGCAATCGAGCGCGCGGTCCGGTCACGGATCTTGATGTGGATGCAGTGCGCGACGCAATCCTAATCTCCTGCTTCGGCGGGTTTCTCATTGCACAACAGGCGGCGAAACAGATGGTCGCGCGCGGCGCCGGATCCATTCAGCTGACCGGCGCATCAGCGAGCGTTAAGGGTTTTGCGAACTCGTCATCGTTTGCAATGGGAAAGTTCGGTTTGCGCGGCCTTGCGCAGAGTCTCGCGCGGGAATTGTCGCCGAAGAATGTCCATGTCGCCCATTTTGTCATCGATGGCGGCATCGGACGTGACGGCGATACGCGTGGCGCCAATCGGGGCGAGGACGGCTTGCTGCATCCGGATGAAATCGCCAAAACCTATCTGCACATTCATCGTCAGCACCGCAGTTCATGGACCTGGGAGGTTGAGATGCGGCCTTGGTTGGAAAATTTTTAGTTTGCCCGAATCGCGGCTCCGACACGTTTCGAGGTGTCCGGATCCAGGGTTGTTATTAACGCCTGTTCCGCTTCTACTTGCAAAGCCCGTTCAATTTCGTCGCGCTGCGAATTATTAATCACCTTTTTTAATTCGCGCGCAGATCTGCCCGGCAACGCCGCCAGGGCTCGTGCCGTCTTATCTAATGTCGCATCGAACTCATCCGCCGCTACCACCTGCGAGACAAGACCCATCTGCAGCGCTTCCTGCGCGTTGAATTTGCGACCCGACAGAATTAGCGCCTTGGCACGTGAAACACCGATCAACCGCGGCAGTAAGGCTGTTGTTGCGCCGGTCACGAACAAACCTAGCGACATCTCAGGCAGGAACATCCGCGTATCTGCGGCCAGGATGATCAAGTCACAGCCCAGCAACCATTCGAAGCCGCCGCCAACCGCCCAGCCATGTGCACCGGCGAGCACAATCTTGTCACCGAACAATAGCTGGCGGCTGATATCCTGCAGCACTTCAATTTCTCTGTGCACGACCTGCCGATCGGAACTCTGGCTATCGTGCTCTTTCAAATCCTTGCCGACACAGAAGGCCCGGCCGGCACCACGAAGCACGATGACACGTACCTGTGGATCGGCGTTGGCAGCAACAAGTGCCGCCAACAATCTATTCAACATGTCCGCATTGATGGCGTTGAGACAATCAGGCCGGTTGAGGGTGATGGTACAGACAGCGTCAGTCCGGCTGTTCAGTACCGATGGTTTAGATTGCGTAGACATTTATCCGTTCCGCTCGCCTATCGCTTGAGCGCAAGGCGTAGCAGTTAATCTACAGTAGCGCGCTCAACGGACTCGGTGCGGAAATGCGGAGCCACGTCGCGCGCGAAGCGGGTCAACCAGTCATGACGCAGATGTTGCGGGATGCCGGGTGAGGAGGGCATCAACATGAAGTTGTTAAAACCACAGTCAATGTAATCCTGTATGCGTTGGCGGACCGTATCAGCGCTGCCTACGCAGGTCACATCCATGTAGGGACCCAGGTTAGCGGGATCCGATAGCTTTTCGAGGTTAGCAAATAGCTTGGAGAATGCCTCGTAGCCCTTTATGTTTTTGTACGGATCGAGCGCGATCGCATAATGTGCTGCGCCCGCGCGGAAAAACCGCGGTAAATACTCGCGACCAAGCGCCCGTGCTTCATCATCGGTATCCGCCATGATCAGACTTATCACTATGGGCCGACCTACGTCGGTGCTGCCACCCATCTCCAGTGTTTTTTCATCCCATGTCGCCATAATTTTTCGCTGCTGCTCAAACGGCAGAAATCCGTTCGACATCGGCGCCAAGCCCAAAGCAGCGATGCGCGCGGCACTGTCCGGGTTACCAATCGCCCCATAAAACTGGATGCGCTCCCGATGCGGTTTCGGGTGGATGCGTAACTCCTGTGGTACCTGCAGATACTTGCCGTGAAAGCTGAACGGTTCCCCGGTGGTCGCCAGATCCAGGATCCGCCAGGCTTCCTCGAAGCGATCCATCGTGGTTTCCATATCGACGCCGAAGGCCTCGTATTCCAGCGGCGAGTTGCCGCGACCCAGCCCTAAATGCAATGGAGCGTCGGTAACGACGCTCAGCATGGCGATCTGTTCAGCCAGACGCAAAGGCTGATGCCAAGGGGTCACCAACACCATCGTGCCGAAACCCAGGCCCGGACATTGCGGCGCAATGTGCATGAACAGCATCAGCGGGTCCGGAATCGGAAAATAGTCCGAGAAATGATGCTCGACGACGTATGCTACTTCGTAACCCAGCGAGTAGCCGAACTTGGCATCCTCGATAGCCCCGCGGTAGAGCACATCTTCGTTGGTGCCCGGCTCGTCGACCGGGTTAATCGTAAATCCGAATATTGGCTGACGCGGCGCTGGCAAGAGGGTTCCCTAATCGTCGATAATCCTGATGCACTTTAACATCGTTGCCGCCCCCGCAGCCATGGCCAAGCGGCAACATCGCGCTTACGATTTTTTACGTTGCGCGAACGATTCGGCTGATATTCGAGCGGCAAAAAACGATGAGGTAATAAGCAAATGACTAAACCTGTCTGTGTTATTACGGGCGTGGGCCCCGGCAACGGCGCTGCCTTTGCACGCAAGTTCGCCGCGCAAGGCTACGCGGTCGCGCTGCTTGCCCGCAACGAGGATTATCTGAATTCTTTGGCTGCGCAGATTGACGATGCACGCGGCTATCCCTGCGACGTGAGTCAACCGGAATCTATAACCTCAACGTTCAACCAGATCGTCGCTGAGATGGGTGCCGTTGACACCTTAATCTATAACGCCGGCAGCGGCGTTTTCGGCAGCATTGATGCCGTTGGCGAAGCAGAATTCGAGGACGCCTGGCGGATCAACACGCTTGGGTGTCTGGTCAGCTCCAAGCTGGTAATACCGGCGATGCGTGCGGCCGGCAGTGGCAACATTATCGTCATTGGTGCGACGGCTTCGCTGCGCGGCGGCGCCAATTTCGCCGCCTTCGCCTCGGCAAAAGCTTCACAACTCAGTCTCGCCGAGTCTATGGCAAGGCTATTGGGCGCTGACGGGATCCACGTCGGCTATGTCATTATCGATGGTGTGATCGACACGGAGCGGGCGCGCGCCATGGAGCCGTTCAGCAAGCAACCGGACGAATATTTCCTGCAAGCCGATGACATCGCCGATGCCGTCTATTTCATGACCCAGCAGCAACGTTCGGCTTGGACGTTCCAACTCGACGTGCGTCCTTTTGCTGAGAAATGGTAGATGCGTCTCGCGGATAAAGTCGGCGTTGTCACCGGCGGGGAGAGCGGAATCGGCAAAGGTGTCGCCCGGGCGATGGCCGCCGAAGGTGCGATGGTCGTGATCGGCGGCATTCAGGAGGAACTGGGCGAAGATGTGGCGGCAACGATCCGGGCCGAGGGTGGACACGCTATTTTTCATAAAACCGACGTCACCAAGCCGGAAGAATGTGCGGCGATGGTACAACGCGCCGAAGACGAATTTGGCGGATTGGATCTGGCTTTTAACAACGCTGGAGGTCAGGGCGCTTTCAATGCGCTGCATGAGACGCCGGTTGAAGAAGCATCGTGGTGGATCGACGTCGATTTAAAAGGAGTTTTTTACTGCCTAAAATATGAAACGGCGTCCATGCTCAAGCGCGGTGGTGGCGCGGTCGTAAACACGGCCTCCATTTTCGGTCTTAAGGCGGTGCCGAGGTTGTCCCACTACGTTGCCGCGAAACACGGCGTTATCGGTTTGACACGCGCGGCAGCGTTGGATTACGCCGATCAACACATTCGCGTGAACGCGGTTTGTCCGGGACCGATAAAAACGCCCAGCCTTGATCGTGCCAGTGGTGGCGACGATGCGTTGTACGAACAGTTCGTGCCCATGCGTCGCATCGGCCAACCGGAGGAAGTTGCGCAGTCCGTTGTCTGGTTGTTGTCCGACGACGCGGTATTTGTCACGGGCGCGATTCTGTCGGTAGACGGCGGCATGGCCGCGGGTTGACGGGGATGCTTTCGGCGGGACTAAAAAAGCCTGCTTACGTCATCACCGCCTGCGTGCTGGTGCTCATTATCGCCAATGGCACGCGCGCTGGATTCGGAATTTTCCTACGCCCGATGAGTATGGATCTCGGCTGGGGTCGCGAGGTGTTTGCCCTCGCCATCGCAATCCAGAACCTGGTGTGGGGATTGACGCAACCGATTGCCGGCATGATTTCCGATCGTTACGGTTGCGGCAGAGTGCTTGTGGTATCCGCTGTGGTCTATTCGCTTGGTTTGTATGTCATGTCCGGCGCATCGACGCCTTTCGAGCTGACGATGAGCGGCGGCATACTAGTCGGCCTGGCCTTGTCGGGTACCGGTTTTCCAGTCGTGCTTTCAGTGGTGGGTCGTGTCGTTAAACCGGAGCGGCGCACGCTCGCGCTCGGGCTCGCAACCGCCGGCGGCTCCAGCGGCCAAATGCTGGTCATCCCATTCGGACAGGGTCTAATCAACTGGTACGGTTGGTTGAGCGCTCTGCTCATATTGGCAGTGTTAACGAGCTTCATAATGCCGCTCGCGGCCTGGCTGGCTGGCCCGCCGGCGCCGGCTAGCCCGGACCAGCAACAGCAAAGCATGCGCGAGGCGTTGCGTGAAGCGAGTGGGCACAGCGGCTTTTGGTTTTTAACGGCCGGTTTTTTCGTTTGCGGTTTCCACGTGATGTTCATCGGCACCCATCTGCCCGCCTATCTGGTTGACAACGGCGCCGCTCCCGGGACCGGCGCACTGGCGTTGGCGATTATTGGCTTCGGAAACATTGTCGGCACATCGCTATGCGGCTTGTTGGGGGACCGCTACCGCAAGAAATATGTACTGAGCGCGTTATACCTGGGTCGCTCCGTCCTGTTTTCCCTGTTTTTGCTTGCGCCGATGACGCAGACGACTGTGATTGCTTTTTCATTTGCAATCGGCCTGCTGTGGTTGGGTACGGTGCCACTCACCAGCGGCCTGGTCGTCCAAATTTTTGGTCTGCGCTATATGGCGACGTTATTCAGCATCGTATTTATCAGTCACCAACTCGGCAGCTTTCTCGGTGCGTGGTACGGCGGCTACGTATATGACCAGACTGGATTCTACGTACCTGTATGGCAGATCGGCATCGTGCTCGGCGTGCTGTCAGCGATCCTGCACTGGCCGATCCGCGACACACCCATCGAACGCGCCCTGCCACAGCGGGTCTGAAAAAGTTTAGTGAAAAATGAAAAATTGGGGTCGAAAAATTGGGGTCAGATACACATTTTTAGGAGTTTCCGTGTTGCCTGAACACACTCAGTAAAAATGTGTAACTGACCCCAATTTTTGACCCCAATTTTTCCGGACCCCAATTTTTCCCGATTTTTCTACACAAAACGCTCCATCTGCGCGACGTAGTTGATGGGGGCGTGATCGGCGACAAAATCTGCAGGTGCCAGGGTGCTTACGTAATTGATAAATACGCTCAGATCGGCTGGTGTGATCCGGCGATCAGCGCGTAGCTTTTTGGCTGATGGTTGGAACCAGAGTCTTCCCCGCGATGATATATAAATAAGGGTACCGCCGTGGCGGAACCTGAGTGCAACCGACGGTGGTACTTCGGTAACAAGATCGCGCCGATTGACGATTCGGAACACCCGATCGCGGGGCAGTGCACGTGCAAACTCTGCATCGCCAACACGCGGCGCACCGTAGAGGTAAGTCGAGTGCACGTGCTTGTTCAGATGTACCAATCGAGCGGTGGCCAACGCCGCCAGCGCCGCACCGAGACTATGGCCAGTGAGAAATATCGGATGCGGGTAATGTTCCACAGCCGGCCACAGTGTGTCCCACAGTGTATCGAGGCCGGCTCTGAATCCGGAATGTACTCTACCCGCGCCGGCAACTGCCTTGCCCCTGGAAATCCGCAGGTTTGCGAACCAATCGTGCGGCGAATCGGTGCCACGAAAACTCAGAATAGCGAAGCGATGTGCCGCACCGTCGGTTACTTTGATTAGCGATGCGAACATATCGCTGCCGGTAGAACGAAAACGCCGTGTTTCGCGCAGTTGTAGACCCGAGCGATGGCCTGCGTCGGCAAGAATATCCGCACGGCTCGGTAATCCGGCGCGAGTGCTGTCCTCGTCGGGGTTTTTGCGATAGATCAGGCGTGACAGTTCGGCGAACCACCAAGCATTCACCCGACTGTATACCGGATGCGGCCGCGGAGGACTGCCAACCTCGAACGCCCCGACCGGCGACGGTGACAGTTCTATCGGCAGCAGTTTGGGAATGTCAAAATAATCGCTACCCGCTCCCGGGCGCAGTAGTGCATCCCAGGAGTTATCGATCCGCACACGTCGCCCTCGCGCGGACCGAGGGCTAATGGGTTTGCGCGGTTTTGACGTCTTCCCACGGCAGCGCGAATACAGTTACCAAGTTTGTTCCCGCCGGCGATTTTGGCCCTTGCATGACCTGCCCGTACGTCAAATCCAGTGCCGTCATGCCGCCCGACGGGACAGCAAGGTATTGGCGGCCGTTCACCGCATAGGTGACGGGGAAACCGGTAATAACGGAGGCCAGTGGTATTTCCCAAAGAAGCTCGCCCGTAGTGGCATCGAAAGCTTTTAAACGTCGAGCCTGATCACCGCCGATAATAAGACCACTGGCGGTCGACAAAAGTGCACCGGTCCAAGGCGCGGGCTGCTCATAGGTCCACAGGATCTCACCTGTAGTAGCCGAAATCGCGTCGATGCGACCGATTGCATTGCCTTTGCCAGGCGCGGCTTTCGGTTTTGCCGTCTGTGCCGGATAGTGCAACTCGGTGCCCTTCGCGAGCTTATCCAGATCTATTTCCTTTAAGGTGTACTCCATACACATCTGGTTTTGCGCAAGGTAAAGCGCGCCCGTTCCCGGATGGTAAGTGCCCGCGTTCCAGTTTTTGCCACCGGTGTTACCGGGGCAGATATCGATCGTCTTGCCAATCTCCGGGATCAGTGATTCGTCAATTTCCACTTCGCCCGTTTCCGGGTGAATGCTTTTCACAACGTTCTGATAAATGGTATTACGCGACCACAAATAGCGGCCGGTCTCTGCATCCAAGGCCCAGACGATGCCCAGTTTGCTGAGCGCACCGACCACCGTGCGCCGCGTCGCGTTGCCTTCCTTGCGGTCGATGACATAACGTTCGAAGACGTGATCCAGATCCCAGTTATCGCGCGGTAAATGTTGCCGATACCACTTCAGTTCGCCGGAATCGATGTCAATGGCGAGCGTGGAATTCGTGTACAAGGCTGCAATGGGTTTGCCGCCACGCTGTGCCTCACCGTAGGGGATGGGAACACCGGTACCCCAAAAGGTCAGGTTGGTTTCGGCATCGAAACTCCCCGACAACCAGGCAGAACCGCCCCAGCGTCGCTCTATTGGCACATCCGCCCAACTTGCTTCCTGGGGATCACCAACTTGCGCCAAGGTATGCACTCGCCAAAGTTCCTTGCCAGTGCCAGGATCGTGCGCGGTGACGAAACAACCCCCAGGCGTCGGTGACGTACATCCCGCCATGCCGGCAAGGACTTTGCCTTTGAAAACGATAGCCCCGCTGGTATAGCGATAGCCGAAGGTGTAATCCGCCACTTCGTGATCCCAGACGACTTCACCGGTCTTGGCGTTAAGCGCGACAATATGTGCGTCTAGCGTGGCAAGAAAAATCTTGTCCTCGTAAATCGCTAGATGCCGTGTCGCCTGCAGGAACGTCGTCTGAATTATGGGGTCAAGTTCGCGTTTGTACTCCCAAATCAAATCGCCGTTGGTCGCATCGACGGCCTGCACGGTATTGCCGACATGTGCGAGGTACATGACGCCGTTGTGCACCAGCGGTGTGACCTGCTGCATGCCCGGACCCATCGCGACGGCCCACGCCATGCTGAGTTTATTGACGTTGTCCTTATTGATTTGATCTAGCGGACTGTGCGCCCAGCCGTCCACGGTGCGCCGCCACATCAGCCAGTCTTCTGCCGGTGGATTACTAAGTGTCTCGTCGGTGACCCAGATCTTGGTGTCATCGGCGTTCACCAGTAAGGGCATTGCGAGCGTGAAAACAAGCATTAGCAAAGTAGTGATTGAGCGCATGTTCGGTCCTCGTTGCGTTTTTTTTGTTCGCGTGTAGCGAGCCGGCATTCTGCCACATTTATTGGCTAAAACGGCGTTTATAACCCCTCACCCCAACCCCTCTCCCGAAAGGGGCGAGGGGCTAAACTGTGGGTCGCCGTGCGGTGACAATCCACAGAGGATCGGCTCCGTCCGGCGATCGATCGATGCTCTCTATCGTGTCGAAACCGCCGGCCAACTCGTGATAGGTCTCGACCAGGTGCATTCGCTCGGTGCCGCCCAAATAGTGAAATGCCTGTATCGCCTTGGTTGGAAAACAGCGATGCGACATAGCAACGATGGAGCGTCCACCGGGACGCAACACTCGGGCGATCGATGCAAATACTTCTAGCGGCCGCTGTAGGTATTGCACAGACACGGCATTGAGCACAGCGTCGAAGCTTGCATCCGCGTAGGGGAGTTCCGGCGTTTCGTTCAAGTCGTGAATCACGTGGTCGCTGAGTTGCGGATTGGCGAGCAGTTCCGTTTCATTCATGCCCAGACCAGCCACCCTGGCGTACTGGCAGTCGCGTGGCAGATGCGAGACCCACGATGACATGACATCGAGTACCGCGTCCTGAGGCCCGAGGGTTGGCGAGCAGTCCTGATAATAGTGCGTGAGCGCACTGATCGTTGCGTCGTCTATGTGCGTGACCAGCCGAGGCACGGTGTAAAACAACGCATCTGGCGTTTCATCGACGCGCTTGAAAAAATTGGGCGGGAATGAGACTGACACGCACCAGCCGCCTGCGGCGGCCCCCTGAAGATGGATGCTAAGCGCTACTGCTCCAGCGTTGGCGGCTGTATCGGTTCCGGCAGTTCGGAGAACGCTGCGTTCTTCTCGCGCAAATCAGCGAGCAGTCCATCCATGCCGTGATTATCAAGCATCGATGCGAAGGATCCGCGGAAATTACTGACCAGGCTCAGACCTTCAATGACGATATCGTAACCGTACCACTGCCCATCGCGCTTGCGCAGGGCGTAATTGACGGGAATATTGGTATTGCCCGCATGGATTACGGTATCTACGATCGCGCGATTACCGATTATGCGCTCATCGGTAAAGCTGATTTCCTGTTCATCGTAGGCCTCGATCTTTTCGCGATACATATGTTCCAGATATTCGGTGAAATACTCGACGAACTGCTCTTGCTCTTCGGGTGTCGCCTTGGTCCAGCCGGTTGTTAGGATGCTCGCCGACATGCTGTGAAAGTCGAAAACTTCTTCGATGACCGCGCGGATCCGGTCCCAACGCTCGCCGAGCGTGGCCTCGGTATCCTGCAGCGCAGAGCCGACACCGGTAAGGGCGTATTTCACCCGTTCGGTTGGCTGTCCCTCATCGACAGCGGCGACATTGAGAAAACCGAAAAGCAGAAATACCGCCAGAAAGCTGCGAAAAACGGGCATTTTGTCCCCCTCGTATTTATTGTAGAGGCCTGTGGCGGCTACATCCTGCGCTAAACTGCACGCTTTTGTCTAGCCCAGACGCTGCAGAATAAGGCTTCCTATTTGGCCCGATTGCCGCTGAATGAATACTGAACGGCTTTGCTACAAAATCGTTTCAGACAGGTGATTTACTAATGGACTGGCTGTTTGCCTATGGATCGTTGATCTGGCGACCTGACTTTGAATACGAGGAGCAGCGACCTGGTTTTATCCGCGGTTGGCGGCGGCGCTTTTGGCAAGGCTCCACTGACCATCGCGGAGTTCCGGGCGCGCCCGGCCGGGTGGTCACGCTGTTACCCGAAGCCGGCGCAGTTTGCTGGGGACTGGCTTTCTGCATTCATCCGCGTAATCACGATAGTGTTTTCGCCGAGTTGGATCACCGCGAAAAGGGTGGCTACGAACGCCGTGAGATAGAAATAGAATTTGCTGACGGTGGCACGCAATGCGGCCTTACTTACATAGCAACGGATGCAAACAACAACTACCTCGGTCCTGCCAGCCTGGAATCCATCGCAGCCACGGCGCGCCGATCAGTGGGGCCCAGCGGTGCGAATAGTGATTACATACTGCACTTAGCTGAAGCGCTGCGCGCGATCGGTGGCGAAGATGCCGACGTCTTTGAGCTGGAGGCATTGTTGCGTAGTGTGGGTAGTGGATCACCCCTCACCTGACCGCTAGGGATGGCGGTCGGATGAGGGGTAACTACATTAGTCCAGCGCTTCTACCCGACTACGCAGCTTAAATTTCTGTATTTTCCCCGTAGAGGTTTTGGGTAACGGACCGAAAACGATAGTTTGTGGCACTTTGAAGTGCGCCATGTTGTCTCGACAAAACATCTGCAGTTCAGTTTCGGTGACCGCCACATCGTCTTTTAATGTGACGAACGCACAGGGGGTCTCACCCCATTTCTCATCGGGGCGCGCTACCACCGCAGCTTCCAGCACGGCCGGGTGGCGGTACAGTGTGTCTTCCACTTCGATCGATGAAATATTCTCGCCACCGGAAATAATGATGTCCTTGGAACGATCTTTGAGCTGCACGTAACCGTCGGCGTGCATGACACCCAGATCGCCGGAGTGAAACCAGTCGTGCGCGAACGCATCATCGGTTGCCTGTGGATTTTTTAGATAGCCCTTCATAACCACGTTGCCGCGAAACATCACCTCACCCATGGTCTCACCATCGCTGGGCACTGGCTGCATGGTTTCGGGATCCATTACGGTGACGTCCTGCAGCACGTGATACGGCACGCCCTGGCGGGCTTTCAATTGCCCCCGCTGTTGCGCGGGTAAGCTATTCCACTCGCCTTTCCAGGCGCAGATTACCGCCGGCCCGTAAGTTTCAGTCAGTCCATAGACATGGGTGGTTTTAAAGCCGTTACGTTCCATGGCCTCGAGCACCGCCGGCGGCGGCGGCGCGGCGGCAGTCATGACGTTCACGCTGTGGTTGAATTGGGTTCGCTCGTTCGCCTTGGCGTTCAAGATCATGCCGAGTACGACCGGCGCGCCGCAGAAATGGGTGACCGCATGCTCAGCAATAGCGCTGAAGATAGACGCTGCATCGACGCGCCGCATGCAGATATTGGTCCCTGCATAAGCTGCAATTGTCCACGGAAAACACCAACCGTTGCAGTGAAACATAGGTAGCGTCCATAAGTAAGTAGGATGCTGGTTCATGTTCCAACCGATGGCGTTGCTTAACGCGTTTAGATAAGCACCGCGATGGTGGTAGACAACGCCTTTGGGATTGCCGGTGGTGCCGGATGTGTAATTAAGAGAGATCGCCTGCCACTCGTCGGTTGGCAGGCTCCAGGCGAAATCGGGGTCGCCTTGATCGAGAAATTCCTCGTAGCTGCACTCGCCGAGTCGCTGTCCGTCGCTAACCAACGGATCGTCGATATCGATAACGAGCAACTTGTGCGGCGTCTGTGCCAACGCGGCTTTGATGACTGGCGCAAACTCCGTATCGGTGATTAGCGCTTTGGCTTGGGCGTGCGCAAGGGTGAACGCGACGGTCGCGGGGTCGAGGCGGATGTTTATGGTATTCACAACGGCCTCGGCCATAGCCACGCCAAAGCTTGCCTCGTAGATGGCCGGTACGTTGGGTGCAAAGACCGCAACAGTATCGCCCTGTCCAATCCCACGTTGGCGTAGCGCAGAGGCGAGTCGTCGGCAGCGGGCGTATGTTTGTGACCAGGTGAATTTTTGCTCGCCATGAATAATCGATGTGTAGTCGGGATATACCCGGGCGGTACGCTGCAGAAAACTCAGGGGTGTAAGCGGCGTGTAGTTGGCCGGTCGTTGTTCCAGTCCGTCAGCGTATGGCGAGTTATTCATTGCGGTATTTTGCCCGCGTTTCCTCGCTAATTGTTAGGCCATGTCCCGGTATTTCGAGCGCTTCGATCGCACCGTTTTTGAATTCGATGGGATCGTCGAATATCGGCTCGATGAGTGGAAAGTGCTCAAGCCAGTGAACGTTCGGTGCAGCGGCGGCAAGGTGAACAAATAGCGCAGGCAGGAAATGTGGAGACACACTGACGTTACAGGCTTCTGCCAATTGCGCCACGCGCAGACACTCGGTCAAGCCGCCAGTCATGGCGAGATCAGGTTGCGCCACAGAGAACAATCCAGCTTTCAGGTAGGGCGCGAATTCGACCCGTCCCTGCAGGTGTTCGCCGGACGCGATTGCCACCTTAGCGTTGCGCGCTAACGCCGCGTAGCCCTCGACATCATAGGCCGGCAACGGTTCCTCCAACCACAGCAGCTCGTTTCGCTCACATTCGTTAAGCAGCCACTTCGCCCGAACCAGATCGCACTTCTCGTTAACATCGGCCATGAGTTCCATCTTCGGCAAGCTCGTGCGTAGAGCACCCAGGCGCTCGCTATCCTCATGGTTGCCGCTCAGGCGGATCTTGACCGCAGTGCAACCTTGTTCGGCGTAGGCTGTGGCGATATCCACAATCTCCGCCGCGCGCATGTTGGGTCGGAATCCAGCACTGCCGTAAACCGGTACGGCTCGTAATTTGCCGCCCATGGCAACGCCTAACGGCTCGCCGATCGCTTTGGCGTACAGATCCCAGGCGGCAACATCGATCGCGGCGATACCCAGGTAGCTTGCACCGCGTCCTACGCGGTTAAGTGCGCCGACCAGTTGGCGCCACAATGCAATCGGGTGGCGCGCCGTTTGGGCTGCGACGAAACGGTTCAACAAGTCGCTGGCAGCGGCCAGCATGACGCCACCACCCCCGCCCAGCGCGTAACTAAACCCCGTGTCTCGGTTACCCTCATCGTCGGTCAGATCAACCACCAGAATATCTACCGCGGTAACACCGGACCCACCGATGGGACGGCCCAGATCGAGCGACAGCAATTCCACAGCGACGTCGGTGTAACGAGAGTCTGGCATTGTTGTTCTATACGGCTACGTCGGTTGTCTCAGGCAGATCCGGGTAAGGGCCTAGCAAGCCGAACAAGATACAGCTAGTGAGAAACATTGCGCAGAATGTCCACAGCACGATGTCATAGCTGCCGGTTCGATCGAAACCGATACCCATCACGTACGGGCCAATGCCACCGCCCAGTTGAAAGCAGGCAAGCATTATTCCATAGACCATTCCGTATGCCTTCAAACCAGCGTAACGGCTGGTGAAATAACCCAGAATGTCGAATTCGGCGCCAATCGCCAATCCCAACAATATGGCTGCCGCCAGCGCCCAACCACCGCTTGCCCCTAATGCGAGCATGGCGAGGCCAATGACCGGCCCGAGCATAAAGGCAATACCCACATACGGTGCAAACACGCGATCCATTAAATAGCCACCAAGGATACGCCCGAAGATTACCGCGAATCCTAGCGCAGACAGGATCTGCGCTGCACGTGTCGCCGGGATCCCTCTGTCCTGCAGCAAAGGCATGAGATGTACAGCAGCACCGTGTATACAGAATCCGACCAGGAAAAACGAAAACAACATAAGCCAGAACGGTCGCGTCGCGGCCGCCTGTTTGACGGTATATCCGGAGATAATATGGCTACTACTGGACGCAGCATCAACCGGTAACGCACCATCCTTGTGCAATCCCATTTCATCAGGGCTTTCGCGGATCAGCAGCAGAATAACGCCGCCGCTGAGAACTATCACGAGTAAGCCCAGCGCAACGAACGCCAGGCGCCAGCCAAAATTTACAATCAAGTGTGTAGCCACCAGAGGCACGATTGCCTGGCCGACGCCGACACCAGCGATCGAAATCCCCAGCGCAAGCCCGCGTTTGCGGTCGAACCAATTAAGTACCAGTTTCGAAAATACCAATATCGATGTGCCCGCGCCTAACACCGCAATCAGGAAGTAGGTAGCGTAGAAATGCCACAACGACCCAGTTAAAAAGTACATCGACGCTACGGTCAAGCCCAGTAGAACGATGGAAGGCAGCATCACCGGCCGCACACCGAGTCGGTCAACCATGAATCCCAGCGCAAGTGACACAAACATGGCGGTCCAACTCACGACCGTAATGGCTGCTGACATCTCGCCGCGCTGCCAGCCAAACTCAGTCGACAGGGGAATTACGAAGGGGCCGAAAGTATAGATTGCGAATACCGGCCAGGAGAACGCCAAGCCAATGACCGATGCGCCGACGACAAACCAACCGTAGAAAATTCTGCGCCGCCCTGGTTGTTCTGTCACGGCCAAATGACGCGAACTTCTTCACTCATCATCGCGAGCGTGCCAGCGCCGTTAAAATTTGGAAGATCGTTGGCTTGATCCACAGTCATCGCTGGCAACTGCATGGCGCGCGCATAGGTATCCAGATCCGGCCACCACAATTCCGCGACGCCGTCGAAGCGCGGCTGCTGGCCCTGGGCATACAACTCCAGCGGTACGTGACATTGCACGTAGCGCAGTAGCCCGGGCGTATCGGGCACCAGTGGCGCGTGTACTTCTCGCCAGTACTGTTGAAACTCCTCGACACCCATTCCGGCTTTGCGCTCGATGAAGAACATGCTTTTTACTACCGGCAGGTCTTGCCCCATGGGTTCGCCCGCAACAACGACATGCTCTTGCGTGAATACCACCGCCATACCTGATCGGTCCATGAAGTTAGGTTCGTCCTTATACAGACCCTCGAGGTAGTCGGGATCATTGGGAAAGTCTAAGGCGGTCGCTAAATCGTCGAACCAGACTTCTGCAATCCCATTCCAGGGTACCGACGGATATGGGGATTGTGCCGCGCTTAGTAAATGGCTTTGCACATAACGCCGAAGATTCGTCAGGCGCAAGGACAATGGTGCGTGAACATCGCGCCAATGCCGGTGAAATTCCTCGTCTGAGAGATCGGCGCGCTTGGGGAGCAGTATGAAACCCTTAATCATGTTATTCGACGTGCGGTTAAGGACTGGTGTGTAGATTACCGCAAAGTCACCTGCCGTTCTCAATACATGCTTTCTCCGCCGTCAATGGAGATGACTTGTCCGGTCATGTGGCGGCTTTTGTCGCTGAGCAAAAACACGATGACGGCGGCGATGTCTTCCGGCGCGGCGATGCGTCCAAGCGGGATTGTTTTCACCCGTTGCGTTTTGACGCTTTCCAGCGCTTGCGGATCCATGCCGCGTGCAAAAAACGGCGTGTCCACGGGTCCGGGCGCCACCACATTGGCGCGAACCCCGGCAGCGGCCTTCTCGCGCGCCAACGATTTGGTGAAGGCGATGACCGCGCCCTTGGCAGCGGCATAGGCGGCCGCCCCGGCCTGTCCGCGCACAGCAAATAGCGATGCCATGTTAACGATCACGCCAAAGCCGCGCGCACACATGCCCGGCAATGCCGCACGACAGATATGAAAGGTGCCGCCCGCGTGAACTGCAAAGGCATTTGCCCAGTCGGCGTCTGTAATATCTTCGATCTCCGCCAGGGTTAAAGAACCGGCTAGATTGACCACATAGTCCACAGCACCGAGCGCATCTTGCGTTTCTATCAGCGCCGCATTCACCTGTCCCGGATCAGCGACGTCGAGTACCAGCGGGTGTGACTTGCCGCCATCTGTGATTATGAGAGCGGCGGTTTCTCTCGCCTTATCAGCATCGATGTCGCTCACCGCCACTACCACACCTTCTCCTGCCAAAGCTCTCGCAGTAGCGCGGCCTATGCCGCTACCGGCGCCTGTTATCAATGCTGTTCGTGGCGATGTTGGGTCACTGTTCACCTAATCCTCCGGTTTAGCGCTGGTGCAACTTACCCACGTATAATTGCACACCACTAGCAAGCGGCCCGCATTGACAAGCCCGGTGGCGTCACTGAGGATCGCTACAAAATAACCCAGACGTACAGGAGAAAGCCCATGCAACCTGCCATCCGCTCCCAGGAAGTAAATCCGGCTAAGCTCGCAATATTGTTCAAAAAGCAATTTAAAATGAGCAAATTTTCGGCAGGCGAGACAGTCATGTGTCTGACGGATCTGAGCACCCGTCGCGAATATGTCGAAGCCACCTTTGCCGCAGCGGAAGAATGCGGTGCGGATGTCTACGAGTTGTGCGTGAACTCGGTACCCTCGTGGACCAAGGTTGGCGTCCCCACGATTGGCCAGTGCAAGGGAACTTTGGAAGCGGCCAAGGCGGCGGACATTATGGTCATCTTCCATGTGCCGCTGTTCACCAGTTGGCTGAAGGAGGTGCGCGCGGCGGGTACCCGCGCGCTCATGATCATCGACGGACCGGATGATTTGGAACAACTGATGGCGCCACCCGGGCTCAAAGAGGCGGTGGTATATGCCGATCAATTACTGGCCAAAACCAAGCAAGCGCGTGTCACCAGCGAGGCCGGTACGGATCTTACCTATACCTGTGGCGACTATCCCGTTATGAGCCAGTATGGCTATGCGGACGAGCCCGGACGCTTCGACCATTGGGGCGCCGGCCATGTCCATACTTTCCCGAACGAAGGCTCGGCCAACGGCGTTGTGGTATTTCAACCCGGCGATATTGTCATCCTGCCTTATTGCCGCTACGTACAAGACGAAGTGCGGTTACAGATCGAGGACGGCTTCATCACTCATATGGAAGGTCAACTCGACGCCAAGCTTATGAAGGACTGGCTGACGGACAATCTCAAAGACGCTGACGACAGAGATCCATTTGCAATCTCGCATCTGGGCTGGGGCATGAATCCGCAGGCCGTGTGGTACGGCATTGCCTTGAACGGTGACGAACCCGAGCGCAGCCGTGCTGCGGCACGCACGTTCCCAGGTAACTTCCTGTTTTCCACTGGGCCGAACAATCAGGGTGGTGGTAAGCGCACCACGCGAGGGCATTACGACGTGCCGATGCGCGATTGCACCATTGAACTGGATGGTCAGGTAATCATCGACAAAGGAAAAATCGTCGATGAAAACATGATTGTTCAGCGCGTTAGCATTTAACTCAGTTATAACTTTAAGGAACAAAACTTGAAAATTGAAAACCGGTTTGTGGTTGCCGCACCCATCGAAAAAGTGTGGGCATCCATTACCAACCCTGAAATTGTCGCGCCATGCATCCCCGGCTGCGAAGACGTCGAGGTACTTAGTCCAACTTCCTACAAGGCCAAAGTAAAAATCGCTGTGGGCCCCATTAAGGCGGGTTTCAATCTCGATATCGCGGTGACCAAAGAAACGCCACCGCATGAGTTGATCTCGGCGGTCAAGGGCGAAGAAGGGTCGCGCGCAAGCACGATCAAGGCGGAAAACATTCTGCGCTTGAAAAGCACGGAAGACGGCGGTACCGAGGTAGACTTTTCCTCAGATGTTTCAGTAGTCGGTCGGCTGGGCAAATTCGGTTTGGGTATCATGAAAAAGAAAGCGCAGGCACTGGGCGATAAATTCAGCAACGATTTCCGCGAGAAAGTCGAGGGCGCGTAACTAATCGCAGGCAGCTTAATCTTGACCGTCATGCTGGAGGACAAACATTGAAAGCAGAGGACTATCCGCCGCAGGAACCGTTTGGCGATCTTGCCAAGAGCGCTCACGCAATCTTGCTCGAGCGCGCAATCGGCGTGCAAGCCGAAGACTTCAACTATGGTGCCGATCCCTATCAGAGCGTGGCGGTGTGCCGCGCAGCACAAGCGAACGGTGACGTGTTGTTGATGATCCACGGCGGCGGCTGGGTCAATGGTTACAAGGAATGGATGACGTTTATGGCGCCGGCGTTGAACGCGGCCGGTGTGACTTTCGTGAGCATTGGTTACCGGCTGGCGCCAGGTCACGGTTTCCCCACTGGCGTGGAAGACTGTATGGACGGTTTAGCGTGGGCTTACAACAACATCGCCGAGCACGGAGGCGATGCTAGACGTCTATTCCTGGGCGGCCACTCCGCTGGCGGGCACCATTCCAGTCTCATGGCGGTTCGTCGCGACTGGCAAGCGTCGCGTGGTCTGCCTGAAGATGTTATCCGCGGCTGCTTGCCGGTATCCGGCGTTTACAAGTTCGGCGACAACTCCGGTATGAAGATCCGGCCACGGTTCTTAGGCCCCGAGGACAGCGGCAACGAAGGCCCCGCTAGCAGCATGGATAATATCGCGGGCACGCCAACGCCGTTCTTCATTGCCTATGGCGAAAAAGATTTTCCGCATTTGAAAGTCCAGGCGGTAGATATGAGTAGCGCCCTGCAGGCTGCGGGTGGCGACGTTGACAGTATGGAACTTCCGGGTTGCGATCATCTGCAAGCGAGCTACGTCTGCGGGGATATCGGCGGTGCCTGGGTGACGAAGGCGGTTGCATGGATGCGGGCACATTAATTTTAATGACGCATTCCTACCCCTCACCCGACCGCCAGGGATGAGGGGTAGTTAAACGAAAGCTCGGTTCAAAAATACGGAGATTTCTCAGCGCTGCCGGTACCGTTGGGAGCGGCCGTCAGCTTAACTACTCCTGGTCTTGCGAAGCATCAACAACTTCCTTGAGGATCCGAAAGGCGGTCATGGCCACCGGCCAGCCACCGTAATGTGCAAGATGGATCATCATCTCGGACAGCGTTTCCGGGCTTAAGCCCAAGTTGAGCGCGCCGCGCAAATGCACTTTTAGCTGTGCTTCGCGTCCAAGCACGACTAATGCTGCGACGGTGATCATGGATCTGTCGCGCAACTCTAAGCCGGGTCTGGTCCAAACGTTGCCGAACAAATGTTCGTTAGTGATGTCCATCATGTCCGCGGCTAAGGGATTTGCCGGTGCCGATGGGCCGAATAAACGTTCGCGTAGTTCAACACCTGCCGCATAGTTTTCGGATTTTTTGTCTGCCACTGTCAGTTTCCTTTTTTAAATTAGTCGTCCCAGGTCGTGGGAACGTTTGTGAAGATAGAGCAATCTTAACTCGCATCGATCCGCAGGCCGAAAGCGGGAAAAAATCACCTTTAGATTGCAGTGTTAAATCGTGCTGGCGAGTCTTCATTTATTTGGCGAATACGGTAGGATGGCTTTGAGGCTGATTGGCGAAGCGGTCAAGGGTATTTTTATCCCATAGGGCGGCTGAATTACGACGAGATTTCTTATGATTGATGCTCGCTGCGGATCGCTGTGGATTACATTACTGGTCCTGGCCTTATCCGGCCCGGCGAGCGCAGAGCAGCGCTTCGGCAGTATCGGCATCCTCGTTGCCCAACTGTACGACAGCGAGGCGCAGGGCAATCTTGGCAATCTGGTCGTGATCGGGGTTCTTCCCGGTAGCTCGGCGGCGCAAAGCGGCTTGTCCACTGGCGACATCATTACCCAGATCGAAGGACGGCCGACGCGTGGCAAGCAAATGCTTGATATCGTGAGCAATGAACTTCGGGGCGGCGTCAATACTTCTGTCCTGGTAACTATCGTGCGCTACCCGGAAACGACATTCGACGTCGAACTGTTGCGCGCCACTTTGCAACAAAGCGGCGGTGGCGGCGGCCCGCGCTAGCGTCACGCCGATGACCGAACTGTATTGTCGGGGGCCAACCGCATTACCTGGCAGATAAAACCCGGGCGGTTTCTCGCAAGCGATCACGGCTAAAGCGACGCAAGGCGATCAAGGGTCGCGGAAATATCAGGCTTTAGATCTAGAATTTCGATTAGTGGTTCGCACGCCAATACCCGTAAGCGCCGGCCGGCGTTGTTGATGGTGTGACGATCGATGTGCAATCTATCGTTTATCTCTCGCCAACTTAGCGCCATAGAGACCGGCGCCCCTGGTAACGGCCGAGCGCTGAACGGCGCCACCAACAAACAGCCGTGCCCATTTTGGACATAATCGATGTAAACCTTGCCCTCGCGCTTTGCAGGCGCGCGGGTAATCGTTGCAATAGCAGGCAGCTCTTTAACGAATACTCTGGCCAACAGTTCACCGAGGGTGCGTGACTGCTCGTAGTTAAGTTGCCGTCCAAGCGGTATAAGCACATGCAATCCAGTGGAGCCGCTGGAGAGCGGGCGCCCGACAATGCAACGGCTGCTTTTAACCTGGGCACGGCGTTGGAAGATTTGAATCGCGCTACCGATGCCGTTGCTGCCTATCGCCAAGCACTTTCAAACGATCCCGATTTCGCCGACGCCCACTACAATTTGGGACAGCTTTACGAACGGCTACAGGATCGCACTGCCGCTTTGCGGCACCTGACGCGATAGTTTTGCCCGCGTGCGGAAGCCGCTAGTGGCCGTCGATGCGCAATAGATTTCGCCGAGCCCACTACAATTTGGGACAGCTTTACGAACGGCTACAGGATCGCACTGCCGCTTTGCGGCACCTGACGCGATAGTTTTGCCCGCGTGCGGAAGCCGCTAGTGGCCGTCGATGCGCAATAGATTTAGGTCACTGGATTGCACTATGCGCAGATCATACTTGTCAGCGCACCTGTAACTAAGGTATAGGGTTACTGAGCTATCTAGCTCCAGAGATCGTGCATGGACATCGACCTGCTAAGGACGTTTCTTGAGGTTAACCGGACACGTCATTTCGGCAGAGCAGCCGAAAATCTGTTCATTACCCGCTCGGCCGTCAGCGCGCGGATCCTACAGCTGGAAGAACGCCTGGGCGTGCGTCTGTTCATGCGTAGCCGCAATAATATCCAATTGACCCCGCAGGGGCGCAAACTGGTGCGATTTGCCGAAACCATTACAAACGTGTGGAATCGCGCCAGATTGGAGGTTGCGGTTGAAGACGAAACACAAATTGCCTTATCCGCGGGAGCCATTTCCAGCCTCTGGGACGTGCAACTGCAGCATTGGCTTACGGCCATCCGCAGGACACTACCGGAGGTCATTCTCAACACTGAGACACACGGTACCGAGGCGCTACTACGGCGTGTGTCAGACCGATCGCTAGACGTAGCGTTTATGTTCGAAGCGCCGCAGGCCGGCGGGCTGAGCACCAGCGAGGTCACCGAAATCAGGTTGATCATGGTTGCCTCGCGGGCAAATCTAAGCGTCAAGGAAGCGGTACGCGACGGTTACGTATTGGTCGATTGGGGTACTGCATTCGCGCAGATCCATGCGCGTCATTTTCCGGAAATGCCGCCGCCGGTCATGCGCACCGAGCTCGGCCGCATCGCCAGGAATTTTATTTTGGATTGCGGCGGTGCCGCATACCTTGCACAGGGGATGGTCGATGCAGACCTGCGCCAGGGGCTCTTGCACACCATCGGTGATGCGCCTCCGATCGTACGTAAGGTTTACGCGGTGTACCGCGAAGATCATGAGCGGCGTGTGTTAATCGAGGACACGCTGAAGTTAATCCAAACGCAGCGACCAATGGAACTGGTTGAAGCAACAACGGCTTAGATCACGAGATCCTGATTAGCGGGTAACTTGCGTGCGCGGCGCGGCTGGCCGCGCCTGAAATGCGCCTAACCGAACTCTAAGTCGAATTCACCCAAAAAATCATCATCAATGACCTCTTCCAACGCTTTGCGTTCTCGATAGATCTCGATCTGTTGGCGGGCGGTAAGAGCCGTTGACGGTTTACCGATATCCACCGGTAACGTTTCTAAGTCCAATTGCTCTTCGTCGCCTTCAAATTCGTCGTCACTCAACCATTCCGAAGCCGACGACGTATCATCTCGCGACGTAGATTCTCGTGTCCGTTTCATTCTGCGCACCCGAAGAATCAGCCCTTTCCAGGGCAACGGGGCCATTATTCAAGCTTAACAAGTTCTGTGTACAGTGAATTATTTTTGTCGTGACAATCAATATCATAAATGACATTGTTGCCAAATCACGACAACTCTGTTCAGGGTTTCCCTGCGCAGCCAACAGTACTAACGTGATCCATGTCTCAGCACGGCCAGTTGACCGTCTTTACGGAGCGGTCCGTGTGCTATAACTTGTTCAACAACGTCAGCACTGAGGTAAACGTTACGAACTTCGGTCCGTTAAGGTAATCAAACCTTATGATAATCATGAGGTACAAGGGTGAGAGCATTTCCATGAGAACATTCAAAAGCACACTAGCCGTGGCGTGCGGCACAGTCCTGTTCACGGGCCTTTTGTTGACGACCGCGGCCGCCCAGAATACTGGCGTTTACGCTTATCCCAGCGCGGGTCAGCCCCAGGATCAACAAGACCGCGACCGTTGGGAGTGCCAGCAATGGGCCACCCGGGAAACCGGATTCGACCCGGCAACAGCGGCGCCGCTGCCAGCCGCCCCCTACGCGCCGCCGCCCCCACGCCAGAGGCAGCGGCAAGCCAACTCCAGCGTGCTGGGCATAGGTAACGGCGGCTTTTTTGAAGGTAGTGGTATGCTTGGCGATGCAGCAACCGGCGCAGCGCTCGGTGCTGCAGGCGGTGCGATCGCCGGTGATGCAGGCCAGGGCGCGGCCATAGGTGCGGTTGCGTCTACCTTGTTCGGCGCCTTGAATCGTTCCAGTAATAATTCAAGCTACGACAATTACGAAGATCAGCGCTATTCGCAACAACAATACGAGCATCAGCGGATCATGCAGGAGCGGCAACTGGCAATGGAAAGCTACCGCCGTGCCTACGGTGCTTGCATGGGCGCCCGGAATTACACCGTTCAGTAAATCTGGAGTAGCTAATGAACGCCAAATCTGGTTTGTGCATCATCATCCTCAGTTTGCTGGTTTTTTCAGCGCCCGGAGTCGTCTGGTCCGCGGACACCAAAGTAGAAGGCGCGAATACGATTCTCGCCCAAGGCGTTGAAGAGAGCACACAGGAGGCTACTGACAGCGCCGATGGCGGTGACAAGAACTGTATTTGGGCGTGTTTACGCTGGGGCAAGATGTGTAATGTCGATCCGCGCGGCGTTTACAAATGCCGCAAGACCTGTGAAAAGTTTGGCGAACAGTGCGAGTGAATCAGGTCAATCCAGGTAGCGTTTGCTAAAGCCATACTCGTAGATTTCGCGCGCCGCCCTACGGGCACGCTGCTCGTAACGCGAGACCGGTCGCCAGGCCGGGCGCGGAAAGCGATTTGACCAACCGGCCAGGTTTACGAAATTGGCTTCCTGCAGCAACGTATAGATGTGCGCAGCATAGTCCACGCAATCCGTGGCAACGAATAAGCGCGCATGGGATTTCATAACCGCCCGTATCAACTGTGCGAATTCCGCCTGAATCAAGCGGCGTTTGAGGTGGCGCTTTTTAGGCCAGGGATCGGGAAAGAACACATAGACTTCATCGAAACTCGCCGGCGCGAAGGCGTTACGCAAAACCACCATTGCATCTGCACATACCAATCGAACGTTAGGTAATGCCTGGGTCGCTATGCGATTGAGCGTCTGGCCGACCCCCGGTCGGTATACCTCTACGCCAATATAGTCATTGGCGGGATTTGATGCGGCCAATGCGGTGATGACTTCGCCTGTGCCGCAGCCGATTTCCAAGACACGCGGAGCGTAGCGGCCAAATACTTCGTCGAGTTGTTGGTATTGTGATGGTAGCTCGAGACAGAATTGCTGAGCGAGTTCGGCCAGCGCCCGCTTCTGTGCGCTGGTCATACGCCCCTCACGTCGCACGAAGCTACGCACGGCGCGGCGGGATAGATCAGCATTGGCGCTCATCAGCGCTTTAAACCAACAACAAAATTAGAAAAACGTCCCGTCCACTGGTGACGAAGCGCTGGCGTAGGCCCGCCGGGGAATGCGTCCCGCGAGATAGGCTTCGCGGCCGGCTTCTATGGCCTTGCGCATTGCCGATGCCATCAGCACAGGTTGGCGGGCTTGCGCAATCGCGGTATTCATCAATACGCCGTCGCAACCTAACTCCATCGCGATTGCAGCGTCAGAAGCAGTACCCACACCGGCATCGACCAGGATCGGAACCGACGCGTTCTCGATAATGGTGCGGATGTTGTACGGGTTACGGATGCCCAAGCCGGAGCCGATCGGCGCGGCCAACGGCATCACCGCCACACAACCCATCTGCTCGAATCGCCGCGCCATTATCGGGTCGTCATTGGTATAGACCATGACTTTGAAGCCGTCGGCGATCAAGGTCTCGGCCGCTTGCAAGGATGCCGGTATATCCGGATACAAAGTCTTTTCATCGCCCAGTACCTCGAGCTTGACTAAGTCATGGCCGTCGAGCAATTCCCTCGCCAATTGGCAGGTGCGGATCGCGGATTTCGCGTCGAAACATCCGGCTGTATTCGGTAGCAGAGTGAAACGCTCAGGCGGCAGGTATTCCAGCAAATTGGGTTCGCCTTCGTCCTGACCGATATTCGTCCGACGGATTGCGACCGTGACTATTTCAGCACCGCTCGCGTTGACAGCCTCTTTAGTTTCATCCAAATCACGGTACTTACCGGTGCCCACGAGCAAACGGGATTTGTACTGTTTGCCGGCAATGATCAGGGGATCATTGGCAATATTCGCGATTGTGTCGAGCATAGTCTTAGTTAAAATCCTTGGCACTCCCGGCGCGCCAGGTTGCCGCGTCTTTGCGTCTAGCCGCCGCCAATGGCCGTCACAATCTCGACGTGATCGCCGCTAGCGAGCCGTTGAGCGTCGAATTTGCTGCGTGGCAGAATTTCTTCGTTGAGTTCTACAGCAAAGCGCCCAGTGATACTGAGTTTCTCAACCAACACCGCTACTGTACTGTCCTCGAGGGCGTCGTAGTACTCGCCGTTAACGGTGATTTTCATCTCGGATCAGACTGATGCGGCAGACGACCAACAACACATGTTCACAAATCGATCGATTGACCTTCGCGGGCTATTTCGCATTCAAGCTCGGAACCGCGCTCTTTGATAATTTGCAAACAGTGCTTATGAATATCGAAAACCTGCTGGTCAGAATAATTAGGATCGTGATGATACAAGTACAGTTTTTTGACCTCGGCATCGATCGCCGAGTTCACCGTATCGACGTAACACGAGTGACCCCATCCCCGCTTTTGCTCGTAATCCTCGGGCGTGTATTGAGCATCGTGGATCAGGATATCCGCCCCCGCGATACGCTTTAGTTCGGCTGCCCGCTCTTCGCTCTTTACCTGTTCGGCTACTTTGAGTTCAGCAGCATTGAGTTCACCCTGGCGGCGGGCAATCGACCCTCCCAGATAACCGAATTCATTGTCCGATACGTACACAATGGTCTTGTCCCGGACCTGAATTCGATAGCCGTACGTCACGCCCGGATGGTGGACGTTGTGGTAGCCAATCTTGATTGGGCCGTGCTGAAATCCGGCCAAATCCGGGTCCAAATAAGTAATGTTCGCCATCCAGGTTTCCGTTTCGACCGGAAAGTATGGCGCCTTCATCTGATCCGATAGGCGCTTTTCGATATCCTGGCGACTCTCTCCCGGCCCGAAAAACTTTATATTCCAGTCTGGAAGGAATGCCGGCGTAAAAAACGGCATACCGCAGATATGGTCCCAATGGTAGTGCGTGAAGATGATCATCATGTCGTGCTTCGAGCGCTCTTTCATGAGTTGCGCACCAAGCGGGATGATGCCCGTGCCGCCGTCACAGATCAGTAGATGATCATCGACCCGTAATTCCACACAGGATGTGTTACCGCCGACCTTCAGATGCGTATCAAAAGGCGCAGCATAGGACCCACGAACTCCCCAGAATCGAAGGAAGCCGTTACTCATTCGCTCCCGCGTCCAGGTTGTCGGACCCCGCGTATTTCCGGATTAGATCCTCAATCGTCTGAGTCGTGAGCGGTTTGGGGACAAAATCCACGGCGCCAAGCTCTTTGGCTGTCATGCGGTCTTGAGCATAATCTTTGGAGCTGATTATCACGACTGGCGTATCCCGGTAATTGTCGTCCCTACGTAATTCCTGCAAAAACGTTAGCCCATCTTTATCCGGCAGTATGATATCAAGAAAAATTAAATCAGGTGTCGCGTTGCTCATCGCATCCAACGACTCACTCGCTGATCTGACAGCTACTACCGGCACACCCATCGAGGCACCGATTTGCTCGAAAAACGCTCTGACAGTCGGGCTGTCATCGACGACTATCACATTGGGTTTTACGCTCGCCATGGCTGCTCGTGGTGATTTGATGACGCATGCGGCGACCTCGCACAGATCATAAAATTATAAACCTAAGCCCACGGAAGTTCTAATAAAACTAATCGCGTTGCTGTCCCGCATTAAAAACGCGCAGCTCTGCCTTCCGATGATCTGCATGCCCCGGTTGCTCCCCAATATGACCTGCGCCGCGTAATTCTGTACAAACGTGGCGGCATTTTTGACTAATAGTACACGAAATGGTTGTTTTAATGCCTTTTCTGACAACCTGGGCCTGGCATATCCGGGCCAACTTTCTGAGAACTGATCGCCAAATTTGTAACGGGGCACCGCAATCGACCGGCAATTGGCAAAATCTCCTGGCACACCGCCTCGTCACCGAACCTCGCTGCAAACGGGCGCCATACTGGGTCCAGCGGCGCACGGCAGAGAAAGTTAAGGTCTCGATGAGCAAAGCGGAGACTTCGATCTGGCAGTAAAGGCGGGTTAAAATCCCAACGTTGCCGCGGGTGTAGTTCAATGGTAGAACTTCAGCTTCCCAAGCTGATAACGTGGGTTCGATTCCCATCACCCGCT
This sequence comes from Gammaproteobacteria bacterium, assembly GCA_965225625.1. GTDB lineage: Bacteria > Pseudomonadota > Gammaproteobacteria > JADZEE01 > JADZEE01 > CBDDBH01. Next base: position 135,380 of record CBDDBH010000032.1, read on the forward strand.
CCAGATTGACGGCATATGGGGGCCAGGCCACATTACATACCATGTTCACTCGCGACCACGAAATTGAACAGGCGGCGGCCAAGCTGTATCGGTCCGATCTTCCTTATCACAACTTTAAGCATGCTATGCACACCGTTGAGGCGGCGGAACTTATTATCAGGCGGTGCGAACAGGAGGGTGTGCGCGTTGACGCGCAGGTCGTTTATTACGCGCTGGTTTTCCACGATGCTGGCTTTCACCAGGACCCAACTCAATTCGGCTGCGCGACTAAAGAGGATTATTCGGCAAAACTGGCGGGGAAGGTTTTGGCCGAACGCGGTGTGGCGCCACGGGTCATTGAAAAAGTCGCCAAGGCCATCGATAGCACGCGCCGCGACGCTCCGTTCAAAACGACTGAACAGAAAGCGGTGCGTGCAGCCGATCTCGCTGGATTAGCCGCTGATTACAAAGTCTTCAGAGGCAACACTGAGCGCCTTAGACAGGAGCACGCTTTGCTGACGGGCGAATCAATCCCCTGGCCACAATGGGTCGATATGGCATACCAGGTAGTGCGATTCTACCTGGATCAGGAAATCAGACTGACCAGCTACTTCTCTAACCAAGATGGTAAATCTGATTTCCACACCAAGGTTCGACAAAACCTGGCCAAGCTAAAAGCAGAGCGTGAGCCCGCGAACCAGTAAATAAAAACGGACCTGCATGAATCATGCATTTCTCGTGCAGCGTCAGGTCGACTTTTCTACCTTCACTTTAGCCATCATATATTTCATGCCGTTTTCCGATAATCTTTGGCGCATCAGCTGTAGTTCCTGGGATTCGGTAAACGGCCCAACCAACACGCGATACCAGACATCCTGACCGTTAATTACCACGCGGTGAATATTTGCGGAAATACCTTGCAGGGCCAGGCGTGCTTTAACCTGGTCAGCCTCGGCATAATGTTGAAACGACCCGACCTGTAAAACATAACTACCCGTTGCTGTCTCGTTTCGTGCACTATCGCGGTTACCCACGGTCCATTCCGGTACCTTTATCTCAAACTCTGGCAAGATCGTATAAAAATCGAACTTGCGTTTCGGCGTGTCCACGGCAACAGTCGGCTTTTCAACCGACTCCGGCGACACCACCGCAGTCGCGTCCTCCGCGGGCGCCCAGCCCGGTGTACTCGCAGGCAACGGCAACTTTTCGAGAAAAACGAGGAACGCAACAAACAAACCGAGACACAGTCCGGAGCCAAACGATAACCAAGAAAATCCGCTGCGTGGCGGAGTCCTGTCTTTGACTGTTGCGTTTTTGTAATCGCGCGGCATTACATTTGCTCCGGAGCTTTCACGTCGAGCAGCGCTAAGCCATTGGCAATCACTTGCTGCACGGCGGCGATTAGCGCAAGCCTGCTGTTGCGCAGCTCCGCTGAGTCCACGATTATTTTATGGGCGTTGTAGTAACCATGAAAGTCACCCGCCAAACCGCGCAAATAGTGCGCGAGTAAATGCGGCTCGCGACCCAGTGCAGCGGTTTTTATCAGGTCCGGGTATTTTGCAATGTTCGAGATCAGTTGCTGCTCGGCGGCCTCGCTTAGCAAGACAAGATTTGCCTCGCCTTGGGTGCGGTCCCAACTCAGCGAGCGCTCGGCTAGTTGGCGAAACACGCTGCAGACACGCGCATGGGCATACTGTATGTAATAGACAGGATTTTCCGTCGATTGAGATTTTGCTAAATCGAGATCGAAATCCAGATGCTGTTCGGCCTTGCGTGTGACGTAGAAAAACCGGGCGGCGTCCACCCCCACTTCAGTGCACAATTGCGCCAGCGTGACGAATTCTCCGGAGCGGGTGGACATTGCCACACGTTGTTTATTCCGGTACAGCGCTGCGAATTGCACCAACCGGATCTCCAGCTGCTCAGGTTTGAGGCCGAGCGCGGCTAGCGCCGCTTTCATTCGTGGTACGTGCCCGTGGTGGTCAGCGCCCCACACGTCGATGACCCGACTAAAGCCACGCTCGAATTTGTTCTTATGATACGCAATGTCGGAAGCCAGATAGGTGGTTTCCTGGTTTGCTTTGACGACTACGCGATCCTTTTCGTCGTCCCACTGACTGGAACGAAACCACTGCGCGCCTTCGTGTTCGTACACCGCTCCGCTCTCTTCCAGCGTCTTCAAGGCCGCGGCGACTGCGCCATCTGCAATCAATGACTTTTCCGAGAACCATTCATCGTAACGCACTCGAAAGTTATCGAGGTCCGCACGGATGCCTGTGAGCACTTGCGCTGTTCCAAAGGCATGCAACTCGTCATAGTCAATTGCACCCAGCGACGCTCTCGCCGTGATTATTAGTTCGTCCAAATCCGACTCTGGATCTTCGCTCGATACTACGATGACGCTATCGCGATGGTAGCGAGTACCATCGCGTGCACGTAATTCGGCAGCGATTTCTTTCACGTAATCGCCCTGATAGCCCTTTGCCGGGAACACCGTGGGTTCGCCCAACAGCTCCAGGTAACGCAGCCAGAGGCTTACCGCCAGGATGTCCATTTGGCGACCAGCATCGTTCACGTAGTACTCGGTCTGGACATCGAACCCGCAGGCCCGTAACAGATTGGCTATAACAGCCCCGTACGCGGCGCCGCGACCGTGTCCGATATGCAATGGACCGGTGGGATTAGCGGAAACGAATTCAACCTGTACACGTTCGCCCTGCCCATGTTGCGAGCAGCCGAATGTGTCGCCGGCCGCCAGGATGTCCGCGACTATTTGAGCGCGTGCGTCGCGCTTAAGATAAAAATTAATAAAGCCCGGGCCGGCTACCTCTACGCGATCAATCAGCTCGGTGGCCGGTAAACCCGCAACGATGGCGTCGGCCAATTGGCGAGGCTTGCGCTGCAGTTGTTTCGCCAATGTCAATGCAACATTACAAGCGTAATCACCATGCTCGCGATCGCGTGTACGCTCGACCTTTATACGGGCCGCGAGCGCGCTAACATCGATTTCGGACGACAGCTCGAGCTCGCTCAAAGCGGCATGGATGATGCTGTGCAATTTTTCTTGCATTTACAGGTCCTTAAACCGCGAATTACACCGAGGCCGGATAAGCGTAGTCTGACTATCCACGGTGGATATGATAACGCCAAGTAACCGCAGCACGGCGAACATGGTGTATTACACGTAACTTGTAACAGCGAAGCTAAGCCTCATAAGGGCCTAACCCGCATATTGCATAAAGGGCAGACAAATGCTCCTCGACTTTGGCCTCCTGCGTCGTTCTACCTCGTCCATCCGTGGACTCGTCGACTTTGGCCTCCTGCGTCGTTCTACCTCGTCCATCCGTGGACTCGTCGACTTTGGCCTCCTGCGTCGTTCTACCTCGTCCATCCGTGGACTCGTCGACTTTGGCCTCCTGCGTCGTTCTCGGCTCTGGCTTCCTGCTTCGCTCTCGAGTTCCGTTCCGGACTCACTTCTACCTCTCCCATCCATGGGGTCGTACCGCCTGCATCCGTGCAGGCGTGCATGGTCTGCAGTTCCGCCATCCCTGGCGGTCACGCTGCGCGATCGTCCAGGATCCTTCATGAAAAATGCGGCCTCAGTACATCTCCTGCGGATCCACGTCGAGGGACCAGCGAACCTTGCGTTGTTCTTTAAGTGTGTCGAGTCGTGGCAGCCAATTGTCCAAAGCACGTGACAATGCTGGACGATTCTTCGCGCTGATAAGTAGCTGGCCACGGTAACGGCCGGCGCGCCGCTCCATCGGCGGCGCCACTGGGCCCAGCACCAGGACGCCGCGCTCCGACGCGCTGTCGCAAATCTCTCGCGCGCTATTCAAAAATTCGTTAGGCGCGCCCTTGCGAGTGCTTTCCGCGCGCAACAACGCGAACGCGGAAAACGGCGGGAGCTCTGCTGAAGACCGTTCGGACAACGCGCTTTGCGCGAATCCCGCATAACCTCCATTCAGGACCGTGGTGAGAAGTTCATGCTCGGGACAACGAGTTTGAATCACCACTCGGCCGGGCGAATCGCGGCGGCCTGCGCGGCCGGCCACTTGGACTATTAGCTGCGCCAGGCGTTCACCGGCGCGAAAATCAGCATCGAACAAACGATTGTCCGCATCTATCACCGCCACCAGTGATACCGATGGGAAGTCGTGGCCCTTTGAGAGCATCTGCGTTCCCACCAATATATCGGCGTCGCCTGCATGTATACGCTCCAGAGCAGCCCCCATAGCACCCTTGAGTCGCGTTGTATCACGATCGATACGCAACACCCGCCGGTCCGGAAAGTGCGCGTTTAGAACCTCCTCCAGCTGCTCAGTGCCCTGGCCCATGAGTAGTGGAGCTTCGACTCCACAATCCCCGCAAACTGGCTGATAACGCCGCTCGCTGCCGCAATGATGACAACGCAATCGATCTATCGCGCGATGGTAGATCATGCGGGCGTCACAGCGCGTGCACTTGGCTGACCACCCGCATTGCGGACAAAACACAACTGGGGCATAGCCACGACGGTTTAAGAACAACAATGCCTGTTCGCCGCGTTGTAGATGTTGCTCGATTAACTTAAACAAGCGCGCTGACAAGCCACCGGCAACGACTTGCTTTCTCAGATCTATGAGCTCGACAGTAGAGGGATCCGCAGAGTAAATCTGCTGCAGCAGCTGCAGGCGCTGATAGCGCTTTCGCCCGACGTTATGCAAAGATTCCAACGACGGCGTGGCTGAACCGAGCACGACCGGGATATTTTCGTGCTTCGCCCGAGCTACCGCGACATCGCGCGCAGAGTAACGCAAACCGTCATGCTGCTTATACGAACTGTCGTGCTCTTCATCCACAACAATTAAGCCCAGGGCGGGTAACGGCGTCCAGACCGCGGAACGCGTACCGATGACAATCGGAACACTGCCCTCGCGCGCCGCAAGCCAGGCCCGCAGTCGGTCGCCATCACTTAGTCCTGAGTGAAACACCGCCATTGGGCGTTGGAAGCGTTGCTGGAAACGCTCTACGGTTTGATCGGTGAGCCCAATCTCCGGGATCAACACAAGTACCTGTCCACCGCCGTCAATCACCTGCATCGCACACTGTAAGTAGACTTCTGTCTTGCCGCTGCCAGTTACTCCGTCGAGCAGAAAAGCACCAAAATTATTAGCACTTTTTATGACCGAACTCACGGCAGCCGCTTGCGCAGCAGACGGCGTGTGTGTGCCCCCTTTGGGTGCGGTAACGGTTACCTGCACGGGAAAATAGTCTTCCGTTTTCACCCATTCATTTTCAACTAAGCGCTGCATAGTGCGACGCCATGAGCCGTGTTCGCGATCCAATTCACTATCGCGCAAGCCCGATTCAGCCGATGCCAGTAACCGTAGCAGCGTCGTCTGGCGTGGCGCGCGCGCGACGCCAGAACTAGCCTGCGTCGACCCTTCCGAGGTTATATGAAAACGTTTACCACCTCGTTGCTGCGCGCTACGACCCAAACGCAGTAGACGCGGTAGAGCACTCGCCCAGACTTCGCCAATTGGGTGGTGATAGTAGCCGGCCGCCCACGACAAAAAATCAATATGCCGAGGCGAAACCAGTGGCCGAGCATCAATAAGCTCCAACGCACGGCGCAGGCGATCGGGTGCTAACGCGGAGTCATTCGCGACCTCGACAATAATTCCGACCCGAGTGCCGCGACCGAACGGCACACGCACGCGCGTAGCACACTGCAATTCACTCAGTGATGCACCCTGCGGTGGCAGGTAGTCGAAACTTTTGCGTAACGGAACGTCTAGCGCGACACGCAGGATCGGGCCGGTCATTACGTGCAAGTCACGATGCTAGCCCGCGGTTTGCATGCAGGTCAGGGATAGACTGAGTCGTTCTGCAGCAACGACTCTACTGCGGCCGGTCGAAGTCGCCGCATTGGCTTGCCATCAACTGGGCTGGCTGGAGCATGACGCGCTTCCTTGTAATTGAAGACCACCAGTTCGATGCATGTCTCGCCTGCATAAAATTCGTAACAGGGTTTGCGACTTTGTCGACCGCCGGAATAACGAGCCAACCGTTCACCAAGGCCATAGGGTATGCCGCGCTCTGTAAGCGACAAACCAACGTCCTCCGAGGAATCGGTGAACAGATGCAAAGTGACCGGCGTGTTTTCAGTAGCAGTACCATGCAACGCGGGACCTGTAAGACAGGGATCAAATTTCTTCAAGACATGCATGGCCTCCAATGCCACTTGGCGTTGCTTTTGCAGTCGTCTGATGTGCTCCGGACGATCGAATAAGCGCAGATAATCAGCCACGGCGGCTTGAATTTCGGCGAGTTTCGGCAGCGCCATGGTACCGCCGGCGCGTAACTGCTCGATCGCTTTACGTCGCGCCGCCCGCAAACTGGTGACTCCTTCGTCTACTACCAGGCGGGCGGCTAACTGCACGATCTGATCGCGCGTCTGGCGGCGGTCGATTCTGCCGGGTTGAGCCATACCCGTAGCTTGCTAAAACAACTGTTCGGGCGTTTCGAACGGCCCACTAGGAAGGTTGTTCGGTACCGGCTGCTTCTCACCGATGAGTTGCACGTTGTCGGGGAATGAATGTGTCGGATCAGGCACATATTCCGGTCGGAATGTTTCCATTATCGCGTTCGGGTCCGTGGCGGGCGCCGGTTGACCTGTGTTCTTGTTGATACGCATGGTGACCAGGCCCGGCGGTTGTTCCAGTAGGGCCACATCCGTCCCCTCAAGCGCCGCGCGCATATAGTCGATCCACATTGGCAGGGCGGCCTGTGCGCCGGTTTCCTTCTTGCCCATCGGTTGCAATTGATCGAAACCTACCCAAACAGTTGTAACGATGTCGTGGTTGAAGCCAGAGAACCACGCATCACGTTGCTCGTTGGTTGTACCCGTTTTGCCGCCGAGATCCGGACGATTTAGCTCACGCCTGGCACGTCGCCCCGTGCCACGGCGAATGACCTCTCGCAACATGGATGAAATGATCCACGCGTTTCCGGGGCTAATGACGCGCGGTGCCAGATTGAGTGCCGACTCCTGAGCAACCATTGCCTGCAGCGCTTCAATCGAATCCGGTTCAGTGGCCAGGTCCAAACCATTTTGCTCACACGCACGACACGCTTGCAGGGGCTCGGCTTTATAGACGATATCGTCATCGCTGCTCTCAATGTGCTCAATGAAATACGGCTCGATCAGAAATCCACCATTGGCAAAAACGGCGTAGCCGCGGATAAGGTCGATAGGCTGGAGTTCCCCGCTGCCCAGCGACAAGGACAAATTGTTCGGCAGCCTATTTGCATCAAATCCAAATTTGGCGATGTGGCTCAGCGTGCGTTCTATACCTACCCGTCTGAGCAGCCGAATCGACACCAGGTTTCGTGATTTCGCCAACGCCTCACGTAACCGCGTGGGGCCGTAATACTTGCCGCTATAGTTTTCAGGCCTCCAGATGCTCTCCAATCCAGGCGCATCGAAAACGATCGGAGCATCATTGATGAAGGTCGCCGCAGTCATACCAGTGTCCAATGCGGCCGAATAAATAAAGGGTTTGAAATTGGAACCAGGCTGGCGGCGCGCCTGCATGACACGATTGAAATTGCTCTGCCTAAAGTCAAACCCGCCGACCAGCGATTGTATCTCGCCGTCCTGAGCGCGCAATGACACCAGCGCGCCTTCAACTTGAGGAAGTTGGCTGAGAACCCATATCGGTTGCTCGATCGGTTCAGGTTCCCGTGTTTCAACTACCGCCGGATCATCGGCTTGTTTATTCGCGCAAGACTGTGCCCGCTCGTCGCCCGCCTGCAGTTGCTGGACCCGCACGACATCGCCCGCGGCCAACACATCGCTTGTTTGTTTGGGAGCTGCGCCGCGGCGGTTTGCGTTAATGTGCTTTCGCGCCCACTTAATCCCGCACCACTCCAGTGTGCGTTCACCTACGCCAGCTACGTACAATGTTGCGCTACGTTCGCTAACATTGATAATCAACGCCGGGTGCAGCTCACCAACGACTGTCAGTCCGTCCAGCAGTTGCTGCCAGCTATCCGGGGTACTCTCGCTCGCCAGTTCATATTGGTGCTCCGGACCGCGATAACCGTGGCGCCGGTCGTAATCGATTAGTGATTTGCGCAGTGCCGCTGCCGCTTTAAGCTGCAATCGGGACGTCACAGTCGTATAAACTTTGTAACCGCTGGTGTAAGCCTGCTCGGCGTAAGTGGCCACCATGTGTTGTCGCACCATCTCCGCCAGGTAGGGCGCGTCGACCTCGATGTCGAGGTCGTGCAGGCTTGCGGTCACCGGTTCCTCTAACGCCGCCTGGTATTGCACCTGATCGATATATTCCTGCTTTAACATACGGTCCAGGACATACCTGCGCCGCTCCAACGCCAGCGCCGGATTTGTAACCGGATTTATTCTCGACGGTGCTTTTGGCAGACCCGCGATCATCGCGGCTTGCGCCAGGTTAAGATCGGTCAGTTCCTTACCGTAGTAGACCTGTGCTGCGGCGCCGACCCCGTAAGCCCTGTGGCCGAGAAAAATCTTGTTGAGATAGAGTTCCAGGATCTCGTCTTTCTCAAGCTCACGCTCGATTTTCAAGGCAACCAGAATTTCGTTGATCTTCCTTTTATAGGTTCGTTCAGCGGAGAAGTAATGCAGTCGTGCAACTTGCATAGTGATAGTGCTGCCACCCTGCGTGATTTCCCCGCGGTTCTCTATTAGTGCTTTCACAGCCCGCAGAATTGCCTGCCAATCAACTCCGGGGTGGGTGTAAAAGCGATCGTCTTCGGCGGCCAAAAACGCCCTAATTACAATTTGCGGGGTTTCCGCGAAAGTCACTGGGACACGGCGTTTCTCGCCGAACTCGCCCATCAGCCTACCATCACTGGTGTACACGCGTAGCGGCGTCTCCAGCGGCACGCTCTTGATGGCCTCGGTTGACGGCAGATCCGGGTAGAAAGTCAGAATAACCGCAGCCACACCAATGAGCCCTGCGACAAACAGGGTTAGCAGTCCATAAAAGGTAAAACGCAACATATTGGGGTATCGGTAAGGTTTTAGCGCCTATCTGGTGGTATTTTTATCCACTTTTTATTGTTATCCAGGTACCCAAGTGGGAAGCATGATATTTCATTTGTGTTTTTTGCTAGAGCTTTGCTATAGTAGCTCTAACATTTAATGTTAAAACACATGTATCATTTATAACCGCGTACTTTAAAAGGAAAAACTCGTGGCACTGTTCGGGCGAAAGAGTACCTCACTGTTGGGCGTTGACATTAGCTCTACGTCCATAAAAATCCTTGAACTTGCGCGCGCCGGCAATCGGTATCGCGTGGAAAGCTACGCGGTAGAACCTCTGCCGCCTAACTCGGTTGTGGAGAAGAATATAACCGACGCTGAGCAAGTTGGCGAAGCTATTGGACGGGCGCTGAAGAAATCCAGTTCCCGCACCAGGGCAGCTGCGGTCGCAGTCGCCGGCTCCGCCGTAATCACCAAGGTGATTACCATGCCAGCGGACCTCTCCGAAGACGAGATGGAAAACCAGATCCAGGTCGAGGCTGACCAATACATTCCTTATCCGCTTGAGGAAATCAGCCTGGATTTCGAAGTACTCCAGGATTCCGCAACAGAGGCTGAACGCGTCGATGTCATGTTGGCGGCGTCTCGCACTGATAATGTGGATGTGCGGGTCGCGGCGCTGGAGATCGGCGGTCTGACTGCAAAAGTAGTTGATGTAGAGGCTTTCGCGTTAGAAAACGTCGTCGGCTTGCTCGCGGCCGAAAACGGTGCCGATTTCGGCGATACCGTCGCCTTAATCGACGTCGGCGCAACCACCACGACTTTGAGCGTGTTGGAAAAAATGAAAATTATATATACGCGGGAGCAAAGTTTCGGCGGCAAGCAGTTGACCGAAGAGATTCAACGGCGATATGGGTTGTCTTACGAGGAAGCCGGATTGGCCAAGCGCCAGGGCGGGCTACCGGACAACTACGAGCCGGAAGTATTGCAGCCATTCAAAGAATCGATGGCACAAGAAGTTAACCGCGCGCTGCAATTTTTCTATTCATCGAGCCAGATCGGAGCTGTTGGTAGCGTGTTATTGGCCGGAGGCTGCGCATCGATACCGGATGTATCGGCACTCATTGAGGAGAAAATCGGGACCAGCGTAACCATCGCCAACCCATTTGCGAATATGTCCTTATCATCCAACATAAAGGCAGAATCCCTGGGCAACGATTCACCTGCGATGATGATCGCTTGTGGCCTAGCATTGAGGAGTTTCGACTAATGGCAAAAATTAACCTGCTGCCGTGGCGCGAGGAACTGCGCACGCAGAAAAAAATGGAGTTTTTCTCCATCATAGGTATGGCCGCATTGGCCACGGCCATTGTGTTCGGTCTGTTCTATATGTACAACGAGGCCCGCATCAATTACCAGAATACGCGCAATAGCTACCTCAACGCACAGATCGCGCTTCTCGATACCAAGATAGAAGAGATCCGCGAACTGGAAAGGCAGCGCGCGAGGCTGATTTCACGGATGCAGGCAATTGAAACTCTGCAAACCAGTCGACCCATCATCGTGCATCTTTTTGACGAAATAGTGACGAGTTTGCCCGATGGTGTGTATCTCAAGGAAATCAATCAAACCGGCGCCACAATAATCCTTAAGGGAACGGCGCGCTCGAACGCGCGAGTTTCAAATTTTATGCGCAACATCGAAAAATCTCTGTACATGAAGCTACCCAACCTGACGGTTATCCAAACTGCGACGGTAGACAATCGTCGGCTCAGTGATTTCGAGCTACGCTTGACGCAGGGCTCACCGACGAAACAGTCCGAGTCGGACGAGTCCGAGGAGTTACCGCTGATATGAAAATGTCCGACCTTAATAACCTGACGATGGACAACATCGGGACCTGGCCGGTACCGATCAAGGTTCTGACAATTTTGATTGTATGCGGCATCATTTTGGCCGGCGGCTACTACCAGATTACAAAACCGCAGCTTGCCACTTTAGCTGAAGTAACCGCGCGCGAGGATCAGCTCAGGCTAGCATTCGAAGCGAAGCAAAAAAAGGCTGCCAACCTCGAAGCGCTTAAGCAGCAAATGGCCGATATGGAAGAGTCTTTTGGCGACATGCTGCGGCGCCTGCCGAATAAGACCGAAGTGGCCGCGTTGCTTGTTGATATCTCACAACAAGGTCTTGGTGCAGGTCTGGAATTCGAACTATTCAGGCCCGGTAGTGAGCAACCCGCGGAATTCTATGCCGAGTTGCCGATACAAATTCGCGTCATTGGCCAATACCACGAATTTGGTCAATTTATCAGCGGTGTTTCCGATCTGCCGCGGATCGTGACTAATCACAATATTAAGATCCGGGAGCGGGGTGAAGGCGTCTTGACGATGGAGACCACCGCGAAGACCTACCGTTACTTAGACGAAGACGAACTCTGAGGATCAGCAACATGAACTGGATACGCCTAACGCATTGGCTAGTTTTGGTGGCGGTTGGCATCGCACTGTCGGGGTGCGTCTCCAACGACATCAGTGACCTCGAAGCGTACGCTGAGGAAGTGTTGGTGCGTAAAGCGCCGCCGATAGATCCCCCACCAGAGATGAAGACATTTGAACGCTACCTATACCAGGGAGCCGATACCGGCGCACGCGATCCGTTTATCCCGTTCTTCAACTTTGAGCCCAAAATTGACGACGGCAGCGGAATTGATGACGAGCAGCAACGTAAGTTACTCGCGGTAGTGCGTAATCCGCGTAATCGCGAGGAGCTTGAACGCCACGAACTAGACAGCCTGCGTATGGTTGGAACCCTGGAGAATGTCGATGATCTGTGGGGGCATTGTGTCAGATTCAGACGGTACGGTTCATCGAGTAAAGGTTGGCAATTATGTAGGCCGGAATTACGGCAAGATTTTGAATATTTCGGAGGAAGGTATCGCGCTCCGCGAAATCATCCAGGATGGGCAAGGCCAGTACTCCGAGCGAGAAGCAAAGCTTGCACTGGCTGAGGTTGAGCAATAACCATTAAGGGGTAATGACGATGATCACAGCACTGAAAACCCATCTTCAACAGCACCGCGCATTTCGCCACGCGGCGTTATTGCTCACCTGCCTGGGCTTGGCCTTGACGACCACTGCCGTCGCGCAAGAAGCTCTAAGCCTTAATGATGTCAGCGTAGCATCGCTACCTGGCGATCAGGTCGAGGTCCGACTGGAATTCTCGCAACCACCTTCGGGAGATCCTTTGTCTTTCACGATCGACAACCCGGCCCGGATTGCCCTGGATTTCCCCGGCACCGAGCTAAACCTGATCGACAAGAGCCAGACGATTGGCATCGGCGCGACACAAAGCGTTAGCGCCGTAGAGGCAGATGGCCGCACACGTGTGGTGTTTAATTTGCTGCAGATGGTGCCTTACACCATAGCGCTTGACGGAAATGCCGTCGTAGTGACTATCGATGGTCACACGGCCAGTGCGGCTGGCGGAGTTGTGGCGGCAACCATGCCTGGCACAGCGTCGGTCGGAGCGTCGATTGAGGATATTGACTTCCGTCGCGGCGCTGCCGGCGAAGCCCAAATCATAGTTGCTCTGAGCGACCCCGACACACCGATTAACATTCAGGAACGAGGCAACCAGATCGTCATCGACTTCATTGACACGGCACTTCCGGAGAATCTCGATCGTCGCTTGGACGTAATCGACTTCGCAACGCCGGTCCGCGAAATTGACACATCACGGTATGGTAATGGCACGCGCATGGTCATCAAACCAGCCACTGACCTATACGACCATCTTGCATACCAATCGGACAACCTGTTAACGATCGAAGTTAAACCGTTAAGCAAGCAGGAACAAGAGGCGCTGAAGAAGAAAAAATTTGGTTACACCGGAGAGCGTCTGTCGCTCAATTTCCAGAATATCGAGGTGCGAGCAGTCCTGCAGTTGATTGCCGACTTCACGCAACTCAATATGATCGCCAGTGATTCTGTCGGCGGCAGCGTTACTCTGCGCCTGAAGAACGTTCCCTGGGATCAGGCACTGGACATTATCCTTAAATCGCGTGGCCTGGGCATGCGCCAAAATGGCAACGTCATTATGGTGGCGCCGCAGGAAGAGTTAGCTGCCCGCGAAAAGTTGGAGCTGGAAGCACAGCAGCAAATTGCGGAGCTCGCGCCACTGCGTACGGAGTTCGTACAGGTCAACTACGCCAAGGCACAGGACATGGCGAAGCTGATCAAGGCTGACGCGAATAATTTGCTGTCCGAACGCGGTAACGTAGCTGTTGATGAGCGCACCAATACTCTGCTCATCCAGGAAACGGGGGATAAACTGGTTGAGATTCGACAGCTCGTATCGACATTGGACGTGGCCGTACGACAGGTGTTGATCGAATCACGCATCGTCGTGGCGAACGAGGATTTCTCTCGCGACCTCGGTGTTCGGTTCGGCGTGAGTCAGGCTTCGGAACATCCCAGTGGTCGCAATGACAGTTTCTATACCGTCGGTGGCCGTATCCCCGGTGATGTCAATTACGGCGCAACCACATCTTTCCATACTGAGGATCTGGAAAACTACATCGTCGATCTGCCGATTGGTTCGCCCGCCGGCGCCCTCGGAATTGCGGTCGGCAACATCGGCAGCTATCTGCTGCAGCTCGAATTGACGGCGTTGCAGACGGAGGGCCGCGGCGAAGTCGTTTCCAGTCCGCGTGTCATTACCGCCAATCAAAAAGAGGCGGTCATCGAAAGCGGCACAGAGATCCCGTACCGAGAGGCGAGTTCCAGCGGCGCGGCCACGGTAACTTTCAAAAAAGCTGTGTTGAGCCTGCGGGTTACGCCACACATTACACCTGATGACCGCATCATCATGGACCTGGCCGTCAATAAAGACGCGATCGGTGAAATATTCGATGGCGTGCCAAGTATCGATACCAGCAACATTTCTACGCAGGTGCTGGTAGAGAACGGTGAGACGGTGGTCCTGGGTGGCGTCTACGAACAAACAAATCGTTCGGACACACGCCGGGTACCGTTTTTGGGTGAGCTGCCCTATGTGGGGTGGCTGTTCAAATCCACTGAGTTACAGAACGATAAGCAGGAGCTACTTATATTCGTCACGCCAAAAATCCTGAAGGGAACTCTGGCGCTAAAGTAGCTGCAGTGACTCACCCTTAACGGGGACGTGCGCAGCCGCGCCGTCCCCGTTTTTTATTGTCGCCGGCTGCGGAGATGAAATATACGGGTTAGCATGTCGCCATGCGCGCCAAGAACAGCAATATCTTCATCATCGGTCCCATGGGCGCAGGTAAAACGACGGTAGGGAGAATGCTCGCCCGTGACCTGCACAGCGATTTTCGCGACTCCGATCACGAGATAGAGCAGCGCACCGGCGTGCGGATCTCCGTCATTTTCGAGATAGAGGGTGAGCAGGGATTTCGTGACCGAGAAGCAAAAATGATCGAGGAATTAACTGCGCTGGAAGGCATCGTATTGGCTACCGGCGGCGGGGCTGTACTGAGCGAGCAAAACCGGCGCTACCTGCGTACGCGTGGTTGCGTAGTCTACTTGCGCGCCGGCGTCGATAAGCTGTTGCAGCGCACCAGACGCGACAGATTCAGGCCACTGCTGCAAACTGGAGATCCCCGTGAAGTGATCCAGCAGCTATTGGAAACGCGAGAGCCGTTGTACAAGGAAACGGCGGATCTGACCATTGACACCGACGATCGCGCTGCACGGACCGTAGCCAACTTAATAGTCCGTAACCAGGACAGCCAGTGCAAACACTAACGGTGGAGCTAGGGTCACGCAGCTACCCCATTCATATAGGGCCACGGCTACTCGCCCGCCGCGAGCTGCTACTGCCCGCAATCTCGGGACACCAGCTGACAATCGTGACTAACAAAACGGTCGCAGACCTTTACCTGGACGAACTGCGGGCGGGTTTAAGTGATTATGAAGTAAGCGTCGTTTCATTACCCGATGGTGAACAATACAAGACGCTTGAGAGCTTCGAGGCGATCATTAATGAGCTGCTGGAACGGCGCGTTGAACGCAGTGCCACCATGATCGCGCTAGGAGGGGGCGTGATTGGCGATGTCACAGGTTTTGCAGCAGCCTGCTATCAGCGCGGTGTTGCCTATATCCAGATCCCCACGACACTGCTGGCACAAGTCGATTCATCCGTGGGCGGTAAAACCGCGGTCAACCATCGCCTGGGCAAAAACATGATCGGCGTGTTCCATCAGCCTCGCTGCGTAATCGCTGATACCAGCGTGCTGGCCACGCTGCCGGCAAGAGAATTCAATGCAGGTTTAGCCGAAGTCATCAAGTACGGACTGATTCGCGATACCGATTTTTTCTGCTGGCTTGAGAGCAATATCGATTCGGTACTGGCACAGGACGCCGAATCGCTGAGTCACGTCGTCACGCGTTCTTGCGAAAACAAGGCAACCGTCGTTGCCCAGGACGAGCGCGAGACCGGCTCGCGAGCACTGCTCAATCTAGGTCACAGCTTTGGCCACGCCATCGAAACCGGGCTCGGCTACGGGCGTTGGTTACATGGTGAGGCAGTCGCCGCCGGTCTATGTATGGCCGCCGATCTGTCGGTTCGAATAGGCTGGCTGACCGACGCCGACAGACAACGAATCACCACGCTCCTCGAGAAATGCACGCTGCCGACGCAGGCACCACAGGAGCTCGCGTCCGAACTGCTGGCAAATCATATGAAGCTGGACAAGAAAGCCCGTGCCGGTAAGCTACGCTTGGTTCTACTTAAAGACATCGGCGAAGCTGAAATCAGCTCAGAGTATTCCGGCTCGGCCTTGACAGACACAATCGAGGCCTGCCGCGCCGCGCGTTAGTCCGCATATTGCATGAAGGCGCTAACAGATCCTTGCTGCAATCGGCTGGTGAAGCCCCCATGAGCAATACAATCGGCGGCGGTACAGCAGTGATTCCCGAATCGCGTACAGACCCTTTCGACCCATCTGTTGCGAGCCCACGATATTGCGCCAGCCCGAAATTGGAGCAACGTCGCGAACTAGTCCAGCACCTGGTTGAGTACAGCAACCAAATCATCATGATAATTGGCGAAGCTGGCATCGGAAAGACCGCCTTCGCCCGCGAGATAATAGCGCACGCTCCAGACGCCTGGCGAATTGCCCAGCTCGCCGCACAACCGGATCTCAATCCGCTAACGCTTCTGACCGGCGTAATGCATGCGCTTGACGTGGACACTCCGGAAGGCGCGGATGTGGGCGCAACTATGACCAGATTACTGCAAGGGGTCAGCGCCCTGGAAAACGCTGATGTCATCCCGCTGTTAATCATCGACGATGCACATGAGCTTCTCGTAGATACGCTCTCTGTGCTCCTGCAACTCGCCCAAGGCGACGGTGACTCAGGGCGTTTGCACATTGTGATGCTATGCCGTTCCGACGTTACGCAACTGTTCGGCACGTCCGAGCTGCAGCGTTACCAGGGCGATATCGTTCATCACCTGGACATCCCGCCACTGGATGCTGAGAGGATGGTCGTTGTTCTAGCGGAGCGCATGGCAGCAGCCGGAGTTGCCACACAGTTTGATGACGCCGCCCTGGCTGAGATACACGCGGCGTCCGGCGGTGTTCCGGCGCGAATGCTTACCCTCGCAGGTGAGCGGCGGTCACGCCCAGGCAAGCAAGGCACAAGATTGAGTTTCACCCTGCGCCCACCTGTTATTGTCGGAATAGTTGCGGTATTGGTGGTAGCGTTCGCCGGAGCGTGGCTTGCCACACGAGGCGGGTCCACTGCGCCCGGCGAGCTCGTAGAGATTCAATTGCCTCGCGTTGAGGATGTAGTAAGCGCCCCGCCCGTGCCGGCCGCTGTGCCGCCCGAGGACTCAGCTTCTCGGGTTGCGCCGGCCTCTCCCCAAGGTACGGCAGCAGAGCCACCAGTCATTACATCCCAACCGGCCAAGCCAGTGTCCGTTAAAACGCAACCCATGAAAGCACTCGAACCTGTTGCCAAGTTAGTTGAAAAACCTGGAAAACCTGTGTTAGCAAAAACGCCACCTGAGCCACCGAAGGTTGCTTCCGCACAACCTCCCGCGGCACCCGCCGCAAAACCAATTTTCGGAGTTCGCGACGACAATTGGTTCCAACAGCGCAAGCCGGGCGAGTACGTGCTGCAACTTTTCGGCGCCCATGATCGGGCAGCGGTACTCACCTATTTGCAGGACTCTACAGACCGATCACAGTTGTCCTGGTTTGTAACCACCTTTAAAGGAAGACCTTGGTACGTCGTGTGTTATGGCTTATATCCGGACCGCTCCAGCGCCCGTTCGCAGGCGCAGCGTCTTGCGCCGGAATACCGCCGCTACAGCCCCTGGGCGCGCTCGATTGGGGACATTCAGGCTCAGCTAATAGCGTCAGTTACAGATTAAAATTATTAATATTCAATAGTTTAGCAAATCCCCCCCGGCATGTTCTGCGCTGAATTCGTGACAGCGGCGCGCCCTGGGCGGTATACTTTGCGCCCTTTTTCTGCAGTCCCATTACTTAGAGAATCGATCGGAGTCGGCGACCACGATGCCCGCTGGAGACCATGCGACTCAAAATCACAGCCCGCCTCAGGGAGGGCTGTACGATCCCGCGAATGAACACGATGCCTGCGGGATTGGCTTCGTAGTAAACATCAAGGGCCACAAATCGCACGCCGTAGTCGAGCAGGCACTGACGGTTCTCAACAATCTGAACCATCGCGGTGCCTGCGGCTGCGAAGAGAATACTGGCGACGGGGCCGGCATCCTTATCCAGTTACCGCATCTGTTCTTCCAGCGAATATCCGGCACTCTGGGTTTCGACATTCCGGCTCCAGGACATTACAGCGCCGGTCTGGTCTTTCTGCCACGCGCTGAGGCCGAGCAGCAGCACTGCATGGACACCTTCGCCGACATTGTCTCGCAGGAAGGCCAACGCCTACTCGGCTGGCGGGACGTGCCCAGCGACGACTCGCCCATAGGGCCAACGGCACGTTCTTGTGAGCCCGATTTCAAAATGATCTTCATAGCGCGCAATAGCGCGCTTGCCGATGATGACGCTTTTGAAAGAAAACTATACGTGATCCGCAAAAGGGCCGAACACGCGATACGCACTTCGGAACTGACGGAGCGCGAACTTTTCTACGTTCCCAGCCTCTCGTGCCGAACCTTGATTTATAAAGGCATGCTGATTGGCACCCAGATTGACACCATGTTCCCGGATGTAGTCGAGCCGGACGTTGAATCCGCTATTGCGATGGTGCATCAGCGATTTTCCACCAATACCTTTCCCTCGTGGCCGCTCGCACAGCCGTTCCGCTATCTTTCGCACAACGGGGAGATCAACACGCTGCGGGGCAACATTAACTGGATGCGCGCGCGCGAGGCGCTGTGTGAATCGGATCTACTGGGTGAGGATCTGAAAAAGATTTTCCCGATTGTCATCGAAGGCAATAGCGATTCCGCGGTTTTCGATAATGTCCTGGAATTTTTGCATATGGCGGGACGACCGCTGCCACTTGCGGTGCTGATGATGATCCCCGAGGCATGGAGCGGCCATGAATCCATGTCACCGGAAAGACGTGCATTCTATGAATACCATAGTTGTTTGATGGAGCCCTGGGATGGTCCGGCTTCGATTGCATTCACCGACGGCCGCGTGGTCGGTGCAGTTTTGGACCGCAACGGGCTGCGCCCATCGCGGTACTACGTCACCAAAGATGATTTGGTTGTCATGGCCTCGGAGGTCGGCGTGCTCGACATTCCTCCCGAGAGAGTCTTAATCAAGGAGCGCCTGCACCCTGGACGGATATTCCTGGTCGATACTGAGCAGGGACGTATCATTGATGACGCTGAATTGAAGACGGAATTAGCCCGCGCGCGTCCCTACGCCGAATGGCTGAAGGAACATCTCCTGCCGATCGACAACGTGGCTGCGGCCGATGATGTCGCCAGCTCGCAGAGCGAAACATTACTGCAGCAACAGCAGGCGTTTGGCTACACCCATGAGGATGTACGCCTGCTCATGACGCCAATGGCCGACACAGGTCTGGAACCGATAGGCTCCATGGGTACGGACGCGGCACTCGCCGTGTTGTCCAATCGTCCGCGTCTGTTATACGACTACTTCAAGCAGCTTTTTGCCCAAGTGACCAATCCGCCGCTAGATGGAATTCGCGAAGAGCTGGTTACCCAAATCTCGACATCGATTGGACCCGAAGGCAACATCCTTGAACCTGGCGCCTTAAGCTGCCGCCAGTTGTGGCTACCCTCCCCTATAGTCGAAAACGACAAACTGGCACGCATTCGCAATCTCGACCAGCCCGGCTTCAAAACGGCCACACTATCGATCCTGTATCCGGTCGCAGACGGCGGCCCGGGGCTCGACCGCGCGTTGCAATCTGTGTGCATGCAAGCCGATGAAGCCATTGCGGATGGCTGCAGCTACATCATCCTTTCCGATCGAGGCATCGACCATCAACAGGCAGCCATTCCGGCACTCCTGGCAACTGCGGGAGTGCACCACCACCTGGTGCGCAATGGCTCCCGGGTAAAAGTCGGTCTGGTAGTGGAAACGGGTGAGGCGCGTGAAGTTCACCACTTTGCGATGCTGCTCGGCTACGGTGCCGGCGCTATAAACCCTTACCTCGCGTTCGAGACGCTGAGCGCGCTGGTCGAAGAAGATACGTTGCGCGACAGCTCCTATGCGAAGGCGGTAAAGCAATATATCAAGGCGATCAATAAGGGCGTGGTTAAAGTAATGTCGAAAATGGGCATTTCAACCGTGCAGTCCTACGGCGGCGCCCAAATATTTGAAGCGCTGGGCCTGGAGCAGAAATTCGTCGACAAGTACTTTACCTGGACCGCATCACGAATTGGCGGGATTGGGCTAGACGTGGTTGCCGAAGAGGTAAGCCTGCGCCATTGCCGGGCATTTCCCGAACGCCCGGCAGATAAGCCAGATTTGGATTGGGGTGGCGAATATCAATGGCGCCGCGACGGCGAGTATCACCTGTTCAACCCGGAAACGGTTTTTAAACTACAGCACGCGACAAGCAGCGGCCAGTTCGACATATTCCGCGAATACACGAATATGGTCGATAAACAAAGCGAACATCGAGCGACGCTAAGGGGATTGTTTAGATTCAAACAAGGCCGCAAACCGGTACCGCTGAGCGAAGTGGAGTCGGTGGAAAGCATCGTAAAGCGTTTTTCTACCGGTGCGATGTCCTACGGCTCAATCAGCCAGGAAGCCCATGAGACACTCGCGATCGCAATGAATCGCCTGGGCGGCAAATCCAACACCGGTGAAGGCGGCGAGGATCCGGCGCGCTATGTCCCCGATGAGAACGGCGATTCGCGACGCAGCGCTATCAAGCAGGTGGCTTCCGGGCGTTTCGGCGTCACCAGTGAATATCTGGTGAACGCCGACGATCTACAGATCAAGATCGCGCAAGGGGCAAAACCCGGTGAAGGCGGTCAATTGCCTGGGCATAAGGTCTACCCATGGATCGCCAAAGTCCGCCACTCCACACCGGCGGTCGGACTGATCTCGCCGCCACCCCACCACGATATCTATTCCATCGAGGACCTGGCGCAGCTGATTCACGATTTGAAGAACTCCAACCCCGAGGCGCGCGTGCACGTGAAACTGGTCGCCGAGGTTGGTGTTGGCACGATTGCGGCGGGCGTGGCCAAGGCCCATTCCGATGTGGTGCTGATCTCCGGCTACGACGGCGGCACCGGTGCGTCACCGGTCACCTCGCTGAAACACGCCGGCCTGCCGTGGGAACTGGGACTTGCGGAAACTCAGCAGGTACTCGTCTCGAACAAATTGCGTGATCGGATCGTCGTGCAGACAGACGGACAACTCAAGACCGGTCGTGATGTAGCGATCGCTGCGCTACTGGGTGCCGAGGAGTTCGGATTTTCCACCGCGCCCCTGGTGGTCATGGGCTGCGTCATGATGCGGGTCTGCCATTTGAACACCTGCCCGGTTGGCATTGCTACGCAAAGTCCAGAATTACGCGAGAAATTCAACGGCAAACCAGAGTTTGTAGAAAATTTCTTCCGCTTCATCGCCGAGGAAGTACGCGAGTATATGGCGGAACTGGGCTTTCGCACGTTTGAAGATATGGTTGGACGCATTGATTTGCTGGACGTGGAAAATGCGGTGGATCATTGGAAGGCAAGCGGCTTGGATTTTTCCAAAATACTTTATAAGGCCGAGGTCGGTCCCGAAGTCGCTATCCATCGCGTACGCGCGCAGGATCACGGGTTGGAGAACTCCCTGGATGTAAAAACCCTGGTGCCGTTATGCGCAGACGCCCTGGAACAAGCCAAACCGGTCGATATCATCCTGCCCATCCGCAATGTCAACCGCACGGTGGGCACGATACTTGGATACGAGATCACAAAACGCTACGGTAGCGCCGGTTTACCCGACGACACCATCCGCGTGCATTTTACCGGTTCGGCGGGCCAGAGCTTCGCAGCATTTGTCCCAAAAGGCGTGACCATGACGCTGGAGGGAGATGCCAATGATTACGTCGCCAAGGGACTATCGGGCGCGAAAGTGGTCGTTTATCCGCCACGCCATTCGAGCTTTGTGGCTGAACACAACATCCTGGTCGGCAACGTCGTACTGTACGGGGCCACCGGCGGCGAGGCCTACTTCCGCGGTCTCGCCGGCGAGCGTTTTTGCGTGCGCAACAGCGGCGCCAAAGCCGTCGTCGAGGGCGTAGGCGATCACGGTTGTGAATACATGACGGGTGGCCGGGTAGTGGTCATTGGACCGACCGGGCGTAATTTTGCTGCCGGCATGTCTGGCGGCGTTGCTTACGTTCTCGATGAAGCTGGCGAATTTCGGCAACGTTGTAATTTGGAGATGGTGGATCTTGAAGCCGTCGAAATTGCGGAGGACGTGGCAGATTTAAAGGAATTGTTGAGCAAACATCTGCGTTATACGCAGAGCGCCGTTGCCGAGCAGCTACTGTCGAAGTGGGAAGACACGCGAGGCAAATTCGTCAAGGTGATGCCCAAGGACTACAAACGGGTACTGGCGGCCATGGAAAAAGCCCGCCAGACCGGCATCCCCGAAGAGGAGGCCGTTATGGAGGCTGCCCATGGGTAAAGTCACCGGCTTCCTCGAATATAAGCGTCAGAAACAGCCCTATCGTCCGATCGACGAGCGCCTGCTGGACTGGAGCCAGGTCATGCAGAGCTGGAAGCGCGATGAGCTGGGCGACCAGGCAGCGCGCTGCATGGATTGCGGCATTCCGTTTTGTCATCAAGGCTGCCCGCTCGGCAACCTGATCCCAGATTGGAACGATCTCGTGTATCGCGGCAAATGGCGCGACGCCATCGATCGTCTGCACGCCACCAATAATTTTCCGGAGTTCACCGGCACGTTGTGTCCGGCTCCGTGCGAGGGCTCCTGTGTACTGGGCATTAACGATGATCCGGTGACCATCAAAGCAGTCGAAAATACCATCATCGAACGCGCCTGGAGTGAAGACTGGGTCGTCCCCCGCCCACCGAATTGCGAATCCGGCAAACGTGTAGCGGTGGTCGGATCCGGACCAGCCGGGCTTGCAGCCGCACAACAACTGCGTCGGGTCGGCCACCACGTGCAGGTGCTGGAACGCGAAGACCGGCTTGGTGGCCTACTGCGATACGGAATTCCTGAATTCAAAATGGAAAAACGGCTGCTGGATCGGCGCCTGCAGCAGCTCGTGGAGGAAGGCGTGGAGTTTCGCACGCAAGCTCATGTAGGCTTCAACGTCGACGTCGCCGAGTTACGTGAGGAGTTCGACGCAATCCTGCTGGCCGGCGGCGCCTGTGCACCTCGTGATTTACCGATTCCAGGTCATGAGTTCGCTGGCGTGCATTTCGCGATGGACTTTCTGCCTTTGCAAAATCGTCGCTGCGAAGGCGATACCATTGCTGACAGCGAATTCATTGATGCCCGCGGAAAACATGTCGTGATCATCGGCGGCGGTGACACCGGTGCGGACTGTCTGGGCACCGTCCACCGTCAGGGCTGCAAGTCTGTCCACCAACTTGAGATCATGGAACGCCCGCCGGATTCGCGTGGCCAGGACAACCCGTGGCCTGAGTGGCCCCGCATTTACCGTGTGTCGTGCGCACACGAAGAGGGCGGCGAACGCGTCTACGCGGTAGCGACAAAACGTTTTATCGATAACGGCGAAGGCCGGGTGGGCGCGCTGGAACTCGTTGAGGTGAAGATGCAAGTGCGCGACGCACGCATGAGCTTCAGCGACGTACCCGACTCAGAGTATCAAATACCCTGTGATTTGGTGCTGCTGGCAATGGGATTTGTTGGACCAGAACGTGATGGCATGTTGACGCAACTGGGCGTTGAACTGACTGATCGAGGCAATGTCAGGCGTGATGCTGAGTGGATGACCAGTATCCCGGGGATCTTCACGGCAGGTGACATGCAACGCGGCCAATCGCTAATCGTCTGGGCGATCGCCGAAGGCCGCTCTGCCGCTCGCAGTATCGATCACTATCTATTGGGTAAATCGGAGCTACCCGCGCCGTTACCGTGAGCCGACCCCCCAATGACCGCATGTTGCGGGCGCTGTTGCGTGAACCGGTCGATGTCACGCCAGTTTGGATAATGCGCCAGGCCGGCCGCTATCTACCGGAGTATCGCGCGACACGCGCGAAGGCGGGCAGTTTCATGGCCTTGTGCAAAACACCCGAGCTTGCCTGCGAAGTTACTATGCAGCCGCTTACCCGTTTTCCCCTGGATGCGGCAATTCTGTTCTCGGATATTCTCACAATTCCCGACGCCATGGGATTGGGATTGTCAGTGGAAGACGGCGTCGGTCCGCGCTTTGCCCGCACGGTTCGCAGCAGCGCCGATATAGCGCGGCTGGGGGTACCTGATCCGGAGCAGGAATTGCGTTTCGTGATGGACGCCGTGCGGGTGATTACGCGTGAACTCGACGGCAGCGTGCCATTGATAGGCTTTGCCGGCAGTCCTTGGACCTTGGCGACTTACATGATCGAGGGAGGCTCTACGCGTGACTTCACCCGTAGCAAAGCTCTGCTGTATTCCGATCCGCAGTCCGCTCACACGTTACTGTCGGTGCTTGCAAGGGCGGTAGCGGACTACCTGAATGCGCAGATCGCGGCTGGCGTGAATGCCGTCATGCTGTTCGATACTTGGGGCGGGGTGTTGGAAGCGCGGGCATATGAAACCTTTTCATTGAGCTTCATGACGCAGGTAATCGCCAGTTTGCAACGCGAACGAGAGGGCACCCGGATCCCCGTCATTGTATTCACTAAGGGCGGCGGCCCCTGGCTGGAGAAGATCGCCGCCAGCGGCTGCGACGCATGCGGCATCGATTGGACCCAGAGTCTGGGCAACGCGCGGCAACGGGTAGGCACGCAGGTAGCATTACAAGGCAACATGGATCCAGCCGTACTGCATGCGCCAGCTGCAAGAATCGAAGCCGAGGTAGCGTCCGTCCTCGAGGATTTCGGTAGCGGAACCGGTCACGTGTTCAACCTTGGCCACGGCATCACACCCGATATCGACCCCGACAAGGTTGCACACATGGTCGATGCGGTACACCGTTTGAGCACCGCCTTCCACGACTGATGGTCGACCCTCAAATGCCCTGGAGGGGAACCCCGAAGACCATCGTCCAGGGGTTCTGCATGGGGACTGCCGACGTTGTCCCCGGGGTTAGTGGCGGTACTGTTGCCTACATTCTAGGCATCTACCCCAAGCTGTTAAACGCCATCAAGTCGTTCGATCTGAACTGGCTGCGGATGTTAATCCGCATGGAACTGCGCGCAGCGTTTCTACATCCGCATTTTTCGTTTCTCATCCCGCTGGCCCTGGGGATTGCAGCAGCACTGTTAACTTTCACCAGGCTCATCCCAATTCCGCTGCTTTTGACGTCGCACCCTGAGTTGGTTTACGGACTGTTCTTTGGACTTATCTTAGGATCGATCGTTACGCTGCATCGGCAGGTGCAACTACGTGGCGTCGTGGAATACGCGACCGCCGGCGTCGGCATCGTCATCGGATGGCTGGTCATGACTGCCGTGCCACAAGCGACACCCGATACTGCACCCTACGTCTTTGTCAGCGGAGCACTGGCAATCACGGCCATGATCCTGCCCGGTTTATCCGGATCCTTTATTTTATTGATCCTCGGTAAATACGCGTCAGTTTTCGATGCAATCGGTCGCCTGGACTTCAGCGTGCTGCTACCGTTCGGATTTGGCGTTATCTGCGGATTGATCGTGTTCAGCCGAGTACTGGCCTGGCTGCTAGAGCGCTGGCGCAATCGCGCCATGTTGTTCATCAACGGCGTGTTAATCGCCTCACTATGGATTATCTGGCCGTTTCAGCGGCGGGAATTTGTACTGGTGCACAACAAGTCAAAATTGGTGGGGTCAACCCCATTAATACCTGCAGAGTGGGATTTTACCGTGTTATGCTCGGCTGCATTAGCGCTGGCCGGTATGGCTGCCGTGCTCAGTATCGATTTGTTGGCACGACGCAAGCAAGGCTGATTGCAGGGGTGCGCGTCGGGGGATTCGCCTAAATGCCACTGTCCGAAACAATCTTAGTCATCATGGGTCTGCTGGCACTGGCCATGGTTGCCGCTGGCGTATGCCGTAATCTGCCGATCCCGGACACGGTTTTTCTTGTGTTGCTGGGTATGCTGCTCGCGTGGCTGGCGCAAAGAGTGCCGCAGTTTGAGGCGCTACAGGAATTTAGCCTGACACCTGATCTGGTATTTTTCGTTTTCCTGCCGGCGCTTATTTTCGAGTCGGCATTGAACCTCGACGCTCGCCAACTCATGAAAGACATCGGACCTATCATGGTGCTGGCCGTGATCGCATTGCTCATCTCAACGGCTATTATCGGTTTAGGTGTATGGAAAATACTCGGTGTGGAATTGGTCGTTGCACTTTTGTTTGGAGCCTTGATCGCGGCCACTGATCCGGTTGCGGTTGTTGCACTGTTCAAGGAGCTTGGTGCGCCGGTACGGCTTATGACCTTAGTGGAAGGCGAATCGTTGTTTAACGATGCAACCGCAATCGTGCTGTTTCACATTTTGCTCGGCATCGTGGCAACCGCGAGTGGTTTTGGCGTTGCCGATGTGGGTCCTGCAATCGTTGAATTTTTACGCGTATTTTTTGGCGGGATCGCGGTGGGCGCCGTCGTCGGTTTCGGCATCAGCGAGCTCATGCGCCGCATCGACAGCGGTCACATGGCCATCCTGGTGATGTCGCTGGTGATGGCCTATGTAAGTTTTGTCACGGCTGAGCATTTGTTGCACGTTTCCGGCGTGATGGCAGCGGTGTCCGCAGCGCTCGCGATGGGCGCATATGGCGTTACTCGGATCCCACCTTCAGCCATGAAGTTGACCTATGAAACTTGGGAGGTCATCGCGCTGATTTGTAATTCTCTGCTGTTCCTGATGGTCGGTTTATCGGTGGACGTGGGCGTTGTCGCGGATCTGTTTCTGGAAATAATTGTCGTTTCATTACTGGTGATTGCTGCTCGAGCTTTGTCCGTTTACAGCTTTGTACCCATCACGACCCGCCTGTTCAAACTACCCGTCGTGAATATGGGCGAACGCCACATCATGTGGTGGGGAGGGTTAAAAGGCGGACTGGCGATTGCAATTGTTCTATCCATTCCCGACGACTTACCTGGTAAACAGTTCCTGGTACAACTGACACTGGGTGTGGTGATGTTCACGCTGCTCGTTAACGCACCGACTATTCGTCCATTGATCAGATTTCTCGGCATCGACCGGCTGACCGAGGAAGAACAGGCCGAACTGCGCCGCGGCCTAATCGCCGGTCGAACCGAAGCGCACACCATGATTGAATCGTTACACTCTGCTGAGCTAATTTCGGAGGGCTCGTATTCGGCGCTGGCCGAGCGTCTCGAGAGCACGTTCGAGGTGCAGGCGGCTGAAAGAATCCAACGCGCGGGACTGCGTCACGCACATCTGGAGGCACTCAGGATCGAACTCGATGAACTCGAACATTTATTCGAAATCGGTCTCATCAAGGAGTACACCTACCTCGACCTACGCGCGACTCTGCGCCGCGACCGCGAGCATTGGATGGAACCCGACGCGCAGGATGTCAATGTGCAACGGCGGCTTAATCCATTTCATCGCCTCGAACAGGCGCTGATTAGAAGATTTCGCGAAGTCAATTGGGCCGCACCGCTGTTAGCGTATTACCAGGGGTTACGGATCTCACAACGGCTGCAGCGCGATATCGCCGGTATCATTACTTCCAGCATCGTGGTGCAACAAGTGCTGGAACATCCGGAACTGGACCCCGAACACCGCAAAGCGGTGGCCGAGGTTTATCGCGACCGTCGGGATCGCCGTAAGGACCGAGTCGAACAGATCCAACGTGAATTTCCGAGTTTTTACGAGAACTTCGAGCACCGTCTGTACGCTGGAGCCGCGCTTGAGAATGCCCTGCACAAGATTGAGGAGGAGCATCATAGTGGCGACCTTGGCGCTAAGGCCTACATACTTATTGAACGGCGAATTGAAGAGGCAATTCACCACCTGCCAGCACTGAGTTCGGCTACCTCGGAATTGAAGCCCAGCGATCTCATCAAGCGCGTGCCGATGTTCAGCGGTCTGTCCGAAGAGGCATTGCAACATCTGGCGGCACGGGCGCAACAGGTGACCTTCCTACCGGACGACGTTGTCATTGGCCAAGACGACCGGGGGAATGCCCTGTATATCATCATGCAGGGTGCGGTCAGCGTGCACCGCAGAGAGGCTGGACGTGAGGAGAAAAAGCTAGCCGATTTGACCGTCGGCGACTTCTTCGGTGAGGCTGCCCTGCTTGGTGACGATGTGCGTACGGCCTCCGTGCGCGCGCAAACTCCGCTTACGCTGCTGCGCCTGACCCGCCGTGACGTGATCGAACTCGCTCAGGAGAACGCTGAATTCGATCGCCACCTACGCGAGGCGAACGCGCAACGCAGTTAGTGCGCATTTAGGACTTCGGACGAGGGCGTGGGCCCCGCCCTCGTCGTGCAAATGGGCGTTGGCCGCAATCAGTGCAGTGACTTAGCTCCTATGCCGCCTGTCTGCGTCGCGTCCACGCGAAAATCACGACCAAGAGCGCCAACGCGACGATCGGTCCATTACCCATCACGACATACGGAGTGGACCCTTTGCGCGGCTGTAACTCACCCGCCAGGGCGTGTTCCGTGAATTGAGGTGAGCGCCGAATAATGCTTCCACGCTCATCAATGATTGCCGAAATGCCGGTATTCGTTGCGCGCAACATCTGCCGGCCCGCCTCGAGCGCGCGCATCTGCGCAATCTGCAGGTGTTGGTGCGGCGCCAAGGAATTTCCAAACCAAGCATCGTTGCTGATATTCACCAGCCACGCCGCAGCCGGCAGGGCCCCCACCAGTTCTTCGCCGAACGCATCCTCGTAGCAAATTGAACTCGCCAGCCGGTAGTCACCGACCTCGATGAGCGCTTGCCCGGCGCCGCCGGAGGAGAATCGTGATACATGCACATTGAGTGCATCGAGTATTGGATCGAGCAGCGTATCCATCGGCAGATATTCCCCGAACGGGACCAGGTGCACTTTTCGATAAGTCCCGCGGGCCGCGCCGAGCGCGATCAGAGCGTTGTAGTAATTGCCGGTGTCTGCGTTGATGTCGGGTATGCCAACCAGCATCGCCGTATCGGTGGCTTTGGCCTGCGCGTCCAATTGATGCAGAAACGCGTCAACAACTCCGGGAAAAGCGGGCACGGCAGTCTCCGGCCACACGATCAAATCTCGTTGCCAGTGAGGCGCGCTCAAATCCATATACAACGCAAGCGTCGGCTCGCGCTGCGCCTTAGCCCACTTGATTTCCTGCGGGACATTTCCCTGGATCAAAGCAACACTCAGTGGCTCGCCGGCGCTCTGCGTCCAGTCTATCCGCATCAGCGCATACCCACTGAGCCAGACGAGCAGCAAAATGCCGATGCCCACCCAACGGGACCGATCTGTGCGCGCAATCGCGGCGACTAAAACTGCCGCGCTCAGCGCCACCGAGGCAGACACGGCAAACACGCCACCCACGGGCGCAAACGCCGATAATGGCGTATTAATCTGGCTATAACCAAGTGCCAACCACGGGAACCCTAGGTAGAGCCACCCACGCAGCCACTCGCTCAAGGTCCACGCTGCCGCTAGCGCGCATAACCCGAACAGCCCATTCGGTTTTTCACGCAGAAATCGGCACCACAGGTAACCAACCATTGCCGGATACAAAGCAATATAGGCAACGAAAGCCGCGGTCACAGACACCGAGAAAACCAGTATCGGCAGGCCAAAATTGTGCACGCTTACCTGGATCCACGACACGCCAACGCCGAACATCCCCAAACCGAACAGCCACCCTCGCCACAACGCCCGCCGAGGGGTGACGTGTTGCCACAGGGAAAACGGCACCGCCAGCGCCAGGATGGCAATCACATATATGTTGAAGGGCGCGAAGGCCAGTGGCACGCAGGCGCCACTGGCCAGGCACATCGCATCCCCGCTGCGCTTGGTCATTATGCTGCGGTTACGGGTGTATAAGGATCGGCGAAGCCCAACTTCACGAGGATCGCGACTTCCAGAGATTCCATCTGCTCGGCGTCGCTGCTGTCTTCATGATCGTAACCCAACAAATGCAGGGTGCCGTGAACAACCATGTGCGCCCAGTGTGCACGGAGCAGCTTTGCTTGCGCGCCCGCCTCCCGTGCGACCACCGGTGCACAAACGACGACATCGCCGAGTAATTCGGGAGCGATCTCATCAAGGCCATCGCTGGCAAAAGACAGGACGTTAGTCGCGCCCGCGCCTCCGCGCCAACGCTCGTTGAGTTCACTGCCCTCGGCTTCGTCAACGATACGGACAGTCAGGCTTGCCGGCGCGGTATGTTCCCGTAGAGCACAAGTAACCCAGGTGGCGATATCTTCGGCCTTAGGTAATTCATTCTGGGTAGAGGCATATTGCACATCGACGTCAATTTTCACCGTCTTCGCCGTCCCGTTGCTCATGTGCTTCGTAAGCGTCGAGAATACGCCCTACCAGCGGGTGGCGCACAACATCTTTGGAATCGAAAAAGGTAAAGCTGATCCCCTTTACCTGGTCGAGCACGCCAATGACCTGGCGTAGACCTGAGCCTTTTGATTTGGGCAAATCGACCTGCGTGATATCACCGGTAACCACTGCGGTAGATCCAAACCCAATCCGAGTGAGAAACATTTTCATTTGCTCAACCGTCGTATTCTGTGCTTCGTCGAGGATTATGAATGCCTCGTTAAGCGTGCGTCCGCGCATGAAAGCCAGCGGCGCCACCTCAATGACGTTACGGTCTATCAGCTTCGCC
Source organism: Gammaproteobacteria bacterium (assembly GCA_965225625.1). Taxonomy (GTDB): domain Bacteria; phylum Pseudomonadota; class Gammaproteobacteria; order JADZEE01; family JADZEE01; genus CBDDBH01. Next base: position 165,805 of record CBDDBH010000032.1, read on the forward strand.
ACTTTTTCAAAGCCGAGCATCTCGTAGAGCGCGTCATACAGAGGCCTCAGGTACGGGTCTACCTTCTGTACCATGTCGCCGGGGAGAAAGCCCAATCGTTCGCCGGCTTCCACGGCCGGACGAACCAAACACAGGCGTCGGACCTGCTCGCGCTCCAACGCCGCTACCGCCGAGGCAACCGCAAGATAAGTCTTGCCCGTGCCGGCAGGCCCAATACCGAAGTTGATATCGTGTTTACTGATGCTGGTTACATAGCTTCGCTGATTACCGCCACGCGGGCGGATAAGTGCACGGCGCGTACGCACCAAAACATCGTCCCGTTCGACCGATTCCGCAAGTTCGGCGACGCCGGCTTCCTGCAGGTGCAGATGAATATCCGCGGGAGAGAGAACAGTGCTGTTGGTTGCGGCATAGAGGTCGCGGATGATCTGCTGCGTGGCGATAACCGAATCAGTCGCGCCGATTAGATGAAAGGTGCTGCCGCGATTGTTGATTTCTACACCTAAACGCCGCTCAAGTTGTCGTAGGTGTTCATCAAACTGGCCACACAAATTTGCCAGGCGCTCGTTATCCGACGAATCCAGGACCAGATCGGTCGCAAGCGCGATGTCGCCGTTGGGATTAGCTGGCTTGCTCAAAGGAGGCTAGGAGTTCGCCGCGAAGTGAATTCGGAAGCGCCTGGGTGATGCGTACATCTACAAATTGTCCAATGCTTTCAGCTGCACCGGAGAAGTTCACCACGCGATTGTTTTCGGTACGGCCACTGAGGCGTTCGGGATCTTTTCGCGACGGACCGACAACCAACACACGTTGCTGCATCCCAACCATGTCCGCGCTGATGGCGGCAGCCAAACCATTAATTCGGTTTTGCAACTGCGCTAGCCGATCCTTTTTGATCTGCGGTGAAGTCTGGTCGGTGAGACTGGCCGCCGGGGTTCCCGGACGTGGGCTGTATATAAAACTGTAAGACTGGTCGAAACCTACCTCATCGATTAATGACAGTGTGGATTGAAAATCAGCATCCGTCTCGCCCGGAAATCCGACAATAAAATCCGAAGAAATAGTGATACCAGGCCGCACCGCGCGCAAACGCCGCAGTTTCGATTTGTACTCCAATACGGTGTGTCCCCGTTTCATAGCCGCGAGGATCCGATCCGAGCCACTTTGCACCGGCAGGTGTACATGACTTACCAACTCGGGGACATCAGCGTAAACGGCAATCAAAGCATCGGAAAACTCAACCGGGTGTGATGTCGTAAAGCGGATACGATCGATGCCATCGATGTTTGCAACAAAGCGGATCACCGTCGCCAGATCGGCAATCCTTCCATCGTGCATAGCTGCCCGATAAGCATTGACGTTCTGGCCGAGCAGCGTAATTTCTCGCACGCCCTGCGCGGCAAGGTCTACGATTTCAGTAAGTACGTCATCAAAGGCACGGCTGAATTCCTCGCCACGTGTATAGGGTACGACACAGAAGGTGCAGTACTTGCTGCAACCCTCCATGATCGACACAAATGCCGTCGCCCCCTGTGCGCGGGGCTCCGGAAGGCGATCGAATTTCTCTATTTCCGGAAAACTGATATCGATTACGCGCTCGCGGTCGGCATCCACTTTGGCAATCATTTCAGGTAAGCGGTGTAAGGTTTGCGGGCCGAAAATGATGTCGACGTACGGTGCACGTTCCCACAAAGCGGCACCCTCCTGGCTAGCGACACAGCCACCGACGCCGATTACCAGTTTGGGATTGTCCTCTTTAAAGGGCCGCCACATGCCCAGCTGTGAAAACAGCTTCTCCTGTGCCTTCTCTCGTATCGAACAAGTGTTCAACAGCAGAATGTCGGCTTCCGCCGGGTCCTGCGTAACTTCGATCGGATGGTGCTCGGCAAGCACGTCAACCATCTTGGATGAATCGTATTCATTCATCTGACAGCCGAAGGTTTTGATATACAACTTACGTGTCATACAACGAAAATACCGGCCTGCTGAAGGGGCCGTAACGCTACACCGATCTGCAACAAAATTCCACCCAAGCCCCGGCTGGGCGCGCAAGACCGGCGTCATCGAACGATCGCGTGGCAAACAATTGCAGTGCACACGCGGCTGCCACTCTCTCGGCAGTCGACGGTAAAACGGATTTAGCCTTCTTCCTGTGGTTCCTCACCTAACTCTATAATCAGTTGTTTGACCTCATCGAGTGCGGCCTGTAACGAACCTGGCTCGGTACCTCGCAAAACCAGCGTAGTGCCATAACGCCCCTCCCGCGAGAACGGATAACTACCAATGGAGAGCGCCGGGTAGCGGTCCTGGATGCGTTCGAGGCCGGCTGCGATGTTGCTCTCGGCCAAAAATGCGGCGACCGCACGGGTAACGATCGGTGGTCCTTTGTTCAGGCGCCCCTGCATACTTTCGAACATGACCCGCATAATCGAAGGAATACCGGCCAAAACGCAGACATTTTCGATTTGATAACCCGGCGCAGCACTGATCGGGTTGTCAATCAGGCGTGCTCCTTTGGGTACCCGCGCCATCTTACGGCGCGACTCGGTGAACTCACGATTATTGTCATCGTAATACACCCGCATGCGCGACTCGGCTTCATCATCTAGCACCACGGGCACATCGAATGCGCGTGCTATACACTGCGTTGTTATGTCATCGTGAGTTGGGCCGATTCCACCGGTCGTGAATACATAATCGTATTTCGAGCGATGTTCATTCACGGTGTTTACGATGTCATCCTCGATGTCCGGGATGACACGTGCTTCGAGCAACTTAATACCGCAGAGACCCAACTGTTTGCCGAGAAATGACAGATTGCTGTCTTGAGTACGGCCGGAAAGCAACTCATTGCCGATCAGAATAACCGATGCAGTGATGTCGGGATTTGGCTTAGTCACGATTGTGTTCTGTTCCTTGTTCGCCGTACGAGCGACCAAGTGTACATCAGCAAAAACAAGGCAAGATAGAACTCCTGGATCTCCTTCAGATTCATATCCATCAGCGGCAGCGCATCAAGGTCGAACCAGGTTTTAAACCGTTCCACCAGCCGCACCCCTAGTACCAGTAATGCGGTTGGTACACATACTCGGGTCGGCCAATAGTTATGATCGAGCGGCCGCTGACGTCGGCGTTGCAGCGGCGGCACGATTAGAACGCTGACGATGATGATCGCGGTGAGGATAGTCTTGGCAAGGCGTCCCACATGGAGGTTTAAATTGTGCAGATTGGTCTCTCCTTGGCGGTTGTACGTTTCGAAAAACACGGGGGAATCGAAACCGAACCAATGCTGCCCCCAACTCACCTCCTCTCCGAAAAAAACCAGGCACAAAGCGGCAACACACAAATACCACCAGCCACATAAGCTGCTTACTTCGCGGTTGAGCTGACGCCCAAGCCGCGCGGCAAAAAAGGCAGCCGGGAGCAACACCGCAGCGGTTGAGGTCTCAACCAGGCCCGCTTCGGTTTCAAAATAAGTAAAGTAAAACTCATCAGCTGCATCGAGCAACCGCGCCATAATTTGAACTAGCAGGAAAACAAGCGGCAGCCACATCGATAGCAGCGGCCCAAGGTCATCGCGTTGGTTCATCGAACAAACTCAAGGTGGTCAATGAGACGCGTTTCACCCAGCCAGGCTGCGCCGAGGATCACCAGCTTACGATCCGACTTCGCTGGTTCGCCGAGATCCTCGGCACGGCGAACGCTGACATAATCCGAGCGGAAACCACGTGCGTTAAGCGCCTGTGCGGCCTGTTGTTCCAGTGCGGGGATCTCCCCCTGCTGGCTCACCAGCGCCCGCGCAGTCGTATCCAAAATCTCAAACATGCCCGGCGCTATGCTGCGTTGCGCGGCGGTCAAATAACCGTTACGTGAACTCATCGCTAATCCATCTACTTCGCGGACAGTTGCAACTCCCACGATCTCTATTGGCACTGCGAGATCGGCAACCATGCGCTTGATCAGGAGCAACTGTTGGTAATCCTTGTCGCCAAACACCGCCATATGTGGTTGCGCGAGATTGAAAAGTTTCATCACCACGGTCGCAACGCCGGCAAAATGCCCGGGTCTGGAGGCGCCGCAGAGGATGCCATCCAGCGCCGGTACTTCGATACGGGTGGTCGCGTCCAGCCCGGCGCCGTAGAGTTCGGCGACCGTCGGCGTAAACAGTAGATCGACGCCAGCCTCGTTGAGCAGTTGCGCATCACTGCTGAGTGTTTGCGGGTACTGGGCATAGTCTTCGCCGGGCAAAAACTGCATCGGATTTACAAAAATCGATGCTGCGACGTGGTCCGCCCGTCGCTGCGCCTGTGTCACCAGTTGCATATGCCCCGCGTGGAGGTTACCCATGGTCGGCACCAGCGCAATCGAACGACCGATTGAACGCCATCGCTTAACATGCTCGCGCAGGACGCCGGTTTCGCTGGTGGTGAGCATTGACGGCGCGTCAGGGGACTAGAGATCGCCGGGGTTCAGATAATGGCGTCCCATTGGACACTCACTGATATGTTGCAGCAGTAAGTTGTAATCATCTTTGTTACCGATTAGATCGATGTCCGCTGCATTGACGATCAGAAGTGGAGCTTGATCGTAGTGGTAAAAGAATTGCACGTAAGCGTCGATTAAGCGGTTTAGATATGCGTCTTCGATGCGCTGCTCGTAGGTCACACCACGCTTAGCGATGCGGCGCTTCAGTATCTCCAAAGGCGCTTGCAGATAGATCACCAGATCCGGATTAGGCGCGTCGATGGTCAGTTGTTCATAGACCTGGTTGTAGAGTTTGAGTTCATCCTCGCTGAGTGTAAGGCGCGCGAACAGTTGGTCTTTCTCCATCAAGAAATCTGCGACCTGTACCGGTTTGAACATATCCGATTGGCGCATAGCCTGTACTTGCTGAGCCCTGTGAAACAAAAAGAACAGTTGCGTGGGCAGCGCCGCGCGTTGCGGTTCCTCGTAGAATCTCGCGAGAAAGGGATTGTGCTCGGGTTCCTCCAGAAACAAATCAACGCCGAAACTTTGCGCGAGGCGCCTCGCCAGCGCCGTCTTGCCGACGCCGATTGGCCCCTCAACCACAACATAATCGGGATAATGCCCGGTCATTAAGAGTCTCCGCGCAACACGTCTATTCGGTCTGTGGGACAAGTCTCAAGCATTTCCTCGACGCTCGCCAGACCCGGAATGTGCAGATCCGGGGCCAACTCCATCAATGGAACCAACACAAAGCGCCGCTCGGCAATACCAGGATGTGGCACCGTGAGGCGGGGATCCTCAATTCGAGCATTGCCGTAGACCAGCAGGTCGAGATCCAGCACCCTGGGACCCCAGTGCTTGCCGCTACGCACACGCCCCTGGCGAGCCTCAATTGCGAGAAGTTGCTCGAGCAAGGTATGTGGGTCGAGACCCGTGTATATCTGCGCGACAGCATTGATGTAGTCGGGTTGCGCTTGCGGACCCATCGGAGCCGTGCGATAACACGAGGATTGGCCCAGCAAGGTTGTTTTTTCGACGGCGTCGAGAGCACGCAGACCGTCTCGAACTTGTCGCTCCGGCTCGGCTAGATTGCTACCAACACCGATAAAAGCGTGGACCAGGTTCACTCTGGCCTCTGTGCCGTCAGTCGCGCGGACGCCGGCGGCGAGGGCGTCGCGCCCGCCTGGGTTCTCCGTTCGTCACCGATCCACGTTCCTGCGGCGCGTTGGCATGGTATTGCGCCCACCATTGACACAGTTCCTGAACATCTTCTCCCGAGTCAGCGCGTAGCAGGAGAAAATCGTAGGCGGCGCGAAACCGAGGATGCGCGGCCAGACGTTCGGCGCGTTTACCTGTGCGTCGTTCGAAGCGTGGCTGCATGGACCAGATTTCACGTGTAATTTTGGTAAGCCGCCGCGGGATGGCCAGTGTGGCGACTTGCTTGGAAAGTACCGCGTCGGCGGCGAGCTGCAGGGCCTCCATCGGCGGCACGCCATCACTGATGTAGTGTGCCGAGCGTTCGCGCACTGGCGTCCACAAAAATGCGGCCATCAGGAACGCGGGAGTTACAGGTTTGCTCTGCGCAAGACGCTCATCGGTATTTTCCAATGCGCGCATGACGAGGCGATCGGTGCTCGCGGCATCGTGCCCCGCCAGACAATGCTCCAGCTGAGGAAACAGCCATTGCAATAATTCGTGGTGCCTGAGCGCAGCGAACGTTTGTGCCGCATAGCCGCCGAGAAACAATTTCAACACTTCTTCAAACAATCGCGCGACTGGAATTTCCTCCAGTAATGGCGCCATCTCCTTGATTGGCCGCTCGGTCTCGGGATCTATGCGCATTCCGAGTTTGACGGCAAAGCGAACAGCGCGCAGCAGGCGTACAGGGTCTTCTCTATAACGATGTTGCGGTTCACCGATCAGACGTAGGCGTCCTGCCTCGATATCCTTCATTCCTCCCACGTAATCGACGACGGTAAAGTCGCGGACGTCGTAATAAAGGGCATTGACGGTGAAATCGCGGCGCCAAACATCATCTTCAAGCTGGCCATAGACGTTATCGCGCAGGATGCGTCCCTCCTCGGTGACGCGATCACCTTGCAACTGTTCACCGGCGCGGAACGTGGCAACTTCGATTATCTCGCTGCCATAACGCACATGCGCCAGGCGAAATCGGCGGCCTATCAGTCGGCAGTTACGAAATAGTTCGCGCACCTGCTCCGGACGGGCATCGGTAGCAACATCGAAATCCTTGGGCACCCTGCCCAACAATAAATCGCGCACACCGCCACCAACTAGGTAGGCTCCGTAGCCGGCATTTTTCAGCCGATACAGCACATTGAGCGCGGCCTCGGAGATTGCTTTACGCGAAATACAATGCTCTGCGCGGGGCACGATGACCGGCGTGACTGGCAGACGTTCAACAACCGAGGGTTGCAGGTTTTTCGCCATGATCAGCCGGCGATACCGGGTGACAGCGAGTGGCGCCTCATGCAAGGTCTCGAAGCTTGTTGAATTGTTCGTTTGGCTACTGGGAAAGGAGAGATAAGCAAGAAAAATACAAGGTTTGAGCTCAATCAGCAGGCCATATGTTACCATTTCAGCATCAGCCCGTCTGTAGCTATGCTCCCTTCGTCTAGTGGCCTAGGACGTCGGCCTCTCACGCCGAAAACAGGGGTTCGAGTCCCCTAGGGAGCGCCAATTCCACGCTGGCCCTGATGGCAGAAACGGTTCAGGTCTTAGCGCTGCGAGATTGGCGACGCAACGCGCCGATAGTATGAGAAAATTGGTGGTCGGCCCGGCCAAATATTTATCCTGCCCGGCAAAACTTGGTGATTTTTAGCGCGCTTCCTGTGAACGATACGACCCACAACAGCTTCCTCGACCGAACGTTGCGCGGCGCATGGCGTGTTATAGCCGGCGTCGCCAAGGGCAAGTCTGATGTCGTTCGACCTGACCTGCCCGACGAAGATATCCAAGCATTAAAAATGCAGATCCGCGACTGTCTTGAGGCTCGTGGTGGTGAAGTATCGGCTCGTGCGAGGGCAGCTAATCTGGGCCGCACGTATTTATCCCTGAACGCGGATGGACGCCGCCGCTTCCTCGGCGTACTGGCGCGCGCAGTGGACATCGAACCACGGCCCGTTGAAGAGGCTATGGCAGCGCTGCAGGGAGCAACGCACGAGGACGCTCGGCGGCGAGCGGAGCGTGGCTTACGGGTAGCCCTGAGGCCGCCGCGTTTTGTCCTATTCAAACAATTCACGGCACTTCCGGAAGGCGTGAAATTCTTAGTCGATTTACGTGCCGAATTGCTGCAGTTTCGTCAGCACGATGATGCGCTGGATATTCCGGAGACAGAACTCAAATCGCTGCTTGAGTCGTGGTTTGATGTCGGCTTCCTTGAATTGTCGCGCATCGAGTGGGAGTCACCGGCAGCACTGCTGGAAAAACTGATCGAATATGAAGCAGTACATCGGATCGATGGCTGGGAAGATCTCAAGAATCGTCTCGCCTCGGATAGGCGCTGTTTCGCGTTCTTCCGTCCTCGAATGCCAAGGGAACCGCTGATCTTTGTCGAGGTCGCTCTGGTAAACGGCATGGCCGACAACATTCAAACACTACTTGACACGCAGGCGTTGGCCCTCGATCCGAACGAGGCGGACACTGCCATTTTTTATTCCATATCAAACGCCCAAAAGGGACTCGCCGGTATCAGTTTCGGCGATTTTTTGATTAAACGTGTAGTCGATGTGCTGGCATCGGAATTCACTGGGCTTAAGACTTTCGCGACGCTGTCTCCAATCCCCGGATTTCGCATGTGGCTCGAGGAACAACTGTTGGTCGCGGACGAAGGCAGCAATATCGAATTCTTTACTTCGGCCGAGCGCAAGAAACTAGGTGCCCTAGCGTCAGATCTAGGTGACGCCGCTACTATATTAGCGCTGCTTCGAGAACCGTCATGGCATGAGCGCGAAGATATCCGACAAGCTCTGGAGGGACCGCTGTTGCGGTTAAGCGCGCGTTACCTGTTGACCGAGAAACGAGCGGCCTCCGCCCGTAACCCTGTCGCCCATTTTCACCTGTCCAATGGGGCACGCATCGATCGACTGAACTGGCTGGCTGACATCTCGGAAAACGGCCTCGCCCAATCTGCCGGCATCATGGTGAACTACCTGTACAAACTCAACGAGATCGAAGCAAACCACGAATCTTATCGTGGCGACGGTAAGATCAAGGCCTCGGCTTCAGTAAGAAACTTACTCAAAAGCTGACCCAGCCGAGCACCAAGGTAATTTGTCCGGTCCAACTGATATCGCTGAACATGCGCCGCAACGTCCGGCAAAATGCGTTAGGCACTACAGTTTGTAAAAGTGAGCGTTGTAATCGCGCTCGAAAATCGCCACCGCGCCAGGGCCGAAAACCGGGCGAGTTTCCCTGGGAGCGCCAGATAGACCATTTTCCGTTATAACGCTTCAGCGCCGGCGTTTGACCGGGAACCCCGCTTCATGCAATGCCGCTGCTGTATCCACGGTATCCAAATGCCGTGCCAAATCCCGCAGCATGTCGGCCATTTCGGTAGTTATCTCGGCCTTGCTGCGTGCACTTGAAGTGATTACCGGTGCCCGCCACGCCGCTTTGGTATCCAGAGCATCGATGACGGAACGTTGCAGCACTCTCTGCCAGGTAGGTATTGGTATCATAAGATCCAGGTGCACCGAGTCACCGGTAGAGCGGGTTGTATGCCACGCACCGCGCGGGAAGAATATAATAGAGCCGGGTTTGACGTTCATTGTTTGCACGTTTCGCAAGCGACTCGGCGGACCATTGGGGAAACAATCCTGTTTGAATTTATCGATTTTCTCCCCGAGTTTGTAATTGAATGTTGGATGGGCAATGTGTTGGTTTTCGGCGATAAACCAGCGCTTGGTGCCTCGAATATGCACGGTAAAGCCTTCCTGGGGATCGAAATGCCAGGGCGGGCTGCCGGTAGAACCGCGTTTGCAAAAGAACAAATTCGGCAGAATCATGTTTGGCGGCAAGCCCAGATCGGTTTCCACCCGCACCAGCCAGTTTTCGAAGCTCCTGCTCTGTGGCTTGATCTCCTGCATGTAAATCTGAAATCCCCAGTCGTAGAGTTCGCGGCAACTGGTCCCTTCAGCGTCAAAGATGCGTCGCCAACGATTCTGTACTGTGTATCCCTTGCAAGGGATATCCAACATCGAGTCGATACTGGCGAATTCGGGAATGTCGATAAATCCCTGCAGTCTTTTGGCGGCCGCATGTATCAACACCGGTTTGCACGGCCAATAATCCCGCAGGAATCGCTCCACGGACATTCTGCCGATAAGCGTTTGCAAGCCCGGGCGGTTCGATGACACTCCCGACTTTTTGTTTTTCATAGGCATCGTTTGTAAACCACCATTACTATTAGTCCGACCAGCGCCTATTCTATAAGAACATTAACTTCGGATCCTGAAGGCAAACCTACTGATGTCGCCGCCGATTGAAGCGAAGCCGACCGGATTGCCGCGGCGATTGGCCGCGATCGCCTACGACTCGTTCATATTGGTCTCGATCTGGTTTGTGGGGACAATACCGGTAGTGTTGATCAGTAGCGGCGAAGCCGTCCCCGCCAATCATCCGCTGTATCAAATGTATTTACTAACGTGCTCGGCACTGTATTTCATCTGGCCGTGGACTCACGGCGGTCAGACACTTGGCATGCGCAGTTGGCGTGTACGGGTATGCAGCGAGAGTGGTGGCCCTGTCTGCGCAAGTGCTGCGTTATTGCGTTTCGCGCTGGCGACGCTCTCGTGGTTGGCATTCGGGCTGGGCTTTCTTGCCGCGCTCGTGGATTCAGAACAACGCAGTTGGCACGACCGCTGGACGCATACGCGATTGATTACTGAGTCAACGTAACCGGCATATTCGCGACGTTGCTGCGGGGTATGCGCGTCATTCGATAAAGCATGACCGTCGCAATCATCAATGTTGCGACGGTTGGAAACATAGCGCTGAACGCGGCATTCAGCTTATAAACCACACCAATGTGCGCAGCCGCCTGATTGAGAATGTGAAACGTAAGTCCTATAAAGCAGCCGACAACGATTCGCTGACCAACGGTGACGTTGCGCCGTGAGCCAATAACCATCGGAATAGCTAGTAACACCATAGCGCCGGTTGCGAGCGGATAGATCATTTTGCTCCACAACGCTTGCTCGTAACGGCGCGTCTCCTGGCCGTTGGAGCGCAAATAGCGGATGTATCGAATCAGATCATAGCTGGCCAGGCTATTGGGTTTGATCACCACCATGTTGATCAGATCTGGGCGCAGCAAAGACTCCCATGCGGCTTTTGATATTCGGCGTTGCAGCACCTGCGACTCCTCGATAATCGTCTGTGCAATTCCCTCCAGTATCCATTGGCCCTCCTCATACTTCGCCTGGCGTGCATAGGTGCTGACTTTGAGACGGTTTTGTTCGTCAAATTCGTAAATATAAATGTCCTGAACACGGTTACCTGGCAATACGGTCCTGATGTTGATGTAGCTGCGGGCATCGCGGGCCCAGAATCCGTTGCGCGTCTTCAATGCAATTTGATCGGAGATTGCAACAGAGCGGTAGAGCCTCGCCCACTGCTGGGCCGGCGGCGACACGAACTCACCGATAATAACGGCCAGTACCATCACTAAAGCCCCTGCCTTCATGATCGAGGCGACCATACGCCAGAAGGAAACGCCGGCGCTGCGCATAACGGCGACTTCGCTGTTGCTGACCAACGCACCGATACCGACCAAGCTGCCGATTAGGGCACCCATAGGAAAGAGGTCGTATGTAATCCGCGGCATGCTGAAAAGGACGTAGCGAAAGATCGCCGCCAGACCATAGCGGCCACGGCCGAGATCTTCTAACTGATCAATGAAAGAGAAAAACGAAAAAACGCCGACCAATATAAACAATACTACGAGGATCGCGCCAATGACTGTTTTGCCAATATAGCGATCGAGGATCTTCATGGCCGCGAACCCGAATCAACTGAGCGCCAAGCCGCGGGCTGCTTTGCGTGATTTAGCACAAACGAATACACTTGATATACGCGATAGCGGTGATCAATCACGCCCGGTCGCGACGAAACCGGTTTGGATGCGGGCCTTGATCGCAGACGCTGCACACGCAAGTTTGCATTCCTACCCCCTACAGAGCCGACCACCAACAGCATATCGCATTTAAGTCACAGCAACGGATAAAAACAATGGATTTCAGCACGAAAACAGGAAACCCACTCAAATACAAAACCGCGTGTCTGGTAGTGGCTTCGGGCGTGGGGCAACACACGACAGCAACTGCTCGCCTGTTGAACAGCCGTAGCCGCGATCTACTTACGCGGCTACGGCGACAGGGTGACTTCAGCGGCGCTTTGGGGCAGACAGTCATGCTTCACGATGTCGCTGGGGTCAGCGCCGAGCGAGTCTTACTGATCGGCTGCGGTAAGCAACGGGAGTTCGATGCGACGCGGTTCCGCAAAATGATAAGCGCAGCAATGCGCAAGGTTAGCGAAAGCGGCGCACGCGATGCGATCTTATGTACAACCGAGTTGCTCGTTAATGACTGTGACAGTTACTGGAAAGTCCGTCAGGCGGTCGAACTCACCGAAGCGGCCGGCTACCGTTTTGATACGATGAAAAGCAAAAAGCCGAAACGCCCCGTGTTGCGCAAAGTATCACTGCATGTGGCGGACGGCGAAGATACGCCGCTGACCAAGCAGGCGGAAGTAGACGGTAAGGCCTTCGCCAATGGGGCTGCTTTCATGCGGGATCTCGCCAACCTGCCCGCCAATTATTGCACCCCGAGCTTCCTCGCGGAGCAGGCACGCGCAATCGGCGCCTCGGATGGGGCACTGAAAGTGCGGGTGTTGGAAGAAGCACAAATGCGCGAACTCGGAATGGGCGCACTATTGGCCGTGTCCCAGGGCAGCCGCCAGCCCGCAAAGCTGATTGTTCTCGAATATCGCGGAGGCCCGCAAGATCAAGCGCCAATTGCGCTGATCGGTAAAGGCGTGACCTTCGATTCCGGCGGAATTTCAATCAAGCCTCCCGGCGCGATGGACGAAATGAAATTCGATATGTCCGGTGCAGCAAGCGTACTCGGGACGTTTGTGGCGTTGACACAATTACAGCTGCCACTGAATGTAGTGGGTGTCGTCCCGGCAACGGAGAACCTACCAGATGGCGAGGCGATCAAACCCGGAGATATCGTGACCTCGATGTCAGGGCAAACCATAGAGATATTGAACACGGATGCTGAGGGGCGACTTATCCTGTGTGACGCAATGACCTATGTGGAACAGTTCAAACCACGCGCCGTAATCGACATCGCAACCCTAACGGGCGCGTGCGTTGTTGCACTGGGCAGCCATGCCATGGGCCTGTTCAGCAGCGACGACGAACTCGCCAATGCGCTGCTGGATGCCGGCGAATTCAGTGGCGACCGTGCTTGGCGCATGCCGCTATGGGACGAATACCAGGAACAGATTAAGAGTCCGTTTGCCGATATCGCCAACGTTGGCGGCCGTGAAGCGGGCTCGATCACCGCCGCCTGCTTTCTGTCACGGTTCGCCGGCAACTTTCGCTGGGCGCACCTCGACATCGCGGGGGTGGCGTATCGGGGTGGCAAGAACAAAGGTTCAACGGGGCGCCCGGTAGCCTTATTAGTGCAATACCTGATCGACAATTGCGCCTAGCTCGAATCGATTTTTACGTACTGTCGGCGGACGGCGCCGAAGATCCGGATCGGCTCAGCTGCAGACTGACGTCCAAAGCTTTCGACCAAGGAATGTCAGTGTTCGTTCGGGTCAACTCGCCTGAACGGGGCGCACGACTTGACGAGCTGTTATGGACATTTCGCGACATCAGTTTCATCCCGCACAGCCGCACCGAGGCCAAGGATGCGTCAGGGGCACCTGTGCTGATTGGCAGCACTTTGCAAGATGGCCATAGCATGGACGTGCTCGTGAACCTCGACCATCCGGTACCGACGAATTTCAGCGATTTCGAGCGGGTTATCGAGATCGTACCGGGTACGGGCGAAGGACGTGACGCCGCTCGCGAGCGTTATCGCTTTTATCAAGACCAGGGTTACACCCCGGCAACGCACAATCTCGGAGACACAAGTGGCTAATCGCGATGCCAGCTCTGGTCAGCCCGGGGACAAACCCGAACTGGACAAAGAAGTCGAAGAGCTCAACGGTCTGATCGACCGGCAACTCGGACCAGCGCACTCCGAACCTGCCGGCGCCGACGACTACGAGGATCTACCGATATTGGACGAAGTCGTACTACCGGGAGAGACGCTGCCGCTGGATTTTTCACCGCCAAGTGAGTCCGATGAGCCGGCCGAGACGTCCGCCACATCCGTTGATCCGGCATTGCTTGCGCAGCTAGTCAATGAACTGCGCGGGATCTTCGACGATGGCTTAGCGGCGATCTCCGAACAAGCGCGCTCGACCATCGCCAGTGAGGTGCAGACGCAGCTCGCCGCCGCACTGAACGGCCCGCAACAACTGTCGTTGCAGGATACATCCGAGCTCACCGAGGCGGCGGCCAAGACGGCGCCGGAGCCAGCGGAGCCCGAAGACGGTGCGCCCATTGCCAAGCTGTACGACCCGCACAGTATCGAGCAGGCGCTCTACCAGCAGTGGGAAGCCGCCGGTCATTTTCAACCGCAAGGCGGATCCCGCCCGTATTGCATCGCGCTACCACCGCCCAACGTCACCGGTAGTCTACACATGGGGCACGCGTTTCAAGACACGTTGATGGACACCCTTATTCGCTATCATCGAATGCTCGGGGACAACACCTTGTGGCAATGCGGGACCGACCACGCCGGCATCGCAACCCAGATCGTAGTTGAACGGCAGCTTGCCGAACAAGGGCTTGACCGCCAACAACTGGGTCGCGAGCGTTTCGTGGAGCAGGTGTGGAAATGGAAACAACAATCCGGCGGCATCATCACACAGCAGCTTCGTCGGATGGGAACATCCATGGATTGGACGCGCGAGCGTTTCACGCTGGAGCCCGCTTTGTCACGCGCCGTTACAGAAGTTTTCGTGCGTCTATACGAGGAGGGGCTCATTTACAGAGGCACCCGCCTGGTTAACTGGGATCCCGTTCTGCATACCGCAATCTCGGATCTGGAGGTCGTCGCCGAAGAAGAGCAAGGCAGTCTCTGGCATATACGCTATCCGTTCGTAGAAGATGACGGTCACCTGGTGGTCGCGACTACTCGCCCGGAAACAATGCTGGGCGACGTTGCCGTCGCCGTGAACCCGCAAGACGAACGCTTCCAAGCATTGGTCGGGCGCAAGGTACATTTGCCACTCACCGGCAAGCAGATCCCGATAATCGCCGACGATTACGTGGACAAGGAATTCGGTTCCGGCTGCGTCAAAATAACCCCTGCACACGACTTTAACGATTATGAGGTCGGCGAACGCCACGGTTTAGAGCCGATTAATATATTTACCGACGGGGCCGCCATTAACTCAAACGGTCCTGAAACTTATCAGGGATTGGACCGCTACGAAGCACGCAAACGCATCGTCGCGGATCTCGAAGCACAATCGTTGATAGAGAGAATCGACGCGCATAAGCTTGTCGTGCCGCGCGGTGACCGCTCGCAAACGGTCATCGAACCCTATCTTACCCAACAGTGGTATGTGCGTGCGCAAAGTCTCGCTGAACCCGCGATCCGCGCAGTAGAAACCGGCAAGATTAAATTCGTACCGCAGAACTGGGAGAAAACCTACTTTGAATGGATGCGCAACATTCAAGATTGGTGCATCAGCCGCCAGCTCTGGTGGGGGCATCGAATTCCGGCGTGGTATGACGAAGAGGGCAAAGTATACGTCGGACGCTCGGAGTCGCAGACGCGCGAGCGCCACGCTCTAAGCGATGATCTGATACTGCACCAGGATCCGGATGTATTGGATACCTGGTTTTCGTCGGGCTTGTGGCCATTTTCGACACTCGGCTGGCCCGACGAAACCCCTGAACTAAAGACTTTCTACCCCACCAATGTTCTAGTCACGGGCTTTGACATCATTTTCTTTTGGGTTGCGCGGATGATCATGCTCGGTCTGAAGTTTATGGACGACGTGCCTTTCAAGGAAGTGTATATCCATGGGCTGGTGCGCGACGCAGATGGACAGAAGATGTCCAAGTCCAAGGGTAACATTCTCGATCCCATCGATCTCATAGACGGAATCGAGCTTGAGGCACTGGTTACAAAGCGCACGAGCAACCTTATGCGGCCGCAGGACGCAGAAAAAATCGAGCGCGCCACGCGCAAACAATTCCCAAATGGCATTGAAAGCTACGGAACAGACGCACTGCGCTTTACGTTTGCGTCACTGGCGACACAGGGACGGGATATTCGTTTCGATGTCGGGCGGGTGCAGGGGAATCGGAATTTCTGTAACAAGCTTTGGAATGCCGCGCGCTATGTGTTGATTACGCTGGAGGCGCACGACTACGCCGACAATGGCGCGAATGTGGAACTTGGCCTCGCCGAGCGCTGGATCCAGGCGCTGTGGCAGCAACACCTGAGCGAGATCATTGAGGGCTTTGGTGGCTATCGCTTCGATCTCGCGGCGCAATCCTTCTACGAATTCTGTTGGGACGAATATTGCGATTGGTACCTGGAACTGTCCAAGACAGTGCTGAACGATGACAGCGCAAGTGCCGCGGCAAAGCAGGGTGTTTGTCGAACGCTGGTTAACACACTGGAGTCGATGTTACGAGCCGCGCACCCGTTGATGCCGTTCATTAGCGAAGAGATCTGGCGCAGAGTTGCGCCCCTGGCAGGTGCCGAAGGTGACAGTATTTCGATTCAGCGCTATCCGCAACCTGATGCCTCACTTCTCGATGATGACGCCATACAGGAGTTCGGATGGTTGAAAAACTTCGTGCTCGGCGTACGCCGCATTCGTGCGGAGCAGAACATAGCTCCGGGAAAACCGCTACAGGTTCTGGTTCATGGGGGCGACGATAATGAGCGGCGTTGGCTGCAGGCAAACCAGGATACCATTACACGGCTGGCACGTATTAGTACCTTAAATCGCATCAAACCAGATATGGCCCCCGATGCGGCGACCGCGCTAGCGGGCAACAGCACGCTATTAATACCGTTGGCAGATTTCATAGATCCAGTAATAGAAAGCGAGCGATTGGAAAAAGAAATAGCAAAACACGAACAAGCCATTGAGCGTAGCGCTGCAAAACTTGCCAATCCAAAATTCGTCGACCGCGCACCAGCGGATGTCGTCGATAGGGAACGCGAGCGTCATCACAAGCTCGAGGATGCACTGACACGTCTGCGCGCTCAACTTGAACGCATGAATACCTTGCGTTGAACGTTACCGTGCGAGGTCTACATGTTTGAGCGATTGAAAGAGGACATTACCTGCGTGTTCGAGCGCGACCCCCGCGGCGCGCACGACGCTGGAAGTTTTGACCACCTATCCCGGTTTACACGCTGTGTTGATGCACCGCATCAATCATTGGTGCTGGAAACGAGGACTAAAGTTACTCGCGCGTATGCTCGCCCACGTCGCCAGGTGGCTGACCGGCATCGAGATCCACCCAGGCGCGAGCATCGGTCGCCGCTTTTTTATCGATCACGGCATGGGCGTTGTCATTGGCGAGACCTCCGAGATCGCCGATGACTGCACGATCTACCATGGTGTTACGCTCGGCGGCACCTCGTGGCAGAAGGGAAAACGCCATCCCACGTTACAGAACAATGTAGTGGTGGGAACCGGCGCAAAGGTATTGGGCCCAATCGTGGTCGGCACAAACGCCCGCATAGGCTCAAATGCTGTGGTCGTGCGCGACGTACCCGAGGGCGCTACCGTGGTCGGGGTCCCCGGCAGAATCGTCGACACACAAGCAGACAACGCTCGACGCAAATCCATGGCCGCCAAATTTGGATTCGAAGCCTACGCAACCACCCAGGACACGCCCGATCCGGTCACGAGCGCACTCAACTCCATACTTGATCACCTGCATAAGCTGGAGGATGAGATCGCGCAGCTCAAGGGTTCCTCGTCCGCAGACGATCAGGAGTCGAAAGCGCCGCCGCAAGACTCCGGTAGGAAATAAGGCGAAAGCCGGATTATCCGGCATTCGCGCCAATAAACTGCGGCAACTCGCCTCGGGCTGCCAGACCGCGCGCTTCATCGCCTCACAAGGCTCATCCGTAGTAATTTGATTATATTGAAGTTTCAGTACACTACAGGGCCTTGCCCTAATTCTTGACTAAATTACTCAGTTATGTAATTCTGCGACCCCCAAACGTGCCCAGGATGACCGGAAATGAAGCTTACGACGCGTGGACGCTATGCGGTGACGGCGATGCTCGATCTGGCGTTACACAGTGCCGACCAGCGACCCATAGCGCTTGCGGACATCTCTGCACGACAAGGCATCTCATTGTCCTATCTGGAGCAGTTGTTTGTAAGACTGCGGCGCGGCGACCTGGTTTTAAGCGTTCGTGGGCCCGGTGGTGGATATCGTCTCGGCCGTTCGATTAGCGAAATATCAGTCGCCGAGGTCATTGACGCCGTGGATGAGTCCGTTGACGCAACGCGCTGCGCCGGACAGGAAAATTGTCAGAGCGAACACCGCTGCCTGACGCACGATTTGTGGACCGACTTGAGCGACCAAATTCGTGAATTTTTGGGCGATATCAGCCTCGCAGAACTTGTCACGCGACGCAGCGTAATGACCGTATCGGCCCGCCAAGACAGTATGTCGCTGCAGCATCTGCGCAAAGAAATTTCAATCCCGGTCGTTAGCGAAGCAATAAGGTAAAAAATATGTCAATCACATTAACCGAAAACGCAGCATCCCACGTTAAACGTTTTCTCACTGAGACCGGCAACGGTGATGGACTGCGCATAAAAGTCAAACCCACCGGCTGTTCGGGATTCATGTACGTGGTTGAACCCGTTGATGGCGTCACCAATACCGATCAGGTATTTGAATCACAAGGCGTGCGCCTGGTCGTGGATGACCAGAGCTTCCCACTACTGCAAGGTACCGAACTCGATTACACCCGCGAGGGCCTGAATGAGGGATTTAGATTCCACAATCCCAACGTCAAACAAACCTGCGGCTGCGGTGAGAGCTTCAGCATCTAGCCCCAAATCGCTGGAGACCGAAATGGCCACAAAGTCGCAAGATATCGAAACGTTCGTTAAACAGGAATACGAAGCCGGATTTTATACAGAGCTCGACGCCGACACCGTAGCGCCGGGTCTCAATGAAGATGTGATTGAGTTCATCTCTCACAAAAAGAACGAACCACAGTGGCTGCTGGACTGGCGCATCGAAGCCTATCAGCGCTGGTTGACGCTGATTGAACCGCGCTGGGCACACGTGCATCACGCACCCATCGATTACCAGGCGATTTCCTATTATTCGGCACCCAAGTCAGACACCGATCGACCTAAAAGCCTCGACGAGGTCGATCCCAAGCTATTGGAAACCTACGAAAAACTCGGCATCCCGCTGCGCGAACAGGAGATGCTGGCGGGCGTGGCTGTTGATGCAGTATTCGACAGCGTCTCCGTCGCCACCACTTTTAAGGGAAAGCTTGCGGACGCCGGCGTTATATTTTGCCCCTTTTCTGAAGCCGTCGAAAATCACCCCGAGCTGGTGCGCCAGTATCTGGGCAGTGTGGTGCCGGTAGCCGACAATTTCTTCGCGGCAATGAATTCCGCGGTATTTACAGACGGCTCGTTTTGTTACATCCCGAAGAACACGCGCTGCCCAATGGAGTTGTCTACTTACTTTCGCATTAACGCGGCCAATACCGGACAGTTCGAGCGTACATTGATAATCGCTGACGAAGGCAGCTACGTAAGCTATCTGGAAGGCTGCACGGCGCCGATGCGCGACGAGAATCAGCTGCACGCCGCTGTGGTTGAACTGGTCGCCCTCGATAACGCGCAGATCAAGTATTCCACCGTCCAGAACTGGTACCCGGGCGACGAGAATGGTGTAGGCGGCATTTATAACTTCGTTACCAAGCGTGGCGAGTGCCGCGGGATTAATTCCAAGATTTCCTGGACCCAGGTCGAAACAGGGTCGGCGATTACCTGGAAATACCCCAGTTGTGTGCTGCTTGGCGACAACTCAGTCGGCGAGTTTTACTCAGTAGCGCTGACCAACAACTATCAACAGGCCGACACCGGCACCAAAATGTTGCACGTCGGACGCAATACCAGCAGCACGATCATCTCGAAAGGCATTTCTGCCGGAAAAGGACAAAATGCCTATCGCGGACTGGTCAAAATTGCGCCCGGCGCCGAAGGCGCTCGCAACTACACGCAATGTGACTCACTACTGATCGGGGACACCTGTGGCGCACACACCTTTCCTTACATCGAGGTAAGCAACTCGAGCGCGCAGGTGGAACATGAAGCAACTACTTCAAAAATTGCTGACGACCAGCTGTTTTACTGCCGCCAGCGCGGCATCTCAGAGGAAGACGCGGTAACGATGATCGTCAACGGTTTTTGCAAATCTGTATTCAAGGAACTGCCGATGGAGTTTGCCGTAGAGGCGCAGAAACTGCTCGGCATCAGCCTGGAGGGCGCCGTCGGATAACGAGGTCGGGGAATCAAATGGCAATGCTCAGTATTCGTGACCTGCACGTGGACGTCGCAGGTAAAAACATCCTCAGAGGTATAAACCTGGAAACCAGTGCCGGAGAAATACACGCCATTATGGGGCCCAATGGTTCGGGCAAAAGTACGCTCGCCCATGTGCTCAGCGGCAAAGCCGGCTATGAAGTGACGCGCGGCGAAGTGTTGTACAACGGCACCGATCTTCTATCCCTTGAACCGGAAGAGCGCGCTCGCGAAGGCGTATTTCTGGCGTTTCAATACCCGGTCGAAATTCCCGGGGTCAACAATGTCTACATGCTCAAAGCTGCCGTCAACGCCATACGCCGGCATCGCGGTGAACAGGAGCTAGATGCCGTAGAGTTCCTGCAACTGATCAAGGAAAAGAGAAACGTCATCCAGATGGACGAAGCGCTGTTAAACCGCTCGGTAAACGAAGGTTTTTCCGGCGGCGAGAAGAAACGCAACGAAATCTTTCAAATGGCGATACTGGAACCACAGCTTGCCATCCTTGATGAAACGGACTCGGGTCTGGACATCGATGCGTTGAAAATAGTCGCGCAAGGCGTCAATGATTTGCGCTCAGCGCAGCGCTGTTTCGTGTTGGTAACACATTATCAACGACTGTTGAGCTACATCGTTCCCGACCGCGTTCACGTTCTCGCGCGCGGGCGCATCGTCAAGTCAGGCGGTCACGAGTTGGCGTTGGAATTGGAGGAGCGCGGTTACGATTGGATTGAGAAAGAGGAAGAAGCGGCTTGAACGCATCATCGGCGTTTAACGCCGTCCAGCATTATACGGAAGAATTTAACCGCGCCGAGCTGTCGTTGGCGGGGACCGATCTCGACTGGTTGCAACAGACTCGTCAGCGTGCACTGCAGCGCTTCAGCGAGCACGGCTTCCCAACCATACGCGATGAGGATTGGAAATATACGAATCTCGCGCAATTGGAACGCCGCAGTTTTCGTCTGGCAACAACCGCGGACGCTTTGATCGACCGCCAGCTGGTCGATTCGCTGGGCTACGCCGATGCCCGAGCCAGCAATCTGGTGTTCGTAAATGGAGGGTTCGCCGCCGAGCTCTCGAATGTCGGCGCCCTGGCAGGCGGCGTACGCTTGGCTTCGTTGGCGGCAACACTTAGTGAGCCGCCGGAGTCACTTGCCCGATTGCTCGCCGACGAAACAGCAGGTCGGTTTGGCGCATTGAATTCAGCATTCATGCATGACGGCGCGTACATAAGTATCGATGACGGGGTAGAGGTCGAGCAGCCGATCCACGTGCTGTTCATCGCCACTGCCACCACTGAACCCTTCGTGCAGTGCCCGCGGGTCGTCATCACTGCCGGCAAAAATTCCCGGGCAAGCATCATAGAAAGCTATATCGGCCTCACTGACGCTGACAATTTCACCAATACTGTTACGCATATCACCGCCGAAGATGGCGCAGCCATCGAACATTACAAAGTCCAAGAGGAATCTTCGAGTTCCTATCATATTGGCCATCTAAAGGCGCAGCTGCATCGCGACTCGAATGTCCAGGCGTATTCGGTTTCCATCGGCGCGCGGCTTGCCCGCCACGATATGCAGTTTGACCTGCTCGCGCCAGGCGCAACGGCGGGTCTTTACGGCTTATTCATGGGGGCAAAACGCCAACACGTTGATCACCACACGCGCGTCGATCACCTGATGCCCAATACTCGCAGCGATGAAAATTTTCGCGGGATCCTGGACGGGCACGCGCATGGTGTTTTTAACGGCAAAGTAGTCGTTCATCAGGACGCCCAGAAAACTGACGCACGCCAATCGAACAAAAATTTGCTGCTGTCCGATACCGCCGAAGTCGATACCAAGCCCGAACTCGAAATCTACGCCGATGATGTGCAATGCGCACATGGAGCGACGGTAGGACAGCTCGACGATAACGCCATGTTTTATCTGTTATCCCGCGGCATGGATCGTGATACCGCACGTGGTTTGCTTATCTACGCTTTCGCCGCCGAAATTATTAATCGCATTAAATTTGCACCTCTGCGCGAACGCCTGACTGAGAAAATTATGGGGCATTTGCCCGCGGCCGAGCGACTCGAGGCGCTGCTATGAGCACCACCGCGCGCGCAGCGGTAACGCAAGACGTAGAGTCAGTGCTGCAACGGCGCGCCGATTTTCCGATCCTGAAACGCGAGGTGAACTCACGCCCGCTGGTCTATCTTGACAACGCCGCAACGACTCAAAAGCCGCAAGTGGTGATCGACGCGGTGCGAAATTATTACGAGACATACAATTCCAACATCCACCGCGGCGTGCACACGCTCAGTGAAGAAGCTACGGCCGGCTACGAGGGCACGCGTGATGCGGTTCAGCGCTATATCAACGCAGGGGAACGCAGCGAAGTCATTTTCGTGCGCGGTACCACCGAAGGCATCAACCTGGTTGCACAAAGTTATGCACGACCGCGCCTGCAGCCGGGAGACGAAATTCTGATCTCGGAAATGGAACACCACGCCAACATCGTACCGTGGCAGATGGTATGCGAGCAGACCGGCGGCATTCTAAAAGTTATCCCGATCAACGACGCCGGCGAGCTGCGCATGGATGCCTATCGCGATTTACTCGGCGAGCGGACACGGCTGGTCGCCGTTGCACATATCTCGAACGCACTGGGGACGATTAATCCGATCGAGGAGATCATCGATCTTGCCCATGCGATAGACGTTCCGATACTGGTGGATGGCGCACAAGCAACACCGCACACCCGTGTCGATATGCAGGCGCTTAAATGCGATTTCTACACGTTCTCGGGCCACAAAATGTTCGCTCCCACCGGCATCGGTGTGCTTTACGGTTCGAAAACGCTGTTACAAGAAATGCCGCCGTATCAGGGCGGCGGCGACATGATCCGTACGGTGAGATTCGACAAAACTCTCTACAACGATCTACCTTACAAATTCGAAGCCGGGACACCCAATATAGCGGGCACAATCGGACTCGGCGCGGCAGTTGAGTATTTGGAATCACTCGACTTTCAGGCTGTAGCTGAGCATGAGGCGGCGCTCATGGCGCACGCTGCAACGCTGGCCGACGCATCACCTGATTTTCGCACCATCGGCACTGCCAAGCACAAAGCAGCCGTGCTTTCGTTCGTCCTCGACAAGATCCATCCACATGACTTAGGCACCATTGTCGACAATGCCGGCGTGGCGATCCGCACAGGACATCATTGCGCGATGCCCTTGATGGAACGTTATGGGGTACCCGCCACCGCGCGGGCTTCATTCGCTTTTTACAACACGCACGACGACGTAGATGCGCTGTTTGCCGCGCTCGATGAAGCACGCAAGGTATTTGGATAAATCATGGACCTCAGCGATCTGTATCAAGAGATGATCATCGATCACAACCGCAGCCCGCGAAACTACCGCGAGATCGAAGATCCGACCCTGCGTGCCGAGGGCTACAACCCACTGTGCGGGGATCGATTAAAACTCTACCTGCGGGTACGCGACGGTGTCATTGACGACATCGCGTTCGAAGGCGCCGGTTGCGCAATTTCGGTTGCGTCCGCTTCGCTCATGACGGAACAAATTAAGGGTAAGACCGAACAGGAAGCTACGGGCCTGTTCAAGCAATTTCACCAACTCGTCACCAGCGACGGTGACGCGTTACCCGACCCAGCGTTAGGCAAACTCGCGGCACTTGCGGGCGTGCGTGCCTATCCGGCGCGCGTTAAATGCGCCACGCTGGCCTGGCATACTTTGGATTCGGCGCTCGCCGGAAACGACAGCACAACCACCGAATAATGACAAACACTATGGACTATCCAGATCCAATCACCGTCACGCGAGATTGTCAGGCAACTCTTATCCCACATGGCTCGCCCATTTCCATACCGGCGGAAAGCATTGTTTACGTGACGCAAGCTTTGGGCGCCACGGTGACAGTCAACTTCAACGGCAATCTCGCTCGGATTGCGGGTAAGGATCTCGACGCCCTGGGCATGGAACCGGCACAAGATCCCATCGCTTTGACCGGTGATAACGGCGGCGTGGTTGAGGAGGAGTTGGTGTGGTCACAGTTGCGCGGCTGCTACGACCCTGAGATCCCTATTAATATCGTCGATCTGGGGCTGATCTATAAGTGCGAAATAACGCCTCTGGCCACGGCCGGAAATCGGATCGATATCGACTTGACCTTGACCGCGCCGGGCTGTGGGATGGGAGACTACCTGGTTCAGGACGTCGATGATCGGGTCCGTCAGATACCGAACGTAACGGAGGTCAATGTCGAGCTGGTTTTCGAGCCCCCCTGGGATCAAAGCATGATGTCGGAGGCGGCACGGCTACAAGTAGGTTTGTACTGAGGCGCCACAGGCCGAGTCTACCCACGGGTTCGCGGACTCCTCGAGCCGGCTTTGCGCAGCGCAGAATGCAAATCGATTCCCCCTAACGCATAGTGCTAATTGCCTGGCGGCCTCCATTTCATCGGGTTCGCACTGGTTCATGACGCCGGGATTGTCACTATCATCGCGCCCTGCTCCGCTAACACAATAAAGCACAAGTAATGCCTGTCGAACGGACGTTATCCATCATTAAGCCCGATGCGGTTCAGGGCAACCATATCGGCGCGATTATTGCGCGCTTCGAACAAAGCGGTCTACAGATCATTGCGGCACGAATGCTGACCCTCAGTCAGGAACGCGCCGAGGCATTTTACTCCGTGCACAAAGAACGGCCGTTTTTCGGCGAACTCGTGGACTACATGCTTTCCGGTCCGATAATGGCGATGGTGCTCGAAGGAGACGACGCGATCGCCGAAAACCGGCGCATCATGGGTGCCACTGATCCCGCGCAAGCGGATGCCGGCACCATACGAGCCGACTTCGCTAACAGCATATCAGCGAACGCGGTACATGGATCCGACGGACCGGATACTGCCAAGAGCGAGATCGCCCTTTTTTTTGGCTCCGACGAGCTCTGTCCAAGGCCCTGACACTTTTGAGTAAAACGCTGACAAACCTGCTGGACTTCAATCACGCGGATCTGGAACGATTTTTTCTGGATTGCGGCGAAAAATCTTTTCGCGCCGCGCAGATATTGAAGTGGGTATACCAACAAGGCGTGGACGATTTCAGCGCCATGACAAACCTCAGCAATGAACTGCGCGGCCAGCTTGGCAACACCAGCCGCATCGCTCTACCACCCATTGAAAGCGAACAGTCCTCAGCAGATGGCACGTTGAAATGGCTGATTCGAATTGACGACGCCAATTGCGTTGAAACGGTGTTTATCCCCGAAGCCGAGCGCGGGACCTTATGTGTGTCGTCACAAATCGGTTGTCCATTGGATTGCAGTTTCTGCGCAACCGGGAAACAGGGATTTAATCGTAACCTGGGCGTCGCGGAGATAATCGGCCAGGTATTGATCGCCTCGCGCCGGCTCGGTCACGGCGTCGGCGGCGAACGCAGCATCACCAACGTCGTGTTAATGGGTATGGGTGAACCTCTGCTGAACTTTGACAACGTCACCAACGCGATGGACTTGATGATGGATGACAACGCGTTCGGGTTTGCGAAACGACGCATTACCCTGAGCACCGCTGGCGTAGTCCCGGGTATTGATCGACTGCGCGAGCGCAGCCCGGTAAGCCTTGCCGTCTCGCTGCACGCACCCTTCGATGAATTGCGCGACCAATTAGTGCCGCTAAATCGTAAATATCCATTGACCGAGCTACTCGCCGCCTGCCGACGTTTCGCCGGTGATGACGCGCGCAATGCCATTACGTTCGAATATGTCATGCTCGACGGCGTCAACGACGAACCCAGACACGCTGAAGAATTGGCCCGACGCTTACGCGGCATCCCCGCCAAGGTCAATCTGATTCCGTTCAACCCAATCGACGCGGCCCCCTATCAATGCTCTCCCCCTGCCGTCATCGACCATTTCCGCGATATACTGATCCAAGCCGGTTTAATCACTATTACGCGGAAAACGCGCGGTGATGACATCGATGCTGCCTGCGGCCAATTGGTAGGTAAGGTCGCTGCTCGCGGCGGACGTCACCGACGCCAGGCGTTTGCTGCGGTGGCGGAGGCGCACACTTGAAAATTGCAACTCGCACACTCGGATTGTTTGCCTTAGTGACGATCGCGAGCGCGTGTGGGCCGACAACATCCCCCGTCCGCGACGATGACCTGGGAAGCGAACCCAATAAGCACGCACAACTCAACCTGCAGATGGCAGCGGAATATATCAGGAAAGGGGACAACGAGATTGCGCTTCGGCGCCTGCAAAAAGCGTTGGAATATGACCCGCGCTACGCAGCGGCTTACTCAATGCTCGGCCTGCTCTACGCCCGGCTGGGCGAAGACAGCAAAGCACAGAGGAACTTTAAGCAATCTATCCGCCTGGAACCCAACAATCCAAACGCTTTAAATAACTACGGCCAATATGAATGCAGCCAAGGACGTCGCCAGGAGGGGCTTGATTTGTTCGAAAGGGCAGTAGCAAACCCGCTAAACCGTTCGCCGGAACTTGCATTCACGAACGCAGGCGTGTGTGCGCTAAGCTTTGACGCTGACCTGGCGGAAAAAAATCTTCGCCGTGGATTGCAGATCAATCCGAAACTGCCTCCCGCATTGTTTCAAATGTCAAAGCTCAGCTATGAGAATCAGCGCTTCCTGCAGGCACGCGGTTACCTGCAGCGCTACCTTGAAGTCGCAGAGCAAGACGCACGGAGTCTGTGGCTTGGCATCCGCATCGAGCGGGAACTCGGCGACCGCGACACCGTTGCCAGTTACGGGCTGGCCTTAAAGGCGAAGTACCCAGATTCTGAGGAGACTCGACTTCTGTTCAAATCGGAGGAGTAGTGGAAGATTCACGGCACCACGAGGCTGACAGCAACGCGGATGCCGGGCAACAGAGTATAGGGAGTGCGTTGCGCGCTGGTCGTGTCGCCCGCCAACTATCATCTCAAGACATAGCAAACCAGTTGCACCTCGATGCCAGTGCCATAGAGGCCGTAGAAAGCGACAGCTATGACGGCCTGGGTGCCGTTGCCTTTGTTCGTGGCTACATTCGCAATTATGCGCGTCTTATAGAACTGGATCCCGAACCGCTACTGCTGCAGTTTGATAAACACGCGCCGCAGGCACCCGAAGTCCAGCCATACTCAAGCCGCCCTGCGAGCCAGGCGCGCAGCGGCGACCGCCCAGTAAAAGCGATGACATACTCCGTGGTTGCCGTTCTAAGCGCGTTACTGGCTATCTGGTGGCACACACAATATGGAGAGGCTGTCGTAATCGATACCGGGGTGCCAGGCGAGGAGGCCGTAGAGGAGGAACCGAATACATCCGGCTACAACCTCGATTATACCTATCCAATCGTCGTCCACCCGGACACGCTGGTACCAACAAGACGCGGCGTCGAGCCGGTGTCAATTTCACCTCCGGCGCCCAAACCACCACCACCGCCTTCTGCCACTTTATCTCTTACCCTGAGCGATGAGGCGTGGATAGAAATCTACGACGCGCAAGGTGAGCGCCTGTATTACGATCTCGGCAAGCCTGCTGAACATATTAAAGTCAACGGCCGACGTCCTTACCGAGTGAAAATCGGCCGTGCCTCGGCCGCTACCGTTGAATACCAGGGTGCGGTACTCGATATAAAGCCGTTCTCGCAGCGCGGCATAGCCAGATTCCAGGTTGGCGATGAGGGTATTACAGAGCAATGAAGCGCATCACTGCATGGCCGAGGAAGAAAACGTGAGCGGTGACCTGCAAGCCATACGCGGCATGAACGACATCCTGCCGGAGGAAACGCCGCGCTGGCAGCTTCTGGAGACTGTGTCCAAACGCGTCCTCAGCGCCTATGGCTATGCGGAAATTCGTATCCCCATCATGGAGAACTCTGCGCTGTTCGCGCGTTCCATCGGGGATGCCACCGACATTGTAGAAAAGGAAATGTACACGTTCGCGGACCGCAATGGGGACAGCGTGAGTTTGCGTCCCGAAGGTACTGCCGGTTGCGTACGGGCGGGTATTGAACACGGCCTGCTATATAACCAGATCCAGCGATTTTGGTACAGCGGCCCCATGTTCCGTCACGAACGCCCGCAAAAGGGTCGCTATCGGCAGTTTCATCAAATCGGGGCGGAAGTTTTCGGCCTGCAAGGACCCGATATTGACGCGGAACTGATCCTCATGACAGCGCGACTGTGGCGAGAGCTGGGCATCGACGGCGTGGCCCTGCAAATCAATACTTTGGGAGCCGCGGACGCACGGGCGGAATATCGCAGCCACTTAATTGAGTATTTTAATGCCCACCGCGCTGATCTCGACGCCGACAGCTTGCGCCGTCTGGAACGCAACCCCTTGCGCATACTCGACAGCAAGAACCCGGAAATGGCGGAGCTGGTTGCGCAGGCGCCTTTATTTGACCAACACCTGGACGTGCCATCGCGCGAACATTTTGAGCAACTCTCGACCCTGCTGCGCGATGCCGGTCTAGCATTTGAAGTGAACCCGCGGTTAGTACGCGGACTGGATTATTACAACCGCACCGTATTCGAGTGGGTCACCGACCGCCTGGGCGCACAAGGCACCGTTTGCGGTGGCGGTCGCTATGACGGACTGGTCGAGCACTTCGGTGCGCAGTCTACTCCAGCGGTCGGTTTTGCCATGGGGCTGGAGCGACTTGTGGCGCTGCTGGACAGCAACGCCCAAGGCGACCGGCGGGCCGCAGACATATACGTCATCCCGCTGGACACGGCCAATAGCGGCGACGCGTTGCAGGTCGCTGAGCAATTACGTAATCACTTCCCACAGTTGCGCATTCAGATGCACTGCGGCGCGGGCAGCATCAAGAATCGATTTAAACTTGCTAATCGCTCCGGCGCCGACTTCGCGATAGTTCTAGGCGACGAAGAGAAACAACAAAATTCGGTCACGTTAAAACCGCTAAGCGACGCCCAAGAGCAACAACGCATACCCCGAGAGACACTTGTCCAGTCTTTGTCGCCGATGCTCGCTGCGCTTGGTCTGAACACTGGCAACTAATCGCCTGCCGCATTCGCTATCTCAAGGGGTCAGAGTTGTTGATCTCTGTTGAGATCAACAACTCTGACCCCTTGAGATAGCCGCATAAAGTGCCTGCCTGAGGGATGTATAATACGCCGTCCAAACCGCGGCTATATTTGGTCTGATAGGAGATTTCGGTGGACGTATATTCAAGCGAAGAAGAACAGGTCGAGGCCATAAAGAAATGGTGGAAGGAAAATGGCATGGCCATCATCACCGGGATCATCTTGGGTCTCGGCTCGCTTTTTGGCTGGCGATATTGGCAAACTCAGGAACAGATCAAAGGCGAGGAGGCTTCAACCGGATTTCAAGAAGTGCGCTCGTTGCTCACAGAAAACCACACAGCGGATGCGATACTCATTGGCGACCAGGTAATCAACCGTTTTGGAGAAAGCACTTATTCGGCATTGACCGCCCTGGCCATTGCTAAAATTGAAGTCGGTGAGCGCGATTTCGATGCAGCCGAGACGCGCCTGCAATGGGTTATAGACAACGCAACACTGAATGAAATCAAAGATATAGCGCAACGCCGTCTAGCTCGGGTGTATCTCGCGCAAGGCAACAATGACAAAGCCTGGGCGACGATTTCGGGACAGCAAACGGAGCCGGCTCAGGTTTCCCTGCATGAGTTACGCGGTGACATTCTGGTCGCCCGCAACGAAATTGACGAAGCGCGGCGAGAATATATCAAGGCCCTGAGTCTAGCCGAGGCTACGCAGGCGGATTTCGCAATTCTGCAGCTCAAACTTGATGACCTGGGTTCAGCTGGTAGTGACCAAATTCCTCCGAATTAGGGGTTATCCCAACATCCGCGCAATCACACTAATCCTGGCCACCACACTGGCTGGGTGCACCGCGGTAAGCTCGACGATGAAATCGATCGGCAATTTACTGGTAGACGATGACAATACCGAACCGCCGGCTGAACTTGTCGAATTTACGCCCACATTAAATGCGCGTGAGTTGTGGTCGAAGCGAGTCGGCAAAGGCAGCGCCAGGCAATTTCTCAAACTGGCGCCCGTTGCAGAAAAAAACGCAATTTACACCGCTGAACTTAGGGGTCGGGTCAGCGCGGTTAACGTAAAGAACGGCCGCTTGATTTGGCAGGTCGATGCCAATGTGCCAATTTCCGGCGGCCCCGGTGTCGGCTCGGGTCTAGTCATGATTGGGACCAGCGACGGCGAGGTCCTGGCATTGTCGGCGGAGACCGGAGAATTCCGCTGGCGCTCAAGCGTATCGAGCGAAGTTCTTGCTGCGCCGAAAGCACAGGGAGGCACCGTCGTTGTTCGCACTGGTGATGGGAAACTCTTCGGTTTGGATGCGCGCAGCGGTAGCAGGTTATGGATTTACGATCGCACGGTACCGACCTTGTCTTTGCGCGGAACCAGCGCTCCCGCGCTATATGAGGATCTGGTAATCGCAGGATTTGACAGCGGTCGCCTGGTCGCCTTGGAAATCAATACCGGGCGGCTGGTTTGGGAGACTCAGATTGCCATTCCCAGAGGCCGCTCGGACCTGGAGCGTATGGTCGACATCGACGCAGAGCCGATAATCTATAACCGCACCATCTACGTTGCCACGTTTCAAGGAAAGGTTGCTGCAGTGTCTTTGGACAGCGGTCGGGTGGAATGGTCGCGTGACATTTCCTCTCACGCGGGACTTGCAATTGACGAAACCAATCTCTATTTGGCCGACGAAGACAGTCATTTGTGGGCGCTCGATCGTCTAACCGGAACCTCGGTCTGGAAGCAGGAAAATCTTCACGATCGCATGCTCACTGCACCGGTAACGATTGCTTCGTATGTATTGGTCGGTGATTTCGAGGGCTACATCCACTGGCTCGGCTCCAGCGACGGTGAGTTTGCCAACCGTACCCGGGTCGCCAAAAGCCAGTTGATTGCGCCGCCGATTGTTGTTGACGGTGTAGTGATTGCTTATACGTCCTCAGGTGTTCTTGCGGCTTACAAGCCCAAGTAAGTGCAGGCGACGGGGATAGTATTATTGCCGTTCTCGTTAATCCCCGGGACAATTGATGAAGCCGGTCATTGCGCTTATCGGTCGCCCCAACGTCGGCAAATCGACGCTATTTAACCGCCTGACTGGGACCCGCAACGCCATCGTCGCCGACCAGCCTGGGGTTACGCGGGATTATCAAATTGGCGAAACTCACGTGGGTGATCGGCCTGTGCTGGTCGTCGACACGGGTGGACTGGATGGCGGCGGCGACACACTGTCAACCCGGGTCTCCGATGTAGCGCTGCAGGTAGCCGATGACGCCGATCTTTTAGTGCTGCTGGTCGACGGCCATCAAAACTGCACGCCTGACGATGAGGTCGCCGCCATGCTGGTACGGCGTATGGGCAAACCTGTTTATCTTGCGGTCAATAAACTGGAGGGCCGGGATCCACACGTCGCGCTCGCCGATTTTTACGGGCTTGGTCTCACGACAATATTTGCCATCAGCGCGCTGCGCGGAGATGGCCTTACTGCGCTCAAGCAAGCCTTGTACGATGGGTTGCCGGAAATATCCGAGGAACAACACGACATCAGTAATGACAGGCCGCGCGTAGCGATCATTGGGCGGCCCAACGTCGGCAAATCAACGCTGGTAAATCGTATCGTCAATGAGCAACGCGTCATTGCCAACGAAACGCCAGGAACCACTCGCGACGCGATAGAAGTTCCATTCACACGCCATGGTAAAGATTACCTGTTGATTGACACCGCCGGGGTACGTCGGCGCGCGCGCGTACACGAACGAATCGAGAAATTTAGCGTCGTAAAGACGTTAAACGCGATAGAGCAAGCCCATGTTGCCATCCTCATGGTCGACGCGCACGAGGGACTTACGGAACAGGATTTATCTCTTGCGGGATTGATCCTCAGTCAGGGCCGAGCACTGCTGATGGTGGTTAATAAATGGGACGGAATGGGCTCCAGTATGCGTGATCGCGTGCGCAACGAGGCGGCGCGACGCCTACGATTTGTCGACTTTGCGCCCATCCATTACATCTCTGCGTTGCACGGCAGCGGCGTGGGCAAATTGTTCTCATCGATCGACCGCGCCTTCACATCGGCGTTTGTGGCGACGACAACTCCGAAACTCAACAAAATTCTGCGCCAGGCGACAGATAATCATCCACCGCCTTTAGTGCGGGGTCGACGTATTAAATTGCGCTTCGCGCATATGGGAGGTCACAACCCACCTAGAGTGATCGTACATGGCAACCAAGTGAAGAACGTACCGGATAATTATGTGCGTTATCTAGAACGAGCGTTCCGTGAAGCCCTGGACATTTATGCTGCACCGTTGCGGGTCGAGTTCAAACAGAGTGAGAATCCTTTTGAAGGCCGGCGCAATGTGCTCAGTAAACGCCAGCTCGGCAGGCGCAGACGAATTATCAAACACAGCAAATAGTTGCGCGAACTGTATTACAGGAGTTTGTTCAGCTCCTGATGTAGACGCACCAGAATGTGGCTCGCATTTTTGCTGGTATCCCACTTGCCGTTTTCGTTAAGAATGACGACTTCTGTTATGTCGCCGACACCGGTCAAACTGAGTTGGTATTGATCGCTGTCGCCATCGCGTTTCCAGAATGCCAGGCGTGACCAGCCGCGCTTTTTCTTCTCGGAGCCCTCGTCATCGTTAGCCTCCTCCAAAAAGCGAATGTAATAGACACCCTTGGACTTATCCGCTTGTTCAATCGTAAGGCCGGCCTGATCGAGGGCCAATCCGGTACTGCGCCAGGCCAGCGCAAAATCCTGCTCAACTGCCAAGTACAATTTACCCTCGCCGGCACTTATAAGTTCCGCCCGCTCGCCTTCCAACTCCGTTCGCGCCGATGCCCTGGCGATTGGCTCAGCGGAGGTTGGCGGAGTGGAAACCGGCGAGCTTTCCTCGACTCTGCTCTGTTCCCGGTGCTGGCTGTCTTTGTGATTTGCTGATGGCTCAACCGGCGCTTCATGCTCTTGGTTTTCGACAACGTCGGTCACCGCCGGTAGCGCAACAGCCACCGGCAACACCGTAGATAATCGGCCGCTTGCCACAAATTTCTTTAAGCGCTCGGCCAATTTCCCCTCGACGTCAAGATCGCGTGGCCGCGATTGCCAGACTAAATCCTCACCGTCCGGCGACAAGGCCTCACCGACGTGGGCGAAAAACAGCAGCGTAGTCCCTGGTTTCTGCCCAGCTTCAACGAAGACTTTGAAGCGGTCACGGGTTAGCTCAACCCCGTTCTCGCGCCAATCGGTTTGCATGGTGCCAACCACCGGATCGTCGATGTCCAGCCGATAACCGAGTTCGTGCCAGAATCTCCTAACCGATCCCCAGACCACATCCGGTTCGCCATCGACGACGATTACTTGCTCGGTCTCTGCGGATGCTGCCGGTGCGCCAGCAGGCGAATCTGATTCCCGTTGCGTGCGACGTTGCTGATAAGTCGAGTAACTTGCGCTTCGACCCCCCTCGGGTATCGCCATGCGGTCCTGGATGGCATCCGTGGTCAGCTCCGGCGGGACTTCCAGATCTGGCAGCGATTCGCTCTTTTTATAAGCAGTTCGCTTATCCGAGAGAACCTCGTCCAACTTAGGCACGACCCGGCTGCATCCAGCTGCAAGCATTAGCGAGATAGCTACCGCACACCAGACACCGTGCCGCATGCTTAAATATTGCCTAGATCCGACCGACATCAGCTGCCTGCCTTCACGACGACACCGGCGGCGTGCATTGCGCTTATAACGCGCTGTTCGCTTTGCTCAGTCATCCATGTAAGTGGCAGCCGGATCCCAGCCTGCACCAGTCCCATTTTGTGTAACGCCCACTTCGTTGGAATGGGGCTGGATTCAATGAATAGATCAACATGCAATTTCATTAGTGTGTCATTGAGTTTTTCCGCCTCAGCGCGGGCTCCAGACAATGCGTGTTTGCACATATCGTGCATCTCTGCTGGCGCAATATTCGCGGTCACGGAGATAACACCATTGCCGCCGCCGAGTAAAAAATCCAGCGCTGTCGCATCGTCGCCACTTAGCAAAAGAAAGTCATCGCCACACATATGCCTGAGTTCGGCGACGCGCGCTACTTCCCCCGTTGCCTCCTTGACGCCGATTATGTTTTCAACCTGCGCCAGGCGCGCAACCGTTTCCGGCAACATATCGCATGCGGTACGCGCCGGAACGTTGTAGAGGATTTGTGGGATCGATACTGCCTCGGCAACGGCCTTGTGATGTTGATACAAACCTTCTTGTGTTGGCTTGTTGTAATAGGGCGTCACTAATAAACACGCGTCGGCGCCGGCCTGTTTCGCACACGCGGTGAGACTGATTGCCTCGGAGGTGGAATTCGCACCGGTGCCTGCGATCACGGGGATCCGGCCAGCAACCATTTGCACTACACGGCCGATCAAAGCGCAGTGCTCGCTCTCGTTCAACGTCGCTGATTCGCCGGTTGTGCCAACGGCAACGATGGCGTCAGTGCCCCTACCGACGTGAAACTCGATAAGGCGCTGCAATGCTACTTCATCAATTGCGGTTTCGGCGCCGCCGCCGGCAATCATCGGCGTCGCTAGGGCAACCATGCTTCCAGAGAACATATGGGCAGGTAATCAGTTCAAATTCAATCGTTTATGGTGCTTCTGTCGGAACTTCCTGACAACTATGATAGCACTCAAATTCACGTCATGCCGGACGCGCACGGCGAGGTCGCCGGCGCGCTTGCGAGAAATGCAAGAATATAGGACGCTGCGGCCGTCCCATTGTGATTAAAATGCGTCGCTGGAATCTTTGGCGCGTGCCCTCCGGCATGACTTAAGGCCCGGGCTCCGCCCCGTTTTGCGGCTGGGCAACGCCACACTCGAAACACCCAGGTAAGGTTAAGATGGAAGCCACTAACTTTCTAGTTATCTCCGCAATCGGAGCCAATCGACGTGGTCTCGTTGATGAGCTCTCCAAAAGCATACGCGACAGCGGCTGCAATATCGTCGACAGTCGCATGGCGGTACTCGGCAACGAATGTGCCTTTATCAGCTTGGTGTCTGGCAGCTGGAGCGCCGTTGCAAAAATTGAGAGCGTTATGGACCGGCTGGAGGAATCTCTCGGTTTAAGTATTGTTCGCAAACGTACCGAACCTCGGGAACCTTCCAGCGACAAGATGCCTTACGCTGTCGAGGTAGTCGCGATAGATCATCCGGGTATCGTTAATGATATCGCGCATTTTTATACCATGAGAGATATCGAAATCGAGGATTTATATACCGGCACCTACTCTGCCATTCACACCGGGTCACCGATGTTTTCGCTGCACATGACCATCAGCGTTCCAACCGACAATTCCATCGCGGCGCTACGCAGCGAATTCTATGAGTTCTGCGACCATCTGAATCTCGATGCCATTATGGAACCGGTGAAATAGCGTTGCTCACAACGCGCTCCTTGCTCACCCGTATTGAGCATCAGGGTCGGGCACACTCAAGTGCCCGCAGCGACACCTATTGTTAAAAACGTGAGCGCCATGAAACCCATTGCGGGAACTGCTGGTGAATAACACCGAGAGTCTCAACGTGTTCGTGCTGGATACAAATGTGCTTCTTCACGATCCAGCCGCCTTGTTTCGTTTCCAGGAGCATGACGTCTTTCTGCCCATGGTAGTGCTGGAGGAACTCGATGCTACGAAAACAGGCACCAGCGAAGTAGCGCGCAACGCGCGTCAGGTCAGTCGCTTTTTGGATGAATTAATCGGTGATGCCGATCGCGGTGTTATCGAGCGCGGTGTGCCCATTGGCAATGGGACCGATGCACAAGGAAAAAGCCGGAGCAATAGCGGTCGGCTGCTACTTCAGACTGATTCACTATCCGCTGAGCTTCCCCCTCCCTTGCCCGGCAACAACGTTGACAACAGCATCCTCGGGACCGTGTTGGCGTTACAAAAAGCCCACGCGGACCGCAATGTTCGTCTGGTCTCTAAAGACATCAATCTCCGCATCAAAGCGCGGATCCTGGGGTTAGCGACCGAGGATTACTACTCCGACAAAGTTCTGGACGATGCAAATCTCCTATACTCAGGCGCGCTTGCCCTGGCGGACGATTTCTGGGAGCGCTATGCCGATGACTTACACTGCTGGGAAGAAGACGGACGCACGCTGTATTCAGTTACCGGGGCGCTCGCCGGCGGGAGTTATCCGAATCAATGTCTGTACCACGATGGACCAAAACCATTCAACGCGCTGGTACGCGCGATCGACGGCGACAAGGTCACGTTCGAGCCACTGGTCAATCATAGCGGTGAACACGGCCAGGTTTGGGGAGTAAGTGCCCGTAACCGAGAACAGGATGTCGCGCTGAACCTGCTCATGGATCCGCAGATCGAATTTGTCACGTTGCTGGGCAGCGCCGGCACCGGTAAGACGCTTCTCGCCTTGGCAGCCGGACTGGCTCAGACTATGGAACAACGGCAGTACCGCGAGATTATAATGACCCGCGTTACCGTATCGGTAGGTGAAGACATCGGCTTTTTGCCCGGCACGGAGGAAGAAAAAATGACCCCGTGGATGGGGGCGCTAATGGATAATCTCGAAGTACTTGCCGAAACCGAGGTAGGTGGCGAATGGGGGCGTGCAGTCACAGAAGAATTGTTGCAGAAACGCATTAAAATTCGTTCGCTGAATTTCATGCGAGGACGCACGTTTTTTAATCGATATGTGATCATTGACGAAGCGCAGAATCTCACGCCTAAACAAATGAAGACACTGATCACTCGAGCAGGTCCCGGGACAAAAATGATATGCCTGGGCAATATTGCGCAAATTGATACACCTTACCTTACCGAGACGACCTCGGGACTTACTTATGTAGTCGATCGCTTTAAGGCCTGGCCCGGCAGCGGGCACATAATTCTGCAACGTGGAGAACGCTCACGGCTGGCCGATTTTGCATCCGCGAATTTGTGACACGGCATCCGCTTTCACGCAGCGGCACAACATCGCTGTTATTGAAAATCCGTACTACCGCGACCGTAAACGCTTATCGGCAAAGCCGCACAACTCGACAGAAGCTTGAGTCACGCTGATTCAATTTGCGCGGCAGAAATATCTTGCTCGATCCCGGGCAGATCCGGTTCGCGCGGCCAGACGTTGAGCAGCGCTTTTACAAGCGTTGCCAGGGGAATGGCGAAAAACACGCCCCAGAACCCCCATAAACCGCCAAACACCAGTACTGAGGTTATGATTGCGACCGGATGCAGATTGACCGCGCCGGAGAATAGCACTGGCACCAACACGTTACCGTCTAATGCCTGGATCACGGCATAAGCGACCATGACCCATGCGAGATCCACCCCCCAGCCCAGCTGCAAATAGCCTGCGAACGCGACCGGAAGTGTGACAACCGCGGCACCGATGTAGGGAACGATTACAGATAAACCCACCAAAACCGCCAGCAATGGCGCATAGGCAACGCCCAACAATTTAAACGTGATATAGGTAGTACCACCCACAATCAAAATTTCATAGACTTTCCCGCGTACATAGTTGCCGATCTGATCATCCATCTCGTGCCAGACTTGGTTGAGTAATTCGCGCTTACGCGGAAGAAAACTTGTCATGTAGCCGATGATTTCGTCGCGGTCCTTAAGAAAGAAAAACACCAGTAGCGGACCGAGAATCGTGTACACCAGAACGGTAACGATTGCCGGTATCGACGCAAGTGAAATAGACAGCACGCTACTGCTGAACTTGGTAATGCCAGAGCTAAACTCGACCGTAACCGCGCGAATGGCTTCGGGTGTGATGATTTGGGGAAAATCGGCGTGTAAGCGCGACAATAGACCCTGAGTCTCTTTGATCATTCGTGGAAGATCCTGCCCAAATTCGATCATCTGCTGAGAGATCAACGGCAACAGGCCGACCAGGATGAAGATGAACAGCATGAGAAATACGCAGAAAACACTGATGACCGCGACTATGCGCGGTGTGCTGCGCTGTTCCAGCTTATCAACCGGACCCTCAAGCAGGTACGCGATTACAATTGCTGCCAGGACCGGCGCAAGCATATCGCCCATGACGATGACGATTGCAAATCCCAGGACCAGCAAGACAGCCAGCAGCACAGCTTGCGGGTCCGAGAAATATCGCCGATACCAATCGGTAAAGAACTTGATCACCTGGCTACTATAGCTCAGCCGCTGGATCGCTACATCTCAAGATTTACCAGCGAAAGCTGCTACGCTATACATCGATGGCTCATCCAACGTCGTTCGTGCCGTATATCCACCGGACCCGTCTAAGTCTGTGGTGAAAACGCTCGCGATATACAACCTCAAAGGTGGCGTAGGCAAGACCGCTACAGCGGTGAATCTTGCCTATCTGGCATCCCGAGACGGCTACCGCGTTTTGCTGTGGGATCTCGATCCGCAGGCTGCGGCGAGTTTTTATTTCCGTCTAAGGCCTAAGGTAGATCACTCTGCTCGCAGCGACTCGACCGCGCAATCTTCGGCTCCCGGGGCGATCACCAGCACCAATTATCCCCAGTTGGATTTCCTGCCCGCTGACTTTTCACAGCGCGATTTGGATCTTGAATTACCGGATTTTGCACAACTCAACAAATACCTTCGGCATCAGGTTTCCCGGTTCGCGGACTACGACTTCGTGTTTTTGGATTGTGCCCCCAGTATTTCGCGCGTTGCCGAGAACGTTTTCCACGCAGCAGACGCCCTGCTCATACCACTGATCCCCACGCATTTATCGTTGCGCACTTATGACCACGTTTGTAAATTCTGTGCCGCCAGAGAGTATCCAACCGCCGTTCGGTGGCCATTTTTTTCGATGGTCGACAGGCGACGGCGCCTACATAGAGAGCTTGTAAGCGAATTTGTCATCAGCCACCCGGAAGTATTGAGCTCCTACATTCCTTACGCCAGTGAAGTTGAAAAAATGGGGGTACACCGTGCGCCGGTTCCCGAATACGCTAGAAATTCAGGCCCCGCGCGAGCGTTTGCGGCGTTGTGGCAGAAAGTTAAACAACGCTGTGCCAACTCGTGAGCGATACCGCCATCGATTACGCCGCACTGGCTGTGGAAATCAAGAGTTGGGGGCAGGAACTCGGGTTCCAAAAGCTCGGGATTACCGACATCGAACTCGACGAAGCGCAAACACGGCTGACAACGTGGCTGGAGAAGGGATACCACGGCACGATGACCTATATGCAACGCCATGGCTCGAAACGCAGTCGCCCGGCATCGCTGGTTGCGGGAACGCAACGAGTTATTACTGCGCGGATGGATTATCGCCCGCAGGCCAAGGACACTGATACCGTACTCAATGATCGCGCACTGGGCTTCGTTTCACGTTATGCCCTAGGCAGGGATTACCACAAGGTCCTGCGTGGCAGACTTAGAGGGCTGGCGTCACGCATCGAGACCCGCGTCCACGACTTCGGTTATCGCGTTTTCGTAGACAGTGCTCCGGTGATGGAAAAAGCGCTCGCACGCAAAGCTGGTCTGGGATGGATTGGCAAACACACGAATCTGCTGGATCGCGAGGCTGGCTCCTGGTTTTTTCTAGGCGAGATATTTACCGATCTGCCGTTGCCGATCGACGAACCGTATCCCGATGACCTATGCGGCAGCTGCAGCGCGTGCATTGATGTTTGTCCAACTCAGGCGATCGTCGCGCCATACCAACTCGACGCGCGCCGCTGCATTTCGTATCTAACCATCGAACTTCGAGGCTCGATTCCCGAGGAGCTTCGCGCCCCCATTGGCAACCGCATCTTCGGCTGCGACGACTGTCAATTGGTGTGTCCATGGAATCGTTATGCGCAATTATCGGTAGAACCGGATTTTGCTGCTCGCAACGATCTCGACGCCCCGCTGCTGGTGGAGCTTTTTGCTTGGAGCGAATCGGAATTTCTCAGCCGCACCGAAGGTTCGGCAATACGCAGAATCGGCTATGCCTGTTTCCTGCGCAATATTGCGGTGGCACTGGGAAATTCGGAAACGACTCCTGCGATTATCAGTGCATTGCAGCAGCGTCGCGAAGACCCGTCGTCGTTGGTGCGTGAACACGTAGCTTGGGCAATTTCCCAGCACGAATTAAACACTAGTGCTCCAACAACCTAGTACTGATGGAGCACTGGCCGCGAATAAGCTTTGCGCTGATCGGACAAACAGCTTAAGTCGGCTCAATACGGGTCAATGTATAATTACAGTCGGATTCCAATATGCAAGCCGCCGACGTAGATTACGCATTGGACGAGTCGACCTATATGTGGTCGGTTCGGATTTTCAACACCTTACGCAAAGCGTTGAAAATCAATATTCGTATGCATCACGACGAAGGTCAGGTCGAAGCCGGCGATATATTCCTGTTTAACCACTTCGCCCGCGTGGAGACCTTTATTCCCCAGTACTTGATTTACCAACACTGTGGCGCTCTGTGCCGCT
Source organism: Gammaproteobacteria bacterium (assembly GCA_965225625.1). Lineage (GTDB taxonomy): Bacteria > Pseudomonadota > Gammaproteobacteria > JADZEE01 > JADZEE01 > CBDDBH01. The sequence goes on from CBDDBH010000032.1 coordinate 206,459, forward strand.
CTGTAGCCGCACATCAGTTTTTTGTAGAAGGAGACACCTTCTCAAAATGCCTTACCCGTCTTGGGGCTGTTCCGAACAGCCATCCACGCTTGTTGCCATTTTTGGCCGAAGAGATACTGCGCGGCCGTAAAGTGATTTTTTTCCCCGAGGGCGGCATGGTCAAGGATCGACGGGTGCTGGACGATCGCGGTAATTTCAGCATCTACTCCCGGCGCGCGTTAGATCGGCGCAAACATCACGCGGGCGCCGGCGTTTTGGCAACGACGCTGGCAATTTATAAGCGTGCCATCCAACGCGCGGCGGATAACAGCGAATACGCCAGGCTGGAAAACTGGGCTGAAAGTTTAGGTATGGACGACGTCGAGGCGTTGCTGCAAAGCGCCCAGCGGCCGACGAATATCGTACCTGCGAATATCACCTTCTACCCCATGCGTGTCGATGACAACGTGTTGCGTAAGGGTGTTGAACGATTCAACAAAGGGATCAGTAAACGTTCATCCGAAGAGCTGCTGGTGGAAAGTAACTTGCTCTTTAAGGTCACCGATATGGACATCCGCCTCGGTGATCCGATCGTGCCTCGTATCCGCTGGGGCTGGTGGGAGCGCGTGCTAGTCAATCACCTTGCAACGCGTGCGACCAATCTTGATGAACTTTTCTCTTTAAGTTTTCTAAAGGGCCGTATTGATAAGCGCGTTTGTAGTCTCGGGCTGAACAGCAGCATACGGAAAGTACGAGATGACTACATGCGGCACATGTATGCAGCCGTCACGGTCAACCTCAGCCATATCGCCTCAAGTATCATTCTGCACTTATGCGAACAAGGTGTTGCCGAAGTAGACGCGCAGGTATTCCACAAAACCTTATACCTGGCGGTGAAATTGCTGCAACGCGAGCCAAGGATCTTTTTACACCGCGGCTTACGTAACCCAGATTCGTACGCGGGCGTGCTGGATGGCAACTGCCAGGGCTTCAATCAATTTATCGACTCCGCGATGAGGACAGGTCTCGTCAAGCTTGAACGCGGTCGATACTTGTTTGAGGAAAAGCTGCGCGGTGCGCAAACATTTGACGAGATCCGCCTGGAAAACCCGATTGCCGTGTATGCCAACGAGGTGGCGCCATTATTGGAGATGCGCCGTAGTGTGGAGGAGGCGATCCGCGGCCAGTCAAATACCGCGGACAACGAGCTAGCGCGGTTGATGTTCGACGATGAAAGACTCAGCTTCGAATGGGATCGCAATTATTATTTGAAACCCCGCTACGCTGAAATAAACGCACAGGAGACTGCAACCGAATCCGGCGCTCCGTTCCTGCATGTGCCAAAAAAACAGGGCGCTATCGGGGTTGTTTTGACGCACGGCTTCCTCGCCTCGCCAGCGGAAACCCGCGCTTTCGGCGAAAAGCTGGCAGATCTAGGCTACGTCGTAGTCGGCGTCCGCTTGAAGGGGCATGGGGCTTCACCTTGGGATCTGCGTGAGCGCAGCTGGGAGGATTGGCTGCGCTCTGTGCAGTGCGGCTACCGGATCCTGGAGCGCTTAACCAAAAGAATTTGTCTCGTTGGATTTTCCACCGGCGGGGCGTTGTCACTGATCCATGCAGCGACCAAACCACTGGCGCTGGCAGGTGTTGTTAGCGTGTCAGCGCCAATTAAAGTCAGAAACCGAAACCTGGTATTCGTACCGTTAGTGTATGGCGCGAACAAAGTAGTGCGCTGGGTATCCTCCTATGAAGGCGTGCTGCCTTTTCGCAGGAACGAATCCGAACACCCGCACATCAACTATCGCAATGTTCCGATCCGCGGATTACACGAATTCCGCCGGGTGACGGAGCGTTTGAAAGATTGTCTGCCCGACGTGAAGTGTCCGGTTTTGATCGTGCAGTCGACGCACGACCACATTGTAAATCCTGACAGTACCAAGCAAATACAGACCACGCTGGGCAGCGAGACCAAGCGGGTCGCCATGATCCCGTCGGAACGGCATGGCATTCTGAACGAAGACCTGGGTAATACGCACGCGGAAATATTGAACTTTCTAGGCGAACTCGAGGCGGAAAATTCAGCGCCGTAGGCATTTTTTTCCCCTGCTCTAACACCCTGCCCGCGAGCGGGCGAGAAACAATCGAGGTGCTGTCGTGGTGTCAGTGCAAGACGGCTGCGCTAAATGATCCCGGCGCTGCTCAGTTCGTCCATCTCAGTAACCGTCAAACCCAATACACCCGTAAAGATCTGGTCATTGTGCGAACCAAGCGTGGGTCCTGGAGTGAAAGTTGCGCCCGGAGTTTCACTCAATATCGGTGGTATCGCGGGTATTTTCAGCGGTTCTCCATCGATTTCCACTTGTTGGAACAACCCGCGCGCGTTGAAGTGGGGATCTTCAAACATGTCAGCAACGCTGTAGATCGGTCCGGCCGGGACACTCGCCTCTTCCAGCAACGCCAAAGCCTGAGTGGAAGTCATTGAGCTTGTCCACAACGCGATAGCCTCATCGAGTTCGGGTTCATGCTCTACACGTCCCGCGTTGCTCGCCAGGCGCGGATCTTCCGCCAGATCCGTGCGCCCCATGCACTGCATGAAACGTTTGAATATCGAGTCACCGTTACCACCAATGACGACGAATTTCCCATCGCTGCAACGATATGTGTTGGTCGGCACGATGCCGGTTAAGGTAGAACCGGAAGGCTCACGGATCACACCGGCACCGTCATATTCGGGGACGACGCCTTCGAGCAGATTGAATACTGAGTCAAGTATTGCGCAGTCTACAACCTGACCGCTGCCTCCGGCTTGCCGCCGAATATACGCCAGCAAGATCCCGAGCGCCGCGTGCAGGCCGGCGAGGGTATCGCCAATACTCAGGTTCGGCCGTACCGGGGCTTCACCGGGAAAACCGTTAACATAACGAAAGCCCCCCATGCCTTCACAAACGGAGGCGAAACCGGGCCTGGAGGCATACGGACCCGTCTGTCCATAGCCCGATACCCGAGCGTAAATGAGGGCCGGGTTGTCCTGTTTTAGTTGCTCGGGCCCGGTCGGAAATTTTCGATCAGCACATCGGATTTAAGGGCCAGCTGTTTGGCCAGATCGCGGCCCTCGTCGGTTCGCAGATTCAGCGTGACGCTTTTCTTGTTGCGCGCCAGCGAGTGCCACCACAACGAGGTCCCGTTCTTGAGGACCCGCCAGCCGCGGATCGGATCACCGCTACCTGGCGGCTCGACCTTGATAACTTCAGCACCGAAATAGGCGAGTATGCAACCCGCAAAGGGACCGGCCAGCAACTGGCCCATCTCCAGCACGCGAACACCGTCCAGAGGCCGCTCGTTTCGGGATGCGTCACTGCTCATAGATTTGACCCCTTAAATCAATTGTTCGACACGGGTGGAAATTCGCCCCAATAAATCTTCCATCGCAATATTAGCTTGGCTAAAACATTCAGTGACCTCAAGAATTTCACCTGAGCTTTGAATATAGGTGCCTGCCGTCCGTAGCTCGGCGGCGCTAACGTCGATGATCGTGCTCGCGTGTTCGCGAGCCATTTCGAGATGAAACTGTAAACCGATTACACATTCTCCGTATGAGAACGCCTGCTGCTCGCAGGCCACACTGCGCGCTAAATGTACCGAACCATGCGGTAGCTCAAAGGTATCACCATGCCAATGTAATACCGGTAACTCACCGCCGAGGAAACCACTATAGGCAGTAGAATCACAGTCTGGTGTTTCCGTCACTGGATACCAGCCAATCTCCATTTCAGTATTCGCATAAACGCGTGCACCCAACGCTGCGGCAATCAATTGCGCACCCAGGCAAATACCTAACATTGCTTTGTCTGCGTCCAGCGCAGCACATAGGCATTTGTGTTCGTCTGCCAGCCAGGGGTACTCGCGCAAGTCCGCTGCACCCATGGGGCCGCCCATCACGATCAGGCAATCGAATTCATCCGGTTGCGGCAACGGGTCGGACTCATACAGGCGGGTCCGCGCCTGGGTGTGGCCCTTACCTGCAGCCCATTGCGCGATCGTTGCCGGCCCCTCGAAGGGCACATGCTGTAAATAATGTATACGCATCACCACGACTACCCGGACTATTAGGCGGCCGGGCAGAATACCACGACTGAGCCTCCGTCAAATGAGACTATTCAGCCATCCGCTGACGCGTTTAACCAGTTCATCGGCATTGCCGGTGAAACGGTGATCAGCGCCCACTATTTCGATGCGCCGGTAATCCGATTGCGTGCGCCGTCGTGCGGCTAACGCACGCTCGGTAACGGCGGTGCGGATCTGGCTTTCGTCGAGAGAACCGAAAACGTCGAGAAACGGCACATCGCCTGAATTATCAGCCTGATGTAGACCAATGGCAGTAAAGGCGAAAAGCTTAGGCGTAGCTGGATCGACAAAACAAATCAGACTAGCGCTGGCTCCCGTGCCGTAACCAACCACGGCCAGCCGTGCGAAATCTTGGGCCTGCACATGCGACAGGGCGAGGCGGATACGGGCGACCGCGAGGCTCTGAACCGCTTCATAATCACCGCGGGAGGAGCCTGCTGCCAGCAGCGGTAACTGCGGCGAGAATACTGCCCAGCCGGCGGCCACCAGCGCCTGACGCAACGGTCGTATCACCTCTGACCAGTCTGGGTGGGCACCCATATCGTGTAACAACACGACCACACCGTTCACCTCCGGCGTTTCGGCGGCTGCAAAAAACGCAGGAAATGCTTCGCCTTGCGGATCCAGCCAGGTAAGTTCCAGCACCGTGCGACGCTCGGCTATTTGCAGTGCCAGAGCGCGCTCGCGTTCAAGATCGGCTAGCGGCTTCGCTTCTCGCTCTATTGCGGTAGATTGTGTTTGCAGGTCGGCAGCCGTCACCGGCGGTACCATCAGGCACAGGCAAACCAGCGCGTGCAGCACTGCTAAACCCCGCGGCGATCGTGTATTCAACATGGGATCAACACCTGAAAGCTGGCTATAGTAGTTATCGGGCCAGCCACATCGTTTCTTTAGCCCGCATATTTCATGAAGGATCCTGGATGCTCGCGCAGGACGCGTGCGGCTGAGCGCCGCGCGATGCGGTACAACGTGCGTTTGTCATCCGTTGACACCGAACCTTTACAACATCTGAGTTTCACCCGCATCGCGCGGCGTGACCGCCAGGGATGGCGGAAATGCAGACCATGCTCGACTGCACGGATGCAGGAGGTAGGGCGAAGCACGCCTGCAGGGATGCAGGCGATAGAACGACGCAGGAGCCAAAGTCGAAGAGCCAGAGCCGACGAGTCCATGGATGGACGAGGTAGAACGACGCAGGAGGCCAAAGTTGACGAGTCCATGGATGGACGAGGTAGAACGACGCAGGAGGCCAAAGTCGAGCAGCCTTTGTCTGCCCTTCATGCAATATGCAGGTTAGCCAGCCGATGGCGCCCCGGGCTTGTACAGCGGGCTCGGCTGCATTTAGTTTGGTGATCAGTTAAAGTGCCGCCTCCCGGATGAGCCTGCGCCGATGTCGGAGCCTTTAATAGCCGCTTCAATTCTGTCTGCGGATTTCGCGCGTCTGGGCGAGGATGTGACCGCTGTGCTGCAAGCCGGCGCCGATCTGGTTCACTTCGACGTTATGGATAACCACTATGTACCGAATCTCACGATCGGTCCGGTGGTGTGCAAAGCGCTGCGCGATTATGGAATCAAGGCGCCAATCGACGTGCACCTGATGGTCAAACCCGTGGATCGACTCATCAGCGATTTCGCGCAAGCCGGTGCCAGCTACATCACGTTTCATCCGGAAGCCAGCGATCACGTCGACCGGTCTTTGCAGTTGATCCGCGATGCAGGCTGTAAAGCGGGGTTGGTGTTCAACCCGGGCACCGCGCTGACGCACTTGGATTACGTTATCGACAAGTTAGACATGATCCTGCTCATGAGCGTAAATCCCGGCTTCGCCGGCCAGTCATTCATCCCGTCGGTGCTAGGCAAACTAAGTCAGGCACGAGAACTGATTGGCAACCACGATATTCGCTTGGAGATCGACGGTGGGGTCAAGGTGAATAACATCGCCGCGATTGCCGCGGCGGGAGCCGACACCTTCGTTGCGGGCTCGGCTATTTTCGGCAGCCCAGACTATGCAGATACCATAAGTCAGATGCGAGCCGCGCTAAGCAAGCAAATTGAGCATCGCTAACGCTCACCCTCGGCGCTGATTTCGGGCCGCGAAAACGTGAACACCACATCCGACATTCTCTCCGATATCGTGCAGCACAAAATGCACGAGGTTACGTTGAAGAAGCGGCGCCAACCGCTGGAGCTGCTGCAACAACAACTCGACCAGGCCCCGCCGTGCCGTCCATTTGCGCAGACTTTAACGGCGCTGGCCGGTACCGGAGAGCTGGCGATCATTGCTGAATGCAAGAAGGCCTCGCCAGGCCGTGGCATCATCCGGCGAAATTATGACGCGGCGCAGATTGCCCGCGACTATGAAAGCGCCGGGGCCGCATGCGTTTCTGTACTCACCGACCAGCGCTATTTTCAGGGCGACTTTGAACATCTGGCAGCGGTACGCTCTGCCTGTTCTCTACCTTTGCTTGCCAAGGATTTCATCATAGATCCCTATCAGGTTTTTGAGGCGAGGCTGGCGGGCGCCGACTGCATCTTAATAATGGCGGCTTGCCTGTCTGATGTGGCCATGCGGGATCTTGCGCAGCTAGCGGGCGATCTGGAAATGGATGTCCTGGTGGAAATTCACGACCGGGAAGAACTTGAACGTGGTCTGTTACTACGCACGCCACTAATCGGCATCAACAATCGCGATCCGCGAACCTTCCGTGCCGACGTGCAGACTACGGTCAATTTGCTGCTTGATATCTTTCCCGATCGAACGATTGTGACCGAAAGCGGGATAACGACGCGTGAGGACATTGCACTGATGCGTAGAAACAGCGTCAACGCATTTCTGGTGGGTGAAGCCTTCATGACTGCGACGGAGCCAGGGGCGAAGTTGCGCGAGCTATTCTTCGACTGATACGCCTTCATGCAATATGCGGGCTAGTTGTCGCTCTGTTGGCCGTAGCTGGCAAAGCGCCGCAGCACATCCCGCATTTCCGCCTCGTTCAGCAACACCGGGTCGCCAACTTGCAACGCCAGCAAGTAGTGCCTGGCCAATTCTTCCACCCACACCGCGATGCCAAACGCCTGCTCAAGATCGGCAGCGATACTGATCGCACCGTGATTGGCGAGCAGGCAAGCCTGGCGGTCCTGCAGCGCCTTGGCAGCGGCATCGGCCAGCGCCTGGGAGCCGAAAGTCGCATAAGGAGCGCAGCGTATCGAATCGCCGCCGGCAATCGCGACCATGTAATGGAACGCGGGGATTGAGCGCCGGTTGCATGCAAGCGCGGTTGCATAAGGCGAATGCACGTGTACAACCGCGCCAATGTCCGGGCGCTGTGCGTATACCGTCGTATGAAACCGCCACTCGCTGGAGGGTATCAGCACGCCGCCCGTTACCTCTCCCGCCAGATCGATACGGACGATTTTTTCCGTGGACAGTTCCGAGGGAGCGAGTCCTGTCGGTGTTATCAGGCATCCGCCGGCAACTCGAACACTAATATTACCCGATGCACCGACGCTCAGACCCTGCAATTCAATGCGCTTGGCGACAGTGACCAGCGCCTGCTGCTCTGCAACTTCCGACACAGTCATCTTGTCAGTCTTATGTGCCTTTATCTCAAGAACATCGTATAAGCAGGATTATTAGTTTCATCCCAATGGTTCAGTGCGATGCGCTTGAGAGTCTGCGCAAATTCCTCGCGCGCAGCTGGGGGAACTTGAATACCGACAAGTACCCGCCCATAGGCCGCGCCATGATTGCGGTAATGGAACAAACTTATGTTCCAACGGTCTCCCAACTCTTTCAAGAAGCGTAACAGAGCACCGGGGCGCTCGGGAAATTCAAACCTGTAGACTAGCTCGTGCTCTACGAATTTTGCGTGGCCACCAACCATGTAGCGTACATGCAGTTTGGCTGCCTCATTAGCGGATATATCAACTACCGAATAGCCGTCCGCTGTCAGCTTTTCAAGCAAGCCCCGACGTTCCTCTAGGCCGTGCCGGATCTGCACGCCAACAAAGATCTGAGCATCCTCGTCATCGGCATAACGATAGTTAAATTCGGTTACCTGGCGTGCGCCCAGCGCGTGACACAGACGGCTGAAGCTGCCCGGCCGTTCGGGAATGACTACTGCCAACAGCAGCTCCCGATGTTCACCAAGTTCCGCAAGCTCGGCTATGTGCCGCAAGCGATCGAAGTTGACGTTGGCACCGCTGCAGATTGCGATTACGCTTTTCCCGCTCACTTGCTTATCCGCCACGTATTGCTTGAGACCGGCCACAGCCAGAGCTCCGGCCGGTTCCGGAATGGTACGCGTGTCTTCGAACGTATCCTTTATCGCCGCACATATCTGGTCGGTATTAACGAGCAACATGTCATCGACATAATTACGGGCAATACGAAAAGTTTCCTCCCCTACCTGACGCACTGCCGCTCCATCAGCAAAAATGCCCACCTGCTCGAGCATAACCCGCTCACCGGCTGCAAGTGAGCGTTGCATCGCCGGGGCTTCATCATGCTCTACCCCGATAACTTGAATTTCTGGAGCAAGCTGTTTGACGTAAGCCGCGATACCCGCAATTAAGCCACCGCCACCCACCGGCACGAATATGGCATGTAGCTCCCCGGGATGCTGGCGCAGCAATTCCATCGCTACAGTCCCCTGGCCAGCGATCACCAGAGGGTGATCGTAGGGAGGTATGTAGGTAAGTCCGCGTTCTTTTTGAAGGCGCAGCGCATGGCCGCTTGCCTCATCGTATGTATCGCCGTGCAACACGGTTTCGGCACCCAGTCGCCGTACCGAAACAATTTTTATCTCAGGCGTCGTTTTGGGCATTACGATCAAGGCCGGAATGTTCAGCCGTTTCGCAGAAAGCGCGACACCTTGCGCGTGATTACCGGCCGATGCGGCGATCACGCCTCGCTCGCGCTCTGCCTTGCTCAGCGAAACCATGAGGTTATAGGCGCCGCGGATCTTGTAAGAGAATACTGGCTGAAGATCTTCACGTTTCAACCACACATCGTTGGCGAGCCGCTGAGAAAGCTCGGGCATATTGTCCAAGGGCGTTTGCACCGCGACATCGTAGACTCGCGCCTTTAGGATCATCTTGAGATACTGATCTAACATCCGACTAAGATTAGCATGGCTGGGTGCCTGTTCGATTAATACCAGAATGGGACGCCATGGTGCGGGCGAAAACGGGGAGCAACGAACATGACACAAGACGACAAGAAGCGCGCGGCCGCTGAAGCCGCGATCAGCTACGTACAGCCTGACACAGTCGTCGGCGTCGGCTCCGGCAGCACGGTAGGTTTCTTTATTGCGGCACTCTCCAAACTCAGGGGGCAAATCGATGGTGCGGTTTCCAGTTCACAAGCGAGTTCGCAGTTGCTGCAAGCACAAAATATCCCTGTTCTCGAGCTTAACGATGTCAATGAAATACCCGTTTACGTCGATGGTGCGGACGAAGCCACCCGGCATTTCAATCTTATTAAAGGGGGTGGCGGCGCCTTGACTCGCGAAAAAATCATCGCCACGGCGAGTCGCAAATTCGTGTGCATCATCGATGACCGCAAACTGGTCGATGTGTTGGGTGATTTTCCGCTGGCAGTGGAAGTAGTGCCGATGGCGCGCAGCTTCGTAGCCCGCCAACTGGTAAAGTTAGGCGGGCAACCGCAACTGCGAAGCGGTTTTACCACGGACAACGGTAACGTCATCCTCGATGTACGCAATCTGCGCATCGCCGAACCGGGTCGCCTGGAGAGCGAGATTAATCAAATCCCGGGCGTCGTTACAAACGGCATTTTTGCACTACGGCCCGCGGATGTCCTTTTGGTCGGATCCGACAGCGGCGTAGCAACGATGTGAGCGGTTTGAGCCTTCGTGTGTTTGCACGTGCAATACCCGGTTTCATAAACTTCAGCTTGTAGTCTCACCGTCCGTAGCGTCAGCCGCGTCGGGCGCCGGTCCGAGGTAACGCGCCATCACCAGACCAATCTCAAATAGCACCCACATGGGCACCGCGAGTAGTACCTGCGACACAACATCAGGCGGCGTTAACAACATGCCGATACAAAAAGCGCCAACTATAATGTGCGGCCGCAGTTCCCCCAGACGTTCAGCGGACACGATCCCCATTCTGATCAGAATTACCGTCGCTACAGGCACCTCAAAGGCCAGGCCGAAAGCGAAAAACAACTTGAGAACGAAATCCAGATAACTGCTGATATCGGTCATTACGGTCACGCCCTCGGGCGCGATGGAAGTAAAAAACCCGAATACCAGCGGAAACACGACAAAATAGGCAAACGCTATCCCGGCATAAAACAGCAGCGTGCTCGAAAGCAGCAGCGGCATGACCAGACGACGCTCGTGCCGGTATAAACCAGGCGCTACAAAAGCCCACATCTGATACAAAACATACGGCATGGCAATGATTAGCGATACCATCAGAGTCAACTTGAAGGGCGCTAGAAAGGGTGACGCGACTTCCGTCGCAATCATGGTAGTGCCGGCCGGCAGATGTCTTAGTAGCGGCTGGGCGAGCGCTTCGTAAATATCGTTGGCAAAATAAAACAACGCAAGAAATATAAGCAGTACCGAGAGGATTGCGGCCAGCAAGCGGCTACGCAACTCGACCAGATGAGAGATGAACGACTGCTCCTGGTCTTGCGGTTCATCCGCCGCTACCTCCTCAGACATCGGCATCAGCGTCCTGATTGTCAGGCGTGGCTTTTTTGTCGTTCGGCGCGTTGCCTTGCGACTGAGTGAACGTTTCTAGATCCGGTATGTCAATTCGCTGATTGAGGCGCTTGAGTTCTGATAGCTCCAACTCGCGTTCGAGTTCCATGCGGAAATTTGTCGCCATGCGCCGAGCCCGCCCCAACCATGCACCGACAGTTCGCGCGAGGCTAGGTAGTTTCTCCGGCCCGACGATTAGCAGCGCAATAACGGCGATGAGCGTTAACTCCGCAAATCCTACCTCGAACATACGAACTCACGAGGTCCGTTTTTCATCTTCTGGGGACATCTCGCCTTCGATCACTCGTTCATTTAGCGGCGCGGCCGGATCGACCTTGTCCGCCGACTCCGATATTTCGTCGGTTTCGTGCATGGCCGTGCGGAAACTTTTAATTGCCTGGCCGAGATCACCGCCAATGTTTCTCAGTTTGCGGCTACCGAACAACACCAGAACGATCGCAAAAATTACCAGTAATTGTGGAATACTTAATCCCATGGGTATGCCTCTCTATGTGGTGGACGTGTCGGCGACGGCTACACTTAAACCGGCTCTGCAGTCTCGCCCTTATGTCGATCCGGACGCCTGCCGGCGCGCTTTTTCCTCTAACCCCGATTGACCAAATCGGCGCTCCAATTCAGCCAATACCTCATCTGGTTGCAAATCCAGATGCACTAGCATGACCAGGCTGTGAAACCACAAATCGGCTACTTCGTGGATGATTTGCGCACGCTCTCCAGACTTCGCGGCCAGCACGGTTTCGGTTGCCTCTTCGCCAATCTTCTTGAGTATCGTATCGAGTCCATTTGCGTGCAGACTCGCCACATAGGATTTTTCTGGATCCCCATGTTTGCGAGATTCGATGATGTCTGCAAGACGGTTTAAAAGATCTGTCATCTCGAATATCTATTGGTGTCGCGGGCAGGCATGAGATGCTCAGCGGTAAATCTCGTCGGGTGATTTGAGTACCGGATCCACCGCCACCCAGCCCTCATCATCGAGGCGCTGATAAAAACAGCTGTGCCGACCGGTGTGACAGGCGATCCCGCCCAACTGCTCAACCGTGAGTAGAATAGCATCGTTATCACAGTCCAAGCGAACCTCGACCACGCTTTGCACATGTCCGGACTGTTCACCCTTACGCCACAGGCAGGCACGCGAGCGGGACCAGTAAACAGCCCGTCGCTCCGCGATAGTGCACTGCAGCGCTTCTGCATTCATCCAGGCTAGGCTCAAAACCCGACCCGAGTCCAACTCTTGGGCAATGGCGGGTACCAGTCCGTCGGCATCCCACCTCACCTGCTCCAGCCAGACTTCGGTTCTGATAGTATTCATCAGTCTCCAGACTCCATCTCAACAAAGCAGTTGGCGATGCGAGAAGTGTTCTCTCTTCACAGCCGTACTTCGATGCCCGCCGCTGCCATGTGCTGTTTTGCTTCGGACACCGTGTATTCACCGAAGTGAAAAATGCTGGCAGCCAAGACAGCGTCGGCTTTGCCTTCTACCACCCCGGCAACCAGGTGCTCGAGCGTGCCGACACCGCCGGAGGCTATGACCGGCACACAAACTGCTTCACTGACGGCACGGGTGAGCGCAACATCAAAACCTTCTTTGGTTCCATCGCGGTCCATACTGGTTAGCAATATTTCGCCTGCGCCACGCGCAACCACTTCTCCTGCCCACCGCACCGCATCGATGCCGGTTGGCTCGCGACCACCATGGGTATACACCTCCCAGGAGTCGCCGGCACCACGCGCGTCCATTGCGACAACGATACACTGCCGACCGAAGCGCTCGGCGGACTCGCTGATCAGCTCAGGGTTGTTCACTGCCGCGGTATTGATGGCTACTTTGTCTGCACCGGCGTTGAGCATCTTGCGAACATCTTCCACCGCACGGATCCCACCACCCACGGTCAGCGGGATAAACACTTGCGCAGCCACTTGTTCCACCACGTGTACCATCGTCTCACGTCCGTCGCTGCTAGCCGTGATATCCAGAAATGTCAGTTCGTCGGCACCCTGCTTATCATAGCCTCGCGCAATTGCAACCGGGTCACCGGCGTCACGGATATTGATGAATTTCACGCCTTTGACGACGCGACCCGCGTCTACGTCGAGGCACGGAATTATGCGTTTCGCCAGCATTGATACGCCTCATGCTTTGGTGGCCCGCTTGCTGATTGCTACGAGCCTTAGGGGGTGTAGGCCAGCGCTCAGCTAACCGCTGAGACTGTCAGCGAGTTCCTGCGCAGCCTTAAAATCGATGGCGCCTTCGTAGATGGCGCGACCGGTGATGGCGCCATCGATACCTTCTTCAGCGACTTCACAGATAGCCCGAATGTCGTCCATGCTCGAAATTCCGCCTGAGGCGATGACGGAGATTGTCAGCTCCCGAGCCAGTGCAACCGTCGACTCGACATTGACACCGCTCATCATGCCGTCGCGAGCTATATCCGTATAAATAATGGAGACGACGCCATATTCCTCGAATTGCTGGGCCAGATCGATCGCGTTGTGTCGGGACAGCTTCGACCAACCATCGATCGCGACTCTGCCGTCACGCACATCCAAGCCCACGATGATGTGATTTGGGAATTCCATGCACGCGTCTTCCACGAAATGCGGCGCGGTAACGGCTTTGGTGCCCACAATGACGTAGCTCACACCCGCGTCCAGATAGGCCTGAATCGTATCTTCACTGCGGACCCCACCACCGACCTGCACCGGAACTTCGGGAAAAGTCGCGGCAATGTTGTGAATAACATCGGTATGGGCCGATTTGCCCGTAGCAGCGCCGTCAAGATCGACAATGTGCAGCCGCCGCGCGCCAGCCTCCACCCATCGTGTTGCCATTGCCAGCGGATCATCAGAATAGACGGTTTCGTCATCCAACTGCCCCTGGCGCAAGCGCACACATCGCCCCCCTTTCAAGTCTATTGCGGGTATCAATAGCATGGCAGAAACGACTGAAGTAGATGGGTTCGAGTTACTTGTAAAACGCGGATTAGGGGCGCACAGCCGCTAGAAATTGTTTCCTTCAATTAATGTTAGCACAGTATTGGCAGTACGCGACGTCATCTCGCGGCCATCACAGGCTTAAAAGTGTCAGCCCGCATATTTCATGAAGGGTGGAGCGGAACGAGACGAAGGTCCAGGGGACCTTCGTCCTGCGGAACGCCCGAGCCAGGATGGCGAGGGCCGGTGCCCAAGCGCAGCACGGAGTACGCAGCGCAGGGATGGATGCTCGCGCAGGACGCGTGCGGCTGGGCGCCGCGCGATGCGGGACAAACTGTCCTTTGCCGTCGTTGACATGGAGCCTTTCCAACGCCTGGGTTTCACTCGCATCGCGTGGCGTGACCGCCAGGGATGGCGGAAATGCAGGCCATGCACGACTGCACGGATGCAGGAGGTAGGGCGAAGCAGGAGCCAGAGCCGACGAGTCCATGGATGGACGAGGTAGAACGACGCAGGAGGCCAAAGTCGAGGAGCGTTTGTCTGCCCTTCGTGAAATATGCGCGTTAGTGCGCCTCATCCCAGTTGGCGCCCGAGCCGACATCCACAACCAGGGGAACAGACAATTGCGCCGCCGAGCTCATCATCGCCACAATCGCTTGTTGCGCTTGTTCCAGCGCGCCTGCAGCCGTTTCAAATACCAATTCATCGTGCACTTGCATGATCAGACGCACGTCCAGATCCGACTCCAGTATCCACTGATCGACTGTGAGCATGGCCCGCTTGATGATGTCCGCCGCGGTCCCTTGCATTGGTGCATTGATGGCAGTGCGCTCTGCGTACTGGCGCCGCTGCGCGTTACGTGAGTTGATCTCTGGCAAGTATAAACGGCGCCCAAGTACCGTTTCGACATAGCCTCGCTCTTTGGCAGAGCTACGTGTTTTATCCATGAATTCTTTGACGCCTGGATAACGTGCAAAATATCGATCGACATAATCCTGAGCAGCGCGCCGCTCGATCCCTAACTGACGGGCGAGTCCAAACGCTGACATGCCGTAAATAAGGCCGAAATTGATCGCCTTAGCGGCACGGCGCTGATCTGTAGCAACCTCGTCCGGGGCCATCGCGAAGACCTCCGCGGCAGTGCGGCGATGGATGTCTTCGCCGGCGGCAAAGGCATTACACAAGCCCTCGTCACCGGAAAGATGCGCCATAATGCGCAATTCGATCTGGGAGTAATCGGCCGCCAGCAAAATGTTGCCTGGTTCAGCCACAAACGCCTGACGAATGCGCCGACCCTCGGCTGTGCGCACCGGAATATTTTGCAGATTCGGATCCGAGGAGGACAACCTACCCGTGGCGGCAACGGCCTGGTGATAACTGGTATGCACCCGCCCGGTTGCGGCGTTGATTTGTTCCGGCAGCTTGCCGGTATAGGTGGACCTGAGTTTGCTCAAACCTCGGTGTTCCAGGATCAGTCTAGGCAGAGGGAATTCCTGAGCCAGCTCTTGCAGCGCCGATTCGGCGGTCGAGGGTTGGCCCTTAGGGGTTTTCTGCAATACCGGCAAACCGAGCTTATCAAACAGGATCGCTTGGATTTGCTTCGGCGAGCCCATGTTGAACGGCTGACCGGCAACCGAGTGGGCCTCCTCCTCCAATTCATGCAGACGCTGGCTCAGCTCCGCACTTTGGGTTGCAAGCATACCCGCATCGACGCGCACGCCGTTGCGTTCCATCCGCGAAAGTACGCTCAGCAGGGGTACTTCAATATCGCTGAAGAGCTTTTGCAAAGGCGGCTCCGCGCACAGGCGCGGCCATAAATGCTCATGCAGCCGATAGGTAACGTCGGCATCTTCCGCCGCATACGGCCCGGCTTGCTCCAAGGCAACCTGATTAAAGGTTAGTTGCTTGGCGCCTTTGCCGGCGACATCTTCAAAATGAATAGTGCGGATCCCCAAATATTTTAGCGCCAGGGAATCCATGTCATGGCGCGTCGCAGTACTATCGACTACATATGATTCGAGCATCGTGTCATAAGTTATGCCCTTGAGATCGATCCCATAGTTGGCGAGGACACTGCGATCGTATTTAAGGTTGTGACCGAGCTTGGGACGTTCAGGGTCTTCAAGCAACGGCTGCAGGCGCTTGAGCACCTTATCGCGGGGGAGTTGTTCGGGAGCGCCCGGATAGTCGTGCGTTAACGGCAGATACGCTGCCTGGCCAGTGGCGACGGCAAAAGACAAGCCAACCAACTCTGCGACCATGTAGTCGAGGCTGGTAGTCTCGGTGTCAATCGCAATCAAGTCGGCATCCCACAGGCGCTTTAACCAGGCCTCAAACATTGGTTCATCAACGATGAGATCAAACTCGGTGTTGCTAGCTTGCGATTCGCCCGTTGCATCAGCCGGGCTCGAGCCGAGCAACTCTTCGAGCCATGTTTTGAACTCCAGACGCGTGTACAGCGCCTGCAGGCGCTCTCGGTCAGGCGGCGAGGGCACCAGATCGCGCGGCCCGGCCTCCAACTCTAACTCAGTTGCGATGGTGACCAGTTCCTTGCAAAGCGGTAACTGAGTAAGACTGGCGCGCAGGTTTTCACCCACTTTGCCTTTAATGTCAGCCGCATTCTTAACAACGCCATCCAGGGAACCATATTCCTGCAGCCATTTCACCGCAGTTTTCGGACCGACTTTAGGTACGCCGGGGACGTTATCAACGGAGTCGCCGATGAGCGTCAGATAGTCGACAATCCGTTCGGGCCGCACACCGAATTTGCGTTCGACCCCGGCTGTGTCGAGCACGGTATCATCCATGGTGTTAACCAACGTGATCCAGTCATCGACCAGTTGGGTCATGTCCTTGTCGCCGGTCGAAATGACAGTGGTAATGCCCTGCGCCCGCGCCTGTACCGCCAGCGTACCGATAACGTCGTCCGCCTCAACGCCTTCTACCACCAGCACTGGCAAACCCAGCGCCTTAATCAACTCGTAGAGGGGTTCAATCTGCATGCGCATTTCGTCCGGCATGGGTGGTCGGTTGGCCTTGTACTGTTCGTACAGTGCATCGCGGAACGTCTTGCCGGGCGCATCGAACACCACACCGACGTAGTTCGGTTGGTGCGTGTTAACAAGTTTACGCAGCATCGCCACGACACCGTGAATAGCTCCGGTTGGCTCGCCTGAGGAGCTGCTAAGCGACGGTAGCGCATGGAATGCGCGGTACAGATAGGCGGTGCCATCGACAAGAATGAGGGTGTCGGGATTCATATTTATGACCTCCTTTGCATTATCGCCGATGTTCCATTAAACACGCACGGAAACGCGCCCCACCGTGTGGACAAACTTAGATAACTAGAGGATGCTATGCCGTCCTATGTGTACCCGTTCCCTCCCGCGATGCTTGTGTATGTTGCTGATACTGTTACCCGCAATAGCGCTCGGCGAAGATCCCGACCTTGCAGGTCTGGAGGCATTGCCGGATCCACCACCTCCGCCCGAGCCCGTGCTCTCCGGACACACATTGGAGCCAGAGATAACCATCATTCAGCGCAGGGACGAATCCGTGGAAGAGTACCGCCACAATGGCCACCTGTTTATGGTCAAGATAACGCCCACGCGGGGCAAGCCCTATTATCTGATGGATTCCGACGGCGATGGCCACCTTGAGTCACGTATGAGCCAGCTGTATTCGGATTTCGTTATTCCGAAGTGGGTGTTGTTCAGCTGGTAGCGAGCTGTAGCCCTGCGACATCTCTTCGGTGTCTGTATTCACCACAGTTTCCCGGCACCAGCTTGAGCAGTGGCTTCAGGCGTACGAGCTTGGGGCGTTAATAGACCACCGCGGAATTACAAGCGGCATCGTCAACACGAATTATTTTGTCACTACCCAAGAAGGCGAGTTTGTCTTAACGCTGTTCGAGACGTTGGGCAAATCCGAGTTACCTTATTACCTCTCGCTGATGGCTTTTTTCGCGGAGCGGCAACTGCCCAGCCCGCACCCGCAGGCCGACCGACACGGACGCTACCTGAACGATCTGTGCGGCAAACCCGCCGCGTTGGTGCAAAAACTCGATGGGGTAAGTGTGCTGAAACCGGGCGAGCGCGAATGTCGTGAAATTGGCGCTTGTCTCGGGCGCATGCACCGCGCCGGGCGCTCGTTCCCCGAACGGCGTGTAAACCCGCAAGGCCTGGCCTGGCGGCAAAATGCTACGGAAAAACTCCTTCCCTTGCTCGACGCCGACGACCGTAGGTTCCTAAGCACGCAACTCAATCGACAAAGCGAATTTTTCAATCTGCAACTGCCGCGCGGCGTGATACATGGTGATTTATTTCGAGACAACGCGCTATTCGTTGCAAATCGACTCAGCGGCGTGCTTGACTACTATTTCGCCTGTGACGAGCTGCTCATTTATGACCTGGCAATTTCCGTTATAGACTGGTGTATGGGCGAGGACGCCGTCATAAACTACGCCAAGGCGCGGGCACTCACCAGCGCCTACCGAGAATCTCGAAGCGTCGATGAAGCCGAGCGCCAGGTTTGGCCGATGATCTTGAGTGCGGCCAGCCTGCGTTGGTGGTTAGCACGACTACTGGATCAATATTTCCCACGCGACGGCGCAATCACCCAGCGCAAGGATCCCGGCATTTTCAAACGCCGTTTACAGACCTTTGTCGCCGCCGAAAGTGAGCTGCAGCAGATGTGGAGTTAAGCATCCGCCTCGCAATACAATTGTCGCCGAGGTATGGCCGCGACGAAACCGGGCAATCGTGGTTACGGTGCGTCATAAAAGACACAGCGTAGCGATACCGAGGAACGCGACAAAGCCAATCACATCGGTCACGGTTGTCAAAACAACCCCGCCAGCGAGTGCCGGATCAATGTCCATACGCCGCAACGCCAACGGTATCAACGATCCCGCCAATGCCGCCGTCAACAAGTTAACGATCATCGCCAGAGCGATCACGATTCCCAGTCGATAATCGCGAAACCACGCGGTGGCAACCAACGCGACGACCGTTGCCCAAAGAAGACTATTGAGCGCGGCGACCGCGAGCTCCTTGCGCAATAACGAGCGCGCGTTAGCGGGCCCCACCTGACCCACGGCCAGCCCTCGGATCATGATCATCAAAGTCTGACTGCCCGCGATTCCACCCATACTGGCGACGACCGGCATCAAAATGGCCAACGCGACAATTTGCTCGATAGTCGCTTCGAAGCGCCCGATAACCCAGGCAGCCAGGAAAGCGGTTGCAAGATTAACAGCCAGCCAGACAGCACGTCGCTTCGCACTGATTAACACTGGAGCGAACATATCATCCTCTTCCGATAGTCCCGCCAGCCCCATCAGCGAGTGCTCGCTCTCGGCCCGAATAACATCGATCACATCGTCAACCGTAATTCGCCCAAGCAACAGACCGGCATCGTCGATGACTGCAGCAGACAGCAAATCGAGGCGTTCGAACGTCATGGCTACCTCGCGCGCGGATGTATCGGCTGAGATCCCGGCCACCGTGCTATCCATCATTTCCTCCACCGTGCGATCCGCGCCGGCAGTCAGGACAGCGCCCAAATCCAAGGCACCCAGATAGCTGTTGCCACGATCGACCACAAACAAACTATCGGTTCGTTCGGGCAGCGTGCCGCGCCGGCGTAAGTACCGCAACACCACATCGATGTCGACGTCTGCGCGCACACCGATAGTATCTGTATTCATCAATCCGCCGGCGGTATCTTCCGCAAACGACAAGACTGCAGCAACACGCTGGCGGTCTTGCTCGTCCATGGAGAGCAGCACCTGATCTGCGACGGACACTGGCAGATCCTGGAGGATGTCCGCCGCGTCATCGGTATCCAGGCCCAGCGTCGCGGCGGCGACCTGTTGTGGATCCATGTCTTCCAGCAACGGGGTGCGAACACTGTCTTGCGCGTAGGAAAGTACTTCTCCCTCAACCTCTGGGTCGATGAGCTCCCACAGCTCCTCGCGATCCGCTCCTGCAAGCGATCCCAGCAGATCGGCAATCTCGGCCGGATGCAGATCACCAAGAGTCGCGCGCGCATCACGGACTAGATCGATAAGCTCTTGGATCTCCTGCTTTTCTTTATGGTCATTCATCACTCAGCTACCATAAATCGCCGGCGGCCGCACGACCGCCGCCGGACGTGTTGGCTGTTATCACCAGGTCGTAGCGCAAGCACCGATGCCGACCCATGCGCGGGCCGCAGTGCAATCCGCAGTGTAGTGTAACGAATGACACGCCCAGTTCCGGCGCATGTGGCCGGTGCCGCACAGACGGTGGACGCGTGTCTAGTTGATGCGCTCTAACAAACTGCTGACTTCCAATCCGCTAGCGCTGGCCAGCACCTGGTCCGTGAATCCCTCTAGCGCATCGATGCGGGTATCGTTGACGATACGTTTGACCTCCAGCAGCGCGGCCGGATGGACGCTGAATTGACGCAAACCCAGAGCAAGGAGCAGGCGAACATAGCGTGCGTCACCAGCCATCTCGCCGCACATCGCGACCGGCGTATCGGAGCGTTGTCCGGCTTCGATGGTCATGCGGATCAGACGTAAAACGCCCGGATGCAACGGATCGTAAAGGTAGTTAACTTCGTCGTTGACCCTGTCGATAGCCATGGTGTATTGGATCAGATCGTTGGTGCCTATGGATAGGAAATCGAGATAGCGAACAAACACGTCCGCACACAACGCCGCAGCCGGAACCTCGATCATGCCGCCAATCGGCATGTCCGCATCAAAATCCACCCCCGTCTCGCGCAGCGAACTCTGGGTTTCTCGAACCAGCGCTAGAACCTGCTGAGTTTCTTGCAGATTTGAAAGCATCGGGATCATCATGCGCACCGGGCCAACAGCTGAGCTGCGTATGATCGCTCGCAATTGAGGCTTGAACAGATCCGGGTCTTTTAGGCACAGGCGCACCGCGCGCAATCCGAGCGCAGGGTTCGCCGCAGCCGGACCTACGGCTCGGCCACCATCAACTTGTTTGTCGGCGCCCAGATCCAGCGTACGGATGGTCAGCGGCACACCGTCTAATCCCTCGATAACTTTTGTGTAAGCCTGAAACTGCTCATCCTCATCGGGCATGGTCGGGCGATTCATATAGAGGAATTCAGTCCGGTAGAGACCGACACCGGTAGCGCCAACATCGACAACGGCCTGGAAGTCCTGCGGTAGCTCAACGTTGGCCTGCAGTTCGATCACATGACCGTCGAGGGTTATCGCCGGAGATTCCTTGAGTCGTATCAGATCGGCAAAATACCGTTGTTCTTCACGCTGAAGCGCCCGGTAGTACCCGAGTATCTCTTCATCCGGGGCGACGATGGCGACACCGCGTTTGCCGTCGATTATTATTAAATCGTCGGCACGCACGTAACGTAATACCTGGTGCAAACCGACGATTCCAGGGATACCAAGACTGCGCGCCAGGATGGCGGTATGAGAAGTCGGTCCGCCGTACTCCGTCGCGAATGCCGCTATTCCGTGATGCTCCATCAGCACCGTGTCGGCCGGGGTCAAGTCATCGGCAAGCACCACGTAGTCGCGCAATCGGCTATCGGGCACTTCGTGACGCATGGGGCCCTGATTGAGCAGGATGCGCTGAACCCGGTGCACGACGTGATCGACGTCATCGCGACGCGTGCGTAGATAGGGGTCGTCCATTTCGTCGAAGACTCTGACGAGGGCGTCACGCTGCACCGTCAATGCCCACTCCGCGTTGCAAGCGGTCTCGCGGATGATGCGCGCCGGCTCATGCGTCAACGCAGAATCCTCGAGCATCAGTAGATGAGTGTCGATAAATGCGGAGATATCCGCGGACGTCTGCTGCGGAATATGATCACGTATGGCGCGCAGTTGCTGACGCCCAATGGTGAGCGCGTGTTCGAGACGTTTTACCTCGCGCTCAATTTCACCCGCGGGAATCGCATACTCCGTAACATCAAGCTGACCGCGCTCGAGCAAATGCGCTTTGCCAATAGCGATCCCGCGCGATACGCCGATTCCGTGTAGAGAAATAGTCATTCTGATTCGCCAAACCGATTTTCCACGAGGGCAACCAACTCCTTCAGCGCCGTCTGTGCATCCTCGCCCTCGGTGGCGATTTCAATTTCAGTGCCCTGTCCAGCGGCAAGCATCATTACACCCATGATGCTCTTGCCGTTTACCTCTTTTGTATCGCGTCGTAGCACAACTTCACTGTCGTAGGTCGCCGCTAACTGCACCAACTTGGCTGCAGCCCGTGCATGCAATCCGAGCTTGTTGGCGATGACAATTCGGCGGCACTCCATTACATGTCCCGGTGATGAACGATTACGCGTTGGCTACGGCTTTGCAAAACCGCCGCAGTTTGTTCTGCCATGTATACCGAGCGATGTCTGCCGCCGGTACAGCCAAGTGCAACCGTCAAGTAGCTGCGGTTATCGTCACTAAACCGGGGTATCCATTCCTGCAAAAACTTAGTGATCGCGACGGTCATCTCACCAACCAGAGGCGATTTTCGCAGAAACTCAACTACCTCTGGGTCACAGCCCGTAGAATCGCGTAAGCCGGCCTGCCAATGCGGGTTCGGCAAACAACGAACGTCGAAAACGAAATCAGCGTCCGGCGGCACGCCGTGCTTGAAACCAAATGACATTATCTGCAAGGACAGGCTGCTCAAGTCGTCGCGAGCGACCCGCGCGCGGATCATTTCACGCAGCGCGTGCACATGCGTATGGCTGGTATCTATGCGCAGATCCGCGTATTCGGCGATAGGCGCCAGCAGTTCACGTTCTCGCACGAGCGCATCGGCCAAGGAAATCTGCCCGCTGGACAGGGGATGTTTACGCCTGGTCTCGCTGAAACGTTTGAGTAACACCTCGTCTGACGCCTCTATAAAAGTCAGTTCAGGCGTTACCCCGGCATTACGTATCGCTTCGACGACCTCGGGAAATTGCAGCAGCGCAGCCGCCGGATTGCGCGCGTCTATGCCGACCGCCACCAAACGATATAGTGGCGCGTCGCTGGCGGTTGCCAGCT
This sequence comes from Gammaproteobacteria bacterium, assembly GCA_965225625.1. GTDB lineage: Bacteria > Pseudomonadota > Gammaproteobacteria > JADZEE01 > JADZEE01 > CBDDBH01. The sequence goes on from CBDDBH010000032.1 coordinate 229,274, forward strand.
GCGCAAACTCGGTGAGAAAGCTGATTGGCAGATTATCGATGCAATAGGACCCATGGTCTTCCAGTGAATGCAAAGCTACAGTTTTACCGGATCCGGATAATCCCGACACAATAATCAGGCGCTTGCTAGCTTTTGTCATCCGCGGCCCCCTGACTGCTCACTGCATCGGCGCCGCGTGAAACGGTGCTGCAGCGCAACTACGCGGTATGCAAAACCGTGCACTAGTTGCGCTGCGACTTGCCGATGGCCTCGGCCTGTCGTGAGATGAAATCCTCTGATGCATTGTATCCGCTCATACGTAGAATGTGGTTACGTGCCGCACACTCAACGAGCACTGCAAGGTTACGGCCAGGGGCAACCGGTAGTGCTATTTCAGGGACTTCCAGGTTTAGCATGGTTCGTGTTTGATAACTTTCCTCGAGCCGGTTCGGTTGCGCTACATCAGTGTCGTTCAACGGTTGCAGGTTGATGATCAGTCGCAGATATTTATTGCTCTTGATGGCGCTGTCGCCGAACAGCTCGCGCACATTAATGATCCCTATGCCTCGCACCTCCAGGAAATCGGCCAGCACTTCCGAGCAGGTACCGTTGACGATATCCGGAGCAATGCGCGAAAACTGCGGCGCATCATCCGCCACCAGGCGGTGACCTCGGGTGATGAGTTCAAGCGCAAGCTCGCTCTTACCAACGCCTGGCGGTCCGGTTAGTAGCACGCCGATTGCCATGACTTCCATAAACACGCCGTGCGAAGTCACTACTTCAGCAAGCAGGTTGGACAGGTAATAATGCAGTGAGTCCGTCAGCGTTTCACTCGACAAGGCTGACACAAACAGCGGGATATGCGCGGCCTCGCACACGCGTGTCATATCAGCAGGCGGTTGTTGATTTTCGCCAACGATGAGGCAAGCCGGATCATCGGCAAGCACTTGTTCCAGGGTGTCGCTGCGTGCGCTGTCGCGCAGTCCGGTTAGATACTGAAGTTCAGAATGGCCCAACACCTGTATTTGATTCGGGTGAATTAAATTCAGGTGGCCAACGAGCGATTTAGCTGGCACCACAGTGCCATTGTCGTGCGCGGAATCCATCGCGTCGCCGGCTATCGCCACGCGGCCCGGATTAATCCCACTCGATACGATTACCCGGGCCGCGCCTTCACGACCCGCAATCCAACTCAACTTCAAATGGCTGGCGTGTCCATCGAAAAGTTGTTTTACGCTGAGCGATGTCAAGGGATCAATTGGGGGGAACCCAATCGTTTATAAGCTTGACCAGTTCCCCGGCATCGGTTTGTTCACGTAGGCGACGCATGAACGCCTCGTCGCTACACATTGTGGCCAATTCAGCAAGGATCTGCAGATGCTCGTCAGTGGATTCCTCCGGCACGGAAAGTGCGATGAATATATCGACCGGCTGCTTATCGAGCGCGTCGAAATCGACGCTATTGGTGGTGTGCAGTAATGCCGCGCGCACTTTGTTCAAATAGGCAACCCGGCAGTGGGGTATCGCAACTCCCTGTCCAAGCCCAGTACTGCCCAAGCGTTCGCGGGCGACCAGACCGTCGAAAACAACAGCGCTTGTGAGACGCTGCTGCTTCGCCGCGATTAGCCCGGCGAGCTTCTCGAGTACCCCTTTCTTGCTCCTAACCTCGGCACTGATGGCGACATCGTCCGGCGTAAGGATCTCGTGGAAGCGCATTAGGGCTGCTGTGCCTTGAGTCCGCCTTCGCGTCGGTGATGATCGGTAATTTTTTCCTTATGCTTACGGACCTGGCCGTCTAGTTTATCCATCATGCGATCAATAGCTGCGTACATATCATCGTGGGTGACATCAGCATGTAGATCGGCGCCGGTAACATGGATATTGGCCTCAGCCCTGTGGCGCCGCTGTTCTACGCTTAAGACGACTTGGATTTTAGTCAACTGATCGAAGTGCCTTTCGATCCGGCCGAACTTAGTTTCTACGTACTCACGTAACGCGGGAGTCACCTCGAAGTGATGTCCGCTTAAGTTGATTTGCATAATGATCCCATAGCGGGCAACGCCTCAAGCGAGACGTTTGCGCTCGTTCGACGGTGGAATGGCCAGCGCCTCGCGATACTTTGCGACAGTGCGACGCGCCACGTTTACACCCTGGTCGCCAAGCAGCCCTGCAATTTTGCTGTCGCTCAGCGGTTTAGCCGTATTCTCCGCAGCAATTAGCTTCTTGATTACCGCGCGGATCGCAGTGGATGAAGCCTCTCCGCCGATTGCGGTACTGACATGGCTTGAGAAGAAATACTTGAGCTCATAAATCCCACGTGGGGTGTGCATGTATTTGCGCGTTGTAACCCGTGAAATTGTGGATTCATGCATTTCCAGCGTTTCCGCGATGTCGTGTAGAACCAGGGGTTTCATTGCTTCTTCGCCATGTTCGAGAAACGCCTGCTGGCGCTCTACGATCGACGCGGCAACCTTCAATAAGGTCTCACTACGGCTTTGCAAACTTTTTATGAACCAGCGCGCTTCCTGTAGATGTGTTTTCAGCGAGGTGTTGTCAGCGCTATCGTCGGCCCGCCGGATCATGTTCGCGTACTGCCTGTTCACTCGTAACTGCGGGGTAGCCTCGCCGTTCAGATTGACCTGCCATTTATCCCCAACTTTGCGCACGTAAACATCCGGCACGACGTATTCAATTTCGGGATTACCAAGATGCGAGCCGGGACGTGGATTGAGGGATTGAATAAGATCGACGACAAGACGAAGGTCCTCTTTCGGCAACTTCATGCGTCGTGTGAGTTGCGCGAAATCGTGGGAGGCGAGCAAATCCAGGTGCTCGCGGACTAATCGGCGCGCTTCGTCCAACCAAGGCATGTCGTCTAACTGAGAAAGTTGCAGCAGCAAGCATTCCCGCAGATCTCGCGCCGCGATACCTGGCGGATCCAGTGACTGGACCTGGCTGAGCACCGCTTCTACCTCATCCATGCCGATCTGGATATCGCTGTTGGCATCAAAGGTATCTTTCAGTTCCTCCAGTCCTACCGTCAGGTAACCATCACCGTTGATCGCGTCGATGATGGCAGTCGCCATTGCATGATCCGTCGCGCTGAGCGGCAGCAGATTTAACTGCCAAAGCATTTGATCGCGAAGACTCTCAATGCTACCGGCGTGTTCGGCGAACTGGTATCCACTTGCATCATTGGATACGGGAGAACTCAGTCCTTCATAAATGTCGTCCCAGACGCTATCAACCGGCAGATCTTCCGGGATGTCTTCGGTTACGATAACGGTCTCGATTTCAATGTCAGCCGCCTCGACATCTACATCGGCATCGTTGTCGGCAGCCTCCGCGTCAGCCTCAGAATCATCTGTGCTGGCGTCTTCGTTTTCACCGCCAGCATCTTCATCGGCCAGCTCGAGCATCATATTGGAGTCCAGCACCTGCTGGATCTCGACATGCAACTCCATGGAAGACAGCTGCAACAGGCGGATCGCCTGTTGCAGCTGCGGAGTCATCGTTAGCTGCTGCCCCAGACGCAGTTGAATGGACTGCTTCATCGAGGCTTGTTCAGGTTGTTGTGATCATGGAGAGGGCTGGCTGCTTTTTTCGCAACGGTCTTTATGTGCGTAGTTTAACGCAAAATTCGTGCTGCAATACGTCGCAGCGCACACTGTCGCGCTCGAAACCCAAATTAATACTCAGAGTTGGAACTCGCTGCCTAGATATACCTCACGGACTTGCTCGTTGGCGAGAATCGCTTCGGCGTCGCCGTCGGCGATTATCTTACCGTCGTTGACGATATAGGCACGGTGGCAGATACCCAGGGTTTCCCGTACATTGTGATCGGTGATCAGTACACCAATGCCGAGATTGCTTAAGTGTTTGATAATGCGTTGGATGTCGAGAACCGATATGGGATCGACCCCGGCAAACGGCTCATCTAATAGAATGAATCGAGGTTCGGTGGCCAGCGCCCGCGCGATCTCGACCCGGCGCCTTTCACCACCCGATAAGTTGGAACCGAGCGTATCTTTGATATGTGAGATATGGAACTCACGCATCAATCCCTCCAGGCGTTCCGCCTGGCGGCGCGGCGTGATGTCCGGTACAACCTCCAATACCGCGGCGATGTTGTCGGATACGCTGAGTTTGCGAAATACGGACGCCTCCTGCGGTAGATAACCCAAACCCATACGGGCGCGCACGTCCATCGGTATGTAAGTGATATCGTGTTGATCGAGGAGAATACTGCCGGATTCAGTCGGCACCAGTCCGACAATCATGAGGAAACTGGTGGTCTTGCCGGCGCCATTGGGCCCCAGCAAACCGACCACCTCACCGCTCTCCACCCGCAGGCTGACATCCTTGACGACCTGTCGCGAACGATAGCTCTTGGCCAACTGGCGCGCGGCAAGCGTGCTCATGCGTGCGCGCCCTACTGCTGCTTCTTACGTTTCGGCGGTATGATAATTTTCACGCGCTGGCGTTTGCGCGGGGCCTCCGTAACACCTGGGGTAGGTACTTCGGTCGCGCGCGCTCGTCGCGCGGTGAGAATACTGCGCTCCGTGTCGTAGGTAATCCGGTGTCCGCTGAACAGCTTCTCGCCTTGGGTAAGCTTCGCCTTTTCGATCAGGTATAGCAGCGACTCACGTGCGTGATACTCAATTTGCAGTGCTTCGCCTTCTGTGTCGAATTCCTTATTGTCGGGGCGCTGTTTGAATCGCGCTGGTTTTCCTTCGAGGTAGGCATCTTTCAAATCCTGGTCTTCGGTGAAATTCACGGTTAACTTCTCGCCAGACATGCGGATACTGCCTTGCACCACAATCACGTTGCCCTTGTAAACGGTTACGCCCTCGGTTTCGTCCAGTTCGGCAAAGTCGGCCTCTACTTCAATAGGCTGTTCGGAATCCGTCGACAGCCCCACAACAGCGTTCGGGCATATTGCAACGACCAGCGTCAAAACGGTAACGGCAAGTTTAGTTAACTTCATGTCGACTCCTGACCTGATCCACCAGTTCGATCCGGTTGCGACCGAAATTCGCGCGCATGCCGATGGAATTCACCACCATTGTCGGACTGCGGATAATCGTTGGATTGTCGGTTTCGGCATAATCTTCTCGCATCAACACGCGCAAATCACGGGTCAGCACCTCCAGCCGGCGACCGCCGTCAGCCCCTGGGCGCCAGATTTCAACTTCACCGTACAGCAACACCACGTCATTTCCCGGGCCCACCCAGGCGCGCTCCGCGACAACGTGCCACGGGTCGTCGGACTCATTGTAGATCTCCAGTCGCGGTTGAACCAATTCACTCGTGTCGTCATCGGGGTAATGGACCATAAAATCCGCCGACAGACGATCTTTCACCCAACCTTCCGCATCCATGGCCGTGCGCACGAAATTCTGCATATAGTAATCGGGATCATGATCCCGAGCTTTGCGCACGACCCGCTTGTCATCATCGAACCGTTCGAGTACCCAGCCAGTGAGCACGGCGCCGATTAGCAACACAACCAAAACCACCCAGCGCAGCACTTGCTTACCCTCGTTAGCGGCGTTTCAGAAGCACTACTTATACGCCACGGCTTTTTGCGCGGCAAAGTGGATCTGCCAGCGCTCCAGGTCACCGCGGGCCGCCAGCAGCAGATCGCACACTTCGCGCACCGCACCGCTACCGCCCACGCTGCGCGTGCGCCAGTGGCAGTGACTGGCCACAAATGCATCAGCATCGGCAACCGCGATGGACAGGCCGGTCGCCAGCAGCACCGGTAAATCCGGAAGATCGTCGCCAACATAGCATGTCTGGCTCGCTGACAATTTCAATTGCGCTAACAATCCGTAGAAAACCCGCAATTTATCCTTTTCGCCCTGATACACATGTTGGATGCCCAAAACCGCCATCCGTTCCGCTACGACCGGCGCTGTGCGTCCAGAGATGATCGCAATCTCGACGCCACTGTCACGCAGCATGACCAAGCCCTGACCATCGCGGGCATGAAAACTCTTGTATTCGGCGCCGGCCGGCCCCAACAATAAGCGCCCGTCGGTAAAAACTCCGTCTACATCGAATATCGCGAGTTTGACGGCAGCAGCCCGGTGCGCAATGGACTCGTGCATGACGGGCGGGATTCAGACTACCCCGGCCCGCAACAGATCATGCATATTCAAAACGCCTACCAACGCGTTGTTTTCGTCGACCACCAGCAGTGCGTTTATCTTGTTCGCTTGCATCAATGCGAGGCCTTCGGCCGCCAGCTGACCGCGTTGTGCGGTCTTGTAATCGCGCGTCATGACTTCGCGCATGTCCACCTTGTGTACGTCCACGCCGCGATCAAGCGTACGGCGCAGATCACCATCGGTGAAAATACCGACAACCCGGGCTGCTTCGTCTAGCACCGCGGTCATACCCAAACCCTTGCGTGTCATCTCCACCAGCGCGTCGCGCAATAACGTGCCTTCATCGACGCTGGGCATGTCGGCACCCGTGTGAATAATTTCATCGATTTTCAGCAACAGTCGCTTGCCCAAGTAGCCGCCAGGATGAGCGCGGGCGAAGTCCTCGGCAGTAAATCCGCGCGATTCCAGCAACGCGATCGCCAATGCGTCACCCATCGCAAGCGCCGCGGTAGTGCTGGAGGTTGGCGCCAACCCGAGCGGACAGGCTTCTTCACCCACACTGACATCGATGTTGACAGTAGCGGTACTCGCCAGCGTGGATTGCGGTCGGCCGGTCATGCTGATGAGGGGAATATCAAGTCGCTTAATAAGCGGCAGCAACAGCAGCAACTCTTCGGTCTCACCCGAATTGGAAATTGCTAGCACGACGTCCTTGGCAATGATCATTCCCATATCGCCATGACTCGCCTCGCCCGGGTGCACGAAGAACGCCGGCGTGCCCGTACTCGCGAGGGTCGCGGCAATCTTGCCGCCGATGTGTCCCGATTTGCCCATTCCGAGCACAACGATGCGCCCTTCACAGGCAAGCATGAAGCGCGCGGCGCGGGCGAAATCGTCGTTGACGCGCGAACTCAACTCACTGATTGCGCGAGCCTCCAGTTCCACCACCGCACGACCCAGTGAACACAGTGTCGCATCGATATCATCCTGCGCGCCGTGCACGGTACTGGATTCAGGCGACATTTGATTCTTTCAAGACACCACCGATAGATACAATATCCACTGGTAGCCGCAAAATGCGCTCAACAGCAACGCGCCTTCGATCCGGTTTATGTGGCCGGGCCCGCGAAACCCGAACGACATCAGCAACATGGCAACCGCAAGACCAAGCATCACCGCGCCATCGCGCGTTACGACAACCTCTTGTATCGGGCCCGGGAAGATGAGGCCGGGTAGCGGTAACACCGCCAGCATATTGAACATGTTGGATCCAATTATGTTGCCAATAGCAATCTCCGGTTCGCCTTTCAAGGCGCTGGCTGCCGATGCAGCCAATTCCGGCAAGCTTGTACCAATCGCAACAATCGTGAGGCCAATGATGAGTTCGCTGACGCCCAACGCGGTCGCTATCGTCGTTGCACCGTCAACGAGAATGTTGGATCCCAGCAACAGCAGAACCAGGCCCAACACCAAGCCCCGTAAAGCCCGGGACATCGGCAGGCTCACCGTTTCATCCTCAAATTCCTTCGCAAGCCGATCACCGCTGGAAGCTTTCAGGCCTAACCAAATCAGAAATCCGATCAGGGCTACGGCACCGACGGCCAGAATGATGCCGTCGCGGCGACCCAATTCGAAATCGACCATCAACCCAACTGCCAATATCATCGCAAAGAGCATCACCGGAAACTCTGTGCGCAGAATTTTCGAGTCTACGGCGAGCGGCGCGATCAACGCGGTCGCGCCCAGAACCAAGGCGATATTTGTGATATTCGATCCGAGTGCGTTACCAATCGCGAGTTCCGGCTTTTCGTTCATGGAGGCAACCACTGCAACTAACATTTCCGGAGCCGATGTCCCGAAACCGACGATGGTGAGGCCGATCAGCAATGGCGAGACTCCCAAATTAGCAGCCGTCGCTGATGCGCCTTCGACAAATCGATCCGCACCGTACGTGAGTAAGCCTAGGCCAACTAAGATTTCGAGCGCCGGTAAAAGCATCGTTCGCCCATGATGCCAGATCTGCACCAGCTACAGAAATCCCGTTACCACGATTGCGCGCTTATAATCGTTGCGTGAGCCGTCATCGAACCGACCAACCGCGGTGGGTCCTTTACGGGTTGCGCCAACGGTGTTTAATCGAGGCCAGGCAAGCATGAAATGCATGATCCTCGCCGCCGGGCTGGGACGGCGCATGGGTTCATTGACCCGCACGACCCCAAAGGCCTTGCTTAGGGTTGCCGGCGATCCCCTCATCACCCATCAGGTCCGCCGGCTCGTTGCCGCCGGGCATACTGATATGGTTATAAATTACGCTGGGCACAGCGAGGAGGTCATGGAAACGCTGGGTAACGGCAATTCATTTGGCGCCAGCATTCATTACTGTGACGAAGGCGACCAGCCGCTGGAAACCGGCGGTGGCATCGTCAATGCACTGCCGCACTTGGGCAGCGAGCCTTTTGTCGTCGTTAACGCAGACGTGTGGACCAATTTTCCTTTTGAGACATTGCAGCCTCCCGTACAGGGTCTCGCCCACCTCATCCTTGTCGCCAATCCGCCTCACAACCCGCGGGGCGACTTCGGCCTTGTCGATGGACGCGTATCGCCGGCGACTGGGCCGCGACTGACCTTCACAGGCATTGGCGTCTATCGGCCCGAGCTGTTTTACGATTGCCCGCCCGGACGCAGGCCACTGGCGCCGATACTCACCGCGGCTGCTAGCCTGCAGCGTATCACTGCCGAGTGCTTCGAAGGCCTGTGGATGGACGTCGGCACGGCGGCACAACTCGATGCGGTGAGGGCACTCGCCGTAGCGTCTGACAGCGGATAACGGCCGTTTTAGCGCCCGCGAAGGTCAAATCCACAACATCTTGTGGTTACAGCAGAGCCGTTACCCTATAATCTGTTACCCAACCATGCTTGGTCGGGTACCCATAGGAACAATTGTCGGGCACCAGCTGCAGCGACTGCGGCGGGCAGCCACCGCTATAGCCGGCCTTTTCGGATCTGCTGACCCACACTTAACCTCCTCTTCACGGCGTCTCAGCGTCCTGGCTGGCGCCGCATTAGTCTTTGTGAGTGGGTGGATACTTACCGGCATTGCGCCGAAAAACCTCAAGGATCAAACGGATTACCTGGCGCGGGTAAAGACAGTGCCCACGCATATCAGCGCATTGCGGCGTGTTCCTAAAGCACGGCCGGGCAATCATGACCGGTCCACAGATATCCACGACAGCACGCAACGCGGCCTGTTACGCGTACTAACACTGCACAAACATACGGTCACCGGACCAGGACTGGAACCGGACCCTCAACACGCACTGATACGGCAATTTGCGCTCGAGCATGACTTGCAAATCCAGTGGTCGCAGGTCTCTTCTCGAAGTGAACTGGTGACACACTTAAAGGCTGGGCACGGCGACGTGATCATCGACGAGACCCCCGTCGGTGTGGACGCTGATCCGAGCGTAGCCGCCACTTTGCCGCTGCGCTCAACCCGCTACCTGGTCGTCGTGCGAGCCGATCGTCAGGCTAGCGTCGCGACTACCGTGGATCTGCTCGACACTCGGATTGGCGTTCGGGCCTCATCCCCGGTGTGGGAGATCCTGCAGCAGATCAACAACGGCTTCCCGCAGGTACAGTTTCAAGCCGTCGCCGATCACACGAGCTCTGAAGCCATGCTGGCGCAACTGGGCGGCGGCATGTTTGATGCGTTAATCATGTCAGCGGCAAGCGCCTATTCGCTGTTGGCGACCCGACCCCAATTCGCGGTTGCCTTCGACTTGACCGGCGATCGCGCCGTTGCCTGGCAGGTACGCGCCGATAATGCGGCCCTGCGCCACGCACTCAACACCCACTTGGTGCGCAACGGTCTATTGATTGCGGAGGCAGACCAATATTACGGGGATCTCCAAGCAATCAAGCAACGGCGGGTACTGCGCGTATTGATGGCACCCGATCGTGACAATTTTTTCTTGCGCGGCGGCGCCCGCGCGGGTTTCGAGTATGAACTTGTCAAAGATTTTGCAACCCAACAGGGCCTGCGCTTAGAACTGCGCATCACTGAGCCTGGACGTCTGGCGGGACGATTGAAATCGGGCCGCGGCGATCTGATTGCCTCACGCGCTGCCATCCCCTATGTGAGCGAAGACACTGGGCTAAAGCTGTCCCAGGCCTACAATCACCTCGCCACAACCGTGATCACGCGGGCCGAACCAGCACACATCATGCGCCGACCTGCGGACCTGCTCGGGCGCCGAGTAACCCTACTCAGCGGTTCCGGCTATCAGGCAACCGTCGCCAACCTACGCGCCGCAGGGACGCGAATAAGTACTGCTCCGGCCCTCGCCGCCTGGCCTGATCTATTGGATTCCCTCACGCTGGGTACCACCGATGCGGTGCTGTTAGACAGTCATCGAGTGAAATCCCTGGTCGCCGAGCGTCCCGACGTAAGAGTCGCTTTCTCGCTCAACGACCTGCGTGAATATCGCTGGACCGTGCGCGGCGCTGACCGAGAATTACTTGAGGCAGTCAATAACTACTTGAAACAGGCGTTTCGCAGCGAGCTTTATAATCTGGCCTACCGTCGCTATTTCGAACACGCCGCAAGTGCGAAGGCAGCGCTTTCGGCACGCGCGATCTCACCTTACGACCCACTAATCCAGCACTACGCCAGTCGCTACGACTTTGACTGGCGCCTCATTGCCGCGCAAATGTACGAGGAGAGCCGCTTCGATGCGGCTGCCGTTTCAATCGCCGGCGCCGTCGGACTGATGCAGGTGCTACCCACGACGGCAGGCGAACTGGGCTTTCTTGATCTCACCGATCCCGACACCTCAATACACGCCGGCGTCCAATATCTTGCGGGCCTGCGGCAGCGTCTGGAAGACCAGCTGCCGGTCGCCGAACGAACCTGGTTCGCGTTAGCGGCTTACCATGCCGGCTATGACCGGGTCCGCGGTGCGCGGCGCATTGCCCGACAACTCGGTTTGGATCCCAACCGCTGGTTCGACCATGTAGAACATGCCATGCGCGTGCAAGCCCAACCACGCACCGATGGCAGTGTTTTATGTCTTTGCCGACAAACTGTCGCCTACGTTCGCGAAATTCATTCCCGCTACCTCAGCTACGTGCGCCTGGCAGCATCGCCGCCGCCACCGATAGCGCCGGGCGAAAGTACGGATATTTAGCCCTGCTGGTAGCGGGTAGGATCGGGCAACGCCGCAGCAGCGAAGCCTGCGGCGCGCAAACGGCATGAATCACACTGGGCGCACGCGCGTCCCTGCGCATCCGCCTGATAGCACGAAACCGTGAGTGAGTAGTCCACCCCTAAGCGGTTTCCCATCGATATGATCTCGGCCTTGCTCAGCTCGATGAGTGGTGTATGCAGGCGTATTTTCCGACCCTCGACACCCGCCTTGGTAGCCAGATTCGCGAGCCGTTCGAACGCGGCTATGAATTCCGGGCGACAATCCGGGTAACCCGAATAATCGACCGCATTTACGCCTATGAACAAATCGAACGCATCAATGGTCTCCGCCCAACCCAGCGCGAGCGCCAGAAAAATAGTGTTACGCGCCGGTACATAGGTAACGGGAATATCGTCGCTGGGCATAGTCGGCACGGCAATATCGGGATCGGTCAGTGCGGATCCCCCTATCTGCCGCAGATCGACTTCGAGAACTTTAAACTCCGCAGCGCCCAGTGCTTCGGCGACCTGCCGTGCCGCGCGCAGTTCGACCTCATGGCGCTGTCCATAACGGAAACTCAACGCGTGGCAGGAATGCCCGGCGTTAACGGCCCACGCCAGCACAGTGGTGGAGTCGAGTCCGCCGGACAGCAACACAACTGCGGACTTAGCTTGAGTCTTCATCAAGATTCAGGCGTGGAACCTGTCGCTCAGCGTCCTGCGACATCGCCCCACAAATGCTTATGCAGTTGGATTTGAAAACGCACCGGCAAACCATCCTCCAGTATCCAATCCGCCAACGTCGCGGGCGCAAGCTCACTGCTGCTGGGAGAGAACAGAACTTCACAGTGAGTACCTAGTGCGTACTCATCCATTCTCGCGCGCGCCCATTCGTAATCAGACCGGTCGCAAATAACAAACTTGATCTGGTCATGCGCGTGCAAGTGTTCGAGATTGGCATATAGATTACGCCGTTCTTCACGCGACCCCGGTGTCTTGAGATCCATGACTTTCATCACGCGTGTATCAACCATCGATACGTCCAAGGAGCCTCCCGTCTCCAGCGAAACCTGATATCCGCGCTCGCACAGACCGCTGAGCAACTCCAACACTTGCCGCTGAGCCAGCGGCTCACCTCCAGTTACGGTCACATAGCGGGCGGGGTACTGCGCCACCGCGGCATAAATGGCATCGAGCTCGAGGGTTTCCCCGCCGCTGAATGCGTAGGCGGTATCACAATACTGGCAGCGCAGCGGACAGCCGGTCAGGCGTATGAACACGGTGGGTAATCCGATCCGCGAACTCTCGCCCTGAAGCGAGAAGAACACCTCGGTTACGCGCAAGCTGACCGCCGTCATCCGCTACTCCGAATGTTGCATGGCGTACTCGGAAGTATTGCTTTCGGTCCGGCTCCGCAGGCGGATTTAACGCTGAGCGGCAAGTCGGATTTGTTGCAGGCGCTCTTCCGCAAGGCGCGCGGCAGTGGTGCCTGGATAGCGATCCTTGAGATCCTCCAGTTGTGCCGTGGCCGCGTCCAGATTACCCAGTTCAAATTGGCAATAACCGATTTTGAGCAGCGAGTGGGTCACTTTCTGGCTTTGTGGGTAAGACTGGATCAACTTGGTGTATTCAGCGATGCCCGCTTCGAAGCTGCGGGTAACGTAATACGCCTCACCCAACCAGTACTGCGCGTTATCGGAATATCGGCTGCTAGGAAACTCGACCAAAAAACCATTCAACGCGGCTATCGACTCATCGTACTCACCGGCCTTGAGCAAGCCAAAGGCCTGGTTGTAAGCCGCCTCTGCCAGAGATTCGTCTGCGGGCGCGGTAACCATAGCAGGTGCCGTAGCAGTCATGTCAGGCCCGGGTTGCACAACCGCGACTACCTGCGGCGGCTTGTCTGCTGGCGCAGTTGGTTGTTGCGCAATGACCACGGATAACGCCGGCCCGCTATCCAGCGTCGCCGCACCCGCGTTTTCCGGGGTGCGCACACCTGCCAGCGTTTGCAACGGCGGATCGCCAGAACCGATCACTGACGTTTGCGGCAAAGCGGCTGCCGTGTCGATGGGTTTGCCACGTTCCACACCCTGTAATCGCCGGTCGATATCCACGTAAAGATCGCGCTGCTGTTTACGCAGTTGCTCCAGGGCGTAGCCCTGTTGTTCCAATTCACCCCGCAAGAACTGCACCTCGGACTGCAGCGTATCCAGGCGCATTGCCAGCTCGAACAGTGCCTGGCTGTCGAGCAAGCGTTCAATGCGCGCGAGGCGATTAGTCAAGTCACCGGGAGAACGCGTTACCGGCGCGGCTTGCTGCGCTGCCGCGATGCCGCAGGCGAACAGCAAGAGCCACAAAAAGGCGCTTACTACAAAACGTTGCTCAGGCCTCATCTTTTTGCCCTTTGTTCAATAAATAATCTCGACGCGCCGGTTAAGCGCCCAGGACGCATCATCATGATTCTCGACCACCGGCCGTTCCTCCCCGTAGCTGACACTGCGCAATTGCTCCGCCGAAGCGCCAAGCAACACCATGTAACGCCGCACGGCGTTTGCGCGAAGTTCCCCCAGCGCCAGATTGTACTCCCGCGATCCGCGCTCGTCGGCATGGCCCTCCAGGGTAATGGCGGTAGTGGGGTTATTCGACAGAAATCGAGCATGGGCTTCTACGGCCGCTTGATATTCTCCGCGAACATCACTCTTGTCGTAGTCGAAATAGATTACCCGTACCTGCAAAGGGCTTTCCGGATCATCGAGCGCGCTGCCCCTGAAAGCCCCGCTGTCGTCGGCGGCGTAGGTTTCCGCGCTACCGGAGGGCGTCAGCGATCGATCTTCAACTTCGGCTGGACCGGTGCTTTGCGGCTCCTCGGATTCCTTGCTGCCAAGGTACTCACAGCCGCTTAGCGAAATTAGAATTACTGCTAACCAAGCAACAAGAATTGGTGATTTGCTCATTGAGCGATCTCCTCGTTAATTGCGAAACGGGCCCCAGGCAGGTTCTCGCACTTCACCGCGCTGCTGGGTGAGGCGCTGTCTTACTCGACCATCGACCGAAGTCGCGGCCAATTCGGTACCTCTGGGGCCCATGGTAGTGTAGATGATCATACTGCCGTTCGGTGCAAAACTCGGCGATTCATCCAGGCGTGCATCCGTGAGGATGCGAAAATCATCCGTAGGTAAATCCAGGACCGCGATCTGGTAGCCACGATTACCGCGGGTAACCATCGTAATTTGTTTGCCATCGGGCGAGAAACTTCCCCGTGCATTGTAGTTTCCTTTACCGTATGTCACCCGTTTTGCCGCGCCGCCCAGCGTCATTTCATAGATCTGCGGACCGCCGCCGCGGTCCGAAGTAAACAGCAGCTTGCGCCCATCTGGCGACCAGGATGGTTCGGTATCGATCGCGTAGTTGTTGGTCAACCGTTGCAACTGACGCGTGGCTACGTGCATGACGTAAATCTCAGGATTGCCTGATCTGGACAAGGTCATGGCCAGCCGCGTGCCGTCCGGCGACCAGGCAGGCGCGCTATTGATACCCGGACCCGAAGCAACCCGATGGCGTTCACTGCTGAACACGTCCTGGACCCAAACGGCCGAATTGTGATCCTCGAACGACACATAGGCGATGCGTCTGCCATCGGGCGACCATGCTGGCGAGAGTAAGGGTTCAGTGGATTTGAGCAGGGTCTGGGCATTATGGCCATCGGCATCGGCCAGCAACAGACGATAGACTTTGTCGCCCGCGTCTTTATCTACCGTGACATAGGCAATACGCGTTGCGAATGCGCCGCGCTCGTCCATGAGCTTTTCGTAGATGATATCGCTGATCTGATGGGCGGACAGTCGCAGATTGCGGCCGACGGTCGGAATTTTGAATCCCTCGAGTTGTTTTTGATTTATGACGTCAACCAGACGAAACTCAATCTGATAGTCACCACCGGGCTGCTTAATCAGTTTGCCCACCACCAGATAGTCCATACCCAGCAATCGCCAATCACGAAAATCGATGTCTGAATAGGATGACGGTCGCCCCGGAAGATCTCCAAATGGCATTGGCGCGAAGCGGCCGCTTCGCGTCAAATCACTACTAACCACCTCCGCAATATCAAAGTCAGGGGCGCCGCGGCCACTCCATGCGAACGGTACAATAGCGATGGGCAGGGCGCTATCGATGCCTTTCGTGATCTTGATTGTCAAGATGTCAGCAGCAGTTACGTTGCTCGCCATTAACAAGCTCAAGCAAAGCACAAGCGGTTTTGTCAATCGCAACACCTGAATTTAGCCTCCGGGTTCAAACTCAATTTCTATGCGGCGCATTTTTTGAAATAAGCGCGGATCGGCTGGTAGCGAAAAGGGCGATGCTTTTCGCACTGCCGTTTGCGCACGCTGATCGAAACTATCGTTGCCGCTGGACTGGGTTACGCGCACGCTGACGACATCGCCGCTGGGTATCATTTCGATGATGATTGTACCGGATAAACTCGCGTCGCCGGGTTGGTTACGAAACACGCTCTCAATCTTCCTGCGAATGCGATCGGTGTATTCAGCGATGGCCGTTTGATCTTCGAGTTGTCGCTGTTGCGCCAATCGATTTTCCTCCTCCGCTGCCAACTCCGCCTGTAATTCCTGCTGCCGCCGCAACTCCTGTGCTTTGCGCTGTTCCTGCGCCAAACGCTTTTCATCCTGCATTTTTTTCTCAGCCGCTTTGCGCTGCTCGTCCTGCAAGCGTTTGCGCTCGGCTTCCGCCTTTTTTTGTTTGCGCTCTTCGGACTTACGCTTCTTTTCTGCTTCGGCGAGTTTCTGTTGCTCCTTCTTTTTTTCGCGTTGCAGTCGCTTGCGCTCTTTTTTCAATTCTTGCAGACGCTGTTCTTCCTCTTTTACCTGCTGTTCCTTACGTGTCTGCTGCTCCTTAAAGCGCTGTAATTCCGCCTCGACCTGACGCTCGTCTACGAGCATTGCTTTGACGATTTTTGGAGCGGCTTGCGGCTTGGGCATTTGATAGCTGTCGAACTCAATACTTAGGGTCATTAACGCGAGGGCGCCGGCGTGAATAGCGAGCGCATAGACAAACGAACGCAGCGTAACGAAACGCGGGAAACGCATGCTTAAACTTTAATCCTCAACGGTGATGGTCCGCGGTCCTGTGTCAGCCTTCGTCGAGCGGCTCAGTGATGAGGCCCACACCGTCTACTCCGGCGCCCTGCAATAACGCCATCAATGCCACGACCCGTCCGTAAGCCACGTTGCGATCACCACGCACCAGCACCGGGATCCCCGGTCGGTACCGCAGCAGCGCGGTTACACGGGCAACCAGGACATCGGCGGCAACGGCTTTATCGCTGTCCTCACCGAATTCCACAAAGTAATCGCCAGCGGCGTCGACGCTGACGATCAGAGGTTCCTGCTCCGTTGGTGGCATCACCTCAGAGGGCGCTTGCGGTAGGTCGACTTTCACGCCTTGCGTTAACAGCGGTGCAGTGATCATGAAAATCACCAACAACACCAGCATGACATCGATATACGGCACCACGTTGATCTCCGCCATAAGCTTGCGCCGTCGCGAGGAGTCCCTCATTTCATTCTCCGGGAGCTAGACTCAAGCATGGGCCTGGCGTTGCAATATTGAGGAAAACTCTTCGATGAAGATGTCGTAGCGGGTGTACAAATGATCGATATCAGATGCGTAGCGGTTATAGGCGACGACCGCAGGGATCGCCGCGAACAGGCCCATGGCCGTTGCGATCAAGGCTTCCGAGATGCCTGGGGCTACCATCGCCAGGGTTGCCTGGTGCACGTTGCCCAGTGCCTGAAAGGAATTCATGATGCCCCACACAGTGCCGAATAAACCGATGTAGGGACTTACCGAGCCGACGGTGGCGAGAAACGGCAAGCGCGATTCCAGTCCTTCAATTTCCCGACTGAGCGCGACCCGCATTGCTCGCTGCGAACCTTCGAGCACTGACATCGGATCAATGCCTTCGCGCTGGCGCAATCGCCCGAACTCCTTGAATCCCGATTCGAAAATATGCTCCATGCCACGAGCATCAACGCGGCTGGCCGCGATGTTTTTATACAGTGTTGTCAGGTCGTCCGATGACCAGAAGCGATCTTCAAATGATTTGGCCGTGCGCTTGGCATAATTCATTGCATTGTGTTTGCTGAAAATAAAAGTCCACGAAGCCAGCGACGCGGCGGCCAAGATGATCATGACGAACTTGACCAGCCAACTCGCCTGTAAGATCAAACTGGCGATCGATAAGTCAGCCTGCATGTTTTAACTCCTGCATAACAGTGTTTGGGATACCGCGCGGTTTCAGGGTTTTCACATCAATGCACGCGATCTTCACGCGCGCGGTGCAGAGCTGTAGACCGCTCTCACGAGTGATCGCCTGTTGCAATTGGATGCTGGCACGACCGAGCTTGAGCACGTTCACGCTGACCTGCAGCACGTCATCCAACTGCGCGGGTTTTAGAAATTCAATCGCCATGGAACGGACACTGAAAGCGACGCGCTCGTCGTTCATCAGTTGCTGCTGCTCAAACCCCGCAGCACGCAGCCACTCGGTCCGCGCGCGCTCCAGAAACTTCAGGTAATTCGCGTGATAGACCAGCCCAGCCGTGTCCGTATCTTCATAGTAGACCCTGACTGGCCAGACGAATTCTGCTAGCACCTGGCCCAATGCTCTAGTTGGGGTCGCGCGAGCCGGTGAACAAGTCGGGCTCCGCATTGGTTTGCTGTGGCGCGTCCATGCCGAAGTGCAGCCATGCACTGCGGGTGGCCATGCGGCCACGCGGGGTACGCATCAATAGACCCTGTTGGATCAGAAAAGGTTCAATCACATCCTCGATTGTGCCGCGTTCCTCACTGATCGCGGCGGCAAGGCTGTCGATGCCGACAGGCCCACCATCAAATTTTTCAATGATGCTCAGTAACAGGCGCCGGTCCATCATGTCGAGCCCATTGACGTCGACATTGAGCAGATCCAGCGCGCGAGCAGCAATCTCGACGGTAATCTTGCCATCGGCCTTAACCTGGGCGTAATCGCGCACACGACGCAATAGTCTATTGGCTATGCGTGGGGTGCCGCGACTGCGTTTGGCAATCTCGTCGGCACCGGCGCTATCAATCTCGACTTGCAAAATGCGGGCAGAACGCTTGCCAATGGTCGTCAGATCGGCCGCGGAGTAAAACTCCAGACGCTGGACGATGCCGAATCGGTCGCGTAGCGGCGAGGTGAGCAACCCCGCCCGGGTTGTCGCGCCAACCAAGGTAAATGGAGGCAGATCGAGTTTGATCGCCCTTGCCGCCGGACCCTCGCCAATAATGATATCGATCTGGTAGTCCTCCAGAGCCGGATAAAGCACCTCCTCGACAATCGGGCTCAGACGGTGGATTTCGTCGATAAACAAGACGTCACGGGGCTCCAGGTTGGTCAGTAATGCCGCCAGATCGCCCGGGCGTTCCAGAACCGGTCCGGACGTCTGGCGCAGGCCGACGCCCAGCTCCGCCGCCACGACGTGCGCCAACGTCGTCTTGCCAAGCCCGGGCGGACCAAAGATCAGCAAATGATCCATAGCCTCCGCGCGCTGCTTAGCGGCCGTGATGAAGATTTCCATTTGCTCGTGCACGGCCGGCTGACCGATAAAGTCGAGGAGCCGTTTCGGCCGCAAGCTCACGTCGAAACCGGCGTCTTCGCCAATCTCAGTCGCTAGCAATGTGGGATTGTCATCAGCCATCTGTCAGCTATTAACGGTCACGAACAAGTTTTGGGGTTAGCGCCCACAGCCATGCAAGCTCATCCGCCTTTCACCAGCGCTTTCAAAGCTTCACGAATGATCTGTTCGCTGGACAATCCGGCGCTGGCCACCGCATTCACATAGCGGCTTGCCTCCGGCGGCCGGTAACCCAGCGCAATTAAGCCGCTGACCGCATCAGCAACAGGGTCCGGTGGACTCGGATGCGCTTGGACCCGTGCTGGGCCGCTACCCGTACTTGCTCCCCAATCAGCAAGTTTGTCGCGCAGCTCGACAATGAGTCGCTCCGCGGTCTTTTTACCCACGCCAGGCAGACGCGTCAGGCTAGCGGTGTCGCCGGTCTCGACACACACGGCCAGTTGGTCGACATCCATGCCCGAGAGAATGGCCAGCGCCATCTTGGCTCCCACACCGTTCACCTTGAGCAGGGTGCGAAACATGCGCCGCTCCTGGTCGGTCCAGAAACCGAACAGCAGGTGCGCGTCATCGCGCACCACCAGGTGGGTGAATATACTGATGTTCTGCTCGACCTCGGGCAGCCGGTAAAACGTCGTCATAGGTGCTTCCACTTCGTAGCCGACCCCGCCTACGTCGACCAACAGGTAAGGAGGCTTCTTTTCCATCAAGACCCCGCGGAGTCGACCAATCATCGGTAACGTCTCCGCCGCCGGCTGGTGACACCGGAGGCGACTTTGGCAAATCCAGTACTCATGTGGCCATGACAAAGTGCGACTGCCAAGGCATCCGCAGCATCCACGGGCGGGGTCTCGCGCAGACACAACAATATTTTCACCATGTGCTGTACCTGCCCCTTGTCGGCATGGCCTCTGCCCACTATCGATTGTTTAATTTGCGTTGCGGTGAATTCAAACACGGGTAGAGCCCGCTCAACGCCGGCGACCACTGCAGCGCCGCGGGCCTGCCCGAGCTTCAAGGCCGAATCGGCGTTGCGATTGAGGAAAACCTTCTCCACCGCCATTTCCTGCGGCAGGTAGGTATCTATGACTTCGGCCAGGCCGGTGAAAATCATACCGAGCCGTTGCGGTAGCTCGCCATCGGCAGTCTTGATACAACCGCTGGCGACGTGAACTGAGCGTTCGCCGTCGAAATCGATAATGCCGTAACCAGTGATGCGCGAGCCCGGGTCCACGCCGAGGATCCGGTTCATGTAGTAGGGCCCGCCGGGTAAACGGGAAAGGGCGTCTGACGCGCAGGCCCGATGCCGATGGCAGCAGTCGCCAACCCGCGTGGTGTTTGCACCGCGTGGCAGAAATAATTCAAAGCCGCGCCATTACCTCCTCGCTGATCTCGACGTTGGAATATACTTTTTGCACATCGTCGAGTTCCTCCAGCGCATCGAGCATACGCATCAACTTCTCGGCGTCCTCCAGCGCTAGCTGGCTGCTGGTAATCGCTCGCATGGTGACTTCTGCCCGTTCGGGCTCACAGGTTGCGGTGCTCAGCGCATCTTTGACGTCACCGAAATCCTCGGCCGCACATAACACTTCGATCACACCCTCATCATCGACGATCACATCATCTGCACCTGCCTCAATTGCAGCTTCCATAATGCTGTCTTCATCGCTGCCTGTGGGATAGCCGAGTACGCCGCGTTTTTCGAATAGAAAAGCCACCGAGCCATCCTGACCGAGGTTGCCGCCTGCTTTAGAGAGCGCGTGACGCACCTCCGAGGCGGTGCGATTGCGATTGTCAGTCATGCAATCGATCATGACTGCAACGCCGCCCGGACCGTAACCCTCGTATCGTATCTCCTCCACGTTAGCGCCATCCAGACCGCCGGCACCTCGTTTGATGGCGCGCTCGACCGTGTCCTTGGGCATGTTCTGACCAAGTGCGGCATCCACGCCGGCCCGTAGTCGCGGGTTGGAGCCTGTATCGTCGCCGCCCAGGCGCGCCGCCACGGTGATCTCGCGGATCAGTTTGGTAAACAGTTTGCCGCGTCTAACATCCTGCCGCTCTTTACGGAAGCGAATGTTGGCCCATTTGCTGTGACCTGCCATAGAACTATCGACACGCGTGCGGGAAACCAGGATTTTAGCATTGCAGGCCGGTACGCCCCAGTGTTGGCTGCAATCAATGTGCAAAGCTGCCTTCTTGCAGCATGTGCTGGACTTGAAACGCCACTCGTCGCGACAGCAACATGCCGAAGTGAGATACCGGCAGTACAATGTGATCACTCATCCCCGGCAAACGCGTTTCCGCCACCGTCACAGTGCCGTCATTGGGCAATGGCAAACCGGGTATCAACCAGCCCAGACCCAGGCGCAAAGTGCCGGCAATGACGCCCAGCTCCCGTACACCTGTCCATGGCGGAACCTCCCCCAAGAGTGCGCACCGGACACTTGCGCCCAGTAGGACTGTCAAACCGTGGCGCTCGATCCAGTTCGCCGCGGAACTACCCAGATGGGGCGTACCCAGAGTAACGATGCGACCAGGAGGCTGCTGCGGATACCTATCGAACAGATGCCGCACGACTAACCCACCCAGACTGTGCGCAACGAAATGCACTGTCTCAGCATCTAATCCACCGACAAAAGCGTGCAACGCGTTTGCGTTGTCCACGGGCGGCAACGACAGCGACGGATAAACGAAACGGCGAACGCTAAAACCTGTTGCTGACAGGCGCATACGCAGCGCGGTCATGTCCCAACCGTTGGTGTACAGGCCATGAACCAGCACAACAGTGTGTTGCGGCATTACCGTCAAGCGGGCTGGCAGTGGGCTATTGGGGGCGTTGCTTGCGCAGCTGCACGCCCAGTTCGCGCAATTGGGCATCAGCAACAGCCGTGGGAGCGGCTGTCAGCGGACAACTTGCCGTTTGCGTTTTTGGAAACGCGATGACATCGCGAATCGAGTTGGCACCAGCCATCAACATCACAATCCTATCGAGTCCGAACGCTATGCCGCCATGGGGCGGACAACCGTAGCGCAAGGCATCCAGCAAAAACCCGAATTTCTCCTGCGCCTCTTGTGCACCGATACCAAGCAGACGAAACACCGCTTGCTGCATTGCAGCTGTATGAATGCGTATGGACCCACCGCCGAGCTCGGTACCGTTCAAAACCAGATCGTAGGCACGCGAAATACTCTCTCCGGGTGCCGCTTCCAGGGCAGCGGGATCGTCCGTATCGGGGGCAGTAAAGGGGTGATGTAGTGCATCCCAGCGTGCCCCGTCTGTATTGCGCTTAAACATTGGAAAGTCGACAACCCACAACATATGCCAGCCGTCATCGGCGATGCCGAGATCCTCGCCCAATTTGAGACGCAAGGCGCCAAGCGCGTCGTTGACGACGTGCTGAACATCGGCACCAAAGAATACCAGGTCACCGCTGGCCGCCGCGGTGCGCTGCAACAGCGCCTCGATGACATCGTCCGGTAGAAATTTGAGGATCGGCGATTGCAGGCCTTCGCGACCATTGTCGCGATCGTTGACCTTGATGTAAGCAAGACCTTTGGCGCCAAAAGTCGCGACATACGTGGTGTAGTCATCGATCTGCTTGCGGGTCAACCCCCCACCACCGGGCGCGCGCAATGCGGCAACCCGTCCCGTCGTGCTGTTGGCAGGGCCGGCAAACACCTTGAATTCGACGTCGCGCATCAGATCGCCAACTTCGACTAACTCCAAGGGCACGCGCAAGTCCGGTCGATCGGACCCGTAGCGCTGCATCGCTTCGTAGTAGGTGATCCGCGGCAGCGGCGAGGGAATATCAACATCAACCACGGTTTTGAACAGCTGCAACATCATCTCTTCCATGAGCCCGGTGATGGCGTCGGCTTCCATGAACGACACTTCCACATCCAGCTGTGTGAACTCAGGCTGGCGATCAGCGCGCAGATCCTCATCACGAAAGCAGCGGGCGATCTGATAATAACGGTCCATGCCCGACATCATCAGCAATTGTTTGAACAGCTGGGGTGATTGCGGCAGGGCGAAAAACTTACCCAGTTGTGTGCGACTGGGAACCAGGTAGTCGCGCGCCCCCTCAGGAGTCGCTTTAGTCAACACCGGTGTTTCTATCTCTAAAAAACCCTGCGCCTCCAAAAACCCGCGCAACGTCCGGGAAACCGCAGCTCGCAACTGCAGATTCCGCTGCATTTGCGGCTTTCTCAAATCGATATAGCGGTAACGCAGCCGGTGTTCTTCGCTGACGTTTTCATCATCGAGCTGAAACGGTGGCGTGTCGGCGCGGTTCAGGATCTCGAGCTCGCCCCCCAACACTTCTACCTCACCGGTTGGCATGTCCGGATTAACGGTACCCTCAGGCCGGCGCCGAACCCGGCCACGAATGCGCAATACGAATTCGCCGCGAATTTGCTCGGCAAGGGCAAAGCTCTGCGGCGTGTCCGGATCGAATACCACCTGCGCAAGACCACTGCGATCGCGCAGATCAATAAATATGACGCCGCCGTGGTCCCGCCGATTATTCACCCAGCCACACAACTCGACCTGCTGGTCGAGATGATCGCTACGAATGTCACCGCAATAGTGGCTGCGCATGGTGGGGGTCACTGGATATGTGGGCCGGGGATGTTACGGACTCGCCCGAGCCAGCGCAAATCACGCGGGGGCGCTAGGCACACCGCAGAAGCAGTGGTGGGCGGTCCACGCATTTAACGAGGCGAACGCGACTCCCAGCACCCTAAATGCGACGCAGGCGCGCTTTGCGCCCTAATCGCTACTAGAACTACTCGTGTTGTTGGTGCTACCAGATGAACTTTTACTCTCCGAAGTCTTTTTGGAATCTGTAGATTTGGTCTCTTTACTCTCGGTCTTCTTGCCGTCACCATCCTTGCTCTTGGCATCGTCTTTTTTGGAGCCGTCGGACTCGTTGTCCTTGCCGGTTTCCTTATCCTTTTTCTTGTCCTTGAAGTCAGTCTCGTACCAGCCGGTGCCCTTTAACACGAACGCCGCCGCGGAAATCAGTTTGCGCAACTCGGCTTTTCCGCACTGAGGACAGTCTTTTAGCGGATCTTCGCTAAGCCGCTGCATCGCTTCGAATTTGTGCTCGCAACTGTCGCACTGGTACTCGTAAATCGGCATTTCACTGCTCCACCTCGTTCCAACTGCGCGAAACATACGGTCTCCTACGCAAAAATCAAGCTTTACGACGCGCCCAAAGCTGAACGACGAAACACAGGAGGTAAAGCGGGATGCGTTGGAATCCAGAGAACGAGAGGGGTATTATCGCCGCCCTGCGGAATCGAGCCGCAAAACACTGGACCCCAAGCAGTCATCCGCCGACCCAACGGAGGCAGTCCGGGACCGTTCCAATGGTTTAGAACTTGGCCAAGGACGGTATGACAATCTGACAATGGGCCGTTAGCTCAGTTGGTAGAGCAGCTGACTTTTAATCAGTTGGTCGCAGGTTCGACTCCTGCACGGCCCACCATTTAATCAATGGGTTATGTGTTTATCCAAGGAGCGCTTCGATCTGGTGCTATGTTGGTGCTAGGTTGTATCGCTCGAAGACTAGACGAGACTGTCAGGGACGGGTCGCGTGATGGCGTCGCCTTCGGCAGAACACTGTAGCTAGTGTCCAATTCCTCGCGGCCGGCTCTGAAACCAGCTCCTCGCAGCACTTCGCAGACTTACAGCCGGTTGCCCCTTTGGTCCCACGCCGACAGGGGCAAGCCCGCCCCCCGCCGGGGGGTCCCCAAAACCTCACGCGAAATCCGTCATCTCCCATCCAGACATTTCCAAAAAAATTTAATGCGTAAAGAATTGCAGCGCAAACTTGCCGCCGCCGTCAGTAGGTACTTCGCCAGCTCTGCGAGCGCCCGTAATTCCCATGCCGAGGGAGACGGTTTATGAACCCTTCTTAGTGACAAGGTACCGATCAATTTTTGCGATTAATCCACGACATCGAGTGGATATAGATTGTCCTCGCAGGCCGGCTAACTAAGGTCGCTGAACGGCCAACTCCAGCTGGTCATGAGATCGAAAAACGCGGGCGCGAACGTCCGCAATAGAGGAATTACTCCAGCAATAGCGGCAACCAGGACATACCGACGAACCGAACATGGCAACGCCATCGGCGAAAGTGCATTTCCGTTTGGGTGGTATGAATTTGATAATGTCGGGCTGATCTACCGAGGTTCAGAACGAGTGCTGCTGTCACCGCGTGGGCTAAACGGCGCTCGAAAGCGGTAATGCACAAATAATTCTTGTTTATTGTGTTAGCGATTAGATGTCGAAACTCCGATTAGTCGATCCAATGCAATACGTCCCGTATCATCGACCAAGAACCTGGATTATTGTGGGCGCGGTGGCCCTCTCGTGGACGGCATGTTGGTTGCTGGTACCTCTAATGTCGGTTCAGCAGACGCTTGGCAACCTACAACCAATCGAAATTGTGATTGCGAACGTCTTAGCATTTGGTGATGGAGGAAGCGTTGTGAAGATTCTCGTTACGGGAATGAGCGGGTTGATCGGCACTGCGTTACGCCGCGCACTAGAAGGCGAACATGACCTCATCGCGTTGAATCGCAGCAACGTCGATGGCGTCGCGACCCATACCGCAGATATCAGTGATTTCAATGCCATCAAGGGCGCGTTTCAAGACAAGGATGTCGTGGTGCATCTCGCCGCCAAAGCGGGTGAAAACTACACGTGGCAGGATCTACGCGATACCAACGTCGAAGGCACACGAAACGTATTTCAAGCGGCGACTGACGCCGGTGTTGAGCGTGTGGTGTTTGCCTCCAGTGGCGCGACGGTCGCGGGTTGGGAAATTGATGAGCCGTATAAATCGCTAGTCGAAGCTCGCTATGACGATCTACCCGACACGTGGCCGCTCATCAACGTGGATATGGCCCCGCGACCACGCGGCATCTATGGCAGCACCAAGGTTTGGGGGGAAGCGCTCGCGCGTCATTTCGCCGACACCACTAAAACGTCGTTCTTCAACGTTCGCATCGGCTACGTGAATGCGGAAGACAAACCGACCAACGCGCGCCAACGCAGCGTTTGGTGCAGCCAGCGTGATGTTGTGAACGCGATTCTCGCCGCCATACACGCGCCTGAATCGTTGCGTTGCGAGACGTTCTTTGGCGGTTCCAACAATCGCTACGGCTACCGCGATATCGGGCACGGTAAGACGCTACTCGGATACGAACCGTTGGACTCGGCCGACGATCGAGACTGACGGATCCGAACTAACCTGGAAACGAGGTAGGAGCGGCTTCAGGCGCGATTCTTTTGTGTTCAGTTCGTGACTAATCGCGGCTGAAGACGCTCCTACCCCGGTATTGAGGTTTTGCGAGGTCGCTTTAGCCGCGATTTATTCGCTCGAGCGTCGTTGCACCGATCGCCGCGTGCCGGGGGTTATCCACGAGGCCTGAGGCCAGCAGCACGGCGCCGAACAGAACCGCGCCCAACCCATCGCACGCTGCACGGTCGCGTCATCGGCTCCGTATTGAGCGAGCGCGGCAACACGTGCCGCCTTTGTGAGTAACAGCATCCAGATTCCCGCGAGATCGGTGGCTACATCGCCGGATGTGATGTTGCCCCAGTCGATCACCCCACTATCCGACCGTGACTGACCAATACGTTCCTTGGATGAAAGTCGCCGTGCAACCAGCGAACCTCCCGTGCAGGCGGGGCGTTCAAGCCTTCATGCCAGGCGGCGTCGACTACGGGCTGGTAAGTACGACGGCGTATTCGCGGTTTGATATGGCAAGGGACCCGGTGTTGATCGCTCGGGAGACGCTTTCCGTCATGGAAACCTGGCCGGTAGCGCGCACCATGGGCGAGTTCTCGTGATGATGGGTGATGATCACACATACGAGTCATCCACAACTTGCCATCAGAGCGCATTTGCCCTGATCGACGCCATGGTGCCGATTCTGAATGCTGGCGTTCAAGAAGTTCTGGATTATGGCCTCTACGGTTGGGAACTGTCCCGCGGTCGGGCCTTCAACGGTGGGCCTGAACATCGTTTTCGCGAAAGTTACGGCTACCATCGTCGATCGCCGTGGGTCGCTTCCCGGCCGAGGCTGTGTGAAAAGTCTGCGAATTAGCAAAACCGCGAAATTTCTTTCCACTACGTGTGCCATATCAAACTGGAAATGGGATAACGCTCGGATTCTGATCCGATTCTTGTATGTGCAGCCCACTTCCAACAATCGAAATTAGTTTTCACATACTCTCGGCCACCTGCGGACCTTCGGTAATCGTGAAAACTGGGATTTGAACGTCGTCTTTCCCGACATCTCTGTAACACCGTCCTACGACAATGACGGCAGATCTCAATCTCGATCTTGAACACGCGCTTGAGGCGCTGCGCCCAGGTCATGGCTGCGTGACGCTCGGGTGGCGTTTGGTCGTGGGCGTCATCCGGCGCGCGGCAGTGGTTGCCTTTACCGCGCTTGGCCGGCGTCACGAACGCCCGATGCCTGCTGTTGGGGGCGAACACGCCGTGGAAGCGCATCAGGTTCACGCGCGGTTTGGGTATCAGGGCGGCCAGGCGAGCGATGAAGTCCAAGGGCTCGAAGATGACATGCGTGGTGCCGTCACGGTAGGGGGGTCTTTACCTGATAACGCACGTTGCCATTGGTGGCTGGAGGACGAAAAAGATCCCCAGGCGCAGTTCCCTGGGCTGGACCTCTCGGGCCCTCCCTACTGGAACCCGATCACCGATTGGGAACCCCGGGAAGTGTATGCGATCAAGTGCACCCCGCCGGATGAGCATCCCTACTGCTATAAGATCGTCTACTTTGATACCTAGGTGCCGGTTGCTTATATCGCCACCATCCATGACAAAAAAGGTGAGTTCTGGAAGTTTGCTTTCATGGCGATCAGGTCATGGCCTGTTGCAGACGATCCTGAAGGATCGGTCTTATCACCGGCCTGGGGCGCGGTTTTAGAATTCAAGCGCATGCACGCGACGTATTTTTATCAGAACGGCGAAGCCGTCTATAACGTCCCGTGGACTTCGGAAAACGTGAGCTTGATGACTTTCGAGGCACGCGGCCGCTAACTGGGGAGCGGCGACCGGAAACTAAGCGATGCTGAGCGCCAGGCTCTCGTAGTCGCGCCGCTCGAGGTAATCGTCCAGTTGCCAGCGTTCTACCGCTGCTATCGCCTCGTCGAAATCCTCGCGAGCGATCGGCGCATGGACGAAGCGTTCACCCCGGTTGAACCGGCTGTAGTCCCACTCGTGATTGGCGAATTCCGGCGGGTTCGAATACTTCCACAGAGGTAAGTACTTTTTCGGATCAGCGCTGATCGCCTGCTCGGCGGTGTCCAACGCCCGGAAATACCTGCGCAACACGTCCGT
Source organism: Gammaproteobacteria bacterium (assembly GCA_965225625.1). Lineage (GTDB taxonomy): Bacteria > Pseudomonadota > Gammaproteobacteria > JADZEE01 > JADZEE01 > CBDDBH01. The sequence continues at coordinate 257,604 of CBDDBH010000032.1, forward strand.
TGAGTAGCCCTCCGGCACCCACCACAGGGTCTTGAACTCCGCGGAGATGATCTCGCGCATGCCGAGCTCGCGGGCCATGTCGAGCTGCGGCGGCAGCAGGCTTGCAGCGGCGTATTCATCGTCGAGGAGCGCCTTGAGCCGAGCGCCGAAGCCACCCACGTTGACCGGCTTGATGTTATCCAGCGGCAGATGCCCTTCGAGGCGATACGGTACGTTGAAGTGGCTCCCGGCTCTGAGACCGACCGCAATGGGAACGTCCTTCAGATCCTCCGGGGTGTGGATGTCCGATTCCGTTTTGACGAAGATTCCCCACTGCGCAATGCCGTGAACATCGGGCACGAACTTGCCCATTTGTGCTCCCGCGTTACTTATGCTGCCCCATAGACATGCCGAGCCGATCGCGCCGGCGCCCTCGACGAACGGCTTGTCCTGAGGCCTTTCCTTGTATTCGTCCTTCCAGCGGACCATTTGACCCTTGAGGACATCCCACATGATCTCGACGTCGAGTCCTTCAGCCGCATAGAAACCTTCCTCGAGAGCCACATATTCATTGAGGCGCATTCCGGTGGGGAATACCTTGATCCTGGTGAGTTCAGCCGTCATAACGTGGCCTCCTGTGCGCGTCGGTTTCGTATCTTGTATCGTCTTAGCTCAGGCAATGTTTCAAGTTATTCGTCAGCGGGAAACCCCGTCAAAGGATCGCTATCGGCTGGCCGATCCCCTACACAGTACCCCTCAACTTCGGATGTGTGAAGCTGAAGAAGATCTCGTAGCGGCCCTGCTCGGCGCATTTACGCGCGAGTTCGGCCAACGGCGAGCGAGCGACTCACTGTGACTACAGGGTGAAATCGTCGATCAACTCGCGGAGTTTCGCCACGGCGGAATCGGTGGGTTCGATCAGTTCGGAACCGGTGCTGAAAAGTCCGGGCGCGGCATCGGCCTTGCACTACATCGCTTTTGCTTCCAGCGAGATGCGCTCGCGCGCCGCATCGGCGACCGGCGCCTCGAACCACAAGCTGTAGATCTCGCCGGCGATCACTTCGCCGACTCCGGCCGGATTGTCGCCCTCCGAGCATGGAATACTGCCGCTACGTTCTCCCTCGAAACCCTCGCCGATCTAACCGACTACCACCTCTACGGCGTGTGCAACACCTGCTCGCGTCCATGGGGCAGGCCGATAAGGTCCCTCAGAGTAAACGGAGTTACTCAAATCCGAATATTTCAGCCCGACCGACACCAGGACTACTTGCCCGTGGAAGGGGAGCGCGAGCTACTATACGATCTCGATGAACGGCGATACCAACGAGGACGCCGCCTGGGCCTACCCGGACCCGCAGCAAGCAGCGGAGAACATCCGCTACCACGTTGCCTTCTGGCGTGGCGTGACCGTCGAGGAATAGCGCGGCCGCGTCTGTGGGCTTCAACCAAAGCGGCCGGAGCTGGCGAGGAAGACGCGCATGACCGATTCCAAGAATACTTCCACCGTTAGGACCGGCGCACATTGGGGCATGTTCGAAGCCGAAGTATCGGACGGTCGTCTGGTCGGCGTGCGTGCGTTCGAGGGCGATCCGACACCCTCGCCCATCATCGAGGCGATGCCCAGTGCGATTCATCATGAAAGTCGCATTCACCAGCCGATGGTGCGCGCGGGATACCTCGAGCACGGCAAGGACAGCGACCCGACGGCGCGCGGCGCGGAGCCCTTCGTGCCTGTTTCCTGGGACCGGGCACTGTACCTTGTCGCCGATGAACTCGCGCGCGTCAAAGCCGACCACGGCAACGAGGCGATCTACGCAAGCTCGGGATGGGCCAGCGCCGGCTGCTTCCACAGCGCAGAGGCGCAGCTCGAGCGGTTCATGAACCTGCATGGCGGGTTCGTTTCGCAGGTGACCAACTACAGCTTCGGCGCAGCGACGGTGATCGTGCCGCGTGTCGTCGGCACGTTGCAGCCGGTGGTCGGACCGGTCACCGCGTGGCCGACCATCGCAAAGAACACCCGGCTGATGGTGCTGTTCGGCGGCATGGCGCCCAAGAACGCGCAGATCAACAAGGACGGCATCGGGCGCCACGACATCGCCGATTGGCTCGACAGGATCCGCGCGGCCGGCGTCGAGTTCGTCTCGATCAGCCCGCTGCGCGACGACGCGCCCGGAGGGCTGGACGCCCAATGGCTGCCCATACGCCCCAATACCGACTCTGCGTTGATGCTGGGGATCATGCACACGCTGTCCAGCGAGGGCCTGCATGACGAAGCATTCCTCGACCGCTACTGCATCGGTTTCGACCGTTTCCTCCCATATCTCATGGGCGAAACCGACGGCACGCCCAAGACCGCCGAGTGGGCCGCGGCGATCACGGAAATCGATGCCGAGACAATTCGGACGCTCGCCCGCCGCATGGCGGCGACACGAACGCTGATTTCAGTCAGTTGGTCCGTCCAGCGCGCAGACCACGGCGAGCAACCCTATTGGCTCGCGATCACGCTTGCCGCCATGCTGGGCCAGATCGGCCTGCCTGGCGGCGGATTCGGGTTTGGCTATGGCGCGATCAACGGGATCGGCGCGCCACGGCAGCGCCTGCCCGTGCCGAAACTTCCGGTCGGCAAGAACCCGGTGAAGGCATTCATTCCGGTGGCGCGGGTCAGCGACATGTTGCTCGACCCCGGCGGGGACCTCGATTTCAACGGCCAGCGGCTGACCTACCCGGATATCCGCCTGGTCTACTGGTGCGGCGGCAACCCGTTCCACAAGCAGCAGGACCTCAATCGCCTTCGCCAGGCGTGGGCGAAGCCGGAGACGATCGTAATCCACGAGCCTTGGTGGACCCCGGCGGCGCGGCGCGCAGACATTGTGCTGCCCTGCGCGACGACGATGGAACGCAACGACATCGGCGCGACTGCCTTCGATTCGTACTATTTCGCGATGCAGAAGGCGATCGAGCCGGTCGGCGACTCGCGCAGCGAGTACGCCATCTACAGTGAGCTGGCGGATAGGCTGGGGTTCCGCGAAGCATTCACCGAGGGTCGGACGGAGATCGAGTGGCTGCGACACATATACGACGTCGCGCGGCAGCAGGCGGCCGAGCTGAAGCTGGAAATGCCGGGTTTCGACGCGTTCTGGGAAGCGGGTCACATCGCCTTCCCCGAGCCCGAGGACCCGCCGGTCCTGTTTGAGGACTTCAGACGCGATCCAGTGGCGAACGCGCTTAAGACACCTTCCGGGCGCATCGAGATATTTTCCGCAACGATCGACGGATTCGGCTATGACGACTGCACCGGCACACCGCAATGGAGGGAGCCGTCGGAGTGGCTGGGCGCCGACAAGGCAGCCGACTATCCGCTGCACATGATCTCGAACCAGCCGCGGTTCCGGCTGCACAGCCAGCTCGATTGCGGATCGGTCAGCCAGGGCGGCAAGGTCGCGGGCCGCGAGCCGGTGCAGATCAATACGGATGATGCCGCGGCACGCGGGATCGTCGATGGCGACGTCGTTCGGCTCTACAACAGCCGCGGCGCGTGCCTTGCCGGGGCCACAGTCACCGACACCATCCGGCCGGGCGTCATCCAGCTCTCGACCGGCGCGTGGTACGACCCCGACGATCCCGCCCAGGACGGTAGCCTGGACAAGCACGGCAACCCCAACATGCTGACGCTCGACAAAGGCACCTCGAAGCTCTCGCAATGCTGCACCGCGCAGTCATGCCTGGTCGAGGTCGAAAAGTACGAAGGCGATGTGCCCGACATCACCGCCTTCGATCGGCCAGCGGTAGCGTGAGATCCTTGTGTCAGTGCCCTTTACACGTAACGGCTGTTGTGCCGTTCGAGCTTGAACGCGGCGAAATCAAGCGATGCGACTTGTGCATATCCCAGCTGTTCGACGTCGCCCTAAGCGGCGCCTATCCCCTGTAAATTGCGGCAATGAATGCTGGGGTCTATGTCAGGATCGTGTGGGCTGGGGCGGGTGAGTTTCGGTATGGGTAAACCTAGTCATCGCTTCGGGCAATGAGGGTAAAGTAAAACGCAAGGGCCGCCATATACAGAAGCCAGGCGATACCGATGATATAGACACTCGATGTCGGTATGGGTAATCCAATCGTTCCTGCCACTATCGCAGCGACACCCAGCAGATAACTGATGCTCATTCGCAATCGATAGTTCAGCTGTGGTCCTGGCGCAGTTGAGGATGCAAGCGCCTGCCGTCGCCATCTTTGATAGAAATAGAAGAAAACGACCAAAAAAGATACCGAGGCTTATGCTCGCGTATTTCCAAACCGACGCGTCCGACAGTCCGGAAAGCCGCAATATTGACGGTCCGAGCGAGAAAAACAGAACGGCGAATCCAACCTGGATCCGGACTTTGATGAGCAGCCACTGATAGGCAGATAGCTTGCTGCCTCCACCACTTCGCAACGCCGTAACGACGGCAGCAAAGCCAACGAAGGCTACCGATATTTGTGAGACCGTATTCAGGAAACTATATACGTCCATCACTCTACGACCTCGTCTACACCTCCCTCGGATGATGCCGGGCGTAGTAAAAGAACACGAGGGCGGCGAGGTAGGACGCGGCCATCAGCGCCATTTGAACCGCAAACTGAGTCTCAAACCAGCCAGTTTCGCCTAAGGGAAGAATAGCTTAACGGGTCGTCGTTACCCCGAGGGCGGCAGGCGGCACAGGATAGAGGTCTCCCCCTGCTGGACGCGAGGCTCTTGAAGCTTTACATGCATGACGTAATAGGTTTTCTCAAAACTGGCCATGGCGTTCTGCTCCGACGAACGTGTGGGCGATGGGATCCATGTCTATCTTTTGCTACAGTCGGCGTCTGTTTTAAGGAGCCACCACTATGGGACCCAATGCGGACGTCATCAAAGAACTCTACGATAATTTTGCTGCGGGCGATGTGCCGGCCGTGCTCGGCGCTATGGACCCGAACATCGAGTGGATCGAGGCTGACAACTTCTACATGTCCGACCGGAACCCCTATCACGGTCCCGATGCGATTGCAGACGGTATATTCACCCGAATCGTTTCCGACGTGGCGAACTTCGGCGCACACCCCGAGCGCATCACTGACGCTGGCGACACTGTCGTGGTGGAGGGCCGCTACAAAGGCACGGTGAAGGCAACCGGCATCGACGTAGACGCCCAGTTCGCACACGTTTGGGGTCTCAGTGACGGCAAAATCACGAGCTTCCAGCAGTACACCGACACTGCGCAATGGGCGAAAGCGCGGGTTGGTTGAGGGCGTTAGCGTTGTTGCGGACTGAGGAATCCCGGCGCGATTCAGCAACGATTTGGGTGACGTAATAGGTTTTCTCAAGGCTGACCATTGGCGCTTACCTCCCGGTGGGTTGATACCGGAAGGATAGCGGTGAGGGCCGGGAAATGCCTGGCATGCAGGAAAATGCGTGCCAGTTAGTGGAGGTCAACCGTATCGCTTTTGACACTCACTCCGTCAATCCGAGTTGTTGAAGTTCGGCAGGAGACATCAGTCCCTTCTTCTTCGCGTCGTCGAACCATTCTCTACCACCCGCTGCCAGCGCGAATATTTCCTGGTAATGCCGTTTCACGAATGCCAGTGTTCCCCCAGACAAAGTTCCATCATCAATGTGGTATAGCGCCAATCGCATTGACCCAGCTTGTCGCCACATAAGTAAGTTAAATACAAAGGCATCGTTCGGTTCCAGTTCGGTCGCCCCGTCCAATCCCAATCTCAGAATTTCTGCATTACGGCCTTCGTAAACGGGCATATAGGCGTCGAATATCAAGCTCCACACCGAGTCTTCCGCCTCGCTTTGCATTTGGCCGGTGTTTTGTCGCACTTGTAAAGACAGGTAGACCAGGGAAACAACGATGACGAATACGCCGACTATCTCCGCTAGGAATGATGCCTGCTCCAGTGTAATGGCTTCCATGATGCCCCCTTTGTCGTTGATGTGATTACCCAAGCATAGCCCAAATGGTTTTGTCCCCAGCGGCGCAGGATACTGGGTGGGATTACCTATCGTATGGAGGGAGAGACGATGACTGATTACGAACTGCTCGACTTATTCATTCAGAACGCAGATAGCCTTCAATCCGCATTTATGAACTATATCGCGGTACTTTTTGCTTTCCTCATCGCTGGTTATTTGGCCGCTGCCACGCTTGTTTTTGTCGTTGTAGCACTGTTCACGTTGGTGACATTGCAACAAGCATTGTACACCTGGGGTTACGGAAACGACTTAGCGGGCTTCGCAGGTCAAATAATAGCGCGGGCGGCTGAGAACCCGTCAGCACTCGGGTGGCACGGTACAGCAAGTTTGATGGGCGTCGCTATTTCAAATCCCGTAGCGTCATCCAGTGGTTCGGTTGTCATTATTCTCAGCTACATCGGCGCACTCGTATTGTTCTTCCACCAACGCCATGTGGGTCGGGCACAACAACACAGGAGGACACATTATGAACATGACAGACGTAGCAACCTGGGGGCAGTTAATCAGCGCCGCTGCGGTGGCCTAGTATGGACATCGTGGGCCGGGTTGCTGCCTGGGAGTAATCCGTCAACCCTTTCGTGGCGATACAGGCCCGGTCGAGTCGGGCCGAATATTCGGATCTATCTAAGTTGACCGAAGTCACACGACCAAAGCCTCGATCTCTACGTTACGGAGTGGGGTTTCTGTCGTAAGCTGAGCCTAGGGGGCTCGAAACTACCGTGACGTCTTACTCCACATCAGCCCGACCCGGAATAACGGGGGAAGGCGAAGGCGGGATCATATTCAGCGTCGTCGCGGCGTCAGCTATCGCGCTGCTGGTGCTGACGACGGGGCCACTGCTGGTCGGCGCCTATGTCACTACCCTAGGGCTTTCGGTGCGTTCTGCTGGATTGCTTTTCTCGCTGGAAATGTTGGGCTTCATGTTGGGCGCGATCGCTATGTTCGCGCTGCTGTTGCGAAATCGGCAACGAGTGGTAACGGCCGCGCTAGGTGTGATGACCGGCGCGAATGTTCTCTCCGTGTTTTCTGAGACTATGCCGCTTTTGGCTGCGTTGCGGTGTCTGTCCGGTTTCGGTGCAGGGATCCTGATGACGATGACCATACTGGTCATCGGAAGACTGCGAAATCCCGACGCGATCTACGGACTGTGGACGATCGGGCAATTGTCGCTCGGCGCCGTCGCACTGCTTGTATTTCCAGCGGTCATAGCAGCGATGGGACTGCCGGCGGTTTTCGCCATCATCGCAAGCCTCAGTGCAACATTGTTCGCCACCGTCCGATTCTATTCGCCAGCGCCGCCAACGTTTGGGTCGCCACATGGGGCAGCGCGCGTAGAAGCCGGTCCAATATTGGGTTGGGCTTGTCTGGCCGGGATTTTTATCTACTACGCCGGTCAGGCCGCAGTGTGGGCTTATCTGGAACGAATCGGAGTTTCCTGGGCGCTGCAACCGGACGCGGTGAGCTTGGTCTTGTTTGCCGGACTCCTCGCGGGTATCGCCGGCGCGAGCCTAGCCGTATTGGTGGGGAACCGGACTGGACGTGTCATCCCGGTGACCGCGAGCCTTGCTTTGTCCGCAGTTTCGATTGGTATCCTGATGATCTCCGGCGATAGCACCCGATTCGGGTTGGGCGTCACTTTATTCAACCTGGCCTGGTACTTGTTCCTGCCTTACAGTGCCGCCATGATCGCCGCCGTCGATCGAAATGGCAAGCTGCTGATCGGGTTGAGTGTGGTTTTCCCGGGCGCGCTCGCTGCGGGCCCAGCGGCAGCTGCCCTGTTCGTTCGAGACAGCGAACTGCTCGCACCGCTACTTTTAGGATTGGTATCGATCCCCATCGGTTTAGTTTGCATGCTTCCGGCAGCACGCCATACCTCGCCCTGATGCGGAACATCTTGCGGTGGTAAAGCTGTTGGATGATGGAGTCGGCCAAGGCATCCTCTCCCCAATGCTGGCTTTGAGGATTGTAACACCGGGCGGCTGGACGGCCCCGGATCGCTACCGTGCAGTCAAAAGAAGCGGCCCGGTTAATTCGGGGGAGACGAGACCGGGCCGCCAGGGAGATCTCCAAGCGGGGAGCCTGGGATCACGATCTTAGTAAAGTGCAGGCGTAAAAAGTTCCCTGGATGAGTGCGGGAATGACTCTCCCGAAAAGGGGGGTCATCTCAATTGGTCAACGCAACATTATCCTGTATTGCAATGATCCAAAGGCGAATGTGCGATGACAAGTTCCGAACGTTACGGCTTCACTGCGAGGGAAAGAACAGAGTTGTGGGAGCGGTTCCTTAACGGCGAATCGTATCGCGAAATTGGCCATTCGTTGAGCAAGGATCACGGTTCTATTCGAAGTGTTGTCTAAGCGCGCGGTGGGTTTGCGCCGTCTGTTCGAAAACGCTCTAAGCGATCATTGAGCCTCAAAGCGCGCGAAGAGGTTTCACGCGGTATTGTCGAAGGATTATCGTTTCGTTGTATTGCCGAAAAGATCGGCCGTGCCCGTCAAGCGTGAGTCGTGAAGTCGCACGCAACGGCGAGCGGTGTCGTTATCGAGCGGCAAAGGCGGATACTAGAGCCTGGGTAAAAGCTAGGCGACCGAAAGTTTGTCGTCTCGCGACAAACGCGCTTACGGCAAACTGTGGCGAGGAAGCTTAGCCAAGATTGGTCGCCTGAACAGATAGCAGGATGGCTTCGGACGACGTTTGAAGGTAATGAGGAGATGCAAGTTTCCCACGAAACGATTAATCGAAGCCTGTTCGTGCAGAGTCGCGGTGTGCTAAAAAAGAGCTGATCCAGCATTTACGGACGAAGCGATCGCTGCGTCGGCCCCGAAAGTCAGCAAGAAAGGGGCGCGGCGCGGGGCAAATTGTTGGGGCGGTTTCCATCCGGCAACGTCCCGCAAACGCTGAGGACCGCGCGGTTGCGGGACACTGGGAAGGCGATCTACTGTCGGGTGCTGATAACAGTCATATCGCCACGTTGGTTGAGCGCCGATCTCGTTTCGCCAGGCTTGTTAAGGTCAACAGCAAACACACCGAGCAGGTAGTCAAAGCGTTAACCCGCAAGATAAAGCAACTCCCAGCGGATTTACGCCAAACGCTTACCTGGGACCGCGGTAAGGAGCTGGCAGCTCATGAAACGTTTACCGTTTCCACCAATGTGCTCGTGTACTTCTGTGACCCGCAAAGCCCATGGCAACGGGGAACGAATGAAAATACTAATGGGCTGCTTCGCCAGTATTTTCCCAAAGGAACCGACCTTAGCGTACATTCTCAAGCCCACCTCAACGCTGTCGCCAAAAAACTAAATACGCGACCGCGACAAACATTGGCATTTAAAACACCAGCAGATATATTTTATCAAAGCGTTGCAATGACCAATTGAGATCATCGGCGAAAACGCGAAAGGCCAATTGGCGGGCAACAAAAAACCCGCGGCAGCAACAGTTAAAGCGGGTTTCTCAACCTCGGTTTAGCTGTATTTATTAAGCGCCCGCAAGCTGAGACAAATCGGCGCTACGGCTCTAATTGTAGTTCACTTCCCCAGTTTTTCCATCGCCGTTACGCGCCTTGCGAACACAGCTGAATCCGTAGACCGTCCGGCCAGCGTCTTGATTGGTGAATGGGGTCCCATCTGCCAGTGAAAGGTGCCGGGGTATGCGGGGATTGGGACCCCTGGCGTTGCCGTATCGGTTCCTATCGGTGTCATCGAGTAAATGCAGTTGACCCAATAAGCCGGTTAACGACGGTCGCTTCGCGGCCAAATACCGGAAGTTGATGTATTTGAAAGCGGACGTTTAACGACTAAGCTGAGCCGCGCGCCACGATGTTTCAGATTTAAACCACATGCCGTTTCCGCGTCGGCTCCAGCGCCTTGTATGTTGCGCCGACCAGTTCACAGAGCTTCGCTGCCAGCCGGGCATAGTCCGGTTTATAAGCTGTTGGCCAGCCCCCCGATACCTTGTTCGGGCTGCCATTTTGCCGACCGCCTGTCTTGCTGCCTTCTGCCATCTGCTTGGCCTAATTAGAAATCGGGATTTACATTATGCAATAACATGAATATATGGAGCACGTTTCTAAGAGGGCGCTAGGCAGGCGCTGGCCCGGAGCCCTCACGGTGACTCAGCCCCAGCCACAACAGTATTCCGATTAGTGGAAGCACGGCCATGAGCCAGAAGGCCTGACCGTATCTCTGCTGCTCGAACAAGGGGCCAAGAATTTGAAGAATTGCAAAGTTCGCCAGAGACCATGATCCGGAAGCGAGGCCCATCATCATGCCGGCCTCATCGCGAGCAAACGCATGCGATCCTGCCTTTAACGCAACCATCTGAAACCCTCCGCCAATGAACGCGGAGAAGGAAATCAACAAAATCGCCAGCGCAGCCGATGTGGTCCAGGTGGTGAAACCAAATGTCAGCGAGCACCCGGTCAGCAGAAGGAACATTCCCGTGGGGCGGGCGTTGCCGGTAGCGTAGCGGTCGGCTGCCCAGCCCCAGAAGAAATAACCTATACCCCAGGCCAGCGGTGGTGCTGGCAGCAGCCAGGCTAGGTCCGCTTGTGACACGCCGAGACCGCTACTCAGATACAACGGAATAATCGTCAAAATGGGGCCGAGAGAAATGGCGGGCAAAGCGTAGCTGAACACCAGAGCCCAGGTCCGGCGTTCCAGCATGTCAGGCCAGACCATTCTGGTCCGCGTCCTCTCGAACTTCGGCAAATATGGGGGACGACTGAAGGCAAGCCAAAGGATAATCCACAGGACGCCGAGAACCCCGGTGAACCAAAAAGCAGCCCTCCAGCCGAACTGTACCCCGACCGGCACGAGTAACATCGGAGCCACAATGCCGCCCAGTGTACCGCCGCTGAACGTTATCGCGGTCCCCAGGGCCCGCCGGTCAGGCGGCAGCGACTCGACGGCAGTCTTCAGTGAACCGGGGAAAGTGGCCCCTTCGCCGAAACCCAGGGCCGCCCTGACCGCCGCGAAACCCAAAACTCCGCCCATGAATACATGTGAAACACTGGCGCCAGTCCACAAAGCCACACCCGCCAGCATTCCCGCACGTAAGCCGAAACGGTCGAGAAGAGAACCCCAGAGGGGATTGGCGACCGTGTACGCAAGAAAGAAAAAGGAAGCGACACGTGCAAAATCGGTAGCCGACATGCCCGTATCTTCGACAATCGTGGGCGCAAGTACGGCCAGGGCTTGGCGATCCACGAAGGACAGCCCTGAACAAGCCGCCATGGCCAGGCAAGGAACCCACATGCGCCAGCCTTCGGCGCGATCGTTAGTTTCAACATTCAAAACACGACGGACCATTGCGATCGTATGCCTCCCGGCGGCTGTCACGTTAAGGGAGCCGCTGAAATGGTATTGTACGGTCACCAAGGGGGGTCAAAACCTTCGGGTAAGTAATTGATCGAGAACGACCAAGAACGACTATCGAAAGCGAGCCGTAGTTTGCTATCAATTGTTGATTATGAAGAGTAAAAATCGACATGCCGGTTCTCACTTTTAATCAGTTGGTCGCAGGTTCGTCTCCTGCACGGCCCACCAAATTCAGCGACTTGCGATCCGCCGAGCAGCTCCGAAGGGCAGCACGGAGGTTAGGTTGAGCCGAAGGCGAAAGCCGGCATACCGGGCACCTTATTCCGCAGGCACACGATACTTAGGGGCAACAGCGAGACCACAACCGTGTCGCAGGCAGAGTTAAAAAGAACACCGCTCACAAACCCGGTAAGCGAGGCAACGCATACTGCGGCATGTAGATGGCAACTTGAACGTGTTCGCGAGCAGCTGGCAACTGAAGAGTGTGACGCGGTACTGCTGTACAACCCGGTGAACATTCGTTATGCGACTGATACCCGAAACATGTAGGTCTGGACGCTGCACAATCGATTTCGATACGCACTCGTGGTCGCTGCGGGGCCCGTTATCCTTTGGGAATTTTACGGCTGCGAGCACTTACATGAGGGCAATCCGCAGGTAGACGACATTCGGCCGGCGATCACCTGGGCGTATTTCGGGGCCGGCAATTGGGCGGATGAGAGAGCGGGCGACTGGGCGCACGACCTCTCAGCGGTACCGAGTCGATATTGCGGAAGCAGTCCCCGCCTCGCTATCGATACTGTCGATATGCTGGGCGTCAGCTCGCTCCAGCACCGCGGCGTTGTAGTCATTGGCGGCGAATCGATGATGGAACAGGCGCGTTCGATCAAACGCCCCGAGGAACTCGCGCTCATGCACTGGACGATGTCCGTATGCGAGGCCGGCATGCGGCGCATGCGCTCGGAGCTTTGCGCCGGGATGTCGGAACAGGAATTGTGGGCCTGGCTTCATTACGAGAACATCGTACACGGTGGTGAGTGGATCGAGACACGCTTGCTCGCGTCCGGCCCGCGAACCAACCCATGGATGCAGGAAGCGAGTGCGCGGCGCATGCAACCCGGAGAGGTCCTCTGTTTCGACACTGACCTGATTGGTCCTTACGGGCACTGTGCCGATGTGTCACGCGCTTGGCTAGTCGGTGATGCGGAGCCAACTGCGGAGCAACGAGACATGTCCCGTTATGCAAACGAACAGATACTCACGAACGCCGCGCTGTTAAAGCCGGGCGTGAGTTTTCGCGAATTCAGCGAGAAGGCGTGGCCGATTCCCGAGCGATTCCATGCGCAGCGTTACAGCTTCGTTGCGCACGGTGTCGGAATGTGCGACGACTATCCGGGTATTGCTCATTGGGGCGAGGATTGGCAGCAATCCGGCTACAGCGGAATGTTTCGTGAAAACATGATAATTAGCATTGAGAGCTTTATCGGTGAGGTTGGTGGCAGCGAAGGCGTAAAACTGGAGCAACAGTACCTGTTCGCGGCCGACGGAGCAGAAGACTTTTGCAGCTACCCGTTCAACGGTGACTGGGTGTGAAGATTCGGCAATGGGGAAAGGGGATTAAGCAGTTACAGCAGCGGGTGTCCTTGCGAAGTCCAAGCTAGACAAATAGTTATGTTTCAGTACCAGCATTCATAATGCCGAAGTGTGAGAATTCAGGTCCTGGCCCTACCGCGGGGTAGTCCCTTTTTAAGGTTGTGTCGCTACTTGCCGCAAAGACGCCATTGCCGCTTCAATGGCTTTGATGGTCAAATCGGCCTCTAAAAAACCATTTGTATCGGCTTGTTGATCACTGAATCCCCAAATCGTGACGGATTCAGAGCTTTGTGCGTCTAAATAACCCATACACGTGACTGCCTGCTTTTGATGATCGTATAAGTAAGCTGCACCCACTATTTCACCGCCCATGAAGGTTTTTTCGTCCACCGCTTTTGCTGAGATTTCTGCTCCAACCAAGATGGCTAAATCCCAGCTCCAATTGGCAGAATTAGCCTGTTGTTTTGCCTTTTCGATCAGTTCAGCACCGGACATATCCTTATATTCGCCTTCGTGTTCGATAATGTCCGCAAGGGCCACGCTCATAGCGTTGTGGTGGGGAGACGACATCGAGGCGATTTTGTTGGAATCGTAAAGTATCGCAATCTGGTGTGATGAAAACATACTGGGAGCAGCCGCTAAGCCGGAGGCCATCGATTTTTGTGTCACCCACATAGCCAGATCCTGAGCAATACTGCGGGGCATATAGGTTTTTGTAGTACATGTTTGCGGAGCAGGTCGTTGGGTTTCCAGCGCTTGGATTAACGACTGTCGCCAAATCACATCATTCTTATCGGCATTGATTTCCGCAGTTTGTGCAATTTCTACGATTTGTAATTGTTGCTGTTCTGACACGGGTGAGCATGCCGCAACGAGAAAACAAATGGCCGAAACTTGAACTAAGTTAGCTAGCATGATGTCGTTTCTAAAAGACAATTTCTTAAAAGCATAATTAAATCATACTTGACGGTGTGGTTACTTCTTGAATCCCTGCGATATAGTAAATCGGCAAAGCGACGATGCCGCTTAATCTGATGGAGACCGAAAGCATTGCGCCGTGGATCAAAAGTGCGCGTATCGGTTCTTGAGCCCGACCCGCGCTGCAAGATGATCACGCTCGATCCCGACTCGGCAGAATCAATCCCCGCAGTTCTGCAAATGTTGTTAAAGTCCACAACAGTATGGCTGGCATCTACGCTGCCGTGTTAGTCGAAGCAACAGTGCGGCCCGAAGACACTATAATAGTCTGCTGAATTAACATCGTTCGGTCGCCGGTTACCCAAAAGCCGTATCTATCGTTCACATATTCACGCTGAGCTCGCCTTTTTCCCAACGCGCTCGTAGTTCGAATTTTTGTATCTTCCCCGATCCGGTTAGTGGGAACTCCTCCATGCGCACCCACAAATTGGGTGCCTTATATGGGGCCAGATGTTCTCTCACATAGGCAATCAATGCTTGGCTGGTAACACTAGCGCCGGCTTCGAAGCGGGCAAATGCGGCTACCTGTTCGCCCCACTTTGGATCCGAAACGCCAATAACGGCGACATCGATAATGTCCGGGTGGGCGTATAACAATTCTTCTATTTCACGCGGATAGATATTCTCTCCGCCGCGAATGATCATGTCCTTTAGCCGCCCCTCGATCGTTACGTAACCTCGCTCGTCCATAGCGCACAGATCGCCCGAATGCAGCCATCCATCCGTGTCTATCGTTTCGGCGGTCTTCTCCGGCATATCGAAGTAGCCGTGCATGAGCAGATAACCACGCGTGCAGAACTCGCCGGTTTCACCGATGGGCAGAGTGTTATCGGTTTGCGGGTCGACGATTTTGATTTCGGTGTGCGGTAATGCGATGCCCAGTGTTTCGCTCTTGTCCCGCAGAGTGTCATCCACACGAACTTGCGTGGATATCGGTGACGTCTCGGTTTGTCCGTAAACCACGGACAGCGTCGTGCTCAGGTTTTCTTCAAAGCGCCGCACCATATCGACCGGCACTGTCGAGCCACCCACCATGATGCCGGCCAGTGAAGACAGATCCCGTGTTTCGAAATCCGCTTGTTCCTCCAGCGCTACAATCATAGTCGGTACGAGGTTGATGAAGTCAGCCTTATCTTTCTCGATCAGGTCCAGAATCAAGCCCGGTTCGAACTGCTGCATCAGCACGCTGGTTGCCGCCATCTGTAGCGTCCCCAGAATCGCGGCGACACAGCCGGCACAATGAAAAAGCGGCATGCATATTATCCATTTACCGCCAGCGGGCAGGCGCCAACGTTCAGCAACAAAGCGGGCATTATTTGTGATGCCGCGATGATGCAGGATTGCGCCCTTCGGAAATCCAGTAGTGCCCGATGTGTATTGGATCTGGGCAGCATCATCGGCAGACACTGCTGGCAACGGCTGATTACCCGCGGTCTGCAGAAATATCTCCCAGTCAGCGAAATCTATGGCGTGTTCCAGATCCGGACATTTTGCGCTAACCGCTTTGACCGTGGCGCCCATGTCGGTGCCGCGAAAGTGGGCCACGTGAAATAAACCAACAGCACGCGATTGCGTCAAAACGTAGGCGAGCTCTTTCGAGCGATAAGCCGGATTTACCGTCACCAACACCATGCCCGCGAGCGCCACACCATATTCCAACAACACCCACTCCGGAATGTTGTTAGCCCAGACCGCTATGTGGTCGCCAGGCTCGAAATGCACAAGCAAGGCTTGCGCCACGCGCTGCGCGTCAGCGAGTAACTCCGCATAGGTCCAACGACGGCGAGCTGTCTGATCCGCGACGCCCTCAACGAGCGCATCCACATCCGGCGCTCGCGCGGCAGTGCTGCGCAAACAGCTACCCACTGTCGTCTCGAACAGCGGCTGGCTGGTGTCAGCGGGATAATACGATTCAGTTAGCTTTTCCATTTATTGGGACGCACACAAAACGATGGGCAAGTTCGCCAACATTAACGCCTCGACGCACTTTAATGAAACCCATGCGGTGAAAACTGGGGCATCACGTCCATTGCGCTCGCCGCTAAAGCGGATGAACTTTACCCAACGCACCTTGTGTGCTCATATACGCCAAAAATTGACAACCTGATTTTGTCGTTGAGGGATCCCTTGATGAAATTCGTCTTCCACATCCTCCCCGCTTTCCCGGCCACCCCGGAGGAACGCGAGCACCTGGCGCCGATCGCCCACCGGACCGACAAGACCCAACAAATGCTCGATGAGATGCTTGATATCACCCAGCATTGCGAGGATCTCGGCTTCGATGTCGTCACATTCTCCGAGCATCACTTCTATACCGAAGGCTGTGAAGCCGGTGCGACGCCAACACCGCATCTTATCCGGCTGCTGCTCAACACTAAACGCATCAAGATCGGTCCGCTCGGTTTTGTGCTGCCGACCTGGGATCCGATCCGGCTGGCAATGGATGTCGCCTGGGCAGATCAGATGAGCCAGGGCCGGGCGATCTGTGGTCTGGCGCGCGGCGTCTTCCCGCGCTGGGTCAATGTACTCGGGCAACGTTACGGCATCGAGCCGGGCATCACTGGCGAGGCGGCCGACGAACACAATCGCGAAGTGTTCGAGGAGCTGTTCGAGGTTGTTAAGTTGGCCTGGAAGGAAGAGGCCTTTTCATTCAAGGGCAAGTATTATCAGGTGCCCTTCCCCGCGGAAGGTCACTTCTGGGGACCGCACGAAGCGACCTCGCGTTATGGCGCGCCCGGCGAGATGGACGGCGACATGCTGCGCAAAATCTCGGCCGTGCCAAAGCCTTACCAAAAACCTCACCCGGAAGTGTGGCAGGCGTTCACGGCCAGCGACCGAACGATACGCTGGGATGCGCGCCAGGGCGTGTGTCCGTTAGTGTTCGCGCCATTCCCCGATGCCGCTTTGAATACCTTCCGTACGTACCAGGAGGAGGCGGCCAAGGCCGGACGATCCCTGAATCTGGGCGATAACATCGGCATCTGCAATTTTCTGTATATCGGTAAAGACCGCGCTGAGGCGCAGCGCCGGATGGACAACGGTTCGTACTTCGTCTACTCGAACTTCCATGCCAAAGTCGACCCGAAAATTCCGGCCAAGATCGAAGGGCTGCTCGATCTCAAGATGGCGGTGATGGGCTCGGTAGATGACGTGCGCCGGCGTGTCGCCGAGTACCAGGAGACGTTGAATCCTGAATATATGCTGTGGTTGGGCGACCAGGGCTTTTTGAGCCGCGACGATATGAAGCGGGAGCTGGAATTGTTTGCAACCACGGTAATGCCCGAGTTCCATGAGCGCAGGGAATCCACGGCGTCCGAGAAGATAGTGGCGTAGCAGGCAACGCGGCGCAGGACGGGTCACGCAGCAGGGGACAAATGAGAGAACTGTGACGCCGGGAAACCGCCGTCTTAAGGCTTTTAGCTGTTAACCGCCTTTAGTCATCCGTGCGCATCATTTGGGTTGGTCAAAAAGTTTTGCGAATCGCTTTATCTCTGCGACCTGTTCTTTAGTCGGTGGCCAGCACGGCTGTGCAGGCGGTCCATCGTAAGACCAGTCAATCCCGAATTTGCGATCGCAGCTAGCGCATAAATACCAATCCTCCTCTATACCCTCGGATGTCCTGGCAGCCTTCTGCGCGCAGCTGGTGCACGCAACGAACTCAGCATTCTCTCCACCTGCCATCTGATTAGCTGACGCCCGGAAACGAACGCTAATCGTCGTTCCTGGTGGCGTCCGCGTTCCCTGCTGCAAACTCAAGCACCTTGATGGACGAGGCTAGGGCCACATAGAAGGTGCTCCTCTTTCGCGAGCCATCGACATAAGGAATGCTATCGAAGCGCCCGACGACCCTCACTAAATCGCCTTTGCGCGGTGTAGCAGAGATCTCGCGGGGATCGTAATTAACATAGGCCACCGTTGTGCCGTCCTCGATTTTGAGCGAGGACATGTTTCGGCCGTCACCCGATTGAATCGTTACCACACTGTCGCTCGAGTCGAGCGCCACGCGGGCTTGAACCTTGAAATCTCTCACATGAAAGGAGGCTTTCTTGCCTTCGACCAACTCAGCAACGGTCATTTCCCTGGGTGTGATGGTATATAAGATGCCGACTACGATCGCGATTGCAAGAATCGCGATCACTACTCGGACAACGCCGGGCAATGCTTGGGGCTCGTCGATGATGTCCGCATCAGCTGGCTGTGAAGCGGCGGGCACCGGATCCTCCGTCGGGGTTCCAGCGACCGGCGGGTTTTGTAGTTTTGCAACCACGACACCACAGGCCGAGCACGTATCGGATTTGGACTGGAACTGCCCGCACTTCGGGCAGATCATGTTCATGCTGTTTTCGTCAGACATATCCCGAGCATCAATGAAATGCCGCTTGGGCACCGGTCATCAGCACAGACACTTTAGCTCAAGCTGCAACGTGTAGTAAACGCGGACAAGCCGTCGTTTTCTTAGCCCGAGAACACTCGATTTCCACCAAGCAAATAGGCCGGCGGCGCCACCGCAAAACCAAACCGGGCCGAGACCTGGTTTCATCTCCTGTGTTAGACTCGGCCCCAAATTCATGTAATGTAACGGGTTACTCACCGCGACATGCAATTGAATAGGAGAGGGGACTTGAAACCGATCGCTCGCACATTATTGTTAGTTACCATGCTGGTCGCGCTAGGCGCGTGCAGTACCCACGAGATTAGCAAACGCATGATCCTGTGCTCAGTGATTGGCGGCGCCATCGGCGCGGCCATTGGCACTGGCGCCGATGATGGTGGCAGAACCGCGGGAATGGGGGCGGCCGGCGCGCTGCTCGGTGGTGCGATCTGTCTGGGGAACGAACCAGTGCAACAGGTGACAGACTCTGATCGTGACGGTGTAGCTGACGGTTCTGACGCTTGCCCGAACACGCCACGTGGCGCACGCGTGGATGGGCGTGGATGTCCGACGGACAGCGACGGTGACGGTGTCTATGACGGTTTGGATCGCTGCCCCGGTACACCTAAAGGCGTGGCCGTTGATGATAAAGGCTGCCCACTTGATTCCGATCGCGACGGTGTTCCCGATTTTCGTGATGCGTGCCCCGGCACGCCTGCAGGAGTAGCAGTAGATTCTCGCGGCTGCCCGGAAGTAGGTGAACGCCTGCTGCGTCTTGATGGGGTCCAGTTCGCACATGACAGCGCTATCCTCACACCGGATTCTGGTGCCATCCTGGACCGCGCGGTGCAGGTGCTAAACGGCAACTCCAAGGTACGCGTCCGGGTGGAGGGCCACACCGACAGTTCCGGCGGCGATGAATACAACCAGCGCTTGTCGCAAAGGCGTGCCTCAGCGGTCGTCGATTATCTGGTGGCGGGCGGCATCGACAGTGGCCGATTGGAGCCACAGGGCTATGGCGAGAGCAATCCGATCGCGCCCAACGACACCTCCGAGAACCGGCACCGTAACCGGCGCGTTGATTTAGTCGTTATCGAATAACCGGCGCGGCGCTACAGCCGGCCCGGGTTATTCTCACCGTCCGCGGCAGCCGTCTGGCCTATCGTTGGCTTTGCGGTGCCCGGGCGGCCATCTGCGTGTGCGCACTAGCCCAGGCCCAGGTGCTTAAAACCCGATTAGCCTAGCGAGCCTTTTTCGAATAGATCCAGATCTTGCGGCAGCGGCATCCATTCATGTGCCGAGCGCGTCCAGACATGGCGTTCGACCTTCAACCAGGCTGGCTGATCAAATGTTCCGCCGGCAATCTCACACCAGCCCGGAACGAATTCTGCGGCCCAGCCGATGGTGGTTCCCCAGCTTTCACAAAACTCTAGCAGTATGGTGCGGTTACTTTCATCGGAACGATATTCGTATTGGCGTAGGGCGCCGCTCAGTGTTGTCACTTGTGATGCTTGGAAATACGCATTGAGGGAGAAAGCGCTGCCAGTTCGGCGTTGGCAGATCGTGCAGTGGCAGATCAACGCGACTTTAGGTGCACCGGTAACCGAGTAGCGCACCCGTCCACATAGGCAACCACCTTCGTGGACGGGGTCCACCGATTTATCTTCGGTCACTGCGGCGTCGCGGCGCGGCCGGTTTCTTGCATCAACATGGCAATACACGCGCCGACAAGAGCGGCAACCGAAACGAAGCCGAAACCCGCCCATGGCGTACCAAAAGTATCGATTAATTTGCCGGCGATGACCGGCCCCAGGAAGCCGCCGGTGTTGCCAATCATGAACATCACGCCCACCGCAGTGCCGGCAAGTGCAGGCCCAACCGCTTTCATCTCTACCGGAATGGCAGTGGCAACAGGAAGCAATGGCCCAAAGCCGATGCCAGCCAGCATCAGGCAAAATATCAATGGTATGCCTGTAGTAAGCAACATACCGGGGATCGCCAGCCCGAGACATAGGCCGCACGCCACGATAATCGGTTTGCGCCGACCCAGTTTGTCGGAGACGACACCACCCACAATATTGAATGCAACGCTGGTAAACATCATGACCGAGACCAGCTCCTTGGAGATACCACGTTCGGCAAAAACCACCGGCAGCAAACTCAATATTGCCCAAACCCCGCACATGAAACATGCGTAACTGATCGACAGCAGCCAGATATCGCGCAGTGACAGTATCAATTTGAAGTTCGCGAGCACGCTGCCGCCGGCCCCCGCCACCGTCGCTGGTTTCGGCGGATCGCGGTAGAACAGCATCCACGCTACACCACCCGCGACGCTGAGCAGACCGAGCACCATCATGGTCATGCGCCAACCGCCGAACGCCGGGGACATGACGCTGGCAGCGGTGCCCAGGGCCAACGCGCCGCCGAGGCCGAATGAGGCAAAGACCACACCGTTGGCTTTGCCCAGGGATTCTGGCGCAAAGAATCCGCTGAGCGCCTTTGGCACCAGCGGTCCGTAGGGCGCGAAACCGACGCCGAGCAGAAACATATACGCTATGAGTTCGCCGGCCGTGTCGGCAAAAAATCGCATACACGCGCCCAACGCCAGGATCATGGTCGTGATCCCAAGGGTCCACCGACAGCCGAATCGATCGGCTATCGCACCACCGAGTGGTGTAAATATCGGTGAGGCCAGATTAAACACACCGATGGCTGTTCCCATCTGCGCCATGGTCAATGTTATCTCACCGCTGATCTCCGGGAACAGCGGCGCCAGAGCATTCATGCCCGTGATGGCGATCAAAATGTTACTAAATAGCAAACCAGCGACCAACCAGCCAGAACCGGTGCTTTGCGCGTTCATGACGGTTACTCCCCTTTTGCCGACAGCAAGGCGCCAGCGACGCCGCAAACGCACAGGATACACCTCAATAGGAGCGTGGCGCAGCGCTCAACAGGACGAAGCAACCCAGCGAATGACGACGCATTCTGCTGGCACGCGGATTGCGTAACAGTTCCCCTGTTTATGGGGACGTCCTCTCTTTAAGGGGGCCGCGCACTCGCGTTGCGAGCGCTCGCAATGACCTGTGCCGCCGGACGACGTAAATGAAAAAGGACCAGACCCGCTAGTTCTGCGGATCTGGCCCTTTGGAATAAATGGCCCTTAGGACCATTTCCCTACCGAGTATGCCGGAGGGTTGGGGGAAACCTGGGAGTAAGGGCCGGAGCGGAGAAATCCATCTCTTGCCGATCCGACCGTTGAGGATAAAGGGCCCAGTGGGCCTTTTCCCGACCGAGCACGTCGGTGGGTTGGGGTAACTGTTCATGGCGACTCGCAGCAGGCCAGACGTTTTCTTCGCACGGACCACGTCTGCGCCACGGTTCATCACTATTGTCGCGCGCTCGCCGGAGGGCGGTCGCAGCGCGTCGAGGATCTGGGATCGATTGCTTGGCTACGAATTCAGGCGGCATTATCTATTGCCTCGATGCCTGCATCCGCATGCGTCGTGATCAGGCGCAAATCGCGGCGGCCGGCGGCTCGTGCGCCGGCTGCGGTAGCCGGCGAGTGCAGCAAGAAAACCGAAATATCTACGATCCGCGCCGCAAGCAGCATGCCAACGCCAACCATGAGTGCGGGGAAGAAACCTTGCAGAAAAAATCCTTTAAGCAGGAAGTCTTGAAACCAGGCAGAGGCGCCCAGGCAAATAGCGGCGACCAATAACATCAGGATTCCTAAAACATCCATGGCCTTTGTAATTTTCCAAATCATCCGCGTTATTCTCCTTTGCAGCTAAAAAGGCAACTTCCGTGCCCTTTCGTCATAACACGAAGTAATCTGAGACCTGCATCACACAAGTCCCGCGGTCTTGTGATGCAGGTCATCTTTTCTGGAGCACCCACGGCGAATAACCGTACACGGTTGTGTAACGCAACAGGACCTTTAGGAATGCCAACAACGCTCCTTGTCGCCGGGCTGCGACACTCTGCAAGATTAAATAATGAACCGGGCTGCGCCGGTAACCGGGATGTCAATCAGAAGTGAACGGGGGCCGCCGCGGGCCGGCGTATTAACCTAACCCTTACGCCTGCGCCGGGTGTTCATATCATCGCTGTCTTCTACGAACTCGCTGATCTCCTCGATGCGAGCTTCGATGCGTTCGCGCTGGTAATAGTCGACTTCGGGGCCACGCTTGGCGATTTCAAGCTGTTGCATCGCAGCTCGCATTTGGCCTAATCGAAAATAATATTCGGCCAGTGCAATATGCGATTCAATCATGGAGCCGGTGCTTTCTTCCGCCTCGGCCAGCAGTTTGTAGTAGCGTGGTTGGGTCGCTCGACCAACCGCGTATTTGCGCAGCAATTCCCGTGCGATCTCGGGGCGCCCAATAAACAACAACGCTTCGGCATACAGCAAAACCACCGGCCGATAGCCTGGGTAGAGTTCGTGTGCGAACGCGAATTGATCCAGGCCAGCTTGCAGATCCCCGGCCGCCATTTCCACACTACCTAGCGCAAGGATATAAGCAACCTGTTCCGGGTCATTCTGTAATAGATGTGCCAGCTGCACGCGCGCTTTGGCAAAATCTCGAGCTTTAGCCAAAGCCAGTGCATAGCCGTAGCGTGCGGCTTGTTCATTCTTGTAGTGACCGCTACGTAGTAATTCCCGATATTCCTGCACCAGGCGATCAGGATTGTCCGTTACCAAGCTACGCAGCTTGGCTTTTGCCAGGTCATAAGTGAAACTTTCCTGATACTCCATTGACGGTAATTTTTCCGCCCGGCTGCGGGCTTCGGAAATGCGCGTGCCGGTCACCGGGTGACTGCGCAGAATTTCCGGAATAAAGGCCGGGTCGGTATAGCGGTTGGCGAGTTGCAGGCGCTCGAAAAAAGTCGCCATCGCGTGGGGATCAAAGCCCGCATTGTTCAACAGGGCAATGCCGAGTCGATCCGCTTCAAACTCATTGGCGCGGGTGGCATTGATTTGCAACTGCGCCTGCGCGGCGTTCGCGGCAGTCATTGCCGCCATCCCGGCTTCACCACCTGCCGTCGCACCAATCATGATAGCGCCAATCATGGCCGCCGCCATGGGCAAGCTCATTTTGCTCGCTTTCTCAATACTTCGCGCAATGTGACGTTGGGTCACATGGGTGATTTCATGCGCCAACACCGCCGCGACTTCGCTCTCGCTCTGTGAGGTCAGTAGCAGACCGCTGTGGGTACCGATAACGCCGCCGGGAACTGCAAATGCATTGATCCGTGGATCGTCGATTACGAAAAAATTGAAGTTGCCTTCGTAATCCGTCACGTGCAGCGACAAACGTGAACCCAGTGATTGCATGTAGGCCTCGATCTCGGGGTCATCGATAACGGATGCATGCGTGCGCGCCTGCGCCAACACCGCTTCACCGATTTTTCGTTCCTGCTCGGGCGAGATAATGGCGCCGGCGGAATCGCCGATTTCGGGCAAGTCGATGTCCGCGGCACACACCCACGCAAACACCGTGCTCAAGCCTATCGCGAGAGCCGAAACACTTAGCCGCTTGAATATCCGCATTGCAGGTTAATGACCGGAGAGGTTCTCAGAGGTTCCTGAAGTTAGCGTCTCGATGGTCCCCCAAAGCGTCCAAAAAGTCTACAACAGTGCATGTAAACGCGTGTAAACACACTATTCTTGGTTTCAAGGCCTCAGCCTGCACGGTAGTATGCACGAGCTTAACGGCGGCAAGCTGAACGGAGCTTTAATGGACAAGAAAAACATTTTTTACGCCCAGTCCGGCGGGGTAACCGCAGTGATTAATGCATCCGCCTGCGGCGTGATAGAGACGGCGCGGGCACATTCTGAGGAACTTGGCACGGTGTACGCTGGGCGCAATGGCATTATCGGCGCGCTCACGGAAGATCTCATAGACACCTCGCAGGAATCAGATAGCGCCATTGCAGCCTTGCGTCACACGCCGGCCGGCGCCTTCGGCTCCTGCCGGTACAAACTCAAGGGGCTCGAGCAGAACAGGGCCGAATACGAACGCCTGCTCGAGGTGTTCCGGGCACACGATATTGGCTACTTCTTTTACAACGGCGGCGGCGATTCGCAGGATACCTCGCACAAGATTGCACAATTGAGCGTCCAGCTCGGCTACCCCATGACCTGTATCGGCATCCCAAAAACGGTCGACAACGATTTGCCCATTACCGACAACTGTCCCGGATTTGGGTCAGTCGCGAAATATGTTGCCGTGTCGATTCGTGAGGCGGGATTCGACGTCGCATCTATGGCCAAAACTTCGACCAAAGTGTTCATCATGGAAGTTATGGGCCGCCATGCAGGTTGGATTGCCGCCGCCGGCGGTTTAGCTGCGGAACGGCCCGGGGATCCGCCGCATATTATTCTGTTCCCAGAGATTTCCTTCGATGAGGATGCCTTTATCCAGGCAGTAGAAGATGCGGTGGGCAGATTCGGCTATTGCGCGGTCGTCGTCTCAGAAGGGGTGCGCAATGCCGATGGCGAATTTCTGGCCGACGCAGGCACGCGCGACGCTTTCGGTCACGCACAGCTAGGCGGTGTCGCACCGGTGATCGCGGGCCTGGTCAAGGCACGCTGCGGCTACAAATATCATTGGGCAGTGGCCGACTATCTGCAGCGCGCTGCTCGACATATCGCCTCGGCGACAGATGTGGAACAAGCCTATGCGCTTGGGCGCGCCGCCGTGGAGTTCGCGCTGGCTGGCAAAAACGCCGTAATGCCAACCATAGTGCGCATCTCGGATGACCCCTATCGGTGGGAAATCGGCGAAGTAGCGCTCGAAGAGGTCGCAAACAAAGAGAAGAAAATGCCGCGTGATTACATAAGTGCGGATGGATTTTCCATCACGGACGATTGCCGGCGCTATCTGCTACCGCTCATCCAGGGCGAGGATTACCCGCCCTACGCGGGTGGGCTACCGCAGTACGTGCAGCTCAAGAATGTGGGTGTCAGCAAGAAGTTAGCAGCGGATTTCATTCCCGCGTGATCCGGGTTTAGCCGTACTACAAGCTAAGCAATGGATTCTGCACGAGTTCTTGCGTAGAATTACGCCGCTTTTGGGTGCCGCCACGCGTCCGTGCGTTGCGCGGGGATTCCGAGCACAACACTTAACATTCGGGGCAAAACGCCCTCTTTTTTTATAGTTAGTAGAGATCGGCAACGATCAGGGGGATGACTCCATGTCTGTCGCGATAATGTTCGCATTGGCGTGCGCGGTGCTCGCCATCTTGTACGGAATTTGGTCGGTGCGCTGGATCCTTGCGCAGCCTCAAGGCAACGAGCGCATGCAGGAAATCGCCGCCGCCATCCAGCAGGGCGCCTCGGCTTATTTGAATCGGCAGTACACCACCATCGGCATGGTTGGTGCGGTGCTGTTCGTCGCCATTGGCTTCGCGCTTAAGTGGCCCACTGCTATTGGCTTTTTACTCGGTGCGGTACTTTCCGGAGCGGCCGGCTACATCGGCATGAATATTTCCGTGCGCGCCAATCTACGAACGGCGGAGGCGGCGAAGAATGGCATAAACGCCGCGCTGAC
Source organism: Gammaproteobacteria bacterium (assembly GCA_965225625.1). Taxonomy (GTDB): domain Bacteria; phylum Pseudomonadota; class Gammaproteobacteria; order JADZEE01; family JADZEE01; genus CBDDBH01. Next base: position 283,398 of record CBDDBH010000032.1, read on the forward strand.
CGTGGCATTTCGCGGCGGCGCCATCACCGGGATGCTGGTAGTGGGTCTGGGGCTAATGGGCTGTGCAGGTTACTACCAGGTGCTTGCGCAGATGCATCAGGGCGCCGGACCGGTAGACCTGATGCCCCTGGTAGGCCTGGGTTTCGGCGGATCGCTCATCTCCATTTTCGCGCGACTGGGCGGCGGCATTTTCACCAAAGGCGCCGATGTCGGCGCGGATCTGGTCGGCAAAGTCGAAGCGGGAATTCCGGAGGACGATCCTCGCAATCCGGCGGTGATCGCCGATAACGTTGGCGATAATGTCGGCGACTGTGCGGGCATGGCGGCTGATCTGTTCGAGACCTACGCCGTCACGGTTATAGCGACCATGCTGCTCGGCAGTATGGTCCTGAAGGATGCGGGTGAGAATGTCGTGCTCTACCCGCTGGTGCTCGGCGGCGTATCGATTATCGCCTCGATCATCGGCACCTTTTTCGTGAAGGCGCACGAAGGCGGCAAGATCATGAGCGCCTTGTACCGGGGCTTGATCGTCGCCGGTGTAATCTCGGCGATTGCGTTTTACCCGGTTACCCATTGGATGATGGGCGACATCGAAATGTATTCCACCGGCGCGCTGTACGGCGCCGCGTTGATCGGCCTTGCATTGACCGCCGGCCTGGTATGGATCACCGAGTATTACACGGGTACGGAATTCGCGCCGGTACAGCACATCGCCGCAGCTTCTACGACCGGCCATGCGACGAACATTATCGCCGGCTTGGGCGTGTCAATGAGGTCCACTGCGTGGCCGGTGTTGTTCGTTTGCGCCAGCATCTGGGGCGCGTACGAATTCGCCGAGATCTACGGCATTGCCATTGCCGCTACCTCCATGTTGTCCATGACCGGGATCATCGTCGCGCTCGACGCTTACGGCCCCATCACCGACAACGCCGGCGGCATCGCCGAGATGGCTGATCTGCCAGCGGAGATCCGTGCCATCACCGATCCCCTGGATGCAGTGGGCAATACCACCAAAGCGGTTACCAAGGGCTACGCCATCGGCTCAGCAGGTTTGGCCGCACTGGTGTTGTTTGCAGACTATACCCACGCGCTGGATCATGCCGGCAAGCTGGTACGGTTCGAGTTGTCAGATCCTGCCGTCATCATCGGTCTGTTCATCGGCGGCCTGGTGCCGTATCTGTTCGCCGCCATGGCCATGGAAGCCGTCGGCCGTGCGGCCGGATCGGTGGTTGTGGAAGTACGCCGCCAGTTTAAGAAGATCCCTGGCATCATGGAGGGAACCGCCAAACCGGATTACTCGCGCGCGGTGGATCTACTGACACGTTCAGCCATCAAGGAAATGATCGTGCCCTCGCTACTGCCTGTCTTGGTACCCGTCGTTGTGGCGCTGGGTATGAGTGCGTTAATGGGGCCGGAAGCAGGACCGAAGGCGCTCGGCGGCCTGTTAGTGGGAACGATTATTACCGGCATCTTTATCGCAATCTCAATGACCGTCGGTGGCGGCGCCTGGGATAACGCCAAGAAATATATTGAAGACGGCCATCATGGTGGCAAGGGCAGTGAAGCCCACAAAGCTGCGGTAACCGGCGATACCGTCGGTGATCCCTACAAGGACACAGCGGGACCGGCCGTGAACCCGCTCATCAAAATTATCAATATCGTGGCGCTGTTGATCGTGCCGCTGATCTAATCAAGCGTCGGAGAACAAGGCTAAAACCAAAACGTCGCCGGGTCGGGGTCAGCGCTCCGCCCGGCGGCTACAAGACCGCAATACCGGCATCATTCAATAGTTCGACCGTTTCGAACAAGGGTAATCCCATTACGCCCGAGTAACTGCCGTCCAGCGCCGCCACAAATGCCGCGCCCAAGCCCTGGATCGCATACGAACCCGCTTTATCGACTGGTTCACCGCTCGCCCAATAGGCTTCGCGCTCGCGCTCGGTGAGTGTTTTAAATCGGACCTGCGTGGTGCTTAGCAGGCTGTGAGTGCCGCGGTCGGTTCGCAATGCCACTGCTGAGTAGACGAAGTGGCTGCGTCCCGAAAGGCGGGCCAGCATACGTAAACCATCAGCGCGATCCCGGGGTTTACCGAGCACATCCTCGTCAACCACGACCACCGTGTCGGCAGCCAGCACCGATCGGGGATCGTCCTGGGGACGGGCACTCCAACCAGCCCAGGCCTTCGCCACTGCCAGACGCGTGACGTGCTCTGCCGCAAGCTCTCGTGCATCCCAATGCTCGTCCACGACCACGTCAATTCGCTCAAAGCTCACCCCAATTTGGGCAAGCAGCTCGCGACGCCGAGGCGACTGCGATGCCAGCAGGATGGAGGCCGTCACGTGCGATTTTGTGTGCGCGTCAGCCCGAACCCGAGTGCCGCCGGTCGCCGGTATCCCACAGTTTTTCGAGTTGATAAAAATCGCGCCTGTCCGGCAACATCGCATGTACAACAACGTCCCCCAGATCGACCAATACCCAGTCGCCCACGTTCGCACCTTCCACGCCCAGCGGTTGGATACCCTGACTCTTGCACTTTTCGACAACACGGCGTGACAGGGCCTTCACCTGGCGTACCGAGCTACCGGTGGCAACAATCATAAAATCAGTTATGGCGGTAAGCGTGCGCACATCCAGCACCCGGATATCTACTGCTTTGAGGTCGTCGAGTACGTCCACAACCAATTTGGCCAGAGTTTCAGGTTGCATGCGCATAAAGCCCGTGTTGATTTATCATCGCGTACGTCGCGTCAGGCAACAGATAACGCACGGACTCGCCGTGCGTTATAGCAGCACGGATCGCCGAAGCCGAAATATCGAGGTAGGGCGCGTTGAGGTAGTAGATTGAGCCAGAGGTTGTTTCACCCAGCACACGGGGGTCGCTGGCGCGTCGCGGTTCGGACCAGGCTTGCATCGCCGCAGACAAAGGCTCGGCACTGCCTGGTCGCGCGACCACGACAATATGCGCAAGCTCGATGATGCGTTGCCAGTCGTGCCAGTCTTGCAAACCGGCGAACGCGTCCGCGCCCAACAACAACGCTATCGAGGCATCGTTGATATCCGAGCGTAGCGACTCCAGTGTGTCCACCGTATAGGAAACCCCACTTCTGCGTAGTTCACGATCATCGACCTCGAGCGCCGGTACGTCCGCTACAGCCGCTTCGAGCATCGCTTTGCGTAGCTGCGCGCTGGCGTGCGGCGGCGGACGGTGATTGGGGATGGACACGGGAACCAACCTTACTTGCGTTAATCCAAGGCGCTGCAACGCTTCCACGGCAAGCCGCAGGTGACCATGATGAACGGGGTCAAAAGTACCGCCGAGTATACCGATGGACTTCATCTGTACGTCACGGCGTGACGACGTTCAACGGCAAATGACTAGACGACTACAACTCATTGCGCCAGTCATTACTGTTTGATTTGCCCGTCGCCCAGGACGATGAACTTCTTTGACGTAAGGCCTTCCAGTCCCACCGGGCCGCGTGCATGGAACTTGTCAGTGCTGATCCCGATCTCTGCCCCAAGCCCGTATTCGTAACCGTCGGCAAATCGTGATGACGCATTGACGATGACGGAACTGGAGTCCACCTCCCGCAGGAAACGTCGGGCACGCGTCAGATCCTCGGTGACGATAACGTCGGTGTGCTGCGACCCGTAGCGGGCAATATGCTCAATTGCTGCGTCCAGACCGCCGACCACGCGTACGGCGAGTATCGGAGCAAGGTATTCCTCATACCAATCGTCTTCGCACGCCGGCGTGGCGCCGGCGAGGATCTCACAGCTTTTTTCACAGCCGCGTAATTCCACGCCAGCGTCCACATACATCGGCCCTAAACGCGTCAACACCTGGCTGGCAATTTCTTCCGCTACCAACAGGGTCTCCATTGCGTTGCACACGCCATAGCGCTGCGTCTTGGCGTTGAAGGCAATTGCAACAGCTTTGTCCAGATCCGCTCCAGCATCGATGTAAACGTGACACACCCCATCGAGGTGTTTAATGACAGGCATGCGCGCCTCGGCGCTAACACGTTCGATGAGGCTCTTTCCGCCGCGTGGGATCATAACGTCGATATCGCGTAGCTGTAGCAGGGCGCCAACCACGGCGCGATCCGTCGTGTCGATGACCTGCACGCAATCGCTGCTCAGCCCGGCCGATTGCAAGCCGGCATCGATACAGCCGGCGATGGCCAAATTGGAATTTATCGCCTCGGAACCCCCTCTGAGAATTACCGCGTTGCCCGACTTCAGACACAGTGCTGCAGCATCGGCTGTTACGTTCGGGCGAGATTCGTAAATAATGCCTACAACCCCCAATGGCACCCGCATGGTGCCGACCTGAATGCCCGTCGGGCGGTAACGCAGATCCGCTATCTCGCCCACTGGATCCGCCAATGCCGCCACCTGCCGAAGTCCTTCGGCCATGGCCGTGATGCGGGCAGGCGTTAATTCCAGGCGATCGAGCGACGCCGCATCGAGCGCTGCGGCGGCTTCGAGGTCACGGCGATTGGCGGCGATAATGTCATCGGCACGCGCTTGTATGGCCGCGGCAATAGCGATTAAGGCCGTATTCTTGGTCGCTGTGTCCGCCGCAGCCATGCCACGGGCGGCCGCCTGCGCTCGTAGCCCCAGGTCACGGGCGTAATGATCGACTTCGATTTTTTGTTGAGAGGCAGCGGCCATGGCGCTAGCTTACCAAATACCGTCTGAAAACTAATGTGCCGGTGCTTGCCGGAGCGCCGATAAGCCTTTTAACGGGGTCACTGCAAGCCACTGATGCGCAGGACCCGCGCCGTATAGGCGGTTATCGCAGCAATGCGGCTTGGATACGGTCGAAGCGCTGATTACTCAGCGCCAGGCAAAGCCAAGTGAGTTCCGCCCAGGGATCGCGGCGGATAATCCCTTTAACGACCCGGTCAATACGCGCCGCCGCCCTCAGTAAATTGCCATAATCTGCGTAACGCAGTCGTTTCAGAGCACCGCGGACCAACGGCTTACGCTTATCCCAGATGCGCTGTTCGGCAAATACGCGGGCCTCGTCCTGGCCGGCCGCGAGCGCATCGTGAATGACCGCCAGCAGACGTATCTCTCGCATCAATACCCAGCTCACTGACGTTGCATCAACGCCCACCTCGCGCAAACCGTGCAATACGCGCAGCGTGCGTACCGCATCGCCAGCCAAGGCGGCATCGGCGAGAGTAAAGATGTCATAACGCGCGCTGTCGTCCACCGATGCCAGTACCGTGTCGGATTCGATTTCCTCACCGGGATGCAACAGCAGCAATCGCTCGACCTCCTGTGCAGCTGCCAAAAGATTGCCTTCCACTCGTTCTGCGATGAGCTCGGCCGCATCTTTGCTCATGCGCGTTCCTCGCGCAGCGGTGCGCCGTTGCAACCAGTCGGGTAAGGCCTTGAGCTCGATCGGCCACAACTGCACGACGACGCCGATCTGCTCGATCGCTTTGAACCATTGGCTTTGCTGAACGCGCCGATCGAACTTAGCGGCAGTAATTAACAGTACATCATCGGGCGCCGGGCGCTGGGCGTAGTTGCGCAGGCACTGCCCACCTTCTTTGCCAGGTGAGGCGCTTCCCAGACGCAATTCGATGAGGCGCCGCGTAGCAAACAGCGACATGGAATTCGCTTCTGTCTGCAAAGAATTCCAGTCGAACCCGCGTTCCACTTCAAGCACTATCCGCTCTTCGATGCCAGCACGGCGAGCGGCGCCGCGTACCGCATCGGCCAGTTCGATCGATTGTAGAGGTTCGTCACCGCTGAACAGGTACAGCGGGCTGAGGGCGCCATTTTGCAAGCGGTTCTGGAGTTGTTCGGCGCGCAAGCGCATGATCGCGGGATCTACTTTAGTGCCGTGCGCGCGGTCCGATTATTTCGAGCGTATCGCCTGCAGGCGCCGCACCACCGCACCCGCCGCATCGCGGCGCAATTCTTCACGCAAAATGCGTTCCTCTTCGTACTTACCCAATACTGCGGATTCGTCAAACGTGTAATCACGTATGAATGTGATCGTTTCCTGCGCCAATAAGGTCTTGCCGTTCTTTCCGGTCACCTCAATCTGGACTTCGTAACCGATTTCAAATTCGCGTACTTTGCCGCTGCGCGGGTCTACCGATAAGACGCGTCGGTCCACAGACTCATTGCTGACGTTAATGATCGCGTCGGCGGTTGCAGCCGTTGTTACGACCGTCACACCACCGTAGCCCAGCTGCTTACGCAGCTCTCCAATCAGAGAATCTCCCCCCTGTGACGCGACGTAGACGCTCTCAAACTCAAGATCGAGCGTCCGCGAGCCGCGCATGTAAAACCCGCACCCGGCACTCGTGGTAAGGACTACTAACAGCGCTATCCGCAAGCTATTCATTACTGCTCCCCAATTGCGTGGCAACACGCGCAGCGCGCCTCAGGCGACCACCACATTGACCAACCTTCCCGGCACCACCACCACCTTGCGTACTTGCTTGCCGGTCACAAAGCGCTGCACATTATCGTCTGCCAGCGCTGTTTGTTCGATGTGTTCCTGCGCGGCATCCGCAGCAACCATTACGGTACCACGCTTTTTGCCGTTAACCTGAACAACCATAGTCACCTCATCGCGCACCAACGCGGCCGCATCGGCATGCGGCCAGGGTCCATCGACGATCGCCCTATCGTGGCCTAGTGCCCGCCACAATTCGTCGGTAACATGTGGAATGATCGGCGACAATAACAACACCGCCGTCTCCAATGCCTCGCGCTCAACCGCGTGCGCAGCGGGCCCAGCAGCGCCGTCCAAGGCAGAAACAGCGTTTAATAACTCGCGGACTTTGGCAATCGCCGTGTTGAAGGTGTAGCGCCGACCGATATCATCGTTCACTTTAGCAATGGTTTCGTGAATCGTGCGCCTGAGCGTGCGTAATTCACCATCCAGCGCAGCCGGGTTGAGTGCGGCGACTGGACCGGCGTCGACATGCGTTTTTACTTGTTTCCAAAACTTGCGTAAGAACCGAAACGCTCCCTCGATGGCGGAGTCTGACCATTCAAGCATCTGATCGGGCGGCGCATCGGACATCATGAACAGGCGCACTGTGTCGGCGCCGTATTTATCGATCATGTATTGAGGATCGACGCCGTTGTTCTTGGATTTCGACATCTTCTCCATCGCACCAACACTGACTGGTTTACCATCACCGGTGTGTGTGGCGCCCGTTACCCGCCCTTTGCGGTCGCGCTCAACCTGGACATCGTGCGGATTGATATAGGAACGCTTGCCGTCGTTGTCGCGGTAAAAGGTTTCAGCAACAACCATGCCTTGCGTAAGTAGTCGGGTAAATGGTTCGTCGCCCTCCAGCAACTCTTCATCGCGCATCAACTTGTAGAAGAAACGCGCGTACAGCAGATGTAGTACGGCGTGCTCAACGCCGCCAACATATTGATCGACCGGTAGCCAATAGCGGGCACGCTCATCAAGCATGCTCTGGGTGCTGTCGGGACAACAGAAGCGTGCGTAATACCAGGAAGATTCAAAAAACGTGTCAAAAGTATCTGTCTCGCGCTGCGCAACTTCATTGCCGGTTGGCGACGCGGCATTGAGAAATTCGGGCATCTCGGTCAACGGCGAACCGACACCGGTAAACTCCACATCTTCGGGCAACACCACCGGCAAGGCATCAGGCGGGACCGGTATGGTCTCGCCGTTGCGCAGGTTCAACATCGGAATAGGGCAGCCCCAATAGCGTTGGCGTGCCAGGCCCCAATCGCGCAGCCGGTAGTTTATCTGCCGACGGCCTTTGCCTTCGCGCTCGAGCTGATCTGCGATGGCGCCAAAGGCCTGCTCGGAGGACATGCCGTCAAAATCCCCTGAATTGCGCAACACCCCCTTGTGGCTATACGCCCCCGATTCGATATCCAGCTCGGTGCCATCAGCGGGAAAGATGACCGGCGTAATAGGTAGTTGGTATTTGCGGGCAAATTCCCAGTCACGCTGGTCATGGGCAGGCACTGACATAATTGCGCCGGTGCCATAGCCCATCAGCACGAAGTTCGCCACCCACACGGGCAGCTCGGCGCCCGTCAACGGGTTAATCGCGCTGAGTCCCAAATCCACGCCTTCCTTTTCCATGGTCTCGAGTTCTGCTTCCGCGACCACGGTTTTCTTGCAGCGGGCGATGAATTCGGCCAGTTGCGGACGCTCTTCGGCCATCCGCTCGGCCAATGGGTGTTCCGCCGCCACCGCAATGTAGGTCGCACCCATTATCGTATCCGGGCGCGTCGTGTAGACGCTCAGCGGCTCACCGAGCTCGGTAAGCATGAAATGTGCTTCGACCCCCTCTGAACGTCCTATCCAGTTGCGCTGCATCGTTCGCACAGCGTCCGGCCAACCCTCTAAGTCATCCAGCGACGTCAACAACTCCTGCGCATAGTCGGTAATTTTCGCGAACCATTGCGGTATTGCGCGCCGCTCCACTGGCGCGCCCGAGCGCCAGCCTTTGCCGTCAATCACCTGTTCATTCGCCAACACGGTCTGATCAACCGGATCCCAATTGACTACCGATGTCTTTTTGTAAACCAGTCCCTTTTCATAGAGTTTGGTAAAAAACCACTGCTCCCACCGGTAATAAGCCGGATCGCAGGTTGCGAGCTCCCGACTCCAGTCATACGCAAAGCCCAACAACTTCAACTGGCCGCGCATGTATTCGATATTTTCGTAAGTCCACTTCGCCGGTGGCACATTGTTCTCTATCGCGGCGTTTTCCGCCGGCATGCCGAAGGCATCCCAGCCCATAGGCTGCAATACATTTTTGCCGCACATACGGTGATAGCGGGAGATCACATCGCCAATGGTGTAATTGCGCACGTGCCCCATGTGCAGACGTCCACTGGGGTAGGGAAACATCGACAAACAATAAAACTTCTCGCGGGTGGGATCTTCCGTCACCTGGAAAGTGCCGGTGCGCTCCCAATCGGCTTGCACCCGCGCCTCGATTTCGGCAGGTTTGTAACGTTCGTCCATGGTTTACTAGCCCAGCCTGGGTGGCCCGGAGCGGGCGGCCTGTTTGAATTCGAACTCGGCGGCAAGCATACCGTAGTGTTGCTGGGCGATCGACCGACAATAAAAAAGCGCCCCCGGCCAAAACAGGCACCGAGGGCGACTGGAGGACGCCTGAGTGTCGGGGTGGGGGAGAGGCTACTTCTCGCCGACACTCAGCCCGTCGCGATTAGCATCAATTGTTTTGGCGCCGATGCCGCGTACAAGCGTCAGATCCTCGATTGCCTCGAATGGACCATGCTTGTCTCGAAAGGTCACGATCGCGTTGGCTCGAGATAAACCAACGCCTTTTATGGCATCGGCCAGCGTTTGCGCATCCGCGCTATTGATATCGACCGGCTCAACCGCGAAAGCGAACGCCGGTAGGCTTAGTAACATCGCGCAAAGTATCGTCCTGAATCGTTGCATCACACTTCTCCTTGTGTCGTTGGTTTTCGACAGGCCTTGGGATGGCCTCGTCGAAAACAAGCATAGCGCGACCGGCCGTAATGCGGGATAGGTTGGGTTTAGCCGGCGGCGCAATTTACCCCAGGAAAAATTCCCGAGTTAAATGCCCGGATCCTCCTCCCGCAGCGCTGAGAGTTGGCAGAAGCTCTGCTGGTGGATTTGCGAACGCAAGGTAAATGCTGATAAGGCGGCGGCGTTGAACCGCCCAGCCGTGCTACTTTTCAGCGACTACATAGGCGATCCAGCCGGCGTCGGGTTCGCCTTTTACCACAGGCGCAAACTCGCCGTTACCCTCTTCCGTCTCCTCGTCGTAGCCTTCCCAATACACGGTGCTGCGGGAGAATCCGGCTTCGGCAAGTAACTCGCGAATCTCCGGTAACGACCAAAGCCGCCACTCGTAAGTAAACGCCCGTTTCAGTTTGGAGCCATCTGGAAACTTGAAGTGGATGTGACACGTGAGATCGCCTGTGACCGGATCGTACTGCGCCTGATCCCATATGTAGGTGAAGTCATCATGCTCGGTTTCCTCTTCGAGCACCTGATAGGCTTCGTAGCCGCCGAAGGCATCGAGGAAAAACAGGCCTTCGGTGGCCAGCGCTTCACGTACGCGCTCGAAATAGCGTTTCAAGCTTGCGCGTTCCTTGAAGGTCCAATAACTGAAATTCATAGCCAACACGATATCAACCGGATCTGTGGCGACCGAGGTGACGTCTGCATTCAGTACCTGCACACGTTCGCGGGCCGAAGGCTGTAGCTTCGCCAGATGCTGCGCCTGCCCCCAGGCAAGCACCTCTTCATCGAAGTCCACGCCAATTGCACGGTTGTCGTTACGGCGCCGCACCCACTCGCAGCAGACGTTGGCGGTACCGCAAAAGTCTTCGCGCAAGGAGGCGGCCGCACGCTTGCGTAAGCCCGAAAAGGTCTCGTCTACGAAGTCGACTTCAGCGTCGGCAGCCTGGACAGCGAGTTCGTAATACTGATGTCGATCGGCGCCATCGGCCTGCCGGGTCTTGGGCGCATGCTTGTCCTTGTTTTTACCCTTGTGCTTCCTTGATTTTCCCATTGTAGCTAGACTTAATTGTGGGGACGCGCATGATAGTATTCCCCGTGAGCAGCTGATCCAAATCAAAACTTCTTTTCAGCTCGTCGTAATACTGACGTAATTCATCGTTGCCACTGACGGCGGGTAGGTGTAAATCTCTGTATGGACGCCATCGATTTAAAACAATCTGCGCTTTACATTAACCGCGAACTCAGTTTGCTTGAATTCAATCGGCGCGTGCTCGCGCAAGCACGTGACCCGGCAACGCCGCTGCTTGAACGCCTTAAGTTCATGTGTATCACCAGCAGTAATCTCGATGAATTTTTTGAAGTCCGGGTAGCCGGGCTCAAACAACAGGCCGCCTTTGGTGCCGTACCGCATGGTCCCGACCATCTCACTTCGGCCGAACAACTGAAACTCGTCGGCGAGACCGCGCATGCGCTTGTCGACAGCCAGTATGCGTTGTTAAACGACGAGCTGCTGCCGGCATTGCGGACCGGAGGCATCCGTTTTTTACGGCGCGATGAGTGGACGGCCAAACAATCGACCTGGGTTAAGCGATTCTTCAATCGCGAACTGCTGCCTGTGGTGAGTCCGATAGGGTTGGATCCTGCCCACCCTTTCCCGCGAATACTGAATAAGAGTTTGAACTTCCTGGTCGCGCTGGAGGGTAAAGACGCTTTTGGTCGCAACAGCGGCGTCGCAATTGTCCAGGCGCCACGTTCATTGCCGCGGGTTATCGCGGTCCCGCCGCAGTTTACCGACGGCGAGCACGACTTCGTGTTGTTGTCCGCCATCATTCACGCACATGTGGATGATCTTTTCCCAGGCATGCATACGCTGGGCTGTTATCAATTCCGGGTAACCCGCAACAGCGATTTGTTCGTCGACGACGAAGAGGTAGACGATCTGAAACGGGCGCTGCAAGGCGAGCTTTCACAGCGCCGCTTCAGCGACGCCGTGCGACTGGAGGTTGCTGACGATTGTCCGCCGGAAATGCGCAACTTCCTCATGCATCAGTTCAATCTTGCCGAAGACGACGTCTATCAATGCAACGGGCCGGTAAATGTCATGCGCCTGATGACGGTTCCCGACCTGGTGGACCGCCCCGATCTGAAATTTTCCGTGTTCATACCGACATTACCAAACCGCATTGCAAATAATTCCGATCTTTTTGAAGTGATCCGTAAAGGCGACGTGCTGTTGCACCACCCCTATGAATCGTTTTCTCCGGTGGTGGAGTTGCTGCGTTTGGCAGCCGCCGACCCCGATGTTGTTGCGATTAAGCAGACGCTTTACCGCACGGGCGCCGATTCAACTATCGTCGAAATGTTGGTAGAGGCAGCGCGTGCCGGCAAAGAAGTAACCGTGGTCATCGAGTTGCGCGCGCGTTTTGAAGAGGCGGCGAACATCGAACTTGCCGAAGATTTACAGGAGGCCGGCGCACACGTCGTCTACGGCGTTGTCGGCCATAAAACCCACGCGAAGATGGTACTGGTGGTGCGCCGAGAGGACAGGAACCTGAGGCGATACGTACACCTGGGCACGGGCAACTATCACGCCAAAACTGCACGCTTGTATACGGATTACGGTTTACTCACCTGTGACGCTGCAATCGGCGAAGATGTTCACAAGGTATTTCAACAACTCACCGCCCTGGGACGCGCGGGCAAATTGAAAAAACTGCTGCAGTCGCCTTTTACCCTGCACAAAACCGTGCTGGAACTCATTGGCGCCGAAACGGCACGCGCGCGCAAGGGAAAACAAGCTCGCATCATCGCTAAGATGAATGCACTCATCGACACTGAGGTGATACACGCGCTGTACGAAGCATCGCGCGCCGGTGTCAAAATTGATTTAATCGTGCGTGGGGTGTGTGCGCTACGCCCGGGGATAAAGGGGGTGTCCGATAATATTCATGTGCGCTCAATCGTCGGCCGATTTCTTGAACACACGCGCGTTTATTACTTTTACGCCCGCGGTGAGGAGTCGGTGTTTTTATCGAGTGCGGATTGGATGGGGCGAAATTTTTTCAACCGCATTGAGATCTGCTTTCCGATCGAAGATAAGCGCCTGAAACAACGTGTAATCAAGCAAGGGCTTTTGCTGTATTTGGCCGACAACTCCCAGGCTTGGGTCTTGCACAGCGACGGCCAGTATAAGCAACCAAACCCCAGCGGCCAGAAACGATCGGCCCAGCAAGGATTGCTCGCACAACTCTGTGCAGGCTCTTCATGATCCGTACCTGAACCACACGGCTCGCCGGACCCACATTCACCATTGGCACGCGCTTATTTGAATTTCAGTTTGTAATTCGCTGCGGATAAGAAACTCTGTTCTTGTTCGAGGTCCGCCTGGGTCAATGGGTGAGCATCAATCCAGTTACGCGGGAAGCCGAGTTTAAGTCCGCGTTTGGAGACCTCCAGTGTAAGCGCGGGCAGGGCGATATTGGATCGCCGTCGATGCAGCAACACCGCTAGTCGCAACAAAAGGCAAAGCTTTTCTACGGCGGCCTGGCTGTCCGGCGGTAGCGCCGCAAATTCCGAGCTTGCGAACTTGCGCCGGTGACTGCGCACCAGCGCCGCGAGCTTTTGCTGTTCACCGCGCGCAAATCCGGGCAAATCGAGGTTACTTAACAAATAGCTCCCGTGTTTATGGTATTGCACATGGCTGATGGCAAGGCCTATTTCATGCACCAGGCTCGCCCAGCGCAAGAGCTGTCCGTGTTCTTCGCCGGAAAGTTCCCACGAAGTGGTGCATTGCTCAAGCAGTTGCAGTGCGCTCGCGCTGATTCTGCTCGCTTGTTCGCTATCAACATGATAGCGATCGAGCAGTCTAGTGATGGTTTGCTCGCGAATATCCTCGCGATGCACGCGACCAATGAGGTCGTAAAGCAACCCTTCGCGTAACGCGCCGGTCGACACGCGCATTCGCTCGATTCCCAGCGCTTCGAACACGGCAGACAGGATCGCGACGCCACCGACAAATACAGGCGCACGCTCTGGGTTCAGGCCGGCCAGGCCAAGCTTGTCTACCCGGCCTCGTTTGATCAGGATCTTCTCCAGGGTCTCCAGCACCTCGGCCGTTATGTCGCCCTGCGTCCACCCTTGTTCGCGCGCGACCGCGCTGATGGTAAGACAAGTACCCGATGCGCCGATGGCGGTGTCCCATGCTGCCTGCCGGTATCGCCACTCTATGGTTTCGAGTTCCTGCCTCGCCGCGATCTTCGCGACGCGTAGCCGTTGCGCATCGATGTTGCCGTCGCCGAAATAGCGCTGGCTCATACTGACACAACCTAAATACAGGGATTCCAGGTTCTCGGGCGCGAAATGCCGACCTATAATCAGCTCGGTGCTGCCGCCACCGATATCCACTACCAGACGTCGATCGGCATCGTCCTCAATGCTGTGCGAGACGCCCAGATAAATAAGCCTTGCTTCCTCGTACCCTGAAATAATGTCGATTGAATGCCCCAGTACATCTTTCGCCATTCGCAGGAAATCCAAACTGTTGCGTGCCTTGCGCAAGGTGTTGGTGCCGACCACGCGCACGCGCTTAGGTGGGATCCCCCGTAAGCGCTCGCCGAAACGTTGCAAGCATTGGATTGCCCGATCCAATACTTCGTCGATCAAATAATTACTGTCGTCGAGCCCGGCGGCTAGCCTCGTCATCTCCCGCATCCGGTCTACCAGCTGTAAGTCCCCGTCGGCTTCTTGGGCGACGATCATATGGAAGCTGTTGGAGCCCAGATCGACTGCCGCAATAGTGTCGGGGGTGGCATCGGGCATAATTTAATTATAGAGCTATACTGGTAAACGTCGTTTTCTATTTGCCAATTTCATCCAGAAAAAGCGGTGACAGATATGACGGTTCAACGAGTCGATCCAAAGCAGGCCGCGGAATTGCTGCAGGGACGCCCCGGCGCCGTGTTACTGGACGTGCGTTCGAAGGTTGAATTTGACTACGTTGGCCACCCAACCGGCGCCATTCATGTGCCCTGGAAAGAAGCGCCCGATTGGGCGGTCAATCCGGATTTCGTCGCGGCGGTGCGTGCAGCGTTGGGAGATGCCGGAGATGGCCCGGTGACGGAACGCCCGCTACTGTTGATCTGCCGCAGCGGGGCAAGATCCATGTCAGCTGCACAGGCGCTCAGCGAAACTGGTTTCAAAGAACTCTACAATATTGAGGAGGGCTTTGAAGGCGACAAAGATGGCGAGCAACATCGTGGCACCGTCAACGGATGGCGCTACCATGGCCTGCCCTGGGAGCAGACGTGATTTGCGTTTGCCTCAACGCTGTTCGCCACATTTCCAACAAGCCGTAAACTGCGCTTCGCCGGACTCGCCGCAAGCAGCACAAGTCCAGCTGACATCATCTACTTGAGGTGCCGACAGCACCGCCTGTAAAAGTTTCTGTGAGCGGGTTATATCCCGATCCTCGATCACCCACAGCTCTGGCCAGCATTCCGTAAAGGGGATCTCGCCGGCACCAGCGGGCAGGTGTTCATTACGCACGACGCAGGTTACACCCTCGTTTAGCAGTACGCTCTTCAAGTACCCGCACAATACTGGATCATCGGTGCTGTAGATTTTTTTCATGGCAAATTATCAAACGAGCGCGGGTTTGACGACCTCGTATAATGTCGCGGCCCGTGACCGAGAACAACGCTTGCGAATACCGACGAACAGACGCGGTAAATATGGCCATGACCGCAAACGGCTTGCACTAGCGCGTACATCGCGATGATTGGGTTACTGCAGCGCGTAACACAAGCCCAAGTCGACGTCGGTGGCCGGAGCATTGCGGCGATAGGGCGCGGCTTGATGGTGCTCGTCGGCGTGGAAAAACACGATGAGGAGCAGCAGGCAGAGCGCCTGGTACAACGTCTATTGGGGTACCGGGTCTTCAATGACCCGCAGGGCAAAATGAATCTGAGCGTGGCCGACATCGGCGGCGCAGTGCTATTCGTCCCGCAGTTCACGCTGGCAGCCGACACAAACAAGGGTATGCGGCCGAGCTTTACACCCGCCGCTTCGCCGGAGCAGGGCGAGGCCTTGTACGATTACCTGTGCGTGCGCGCACGGCAACTGCACGATCAGGTCCAATCCGGTCGATTCGGCGCGGATATGCAGGTGCGTCTGACCAACGACGGCCCGGTAACGTTCTGCTTGCACATCAAATAGACATTTTCTAAGCGCCGGTTTCCTGCGCTTGCGTCAACCAATCTCGGGGTACCAGATACCGATCGCTCAGCGTCGCCTCAGGAGAGCCCGGCGCGGCCGTCCAGGCATATTGCCAGCGCACCTGCGGCGGCAGTGACATCAAGATCGATTCGGTGCGCCCGCCCGATTGCAGGCCAAACAGCGTGCCTCGATCGTAGACAAGATTGAATTCGACATAGCGTCCGCGGCGATAGAGTTGGAACTCACGTTCACGCTTTGCGTAGGGATGATCCTTGCGCCGCTGCACGATCGGTAGATAGGCGTCCAAGTAATGATCGCCCACGCTGCGCAGGAAGCCGAAAGATTTATCGAAGCCCCAGGCATTCAGATCATCGAAAAACACACCGCCGATACCGCGCTGCTCATTGCGGTGTGGGATACGGAAATAATCATCACACCATTGTTTGAACCGCGGGTATACGTCGGCGCCGAAGGGTGCACAGGCGGCGGCCGCGGTTTGGTGCCAATGCACAGCATCCTCGTCAAAACCATAATAAGGCGTCAGATCAAAGCCGCCGCCGAACCACCAAATCGGCGCACTATTGTCTTGCTCGGCAAGAAAAAAGCGCACGTTCGCGTGAGATGTCGGAACGTATGGGTTACGAGGATGCACCACCAGTGATACGCCGATGGCTTGAAAACTCCGTCCCGCGAGCTCCGGTCGTTGCGCACTCGCCGCAGCGGGCAACTCGGCGCCGTGCACGTGCGAGTAACCAACGCCGGCTTGTTCGAATACCGCCCCGTCTTCGAGTACCCGCGTTATGCCACCGCCGCCACCAGGGCGCTGCCACTCATCTTTACCAAACTGAGCATGCCCGTCCGCTTCAACCAGTGCCGTGCAAATGCGCACCTGCAGATCACGCAGATAACTGACGACCAGATCGATGTCCATTGTCCGGCATTCTAACTCGCATAGTGTAGGAGTTCGGCAGTGGTCGCATGGATTCGGACAACGGCTCAGCTGGCGTCACCTAAATCCGGGCAGAGATGGTTTATCATCCCCATTCTGGTAAGGTACTCCGCCCCAGGGCTGGACCACGAGTTAACACGGCTATGGACGGACGCAGCGCGACTGTCGAACGCAAAACCAAAGAGACGCAGATCCGCGTCACCGTTAATCTCGATGGTGACGGCAGCGCGACTCTCGCTACCGGTATAGCATTCCTCGATCACATGCTGGATCAGGTGGCGCGCCATGGCCGTTTCAATCTTGACATAAAGGCCGAGGGCGACCTGGAAATCGACGCTCACCACACCGTCGAGGACATTGGGATTACGCTGGGGCAAGCGGTGCTTAAAGCGCTCGGCAACAAGCGCGGGATCCGTCGCTTCGGTCATGCTTATGTGCCGCTGGATGAGGCTTTGTCGCGCGTCGTGTTGGATTGCTCGGGCCGACCGGGCATTGAATACCATGTCGATTTCCCGCGCGCCCGCATAGGCGACTTTGACGTTGACCTGTTCTTTGAGTTTTTTCAAGGATTCGTCAATCACGCCCTGGTTACATTGCATGTTGACAACCTGCGTGGTCGCAACGCGCACCACATCGTCGAAACGATATTCAAGGCCTTTGGCAGGGCGTTGCGTATGGCGGTGGAAGCAGATCCGCGAGCGGGCGACGATCTGCCCTCCACCAAGGGCACTCTATAGCCCGTCTACTCGCATGAGTTTTCCGAATGCGCGCACCAGCAAAAATCGCGGTGGGCAAACTGTAGCCGCGGCACATTCGGGCGGCCAAAAGCAAACAGCATGAATTCGCAAGACAACGCCGGCAGACCAATGTCGTCTTCGCGCGTCCTGCGAGCGGTTCGACCGTGATTTCGGTCGCGGTAGTTGACTACGGCAGTGGCAATCTGCGTTCTGTCGCCAAAGCCCTGGAACAAGTAGGTGGACGCGATTTCCGAATCGATGTCACCGATTCCCCATCGCTAATCACGCGCGCCGATCGGGTCGTGTTTCCCGGGCAAGGCGCAATGGGCTCGTGCATGCGCAATCTGCAATCACGGCAACTCGATAGGGTCGTGATTGAGGCCGCGCGCAACAAACCCTTTTTAGGGATCTGCATGGGCTTGCAGACTTTGATGGACGAAAGCGAGGAAGATGGCGGCACGACGGCGTTAGGGTTGATAGCCGGCCGAGTTGTTCGGTTTCCTGATTCATCCACCGATCCGAGCACCGGCACGTCGCTCAAAATCCCTCATATGGGATGGAACCGCGTCGAATGCGTGCGTGCTCACCCGCTGTGGCACGATATAGATCCGGACTCGTGGTTTTACTTCGTACATAGCTATTACGTCGCGCCCGAGGATCCCACAGTAACGGCTGGGCGCACTGAATACGGGCTTGCGTTTACCTCAGCGATCGCTCACGACAACATATTCGCCACGCAATTCCACCCGGAGAAAAGCCAACGTGCCGGCTTACAGTTGCTGACGAATTACCTCACCTGGGACGGCACGACTTAGCGAGCAGCCGGGTTCTTCCCCGCGTTATGCTCGAGGGGCACGCGGGTATAGGGTCGTTGTCGACCCGCAAACCGCTGTAGTGGTGTCTCGCCAAAGCTTTACCACGGGTCGGCAGGCTTTAAGCTGTCCGCGGGTACCTACCCGACCCTGCGTCGGATCGTAGAGGGGTCAGTACGCGGGTTTACCAGTGGATACCCTGTCCGCGGTGGCCCCCTGCGGCACGGACAATGCGCGATTTCCGCGCAACCGCACGACGGGTTGGGTTGTTCAACTCTCGGCGGCGTGTTCCCGTGCAACTGCACGGTAGCCAATATCGCGCCGGTAGTATTTACCCTCCCAATCGATTGTGTCGACGCCCGCATAGGCCTGCCGCTGTGCCTCGCGGACGGAATCTCCGAGCGCACATACGCACAGTACGCGGCCGCCAGCGGTAACGATCTCGCCGTCCTGCTCAGCGGTGCCGGCATGAAATACTTTGGCGCCGGCTGCGGCGGCTCGCTCGAAACCCGTGATCGCCTTACCTTTTTCATAGTTACCGGGATACCCGCCCGACGCCATGACGACACCCAGTGCTGATCGTGCATCCCACTGCAGCGTCATGTCGTTAAGTCGACTATCGAGCGTAGCAAGACACAATTCGATCAAATCGGAGCGCAGCCTCAACAGGATCGGCTGCGTTTCGGGATCACCGAAGCGGCAATTAAACTCCAGAACCTGCGGCGCACCGTCTGGCGTAATCATCACACCGGCGTAAAGAAAACCGCGATAGGGAAATCCGTCCGCAGCCATACCGGCGATGCTCGGATTAATCACCGTATCCATAATGCGTTCGTGTACCTCAGAGGTCACGACAGGTGCCGGTGAATATGCGCCCATGCCACCGGTATTGGGACCGGTGTCACCGTTATCGCGTGCTTTGTGATCCTGAGAACTGGCGAGCGGCACACAATGTTCACCGTCACTGACCACGATAAAACTCGCTTCCTCACCGCTGAGAAAATCCTCGACGACGACGCTATCACCGGCGGCACCGAACACTGCTTTATCCATCATGTCGCGAACCGCCTGGACGGCTTGCGGCTGGGTTTGTGCGATCACCACCCCTTTGCCGGCAGCCAATCCGTCCGCTTTAATCACCAGCGGAGTGGCGCGTGTCTGGATGTGACGAATCGCTGCGTCACTGTCGCTGAACACTTGGTAATGTGACGTGGGAATATTGTGGCGCGCCAGAAAGTCCTTGGTGTACGCTTTCGAACCCTCGAGCTGCGCGGCACCACGACTCGGCCCGAAGCAGCGGAGATTCTCCGCCTCAAATTCATCGACAATACCCGCGACCAGGGGCGCCTCGGGGCCGATAATAGTCAGACCGATCTGGTTGCTGAGCGCAAAATCAAGCAGTGCATCGCGCGCGTCGGCGTCGATGCTTATATTCTCGACATTGGGTTCAGCCGCGGTGCCGGCGTTGCCCGGCGCAACGAATGTCCGTTCGGCATGTGGCGATTGCGCCGCCTTCCACGCCAGCGCGTGCTCACGCCCACCGCCGCCGACGATCAGAATTTTCACGGTAGCCCGGCGCATCCGGCCAGCATTTTGGAGTCGCGCAGCGCTCGGCTTCTCTGCGGCAGATTAATGGCGGAAATGCCGCATGCCAGTGAAGACCATGGCCATGCCGTGCTCATTGGCTGCGGCGATAACCTCCTTGTCTCGAATTGAACCACCGGGCTGGATCACCGCGGTAATTCCGACCTGCGCAGCCGCGTCGATGCCGTCTCGAAACGGGAAAAACGCATCCGAGGCCATAACCGCGCCGGCTACTTCCAGGCCCTCATCGCTCGCCTTGATAGCCGCAATACGCGCGCTGTAAATTCGACTCATCTGCCCCGCGCCAACCCCGATCGTCGCGCGATCCTTCGCATAGACGATGGCATTTGATTTCACACATTTCGCAACCCGCCAGGCAAAGAATAAATCTTGAATTTCAGCATCGCTGGGCTGGCGTTCAGCAACGATCTCCAAATCGTCCAGGCTTACGCGTACACGTGGAATATCGCGATCCTGGATCAAAACGCCACCGTTGACGCTGCGCAGGTATTGTTGCGCCCGAGGCTCTTCCGCCCACTCGCCAACGATTAAGACACGCACGTCGGGTTTGCGCTGCAGTTCCTGCGCTGCGCCTGCGTCGATGGCCGGCGCCGCAATGACCTCCACAAACTGGCGGTCCACAATGGCCTTCGCGGTAACCTGATCCAGGGTCCGATTAAACGCAATGATGCCACCGAACGCAGACGTCGGATCGGTCTGAAAAGCGCGCTCGTAGGCTTGAGCTAAATCCGCGCCGACAGCCACACCGCAGGGGTTCGCATGCTTCACAATCACACAAGCGGGTTCTTCGAAGGCAGCGACACAATCCAAAGCCGCATCCGTATCGCCAATGTTATTAAAGGACAATTCTTTGCCCTGCAACTGGGTGGCGTTTGCAACACTGCCCGTGGGCGGGTCTGCCTCGGCGTAAAACGCCGCTTGCTGATGCGGGTTTTCGCCGTAACGCAGATCAGTACGCTTGATGAAATGGGCTGTATAGCGCTGTGGATAACCGGATTCGGACTGCCTGGAACTCAAATATGCACTGATGGCATTGTCGTATGCCGCCGTGTGTTGGAACGCTTTAACGGCTAGGGCATATCGGCTTGTATCGCTCAACGCCCCGCCGTTGTCGCCAATCTCCGCCAACACTTGTGGGTAGTCGTCGGGATCCACCACAACGGCAACGTCCGCGTGATTTTTCGCGGCTGCGCGCAGCATCGCGGGACCGCCGATATCAATGTTCTCGATGGCGGTCGCCAAATTACAACCAGGCTGTTCAATTGTGGCCTCAAAGGGGTAGAGGTTAACGACGACTAAATCGATGGGCGTGATGCCATGCTGCGTCATTACCTGCTCATCGACATCGCGCCGTGCGAGGATCCCGCCATGGATGCGCGGATGTAGTGTCTTGACACGCCCGCCCATGATTTCGGGAAATTCGGTGTACGCGGAAACTTCCGTGACGGGGATATTCTCATCTTGCAAGGCCCGCGCACTACCGCCAGTGGAGAGAATATCCACACCGTGGCCATGCAATTCACGTGCAAATTCGAGCAGCCCCGTTTTATCGGATACGCTGATCAGTGCGCGCGCGATCTTTTTCACGCAGCGTCCCGCAGATCCAACGGGTTACCGCTCGTACTGACAGCCCATAAGCTGCGCGACGTCATCGCTTGCAGACCTTAACCCAATCCGTACTTTTTCAATTTTTTGCGAAGTGTGCCCCGGTTCAGGCCGAGCACTTGCGCTGCTTTCGTGATGTTGCCACCGACTTGTTTCATTACAACTTCCAGTAGTGGTTGTTCCACCTCGGTCAACACCAACTCGTACAACGCCGCAGGGTCATGTCCGTTCAAGCGCTGAAAGTAAGCATCCAACGTGTCCCGTACGTGGTCACACAGGGGTTGAGTTCGGGAGGCGTTTAAATGGGCTTGTTTTGTTTTAGTTTTACTGGCTACTGTCACGCCGCGATTTTTCCTATTGTTATTCGATCGAAGTACGCCGCTGTTAATGTTAATTGCGTTTGGGCCGTATCGATCTTGTTTATAGTTTTCCAAAAAACTCTGCCATCTGGCAGTTGCTGCAAATAAGCGTTCAAATGTTTACGCGCGATGCGCACGCCTTGTCGCTCACCGTAGAAATCGTAGAGTGCTTTCAAATGCTCGATCACTGTGACGGCTATCTCGTCCAGCGTTGGCGGCGCGCTCTTGTGGCCTGTCGCTAGATAGTGAACTATTTCCCGAAAAATCCATGGGTTACCGAGCGCCGCGCGCCCGATCATGACAGCATCAACACCGGTGGCAGTGAGAACCAGGCGCGCTTTATCCGGAGTCGTAATATCACCGTTAGCGATCACCGGGACTGAGACAATTTCCTTGATGCTCGCCACGGTTTCGTACTCCGCCGCCAGTGAGTAACCGCACGCACGCGTGCGTCCGTGCACCACCAATGCTGCAGCCCCGGCCTGTTCGGCCAGCCTGGCGATGCGTGTTGCATTACGGTGCGCGGGATCCCATCCACTGCGCATTTTCACGGTAACGGGAACCGCAACGGCGGCGACGACCGCATCCAATATTCGACCAACCAGCAGTTCGTCTTTTAACAGCGCCGAGCCTGCCAATTTGTTACAAACTTTTTTCGCGGGACATCCCAGGTTGATGTCAATAATCTGCGCGCCGCGCTCGACATTGTTGCGGGCGGCATCAGCAATCATGTGCGGATCGGCACCTGCGATCTGCACGACCCGCGGGCTTGGTTCTCCGTGTATTTCACTACGCAGTCGTGTCTTTAGCGTGTCGGTTAATAACGGATTAGCGGAAAGCATTTCCGATGCAGTGAGCCCTGCACCGTAGCGGCGACACAATTCACGGAACGGGCGATCGGTAATACCCGCCATCGGTGCAAGCAGGACTGCGGATTTGAGCGAATAAGACCCTATGTGTAAATTCGAAAACACGTTTGCGTTGGATAACCACGAGCCAGAAGTCAGCCGATAATAGCTAGATTTCAACCCCGGTTAAAGCGGCACTGAAATGGGTTTGACAAAACCCATTAACTGGCGCGTCGCAGGTACTGATTCGCATGTACTCTATCGACCGATTCGCCGGCTCTCGCCCACCTATTGTGTGAAGTCACCGATCGATTTAGCACTGCCGCGGTGCTTCCAAGCCAGCGACACGGGTAGAAGAAAGCGGAATGTTTGGTCACAGAAAAGAAAATTCGAAGCTTACCGCCTCCCGCGTCGGGCCGGCGATCTCCAGTACAATAAATACGTGGGCTGCCGGTGCGATACCCGCTGTAATAGTAATACTGTCATCCAGATATTCGTTCGGCATGAAGCGGCGCGCGCCAATCATCGTTGCGGTTTCGTCAAACAGGCTCAGCTGCAGACGCGGAAAAGGCTGATTGAAATCTGCGTTGTTCACCAGCGTAGCGTTCACCAAAAGCGTGTCCTGGTAGCGTGGATGTTCGCGAATATCGCGCGCGGCAAGTTTGAATGCCTGCACTTGTCGGCGTTGCATTAATTCGCAGCCAACGACGGCGCACACTTTCGTAAACCACGGTTTTACCTGCGGAAAGCGATCGAACATCCGCAGTTGCTGAAACCAACTCACTTGCAACAGCAGTGCGAGCAACGTGATTGCGCTCAGCAAGCCCCAAAGCCAGCCACTGGTTCTGCGTCTGCGTCGGATTTCAACCGGCTCCTCCTCGAACAACAGCCCTAGGTCGCCGGGCAACGCCCGCAGGCCGACAAGCGCGGCGGCATCGTCCAGTTTGGATTCAAGCGTAGCGCTTTCAATGGCGTCTTTGGCAGGCGGCGCCGTTGCATCGAGGATTGCCAAATCGACGGTTGGCGTTTCGCCATCGGCGAGCATTTCCAGGGCTTTTTCGTCGAGCAGTCCCTCTAGGGCGGAAAACGCGCTTCTGCACCCCCCGCACCGGACCCGCCCGCCGCGATTCTTGAGTTGCGCGGCGCTAACGCGGAACACGGTGCGACATTGGGGGCATTGGGTCAGCAACAAGGCATCTCCCTAGTCAGACTAGATCAGCGTCGGGCGAGATCCTTGCGAACGCCATGCAGCAATACCCACTCATCGGCGACGACCGGTGGCTCCATGCTAAACCACTGTGCATACACGGCCAAACACTGATCTGTCTGCTCCAGCGTTAGTCCACTAACGGCGATCGCTCCTCCCGGACGGACTAACTGCGCAAACGCCGAGCACAATTGCAACAGTGGCCGCAACAGAATATTGGCGATCAATATGTCGGCCGGCTTCGGCCGCTGTTCTGCTGTAAGCACAGTGATGACATCGCTAGCACTATTGCGTTGTACATTATCATTCGTCGCCTCACGGGCTTGCGCATCGACGTCTAGCGCGCAGACCTGTCGCGCGCCGAGCTTAGCGCCGGCTATAGCCAGGATCCCGGAACCGCACCCATAGTCAATTAGCGAAGCGCCGCTGAGCAGCCGACATTTACATAGCCATTCAAGACACAACCGCGTCGTCGGGTGGGTACCGGTACCAAACGCCATACCCGGATCAAGGACTACCTCACAGCGTGCGCCGATAACTGGCGCACACCAACTCGGTCGTAACCACAAGCCATCGCCGAATTGTATGGGCTTGTACCTCGACATCCAGAGACGATGCCAAGGTCGCTCGGCCACGTGCTTATGTTCGCTCGCTTGATACGGCGCGCAGGCCGCGTACACGGCTGCAAGGTCGGCGCTTTGCGGAAACAGTGCCGTGACACGGGCAATAGACCACAAATTAGTGTCTTCCCCCGGCTCGTCATACACACGCTGATCATTGCCTGCCGACAACGTGACCGCCAACGCGCCTTGTTCCGCTAAGCGCTGTTCCAACTCGGCTGCCTCGTCCCCAATTACTTCGAAACTGATCTCGAACCACTCGTCAGGCATTCGGGCAAACCCGCACTAAGCGGCGAGGCGCGAAAATGCGGCGGTGCGACTCAAGCGGCGCCGAGTTTGTGATCGAGAAAATCGATGGCAACGCCGCCGGCCTCAAATCCCGCATCTGCAATCAATTCACGATGCAGCTCGAGATTCGTGCTTATACCTTCGACGACGATTTCCGTCAGCGCACCGCGCATCCGCGCCAACGCAGCACCGCGCGATTCACCGTGTGCAATGATTTTGCCGATCAGAGAATCGTAGTTGGGCGGCACTTGATAGCCTTGATAGATATGAGTGTCGAGCCGAATGCCGGGGCCTCCCGGTGGATGAAAAAGACTAATCAATCCGGGCGACGGCGTAAATTTTTTCGGATCTTCGGCGTTAATTCGACATTCAATAGCGTGACCGTGTAGCTGAACCTCGGCCTGGCGAACTGCGAGTTCGTCTCCGGCGGCGATGCGCAGCTGCTGCTTCACGAGATCCATGCCCGTGATCATTTCCGTCACGGGGTGCTCAACCTGGATCCGCGTATTCATCTCGATAAAGAAGAATTCATTGTCCTGATAAAGAAATTCGAACGTGCCCGCACTGCGATAGCCGATGGCGCGCGCCGCCTCAGTACAACGCGCACCCATGGTCGCGCGTACTTTGTCGGAGATTCCGGGCGCGGGCGCCTCCTCTATAATCTTCTGATGGCGCCGCTGTATAGAACAATCCCGCTCGCCCAGATGGATTACATTGCCATGCTCGTCGGCCATGATCTGAAACTCGATATGTCGTGGGCTTTCGAGAAATTTTTCCATATACAAGGCGTCGGTGCCGAATGCGGCGGCTGCTTCCGCCCGCGTTAACGTCATCGCATTAGCCAGTGCCGCTTCACCGCGAACAATGCGCATACCTCGCCCACCGCCACCGCCAACTGCTTTGATAATGACTGGATAACCAATGGTGCGCGCGACGTTCCTGGCTTCGTCAAGATCCCTTGACAAGGGGCCGTCAGAGCCGGGGACACAGGGAATGCCGGCTTTCTTCATTGCCGCGATCGCATTGAGTTTGTTGCCCATGAGCCTGATCGTGTCGGCGCGCGGGCCGATAAAGACAAAGCCACTACGCTCTACCATTTCTGCGAAATCAGCATTCTCGGCCAGAAATCCGTAGCCCGGGTGGACTGCAACTGCGTCGGTAACTTCGGCTGCGCTCAAGATCGCCGCGGCATTGAGATAGGATTCGCTAGCTGCCGGTGGACCGATGCACACGGACTCGTCCGCGAGGCGCACATGCTTGAGATCCCGGTCCGCCTCCGAGTGAATCGCGACGGTCTTGATATCCAGTTCGTGGCAAGCACGCAATATCCGCAGGGCAATTTCCCCACGATTAGCGATGACGACTTTGTCCAACACGGGATCGGATCAGCTGATCACAAACAACGGCTCGCCATACTCAACTGGTTGCCCATTTTCCACGAGGACCGAAGTGACGATGCCATCCCGATCGCATTCGATCTGATTCATGAGCTTCATGGCTTCGATGATGCACAGCACCGCGCCTTTACTCACCGTTTGGCCGACCTGTACATAAGGCGGACTATCCGGGCTGGGCGCGTTGTAAAACGTACCGACCATCGGTGAGCGAATAGAGTATCCGTCCGCCGTCGGCACACTTGCGACATCCGCCGCCGCTGGGGACGGCCTGTCCGAACTTGCCGGGCTTATCGCCTCGTTTACCTGGGTCGCTACGGTGCTTGCACGACTGACTCGAACCAGTTCTTCGCCTTCGCGTATTTCTATCTCAGCGATGCTCGACTGTTCGAGCATTTCGATGAGCTTCTTAACCTTACGGATGTCCATATCTCAGCCCCTGCGTTCATCATTGACATGATCAAGCGCCGCCTGTAGCGCGAATTCATAGCCCCGAGCGCCCAGACCGGCAATGATCCCAATTGCCAGATCCGAGACGTAGGAGCGATGCCGAAAGTCCTCGCGCGCGAAAACGTTCGATAAATGGACCTCGATGAATGGCACGCCCACGGCTGCTAATGCGTCACGGATAGCAACGCTGGTGTGCGTGAATGCAGCCGGGTTAATGACGATGAAGGCGCAACCATCCGCGCCTGCTTGCTGGATACGCTCTACGATTTCGTGCTCCGCGTTGCTCTGAAAGCACAAAACCTCTTGACCGCCAGCGGCACCTTGCGCGACTAACCGCTCGTTGATCGCCTGGAGGGTATCGTCGCCGTAATGTTCTGGCTCGCGACCACCGAGCAGATTCAGGTTCGGACCATGGAGGACCAGTACCGACGCCATCGGCAATATCTCGTTTTTCGCGGCTAATCGCCGACGTTGGACGGAGATTAACGTGGATAGGACAGTCCGTAAAGACCTGGCGACAGGCCGGGGATGGTGCCGTCTGCGGCATTACCCCTGCCAAAAGGCTAAAGTAATTGACGGATCACAGTCTCGGCCTCGTCGCGATGCAACACGCCTTGCTTGCGCAATACGATCCTGCCCTGTCGATCGATAATAGCGGTGAAGGGCAATCCGCCAATGGCGTTGCCGTATGCCTGGCCAACTTCGATGGCCTCAGATTCTCCCACCAACAGGGGATAGTTAATGACCAACTCAGCCGCGTAATCGCGGACGGGATCAGGCTGATCGATAGCGATCCCGATGAACTGTAATCCGTCGGCGCCATATTCGCGCTGCAGTTCGATAAACTCCGGGATCTCCTTGCGGCAGGGACCGCACCAGGTCGCCCAAAAATTAAGGGCGATGACTTTACCATCCCACTGCGATATAGCTTGTGCGACGCCATTAACGTCCGGTAGCTCGAAGTTCGGACGCAATTGCGCGTCCGTAGCATCTGCGGTCGGGGGCAGCGCACGCGTAGCGGGGGCCAATTGCCCGGAACGTTTGTACAGCACCGCGCCGCCCGCCGCTAACGCGCCGAGCAGTAGTGCCGTCGTTAGCAATTGTCCGCGGTTCATGTCAGCGCACCGCGACTGCCTGTTGTAAATGGGCGCGAAAGCGCTCCGGGCCGACGAAACCGACGAGCCGGTAACCTCGGCGCTCTTCACCATCAGCGCCGAAAAACAGGATCGCCGGCGGTCCGTACAGGCCAAGAGACTTCAGCAGTTCTCGATCTGACACATCGTTGGCAGTGACATCGGCCTGCAACAACAACACATCTGCCAGCGCGGCTTGCACATCGCGATCGGAAAACGTATGACGCTCCATCTGCTTACACTCAATACACCAGTCCGCGTAGAAGTCGAGAATTGCGGGTTGCGCAGCGTCACGCAAGCGGCCCCGCAACTCCTGGAGACTTTTCACGCGGTGAAAATCCGCCGTTTTTTCAGCCGTTTGTGGGGCATCCGGCGAAAAACCACTCAAAGGTTGTAACACATTATCGGCGCCGCCTGCTGCTCCGACGAGCAATGCTACGCCATACACCAGCATCGCAAAGCCGATGCCCTTCCACAGACGCTGCCAGCCCGAAGCCACGGCACCAAACTGCTCCAGCGCGCCCATGTAAACTGCGGACACAATCAACAAGAGTGCCCACATGCCCAGGATCAGCGGCGGCGATACAATTCGCGCTAGCAGCCAGATCGCCACCCCGATTAGCACGACGCCGAACACGCGCTTGACGGTGTCCATCCAAGCACCGGCGCGTGGCAGCCAACTGCCGGCTGAAGATCCGACCACCAGCAATGGCAATCCCATCCCCAATGCCATCGCGAACAACGCGACCCCGCCCAGCACCGCGTCGCCGGTCTCGCCTATGTAGATCAGCGCACCGGCCAGCGGCGGCGCCACGCATGGCCCGACAATGATGGCTGATAATGCTCCCATAACGGCAACGCCACCGTAGGTGCCGCCACGATGGCGATTGCTGAAATCCGTGAACCGCCCCTGCCAGGCCGACGGCAGCTGCAACTCGAAAAATCCGAACATAGACAAGGCAAGCAACACAAACACAGCACTGAAACCTATTAACACCCAGGGGTGCTGAAAGCTAGCCTGCAGATTGTGACCGAACACACCGGCGAGCGCGCCTGCTATCGCGTAGATCGCGGCCATCGACACCACATAGGTAAGTGACAGCGTAAACGCGGAACGACGAGTTAGGCGCTCACCCTGACCCACAATAATTCCGGACAGAATCGGTATCATCGGCAATACGCAAGGCGTAAACGCAAGTAACAGGCCAAAACCGAAGAAACTGGTTACCAGCAACAACCATTTGCCGCTCGCGAGTTGCGCCGCTATGCGGTCCTGAACGGGCATTGGCGGTACCGAGCTCGCGGCCGGGGGGGTGCCCGATGTCAGCATCACGGTCTTTTTGATGGGTGGGTAACATATCCCAGCCTCGGCGCAGCCCTGGTAGCCCAACTTCAGTGCGAACGGCTCGGAATTCACCGCCATCGCCGCGAACGGCACGTCAATTTCAAAATCGCCCTTGTAGATTTGCACCTCGCCAAAAAACTCATCGTCTTTAGTTTCTGAGGGCGGGAAGACCGGGGCACCTAGGGCGTCTTCGGCCGGGCCGTCAGCGGAAAACGTGAATTTGTTTTGATACAGATAATAACCTTCGGCAACCCGCCAGTAGGTGCGCACCTTGTCGCCGAGTAACTGCGCCGACCACACGAACGCCTCATCCGGATCGAGAAACTCGGGTTGCTCCCCAGCCAACCGCGCACTGAGTGAACCGCCGCGTAGAATTTCGAACGGATTGCTTATTGCTGCGTCTGTTACTTGCGCGATTCCGGTCGTGGCCGCCCACAGCGCCACAAGCATCGGTATTGCCAGAAAGGTTCGTGTTTTCATAGGGGTGCGCTCGAGCTTTGCCCGATCCAAGCCAGGTAATCGGCCGCACCGGCAGCTATCGGTAGGGCGATCACTTGCGGCACCTCATAGGGATGAAGCTCCTTGATGACCTGCTCTGCTGCGTCGTAGTTGGCTGCCAGACATTTGATGAACAACAACTGTTCGGCCGCGCTCTTCACGGCGCCGCGCCAGCGGAAGATCGAGCGGATTCCCGGCACAATGTTCACCCCTGCGGCGACCCGCCGCTCGACCAACGCCTGCGCGATCCGCTCAGTGCTCCCAGCATCTGGACAGCTTGTCAGGATCACTAAAAATGTCTCACTGTCTGCTACCATGACACGCCCGTGCCGTAACGTCCTTGAACCTTAGCGATCAGACATTATACAAGGGCCAAGGTTCGCAATGAGCAAGACATGAAATTCTTCAGCTTTCTGGTGGTTTTGTTGATTTCGGTCCCGCTCGTAGAGATCTACGTGCTCATCGTGGTTGGCAGCCATCTGGGGGCACTTACCACAGTGACCCTGGTTGTGGCGACAGCCTGCCTGGGCGCGGTGCTGCTGCGCTGGCAAGGACTTACGACCTTACAACGGATCCAGACCGCTTTGGAGCGCAAGCAACTACCGGCGATTGAGCTACTGGAAGCGGCGATCCTGCTGGTTGCCGGCGCACTGCTGCTAACGCCTGGATTCGTCACCGACGTGATCGGTTTTGCCGCATTACTACCGAGCTGGCGAAACGCGGTAGCGAATCTGCTGGCCGCGCGGATGCTGGCGGGTACGGTAATGCAAAGGCCGGTTATCGACGTCGATTTTCATCGCGACCCGTGAACGCTTCACCGCAACTTTCTTGACAGTCCGGTTCTGACACCTATAATCGCTGTCCCCCGCATGCTACCTCGACGATTAGGGGTTCGCTGGGCATCCCTCGCACGACAACTGCAGGTTTTGGAGAACCAAACCATGAAAATACGTCCTCTGCACGATCGCGTAATCGTGCGCCGCCAAGAAGAAGAAACCACCAGTCCCGGCGGCATCGTGATCCCTGACTCGGCGACTGAGAAGCCCATTCGCGGCGAAGTTATCTCGGTGGGTCCCGGCAAAATCCTGGACAGTGGCGAATCGCGCCCACTGGATGTCAAGCCTGGTGATTTAGTGTTGTTCGGCAAATACGGCGGTACCGAGGTCAAAGTTGATGGCGAGGATCTACTCGTACTGCGCGAAGAAGACATCATGGGCGTTATCGAAAGCTAGCCCGCGTAGTGCATGAAGGGCAGACAAACGCTTGTCGACTTTGGCTCCTGCGTCGTTCTACCGCCTGCATCCGTGCAGGCGTGCATGGTCTGCATTTCCGCCATCGCTGGCGGTCACACCGCACGATGCTGGTGAAATCCCGAGACGGTGCCAGCCCGGCAACATCGAATTCAACTGATATTTGAGGAAGACGAAATGAGCGCAAAAGAAATTAAATTCCAGGAAGAGGCGCGCCGCCAGATGTTAATAGGCGTCAACGTACTCGCCAACGCCGTCAGAGTGACGCTCGGGCCGCGCGGTCGCAATGTAATTTTAGATAAGAGCTTTGGCGCTCCCACGGTCACTAAAGACGGGGTGTCGGTCGCCAAAGAAATCGAACTCGATGACAAATTCCAGAATATGGGCGCGCAGATGGTAAAGGAAGTCGCGTCTAAAACCTCGGATATCGCTGGAGACGGAACGACGACAGCGACGGTGCTCGCGCAATGCATTTTGACCGAAGGCATCAAGTCGGTCGCGGCTGGACTTAACGCCATGGATCTCAAACGCGGCATCGACAAGGCGGTGGCTGCCACCGTGGAAAACCTGCAGGCACAATCCAAACCCTGCACGGACAACAACGCCATCGCCCAGGTCGGGACAATTTCGGCCAATGCCGACAATGCCATCGGCGACACCATTGCTGAAGCGATGGGCAAGGTCGGCAAAGAAGGCGTAATTACGATAGAAGAGGGATCCGGGTTGGAGAATGAGCTGGACATCGTGGAGGGAATGCAATTCGACCGCGGTTATCTATCATCGTATTTCATCAACGACCAACAGACCATGGCGGTCGAACTGCAAGAGCCGATGATTCTTCTTTACGACAAAAAGATCTCCAATATTCGAGATCTGCTACCGCTGCTGGAAGCCGCCGCGCGCGCCGGGCGCCCGCTGCTGGTGGTTGCCGAAGATGTTGAGGGCGAGGCGCTGGCCACGCTCGTGGTCAACCACATTCGCGGGATAGTCAAAGTCGCCGCTGTTAAGGCGCCTGGCTTTGGCGATCGGCGTAAAGCGATGCTTGAGGACATAGCCATCCTGACGGGCGGCACGGTGATCTCCGAAGAAATAGGCCTGACGTTGGAGAAGGCAAGCCTCGACGACCTAGGCACGTGCAAACGCCTGAGTATCTCCAAGGACGAAACCACGATCGTCGATGGTGCGGGCAACAAAGCCTCCATTGAGGGCCGCGTCGGTCAGATCCGCGCGCAGATCGAGGAGTCCACCTCCGACTACGACAAGGAAAAGCTGCAGGAACGGGTCGCCAAACTGGCGGGCGGCGTTGCCGTTATTCGCGTAGGCGCGGCCACGGAAATCGAGATGAAGGAGAAAAAGGCCCGGGTGGAGGACGCATTACACGCCACCCGAGCGGCCGTGGAGGAAGGTGTCGTGCCGGGTGGAGGCGTCGCGTTGGTGCGTGCGCTGTCCGCGCTGGAGGATCTGAGCGGCGACAATCACGATCAGGGCATCGGCATCGAAATCATTCGACGCGCTTTGAGCGAACCGCTGCGCCAACTGGTAAAAAATGCGGGTGAGGAGCCTTCGGTAATACTCAACAAGGTGGCCGAGGGTGACGGCAATTTTGGCTACAATGCCGCCTCCGGTGAATTCGGCGACATGATCGAGATGGGTATTCTGGATCCGACCAAGGTCATGCGAGCGGCGTTGCAACATGCCGGCTCGATCGCCGGTTTGATGATCACGACCGCGGCCATGATTGCCGAGTTGCCTCAGGAAGACGCGCCTGCAATGCCTGCAATGCCCGACATGGGTGGCATGGGTGGCATGGGTGGCATGGGTGGCGGCATGGGTGGCGGCATGGGTGGAATGATGTAAAGCGGACGCCTGCCCTAATTAAAGCCCCGCCAGCGTGCGGGGCTTTTTTTGGAAGCGGGCGTGATTTATGGTGCAATATGACTTTTGCTTGCTTAGCGCTGCAACAATCCAGTGAACTTGAGAGCCCTGTCATGGATTTAGCCGATCGGGACGGAACCATCTGGCTCGACGGCCACATGGTGCCCTGGCGCGATGCCAAAGTGCATGTGTTAACACACACGCTGCATTACGGTGTTGGCGTATTTGAGGGGATCCGCGCGTACAAAACAGCGTCGGGGAAAACTGCGGCGTTCCGCATGGATGCCCACATAGCACGGCTGTATGACTCGGCGCACATTTTGCGCATGACGATCCCCTACTCGCGCGAGGTACTTACGCAAACGTGTTGCGAGGTTGTGCGCGCCAACGGTTTTGAAGAGGCCTACATTCGCCCTATGTGCTTTCTTGGCTCCGAAGGTCTGGGCCTGCATGCCGATAAGTTGCAGGTGCATGCAATGATCGCCGCCTGGGAATGGGGTGCCTATCTGGGCGATGAGGCTTTGTCACGGGGGATCCGGATAAAGACATCGTCGTTTACCCGCTACCATCCCAACAGCGTGATGTGCAAAGCTAAAGCCAACGGCAATTACATGAACTCCATTCTTGCACTGCAGGAGGCGACTCAATCGGGCTATGACGAAGCGCTGGTGCTCGACACTCATGGTTTCGTCGCCGAAGGCAGCGGTGAGAATTTTTTTATTGTCAAAGACAAGGCGATTTACACACCGGATCTGTCCGCGGCCTTAGCAGGGATCACCCGGGACTCGGTAATTACGCTGGCCCGAGAAGCGGGTTATTCCGTGACCGAGAAACGGATCACCCGGGATGAGGTTTATATCGCCGACGAAGCGTTTTTCACGGGAACCGCGGCAGAAGTCACACCGATCCGCGAACTTGACGATCGCATGATCGGGGCGGGGAAAATCGGTCCCGTCACCAAGGAGTTGCAGACGCTGTATTTTGCCCAGATCCGCGGCGAACGCAGCGAACACGCTGATTGGTTACTTGAGATCTGACCGGTGCGCTGATGGCTAATTCGCCCGGCGGCACAACACCCAACGATAAAGCACGTTACGACATAAGTCGGCAGGAATTACCGCTGCACTGCCCGCTGCCGCAAATGAGTCTATGGAATTCGCACCCTCGTGTATTTCTGCCCATAGAGGAAACGGGCCGTGCAAAATGTCCGTATTGCGGCGCGGAATTCGTCCTCCTGGAGCAGTAACCAACAACCGCCGCCGTTTGCGAACGGTGCACCAACTATGGTGATTTGGCGTCTTACGGATGGCAAACCCGGCCACGATGCACAGTCTTTAGGTCTCGTGCAGGCGCTTGCGGCACGGCGTGACGTGCATGCGGTAGCTATCGAATGCCCTGGAATTTGGCGTAGCTTGAGCGCGCTTGCGCGCAATCGATTTAACCCCAGCCCCGCAGCACCTTCGCCGGATCTCCTCGTCGGCGCGGGTCATGCGACCCATCTACCGATGCTGGCTGCACGTCGCAGTTTCGGTGCACGTTGTGTCGTGTTGATGGCACCCAGCCTGCCGATACGGCTTTTCGATCTGTGCATCGTGCCGCAACATGATGGTCTCCCAGATGGGGAAAATCTCGTCAACTCCGTGGGACCGCTTAACCCGATTATTGCCCGACCGCAACAACACTCGGACCGGGGACTCATGCTGATCGGCGGTGCGTCCCGGCATTTCCATTGGCCGCTCGAGACAATCGCAGCACAAATTGAAGCGCTAGCGATGAAAACACCGGCGATCCAATGGCAGATTACGGATTCGCGGCGCAGCTCGGTGGCAACCGGCGTAGCGCTGGCGGCCATCGCCCAAGCCAACGTCGAGTTTATTTCACACTCACAGACCCCTGACGGTTGGGTAGCGGCAAGACTGGCGGAGTGTGCGCAGGTTTGGGTCAGCGCAGACAGCGTATCCATGATCTACGAGGCATTGACGTCAGGTGCTGCAGTGGGCCTATTCGACATTGCGGAGAAAAACCCGTCGCGGGTCGCCCGCGGACTGCAACAACTGCGCGAGCAAGGCCGGGTAACGGGCTTCAAGCAGTGGCTAGCCGACGACGGCTTACCGGCGCCGCAGCAACCACTCGCTGAAGCCGGGCGCTGCGCTGATCTTATTCTCACACGTTGGTTTCAGGATTGACCAAGTGAACGACGGTGCATGGGAAACGATCGACTGTCCCGTATGTGGCAGCGGCGACTTCGAACAGCTGTTTCAAAAAACCGGAGAACAATTTTCACGTTGTACCGCGTGTAGTTTGGTTCTGATCAATCCGCGCCCCAATGCCGACGAAATTGCCGCAACCTACGATAACGACTACAGCGGCTTCTACGTGTCCAAGACGGACAAAAAGCGCCGTCGGGTAGGACGCTGGGTCGATCGCATTCAACGCCGTTATGTAAGCACCGGGCGCTGGCTGGACGTTGGCTGCTCAGCTGGATTTGTGGTTGAGGCAGCCGCCGCCCGCGGCTTTGACGCTTATGGTGTGGATGTGGAAGCCGGCGCTGTGCGCCATGCGCGTGAGCAGTTGAAGTTACCCAATGTTTTTTGTGGTGTGATCGAGGAGCAAACGTTCGAGCCCGGGTTTTTCGATGTCATCACCTTATACGATGTCATCGAACATGTGCCGGATCTGAACACGACCGTCGCAACGCTGGCGCGCTTGCTGCGCTCGGGTGGAGTCATCGAGGTCCGCACGCCCGATATCGGCCATTTTCGTGTGCCCCGGGAGCTGGCGAGCTGGACCGAAATTAAACCCTCGGAACACTTGTACTATTTCAATCGCGTCACGCTGGAGAAGTTGATGTTGAAACACGGGCTGGCGATCGTGAAACAGCGGTTCAGCCTGAAGCCCGGCCTTAAGGCCTATCTGCAACATACGCATTGATGGCGAATAACGTGTCCCTGACCATTGTGCAGCTACTACCCGCGCTCGAAGTGGGTGGAGTAGAGCGGGGCACGGTGGAGTTAGCTGCCGAGCTGGTGCGCCATGGGCACAGATCGATCGTCGTATCGCGTCCCGGTCGCTTGCTACCCGGATTGCTCGGCGAGGGTAGTGAGCATATCGCCTGGCCTATCGGCGATAAAAGCCTGGCGACGCTGCGCTGTATCTACTCTTTGCGACGTTTATTGACCGACCAAGGCGTCGATATTGTGCACGCTCGCTCGCGGCTGCCGGCGTGGATTGCCTATCTTGCCTGGCGGGGGCTGCCGCCCGCAACCCGTCCGTCATTCGTGACCACAGTGCATGGTCCCTACACGGTCAACCCATACAGTGCCGTAATGGTTCGGGGAGAAAGCGTTATCGCGATATCCGAACACATCCGTGGATATATTCTCGGCAATTATCCGCAAGCCGCCGAGCGCATCAGCTTGATTCACCGAGGCGTGGCTGCGGAACGTTATCCCTATGGCTATCGACCGCCCAAAGACTGGCTGCAACAGTGGTATCGCGACTATCCACACACCGAGAGCCGGTACCTCATTACATTGCCTGCACGGATTACGCGCTGGAAAGGCCAACTCGATTTTGTTGAGGTGGTGCGGCGACTGCACGCGGCTCATATACCGGTGCACGGTCTCATCGCGGGCGCTGCCGAACCGCGACGCGCAAAATTCTTAACTCAACTTGAGCAGCGCATCGACCGGGCGGGTCTCAACGAACGTATCTCGTTGCTGGGCCAGCGCGATGATATGCGCGAGATCCTGTCACTATCCGATGTGGTCTTATCGCTGGCCAACGAACCAGAAGCATTTGGACGAACCAGCCTCGAGGCGTTACGGCTGGGTCGACCGGTAGTTGGCTACGATCATGGCGGAACGCAGGAGATGCTCAGAGAAGTATTTCCCAATGGCGCGGTTCCGCCCGGGGACATCGACGCCGTGGTTCAGAAAATTCGGGAGTTTTATCAGTATCCGCCTATCGTTCCAGACAACACGGCCTTTCCTCTGCAACGGATGTTGGATCAAACGATCGCTTTGTACGAAGCGTTGCGTGCGTAGTCGTAACCAAACGTATACCGAAGCTGCGTTGTGCAAACGCGTTCCAACAATATTCGCTCGCGCTCCCCGAACCATTCGGCCGGGTCGCGCCGCTCAAATGAAACCTCACCGCCTGGGCGGTCCGGGTCGTGACGCTGCGCCATTGCCTGTTTGCTTGCCCCGGCAACCGCCGTATCGATATGCGTCGCCGACAATTGTAAACGCAGGAAATCGGCAACACCTGCGAGCTCACGCCCCGGATCGTGCTGCAAATCTTCGTAGCGCAGCACCATCGTATCCTCGGGATAGCGTTCTGCCAGCTCACCCCAAGCATTCATGAACCGCAGGCACCACCATATGTCGCTGTTGTAAAGCCGCCCGCTAGGATCACCCCTCAAGTAGTCGACGAATTCGACCCCATAGTGCTGCTTCCACTTCTCATAATTGGAAACCAGTGACGCACGCATGTCGCGCACCAACACCAGATAACGAGGTAATGGCCAGCGCCGACGGAACCAGCCGGCGTGCACCAACGCATGCGGGATGGAATGACTGCTGGCCAACCTGGGCAATTGCGCATACGTGCGGGGATCCTTGGGCCCACCGATGATATCGTTCGCATGGTTATAACGCGGTGGTGGCAATTGATATTTTTCGACCAGCGCGAGCGCCAACATATACTTCAACCAATGCGTTCCAGACTGATGCATGCTGACGATGAAACCGTCAAAGTTGCGATGTTTAAGCAGCGCAAAGTTCGACACGTCGCGACGCAGCGAGTGGAATTTGAACTGTAGTTCGCTAAGCCGCATTATCGCCTCGAGCTATGAAGGTGTTAATCATCAAGTTCGGCGCGCTGGGCGATGTCGTCATGGCTACGGCGCTCATCGAGCGCATCCAGACACACCACAGGGACAGTGACTGCACTTTATTGACGTCGTTAGCCTTCGGCGATCTTTTTGCAAACTGGCCCGCGTTGCGGGTAAACGCAGTGCCGCGCCATGGCATGCGTGCGTTTATGCGCACGGCCACATGGATGCGCAGCGAGTCCTTCGGGCGCCTGTATGACTTGCAATCGAGCGAGCGCTCCGGCTGGCTTTGTGCATTATCCGGCGTGCGCGAACGCATCGGTAATCATCCGCGCTTTCCATATACCCACCATCCCGCCGTAACTTACCGCGGCCAAAATCATATCTTCGAGCGCATGAATGAAGTATTAGCCTGCGCCGGGATTGCACCGGCGCAACCGTCGCCGCGACTGCCCATCAGTGAAGCTGAGTGCGCACAGGTCGATGCGTGGTTGGCCACCCATAAATTACACGGCAAGCATATCGTATTGCTGCACGCAGGAGCGAGCGCCCAGCGGCCAGAAAAACGCTGGCCATTTT
Source organism: Gammaproteobacteria bacterium (assembly GCA_965225625.1). Taxonomy (GTDB): domain Bacteria; phylum Pseudomonadota; class Gammaproteobacteria; order JADZEE01; family JADZEE01; genus CBDDBH01. Next base: position 321,495 of record CBDDBH010000032.1, read on the forward strand.
TCGACGTGCTCGCCAAGCAGCTCGCTGCGAGCGACTGTGAAATCGTGTGGGTAGGCGCGTCGGCAGATCGCGTACTCAACCAAAAACTCGCCGCTGGAATCGGTATAGACGCAACCGACACATTCAACATCGCACAGTTGGCACAGCTTGGCCGCCGTGCTCGCTTCGCGATCACCAACGACTCTGGACCCATGCACATCTTGTCGTGTTCCGGGATCCCGGTTTACGCGTTGTTCGGACCCAGCGATTGGCGCCGTAATCACGCCATCGGCCAGGCAGCGCGCGTGATTGCGGCGCCCACGCTACGCGAGATCTCCGCCAGCACCGTCATCGAACGGCTGCAGGCCGATGGCGCACTGGCGTGATTTGCGTAACGCTTGTTCACACTTGGCTGGCGAGTTCCGCGTATAGCGCCAGATATTGGGGCACAACAACATCGGCGCTGTAGCGTTCCTGATACAACGCCGAGGAGGCTCTGGCCTTTCGGCTACGTAGCTGCGGATCGGTCATCGCCACACGCAGTTGCTCGGCTAATGCGTGCGAGTCATCGACCGGTACCAGGAACGCCGTCGCAGTATCCAGTATCTGTGCCGGTCCTTCGCTGCGGGTAGCCACGATTGGCGTATGCGCAGCCATTGCTTCGAGAATGGCGATACCGAACGGCTCGCGTCGCGACGGTAACACGAACAGATCTGCGCTCCGCAGCAATGGCTCTACGTCGTCCACCCAGCCAAGAAACTCAACCTGCCCGGCAAGGCCCAGCGAGGCGGCCTGCTCTTTCAGCGTCGGCGCCTGCGGACCATCACCGCCCAATAGCAGGCGCACATTGAGGCCTGCCGCGTCGATCTTGGCAACTGCACTGAGTAGCACATCAAATCCCTTTTTCTCAACCATTCGACCATAACTGACTAACACCAGCGGCGTTGAGCTGTGCATGTTGTCCCGCTCGAGCGCGGGCATACTCGAGAAGTTTGGGATCACGCTGATCCGTGACGGCGAGATGTTGTGCGCAAGCAGGTAATTGCGCTGATCGGGTGTAGTCGCGACGAAGCGATCGACCGCACGATAGTATTTCAGATTCACATACGAATGGGTTTTCACGACCAGCGGAAGCTGACGGCTGCGCACTGCTTTACCGGTAAGATGCGCCGCGCGCGCAAGATGGCCGTTGACGATGTCAGGTTGAAACGCATCCAGGTGCTGGCCGATGTGCCGCGCTACGAGCAAGTCCCAACTTCCGCGAACATTAACGTTACAAACCTCGATCGCGGGATCTGCACGCAGTTGCGCCTGCTGGACAAAATTAGGATGACAAATCGCCTGCACCGTGTGGCCGCGCCTCGCCAACGCCAGGCTTAGATCGACGAACGAACGCTCAGCGCCGCCGAAGCCCCTGGCAAGCATAATTTGCGTTATACGCATTACCTAAGCCGTGAGTGCCAGCAAATGCGAACGCAAGCGCGCTGATACTTCGTCAGCAGAGAGCGCATCCAGGCGCGCGTTCGCTCCACGGATCCAGGCAGCGCGTTCACCCCAGGGGCAGTATCGCTGCGGCTCACCCGGGCCGAAAACCGTCAGCGTCGGTACACGTACTGCGGCCGCAATGTGTCCCAGGCCCGAATCGTTGCCGACAAACGCCCGCGCGCCGGCCAGCAGCGCGGCGGCTTCCAGCAAATTCGTCGTTCCGGTTAAATCGATACAGGGCAAAGCCAGATCGGCTGCGAGATCCGCCGCTCGTGTCCGGTCGGCTGCGCTGCCCAGCAGCACGACGCCGCTAAATAGGTCAGCGCTGGCCGCGATTAACTCGCGATAAGACTGCGTCGGCCAGATTTTCCCCGGCCAGTTTGCGCCCGGCGCAACTGCCAGATAGGGCGTGTACGCTGTGCATTTTTGGGCTGCCGCTGCCAATAGTTGCTCAGTCAGCCATATCTTGGTCGGCGGCACCTGCTGCGGTGATAACAGTGGCGCCAGCACCGACATGTGAGCGTGAACGGCATGAGGTTCGCTGGTGAACGCGCGCCAACGGGTGAGTCTACGTTCAGCTTTGAGCAAATATGCCAAGCCGTCGGTACGCATATCGACAATGTAACGGTAGCGTTTTGCGCGCAAACGGTTGAGCAATTGCCACGTTCCCCGCCAGCCAGCACGTTTTTCACGATGGAAGATTTCACCGCGGTACGGACAGTAGGTGAAAATATCGCTCGATCGCCGGTCGGCAACGATATCAATCCGGGCCTCGGGCAGAGCGTAATGCAATGCTTCCAACACCGGCGTAGTCATCAACGCATCGCCAATATTACTAAGCGAAATGAGGAGAACATCGCCGACTTCATCGCCACTCATAGATGTACCCGCGTGTCACGCCTGACGAATAGCTCATCGAGCGCTTCAGTGACCGCAGCGAGCGGAATCCTGACAAGTCCACGACCACCGAAATCTTGTGCATTAAGTATTACCCGGTGATCGCCGATATCTGTGAACTTGCTCACCGCCGTGTGTCCAAACAAGGTCACCACCGGGATCCCCGCGGACGCGAGCAAGTGACCGATGCCGGAGTCATTGGCGACCGCGGCTTCCAGTTGGGTGGCGATGGCCATCGCTAACAGCGGTCCGCGCGCACCCGGCGGTGCTTCAATTTCGGGGATCCGGGATGCGGGCACGGCCGCCCTGATTGGCGCTTCCCAGTCGTGCTCCTCGGGGCCCAAGAAAAACACCGGCGTTCGCCCGGAAGCCGGTTGTCGCTGAGCCGCCTGGATAAAGCGATCCAGCGGCCAGCGTTTGCGCTGCCCGCCCGCCCCGGGCGCGAAACCCACATAACGAGGCCCTGGCGGCAGAAGGCTTTCCGCCAGGCTGTATTGTGGCTCTGGAATGGACCAGTCAAACCGTTGTGTTACGGGTTGCCCGGCAGCTAGATTGACGAGTTGCTCGAAACGCTGGCGCGCTGAACTCGGTGGCGAGTCCTCGGCCGATGGTTTCCTATCTGAGTAGCGATAATTGGCAGTGCGGGATACGAACACCGAGTGCGGTATGCGGCGCAGCACGAGCGTGCTACGCAGTTTTTGTTCAGTATCAATAATGATGTCGCAGAAATCGACATTGGGCGGGCGCCGAAACAGTTCGTGAAAGCCAACCCCAATGCCCGCCTTTTCACGCACCTCGTCAATAACGCCAGCCACCAGTGGTTTGAGCGCATCGTTGAAAACGCTGGTTCGCCTACCGGCCAACCAGATAATTTCATGTTCGGGAAATACGTCTCGCATTCCACGGATCACCGGTAGCTTCAGCAAGGCATCGCCGATCCGATCGCCTGTTACATATACCAGGAGGCGGGGCATGTATGTGCTAAGGCGCTACGTCGTATTTCGTGTAGGATTTTTCTTCGATCAGATCTGACTCCGTTGTGGTGTTCAGGCGCCGCTTAATTGCGGTGCGTTCGTCGTTACACAGATACACCGCGCGGGCCAGTGCGATGAAATCGGCATCAAATGTTTTACTGTGTTCCTTCTCTCGGATCCTATTCTCGATGTCCCACAGGCGTTCATTAACGGCCCGCAATGCCGTGCGCTCAGCATCCAGTGCCTGTTGCGCATAGGGTGTATCTCGCCAGACGGCACGCATCAGCTCGAGTTCGCGTTCGACGTTCGCAACCTGGCGGGGATCGATGAGCCGCTCTGCTTTGATCTCCAGAATGGCGAGTTTGTCCAACAACTCACCAACAGAGACATGGATCTGGATGCTCATGTGTGCGTCGGCATCGTTTTGAGTAATCAGTCCCGGAAAACTTTACAGCTCTTAAAAGTTACGTGCGTCGCGACACTGGGTCAAGGAATTCGCTTAACCCCTCGCACAGCACCGTTTCGCACTGCGACTATACTGCTAGTAACGCTTTTTCGTGGCGTTTTGCGCAAGCGGTTGATTACAATCTGGCACGTCAGTGAGAGCAAGCAGAGATGCCCTACGCAATCAGAAATGGAGTCAACATCGACTACGAGACCTATGGCAAAGGACCAGCCATTGTTTTTCTCCATCCATTTTCAACTAACGGCTATGTCTGGTGTTTTCAGTTTTTCTCTTTCGCGCTCTCCCACCAATGTATCGTGGTCGATGAACGGGGGCACGGCCGCTCGGATAAACCGGACCAAGGCTACGCAATCGAAGACATGGCGGCAGATCTGAAAGCCGTTTTTGAGGACTTGCAGATCGACAAGAGCATTACTGTAGGCAACTCCATTGGTGGCATGGTTGCCATGCAATTTAACCTTGATTATCCCGAGCTGGTCGCGGGTAATTTGCTTCTCAGCAGCACGACCGGCCTAGCCGAAGGGCTACCTGCAGAGGCGCGCGAGGCTTTTCAAGCCTATCTCAATGGCGCTCCCTTTAGCGCCTTAATCCAGGGCATGGTGTCGAACAAAACCAAAACTGAACGGCCAGAGATCGTGGATATGATGAACGCACTATTCGACAGCGAAGATAATTTTCCAAAACGTATCTTCACGGCGGCCACGACCGATCCTGGGGGCGTGTTCAACTGGAACATCACTGAGCGGCTCAATGAGATCCACAAACCGACGCTGGTTCTCGCCGGCGAGGAGGACCTCACGGCGGGCGTCGCGGCAAGCAAAATTCTGGCTGATAACATTCCGAACGCACAATTTAAGATTATCCGAGACGTCGGGCATTTTTGTCAGCTGGAAAGGCCCGAGGTATTCAACCGCGAACTGCGAGAGTTCATAAAGCACGTTGGCTTTTAACACACATCAATCGATCGAGAGAGGATCCGCTCAATGCTGCGGCAATCGCCATTTGACGCCTTTTTAAAACCGCTTTAGTCACTCTTGACGTCGATCCGTGGTCCCCAGGGCGCCGTTTGACGTTAAAATGTTGCAACAATTGATTCGCGACTCTCAATAAGGAGAATGCGCCGATGGCACGCGGCAAAAGCGCGGTACAACAAGCCTATACACCGAACCAGGAAATCATCGATCTGTGGCCCGACATCACCGGCAACGAGGTCAATGGTTTAGGGGAAACCGAATCGGGCCGGCCACGGCCGGTTTTCTGGCGCGCCGACGGCACGATCGCCCACACCGACGCGCTGTTCTATTTCTACAATAGGGACAAGGATAACCCGCGCATCGCGGAGGCTCGAAAGTATCGCGAAGAAACGGCAGCGATCCCGGTCAGCGACATTGCCCCTGAACAAGTCGAAAAAAGCGCCGTGGATTGGACCGCTGAAATAAAACAGAAGGCAGCGGAATTAGGCGCCGACGATATCGGTATCTGCGAATACCGGGAGGAATGGACTTTTGAGGACCGGCCGGTACCGCAGGGAAAATACGCCGTCGTCATGGCCTTCGCCCACGATTATCCAGAACTGAACACAGCCCCGGACGAAAAAGCTTATATCGAGGTCATGCGGCAATACTCACGGGCCGGCAACACTTCAAAACATGTTACTAACTGGATCCGGGAACTTGGGCATGTTGCCGCGGCGAAGACCGGACCGAACACAGAGGATGTCCTGATGATCCCTGCGGCAATCGAGGCTGGCCTGGGTGAACTGGGAAAACATGGCTCGATGATCCACCGCAAGCTGGGCGCCAACTTCCGCCTGTCGATTGTGCTGACCGATCTGCCATTGATCCCGGATACGCCGGATATTTTCGGCGGCGACGATTTCTGCACCCGTTGTCAGCTCTGCTCGTCTGCCTGCCCGCCGGAAGCCATTTCGCGCGAAAAGGTCATGGTTCGCGGCAAAATGAAGTGGTACGTCGATTTCGACAAATGCCTGCCATACTTCATCGACAATAAGACTTGCGGCATTTGTCTGGCGGTCTGTCCCTGGTCGCGCCCGGGCATTGCCGACAACCTGGTCGTGAAAATGGCGCGCAAGCGCGATGCCGCTGCAGCAAAGTAGGCGATTCAGGGTCGGCCTAGCGAACGTGACTGGCCCCGAGCGCGACCACTTCGGCTCGGACTACCCCCAACAGCGAGGGGATTGCCGAATATGCGCGCGAGCTGACGGAACTCGATGAGAAGGCGGTACGGCTCCTCATGCGCGAGCTGCTGGTCAGCGGCTGATCAGTCAGGAGGGAAACTGTATTTCTCCATAGCAAGAATACGAAATGCGTTCGCAAAGAAATTAGCCCTTGGTGGTCATCTGGTCGTCGTATTTCGATTGAGTCCGTAAGGTCCAGCAACTAACTTTATTCGAACTTGCTCGGACCGATCACTACTTTCCAATACAAAAACTGGCGAATATCTCGCCCAGCAGATCGTCGGCGGAAAAGTCGCCAGTGATCTCAGCCAGACACAGTTGTGCAAGGCGCAAGTGTTCTGCCAATAACTCGCTGGCATCGGGCGCCGTTCGCTCGCGTGCGTCAAGAAGGAAATCTCGGGCGCGCTGTAAGGCATCAAGATGGCGCGCCCGTGCGGTGAAATCGTTTTGTGCTTCATCGCCAATGCCGGCACAGCGCAGCAGAGCGGCTTCCAACAACTCGACACCCGCGCCGGTTTTGGCGGACAAATGAATTACTGGCCGATCACCCTCGGCGCTTTGTGCTGCCTGGCCGTGTAAATCTATTTTGTTGTAAACGATTATTATCTGCGCACCCAAACCCGCGAGAAAATCTATCTCACTGGCGCTCTCGCCGGAACCGAATTCGCGTAGCAGAATTACGATGTCTGCCCCATCCGCTTCGCGTTTTGTACGTCTCATGCCTTCCAACTCGATAGCATCGTCGCTTTCACGCACACCGGCGGTGTCCGTCAATTGTATGGCCAGGCCATCTAACGCCATCCTCTGTCTTATCACATCGCGAGTCGTGCCCGGGGTGCTGCTCACTATGACGCGATCCGCGCGCGCCAAGGCGTTAAAAAGGCTGGATTTACCGACATTGGGGCGCCCCGCGAGCACCACCTTGATGCCCTCGCGCAGCACAACGCCGCGCCGCGCGCCGGCCCGTAGTTCATCGAGATCCAACAGCAATCGAGAAACAACGGCCGTCGTGCTGTGTTGGTCGGCAGCGCGAAGATCTTCTTCTGGAAAATCCAACGCGCCTTCCACTTGAACACGCAGATCTATCAAGATGGCAATTAAAGCCCGCACGCGCTTGGAGAAGCTACCCTGCAGGGAATTCATTGCCGATCGGGCTGCTTGTGCAGTTGCACTACCGATCACGTCGGCCACTGCCTCCGCTTGCGCCAAATCTATTTTGCCGTTTAAAAAAGCTCGCTCTGTAAATTCACCCGGCCGCGCACGCCGTGCGCCTAATTCAAGCACCCGTGCCAGCAGTAGGTCCATCACCACGGTACCGCCGTGGCCATGCAGTTCCAGAACATCCTCACCGGTATACGAATTCGGTGCGGCAAAGTACAGGGCAACACCCTCATCAATGACCACAGCATTAGCGTCGCGAAATTTTTTAAAGCTGGCCAGGCGCGGCGTTAAACCTTCGCCGAAGAGCGTGCGAATGATCGCCGGGACACGCTGCCCCGATACTCGCACGATGCCAATGCCACCGGCTCCAGCAGGTGTGGCAATTGCAGCGACGGTGTCAACCGTATCCTGTAGCTCCTCTCGCTCGAGGCTGGGATTACCCATCACACACCACCCTGCCGCGTGCGCCGTTACCCCCGGGTCGGCGCGGCTGCCTCGATGCGACGTGTTATGACCCATTGCTGCGAAATTGACAGAATGTTGTTGACGACCCAATAGAGCACCAGGCCGGAAGGGAAAAAAGCAAAGAAAACCGTAAACACAAAGGGCAGCAGTTGCATAATTTTTTCTTGCATTGGATCCAGAGGCGCCGGATTGAGCTTTTGCTGCACGAACATACTCACGCCCATTATTAGTGGCAGTACGAAAAACGGATCCGGCGAAGACAGATCCTGCAGCCACAAAATAAATGACGCCTGTCGCAGCTCAACGCTTTCCAGCAGAACCCAATATAACGCCAGGAACACGGGGATCTGCACAAGAATAGGAAAACAACCGCCAAGCGGATTTATTTTCTCTTCCTTGTATAGCTGCATCATCGCTTGATTGAGTCGCGCTTTGTCCTTGGCATAGCGCTCACGCATGGCCAACATGCGTGGCTGAACTCGACGCATCTTAGCCATCGAGCGATAGCCCATGGCCGAGAGATGGAAAAATATTGCCTTCACCACACATGTAAGCAAGATGATCGCCCAGCCCCAATTCCGGGTAACGCTGTAGATCCGCTCAAGTAGCCAGAACAACGGTTTAGCGATAAACCATAAAATGCCGTAGTCAACGGTTAATTCGAGACCGGGCGCGATTTCTTTGAGGATTTCTTGGGTTTTAGGACCCACATAATTGTGGATTGCGAGGCTGGTCTTTGTTCCCGGCGCCACGCGCACTGGCGGCGCGTACATACCAATGGCGTAACGATCCTCACCGATGGTCTTGGAATAATAGTGATAAACGACATCGGGGTTCGGTACGATCGCCGCGACAAAATAGTGTTCAATAACCGCTGCCCATCCGTTTTGAATATCGGCATCAATAGCCTGGTCAACCAGATCATCGCGATCAAATTTCTCGTATCGTTTTTCAGGTGTGGAAAGTGCGACGCCGGTGAACGTGTACACGAAACCGTCCCGCTTAGAATCGCCCTCGCGCTGTAGCTGGGTATACAGACGTCCAGACCAATCTGCGCTACCAGAGTTTTCGATGTCATACCGCGTCTCGATCAAATACGAGCCCCGCGTGAAGCGCAGTGTTTTAGTGATCAGCAGGCCTTCAGGAGAGCGCCATTGTAAAGGCACATCAATGGCGTCCTGTCCAGCAGTGAGCTCGTAGCTGGCGCGTTGAGCTGTGTACGGGTCGCGGTGATTCGGTGCTGCGGCATCGCTCAGGATCCCACTTTGGGAGACAAAAAAACGATTCTCCCGTTCCGCTAATAACACTAACGGTTCGGACGGCCGATCTGCTGCAATTGGAAACATGGTTAGAGCAACTTGTGCCAACGTGCCGCCGCGCAGGCTGATCTCAGCGGTGAGCACATCAGTCTTGACCGAGACACGCTCGGCCCCCACGTTTTCCTGGGGTATCTCTACCGTCGGCGTTTGCGCAACGGGAATGTCGTTACCTTGTAGGCTCGGCACGTCCGCAGGCGCCGGGGCCGGCATATCGCCGACCGGTGGTGCCGCCGATAATTGTGGGGAGCCCTGTGGCCCATAATCGGTTTGCCATGCCTGCCACAATAGAAAAAGCACAAAGCTCATCGACACAAACAACATCAGGCGGATGTTATCCACGATCAGCCGCGCTGTCCGTGACTGGGTGGGTTCGCTTGTTTCGCGGAAGGCTCTGTTTGCGCCAGGCGTGACCACCCGAGAGCCAGTTGCTCCGCAACCGTGGCGTTGTTCAGCGCGGCGGCGGGACGGCGGGCTACCACTACTACGTCGAGCCCGTTCAAACTCGCAAACTGCCTGCGGAAACTTTCACGTATTAAGCGTTTTAGTCGATTTCGTTTGACTGCTTTAGAAACTTCTTTCTTTGCAACTGACAACCCCAGGCGCGCAGTCGTCAGACCATTGCGCGCGCCATAGAAATGAAAACTTCCGCTGCGGATCTTTACGCCGTTGCGGAATACGGTTTGGAAATCCGTGGGACTTTTAAGTGTACCCGGGTGAATTGTCCGGGCTGGGGTAGGCGCCAACGCCGAATTGCGCTAAGCGCTCAACCGCGTTCGTCCTCTAGCTCGACGCGCCCTGATTATTTTGCGTCCACTACGCGTTTTCATGCGCGCACGAAAACCGTGGCGACGCTTGCGCTTCAATATGCTCGGCTGAAAAGTACGTTTCATTTTCGTGCAACCTGAAATTTTTTATCGCTTCACGCCGTCAACGCTAGCGCAAAGGCGGAGAGATCGTAATGGCACAATAGAGAAGCTGTCAATTTTTTGTTCCGCCGTTATGTGTGTAGATAACATCTTGGTTCGGGTATAGACTCGTTTGCCCAGTCCAACGCAAAATAATAACGCCAACAACGCGAGGTAGCCGGTGGACAGTCCTCTATGGAGTAAGTGCCTAGAACGCCTAGAGAGTGAACTTCCTACCCAGCAGTTTAACACCTGGATCCGCCCATTACATGCGGTAAGCGAAGCACACGATCTGCAATTGCTAGCCCCAAACCGCTTTGTGCGCGATTGGGTGCAAGAGAAATATCTCGAACAAATCGTAAACGTACTCGACACGGTGTCGAAAAACGGCTCGCCAAACGTATCGGTTTCCATTGGCAGCGGCCAGACTACAACCCCGCCCGCAACCGTCACTCAAGCGAATGTGCCGCCACGCAGAGCAACGGCACATGCAACCGGTTTAAAAGCGGATTTCACCTTTGACACCTTTGTCGAAGGCAAATCCAACCAATTAGCACGCGCGGCTTCGTTACAGGTCGCCGAAAACTCGGGAAATGCGTACAACCCGTTGTTCATCTGCGGTGGTGTGGGCTTGGGCAAAACGCATTTAATGCACGCGGTGGGTAATTTAATAACTGACGCGAAACCTGGCGCGCGCGTGGTTTACCTACATTCAGAACGTTTCGTCGCAGATATGGTTAAGGCCCTGCAGCACAATGCGATTAGTGACTTTAAACGATTCTACCGCACGGTCGACGCCCTGCTCATCGATGACATCCAGTTTTTCGCCAAAAAAGAACGGTCTCAAGAAGAATTCTTCCATACTTTCAATGCGTTACTGGAGGGCCAGCAGCAAATCGTGTTAACCTGTGACCGCTATCCCAAAGAGGTCTCTGGTGTGGAAGAACGCCTTAAATCACGTTTAGGCTGGGGTTTGACTGTCGCTATTGAACCCCCCGAACTTGAAACACGTGTCGCGATTTTAAAGAGTAAAGCAGCTCAAGCTGGCATCGATTTACCCGACGAGGTGGCTTTTTTCGTCGCCAAACGTTTTCGATCAAATATTAGAGAGGTTGAAGGCGCATTACACCGGGTAACCGCCAATTCTCATTTTGCCGGTAGACCAATCACACTTGAATTCGCCAAGGAGGCTCTCAAAGACCTACTCGCTCTGCAAGACAAGATGATCACGATCGATAATATCCAGAAGACGGTTGCGGAGTACTACAAGATGCGAGTGGCAGACTTGCTTTCCAAGCGGCGTAGTCGCTCAGTCGCAAGACCTCGGCAAATAGCAATGGCTTTAGCCAAGGAACTGACGAATCATTCGCTGCCGGAAATCGGCGACGCCTTTGGCGGCAGAGACCACACTACTGTAATTCACGCCTGCCGAAGGATTGCCGATTTGCGACGTAGTGAAGTCAGAATTAATGAAGATTATGTCAATTTAGGACGAATTTTAACAACTTGAGAACAGATCACTGGCGAACGTGAGGATAAGCCGTGGACAAAAAGCAGCCCCGTTTTGGGCACAGGTTATGCACAAAAAACACGTAGATCCAACGCCGGAACTGATCGGGTAGGTGATTGATTGCAATAAACTTATAAGTTACCCCCAGCATTCACTGCACTAACAACAACAGTAATTATGAAATTAAACTTAAGTATTAATGATTTATTAGGGCCCTTGCAGGCTATCCACTCCGTGGTCGAGCGACGACAAACGTTACCTATTTTGAGTAATGTCCTGATGGTGTTCGAAAATAACACAATTGCGTTTACCACCACCGATATTGAAGTTGAGTTAATTACTGTCGTGCCTAACGAAAATAGTACTTCTGCCTCAGTTACTCTGCCTGCGCGTAAGCTGCTGGAGATCTGCCGCGCATTACCTGGCGAAGCGAAAGTAAGTCTCGATGTTGGGGAAAAGCAGACAACGGTTAGGTCGGGTCGCAGTCGGTTTACCTTAGCAACAATGCCTGCCACAGATTTCCCAAGCATTAGTGATTTTGACGCTGTCCTGGAGTTAACCTTGGATAGAGCCAGGATGGCCGCGCTGATCGAAAAAACGCAATTTGCCATGGCACACCAGGATGTCCGTTACTATCTGAATGGGCTTTTGATTGAATTTTTACCAGACAAAATCAGAGCAGTTGCGACGGATGGACATCGGCTGGCGCTATGCGAGATGGAACAAGAAACAGGTAGCACAGAGTCTCGCCAAATTATTGTACCTCGCAAGGGGGTTATTGAGCTTGCGCGTATGCTTGAGGCCGGTGACGGCGATTTAAGTCTTAGAGTTGGCGATAATCATTTGCAAGCGATGGTTGGCAAACGGCGTTTGACGACGAAATTAATTGATGGTCGTTTCCCGGATTATGAGAGAGTCTTACCATTGGGAGGTAATAAAATCGTTACTGCAAATCGGGAAGTGCTGAAACAGGGCTTTGCTCGGGCATCGATTTTGTCTAACGAAAAGTTTAGAGGTATCCGGGTAATCCTCGAGTCAGGCTTGATGAAAGCGCTTGCGCATAATCCGGATCAGGAAGAAGCTGAAGAAGAGATGGAAATTGAGTATGAGGGAGATAGTCTGGAGATTGGGTTCAATGTTTCTTACCTGCTCGATATCTTCAATAATACGAAAAGTGAATCTTTGATACTGGAGTTTGCCGATTCCAATAGCAGCTGCCTCATCAAGCCAGTAGACGATAGTGACTGTAAGTATGTAGTGATGCCTATGCGGTTGTAGTTGCGATAATGCCGCTCGAGCAGGTTCAAATTCAGAATTTACGCATTCTGTCTCAGGCCGAGTTTGAACCTGCGGAACGTTTGAATTTCATCATTGGCGCAAACGCCAGTGGTAAAACTAGTATCCTGGAGGCCATTCATTTATTAAGTGTCGCTCGATCGTTCCGGACCCGGCGTGTGCGTGATTTATTGCAACGCGGGACGTCCGAAATGGTTGTGAGGGGTTCTGTGAGCAACCAATTTGGACGTTCCACCCAAATTGCCATTCAAAAGGACAAGTCAACGACGCGGTTGTCAATCGACGGCAAGCGCGTACAAAACAGTTCTGCACTGGCGGGAAGTTTTCCGCTCATCACTTTTACGCCTGACTCCCATGTGATTCTTCAGGGTGGACCGAAGGAACGGCGCCGGCTATTGGATTGGACATTGTTCCACGTGAAACGTGACTATTTGGCAAAGTGGCACGGCTATTACCGTGCCTTGAAACAGCGTAATAGGTTACTCCAGGGAAGGATGTTGGCGGTGACTGAACTATCGGCCTGGGAAGCAGAGATGGTATGTCATGGAATGGAAATTCACGCGGAAAGGACGGCCTGTGTGGCTGCGTTAGGGGAGTTGGTGGCGGCGTACGCTGAGCGTCTTGGGCTGGGACCGGTAGAGATGGAGTATCGTGGAGGCTGGGACCTGGACTTGGAGCTCTCAGAAGCGCTTGTGCGATCGCGGCCGACGGACTTAAAAAACGGGACGAGTAGCGTCGGTCCGCATCGAGCAGATATTAGACTGATGCACAAGGGACAGTTGGCAACGCATAAGTTGTCCCGCGGACAGTCCAAGCTTTTAATAGCGGCACTATTCACAGCGCAAGCTACCCGCTTGGATGTACTGGGTTTCTTGCGCCCTACTTTGCTGATAGACGACTTTGTGGCGGAACTGGATGAGGGGTCTAAAGAGCGCTTGTGTGATCTTATCGAAGATATTGGAATGCAAACGTTTATCACGGCGACTGAGCCTGCGGTACTGCCGAAACGATGGCGGAAAGAGCGCCAGAGTATGTTTCACGTGGAACAAGGTCGGGTAACGAGTGTGGTATGATTCGTCCGCCCTGGCATGTGAACAGAATAGGCCAGTCGGACCATCTGGATTGCCGCGGTGCTAATTGAATGTTGTTGGAGCCCTATAATCTATGAGTGAAGAAACACGTTACGACTCATCAAACATTAAGGTTCTCAAGGGTCTGGATGCTGTAAGAAAACGACCCGGCATGTATATCGGTGATACTGAAGATGGCACTGGGCTTCACCACATGGTGTTCGAGGTTGTGGATAACTGTGTGGATGAAGCGCTTGCCGGGCACTGTACTGTTATCAGCGTTCAGATACACAGCGATGATTCAGTAACAATTACTGACAACGGCAGGGGCATTCCTGTCGATATGCACGAAGATGAAGGCCGCTCAGCGGCTGAAGTAATCATGATGACGCTGCATGCTGGCGGTAAATTTGACGATGAGTCGTACGCCGTCTCAGGGGGGCTGCATGGCGTAGGCGTGTCGGTTGTCAATGCGCTGTCGGCTCGACTGGACATGACCATCTGGCGCGATGGCCAGCGCTATGAACAATCCTACGAAGAAGGTAAGCCGCTGAAGCAATTAGCGGCGACAGGTGCTTCAGATCGGACCGGCACCGAAATACATTTCATACCCAGCAAAAACACTTTCTCAAACATTGAATTTCATTACGACATTCTGGCCAAGCGTCTGCGGGAGCTGTCTTTCTTGAACTCTGGTGTGCGTATTGAGTTACACGACGATCGGACGGGAAAAAACGATGTTTTTGAGTATAAGGGAGGAATAGCAGCTTTTGTTCAACATTTGAACACAATGAAAGCCCCTATTCATCAAACCGTTATAAACATTGACGCAGGTCGCGATGACGTCCGGGTTGAGCTCGCAATGCAATGGAACGACTCCTACCAGGAGAACATCTATTGCTTTACCAATACGATCCCCCAACGCGACGGTGGAACACATCTTGCGGGTTTTCGAGCTGCGTTAACGCGCTGTCTCAATCAATATATGGATCGTGAGGGCATTAGCGCCCGGGCCAAGGTACCGGTCACGGGAGACGACGTGCGTGAGGGCCTGACGGCGGTGCTTGCGGTCAAAGCTAAGGATCCGAAATTCTCTTCGCAGACCAAGGAAAAACTGGTATCCAGCGAGGTGAAAAGCGTCGTTGAGCCGATTGTGGCCGATCGACTTCAGAATTTTTTGTTGGAGAATCCGGCTGAAGCAAAAGCTGTCATAGATAAAATCATTGATGCTGCTCGTGCTCGCGACGCGGCGCGCAAAGCCCGCGACCTGACCCGCCGCAAGACGGCCCTGGATGTGGCAGGTTTGCCCGGAAAGCTGGCTGACTGCCAGGAAAAGGATCCTGCGTTATCGGAAATATTTCTCGTCGAGGGTGATTCAGCAGGAGGATCCGCCAAACAGGGCCGCGACCGCCGCTTTCAGGCCGTACTTCCCCTCAAGGGCAAGATATTAAATGTAGAAAAGGCGCGATTCGATAAAATGTTGTCCTCAGCAGAAGTGGGCACCCTGATCACCGCGCTAGGGTGCGGCATTGGGCGGGACGAATTCGATCCCGCCAAGCTGCGCTATCACCGAATCATCATCATGACCGATGCAGATGTTGACGGCTCCCATATTCGCACACTGCTGTTGACATTTTTTTATCGACAAATGTTGGAGTTGGTTGAGCGTGGTCATATTTATATCGCACAGCCCCCCCTCTATAAAGTGAAGAAAGGCAAGCAGGAGCAGTACGTTAAGGATGACCGGGAATTGCACGATTATTTAATGGGGATGGCGCTCGCGGCGGCGAGTTTAGTGCCGGAACCGTCTGCGGAAGCACTCGGTGAAACGCAGTTGCAGCAGCTCGCGAATAATTATCTGTCGTATGTCGCTTTGGTGGAGCGGCTGGCACAACGCTACGACCTTATCTTACTGGAGGCCTTGCGAGCGCTGGAGCTGCTAACCGTTGCAGATCTGGACAGCGCCCAGGCCTTAGGGGTCTGGCTGGACTCGCTACGCGAACATCTGCTCAAGCGCGCGGACAGTAATTTTAGTTGTGCCACGGAAGTCTTGCCGGCGCTCGCGGGGGACGGCTACCGCGTTCGAGTGACGACCGCGGTGCATGGTATCGACACAGTTACCGAGCTTTCGCGGGACTTTTTCACCTCTGCCGAGTACCAACAGTTGGTTACGCTAGGTCGAGAGTTGTACGCGCCGATGCCGCACGCCAGGTTAACCGTTGGCGAGCACACGCAGAAAGTTGAGCATTTGCGACAAGTATTCGAGGTGTTATTAGCCCGGGCTCGCAAAGGACTGGGGATCCAACGCTACAAGGGGCTTGGCGAAATGAACCCCGGGCAATTGGCAGAGACAACCATGGATATGCAGACCCGTACTTTACTTCAGGTTCGCATCGAAGATGCCATTGGCGCAGACGAAATTTTCACGACGCTGATGGGCGATCAAGTTGAACCGCGGCGCGCTTTTATTGAGCGCAATGCGCTGTCAGTGACCAATCTCGATACTTAAACGTAACCGTTGCCTGCGCTCATATCGCCCGAGCGCAGACCCAGACATCAACCCTCCCGACGCCGGCGCGTTTCAACGTGTTGGCCAGCTCCATGACGGTATCGCCGGTTGTATAGACATCGTCGATCAGCGCTACATGCCGCCACCTATTGGCGGATTTCGCCGCGAAGGCCCCACGTAAATTACGACGCCGTGAGCGCGCATCGAGGCCGGCTTGCGGAGCGGTATTGCGGATCCGTTGACTCAGCTGCAAGACCAATTCAATCCCCAGTGCCCCGGCCACGACCCGGGCAAGTTGAATAGCCTGGTTGTACCCGCGTTGGCGCTGCCTGGCAGGATGCAGCGGCACCGGCAAAATAGCCTGTGGGAGCGGTGCCGCACGGGCGGCAACTGCAAGCGCGCCACCCAATACGCCGACCAAATCGCATCGCCCAGCGTACTTAAACTGTTGGATGAGGCGGTCAACCGGAAACTCGTAGCGGAACGCAGCCAACGCACGATCGAAAGGCGGTGGTGACACAATGCAGCGACCGCATATTCCGCCCGAAGGCAACGGCATGGCGCAAAGCTGACAGGCGGGCCCCAACTTGGGCAGCGTCTCGCAGCAGGCGGCGCATAACGGCACACATGCCGCGTCCGCCGCGCCGCCGCATAGCTCACAACAACCGCAGAACATGCCGAGCCTCCCTGCTCTTGTAAACCAATAATCTATCGGTTGGTTGACAGATGGCTCCCGAGCCTTACCATGGGCCGCAGAAGAAATCGTGACCCGGAGATCATCGCAATGCCGCAGCATACTGTCCAGCCACACGCAAACATCGACCAACGGCACGACTGGAGTGAAGCTGAGGTCACCACTTTATTGGCCTTGCCATTTGCAGATCTGATTTATCAAGCGCAGGTCACTCATCGCGGTAATTTTGATCCCAATGCGGTCCAACTCAGTACGCTATTGAACATAAAAAGCGGAGGCTGTCCCGAAGATTGCGCGTATTGTCCGCAAAGTGTGCGTTATGAAACGGGCGTCGAGAATGAGTCGCTTATGGGGATTGAGGATGTGGTCGCGGCCGCTGCGCAAGCGCGCGCGGACGGCGCTACGCGATTCTGTATGGGCGCTGCCTGGCGCTCACCGAAGGAGCGGGATTTCCAACACGTACTCGACATGGTCAGTGCGGTGAAGACTACCGGCATGGAAACGTGCGTGACGCTGGGTATGTTAACGGATCAGCAGGCTCAGCGTTTGGCAACGGCCGGTCTAGATTACTACAACCACAACATCGACACGTCTCGCGAATATTACGAAAAAATAATCACCACGCGCACGTTCCAAGATCGCCTGGCTACACTCGGCCATGTCCAGCAGGCAGGCTTACGAGTATGTTGCGGTGGTATCGTCGGCATGGGCGAAACCGACCGCGATCGTGTTGAGTTCCTACGCACGCTGGCAAACCTCCCAGAACATCCGCAGAGCGTACCGATCAATATGTTAGTCAGCGTAGAGGGTACGCCGTTGGGGGAGTCGCCACCCATCGATCCGTTGGAGCTTGTCAGGACGATTGCAGTGGCGCGTCTACTCATGCCGGCGTCCTACATTCGCTTGTCGGCCGGGCGTCGCGAACTCTCGGACGCTGAGCAAGCGCTGTGTTTCTTGGCGGGCGCAAATTCTATCTTTTGCGGAGAGCGCTTGTTGACAACGCCAAACCCGGAATTTGATAGCGACCGCGCATTGTTTTCCAAGCTTGGCATTACCGCGGCGCCGGCGTGAAGCGGGAGCAGGCGTTTGCCGCGGTTATGATAAACGGATTGTGTAAGTGGCAAGGACCGCCCAGATAACCTCGCATAGTCGCGCCTTGGCTACCGCCTCGTTTCTTCGGACACCCGCCTAGTAAATTGGGCTTCGAGCAACCTCTTGAGTCCGCGCTTCGCGCCCGTCGCGCAGCGAATATGTTGCGCAGCCGCGTAACAAGAGCACCCGCGCGCGCGCCGCATTGTCAGGTTGGCAGCGAACAGCTAATCAACTTCTGCGGCAACGATTACCTCGGCTTGAGCACCCATCCGGCAATCATTGACGCGGCCGCTCAGGGCTTAGCCCAGTACGGCCTTGGGTCTGGTGGCTCAAGCTTGGTTAGCGGCCACACCGAGGCTCACGCGGAACTGGAAGACGAGCTCGCGGACTTTTGTCAGCGACAAAGGGCGCTGGTGTTCTCCTCCGGGTATCTCGCCAACCTGAGCGTGGTGGGCGCTTTAGCGGGGCACGGTGATGCGGTTTATGAGGACCGCTTGAATCATGCCTCATTGATTGATGCTGCGTTGTTGAGTAGAGCGCGCCTGTACCGGTATAGCCATGCCGCACCGCAGGCGCTCGCCAACCGTTTGGCGACAGGTACAGCTGCTCACCCGCTGGTCGTTACGGATGGGGTATTCAGTATGGATGGCGATGTCGCGCCGCTCGCCGAGCTTGCGCGCGTGTGTAGCGCTAACCAGGCGACCTTGATTGTCGACGATGCTCACGGCATCGGGGTACTGGGGGAAGAAGGTCGCGGCACGCTCGCCCATCTTGGTGTGACTCGTGCCCAGGTGCCGATTGTAATCGGTACGTTTGGCAAAGCGTTTGGCGGCAGCGGTGCTTACGTGGCCGCCGATGCCAGCATCATCGAGACGCTCATCCAAACCGCCCGACCGTATATTTATTCCACTGCGATGCCGCCGTTGATCGCTATGGCAATGTCCGCAGCACTTCGCCTGATCCGCCGCGAACCCCACCGGCGTGAGTACTTACATACCCTGATCGGCCAGTTTCGTAAGGGCGCGGCGGAGCGAGGTTTAGAATTCTTGCCGTCGGACACGGCAATCCAACCCTTCATTGTCGGTACTGCCGGCGCCACGGTTGCGATGAGTAAACAGTTACGCGAGTCTGGGTTTTTGGTGACCCCCATTCGGCCGCCGACCGTCCCCGAGGGCACAGCCAGATTGCGGATCACACTGAGCGCGTTACACCAGACAGACCAGATCGACGACCTGCTGGATGCGTTGCAATCGGCGTGCGGATCTGTGGCAGGTGTCGCCGCACGCGGTCGATGAAGGATCCACAGGCATCGCGTCACGCGGTCGACAAACGATTAGTCGCTGCGGCGTTCAACGCGGCTGCCAAGCGCTACGACCGTCATGCCGTGCTGCAAAGTACGGTGCGCGAACGATTGCTGGAACGGCTCGATGTGATCCGCATTGATCCCGGGCGCGTTTTGGATGTTGGTGCGGGCACCGGTGCGGCTAGTCGGGCGCTTGCAAAAAAGTACCGTCAAGCGGAAGTGATCGGGGTTGATCTGGCATTCGAAATGCTACAGGTCGGTCGCGACCGCCGGCTATTGCGGCGCGCCAGGCGTCAGGACGTGTGCGCGGATGCCGAAGCCCTGCCGTTTACGCACGCGAGCGCCGAGTTGGTATTCAGTAATCTGACGATGCAATGGTGCAACGAACTCGATGCCGTTATGCAGGAATGTCAGCGCGTGCTGCGCCCCGGGGGCTTACTGCTGTTTTCGACGCTGGGACCCGACACGTTGAGCGAACTGCGGGCATCTTGGGCGCAGGTTGACGACCATACTCACGTCAACGTCTTCATCGATATGCACGACGTTGGCGATGCGTTAATCCGTGCGGGATTCGGCGGTCCGGTTATGGACGTTGAAAATATAACCCTCACCTATGCTACGGTTGAAGACTTGCTACGCGACCTTAAAGCCATTGGCGCGCATAACGTCACCGCAGCACGCGCACGCGGATTAACCGGAAAACGTGCGCTTGGACTACTGCGTGACGCCTACGAGCGTTTTCGTGTAGACGGGCGGCTGCCGGCCACTTACGAGGTCGTATATGGTCACGCATGGCGGCCAGATGCGGATGCGCGTGTACAGGACGGTAGTACCGTTACCCAGTTTCCGGCCGAGGAAATGCGCGCGGCATTGCGGCAGCGACGACCTGTGGGCCGATGAAATCCGGATTGTTTGTCATTGGCACCGATACCGGGGTCGGCAAGACCTGGGTAAGTTGCGGTGTCCTGGTTGCATTGCGGAGACGGGGCGTGCGCGTGGCTGCGATGAAACCGGTCGCCAGCGGTTGTGATGCCACTGATGTCGGCTTACGTAACGCCGATGCACTGAACCTGCAAGCGCGAATGACAATAACAGCTGACTATGCAACCGTTAACCCCTATGCCTATGAGCCGGCGATTGCACCCGACATTGCGGCGCGGCGCGCCGGGCGAGCGATCGACCCACATGTCATCACCGCTTGCCACGCGCAACTCGCTAAAAATAGCGACTGTGTAGTCGTCGAGGGTGTCGGTGGTTGGCGGGTACCGCTGGGCGGCGGCCTAGAGTTAAGCGCCCTGGCAAAAGCGTTCGGTCATCCGCTGTTATTGGTCGTAGGTATGCGACTCGGATGTATTAACCATGCACGATTGACGGTGGAGAGCTTGCAGGGCACTGGACTGCCGGTGGCAGGATGGATTGCAAACGAAGTGGATCCGGATTTTGTCGCCTTCGAAGAAACAAAAGAGACGCTCGCGCAACAGTTACCGATTCCATTGCTCGCATCGTTGCACTGGTGTAGTGACGCCGATAGCTATGCCGAGACGCATGCCGAGGAGTTTTCCCGGCTCGGAAAAATCTGTTGTCCCGAGCAAGACACGCATTAGCCGCGGACCCTGGGTTTCTTGCATAGCAAAGTACTCTAGGCTAGCATCTTAACGCGCTTTGCCGGGGCGTCTAGAGAAATAAAATCACGCAATAATCACTAGTTCGGAGCTGTGTGGAGCATCCATCGCCGGCTTGCGATAAAACGATCCCCGGAGACGCACGGCCGATATCCAAGGCGGCCGCTTCAATTCGAAATATTGGGCAGGCAGCCGGGCGCCGGGCTACCGTCCGATAGTCCGGTAGCACCCGCGCCAGATGCTTATAGCGCGGCAGGGAGATTCTAAACTGATGCCCAGTAAATCAACTCTGCGAATGATGTTCGCTACCCTGAGTGGATGGGCGGGTATGGCGCGCGCGGAGTGGGATCTCAACATGACGCGGGGCGTCACGTCACTCAGTCGCGACGTGTACGACCTGCACATGTTGATTTTCTGGATTTGCGTGGTTATCGGCGTGATCGTCTTTGGTGCGATGTTTATCTCGATTCTGCTACACCGCAAATCCAAAGGACACGAAGCGCACCAGTTTCATCACAGTACCACCGCGGAAATCATTTGGACGGTTATTCCAGTGTTGATTCTGATCGGCACCGCGATTCCGGCTACGCGAGTGTTGGTAAACATGGAACAAACAGGAGACTCGGATCTCACCATCAAGGTGACCGGCTATCAGTGGAAGTGGCAATACGAATACGTGGGCACCGGCGTTAAATTCTTCAGCTCATTGGATGCGAAAAGTAATGAAGCACGGCAGCTTAACTCTGGGATCGATCCGCGCACGGTAGAGAATTATTTGTTGGAAGTAGATGAGCGCATGTTGGTGCCGGTAAATAAGAAGCTGCGTATCCTCACGACTGCCGCCGATGTCATCCATGCCTGGTGGGTTCCAGCCTTGGGCTGGAAGCGCGACTCCATTCCGGGGTTTATTAATGAGTCGTGGGCCACCGTGGATGAGCCCGGGATTTATCGGGGCCAGTGTGCGGAGTTGTGCGGTAAAGATCATGGTTTTATGCCAATAGTGTTAGAAGCGGTCGATGAAGTCCGTTTTAACGATTGGCTAAACGCGAAAAAGGCAGAAATGGCAGCCGCCGTCGCGGCAAGCGGCCAGACCTACGAAAAAGCAGATCTGATGGCAATGGGTGAGCAAGTCTACGCCAAGAATTGTGTTGCTTGTCACCAAGCCAACGGTGGGGGTATCCCGGGTGTTTTCGCAACACTGATTGGTAGCCCGATTACTGTTGGCGCCATCGATGGTCACCTCGATGTGGTTTTGAACGGGCGTGCCGGCACGACCATGGCCCCCTTCGGACAACAACTCTCCGACGCAGACATCGCCGCGGTAATCACGTACGAACGCAACAACTGGGGTAACGCGGCGCATATTGCCGAGGGCAGCGATATGCTACAACCGGCGGACGTCAAGGCTGCCCGGGCCGTGGCAGCGGGTCGTTAAGGGGATTAGATATGAGTGAAGCGATCGTTCACGACGAACATCACGATCACCACCCGACCGGTATCGGGCGGTGGTTGTTCACGACCAATCACAAGGATATAGGAACCCTGTACCTGTTATTTTCCCTGCTTATGTTCTTCGTTGGCGGGACCATGGCAATGATTATTCGGGCAGAACTATTCTCGCCCGGCTTGCAGCTGGTGGAGCCGCAGTTTTTTAATTCTATGACCACAATGCACGCGCTTATCATGATATTCGGCGCGGTCATGCCTGCCTTCGTAGGACTGGCCAATTGGCTGATCCCGTTGATGATAGGTGCTCCGGATATGGCGTTTCCGCGGATGAATAACTGGAGCTTCTGGCTGTTACCATTTGCGTTTACGCTGTTGTTGTCGACCTTGTTCCTGCCGGGTGGGGCGCCGGCCTCAGGATGGACCTTGTATGCGCCGCTGTCGTTACAGACAGGTAGTGCATTTCCGTTCCTGATTTTCGCTATCCATATAATGGGGCTGTCCTCGATTATGGGCGCGATCAACATCATCGCCACCGTGTTCAATATGCGCGCGCCCGGCATGACGTTTATGAAATTGCCCCTGTTCGTGTGGACCTGGGTTATCACGGCCTACCTGTTAATTGCAGTTATGCCGGTGCTAGCCGGTGCGGTGACGATGTTATTGACCGACAAGTACTTCGGCACCTCGTTTTTCAGCGCTGCCGGTGGTGGCGATCCGGTCATGTTTCAGCACATTTTCTGGTTCTTCGGTCACCCCGAGGTTTACATCATGATCCTGCCGGCGTTCGGCGTTGTCTCGGCGATCATTCCTACGTTCGCACGCAAGCCTCTGTTCGGCTATGAGTCAATGCTGTACGCCACCGCTTCCATCGCGTTTTTGTCTTTCATTGTCTGGGCGCACCACATGTTTACCGTTGGTATGCCGTTAGCGGGTGGGTTGTTTTTTATGTACGCGACGATGCTGATCGCCGTGCCAACCGGGGTAAAGATATTCAATTGGGTCAGCACCATGTGGAAAGGCTCGATGACGTTCGAGACGCCGATGTTATTTGCGCTTGCGTTTGTGATCCTGTTTACCATCGGCGGGCTCTCCGGTCTGATGCTGGCGATCGTGCCGGCTGATTTTCAGTATCACGACACCTATTTTGTAGTCGCGCATTTTCATTACGTGCTGGTCACCGGGGCGGTATTTTCAATCATGGCCGCGGTTTATTACTGGCTACCTAAATGGACCGGCCACATGTACAACGAAACATTGGGGAAATGGCATTTCTGGATGTCCGCCGTGTCCGTCAATGTGTTGTTTTTCCCGCAGCACTTCCTTGGCTTGGCCGGGATGCCGAGGCGAATTCCGGACTATGCCGTGCAATTCGCTGACTTCAATTGGATATCGAGCGTGGGCGGATTCGTGTTCGGGGCCTCGCAATTGATTTTCCTTTGGGTCGTGGTGTCCTGCATTCGCGCCGGCGAACCGGCGACAGCGCATGTTTGGGAAGGTTCGCACGGATTAGAATTCACGTTGCCGTCACCGCCGCCCTATCACACTTTTGAAACCGAACCGGCAATCCCTGATGCGGAGGTGTCGGTGCGTTGAATGGCGGTGATCTGAGCATGACGAGTGACGAAGCCAATCTGATAAGGCGGCGCCGCAACCTCATCACGGCGGCGGTTCTTGGGCTCGTAGCTTTGGGCGTTTTCCTGGCTTTTATTGTGGCGACGGGTTTGCGATGAACGGACCGGATCGCGGCAAGGCGAATCGTCGCACGGTTACCCGTCTCAGCATCGCCGCGGCTGCAATGTTCGGATTTGGTTACGCGCTGATACCCATGTACAACGCCTTCTGCGAAATCACAGGATTGAACGGCAAGACCGGTCGCAGTGGGCCGGTCGCGATCGCGGCGCCGGTCGTGCAAAGCGAACGCCGAGTAACAGTTGAATTCCTGGCGAACCTGGACGCCGGGCTGGCGTGGGAATTCCAACCTAAGCAGGCCCAGTTGCAAGTACAGCCGGGTGTGTTTATGCAAGCGACGTATTTGGCGCGCAACACCACTTCGCAAACCATAACCGGACAAGCAGTTCCGAGCGTCGCGCCGGGGCAGGCTGCCCGCTACTTCAATAAAGCGGAGTGTTTTTGCTTTACGCAGCAAACCCTGGGGCCGGGAGAAACGCGTGAGATGCTGGTAAAATTTGTCGTTGACCCGAAGTTGCCCGAGAGGATTAAGACCGTGACCTTGTCCTACACGTTTTTTGTATCCGAAAAGCTCGGCAGCGTCGCCCTCAGCCAAAGGTAACGACAGCTAAAGTCGCGGGGGAAAATATGCCAAAGACCTATGTAAATAATTACTACCTGCCCGCGCCCAGCTACTGGCCGCTCACGGGTAGCGTAGGGCTATTCATCCTGGCATGTGGGGCTGCGGCGATGTTGAACGGCGCAAATTTTGGCTGGTTGCTGATGATGCTCGGGTTTGCCATCGTCGTAATCATGATCTTTGGCTGGTTTAGCACCGTGATCAGCGAGAGTGTAGCAGGCCTGTATAACCAGCATGTCGATATGAGCTATCGGCTGGGCATGTTCTGGTTCATATTTTCTGAGGTGATGTTTTTCGCGGCGTTTTTTGGCGCGCTTTTCTACGCGCGGGTGTATTCGGTACCGTGGCTTGGTGGCGAAGGAACGGGTTTTTCGACGCATGAATATCTGTGGCCGTCCTTCGAAGCGGCCTGGCCGCTCTTGGAGGTGCCGAATGCCGACGGCTATCAAACTGCTACGGGCGTCGTGGCGTGGAACGAAGTACCTCTACTTAACACTGTGTTACTCGTAAGCAGTGGCGTTACGGTTACGAAAGCGCATCACGCCTTACTAGCCGGCAACCGCACCGGACTGACGCGATGGTTGTTTGTCACGATCGTCCTGGGAGTCGTGTTTTTGGGGTTTCAGATACAGGAGTTCGGTCACGCCTATACCGATTTAAATTTGACGATGAATTCAGGTATTTACGGCGCAACGTTTTACATGTTGACTGGTTTTCACGGCGCCCACGTGACCTTGGGAGCCATCATGTTGACCGTCATTTTCCTGCGCAGTTTGTCCGGGCATTTCAAAGCGGAGCAACATTTCGCATTCGAAGCGGTTGCGTGGTACTGGCACTTCGTCGATGTGGTCTGGATTGGACTGTTCTTGTTTGTCTACTGTTTTTGAGCCGAGCGCGGCTGTCGAAAAACCGCTAATCCGGCGCCGTGCTGGGCAGTGCGTCGTGCTGCGTTTGCGGTCCAACCGGTGCTGATTGCGGTTTTGGCGCAATCAGCCCCAACGCTTGCCCGAATATCAAAAGCAGGATGACGACGACAGACAGTGACACCCGCAAGGTCAAGGCTTTAAGTGTGCGCTGACTGTGTTCACCACCGATCAGCAAATGATATAGCGCCGAGCCCAGCGAAATCACGATTAGACCGAAGGCGATTAAAAGCACCAGCGTGAAAGTATCGTGAGATATCATCTCGTCATACCACTTAACACATGAACACGATACTACAACCGCACCGCCTTCGCGACGCGCTGATTAAAGTCGGCCTTGTTGTCCTGGGCGTCGCGATTGTGGGGGTATTTTGCCGTCTTGGATTTTGGCAGTTGCACCGTGCCGAGCAAAAACAACGCGTGTTTGTCGAGTTTCAAAGGCGTGGTACGCAGGCGATGGTTGATCTCAATTTGTACTCGTTTGAACAACCAGTGGATGCGTTGCTTGGATATCGCGCCGCGGCGTCAGGGAAATTTCACACGACCAACATTCTGCTCGACAATCAGTCCTACCTGGGCCGGCCTGGTTACTTTATATACACGCCGTTTCAACTCGAAGGACATAAACATGGTGTACTCGTGAATCGCGGCTGGGTTGCAATGGGGAAGGATCGGGCTTCCCTGCCCGATGCCGTCGTGGATACTGCCCGGATCCGCATAAGTGGTAGAGTCGGTTTGCCGCCCAGTGCAGGACTCCGGCTTGCCGGCAGCGAATTAATAGAACGCCTGTCGGACAATGTCGTGCGCGTGCAGTCAATTGAATTTGAGCGCCTGGCGAGTGCGCTGCACCAGTCTCTCGTGTCCTATACGCTGCGCCTGGACGAGACCAGCCCCTCAGGCTTCACCCGCAAATGGCGCCCACCGGGTAGCGATGAAGCCAGGCACCGGGGTTATGCTTTGCAGTGGTTCGCGATGGCGGGGGCGTTAGCGGTGATGATGGCGGTTCAACTGTATCGAGGCTGGCGCCGTGGCAGGTGAGGCACACTCGCCTTCGCAACAAGCGAAAGCACGTAAAACACTGCTGGGGTTGGCGGCAGTGTTCGCGCTGCCAATCGTTGCGGCGATGTTGCTGACGCTGGGTCCGTTCGACTGGCAACCAGGACAGACCCTCAATCACGGGATTTTGCTGGATCCTCCGATGGCGCTGCAGGAGACTGCCGTGCGCAAAAGCGATGGCAATCCCATTGTCTGGGAGGCCTCGCCCGACAAGTGGTTGTTGCTGGTGGTTGCTGGCGATGGTTGTGCCGACGGCTGTCCCGAACTTTGGAATCTGACCCGTCAGATCCAGCTTGCGCTGGGCGGGGATGCATCGCGCGTGCGGCGTTTGTTGCTGCGGTCACACTCTGCAGCCTTCCTGGACCATGTCTGGGTACTGCCGAGCGCCGACGATTTTCGCGCGGCGCTGAGTGCGGCCACCGGTACGCTTGGCCCTGAACCGGTGCTGAGTATCGTCGATCACAGAGGCCGCCTCGTGCTTGCCTACTCGGCCCCCTACGATGGTCAGGGCGTGCTGCGCGACCTGAAAAGGCTGCTACGCGCTTCGCGCACCCCGTGAGTGTTTCGTCTGCGTCCCGCTGCGTTTATCATTCGCCGCCAGCATGACACGCGCCCTCGTTTTTGCAGCTATCGGACTCGGCCTGATGGTCGTGGTGTTGGGCGCCTACGTTCGTTTGTCGGACGCTGGCCTTGGCTGCCCTGACTGGCCGGGTTGCTACGGCCGGCTCATTGCCCCAAGCGAATTACAATCACTGGCGCCCGAACACGGGTGGCGACCGCTGGAGCAAGGTAAAGCGTGGAAGGAAATGGCGCATCGTTATGCCGCCGGTGTGCTTGGGATGCTCATCCTGGCACTGTTGATCGATGCATGGTGCGCCCCGCAGCGGCGCGTGGCACTGCCGGCCGCGTTGTCGGTGTTGGTGCTAATACAGGCGGCGCTGGGGATGTGGACGGTTACATTGCTGCTGAAACCGCTGGTCGTCGTATTACACCTGCTCGGTGGTATGAGCGTCTTGCTATTGCTGTGGTGGTTCGCGTTGCGTCGGCAGCTAATCGCCGCACTGGCGCCGCTGGCGGAGCAGGACAAACGCCTTAGAAACTGGGTAATCGTGGCACTGACGATGGTATATCTGCAGATCTCCCTCGGTGGTTGGACCAGCGCAAACTATGCGGCTCTGGTGTGCACAGATTTTCCGACTTGCCAGGGCCGTTGGTGGCCGGAAATGGCCTTTAAGGAAGGCTTCACACTGTGGCGTGGGGTTGGACCGAATTACGAATTTGGGATCTTGGATACCTCCGCGCGAACAGCGATCCACGTCGTCCATCGCCTTGGCGCATTAGTGACATTTGCCATAGTTACCGCTGCGGCGCTGGCGTGTTTGCGCAACGCGGCAAGGTCGCTGCAACACGTTGGTGTAGCCTTGCTCGTGGCTTTGGGGGTTCAGGTATCATTAGGGATCGCAAACGTAAAATTCGGGTTGCCGCTTGTAATCGCGGCAGCGCACAATGCAGGTGCCGCCATTTTGCTACTGTCACTGGGTACCGCGTTACATATAGTAATGCCTGATGCCGGCAAATCGGCGGGCAACTGACCATGTCGACACGACTACAAACGGCTATAGCCACCAGCAACTGGCGCGAATACCTTGAGTTGTGCAAGCCCAAGGTCGTCTCTCTGATCGTCTTTACCGCGGTGGTCGGGATGTTCCTGTCGACGCCGGGATTTGTGCCTGTGGGAACGCTGATCAGCGCCACCGTCGGTATCGGGATGGCCGCAGCGTCGGCGGCGGCGCTCAATCACGTTGCTGATTATCGAATCGATGCATTAATGGCACGCACCCGCGACCGGCCTCTACCTCAGGGAGAGATCTCAAAAACCCAGGCGCTCATTTTTGCCGCGTTGCTGGGCTGTACTTCAATGTTTATGTTGGCGACGCTCGTCAACATGCTTACTGCGGTACTGACGTTTTGTACCTTGATCGGCTACGCGGTCATCTACACGCTCTATTTAAAACGCGCGACGCCGCAAAATATCGTCATCGGCGGCGCCGCTGGTGCTGCGCCGCCGGTTCTTGGCTGGACCGCGGTTACAGGCACGATCGATCCACATAGCCTGTTGTTGTTCCTCATCATTTTCGCGTGGACGCCGCCGCATTTTTGGGCGTTGGCAATTTACCGGCGCGCTGATTATGCGAAAGCGGATGTTCCGATGCTGCCGATCACGCATGGCGTGGATTTCACTCGCGTACAAATCCTGCTGTACACAATCATTTTGTGTGTCGTCAGTGTGCTGCCGTACGTGACCTACATGAGCGGTGCTTTGTACTTCGCAGGGGTGCTGGTTTTGGATGGCGCCTTTCTTTATTTCGCACTGCGCTTGTTACGAGAACGAGATGACAAAATCGCGATGAACACGTTTGCGTATTCGATTGTTTATTTGATGGCGCTGTTCTTATTATTGTTTATAGATCATTACCTGCCCGCCATCCATGCTGTTTTCAATCTTTAGCGTACGGTGAATGCCCAGCAGGGCCAGCCGCGCGATTTGCCGACGTGGTTATGGTTGTGGTTTCCGCCGCCGCTGCTGCTTGTGCAATATAGCGTGAGAATTTACGACCACGCCTTGTATCGACGTGTTATCGAGGGTGAGCGGGGTTTCGTGGAATTGGCAACACCCTGTGTGTTGTTAGTTGGTGTGGTGGCCGGAATCGCAGTATTGAGGCGGCGCCATAGCTTGCCTGACAAACGGCTGGCTATCTGGCTGGCGCTGGTCGTGCTCGGCTGCATTTACTTTGCCGGCGAAGAACTCAGTTGGGGACAACACCTGTTTGGTTGGCAGACGCCGCCGTTGTTGGAGGCCATCAATGACCAGGAGGAAACCAATGTCCACAATATCAGCAGCTGGTTCGATCAAAAACCACGCTTGTTACTCGAGCTGTGGGTGTTGATTGGCGGAGTGCTCTACCCGTTTGCGCACCGCGCCGAGCAGTCGGGCGACCCGTTGGACTGGCGAACTTGGTTCTGGCCGACCCACGTGGTCCTGCCAAGCGCAGCGCTGGCGATTTTGATCCGGGTGCCGGAGCGACTCAAA
The DNA here is from genome assembly GCA_965225625.1 of Gammaproteobacteria bacterium. Lineage (GTDB taxonomy): Bacteria > Pseudomonadota > Gammaproteobacteria > JADZEE01 > JADZEE01 > CBDDBH01. The sequence goes on from CBDDBH010000032.1 coordinate 351,266, forward strand.
CCCTTATTTGATGTGCAGAGTTGGCCGCTTGAGATCCGCTACAGCGAACCGCAGGAATACTATTTTGGCTTGTTTCTTGCGCTTTACTCGCTATCGATCTGGTACCGCTTGCGCACGCTGGAGCGCGGCTCGAGTTAACCCGCCTGATCTTGATTATTCAGGCGCCGCCAACAGCGCCACGTCGCCAAAATGCGTTCTAAGTTTCTTGAAGGCCGCTTGTTCGATCTGGCGAATGCGTTCAGCGGAAACTTCGTATCGTCCGGCCAGCACCTGCAATGTGGTTTTCTCCTCGTTAAGCCAGCGCTCGGCAATGATCTCGCGGCTTCGATCGTCCAAAGCGTCGAGACCGCTACGCAAGCGCGCCTGCGCTAATGCTTCCTCCTGCTGGTGTGCAAGCTGTTGATCAGGCTGTTTTGAGGAATCCTCCAGGTAGTGCGCCGGCGCGCTGACGGCGTCGTCCTCATCTGCGGGACCATCAAATGACGCATCGCGCGCGTTGAGCCGTTTTTCCATCTCCAGCACGTCTGCGGCGCTTACCCCAAGATCCGTAGCAACAGCCTCAACCTCCGCCTGGTTCATCCAACCGAGACGTTTCTTCGCGCTGCGTAAATTAAAAAATAACTTGCGCTGGGCTTTGGTCGTGGCGACCTTGACGATGCGCCAGTTGCGCAGGATGTACTCGTGCATCTCCGCGCGTATCCAATGTACGGCGAAGGAGACCAGACGCACGCCGACATCGGGATCAAAACGTTTGACGGCTTTCATCAAGCCGACGTTTCCTTCTTGAATGAGATCACCCAAGGGCAGCCCATAGCCACTGTAGCCGGCCGCCACGCGCGCGACAAAGCGCAAATGAGCCAACACTAATTGGCGCGCGGCTTCGATGTCGTTGTCGCTGCGAAAGCGCTCTGCGAGGGACCGTTCCTCATCTGCAGAGAGCATAGGCAGGGCATTGACGCGGGAGATATAGGCTTGAAGGCTACCACCAGGCAGTGAGGTAAGCGGCAGGCTCAGGGCTTTACTCATCAGATCGTCTCCTGATTGTGGGTAACAAGTGGATAAAGATCCTAGCACTCAATTCGTTAGAGTGCTAATTAAGCGCTGAGTTCCCCGGGAGGAAATAATATAAGTTATTGATTATTAGTGTAATTACGTAAGATTTAACTGATCGTCGCGAATGTATCTGCCGACCGCCAGCCAAGATCCTCCGAGCCCAAGCAGTGCGCCGGTGGCCACCAATATCGTGATGCTCGCAAGGTCCAGACCGTGGAAGGTGAAGTCTTTCTGATATAACCGCGCGAGTTCGCCGACGGGCTCTGTGAGCACCCAAAAACTGATATTGACCAACGCGGCAGCGACGAGGGCGCCGGCTGCTCCGAAAAGTGCGCCACTATACAAAAACGGTCGCCGCACAAAGCTTTTGGTGGCACCGAACAAGCGGGCAATCTCAATCTCATCGCGGCGATTGAATACACCCACGCGGATCGTGTTACCGATAACCAATACAACCGCTAGTGCGAGCAACGCGCCCAGAACGCCCACGGCCTTACGCGCCAATTCGGTCAATGCATGCAACCGCCGCACCCAATCGAGATCCAGTTGCGCTGTTTCCACGCCAGGTAGACTTGCGAGTTCGTCTCGCAATTGCTCCAGGCGCTCCGGAGATCCGCTGCGCTCCACTGGTTTGATAACCAAGGTATGGGGCAGCGGATTTCCTTCTATAGCCTTGAGCGCTTCGCCGAATCCCGACAATTCCTGATATTCGCGCAATGCGTCACTGCGGCTGATCAACCGAACCCGGTCGATATTTGCACGTTCCCGGAGCATGTCCGCGAGTTCGTGCGCCGTCGCTTCTTCGGTGTCCATCTTCAGGTAGAGCGAGATTTGCGCTCCGGTTTCCACGCCGACGCTGAGATTTGTCACATTGCCGAGCAATACGAACAATCCGGTCGGCAATGCCAGGGTTATTCCGATGACGGCAACGGCAAGCAGGGAGATCGACGGTGTCCGAACCAATTGTCCAATGCTGTAAAATAAGGCGCGCGCATGCGAACTCAACCAGGCGGTTAGTCGATCGGCTAGCCGTGGTTGCTCGCTGCCGGCGCGATTCACGCGTTCGAGCGGGCGATTCAATTCAATCCACCCGCCGTCGATGTGACTATTTCCCCACCGTTCAATTGCAAGTTGCGATGTTTGAATTGCCGTAATAAGTCGATGTCGTGGCTGGCGATGACGACGGTTACGCCGACCTGGTTGAAGCGTTCGAACAATTCCATGATTTCTCGGGAAAGATCTGGATCCAGGTTTCCGGTGGGCTCGTCGGCCAGCAAAATGGTTGGCCGATTAACCACCGCTCGAGCTATACCGACGCGTTGCTGCTCGCCACTTGATAACGTGACGGGGCGTTGCGCCTCTTTGCTTAACAATCCAACACGATCCAGTGCCGCGCGTACGCGACGGATAATCTCCTGGCGTCGATAACCGGCAATTACCAACGGCAGTGCGACGTTATCAAAGACCGTGCGGTCGAGAAGCAGGCGATGATCCTGGAATATGCAGCCGACTTTGCGTCGGAAGTAGGGGATCTTGGATTTTGAAATTCTTTCCAGATTTTGGCCGTCGACAACGATTTGCCCGCGCGTATGCCGTTCAATCAGCGCGATTAGTCGCAATAAAGTGCTTTTGCCGGCCCCGGAGTGACCAGTTACAAACACGAGTTCGCCCGGTTTGATATGTAGATCTACGCGGTGCAACGCCTCATGACGCCCGGGATAAACCTTGTAGACGTCATTGAACTGAATCATTGTCTCGGCACCGTTGCAAGCGCTTGTCAGCTCCGCGCGAGTAACGCGTCGACGAATTCCTGGGCATCAAACGGCAGCAGGTCCGCCGCGTCCTCACCGACGCCAATGAATCTCACCGGCAAACCGAGTTCCGATGCGAGCGCAACAACCGTGCCGCCTTTGGCATTGCCGTCCAGCTTGGTTAGGACGATTCCGTTGACTCCGATGATATTGTGGAACTCGCGAGCCTGGGCTAGCGCATTCTGGCCGGTGGTCGCGTCGACGATCAGCAGTGTTTCATCGGGGGCATTGGCATCCTGTTTGGCCATCACCCGCTTTATCTTCTGCAATTCGCCCATCAAATTGCTCTGCGTATGAAGGCGACCTGCAGTGTCGGCAATAAGTATGTCTACGGTCTTTGCGCGGGCTGAATGTAGCGCATCGAAAATAACCGAGGCAGAATCGGCGCCGTTCCCCTGGGCAATCACTGGCACACCGTTGCGCTCACCCCAGGTCTGCAGTTGCTCCACCGCGGCCGCGCGGAAAGTATCACCAGCGGCCAGCAGAACAGAATAGCCGCTTGCTTTGAAATGTTTGGCGAGTTTGGCGATGGTGGTCGTTTTACCCACGCCATTGATGCCTACCGTCAATATACTAAAGGTGCGGGTGGGGTCGCTTGGTATTTCTAAGGGAATCGCGACTGGGCGCAATATGGCAAGTAACTCGCGACGCATGAGTGAGACGATTTCGCTCTGATCGGTTTGCCCCTGCCGCTTGACGCTTTCAATAATGCGGCCGGTTGCCTTCACCCCGAGATCGGCTGTCAGCAATAGCTCCTCGATTCCATCAAGGGTTTGTGCATCAATTTTGGCGCGACCGGGCACCAGCCGCCCGAGCCCGTTCAATAGCGATTCGCTGGAACGCTTGATGCGCTTTTTCAGGCGTTCAAACATGTTCAGCCATGGATTTTTCCATGCGCAAGGTTGTTAACAGATCCGGTTGACAGTTGAATTGCAGAAGCGCTGATCGGCAGTTTTCGTTATCCTAACATCCACCCATGACAGCTGAAACGATCTCTTACCGCCAGCGCGCGACGAAGCAAAAACGTTGCCACGGCCAATGCGCGGCATTATTAGCGCTAGCCGCATATGTTATCCCCGCAATAAGCCCGGCGGCCCCTGGGCCCAGCGAGACGGTGCTCGACAATGGCCTTAAACTAATAATGCTCGAGGACCGTCTCGCACCCGTTGTCGTCGTGCAGCTTTGGTACAAGGTCGGATCCAGCTATGAACACGACGGTATAACGGGGATCTCGCACGCGCTCGAACATATGATGTTCAAGGGCACGCATCGCCATGGGCAAGGTGAATTTTCGCGTATCGTGGCGCTTAACGGTGGCCGACAAAACGCTTTCACCGGCGCAGATTACACGGGTTATTACCAAGAATTCGAACGCAGCCGTGTGCCTGTGAGCTTCGCCCTTGAGGCTGACCGCATGCAGAACCTGTTGCTCGACGAGCACGAATTCAGTAAGGAAATCCAAGTCGTCATGGAGGAACGGCGGCTGCGCACCGATGACCGACCTCTGGGTCGGCTTCGTGAGCTCACTAACGCCGTGGCTTTTCAAACCAGCCCCTACCGGCAACCCGTAATCGGCTGGATGACAGATCTGCAGCAGCTAAACGTTGGCGCGTTGCGCGATTGGTACTCGCAATGGTATGCACCGAATAATGCGGTAGTCGTGGTCGTTGGCGACATCGACAAAAGTGCCGTTGCGCGCCAGGCGCGCCAGCACTTTGGCCCGATTGCGGCGCGCCCGGTGCCACGCCCACGCGCTAACCGCGAGGTACCCCAATACGGTGAAAAGCGCGCGCTAATTATCGAGCCCAGCGCGGTTCCACATTTAGTAGCGAGCTTCAAGGCACCGAGTCTGCGAATTGCGCTACTGGACGACGATATCCCCGATTGGCATCCGTACGCACTGGAACTACTCAAAGAAGTTCTCGGTGATGCTGAAACCGGACTTTTAGTGCGTAGCTTGGTGCGCACCGAGCAGTTAGCGGCGGAGCTGCAGATCGATTTCGACCTCTACCACCGACTGGACGCGTTGTTCACCGTCGCGGCGATACCCTCCCCTGATCAGACGTTATCAGATTTCGAAACACGTCTGTTAAAGGCCCTGCGCATGCAAATTGCGACCGGTTTCGACGTCACGGCGCTCAGACGGGCAAAAATCCGCCTGCGGGCAAAGCAAATATATCAGCGTGACTCATTGTCATTTCAGGCTTTTCAGCTCGGTCTGTTGGAGACAGTAGGGGTTGGATGGCGTGCTCGCGGAAGCTACTTGCCTGCAATTGATGCGGTCACAACTGAGCAATTACAGGACGTGGCGCGGGCGTATTTGACTGCCAGCACAATGACGATAACGTTGCTGGATCCCGGGCACGACGATGCCACGAATTAGCCAAGGCGAGCGCGCACCACTGCTGTGCCGACTATCGGCAGCCATGATGATCGCTGGTTGTTTTGGCTCGGTCTGCGCCGCGCAGATAGAACATTGGCAGACCGAAAACGGCGCACGCGTTTTTTTCCTCGCTGCCCCTGAAGTGCCGATGGTCGATGTGCGAATCGTGTTCGACGCCGGCAGCGCGCGTGACGGCAATCATCCCGGCGTCGCCGCTCTCACCAATGCGCTGCTGATAGAGGGAGCGGATGGACTCAGTGGCGAGCAATTGCGTGACCGCGTGGCTGATTTGGGGGCGCAGTATCGACACAGTGTTGATCGAGATAAAGCATGGGTCGGGGCGCGCTTACTGAGCGATGAGGACAGCCGCCAGCGGCTAACGACTGTCCTGTCGACATTACTCGCCAAACCCGACTTTTTACCTGAGGTCTTCGTCCGAGAGCAAACCCGTCAGCTACAAGCTATTCGGGAACGCAGCCAATCGCTGCGCAATGTTGCACAAGATGCTTTCTACGCGACTGCGTATGAGGGTCATCCCTACGCTACCCCGGCGTTGGGAACGCAAACAACTTTAACCGCAGTTACGCGGGTGGATGTGGAGTTATTTCACGCGCGTTATTACACCGCCCGAAATGCGGTGATCGCGATCATTGGGGACCTGACGCAGTCCGATGCGCGGGACATGGCAGCAGGCGTTAGCAAGGATCTGCCGGCGGGTGAACCGACTGCGGCGTTGCCGCCGGCGGTTTCAACACTTGCGCGCCAGCGCGCTACTGTAAAACAATCTGCGCAGACGCATGTGTGGCTAGGCCTGCCGGTAATGTCTTACGGTGATCCGGACTATTTCGCGTTATACGTCGGCAACCATATGCTCGGCGGCGCCGGATTGGTGTCACGTTTGTTCAAGGTGATACGCGAGGAGCGCGGTTTGGCGTACTCCGCGTACAGCTTCTTCGCCCCGCTTCGCGCCGCAGGGCCATTTGTCGCCGGCCTGCAGACTCGCAACGACCAGCTCGGCGGCGCGCTGGAACTATTGCGCGCTACGATTGGGGACTTCGTGCGCAAGGGACCTGATCCTGAGGAACTCGAAAGCGCCAAACAGAACATCGTCAGCGGTTTTCCGCTGCGCGTGGACAGCAACGGTAAAAAACTGGAGCAGCTCGTCACCATAGGGTTTTTCGGATTGCCGTTGGATTACCTGGAAACCTTTTCGGCGCGTGTCGAAAAGGTTACCCAAGAGCAAGTTCGTGACGCGTTCAAGCGGCGGGTTAGACTCGAACAAATGGTGTTGGTTACCGTGGGTAGTGCCGCGGTAAGCGAATAGTGCCCAGACGCCGCGACCGCGAGCCGGGCTTTGTTCGGATAATCGGCGGCCAGTGGCGTCGACAACGCTTGCCGGTTCCGCCAGTGGCTGGGCTGCGGCCTACCGCAGACAGAGTCCGGGAAACACTTTTCAATTGGTTACAAACGGATATGCACGGCGCGCATTGTCTTGATCTATTTGCCGGTAGCGGCGCCTTGGGTTTCGAGGCGGCCTCGCGAGGTGCGGCCAAAGTGGTGTTGATCGATACGGACGGCGAGGTAGTATCCGCGTTACGGGCGAGCGCACAACACTTGGCTGCCGCACAGATCCAGATTATCCAGGCCGATGCAATGCAATGGCTCGCCAGGCCGCAGGCGCAATTCGATATTGTCTTTGTCGATCCGCCGTTTGCTTCCGAAATTCAGGAGAACGCCTGCGCCGCGTTGGCGGTTGGCGGGTGGCTCACACCGCGCGGGCGGGTATATTTGGAGTATCCCGCAGGTCTGGCAGTCACAATGCCCGCAGATTGGCAAATAACGCACCAACAACGCGCCGGGAGAGTAGGATTTGCGCTCGCGCAACGCAGCGACCAACAGGGAAACAGTTAATGAATGGAACGATAGTCTACCCAGGGACCTTTGACCCGATTACCAACGGTCATACCGACATCGTCGCCCGCGCCGCGCGCATTTTTGATCGGGTGATTGTTGCCATTGCCGGCAGCGAGGGCAAGAACACGGCATTTTCCGCGGATGAACGGGTCAGGCTGGCCGCCGACGTGCTGGGGGAGATAAACAACGCCGAGGCAAAGCGCTTCGACGGTTTATTGGCCGATTTCGCTCGCATGGAGGGTGCGACGTTGCTGTTGCGGGGGCTACGTGCGGTCTCTGATTTCGAGTACGAGTTTCAAATGGCCAGCATGAACCGGCATTTGATCGCTGAAGCGGATACGATTTTCCTGACATCGGCGGAACAACACAGCTACATCTCGTCCAGTTTAGTGCGGGAGATAGCGACGCTGGGGGGCGACGTTAGTGAGTTTGTGCACCCGAAGGTGCTTGTTGCGTTACGCCAACGGCTGGGTTGAAGAATGCTGACCCGCGCAAGTTTTATAGCTATGCCCAAAAAGGATATTAATCGATGACGCTCACAAAGATACCCACAACGACGGCACAGATCTGCTTCCTGTTTTGCCTGATGAGTGTGGCGGTGCCTGCCAGCGAGCCGGCGCAGCTTCCGCGCGCCGCTATCGCCAGTGCCCATCCGCTCGCCAGCGCCGCCGGTGCCGAGATTATCGCGTCGGGGGGCAACGCGTTCGATGCTGCCATTGCTGTGTCTGCAACGCTGGCGGTGGTGGAACCTTACAGTTCGGGCATTGGCGGTGGCGGATTTTGGTTGCTGCACCGGGCTGCCGATGCCCAGCAAAGCATGATCGACGGTCGTGAAAAAGCGCCCGCGGCGGCAACCCGTGACATGTATCTCGACGCTGACGGTGAGCTTGTACGTGATTCATCGTTAAATGGGCCGCTCGCTGCGGGTATTCCCGGATTAATCGCTGGTCTGGAATATCTGGCCACGAATTACGGGCGGTTGCCGCTGGCGGATAGTCTGGCGCCGGCGATCAGGCTGGCTAGTGAGGGGTTCGCGATTGGCAAGCGCTACAGTTTGTTGGCCGGATATCGTTTGCGCGCTTTGCAGGCGAGCCCGGCGGCGGCGGCGGTTTTTTTGCACAATAACGATGTCCCGGAACCCGGGTTCGTCGTGCGCCAACCGGATCTCGCCGCCACGCTGGAACGCGTTGCTAAACAGGGTGCAAAAGGTTTTTACGCTGGCGACATCGCGCAATTACTCGTAACCGGCGTGCGTGAAGCAGGAGGGATCTGGACGTTGCAGGATTTGGCGGATTATAAGATCGTCGAACGTGAACCGATTATCGGCCATTACCGCGATATAAGAATCGTTACGGTGCCACCGCCATCCTCAGGCGGTGTGGTACTCATGCAGGCGTTGAACATCCTGGAGGGGTTTGAGTTCAACGAGCTAGACTCTGCGACGCGACGCCATGTGACCATCGAGGCAATGCGCCGATCCTATCGGGATCGAGCGGAGTTTCTCGGCGACTCAGATTTTGTCGATGTCCCCATCAAGGCCCTGACAGACAAGGGTTATGCGGCGGAGCAACGTACGTCTATCAAGTTGGCACAAGCCACGCCAAGCGACACGCTCCCGGGTTTGGGCGAGGAGCCGGAGAAAGGCCGCGATACCACACACTTTTCCATCATCGACCGGGCAGGTAATCGCGTGGCCGGAACTTTGAGTATCAATATCCCGTTCGGCGCTGCGTTCGTGCCGGCCGGAACGGGCGTCCTGCTTAACGATGAAATGGATGATTTCTCAGCGCGTCCCATGACCCCCAATGCCTATGGCCTGGTCGGATTGCACGCCAACTCCATCGCACCAGGTAAGCGGCCGCTGTCGAGCATGACGCCGACATTCGTAGAAACCAACGACAGAATTGCAATTCTCGGCACGCCCGGCGGCAGTCGCATCATCAGCATGGTGCTGTTGGGCATTCTCGATTTCGCGGCCGGCAATCCACCTGAGTCCTGGGTGGCCGTGAAACGTTTTCATCACCAATATCTGCCCGATCACGTGCAGTTCGAGAAGGGTGCATTCAATGAGGGCGAACGGGCGGATTTGACTGAACGTGGCCATACGCTGCGGGAAGTGTCCCGCAACTACGGTAACATGCACGCAATTCTATGGGACCGTAACAATGGTACCGTCACCGCAGCCAGCGATCCGCGTGGCGAAGGTGGCGTAGCCTACTATCCTGCGGATTAGCGCTGGCAGCTGGGGCAGTAATAGCTCGCGCGTTGGCTTAGCACCCGCCTGCGGATCGGCTGGCCGCAGTTTCGGCACGGCGCATCGGCGCGGTCATACACCTGTAGTTCTTGGCGAAAATAACCTGGGCTGCCGTCGCTTGCGACGAAATCTCGTAGTGTAGTGCCACCGCGTACGATAGCGGCGTCGAGAACAGCGATGATTGCCTGCGCAAGGCGCACGTAACGGGCTTTACTGATACGACCTGCGTGTCTCCCGGGGTGAATGCCGGCGGCGAACAATGATTCACTTGCATAGATATTGCCGACGCCGACCACGGTTTTGGCATCCATAATGAAGCTTTTCACGGTCGCCTTTCTGCCCTGGGAGCGCTGGTGCAAGTAGTTTCCGCTAAATTCCTCGTCCCAGGGTTCTGGGCCCAGATGCACTAGCAAAAAGTGTCTGTCAGGCGCCGCGGTCCAATGCACGCTGCCGAAACGGCGCGGATCGCGTAACCGCAGGCACTTGCCGTTGGTCAATACGATGTCCAGGTGATCGTGCTTGGCCACTGGCGAGGTCGTCGGCAATATGCGCAAACTGCCTGACATGCCCAAATGCAGGATCAAGCAACCGGTGTTCGTATACAGCAGCAGGTATTTGGCACGCCGTTCGACGCGGTGAAACGTATGTCCCAACAAGCGTTGACGCAGGTTGCGTGGCACCGGCCAACGCAAACGCCGATCACGCACGACGACATCGCAGACCTGCGCACCAAGCAGATGCGGCGCAATCCCGCGCCGGGTGGTCTCAACCTCAGGTAACTCAGGCATAGTGCACCCTGCCGGCAGCGCTAACTCAGGAATCGGTGCCCAGAAGTTGTGCCCGGGCCGCCGCCGGGAACACGTATTCGATACCAAGGTCAGCGCGTCCCAGAATCAGGGCGTCATCTGTAGCACGCAGGTAGAAGGTAATTCGCGGGCCGTTCGAAAACTCCACGTGTAGCGCCTCACCGGAAGGATTGCTGAGTGTCTGCACCCGCTCGGCAGTCGCACTGCGCCAACTTTCCAGCAATCTCGGATCGGCAACCGCAACCTGACGATTCTCGTGTATCAGCGCCGTTATGTGCAGATGCGAAGGGAGCAACGCCCGACTCGCGTAACCCGCGGGTTCGGCAATCAAGTGGTAATAGGCGGTATCGCGCAACAGATAAATCTTATCCCCCTGGAGCACGTAACGGCGCCCATTCAGCGGCTGGGTTGCGCCAAACCAAAACTCTGTGTCATTAATCGTCAAGCGAACACGAGGGCGGGTGAGCTCGAATCGATGTAGTTCTTCCGGTTGCGCTAGCAGTACGGTATCGCTGGAAGCATCAAGAAATCGCAACAGTTCGCTAACCTTCGCTTGATCGGCATCGCCTGCGAACGGTCCGTTTAATAACCACACATCAGCCGGTTTGGATAACGACACAGTTTGCTGCGCTCGGCGTTCGATGAGGATGGAGTGTGGCGGCTGGTCCAGCAGTTCAAGCATTTGAAATCCGGCCGCTGGCGGTTTACCGGGCACTGCAAAAAAACTGAGAGCCGCGAGCGCAACAACTATTAGCAACAGCGCAAGGTTAAGCCAGTATCGCGAGAGCATCGGTGGAGCTGCGATCAACTGTGACGGCGTCGCCACCAGATTAAGGTACCGCACCCAGCGAGCGCGATTGGCAGCACCAGCAAAAACCCAAAGGCCAGGGCAATAGCGTGTGCTCGCGCCAGATCCAGATGTGCGTCTGGTGTCAATCGAGCCGGTATATCGATCAATTCGTCGTCAGCGGCGAGCCAGGAGATCAGTCGCAGGCCTAGATCCTGGTTGCCGCTATTGCCCAAAAATGCATTCGACAGGAAATCTCCGTCTCCGACAATAACGATCCGTTGTTCGCTATTGCTGGACGTCTCCCGCGCTCTGGTCAAAGCCACAGCAAGCGTTATGGGTCCTGCGCGGTCGACGTTTTCGTCAAAACCTACCGAACCTTCCAGCGAGCCTGTCTCGAGCCAGGCGCGTGGGCCAGTTTGTAATAATGGCGCCAAATTAAAATCGGTGTCCCCGTCAACCGAGATCCCGGTTGCCTGTGGGAACAACGTGAGATACCGGAATCCGTCTGTGCTCGGATGCGCCTGGTAACTGGTAATCAGCGCAAAAGTGGGCTGATCAATGCCAAGCTGCTGGGTCGTTGGATCGACCAGTGTGCCGGCATCAAAGCGGATCCCGAACAAGCCGCTGAGCGGCTCCAGACCCCGTTGCGCTTGGGGCTCGGACAGCCACAGCAGGTTGCCCCCCTGTGCCAGATAATCATAGATAACACCCACCTCCGCCGGCAGCAGATCAACCTGCGGAGAGGCAATGACCAACACGCTTGCGTTGTCCGGAATGGCGCCGGACTGCGCCAGATTCAGCGACTGGATTTCAAAGCCGCGATTCTCAAGTTGTTGTGCCCAGGCGCCATAGTCGTGGTTGGCCTGTCGCCTTGGGTGGCGCTCACCGTGGCCCTCCAGGAACACCAGCCAACGTTCATTCGCGCGAGCCAAGCGCTGAAGCGCGTTCGTTAATGCGCGCTCATTGTGCTGCAACACGTGTTCGCTGCGTTCGGCGAAACGCACGATGATTTCGCCATCCTTACTGATCCCGAGTTGGCGGATTTCATCTGGCACTGCATCCGGATCTACGAAATGTAACTCGATGTCGGTTTTGTGGATTTGGTAGCGCGCGACCAGATCCCGCAGTTGTCTTCGTCGATCCGGATCTTTTTGCAGGTAAGCCGTGATGACAATACGCCCGGCGAGGTGACCGACAACGCTAACGGAGGCCGCAGATAGACTATGTCGGGCCGCGCCGGTTGCATCGAACGATAACGTGTACTGCATGCTCAAGCGTGCCAATAAGGTCACAGCAATCAGCAGTAGTAGCAAAAATACCCAGGCATTGACTCGTTGTTTCCAGCGCGCCGGCGCTGCTCCGAAATTTAGGTTGCCCATAACCGCTCAGCGCCGAGTCGCCAGATGGTGAGAATAAGAAAGGTCACGATTAGCAGCAGGAAATAACAGACATCGCTTGAGTCGATACGCCCGGTGAGCAAAGGTTGGAAGTGTGCGGTAAGCGATAAATAGTCGACGACGCCGGTGGTGGTTTGCGCGCTCGTCGCCCCCCGCCATTGCACGATCCACAACAGTAACAAAAGGCCGAAACTGGCAACCGCGGCGGCCCCAGGGTGGCGAGTCAATGCGGACATGAATAAGCCTACGGCAGTGAAGCTTGCGGCTAACAAAGATACGCCGAATAGTCCGCTCACGAACTGCCAGATATCAATGGTGCCACCCAAGGTCAGAGCCAGCGGCATCAAGGCAATCATCGCCAGCATAATGGCAAAGAAACCGATCAGGCCACAAAACTTTCCCAACACTATGTCGCTGACCGAGATCGGCGCGGTAAGTAATAAGTTGAGAGTGCCGCTACGGCGCTCTTCGCTGAAAGTGCGCATCGTCAACAGTGGAGCCAGCAGCAGTAATATGACGGCGACACTACCCAACACCGGCGTGATAATGATTTCGGTAATGCCGGGGGCGCCGTCGATTACCGCGAGTCGAGGTTGCACCTCCATAAAAATCTCGATTCGGGCGAGAAACACATAAGCGAGAATGAACTGCACGCTCGCCAGCACCAGCCAAGCAATCGGAGAAACGAAGAGCGCTCGTAACTCACGCCCTGCGATCACCCGTATCACGATGTTGGCGTCCGTGCTTCGGACTCGCTCGTTGTCAGGCGCGTGAATATCTCCTCCAGTGATTCGCGCTGCGGAGCAAGTTCCACAAGTTGCCAGTCCCTGTCTACTGCAGTTGCGGCGATCGCTGCCAGTTCGGTACGCGCGACGTCATAGCGCAGCAAGAAACGCTGCGCTGACAGCGATTCTACGGCGGTGATCCCGGCTAGCGCCGCGAGGGCTTCGGCAGGCGGTGGATTAGCAAGGCCGATGACGACTGCGAGCGTGGAAAGGTTGGCGAGTTGGGTATGCAGAGGTTGATCAAATACGAGCCGCCCTTCATGCAGGATGATCACTCGCTCGCACACGGCCTGCACTTCGGGCAGCAAGTGGGTCGATAAGATGACGCTATGTTGACGGCCGAGTTCGCGGATCAATGCCCGGATCTCGCGCATTTGGTTGGGGTCCAAGCCCTCGGTGGGTTCGTCGAGCACAATCACTTCCGGGTTGTGAATGATTGCTTGTGCGAGCCCCACGCGCTGGCGATAACCTTTCGACAAATTGGCAAGCAGCCGCGGACCGGCATCCTTCAGACCGCAGCGCTCTTTGGCTTGTTCACGCGCATCGCGTAATTGCGCGCGAGGCACCGCATGCAAGCGCCCGCAAAAATCGAGGTATTCGTCGACTCTAAGCTCGGGATACAACGGCGGAACTTCCGGGAGATAACCGATGCGGCGTTTGGCCTCGCGCGGATTGGCGAATAAATCGTAACCATCGATATGCACTCGGCCGGCGCTAGGCGCAAGCGCACCGCAGATTATCTGCATGGTTGTCGATTTTCCGGCGCCGTTGGGGCCGAGGAATCCGAGCACCTCGCCGCGCGATACCGACAGGTTGAGATCGCTGACTGCGCGGCGTGCACCGAAGTGGCGGCTTAAATTTTCGACGGCGACCAACGTCATGAGTGAGGTATTATTGACGCCGTGCGAGATATTGCCAAGCATTCATTCTTAAAGGCCCGAGCGTCGTTGTCGAAGCGGGCTGGACAACCTACCTTCCACCTGTGTGGTTGGCCCGACCCGAGCGTTGTGGCAATTTGATATTAAGCAGCAAAATCTGACGGAGAAACGACAAATGTACCGCAAACTCTGTGCTGCAATAGTACTGATGATTTTAGCCTGTCAGCCAACATGGGCAGGTTGGCGCGATTTGCTCGATTCAGTTTTGGGTGGCGGTGACAGCAAGCAAATCAAAGCAGCGACGGGTGCGGTACTGCAGAACGATGAAATTGTGGCTGCATTGAAGCAAGCCCTGGTCCAGGGTGCGGGCAAAGCGGTCAGTGCTTTGGGAGCACCAGGCGGGTTCCTGGACGATCCGTCGGTGCGTATCCCGGTCCCCGAGTCACTCTCGGCGGTGGAGCGAGGTTTGCGCTCGCTGGGCCAGGACCGCTACGCGGACGAGTTCGTAACGACCATGAACCGAGCTGCTGAGAGTGCGGTGCCAGTGGCAAAAGACGTGTTCATTGATGCAGTGCAGAACATGAGCGTAACGGATGCGAAACAGATATTGGATGGGCCCGATGACGCTGCAACAACGTATCTGCGCCGTGTGGGGGGGCGATAGCATGGCCCAGCGCATGCTCCCGATCGTTGCCGAAGCCACGGATAATGCCGGTGTTACCAGGGCGTACAAATCGCTTGCCGAGAAAGCTGGGCCGCTGGCTTCTTTCGTTGACCTGGACCGACTGGATCTCGATGGTTATGTCACCGAAAAAGCGCTGGACGGTGTATTTACTCTGGTAGCCGCGGAGGAACGACGGATCCGCGAGGATCCTCTGGCGCGCGGCACAGACCTGCTAAAAAAGGTGTTCGGCTCCAAATAGCCGCCAAGCCGTGTAAAATGTGGCCATTGTAAGCAGCGGTGCCGAGGATGAAATGCTTTACGGATTAATACAGCTTCCGCTTTGGGGTTACGTGTTGGTGGCGCTGGGATTGACCCACATCTCCATTGCAGCAGTCACAATTTATTTGCATCGCAACCAAACGCATCGGGCACTGGAGCTCGGAGCGCTGCCGGCGCATTTTTTCCGCTTTTGGCTGTGGTTGACGACGGGAATGATTACCAAAGAGTGGACGGCCGTGCACCGGCAACATCATGCCAGGGTAGAGGCACAGGGCGATCCGCACAGCCCCAAAGTAGCCGGCATTAGCACCGTGCTATTGGAAGGCGCTGAGTTATACCGACGCGCGGCGAAAACTCAGGAGACCGTGCAGACGTATGGGCATGGCACGCCGGATGATTGGCTCGAGCGAAACGTCTACAACCACGAAAATATCGGCATCAGTGTGATGTTGATCATTAATCTGGTGCTTTTTGGTGCTCTGGGGCTGACAATTTGGGCGGTACAAATGATTTGGATCCCCGTGTTCGCAGCGGGAGTCATCAATGGCGTTGGCCACTTTGCCGGTTATCGCAACTACGAGAGCGCCGACGCATCCACCAATATCGTGCCCTGGGGCATCCTTATCGGCGGTGAAGAATTGCACAACAACCACCACGCGTTCGCCAGTTCAGCAAAATTCTCCTCCAAATGGTGGGAATTTGATCTTGGATGGCTGTATATCCAGGTGCTCGCTGCGCTAGGGCTGGCACGCGTGAAAAAGCTAGCCCCCAAAGTATGCTGGCGACCCGAGAAACTTGGTATCGACCTCGATACCGCGCGTGCGGTCGTCACTAACCGCTTTCACGTGATGTCTGACTATGCGCATCAGGTAATTGCTCAGGTTTATAAGGAAGAAAAACGCCGGGCAGTTGGACAGGCGCGTACGGCGCTGAAATCCACTCGCCGCTTGTTGCATCGCGAAGTCTCCCTGCTCGACGACGACGCGAGGCATCGACTTGAAAGCGCCTTACAGCAAAGTAACGCGTTGCATGTCGTGTACCAATTCCGGCTGCGTTTGCAGGCTATCTGGGCGGAACGAACGGCGTCGCCAGAGCATCTGTTGGACGCTTTGCAGGACTGGTGTCGCCAGGCCGAGGCGACCGGCATCGACGCACTTGCGGATTTTGCCGCGGGTCTGCGTGGTTACTCGCTCGCGCTCGACTAGTGGGCATCGTTGTTGACTGAACAACTATAAAAAATGCCCGCTATCGCGGGCTTTTCTGCACTGCGTTCTAACGGCTGTTACTTGATTTTGGCTTCTTTATACATGACGTGTTTGCGCACCACGGGATCGAATTTCATCATTTCGAGCTTGTCAGGACAGTTCTTTTTGTTCTTACTGGTTGTGTAGTAGTGCCCGGTGCCGGCGCTGGAGACCATTTTAATTTTGTCTTGCATGATGTGATTGTTCCGAAGGTATGAGCTTGTAGGGTGTTTATAAGCGACCGTGGCGGTAGCGAGAACCTCAGTTGTGCGCTTAAACCTTGACGCCGCGTCCGCGCAGATCAGCAAGTACTTTGTCGATGCCGTGCTTATCTATGATTCGCAAGCCCTTACCACTCACCCGCAGACGCACCCAGCGTTTCTCGCTTTCGACCCAAAATCGATGATGTTGCAGGTTAGGGAGAAACCGCCGCCGGGTTCTGTTTTTGGCGTGGGAGACTTTGTTGCCCGACATCGGGCTCTTTCCGGTAACTTGGCAGACGCGAGACACGGTGATTATCCTGTTGATATCTAACGGCGCGCGATTGTAGCGCGTTACATTGTAGATTGCACCAGTGCTATGCTTTGCGCTCCAGTGCGGGGCCTAGCCGCAGGCGTCCTCAGCGAGGTGCCATCTCTGCGCTGCGCACTCGGCTTGGCCAGCGGCCTACGCCATCCTGACTCCGGCGCTCCGCGGGACAAAGGTCCGCTACACCCTTCATTCAATATGCGGGCTAGACCAAACCCCGTTCAGCTAGGGAAACCAACTCGCCGTCGCCAACCACGAAATGGTCTAGCAGGCGAACGTCTATCAAACCTAATGCGTCTTTGATTCGAATAGTGAGTGTCGCGTCGGCGCGGCTCGGTTCCGCCACCCCGGAAGGATGATTGTGCGCGACGATCACGGCGGCGGCATTGAAGTGTAAGGCCCGTTTGACGATCTCTCGAGGGTGTACGGTCGCGGCGTTGATGGTGCCGTAGAAGAGCTCCTCGAAGCCTAAAAGTCGGTGCCGGTTGTCCAGAAACAAGCACGCAAACACCTCCCGCTGATGGCCCGCCAACTTGGCCTGCAGTAGACGCCGCATATCGTCGGGGCGGGTAATGACACTTCCACGCCGCAGGCCTGCTTCAAAATAGCGACGATACAGCTCCAGCGCACCCTGCAATTGTGCGTAACCGACCGGGCCGCAGCCGGGCGCCGCACAGAATTGCTGTCGATCCGTGTCTAACAGAGCACGCAGGCTGCCAAAACGAGTCAACAGGCTTCGACTAAGGTCCACGGCCGTTGCGCCGACACCGCCGTTGCGCAGGAAAATTGCGAGAAGTTCGGCGTCTGAAAGGGCGTCAGCGCCCCTGATCAGCAGTTTCTCGCGCGGCCGTTCGTCCGCCGGCCAGTCCCGAATGGCCATAACACCTCCTTGTGTTGCGGCTGGATAATATCCAGAGTATATGCGGTCCCCGGCATCGGGTAAAATCGCCAGTCCAGGTAAGAAATCGTGCTTAACACCTTAGCCCGCAAGCGGATTATCGTCGGTATCACCGGCGGCATAGCAGCCTACAAAAGCGCTGATTTGGTGAGGCGTCTGCGTGCGCTCGAAGCTGAGGTGCGTGTGGTGATGACGCCGGCGGCGCAAGAGTTTATCGGTGCGCTGACCATGCAGGCCGTGTCGGGAACGCCGGTGCATGTCAGCTTGCTCGATCCCACCGCAGAATCGGGCATGGGTCACATTGAATTGGCGCGTTGGGCGGACGCCATACTCATTGCACCGGCGAGCGCCGATTTCATGGCTAGAATGACTTATGGTCTGGCCGACGATTTGCTCTCTACCGTGTGTCTAGCCAGTTCAGCACCCATAGCGTTGGCGCCCGCCATGAATCAGCAAATGTGGATTGCGGCGGCAACCCAGGCCAATTGTGCGACGCTCGTGAGCCGTGGCGTAACACTGCTGGGTCCGGCTGAGGGTGAGCAGGCTTGCGGTGATGTCGGGCCCGGTCGGATGCTGGAGCCGATGGAGCTCATCAGCGGATTGGCAGCGACTTTCGCGCCTGGGACCTTGAGTGATCTGCGTGTATTAGTGACAGCCGGACCCACACGCGAGCCGCTTGATCCGGTGCGTTACATCAGCAATCGAAGTTCAGGTCGCATGGGCTACGCGGTAGCGCGCGCCGCTGCCGAGGCCGGTGCGGTAGTAACCTTGGTTAGTGGCCCGGTCAACCTCGATCCGCCTAGCGCTGTGCAGCGTATAGCAATTACAACGGCGCACGAGATGCTGCAAGCCGTTACCGAAACACTAAGCGACACGGACATTTTTATTGCGGCTGCGGCGGTGGCGGACTATCGCTCAAGCGCGCCGGCGGCGGACAAGCTGAAGAAACACGAAGCGACGCTGGCGCTCGATCTCGAGCGAACGACGGACATCCTGGCGAGCGCAGCACGGCGCCCCGATGCACCGTTTACCGTTGGTTTTGCCGCGGAAACACGTGACCTGGAGGGCTATGCCCGACGGAAGTTGCGGGAGAAATCCATCGATATGATCGCCGCGAACGACGTTAGCCGGGCGGATATCGGTTTTGACAGTGAAGACAACGAACTACATGTGTTATGGGCAGACGGCGAGATCAAACTTGGTCGCGCCCCAAAAGAGCAGTTGGCGCGACGATTGGTGGCGGTGATTGCCGAACGTTACCATACCGCCCGGGCCGCAGCCGCGGTCGGTTAGCCTATGTATCACATGAGTACGGCGCACAGCATAATGCGATTCACTAGTTCCACACGTTCGGAGTCTGGCCTCGCAGGCGTGCAATCGTTACAGTCTGCCTTAGCCGATTGTCGGCGTAAGCGACGAATTCTCGAATTACGTATGATTTTAGCGGGTTAACTAAGGGCCGATGGCCGATTCACCGATCAAAAAGCGCCTAGTCAAGCGCGCCACCGCACAGATGCTGATAAAGGGCGGCGGCGTTGCCGTGGCGGCGATAATTGTCGTCAGCCTGATCTGGTATCTATATTCGAATCTTTCCAATCGAGCTGCAGGCTCATTGCGGGCGGCGCAATTGGCTACGGTTGCTGAACTCGCGGGCGAAATAAGCGCGGATTTAGACGCGGCGCTGGATGCGATTGCAACGATAAGCGCCGGCGATGGCGCATTGCGCGCTGTCGGCGGTGATTATAGCGCACAGTTACAGATCCAACGGCAAGCGGCCAGCGTACCGGGTTTGCTAAAGCTGCGGCTGCTGCGGCCCGGGCACAAGGAGATCGATAATACCAGTAGCCCGCCCCCTGCAGTACGGGTCGCTCGACATGCTTCGCCGCAGCGAAACCAGCGACACGCCAGTCCCCGCCGAAGTGTATTTGTTTGGTACCCCAGCTCAGCACCTGGTGGTCATTCGAAAGATTGTTGATGGGGATCAGGTCGCAGGGTTTGTACACGCGAGTTTCGACGTGGCTGTGTTGCAGAGTTCGCTCGATAGCCTAGAGCGCGGTAGCGGGCATTTGGAAGTGCAACAGCCGTTGAAAAAAGGACCGCCAAAAGTCATTGCCCACAGCGCCGGTGAGCGGCCGCAGGACTTGGAGGTTGCAACGGCGCCGCTGGCGGGCACTGTGTTGAATCTGGCATATTGGGGTAAGCCTTCAGCACGCTCGATGGAGAAGGCGTCCGAGGAATCCGGCAACGTCTGGTTGCTAGTACTGGCTGCAGCACTGTTGCTGGCCATTGCCGTCGCAGCCGCATTGTTTATGCTCAAACGCGGCCGTGGTACCGGCATGCCGACAAGCGATGCTGCTATTGCCTACGAAGGTGCGGTACGCGCGATTATGGAAGGCACACACCCGGGTTTGGAACGCCTGGTTCCCGGTTTGGCCTCGTTGCCAAGCGCGACGTCCGTTGCCCCACAGGCTGCCGTCCCGGTTATGGATGAATTGGACGGCGACGACATCACCAGTTTTACGCCAAGTATCAGTGAGCCAAACATCGACAGCGATCCAACTCAGCCGGACCCGGAACCCGTCAGTGAGTCTGCGCCCACGGCGCAGGTCAGTGCGCAGGCGGATTCCAGCGGCATTGCCGAGGTTATATTCCGCGCCTACGATATTCGGGGTGTGGTCGGCGAAACGCTGACTACGGACGCGGTTTACGAAATTGGGCGGGCGCTCGGCAGCGAGGCCTATGAGCGGGGTCAGCAGGGCCTCGTGGTTGCGCGTGATGGCCGACTGTCTAGCCCTGAACTGGCAGAAGCGCTTATCAAAGGGCTGCGAGAAGTAGGTCGTGACGTCATCGATATCGGTATGGCGCCGGCACCGGTTCTGTATTTTGCCACCCATTATTTGGACACCTTGAGCGGCGTGATGGTGACCGGTAGCCATAATCCGCCGGAATACAACGGCCTCAAGGTCGTGCTCGACGGCGAGACGTTGTCGGGCGAAGCCATTCAGGCGATCCGCAAGCGCATCGAGTCCCGTGATTACACCAGCGGTGCGGGCAACCTACAGGCGGCCGAAATAGTGCCCGAGTACGTCCGCAGAATTAGTGAGGACATCCCGGTTGCGCTCGGAAACGCCTTTAAAATCGTCATTGATTGCGGCAACGGTGTAGCAGGCGCGGTGGCCCCACAAATGATGCGCGCATTGGGCCACGATGTCGTAGAGCTGTACTGCGAAGTGGACGGCAGTTTTCCTAATCACCATCCAGATCCCAGCCAGCCGGAAAACATGCAAGACCTAATCGATATGGTGAAGCTGGAAAACGCCGATCTCGGATTCGCCTTCGACGGTGACGGCGATCGCTTAGGTGTTGTTGACGGTACCGGTAAAATTCTGTGGCCGGATCGGCAAATGATTTTGTTTGTAAAAGACGTGCTGTCACGCAATACCGGAGCACCGATTATTTACGATGTGAAGTGTTCGCGTCACCTTGCGCAGACCATTGAGGCGAATGGCGGCAAACCCGTAATGTGGAAAACCGGACACTCTTTTATCAAGAATAAAATGAAGGAAATCGACGCCCCACTCGCCGGAGAGATGAGCGGCCATATTTTTTTCAAAGAGCGCTGGTACGGGTTCGACGATGCAATCTATGCGGCGTCGCGATTGGTCGAAATACTGCTCAACGAGAAGCGCGCACCGGCCGAAGTGTTTGCCGAGGTGCCCGGTGGGGTGGCGACACCGGAATTAAAGATTGATATGAGCGAAGACGAGCACGCACCTTTCATGGAGAAACTGCTTGCCACAGCAGTGTTTGAAGGCGGTGAGAAAACGACGATAGACGGATTACGCGTGGATTTTAGCAACGGCTGGGGGCTGGTGCGCGCGTCCAATACCACACCGTCTCTGGTGCTGCGTTTCGAAGGTGATGATGAGCAATCGCTGCAGCAGGTACAGGAGCAGTTTCGTGGCGCGCTGCTGGGTGTCCAATCCGATCTGACATTACCATTTTAGCCGTTGCATGAGCCCGGAAGCTCCATCCGGTCTAACCGTGGACACATTGAACCCAAAACCCGATGAAGCGTTAAGCACGGCACGCGTACTGATCGAGGCGCTACCGTATATCCGCCGTTTTAAGGGCAAGCAGTTGGTCATCAAGTATGGCGGCAACGCCATGGTCGATGAACAGCTGAAGGCTAATTTCGCGCGCGACGTCGTGTTGATGAAACTTGTCGGCATGCATCCTATCGTAGTGCACGGTGGTGGGCCGCAAATCGGCGAGTTGCTGGCGCGCATTGGCAAGGAGACGAAATTCGTTGACGGCCTACGGGTCACCGACAGTGAGACCATGGATGTGGTCGAAATGGTGCTGGGTGGCCTGGTCAACAAAGATATCGTCAACCTCATAAATCGCCATGGAGGAAAAGCTGTCGGTCTAACCGGCAAGGATGCCGACCTTATTCGTGCGCGCAGACTCACGGTCAGTCGAAAACAACCGGAGCACGACGTTCCCGAAATAATCGATCTTGGCCACGTTGGCGAAGTCGCAAGCATCGATACCGCCGTATTAGATATGTTGGTTCAGGGAGATTTTATTCCGGTCATCGCGCCCATCGGCGTTGGAGAGGACGGTCAGTCCTATAATATTAATGCAGATCTAGTTGCCGGCAAGTTGGCGGGTATGCTGCGAGCAGAAAAACTTATCATGCTAACCAACACAGCTGGTGTGCTCGATAAAGCCGGCGTGCTGTTGTCCGGACTCAACAAGGAAAGTGTTCAGCGCGCAATCGACGACGGCGTTATTACGGCCGGCATGTTGCCGAAAATCCGTGCCGCGCTTGATGCGGTCAACGCCGGAGTTGCGTCAGCGCATATTATAGACGGGCGGGTCGAACATGCCGTGCTGCTGGAGGTCTTTACCGATGCCGGCGTCGGAACTTTAATCAAGTCGCGCTGAGCAAGCTTGCGTGAGCGGCTCCCCTCCGAAACGCAGACAGCAGATACTGGAGGTTCTGGCGCGGGAACTCGAAACAAAGCCGGGAACCCGCGTCACCACGGCGTCTCTCGCGCACGCCGTCGGCGTAACCGAGGCAGCCCTGTATCGACATTTCCCCAGTAAGGCAAAGATGTTTGAAGCCCTGGTAGATTTTGCGGAACAGTCGATGTTCACATTGTGTAACCGAATTATCGCTGAACAGCGCGATCCGGCCTCGTCCTGTGAGCGGATACTGAGTAGTCTGCTCGGTTTCGCCGAACGCAACCCCGGAATTACGCGAGTCCGCATCGGCGATGGCCTAGCGGGAGAAAGTGAAATCCTGCAAAAGCGGGGATTAAATTTTTTTGAGCGAGTGGAAAACACAATTAAAGCAGATTTTGCGCGAAGCGAATTTAAGCCAAGGCTCGCGCGCCGTCGGCTCGATTGCAGCGACGGCAAACTTGATGATCGCAGTGGTAGAGGGGAAGAATGAGTCGCTACGTACGCAGCGGATTCAAGCAACCGCCAACCGCCCATTGGGACGAGCAGTGGGAGAGTTTGAAGCGGGCGTTGTTTACCTAAGGAACCAGATTTAGGTTCCTCGTCGGTCTTAAAGACTAATCCCTTTCAAAGTGCGGAAGCGCTCCATGTCTGCGTTGAACTTGTTTTGTACTTGGATCTGCTCGGCATGTTTGCCCTCAATGAAGGCGTGCTTGCGATCAATCTGTGCACGCAAACTCTCGATGGCGTTAGCGATCTGGGCCGGAGGTTTGCTTCCGCGTCGTTCCACCTCCGCGGCCGCAGTGATGCGTTCGTCGATATCTTTTTCGAGCTTTTTGATCTGACTTTCGTTCAGCTTTATCTGAGCAGCGATCGCGTCTAGCTGGCCATCGCGGGCCAGTTCCATGTCCTCGACATTGCTGAATGTATCGAGCAAAACACGGTCTTTGGCGGCCTGCACCTTGTTTAAGCGTTCTTGCTCCGACGCGGCTTCAGCCTCAAGCCGCGCTGCTTCGAGTTCCTCTGGAGTTTGCGCGCGTTCTTGCGTGCCCTTTACGAGACCCCGCGAGCTGCGCACCTCGTGCCCCTGTTGCGCGTATTCCGGCGGTACCGCGTTGCCGCACTCGCGTATACCCTCACTATTTTTCCAACATTTGATAGCCGCGTTTGACTCTGGCGCGTAAGCCAGTATAAACACTAAACCTAGAAAATACAGTGGGAAGTTGTTGCGTGCTTGCATTATGTCCACCTGCCCCTTGATAAGCCTGTGCGCCTTAATCGTGTTCGATTGGCCCGGTTGGTTATTGGTTCCAGCCGGATCCCGGAAATTATAGTCGGATAACGCCAAAACGTGACCTTTTTCTCAATTCGAGCAATCCGATTCGACCGGATCGCATACGCATGCGGCGGATAAGCTAGGGCGCAGTAAGTTAGTCACGTACACCGTAAGTAGCACGATAGGCGTTGATCGCGGCCAGGGTCGTTGACTGCGTGGGATCTGCCTGCAGATAATCGACGATATCATCGAGTGCGATTATGCTGACAACCGGAACGCCAAATCTGACAAAAATCTCACTCGCCGCGGAGCGCTCGTCCTGACCCCGTTCCTGCCGGTCCAGGGCGATAACAACGCCCGCTGGAACGGCTCCAGCCGCGGTGATAATCGCAACCGACTCGCCCACTGATGTGCCGGCAGAGATTACATCGTCGATGATCAGGACGCGACCGTTAAGCGGCGCGCCAAAAGTAATACCGCCTTCCCGTGATCTTTTATTTCTTTGCGATTAAAGCAAAATGGTGCGTCTCGCCCGTGCGATTGCGCCAGCCCTATAGCCACTGCTGAGGCAAGCGGGATCCCTTTGTATGCCGGGCCGTAGAGCATGTCAAAAGCGACGCCCGATTGGGCAATGGCAGTTGCGTAAAAGCCGCCAAGCCGGCGAGTTTGGCGCCGCTGTCGAATAAACCGGTATTGAAAAAATATGGGCTGAGGCGGGCCGGACTTTAAAGTGTACTCGCCGAAGCGCAATACTGCGTGCTCGCGCGAAAAAGCGATAAAAGCTTGCTTGTAATTCTCGTCTGCCATAGCGGGTTGGGTCGCCGGGGGTAGCACGGATCCGGTATGATCCAATGCTTCCCCCAGCAATTCAGGCACAAATTCGTGCGAATTATAACGCTCAATGCGAACGGAATACGCTCGGCGCATCGCAAGGGGTTTTTTCAAATGGATGTTGCGCCAAGGCGCAGAAATCGTTTGTTTGCAGGAAACAAAGGCCACAGCAAGCGCAACTGGGCGATGACATCGTGCGCGTTGGCAAATTTAACGCTTATTTCAATGACGCCGAAAAAAAAGGCTACAGCGGTGTCGCGATATATGCCCGCAGGACCCTGATAAAGTCAGTCCCAGCACCCGATTAGTGGATCTGAATACCGAAGGGCGCTATTTGCAGGCGGATTTTGGTCGGCTCAGTGTCGTGTCATTGTATTTACCGTCGGCTCTTCTGGCGAGGTGAGACAAGCGGTCAAGTTCGATGTGCTGGAGCGCATCCTGCCGGTACTGGAGGGCATGCGCCGCCAGCGCCGCGAATTTATCCTGTGTGGTGATTGGAATATCGCTCACCAGCAAATCGATTTGAAAAACTGGCGTTCTAATCAAAAAAACTCAGGATTTTTACCCGAAGAACGCGCGTGGTTGAGCGATTTGTTCCAACGCGTCGGCTTCGTAGATGCCTTTCGAGTGGTTAATCAAGCACCGGATCAGTACACCTGGTGGTCCATCGCCGGTCGGGCCTGGGACAAAACGTCGGATGGCGGCTTGATTATCAGATTGTCTCGCCAGGTCTTCGCGACCGAATTGAGAAAGCTACGATATATTAAAAAAGATGCGGTTCTCGGATCACGCGCCGCTTATCATGGATTACGCCTGGGATTTGTAACGCGGCGCGGTGGTCGCAACTCCGCTTGAAGCGCAGCGCCTGGCCGCGGCCAGGTCGTTCAATTCGTAAAGAACGGCTGATCGAATTGCAGCACGTAGGGCTCCGGCATGCCTTCCGGTGTGACCTCCAGGCTGAAACACAACGTCTCCTCGTGCGCAACGCGAAGCTCACCGATGTTAATAAATCGCGCCGCTTTCACTCAGCTCGCGCATTTTTATTGGACGCAGCTGCGCTCGCGCAAGTTTAGCGGCCGTTTGACTTCAACCGGAAACGATACAGAGCGACTTCGCCAAGCAGATTAGGAAAAATGCGCATGCCGATTCCGGCGCGATGGGCGTAATCGACCGCGCGCGCGTTGAAGCACTTCAATGTCCAATGTTTCGCACAAGGACTCGAAATCTTCGAAGCTGCACAGGTGTAGATTAGTTGTGTTGTACCACTGTGCCGGAAGCGATCGGGTAACCGGCATATGCCCGGCGATGAATTTGCAATCGGGCGCGCCAATTACCCATGTTCGGAAAACGTCACAATGCCCTCGCGTCCGATGCGCAACATTTCCTCCAGCAGGCGCTGCGGAAATCGAGTGGCTTGTAACGTCTGCGACATGATGACGTAATCGAACGATTCCGCATCAAAATCAGACAAGCCGCCATCGATGTCGGTCTGGATGACATTAACGCCTCGGCTCATACAGCTAACGATGCCATCGGCTTCGATTTCCAGACCATAGCCGGTGACTTTGCGGTTGTTTTGTAGAAACTCCAACAACACGCCATCGCCGCAACCGAGATCGAGCACACGGGCGCCCGGCCGGATCCACTCGGCAATCAGCGCTTGGTCGGTACGGCAATCCGCTCGTTGCACTCATGCGTGTGTGATCCGCTGCAGATAGCTGCGTAAAACCGCATGGTATTGCTCAATGGGCAATAAGAATGAATCATGACCCTGTTCAGATTCAATCTCCGCGTAACTGACATTCTTATTCCTGATCTAGCAGTGCGCGAACAATGTCGCGCGAACGCTTCGGTGAGAACCGCCAATCACTGGAAAAAGAGATAACGAGAAAATCCGCCGTCGTTGTGGCCAACGCGCGCCGAAGCTCGTCATCCATAGCGGCTGGCCGGATCGAAGTAGTCGAGTGCCTTGGTCATCAGCAGATAGGTGTTTGCATCGAAACGTTCGCCAAACGATTGGCCCTGATGTCGCAGATAGCTCTCGATTTGAAATTCCACATCGAAACCGAAACCAAGTTTGCCGTCGCGCAATTCGCGACCGAATTTGGCATGTAAGACATCGTCAGAGAGATAGGTAATGTGGCCCAACATTCGAGCCAGTCGTAAACCTGTAACCGGAGCCTCGCCATAATCGTAATAGTGGCCGCCGTGGAAATGAGGATCGGATCGTATTGCCTGGCGTGCGATTTCGTTGAACGCGATATTTTGTGTCGACAGTTTGGCGGCCGCAGCGATGGCGATTACGTGACCCACGCGTTGTGGATAGTCGACCGCCCACTGCAATGCCTGCATGCCGCCAAGGCTACCGCCGGTTATTACGGCCCAACGCTCGATGCCCAGGCGATCTGCCAGCCGCGCCTGGCTTTCGACCCAATCGCGGACGGTGACGACCGGAAAATTCGGGCCGTAAGACTTGCCGGTGGCGGGGTTGTTTGTGGCCGGTCCCGTAGAGCCCGCGCAACCGCCAAGGTTGTTGGGACAGACAACAAAAAAGCGATCGGTATCGAACGGCTTACCAGGCCCGATACAGCTATCCCACCAGCCGGGCTTGGCATCATCGAGGCTATGATAGCCGGCAGCGTGGTGATCGCCGCTGAGCGCGTGGCAAACCAGAATTGCGTTTGAGGCGGTCTCGTTGAGTGTGCCGTAAGTCTCGATGGTCAAGTCATAGCCTTGCAGAACGCTGCCGCCTTCGAGTTCCAGCGGCGCATCAAAATTGATCGTCTCCGGGCTTACTAAGTCGACCGAATCTGCAGGCATTACAGCAACGTTTGTCCGACGTCTAAGATCGGCGTCACAATCAGGATGAGAATCAGTTGCAGAACAAGCAGCACGAGCAACGGCGAGAAATCAAGTCCGCCTAGCGGGGGCAGTAGATTGCGCGCGGGTTTGAGCACAGGCGCCGTCAAGCTGTACAGCACCTGGGTCAACGGATTATAGGCGCCAGGGGATACCCAACTGACGATCACTTGAATAATAATGCTAAAGAGGAACACGTAAACCGCGAGTTGTAACAATTTCGCCGTCGCGATTACAGTAATCCCGCCGGCCCCTCGTGGCATGCCTTCTATTGTGAAAATCAACCAAGTTTCCAGCATCTGCAAAGCCAGCATCAGTGTTATCGAAGGCATGTCGATGCCGCCTAAGCCCGGTATTATCCGGCGCAGTGGTCGCAACGCCGGATTGGTTATGGTCACAATCGCCTGCGACAACGGATTGTAGAAATCGGCTCGTACCACCTGCAGGAGAAACCGTAGCATGACTGTGAGGATATAAATCCCAAACAGCGTGCTGATGAGTAATGTCAACGCGTCACCGACATATCCTCCGCCCATTAATTACACTCCAAATTTGCGAGCGAGTTCAGCGGACCGCGCGTAAGCGGCACGGATCGCGCTGTTTAAGCCCTGCTCGACGTTGTGTTCGGCGAGCACGGCAAGTGCGCGCTCCGTGGTACCGCCAGGCGAGGTGACCTGCTTGCGCAATTCCGCCGGTGTTTGGTCACCAGCCAATGCCATTTTTGCGGCGCCGAACGCCGTCTGGGTTGCAAGCAGCCGTGCTGCGTCCTCGGACAGACCGAGTTCGACACCGGTTGCCGCCAGTATCTCCATGAATTTGAAAAAATAGGCAGGGCCGCTGCCTGAGACCGCGGTTACCGCGTCCATTAACGCTTCATCCTCCACCCAAACCACCACCCCAGCGGCACGCAGTATCGCTTCCGCGCGATTACGCTGTTCGGGTCCGGCATTAGCGTTGGCGCACAATGCCGCAGCACCTGCGCCGATCAAGGCCGGCGTGTTAGGCATTGCCCGAACAATGGCGCAATCGCCGCCCAACCAGTGTTCCAAAGCGGCAATGCGAATGCCCGCCGCGATCGAAACGACGACGGCACGCGAGACGTCCAACATGCCTGCGAGTTCACTTGCGACCGCAGCCATTTGTTGCGGTTTGACCGCGAGGACAATGGCGGCGGCCGCGTGCGCCGCCTCGAGGTTATCGTCGGTGGTTCGAACGCCGAATTGTTCCGCAGCCAGGCGCGCCTGGCTCTCTTGCGGATCGGCTGCAATGATATCGTCGGCGGCAACTCCGCTAGCACAGAGGCCGCCGATCAGGGATCGTCCCATATTTCCGCAGCCGATAAACGCGATGATCTGGTCAGTCATGGTGGCGGCAGTGTAGCAACAGCGCTGTGGGCGAGGAATCCCCAGCAGCTCGAGCGCCTCTCAGCCATCCCGAGGCCCAAACAGTGCGGTGCCGATCCGTATGAGGTTGGCGCCTTCGGCGATCGCCGCCTCGAAATCGTGAGATGTCCCCATCGACAAGGTATCCAAAGCGAAACCGCGAATTTTCAAATCTGTGTAAACCTCAGTGAGAGGGCGAAAAGCGCGTCGCTGCGCTGCCGGGTCCTGCAGTGGCGCCGGTAAGGCCATCAGCCCACGCAAATTCAATCCAGGCAGTTGCCGCACCGCCTCGGCCAGGGTCAGCACATCCTGTGGTGCCACCCCGTCTTTGCTCGTCTCGCCGCTCACATTTACCTCAATGCATACGTTCAACGGCGGCATCGCGGCCGGGCGCTGCGCGTTCAGCCGCTCGGCAATACGGCTACGGGCCAGCGTGTGTACCCAGGCAAAGTTGGCGGCGATAAGCCGTGTTTTATTGGCTTGAATACGGCCAATGAAGTGCCACTCTATCGGCCGGTCGGCCAAACTCTTTATTTTCGGCAGCGCCTCCTGTAGGTAGTTTTCGCCAAACGCTTTAAGGCCGCAGTCGGCCAGTTCGGCAATAGTCCCGGCGGGCTTGCGCTTGCTGACGGCCAATAACGTTACTTCTGCCGGCTGACGCCCGCAGGCCTCGGCGGTCGTGGCAATGCGTTGGCGTAGCGCCTGAAGTCGCTGTGCGCGGGTGTTTGTGTCTAGGTTCATCGCTTGAACTATACTTCACTGCGGACCGGGTGGTTCGAGCCGGCGATATCCGGGTGCGGATAGTCGGATCTAACGCCTAATGTTGAGTAGAAATATGAGCAAAAACTTGTAAGCAGCCGGTTATCGCGTTAATTTTTCATCTAACGGAATTGTTTCGGGGGATCCGGATGCTTCGTAACCCGCGAAAACCAATACCACGGCCCAAGATAAATCACGGAGTGTTCCATGGACATCGGTGAACTACTTGCCTTCGGCGTCAAGAACGGCGCATCTGATTTGCATCTATCAGCGGGCCTTCCGCCCATGATACGGGTCGACGGTGACGTTCGCCGCATCAATGTGCCGGAAATGGATCATACCGCTGTGCACGATCTCGTTTACGACATCATGAACGACAAGCAACGCAAGGACTACGAGGAGTTTCTCGAATGTGACTTCTCGTTCGAGATCCCTGGGCTCGCACGCTTTCGGGTCAATGCATTTAATCAAAATCGTGGCTCCGGTGCCGTGTTTCGCACGATTCCTTCGGAGATCCTGTCCCTGGAGCAACTCAAGGCACCGATGATATTTAAGGATATATCCGACTATCCTCGCGGCGTAGTGCTGGTAACGGGGCCCACCGGATCGGGCAAATCTACGACCCTGGCGGCAATGGTAAATCACAAGAACGAGGAAGAATATGGTCACATCCTGACGGTAGAGGACCCAATAGAATTTGTTCATCAAAGTAAGAAATGTCTGATCAACCAGCGCGAGGTCCACCGCGATACGCTCGGATTCAACGAAGCACTGCGCTCGGCATTACGTGAAGATCCGGACGTCATTCTCGTTGGCGAAATGCGTGATCTGGAAACCATCCGCTTGGCACTAAGCGCCGCAGAAACCGGCCACTTGGTATTCGGCACCTTGCACACGAGTTCCGCGGCGAAGACCATCGACCGTGTGGTCGACGTGTTTCCGGCTGCCGAGAAAGACATGATCCGGGCAATGTTGTCCGAATCGTTGCGCGCCGTGATCTCGCAGACGTTACTCAAGAAGGTCGGCGGCGGCCGCGTGGCGGCGCATGAGATCATGATCGGTACGCCCGCGATTCGGAACCTCATCCGTGAAAATAAAATTGCGCAAATGTATTCCGCTATACAAACCGGACAACAGTTCGGGATGCAAACGCTCGATCAAAACCTTCAAGAGATGGTGCAAAAGAACCTCGTGACTCGCCAGGAAGCACGAAGCAAGGCGGCGAACAAGGACACATTCTGAATCGGGAACTGTAAGCGTACGCCCACCACGGTTTACGCAGGAGAGCAGCATGGAAAGAGAACAAGCTATAAAATTTATGCGAGACCTGTTGAAGCTGATGGTCGATAAAAAGGGCTCGGATCTATTTATTACGGTTGATTTCCCTCCCGCGATTAAAGTTGACGGCAAGATTACACCGGTCTCCAAGACGAAGTTGACACCAGAAAATACCAAGGCGTTGGCCTACGCGATCATGAACGATCGCCAGTTAAAAGAATTCGAAGCGACCAAGGAATGTAACTTCGCCGTGGCACCGCCGGGAGTCGGACGCTTCCGCGCCAATGCCTTTGTTCAACAGAGCTTTACCGGATTGGTGATGCGCACCATCGAGACCAATGTGCCAACACTCGACGGGCTGGGGCTACCGCAGGTGATGAAGGAAGTCACGATGTCGAAACGAGGCCTCGTGATTATGGTCGGTGGTACAGGCTCGGGTAAATCCACGTCGCTTGCTGCAATGGTCAACCACCGCAATGAAAACTCTTACGGGCACATCATCACCATCGAAGACCCGATCGAATACGTACACCCACATAAAAGCTGCATCATCATGCAACGGGAAGTCGGGGTGGATACCGATGACTGGGGCATTGCGCTCAAGAACACGTTGCGGCAGGCGCCCGACGTCATCCTGCTCGGCGAAATACGCGATCGCGCTACGATGGAATTCGGTATCGCGTTTGCGGAGACAGGCCATCTTGCAATGGCGACATTGCACGCCAACAGCTCTAACCAGGCACTCGATCGTATCATTAACTTCTTCCCGGAAGAGCGGCGTCTGCAACTTCTTATGGATTTGTCGCTGAACCTGAAAGCGGTTATCTCCCAACGGCTGTTGAGGCATGTAGATGGCAAAGGGCGCGTCGCTGCTATCGAAATTCTGCTTAACTCGCCGCTGATCGCCGATCTCATCCTTAAAGGCGAAGTACACGAGATCAAAGAAATCATGCAGAAATCAAACGAACTCGGAATGAAGACTTTCGACCAGGCGTTGTTCGATCTTTATGAGGCGGACCTGATCAATTTTGAAGACGCTCTTCGTAACGCCGATTCCATGAATGAGTTGAGGCTTCGGATCAAGTTGGAAGGTAAAGCTGCTAAGGATGGCGACAAGCTAGACGGACTGGATCATTTGAGTATGGAAGATACAGAGGAAGCGAGCGGTATGCTCCGCTAATGCATCGACGACGAGGACTGGAATAAACACAACCTTATGGATATCACACCCTATCTCAAGCTGCTTGTGGACAAGACCGGATCGGATCTGTTTTTCACGGCAGGCTCACCGGTAAAAGTTAAAATTGAAGGCATAGCCAGCGCCGTCGGTAAGACTGTATTGGACGGCGAACTGACCAAAGCAGCCGCTTATACCATCATGTCGGATGCTCAGATCGAGGCGTTTGAGGAGCACTGGGAATGCGACTTCGCCATCGCGTTGCCGGACAAATCCGCGCGATTTCGGGTAAACGTCTTCAAACAGCGCGGTGAAGTCGGCATGGTGCTGCGCCGCATACCGCTTGCGATCCCCACTATCGACGAGCTGGGTCTACCGGAGATCCTGAAGACGCAAGTCATGTTAAAGCGTGGCCTTATCCTTATGGTCGGAGCCACGGGTTCGGGCAAATCGACAACGCTTGCGGCGATGATTAACGAGCGTAACTCGCGCATGTCCGGCCATATTCTGACGATTGAAGATCCAGTGGAGTTTTCCCATCCGCATTTGAAATCGATCATCAATCAACGCGAAGTGGGGGTGGATACCAAGACCTACGCCAACGCGCTAAAGGCCTCATTACGTGAAGCTCCGGATGTCATCCTGGTGGGTGAAATCCGCGAGCGTGAAACCATGGAGGCTGCTCTGGAGCTGTGTAATACCGGGCATCTTTGTCTATCGACCATGCACGCGAATAACGCGAACCAGGCTATGGAGCGTGTTATCAACATGTTTCCGCAGGAACTGCACAAGCAGTTATTTCTCGACATGTCGCTAAACATACGTGCAGTGATATCACAGCGCCTTGTCAGCGGCGTCGACGGCAAGCGGGTTGCAGCGATTGAAATCATGATAAATACGCCGCACGTAGGGGATCTCATTCTCAAGGGCAACCTCGAGGAGATAAAAGAAGCTATGGACGGCAGTGGCGCCAAAGGCATGCAGACTTTCGATATGGCGCTCTATAACCTGTTTAAAGAAGAGCGTATCGATCTCGAAGAAGCCCTCAGCAATGCCGACTCGAGAACCAATCTCGAGGCTAAAATCAA
Organism: Gammaproteobacteria bacterium; assembly: GCA_965225625.1. Lineage (GTDB taxonomy): Bacteria > Pseudomonadota > Gammaproteobacteria > JADZEE01 > JADZEE01 > CBDDBH01. The sequence continues at coordinate 384,568 of CBDDBH010000032.1, forward strand.
CTTTGGTTGATTTTTAACGCGGTCGCTGTTCCTTGTCTGTTCCTCAGTGCGATCCAATGGTCTGCGCGCGCCACCACGACGGCGGGCAAGAGCACCGAGATGGCGGAACCGATCTACTTCTTTAGTAAGAATGACCCCTACTTCGAATTCTCGAACTTCGCCCCTTTCGGAATCGAGCATGACGGTGTTTATTGGCGGACTGTAGAGCACTATTTCCAAGCACATAAGTTCTCCGATCCGGTGCAACGCGAACGGATCCGCAATGCGTACTCGCCTAAGCAAGCTAAGGACCTGGGTCAATCCCGTGCAATTGTCATTCGCGCGGATTGGGACGCAGTAAAAGAGGACGTCATGATGACTGCATTACGCATAAAGTTCAGCCACCCAAAGCTCAAAGAAATACTGCTGGGAACCGGGCGCAGACCGCAGGTAGAAAGCTCGCCTCACGACCACTATTGGGGTTGCGGCGCGGACGGCGGCGGAAAGAACCGACTCGGGCATTTACTGATGCAGCTTCGCAAGGAGTTGCTGGGTTACGGCTAGCGCCAGCACTCAGCCGATGTCTGCCTGCGTCCTTCAGCTGCAGTCGCGCCGCTCGCTTGCATTCACACGTTGGCGAATCCAACGTTAGGCGTTTCTCAAAGCAAATGAAATCTCACGAAAGATATTCACCCCCGCAAAGTTCCTTAGCGGCTGCCAGCCACACGGGTAATCGACATCCCGTGCTTCGGGTTCTGGGTTTTGTGACGGTGGGCATATATGTGCTCTACGTATTAAGCATCAGTGTTGCCAGTGTCAGGTGGCAACTACCGCAGTCACTACCCTTCACGGAATTAGCGCTCGAAGTGATAGTCGATACAATATTTGTATTAAGTCCGGTTTTATTTGTGTGCGGATTCCGTCGTAATTGGTGGACTTGGCTCGTGATTGCGGGCGTAGCCGGGCAAGCACTCATTTCTGTCATGGAAGCACACGATTTTGAGTACCTCGTGGAGCTCGCGCTCGTGCTGTCGCCATCGGTAACGCTGGGTTTACTATGTGCAAGAAAGCCAATTTCCAATAAGGACGGTTCGAAATTGCACGCAGCAAGGCCGCACCGACGCTAATAAGGGCATTGAATATGTTCGACTACCGCATCGATTTTGAATCTGCGACGTGGGAGCGCCCAGCCGATGGTGTCCGCTTCAAGGTAGCGCGTAAAGACGGAGCGCAGATCCGCCTGGTGGAATTTACGCCGGCGCTATCGCATCCGCAGTGGTGCACCGTCGGCCACGCGGGAGTTGTTTTAGAGGGAACTTTGGAAGTTACGTTCGCCGAGAGCGTCATTCGGTTTGAGGCCGGAGATGGCGTATTTATACCGGAAGGCGATGCGCATAAGCACATTCCACGAGCCGTCACCGATACCGTGCGGCTGCTATTTGTTGAGAAGGCCTAGCCAACATATAGCATGAAGGGCAGACAAATGCTCCTCGACTTTGGCCTCCTGCGTCGTGCTACCTCGTCCATCCCTGGACTCGTCGACTTTGGCCTCCTGCGTCGTGCTACCTCGTCCATCCCGTGGACTCCTCGACTTTGGCCTCCTGCGTCGTGCTACCTCGCCCATCCGTGGACTCGTCGACTTTGGCCTCCTGCGTCGTGCTACCTCGCCCATCCGTGGACTCGTCGACTTTGGCCTCCTGCGTCGTGCTACCTCGCCCATCCGTGGACTCGTCGACTTTGGCCTCCTGCGTCGTGCTACCTCGCCCATCCGTGGACTCGTCGACTTTGGCCTCCTGCGTCGTGCTACCTCGCCCATCCGTGGACTCGTCGACTTTGGCCTCCTGCGTCGTGGACTCGTCGACTGCGTCGTGCTACCTCGCCCATCCGTGGACTCGTCGACTTTGGCCTCCTGCGTCGTTCTACCTCGTCCATCCCTGGACTCGTCGGCTCTGGCTCCTGCTTCACCCTACCTCCTGCATCCGTGCAGTCGTGCATGGTCTGCATTTCCGCCATCCCTGGCGGTCACGCCGCACGGTGCTTTTGAAATCCCGGGATGGTAAAGGCTCGATGGCGTAAATACGCTTCGAAATCAATAGCGCTGAGCATTTCGTGGAGATCACGTTGAAATGCCCTCGGGTGGACGGCAATATGCGGGCTGGCGCATCGGCAAAGACTAATATGAATCAAACCACTCAAACGATAGAAGAGTTCCTGGCAGACTTTGTCGACGCTTTCGATAGTCTTGATTGGGACCGTTTCCGATTGTGTTTTTCGGATCGCGCAAGCGTCTATTTTCCGTTCGCGAACCACTCCCGCATTGCAAAAGGAAGGACAGAACTTGAAGAGGGATTCAAAGGTTTTTTCGAAGAACTGCAAGTAAGCGGGTCGGGGCCGCCCTATCTGAATCTCGTGCCATTGGATACGCATATAGAGAAACTCGACGGTACGGTAATTGTAACGTTTCATCTCAAATTTCCTGACAGCCTTGGACGCAGAACAATTGTGCTGGGACGCGAAGGCGATAAGTGGAAGATAGTTCACTTACACGCATCGAACACCAACGGTTGAATCCGGCTGTATGGTTGAGCCGCGATGGGATCCCGAGCAGTACCTGAGATTTTCGGATCATCGATTGCGCCCGGCAATGGAACTGCTGCAGCGTATCGGGCTCTATGCACCTGAAGTAATCGTTGATTTGGGCTGTGGTGCAGGCAACGTAACCCAGTTACTCGCGGCGCGATGGCCAAGCGCGCAGATCTATGCCGTGGACAGCTCGGCGGAGATGTTGGAGCAAGCGCGTGCTCGATCGAGTGAAATCCATTGGCAACAGAACACTATCGAGAGATGGGTTCCTGAGCGCACTCCGGATCTGATTTATTCCAACGCTGCATTGCATTGGGTGGCGGGGCACCATGAACTAATTCCGCGACTGGCGCAGTTTTTGAACAAGCAAGGCTGCCTGGCAGTGCAGATGCCTGTAAGTTGGGATGCCGCCTCGCATCGGCTGATGCGCGAAACTCTAGAAAGCGTTATGACAGACGTCGATCAATCAGTTGGCGATGCACTTACAACGGTAGCGGCTAGAAAATGGGTGGAGGCGCCAGATGTTTATTACGAACTCCTTGCCGCTCACGCCGCGAGCGTCGATGTGTGGCAAACCGAGTACCTGCATGAACTCCATGGTGAGGATCCCGTGCTCGCATGGATGAAAGGCAGCGGGCTGCGACCTATCATTAGCGGTCTTGGGCAACCGCAACTAGATTCGTTTTTGGCCGAATATCAGCGGCGATTACGCGACGCCTATCCACAGCAGGCATCCGGTCTTACTCTGTACCCATTTCGTCGCTTGTTCATGATCGCGTGCATGTAACCCGCCGGCGAATGCATGCGCTTTTTTGCTCGTGCGGCCACGGCATCACAGCTTGCGAAAACGCCTAACTGCGGTTGCAACAGGTGATAAGCTTAGCCCGCATATTGCATGAAGACGTCTGCGCAGGAGGACTGAACGATGACGGCTCCATTTGAAGGTGGCTGCCACTGCGGTGCGGTACGTTATGTGTGCTCCACCGAACCCGAAATAACATTCTATTGTCATTGTATTGACTGCCAGAAAACAACGGGCGGACCCTTCGCGACGGAATTAATGGTCGCAACGGAAGCGGTTAAAATCACGGGCGAACTGCGCGCTTATACGATTACCGTTGATTCGGGCAATTCGATCACACGTAACTCCTGCCCGCACTGTGCCTCGCCTGTTATCGACACGTCCAGCGGTTACCCCGATCACGTTGTGTTGCGGGCGGGAAGCTTGGACGATGCCACATGGTTGCAACCGCAGGCGCATATCTTCACGTCGCGTAAGCAACCTTGGGTAAAGATCTCGGATGAGTTGCCGCATTTTGAATTTGATTTTGAACCAGGAGCGTAACAATGCTAGGAAAAAGACAATTTTTGCTCACTTTCATGGTCTGCTGCGGTATCCCCGGCGCTTTAGCCGCGATGGAAATACAACATCTGAACTCCCCGGAATTCCAAGCATTGAATCTGCCATTCTCTGAAGCAGTGCGCGTTGGTGACACCTTGTATCTCTCCGGTCAGCTCGGCAACATCCCTGGGGCTATGGAATTAGCGCCGGGCGGAATCAGCGGGCAAACCAAACAGGCGCTGGAAAATATAAAGCGGGTGTTACAGAGCAACGGTTCGAGTCTGGACAAGGTCGTGAAATGCACGGTGTTCATGGCCGATATGACTGAGTGGCCGAAGATGAACGAAGTCTACCGCAGCTATTTCTCTGCATCCCCACCGGCCAGGAGTGCGATTGGGACCAGCGGTTTGGGCTTGAACGCACAGGTCGAGATTGAATGCATTGCGATTGTCGATTAAGGCCAAGTAACGAAGGGCGGTTTCACGAGCGCGGTTAATGAAGACGACGATAGTCAGATACAAAGTCAAGGCGGATCAGGTTGAGGAGAACAAGCGCTAGATCCGCCAGGTTTTCAAGGAACTTGAGGAGAGCAAACCGAACGGTTTGCGCTATATGTCTTTTGCACTGGAAGACGGGTTGAGTTTCATCCGCGTCGCCGTTGTCGACACTCCCACCGGCGATAATCCATTGACCGCGACCGCCGCCTTCAAAGCGTTTGCCGCCAACATAAAGGATCGCTGCGGCGACCCCCCGGTGGCGATGGCGGCCGAGGCCGTTGGGGCTTACCGCATTTTTACTGCTAACTAGCACTACACGAAAAAACTGAAAGGATTGATATGGTAGACGAAAAGATAAGTGTACGAGCCACTGAAAGTGGTCAAAACATGGACGTGGTAGTTCACAGCAAGCGGCTTGAACGGATCGAAGTGGTGGTCGGTGAGGGAGTTCACAGTGTTATTTGTGAATTGACGCCAACGCGAAACGGCCTGGCGTACGCGGGCAGTGTAATGGGGCGGGAGCTTGTCTACGAATGTACCCGCGAACAAATTCAAGCTGACCTGGATCGAGCCAATCCGGCGCTGCGAAAGTCACGTCGGCATTGATCCGTACGCCGCCACGGTTAATCCAACAGCAACGACCTGACCGGCTCGAAAAACACCGCGCGCATGCTGCTTCTGCATTCGCATGCAGGTTTGATCAGACTTTCGCAATGGCACCGATGGAAGCCGGGCTATGAGTTATGCAGTAAACGACTTTGCGGCCGACGACAAACCGTTGTGGGATGTCGTGTTCGCCGTTCATGGCTATCCGGCCATACTGCTCGCTCACAAACTGCGAATATTTGCGCTGCTTGCACCCAAGCCGTTGTCGCTGGCGGCTATCTGTGCCGCATTGCAAACCGCGCAGCGTCCAACGCGTGCGATATTAGCGGCTGCCGCTTCGCTTGGATTTCTCCATGACGAGGATGACAGCTACGGCTTAACCGATTTGGCACGCCGATATCTGCTCGAGGGAAGTCCTACGTATTTTGGGGGTCAGCTAGATTTAACGATCGCCAATTATGCGATGTGTTCGTTGCAGAATATGGAAGACGTGGTGCGCAACGATACTCCACAGGTGTATGGGAACGACAAAGATATGTTCGACTCCCATGCGGACCAGTCCGAGTTGGCACGCAAGTTCACTCGCGCCCAACACAGCATTAGCATCGGTCCGGCGGGCGCGTGGCCGGACGTTATCGACCTTTCCGGTTCGCGGACTATGCTCGATGTAGGCGGCGGATCGGGAGCGCATTGTATGGGCGCAGTATCCCGTTGGCCCCAGCTTCAAGCGCTCGTGTTCGACATCGCACCGGTATGCGAGGTAGCCGACGAATTCATTACGCAGCGTGGTTTACACGCACGCGTGCAAACTCGAGTTGGTGACATGTGGAACGAGGCGCTACCGCTCGCGGATCTTCACTTCTACAGCATGATTTTTCACGACTGGTCGCCCGAGAAGTGTCGGTCTCTGGCGGCTAATAGCTTTGCAAGTCTTGTCCCGGGGGGGGGGGTATCATCATCCATGAGATGCTCTACAATGACACCAAAACCGGTCCCTTCCCGGTTGCAGCCCACAACATCATCATGATGCTTTGGACTGAAGGCCAGCAGTATTCCGGGGCCGAATTGTCCTCGCTTTTGGATGACGTGGGATTTGTGGATGTCGAGGTAAAGCCGACGTATGGTTATTTCAGCATCGTTACCGGCCGTAAACCTTGATAGCGCGCTAATCGACGAAGCCGTAGTGTGACTACGATGGCAATGAATCTGTGCATCGCCGGGCGAAAAGATCAGGCAATCGTACTCGAATTGGTACGCCAGTATCACGCGTTCGAAGACATCGAATTCGACGCAGCGGCGACCGCGCAATCATTGGCCCCGCTACTATTACAGGGATCCGACGACGGCCGAATCTGGCTGATTAACAACGATGACAAAACAGTCGGCTATGTTGCCGTGTGTTTTGGTTACAGTATCGAGTTCCAGGGACGTGACGGGTTCGTCGATGAGATGTATATCGTTCCGGAGCATCGCGGCAAAGGCTTTGGCGCAAAGGTTCTTGCCGATGTGGGCGCCGCGGCACGGCTGTTGGGTGTCAAAGCGCTGCATTTGGAAGTGGCCCGGGATAACGAGAGAGCACAACGTTTATACCAGCGTGCCGGGTTTACGCCGCGCGAAAAGTACTTCTTGATGTCGACATTTCTGTGACGGCAAAAGCCGCATGATCGAAACTTGTCGCCTATACTTTAGATTATGAAAAACGCAGAGAAGGAAAAGCCGGGTTTTGAGCAATGGGGCCTTGCGGTATTACCACTAGGCGTTGTACTCGGTGCGATAGTCGGTGCTGTCATGGGTAATATGCTGATCGGTTTTTTAATTGGCGCGGCAATGGGCATAGGCGGCGCGGTGTTCGTTATCGCCGCTTCGGCCGTGCTGAGGACGCTTGACCGTCATTGAGCGGGGGTCGAATTATTGAGCAATAAAGCCATTGGGGGCAGATCATGTCTGATGTAGGTACAAACAAAGTCTTTGAAAACGACGAGATGATACTTTGGGAGTTTTTTCTCGAACCCGGGGAGCAGACTGAAGCGCATTCACACGGGCTTGATTTCATCTCCTACGTGATCGATGGCTCGACGCTGCAAGTGCGGGGCCCCGACGGCGCTGAGATAGCGAACGTGGACGTACCCTCCGGCGACGTCATCTCGTTTCGGGTCCAAGAAGAGGATCTAGTGTCCTCCGGCAGTACCGAGATACGCATTCCGGCCACCCATAGCGCGTGCAATGTGGGTAAGCATCGTTATCGTGAGATATTTATAGAACTCAAGCGGTGAGTACCACGCACTGAGTCAGCTTTATGCTTCGCGAGATTACAGCTGTCCGGCAAAGAGCAGGCGAGCCCCGGCGGCGGTGGTTGCAAGACGAGGGCATGGATCTTTTCGTGTGGCTGGGTGCGGCGGACGCCATTGTCGGATTCCAGCTTGCCTACGATAAACCGCAGGCAGAACGGGCCCTCACCTGGAAGGGAAAATCCGGCTTTTAGCACACACGGGTCGATGAAGGCAGCAGGCCAGCGCGCCATCCGGCGACACCGCTACTGGTTGCGGACGGAGTGTTCGATGCAGAACGGGTAACTGACGAGTTTCGCGCGAGGGCTGGTGCGATCGATCCAAATATTGAGGGCTTTGTCGTGCAGAAACTAATTGATTACCCGCACAAGCAGGCGGACGACAAAGTCCCACTGCGTGCTGCCTGGTCGCGGTTCGTGGTGCGGCTGCGCCGCTTGCTGGAGTAAAGTCAGCAGCGATCGCAGCTGCGCGTGCGCTTATGAGCAACGAGGCGTTTTATCGCATAGTTGCCGATGTCATTTTGGTCGGCCACTTTTTATTCGTGGCGTTTGTCGTTGTGGGTTTCGCCCTAATAGTGGTTGGACACTATGCCCGTTGGACCTGGGTCTACAACAACTGGTTCCGCTACTCTCACCTGATGGCCATTGCGATCGTTGTGCTGCAAGCTTGGGCAGGTAGGTCCTGCCCGCTCACAGTGTGGGAGAGCGAACTGCGCGAACGCGCAGGCGATGCTGGCTACGGCGGATCGTTCATCCACCATTGGCTCCACAAAGTGCTTTTCTTTCAAGCACCGCCCTGGGTTTTCACGCTAGCGTATTCCGGGTTCGCCTTGCTTGTGTTGCTTGTCTTAGTCAAGGACCGGCTTAACCGGCGCTGACATGAGCCGCTGGACGACCTTGGCGGTGCAGTACAAATCATTGATAATAAAAGCCATTGTTTGAGGGCGCTGGTGAAATAAACGCTGGCGACGTTTACTCGGCGCCGCAGAGCGCAGTATGCGGGCGCAATGTTGGACATCGCAATTGTCGGAAAAAATGGGCGCTGGTGAAAACAAACTGGAGCAAATAGCTGCACAAGCGCAGCGTAACCGCAGTGATAGGGAGCGCGGTTACCGCGAGCGGTCGCTTAAGATGTATCCGTGGGTTTGCGGCCGCTGTGCGCGCGAGTTTACACGAGCCAACCTGCAAGAGTTAACTGTGCACCACCGCGATCACAATCACGACAACAATCCGCAGGACGGCAGTAATTGGGAATTGCTCTGCGTCTATTGCCACGATAATGAGCACTCCCGTTTGGTGGACGCTAGCCAACACTCCGCTAGCAAAACCGCGGGGGAGCAAAAGCCCGCCGCAACCCACAAACCGTTTTCGGCGCTGGCGTCGCTATTGAAAAAGCAAGAATGAGTGGCGTGCAGATCTGTATCGATGGCGCCTGAGCGGGCCACGATCAAAGTCGGCCTAATCGGTTTCGGCGCGATTGGTCAAAGCGTGGCGGCAGCCCTGATCGAGGGGCAAGCTGGGAATTGTATTCTGGGCGCAGTTTTGTGTCGTGAACGCCGTAAGCATGCAGCTGCTGCGCTTGCCTTGGAAGCGGCGACGGTAAAGTTCACAGATGATCCCGCCGTTTTTTTCACCCAAGCGCTGGATTTGATTGTCGAAGCCGCCGGCCAGGACGCTCTGCGAGATCACGCAGACCGGGTGCTTCGCAAGCACTGCGATCTGCTAATAACCAGTATCGGTGCATTCGCTGACGAGGACTTTTTTCAAGCGTTGGTTGCCTGTGCCGAAGACAACGGCGCGCGTTTGCTGCTGGCATCAGGCGCATTGCCGGCACTGGACTGGCTGGCGGCGACAGGGCGCAGCGATCCCCGCCACGTCGCGATTACCCAGGCGAAACCGGTAAAGTCGTGGCGCGAAACGGCCGCCGCGCAAATGGTGGACTTGGATAATTTGAACGGGCCTACCTGCTTTTTTGAAGGTAGCGCGCGGGAAGCGGCTACCCGATTTCCCAAAAGTAGCAACATAACCGCAATGCTGGCTTTGGCGACCGTCGGGATGGATGCCACGCAAGTTCGCTTGATTGCGGATCCTGACGAAGCGCGTATGCGTACTGAAATTCACTATGAGAGTGGTGTCGGTGACCTGCACATTGAATGGCGCGGCGTCCCCTCGTCGCTCAATCCGAGTACCAGCGCCGATGTGCCGTTGACCGTGATCAAAGCACTGCGCAATCTCAGTGCTACGGTTTGCATCGGACCCTGAATGGGCGCACACACAAGTGCGCCATTGGGCTATTCTTAGTGCAAGGTCGCGCATTGAAGTAGCGGGAGTCGAAACGACATGGCCACATCCGATCGACGAATAGCAATGTCTGGATTGCGCGCGGGTATTGTTGTTGCAGGCGTCTTGCTGGCCATTGTGTGCACGGCTCAAGCCGCCAATGCTGCAACCTACACCCCCATTCCGGGCACCCGGGTGGAGTTGGTCGCGCCGCCTGGTTTCGTGATTGCGCGAGGATTCGCGGGCTTGTTATTGCGCGAGGCCGGCGCTTCACTATTGGTCGCTGAACTGCCAGGACCGGCCATTGATATGCAAACGGGTATGACGGCCGAACAACTGGCGTCCCGCGGAATGGCGTTGCGCAGTTCGGCGCGAATCGTGGCTGAGCTTGGACCTGCAACGTTGTTGCAGGTCTCGCAAAACGTCCAGGGCGTAGAAGTTACGAAATGGCTACTCATCGCCGGTGACGCATCGACAACCACAATGATTACTGCGACGACACCAACAGTGGTTGCCGATACGCTTGGGCCGGTGCTGCGCGAGACCTTACTGAGTGCTCGCTGGACGGCAGCCGGCGAGGTTGATCCCTGGTCCGGACTCGGCATCCGGATAGCGGAAACCGCGGATCTGCGGCTGACACCAGGACTGGCCGGGACACTGGTACTAACCAGTGGCGGCACCCCAGGCCCCTTAGAGCCGACAGCTCCATTGCTTGTCATCTCACGCTCAACGCCGGCGCAGCCGATCGCGGACCTGAGCGCGTTCTCCAAAAACAGGCTGGCACAAACCAGCACGATTAGCGCCGTGCAGGTACGTGCGGAAAAAACGGCATCTATTGCGGGTATGCCCGCCCATGAAATTATTGCATCCGCCAGATCCGTGGAAGGCCCCACGGTGGCCATTTATCAGGCTGTCTCGTTCGATGGCCGGGACTATTTCGTAGTCGTCGGTATTGTCGGCCACGCCGAATCCGAGCGATATCTGCCACAGTTCCGACGTATTGCTCACAGCCTTAGTGTCGTCCAGTAATGCGCGCGCGGGTAGTTGCGCTGCTACTGATGGTGGCCTGTGCGCACAGCTCGGCTGAAAACCTTGGCTTGAATCAGGCACAATGCGTGATCCTGTTGCATGGTCTCGCCCGAACCAACAAATCTATGACGACGGCCGCGGCGTTGTTGAATCGTCAGGGGTATGTCGTCAGCAACGTCGATTATCCATCGACTGAAAAGCGAATCGAGGATTTAGCGTACGCTGCAGTAGACGCTGGCTTACGCCAGTGCGAAGCAGGGGCGGCAGTACGCGTGCATTTTTTGACCCACTCAATGGGCGGGATCCTAATCCGCTATTACCTTGCCCATCGCACTATCGCAGCGCTCGGTCGTGTCGTTATGTTGAGTCCGCCGAATCAAGGTAGCGAAGTAGTCGATCGCCTGCGTAACGTTCCCGGCTTTTACGCGCTGAACGGGCCTGCCGGCCAACAGTTGGGAACCGAGGCGAACAGCATTCCAAATGAACTTGGCCCCATTGACTTCGAACTCGGCGTCATAGCTGGCAACAGCAGTATCAATTGGTTTCTATCGACGCTTATCCCCGGTGAGGATGACGGCAAAGTCGCCGTCGAGCGTGCAAAAATTCAAGGTATGGCCGACTTTGTCGTCGTCCCTGCATCACATCCGTTCATCATGCGAGACACGCACGCATTAGCCCAGGCAGTGCTTTTTCTGCAAACGGCAGCTTCGACCACTGCGAGGAAGTTTCGAAACCGCGCTGATATGGAAATCTATGGGTTCGCTGCGTTCCAGTCGAACCGGGAGTAACGTGCCAGGGCTTGTGGACTGAGCAAACGCTCGTGACGTCTGCCGTTAATGATCCAGGTTGGATAACTCGTGATTTTAGCGTTGACGCAATCCGTTGCGCGCGGTCCCTGGCGACCGCCGGGAGAGCATTCTACGTAAGGTAATCGACCCACTGATGCAGTGAATTCCTGCTTTTGTTGTTGGCAATGTGGGCACCAAGAGGCGCCGTAAAACTTCGCGCCCGTGTCGCTAAGATGCTCGGCTAACGCACGTAGCCTGGGATCCTCTGGTCCGGCCGTGGAGTGGAACACGCCACTGTAATGCAGGTGCAATACAGTGATGATGACAACTGCCATGCTGGCACTCCGCAATAACCAGGCATCCCATTTCAACTGCACCAATTGTTGCGGTTTTTGCCATGCGACCAGGGTAAATATCGCTGTCACCAATGCGAACGAAGCCAGACAATATGCACAGGTGGCTTTGATAATGAAAACGGATACCGCCGTGAGGTAGATGCTGACGCTGATGCCTACGGTTGCGAGGATCCATGACGATCGCCAATGACGAACGGGCGCCTTCACAGTGGCTGCGATAATGGCGAGTGCGCAATAGGTAAGAAACCCCCAAAACGCCGTCGGCACCCCTAGTAACGTCGACCACCGGCTGCTCTGCACCAGCGCGCAAGCCGAGCCTTGGGTGCAATACAGTAATGCGCCATCAGCCCAGTGGCTGTAGCTCAGATACCCGGTCAAGGCCACTCCGGCGAGCGCCATCGCGAGTAATGGCCAATTGGGGAGTTCGCGTAAGCGCACGCCGTCTTGATTGCCGTGACGTGATTCGCGTTCGGCTCGACGACGTTGTTTGCGCGCCGTCCGGGTCGCTTCGCCGCCCGTTGAGTCGGAACTCATAAAACGTATTGTACTCAGGTCTTAACCCGATTACGCCCTGCTCGCTTAGCACGATAAAGCGCTTGATCGGCTGCCTTGATGACTTCGTCCGGCGAACGCAGGGCATCCGTTCGTTCGGCAACGCCTGCGCTCACCGTAACCGATACCGAAGTCTTTGTTTTGCGCGATGTTCGGCGTTTTTTGCGTCGATCCTTGGATGGCCGAGTTTTTTTGCGCAACGCCAATTCATATTCGGCTATGTTGAGTCGAACAGCTTCAACATGAGGCAGGGCATCATTGATCCCGCCTCCTGCAAAAACCAGCGTAAACTCCTCGCCGCCGTAGCGATAGGCTTTGCCGCCTCCCGTGACTACTCGCAGCTTTGCAGCCACCATGCTTAGTACTTGATCGCCGACGTCGTGTCCGTAATTGTCATTAAATTTCTTAAAGTGATCGACATCAACCATCGCAATCGCATATCTGCGCCCCAAAGCAGCAAGCTTCTCGTTTAAAGCGCGCCGCCCCGGCAACCCGGTTAACTCATCGCGATAGGCCATATTGTAGGATTCATGAACGATACCGATGACCAGCAATACGGCAGCTGCCGCGTGGAAGCTCGCCAACATCCCGGGCGAGCTAATCCAGTTGTAAGCGATGAATAGTGCGGTCACCATGCCGAGAAAAGACGAATCCAGCGACGCAGGATCAAAGACCATACGTATTAATATGCAAACCGCGCAGAGCATGAGTACGATTACCCCCGCTTGCGGCATTGCTAACGACAGCCATTGGGGGGTGAGCACAAATTCCTGCGTCGCCCAGGCGAACAATTCGAAGCTTGGACGATTAACAAACCAGTACAACGCCAGACCCTGTAAAAATACCAGCGTTGTACGCAAAGCACCGGGTGCGCTGAAGATCCCCCGCTCACGCGATAGATAAAATAACAACACGTTGATCGGCACCAGCACACAGATAAGCGAGTAGATCAATGAATTGGCGGGTGCCGGTCCTGCCGTGGTGCGCAATGCCAAAAATGCAGCGCCAACAACCAAGGTCGAAAACAACGCGCGGCTACGGTTGAATGCTATGCTCAATGCGAAGGAGATTAACAGCGCAGCATAGGCGCTTAATTCCAGCGCCCTGGGTGCGGTGGACATCACAAATTCATTCCCGAACCACGCCGTAGTAAGGATCAGTAGCGGCAATAGCAAGCCAATGATTAATCTAGGCAGCATCGACTTACCCGGGCATCCTGCTGGGGCCGTTCGGCCTACGGGTTTGCCGTTTTTTCACTAACCTAACCCGCTTGCCGACCGACGGTTGCATAAAGATCGCGGGTTAACGGCACGCGCAGTCGGAATAGTTTGTGCTCGCTGGCCGCGTATTTCGCCTCGAAAGGGCTGGCCGCTTGTTCGCCCTCGATAATGTCTATCACAGGTGTATCTCCGCGCTGCGCGACACAGTGGGCGAATTCATCTATGTAGACCCGCCAATTACTCCGCACTTCCAGCAAGCCGCCCAAAGCAAGGATGCTGTTGAAAACAGGATGGGCATGCCAGCGTTTCTTCACATGTTTGTGTTTCGGCCAGGGATTGGGGTAGAGCAGATAGTGGCGCTCGCAATGCCAGCCAGCCTGACTGGCCAGTCGCCAGAAATCCACTAGGTCCATGCATAGCCACACGGCATTGCCATCGCATGCCACTGTCTGTTTCCCAAGTCCTTGTCGAGCAAGGCGGTGTGCCGAACGATCGACCCCAATAATCAACGCTTCAGTGAAGCGATTGGCTAGCACTGTGGTGCTCACGCCCGTACCACAACCGGCATCCACAATAAGCGGTCCGGCGTGACGCAGGCGAAGCGCGTCGACCGCGGCAAAAGTCGACTCAGCCTCGGCTGCAAAGGGTTTGTAGAAAGCGTCGTTCCGGCATGTCAAACGCGGGCTGATTGCGGTTTGATCGCTGGTCACCGCAGGGCTGTTGCCAAACATAGAACGGGAGCTAGGTAAAAACGACGGTCGATGCGTCGAATACCGGCCCATCGACGCAAACACGTTTCATCGCGTCGACACCTTCGTTTCTGATCCGTACTGTGCATCCTGCACAGCCACCGACGGCGCATGCCATGTATTCCTCCACAGAGATCTCGCAAGGTAACTGGAACTCGTGCGCGAGCTTGGCGACAGCGCGCAGCATTGGGGTAGGTCCGCAAGCAAATATTTCAACTTCGTCGCGGGTTGCTGCGTCCAACGGTTGCAGCCAACTGCGCGCGAGATCGGTGACCATACCGGTAAAGCAGCCAGGGTAGCCCTGGGTGCTAGCCAGGCGACTGGCGATACCCCAATCCTCGAGCAACGGCATTGCCGCAATCGTATCCGCTGGGGGGCCCGGCACCATGATGGTCGATGGTCTGGCCGTAAACGGAAAGGGGATCTCTGAACCCATTAACACCAACGGTGAGCAAACCGGTGCCGTGCGCCGCAAATGCTCGGCAAGAAACACCATCGGCGGTATGCCGACCCCGCCACCGATCAGCAGGGGCTTGCTGCGATACTCATGCAGTTTGAAGGGTTTGCCAATGGGACCCATTAAACTCAAACGCTCGCCGGCACGGCGTTGCGCAAGCAAATTAGTTCCCAGGCCATGGGCTTTGTAGAGTATGTCGATACAACCCGCGCTTGCATCTGCGCGCATGACAGACATCGGCCGCCGCATTGCCAGCGAGTCGGCGCAGCGCAGATGGACGAAACTGCCAGGTAAGGCACTGTTTGCGATCTTCGGGGCAGCAAGGCGCATGACGAACTGGCGTTCGGGGTGTACTTCGTTGCTCTGGATGAGAGCGTCTTCGACGTAAATCGTATTGCGGTTGTTCGCAGCTGGGCTCATCGTTGCGGCACGAATTTAGCGAACGTAGACAAGGCGCCCATTAAAAACCGTGTGGGTTGCCCGGCCGCGCATTGTCTCACCCAGCCAGGGGCTGTTTTTGCCCGTGCTCAACATCGATTCTGCCTGCAACTGCCATATCGCTGCCGGGTCGAAGACGCAGATATCGGCTGGTGCGCCGACGCCGAGTTGGCCGACAGGCAAACCGAGTGTTCTGGCCGGATGCCAGGTTATCGCGGCAATCGCTTCACTCATGCCGACAACGCCGGCTTCGACCAGGCCCAGGATCAGCGGCAATAGTGTTTCCAGCCCTGAGATACCCGGCATGGTCATGCTGAAAGGCGCAGTTTTAGCGTCGCTGTCATGCGGTTGATGATCGGAGCATATGACCCCGATTGTGCCGCGCGTGACCGCAGCACGCAGCGCGGTGCGGTCCCGGCGCTCACGCAGCGGTGGCCGCACATGATAGGCGCTGTTGAATGTACCTACGTCCCGGTCGGTGAAGTACAGGTAATGCGCAGCGGTATCGGCGCTGACTGCAAGGCCCCTGCGCTGTGCTGCCGCCAGCATCTTCGCGCCACGTCCGGTCGAGATGCGGCCAAAATGTGCGCGCGCGCCGGTTTGTTCGATAAGCAATAAATCGCGGCTCAAAGCCACGGTTTCGGCGGTTTCCGGAATACCTGGAATGCCTAAGCGCGTGCCGACCGCGCCCTCATGCATGCGGCCTTTGTTCACCAGCCAGTGATCTTCAGGATAAAGAAACACCGTCATTTCGCAGGAAGCGGCGTACTCCAGCGCGCGCCGCAAAATCTCCGTGTTGCCGATCGTGGCCATGGCATTGCTGATGCCGACACAACCGATTGCCTTCAGCGCATGCATCTCGGCGAGTAATTCGCCGGCTAAGCCCTGGGTCATGGCGCCAACGCACACGACCCGGGCAAACCCGGCAGTTTCGGCGCGTTGGTGTATCAGTTCAGCGATAGCCGGATTGTCGATGACCGGTTCGGTATCGGGCGGGCAACATAAGGTGGTAATCCCTGCTGAGGATGCCGCGCGTGTCTCACTGGCAATGGTGGCTTTGTGTTCCGCGCCAGGTTCGCGCAGCCGGGCGCTGAGATCGACTAAACCAGGGCATACGATTTGGCCGCGCGCATCGATCGTCTTACGCGCTTTGAATCCGGCAGGCGCACGACCTACGCCGACCACCTGGCCCTTTGAGACGAACAGATCCTTACGGGCGTCGATACCGTTGGCCGGATCGACCAAACGGCCGCCACTAATCCGAAGCTGCACGCTCGCTTGCTCCGACGGGTTCCGCAAGGCTTCCCATGGCCAGGGACATTACCGCCATGCGTACGGCGATACCGTGACTGACTTGCTGAAGGATTACCGAACGGCTGCTATCGGCGACACCCGACTCGATCTCGACGCCCCGATTAATTGGGCCCGGATGCATGACGATGGCGCTCGGCTTTGCCAACGCAAGACGGGCCAGCGTTAGACCAAAACGCTGATAATACTCATGGCTGCTTGGCAGTAGTGCCCCCTGCATGCGTTCCTGCTGCAGGCGCAGCATGATAATCACGTCTACGTCGACCAATCCCGTTTCCAGTTCACTGAATACCTGGACACCCATCTCCTCGATACCGGTTGGAATGAGGGTGCGTGGGCCAACCACGCGAACCTCACCTGCACCGAGTTGGTTGAGAGCGTGTATTTCTGATCGCGCGACGCGTGAATGAGCTATGTCTCCAACAATAGCGACCCGAAGCGCGGCAAAATCCGGTTTATGCCGACGGATCGTGAACATATCGAGCATCGCTTGAGTGGGGTGTGCATGGCGCCCATCTCCGCCGTTAATGACGCGGACATGTGGAGCGACATGCTCGGCGATGAAATGTGCTGCACCGCTATTGGGGTGGCGCACCACGAACATATCGCAATGCATGGCCTCGAATGTTCGCAGCGTGTCTAACAGCGACTCGCCCTTTTTGGTCGACGACGTTTGCAGATTGATGTTCAGTACATCGGCTGACAAGCGTTTTGCGGCTAACTCAAAGGTCGTTGCCGTGCGCGTACTTGGTTCGAAAAACAAATTGGTGATGGTTTTGCCGCGTAGCAGCGGCACCGACTTTACCGCGCGCTCGCCGACTCCCGCGAAGTTTTCGGCGGTGTCGAGGATATTAGTGAGGATGTCCCGGGATAAACCTTCAATAGTCAAAAAATGCCGTAATCTACCGTGCGAATCGATTTGGATATTGCGACCCTTCATCAGTCGCTGATGCAGATGCGTAGGGTGGACGCAAGAAAAGCAGCTGCGTCCCCGAGGGTGACGCCTAGCTCGTTCTCGAACTTCATCAAGAGTTCCCTGGCGGCCGGTGTTGGATCAGTAATTCAAGCGGCTCGGGTCCGCTGAGTTTAACATGTTCGTCATCGGACAGGGACATGACGGCCCCACTGATATCCGCTTGCACCGGTAACTCGCGGCCTGGTCGCTCGACCAGGGCAACGAGTTTAACGGAAGCGGGTCGGCCATAATCGAATATTTCATTCATGGCAGCGCGAACGGTTCGGCCTGTGTACAGGATGTCATCGACCAAGACCACATGTTGATTTTCGACTTCAAACGGCAGTTTCGAAGGGGTGACGGTGGGGTGAACGCCGATTCGCGAGAAATCGTCACGGTAAAACGCGATGTTGAGTTCGCCTAAGGGGGTGTCCAGCCGCAAATGCTTGTGTAGCCACCGTGCCACCCATACGCCGCCGGTGTGTACGCCAATCATTCGCGGCGTGTCGATTCCGGACGCGTCTAAATCCGTTTTCAGCCGTTCAGCACACTGCGTCAGCCACTGTTCGACCTCGTCAGCGCCGATCTTTTTCTTGTTTTTCAAGACTCGGTGTTCGCCAGGCCCGAATCGTTGTGAAATTCGCGCATCCATGATTCCAGGATGACACACGCCGCGTCAGCGTCCAGATTTGTGCTGCCCGATTCACTTGCGGCATGGCTGGAGAGTCGTTCGTCGATGCGATAAACGGGCACCCCAAAACGACCTCCTAACTGCCGCATAAAACGACTAATCGGCGTTGCCAGCGCGTGTTGATTTCTATCGTTGTGCGCGGGCACACCAACAACCATCATTTCAGGGGACCACTGTTTCACCAGCGATTCAATTGCCACCCAATCCGGTTTGTCGCGTCGCACCGCGATAGTCTGTAGAGCTCGGGCCGAGCCGGTTATGGTCTCGCCGACTGCGATGCCAATGCGTCTAAGGCCGTAGTCGAACCCGAAAACCGTACTGTCGGCCTCACGCATGTCCGGCCTGCGGCGAGAGATTCGCAACGTCTACGCCGAGAATACTTGCGGCCGAGCGCCAGCGATGCTCGGGATCTATGTGAAACAACACATCGAGATCGGTAGGAACACTTAGCCAGGCATTCTCGGCGAGCTCGCGCTCAAGTTGGCCGCCGCCCCAACCGGCGTAGCCGAGCGCTATCAGCGTATCTGTGGGGCCGTTGCCGTCAGCGATAGCTTGTAGGACATCGCGCGAGGTCGACACGCTGATCTGGTCAGTGACGGCGATGGTGGATTCCCAGTGGCTGCCGGGGCGGTGAATGACGAAACCGCGATCGGGGTGTACCGGGCCGCCTTGGAAAACCATCGTTTGATTGACGTTAGCATGAGGCGAGGCCATGTCCATTTGCACCAGAACGTCGCCCAAATCCAGGTCCATCGGCCGGTTTATAACGATCCCCATCGCGCCTTCCTCGTTATGCGCGCAGATATAGCTGACCGTCTGATGGAAATTCGGATCCAGCAGCGTTGGCATCGCGATGAGGAGGTGATCTGTCAGATCGAGTTGTTCCATGGCGGTTCAGCGTTTCGGGAAGGACCCAACTTACAGCCCATGTTACAAGGCGCCGGCGTGCAGGTCATCTCGAAGTTTGAGTTGTGTCGCGGCGTTTGGTTCCGCGCTTAGCCGTCGGGGCAAGCGCGATTAATGTCCAGAAAATTTGTAACTGTTGAGAAACTGCCAGGTCCGAGTGACGTGAAGTACGTCAACTTCTTTCGCGACCTCGGCCGGAAACGGCGCAAACGGCGCCGCCAACTCGACAATTCTGATCGCGGCGTCATCAAGTATTTTGTGGCCGGAAGAGCGTCTTACCACCATCTCACGAACACTGCCGTCGGGGTTTATCTGTACTTCCAGTATCAAGTTGCCCGAGAGTTTGTCACGACGAGCAATGTCGGGGTAATTGAGGTTGCCGACGCGCTCGACCTTGCTGCGCCAAGACTCCATGTAGGCGGCATATAGATATTCACGGGTGCTGGCGGAAATGAATTTGCGTCGCGGGCGTTTCGCCTTGGCGGCCAGACGTTCCTGGATCTCGGCATTGAGGCTTGCCACCGCAAGGCTGCTCGCTATCAGATTGGCCGCCGACGGGCGCGCGCGCGGAGCTGATGTGATGGCCGCGTCCTGGTTGGCCTGCTGAGTTACAGGCGGCGACTCTACCGCGGCTACCGATGTTGCCGTTTCGGCGATGTCGCTCTCTACCGCCAATTGTTCCGAGGGCTGTTGCACGGGTTTTTCGGCTGGTCGCATTTCGGCATTTTCGGCGACTGTGGTCTCTGCAGCAGCGGTCTGTGCCAGTTCGGAATCCAATCCCGGGTCGGCGGTAGTGGTTGCCGGTGGGGCAACCTGTGGATTGACCTGGGGCAGCGGCTCACTCAGCGGCGCGCTGGGCCGTTCCGGATCGTCCTGCTCACCACTGCCTTCGAGATTCGCCTGTGCCAGGAAATCCACCTGTTCAGGCTCTTTCGGGCTGTGTTGTTGTACGAGTATGACCTCCATGCTGTCGAAGCGGGGTTTTGGTTGCTCCGGAGGCGTAAAGCCCACGCCCAATATCACCAGCGCATGACTTACCACCGCCAAACAGAGTGTCAGGCCGAGGCGGTCTTCGGGAGTGATGCGAGGTCTTACGAGTACGGCGGACAAGGCGGTCTCGTCTTCAGAGATGTTCCCGGTTATCGGTTCTGTATTGCACGATGGTATCCATGAGTTGCCCGGCGATGTCGAGGTCGTAAATGGCGTCGAGTTCGCGTACGCAGGTCGGGCTGGTGACGTTGATTTCGGTGAGATATTCACCGATCACGTCCAGACCGACGAACAGCAGACCGCGCGCCTTCAATTCCGGACCGACACGAGCGCTGATCCAACGATCACGGTCGGTCAGTTCCCGGCCTTCTCCGCGGCCACCCGCAGCCAGGTTGCCGCGACTCTCGCCGGCGGCTGGGATCCGCGCCAAAGCATAAGCTACAGGCTCACCGTCAATCATGAGAATGCGTTTGTCACCGTCGCTAATCTGCGGGAGGAACTTCTGAGCCATGGCAAAGCGATGGCCTTGTTCGGTTAGCGTCTCGATAATGACCGAAGTATTAGAGTCGGTAGCATCGATGACGAACACCGATTGACCACCCATACCATCCAACGGTTTAAGCACAATCTTCCCGAACTCGGCGAGAAAAGCGCGGATTTCACCCGCATCCCTGGTCACCAGGGTGGGGGGGCAGCACTCGGGAAACCAGGCGGTGAAAAGCTTCTCACTGGCATCGCGTAGCGAGCGCGGCTTATTCACCACCGTAACGCCCTCTCGTTCCGCCTGCTCGAGCAGGTAAGTGGCAAAGATGTACTCCATATCAAACGGCGGATCTTTGCGCATCAGTATGACGTCCAGTGTCGTCAAAGGCGCCACGCGTTCTTCGCCAAAGCTAAACCAATCAGTGGGGGCATCACGCACATTCAGAGGACGCATGCGGGCATGTACCCGGCCATCACGCAGACGCAGATCGCCCAATTCCATGTAATCGACCTGCCAGCCACGTGCCTGCGCTGCAAGCACCATTGCGAAGCTCGTGTCCTTCTTGACCACGATCTCGCTGATTGGATCCATCACTATGCCGAGTTTAACCGTACCCATCCAAACCTATTCCCGTGTGCGGCAACAAGCATAACGCGCCGCACGGGTTAATTGCACCGATCGCGCGTGGGCCGTAGCATACATTGGCTGATCGCCCCCACTTTCTTGTGACGACAATACGAATCGCAACTCGCAATAGTCCGCTTGCCCGCTGGCAGGCGGAGTTTGTGCGGACACGGCTATTGGCGTTGGATATGGGTTTGAGCGTCGAACTCATCGCGATGACCACCGAAGGAGATCGGCGCCTGGACACCGCGCTTGGCAATATCGGTGGCAAGGGGCTATTCATCAAAGAGCTTGAACAGCAATTACTCGGTGGCCACGCCGACATTGCCGTGCATTCGATGAAGGATGTGACCGTGACGCTGCCGCCCGGACTGCTGATCTCGGCAGTGCTGGAGCGCGAAGATCCGCGAGATGCGCTGATTTCGAATGACTACGACAGCACCCAAGCGTTACCCGTAGGCGCGTGTGTGGGAACGTCGAGCCTACGCCGCCGAGCACAACTGAAGGCGCAACGCCGCGATCTGCAGATCAGCGACGTGCGTGGCAATGTCGGCACGCGACTGGCGAGACTAGATGACGGTGAGTACGACGCATTGATCCTGGCACTTGCTGGCCTCAAGCGACTCGGCGTGGCCGAGCGGGTGCGCAGCATCCTTGAGCCGGAAATCATGCTGCCGGCAATAGGACAAGGTGCGATCGGCATCGAGTGCCGGGTAGCGGATATGGCGATTCGGGATATATTGGCAATGCTCGACCACGCACCCACGCATCTATGCATTCGGGCAGAACGGGCAATGAATAAGCATTTAAACGGAGGGTGTCACGCGCCGCTGGCAGGATTCGCGCAACTCGGCGATGGTGAGCTGCGGATGCGCGCTCTGGTCGGCAGCCTCGATGGAACACGAATCGTTACCGCGCGCAGGGCCGGGCCGAGCACCGATCCGGAAGGGTTGGGCATTGGGTTGGCGCTCGAATTGCTGGCCAACGGCGCCGCGGACATCCTTGCTGAAGCAGGTGTCGGGTGAACGCTGTCGCTCGCGATACTCCGCTTGCCGGCACAAGCGTGCTGGTCACACGGCCGCTAGCGCAAGCGCAAAGCCTGGCTGAGGGTATCAAGGCGCACGGGGGTATTCCCATTGTACTGCCGGCAATCGATATCGCTGCCGCGCAGGATCCCGATACGGCCCGTGCTGTGTTGAGCGACGTACAACAGTGCCATGCTTTGATATTCGTAAGCCGCAACGCGGTGCGCTACGGCGCGCCCCTACTCGGCACGGCGTCGACGGCCATGTGCGAATTATTCGCGGTGGGCAAGAGTACGGCCCAAGCCATGCAAGAGGCCGGACTGGCGGGCGCCACCTGGCCCTGCAACGATTACAGCAGCAGTGCTTTGCTCGAGCTCGATGCGTTACAGGCGGCACGCATTGAAAATCGTCGAATTATCGTCGTTCGGGGTGAGGGTGGCAGCGACACGCTCGCCGATGGACTACGTAAGCGCGGAGCACTCGTGGAGTACGCCGAAGTTTATCGACGACAGCGGGCGGCGGACACTGCGGGAGCGTTGCACAAAGCCCGGCCTGATATCATTATCGCGACCAGCGCAGAGGTGATCGGCCAATCTGGTCGAGATGATTCGCGAAGTTCGGGTAGAAAGCTTGCTCGCGACGGCGCTATTGGTATCCGCGACCCGATTGCAAAATCGAGCTAATGCCGCAGGGTTCAGCGGACCCATCATAGTTGCAAACAGCGCGCGAGATGAAGATATGATCGACATGCTGATTGATTGGGCTGAGAAGAAGCGTTTACATGACTGAACCAACGGGATCAGACAAACAGCCTGCGGGCAAGCAAGAGAGCCCCACCGCAAGCAGCGCGGCAACGAGTCGGTCCTCGAGCCGTCCGGTGGTTATTGCACTGGCAATTTTAATTTTGATGGTCGCGTTTGGCACCATCGGCGCGTTTTACTATTGGTTGCAAACCGCCTATGAACCCGAACGCCAGTCACTCGGCCAACGTCTGGCTGTGGTCGGCGAGCGTGTTGATCGTGTTTCCTCAGATGTAGCTGACGCTGCGGCGGGGACCGAGCGCGTGCGTGGGCGATTCGATAGCATCTGAACGCGAACAACGAGAATTGGGTGCTGCGTTGGAACAACTCTATGCGCAAAAAGCTCAAAGCGACGACGGCTGGCAGTTGAAAGAAGTCGAATATCTGCTAGTCATGGGTAATCAACGTATTTTGTTGGATCGTGATGTCGACAGTGCCATCGCGGCGCTGCAAAGCGCGGATGCGCGTTTGCGAGACATCGGGCGCCCCGCAACTGATACCCCTGCGCGGTCAGTTGACCGATGAATTGAATGCGCTCCGGTCCGTGGCACGGGTCGATATTTCGGGATTTGGCTCTGAACCTTGGAAATATCGTTGAACGGGTCGCTCAGCTGCCGCTTGACGATTCTGGTATTGCTTTACTCGCGAGCGAACCCGCCGCCGAGCAAGCTCGGGTTGAAGGATGGCGCGGTGTGCTTGCTGCGATGTGGGCCGATCTGATCGGAGTCATTGATATTAAGCAACTCAATACCCCGGACGCTGTCCTGTTCGACCCAGATGCCCGCCAGGCCTTATATCAGAACCTGCGCTTGGATCTGGCCAGCGCCCGCCTCGCGGTGCTGCGTCGTGATACTGACAATTTGCGGGTTTCATTGCGGCTGGTAAACAACTTGTTGAGTAACTATTTTGATCTAGACGATCAGGGCGTAGCCAGCGTGATTGAGACGCTGGAAGGTATGTCGGCAGATCGAGTTGGCACCGGCGCTGCCCGATATCGGCGGCTCGTTGGAATCCCTGCGGCAGCTGATGGCCAACAAACCCGGCTAGCGTCAGATATAAATTGCGTAAGTGGGCTGATTAATGCGATTTTTAGTACTGCTGTTGCTCGTATTGGTGGCCACGGTGCTGTTTGCCAATCAGTTTGTGGGTAAAGCAGGGTTCGTAATCATTGCCGTCGGTGAGCATGCCTTTCGCTTGAGTTTCGTGTTTTTTGTGTTACTCAGTGTTGCGGCATTCGCATCAATGTACGTAGCGCTTCGTCTTTTGCGACGTTCGTTTCTGGCACCCAAGACCTTTACACGATGGCGGGCAACGCGCCAGGCAACGCGTGCTGAGCGTGCGCTATACCACGGTTTCACTGCGTTGGCGGAAGGCAAATGGCAACGTGCCGAACAGCTGCTCACCGAAGGTGCGCGAATAAGCGAGCAGCCCATGTTGTATTACTTAGGCGCGGCGCGGGCAGCACAGGGTTCGATGATGGATCAGCGCAGCGAGGTTTATCTGAGTCTGGCCGAGGAGGCTGACGCGGATGCGCGAATCGCTGTTGGCCTGGCGCGCAGCGAGATGTTGTTGTCGCGGGCGGAAATTGGCGCGGCGCAGCAAGTACTGGGCGAGCTTCGCAAACAGGCGCCGGATCACGCTGAAATATTACGCTTGCAGCTCACACTATGTATCGATGCCGAAGCGTGGGAGCAATTGATCGAACTACTACCCGCGCTGCGAAAGACAAAAGCTGTTCCTCAGGATCGGGCAGAGGAACTCGAACGCGCCGCCTATGCCGGGCTTTTGCAGCAGGTGCGCGAAGGGCACGCTCATCCAGATCCAGTGGGCTTATGGCAGCGCGTGCCTAAGCGCTTACCGCGATGACCCTGAGTTGATCACGGCACATGTGCGGAATCTGATTGCCGCGGAGCGCTACAGTGATGCGGAAACGTTCCTGCGTAAACGGCTCAAGCATGAATGGCATCCCGACCTGTTTGGCGTGTATGCCGAGATCCCGCTGAACGATGCGCGCGTTCAACTTAAGCAGGGCGAGCATTGGTTAGATGAACATGGACGCACGGCCCCGATCGTCAAGGCCTTAGGTCAACTTTGCAGGCGCGGCGCGCTCTGGGGCAAGGCGCGCAGCTATCTTGAGCATGGCATCGAGTTGGCCCCGGACTCCCGGCAGTTACCGGCTGCTGGCCGAAGTCCTGCTCGAACTGGGAGAGTCTGAGGCCGCTGCGCGTTGCCACCGAGACGGTTTGATCTTGGCGACCGGTAGCGGCGCTCTGCTACCAGCCCCTAACCCTACCCTGGAAAGCTAACCGATCCATCGACGTGCGCTGCTCGAAACGCTATTCGGGCATGCTGCGCGGGCTTTCTAGCCAACGTACCATAGGCGCCCACTCTTCCCGGTCCTGCACAGTTGCCATGGGCGCGAACTCGAACACTGAGAGTCCACGCTCGGCGGCTTGAATATAGTTGCGGCTTGATCGGAGCATAGTCAGGAAGGGCACTTTGCGCCCGTTTGCAACCGCAAACTGTCGAGATAATCCTCCAGATCGATGGAGCTGCGGCTGCGCTCGCGAACCCGGTTTGCGATGACCGCGACCTTCACGTTGGTTGCAATAACTTTGCGTAAACCACCCAATTCGGCCAGAAATCGCTCAGCGGCGCGCATGTCGAGTGGCGAAGGGATCACCGGTATTATGATGGTCTGGGCGCGGCGCACCAAATTCAGTAACGCCTTATCGTGTGCCCTGGCCGGCGCATCCATGATGAGCACGTCTGTCTTCGCTGGAACCTTGTGATGACCTCCGGCGTACACAGGTATGCCGTGGATCTTGGGGACGTTCGCTCGCTCGCGCCGCCAGCCAATCGGTGGAGGAGGCTTGCGGATTCAGATCCGCCAGCGCCACACGTTGATTATTGACCGCGAAATAGCCGGCAAGATTCGTGGCAACCGTAGTCTTGCCGCAACCGCCTTTGGCATTCAGCACCATGATCGCGCGCATGATTGCCCCCTGCTGGTTCTTTAAGAATCAACAGATTAATACAAATACCTAAGAAACAAAAGAAGCTAGCATAGCGCTCAGGTTTGAGGTGGCGCGCTCAGGGAGGCGCGGTTTTTAGCCTGCATCATCCGTTCTATGACGGGGTTGATGATGATTTCAATCGCAAATACCTTTTTCCCAGCTGGTACTACGATTGTATCGGGGCGCGACATAAACGAACCTTCGAGCATCTCCAGCAGGTAACGGAAGTCGACGTCCAGTTTGTCGCGGTCGCGGATGTGAATGACGACAGCGCTCTCGGCGTCATTTGGGATTTCTTCGGCAGCGAACGGATTTGAAGTGTCTACAGTAGGCACGCGCTGAAAATTAACATGAGTGCGTGAAAACTGCGGCACGATATAGTGCACATAGTCGTGCATGCGCCTTAAAATCATCTTGGTGGCGGCTTCTGTGGAATAGCCACGTACCGACTTGTCGCGATGGATCTTCTGGATCCATTCGAGATTGATAATAGGCACAACACCAATGAGTAGATCGACTTGTGCGGCAATATCGACCGGCCCGCTGCTCAGTCCGCCGTGCAGCCCTTCGTAGAACAACAGATCAGTGTCCGCCGGCAGTGTTTCCCAATCGGTAAAGGTTCCCGCTGGATGTCCGAATTGAACAGCATGTGCTTCGGTATGCACGTAATGGCGACGCCGGCCAGTGCCGCTCTCGTTGTATTCGTGCATCAACGCGTGTAATTCCGCGAACAAATTACCTTCGGGACCGAAATGGGTAATGTTCTGGCCGCCATGATCCTGGGATTCGGACACAAGTTCTTCCATGGCGGCGCGATTGTAACGATGGAAACTATCACCTTCGATGATGGCGGGATTGGTACCCTCGCGACGAAAAATGTGCTCAAACGCCTGTTTCACGGCGGTCGTTCCAGCCCCTGAGGAACCGGTGACCGCGACGATAGGATGTTTTTGCGACATTTGTGGTATTCCACCCTTAATGGAGCAGCGTATTGTAGAGTAGCAAGGAAGATCGCACCAAAACTCCGAGAAACGGCGCCGCCAATGTATAATTTCTCACGGCGCGAACTGTCATCGCCATCACAGGTACCTCTGCATTATGAACCCCGCTGCCGTTCGAGGCCGTGATCTCTACTTCAGATTGTTGAATTACGTCGTTCCGTATTGGCGCATATTCGCGATCTCCGTGCTGTGTATGGCAACGCTCGCCGCAACCGAACCCGCGTTGCCGTGGTTATTGAAGATCCTTCTCGACGACGGGTTCATTGAGGGTTACGACAAAACGCGTCTTTTGGTTCCGGCGCTGTTCGTGGTGTTATTCCTGCTCAAAGGCGTATTGAGCTACGCAGGCAACGTAGCGCTTCACTGGGTTTCGCATCGTGTCGTAATGAATTTGCGCAATGAAATGTTTTCCAGATTGCTGGAACTACCCGTCAGCTATTACGACGCCAGCGCCAGCGCGCAGCTCATCTCCAAGATAACGTTTGATGTAACGCAGGTTTCGCAGGCCGCCACGCAAGTCGTAACCGTGGTCGTTAAGGACACCCTTACAATCTTGGCATTGTTGCTGTTAATGTTGTATGTCCGCTGGCAGCTAGCACTTGTGGTTTTGGCGTTGGGTCCGTTTATGGCGTACGCGGTTTATGCGATCAGTCATAAGCTGCGCGAAATGAGCAAGCGCGTGCAACGCTCAATGGGGACGATAACCCACGTCGCGCAGGAAGGCATCGAAGGGCAAAAAGCGGTAAAGATCTTTGCTGGTAGAGGCTACGAAGCAGATCGATTTGCAACTGCCGCGAACGATGCCCGCAAATACGCCATGCGGGTGGTAATGGCTGCGGCCTCCAACGTTCCGATCATTCAGTTTATTTTGGCCATCGGTCTGGCTCTGTCTACCTACCTCGCGCTCGCCCTGAGTACTACGCAGGCGCTGAGTGCCGGCGAATTTCTCGCATTCATGACTGCCGCGATCATGCTGCTGCCGCCCAGCAAGCGCCTAACCGGGGTAAACGAACATTTGCAACGCGGGTTGGCTGCTGCGGAAAGCGTTTTCGGTTTGATCGATGAGCAGGCCGAAGCCGACAGCGGCATTGTTGAATTGCCTGAGGTGGCCGGCGAATTGCGGTTCGAAAGCGTGTCTTTCGCTTATGCCGATGATCGAGCGGAGGCGCTCACGGATGTTTCCCTGCTGATCCAGGCCGGCCAAACCATTGCTTTAGTGGGCAGTTCGGGCAGCGGCAAGACGACCTTGGCGAATTTGGTGCCACGATTCTATCGACCCACGGGTGGCAGGATATTGGTGGACGGAATCGATATCGAGGAGCTGAGTCTGAGCGCGCTGCGTGCCCGCATCGGCCTGGTAAGCCAAGAAGTGGTTTTATTCAACGACACGGTACGCAACAACATCGCGTATGGCGCCATGCGCGGGGTCGACGAAAGCGCTGTGATCGCCGCTGCACAGGCTGCGCATGTATTGGAGTTTGTGGAACAGCTCCCTCAGGGGCTGGACACGTTAATCGGAGAAGCCGGTGTGCGCCTGTCCGGGGGACAACGGCAGCGCCTGGCTATAGCGCGGGCGTTATTGAAAGACGCCCCGATCCTGATTCTTGACGAGGCGACATCGTCGCTGGACGCGATTTCGGAGCGCCACATACAGGACGCCTTGGAGGTACTCAGACGAGGTCGTACCTGTCTTATCATCGCGCACCGGCTTTCAACCGTCGAGAATGCAGACTGTATCGTCGTATTAGACAATGGCCAGATTGCCGAATCGGGTACCCACCGGGAACTACTAAGCCGCAACGGTGCCTACACCCGTTTGTACCGGCACGATCTGGCTGCGCAGGACTCGCCTGCGGTTTCAGCATCGGCTACGGTCGAAAGTGTCTGATGGCGTCGGCGAAGTCCTTCAGCTCTCCCGGATTTCGGCTATAACGCAAACGTACATACAGCCGCGTAATCTCGTCTATCGAAGTTGCCATCTGCCGGCTATGTAATCGTGCCCGTTGCGCAAAATCCAGCGGACCTTCATGCGGTTGTCGTCGCAAACCGCGTTTCGCCATTTTTGCGCAAAAGCGATCGTACAGACCACGCACGCGATCCGCGGGCGGTGGAGTCGCCGCCAACAGGCGCAACAGCAGGGCCCCCAGGATTATGCTGACGCTGGTGATCAGCAACAACGCCAGTTGCTTCCACTGCGGATTGCGTAGCCCCATCAGTGACACCAGTTGTCGTTGACGCTGCGGACCGTAACCAAGTATCCACTGATTCCAGCCGTTATTGACGGCGTCTACGGTGTTACGCATACCTCGCCAAATCTTGAGTAGCGAAGAATTGCGCTCCAGGTTCAGACCAAAGACGCCGCCGACCGAAGAGAGGACATCGTCGATACCCAGTTCCACCCGCGCAGGCGCGACCGCCGCGGTCGGATCGACCCGAACCCAGCCGCTACCGTCAAACCAGACTTCGGCCCAGGCATGCGCGTCACGTTGGCGCACGATTAGATAATCGCCCAGCGGGTTGAATTCGCCGCCTTGATAGCCCGTTACCACGCGCGCCGGAACGCCGGCAGCGCGCATCAAAGTTACAAACGCGGAGGCATAGTGTTCACAAAATCCCGTTAAGGTATCGAACAAAAACCCGTCCACCGGATCGTTACCCGGTAACGGTGGCGTGAGCGTGTAGAAAAACTCGCGTTCGCGGAAGTAGCTCAGAGCCCGATTAACCAAAACTCTCGGGTTGCTTGATTCGTCGCGCCAACGCTGTGCCAATGCAACTGCCCGCGGATGAAATCCCTTGGGCAGTTGTAGTGCGCTCTCAAGTTCCGTGGGTGATGTGTCCGTTATCCGGTAATCGATGTGCGAGGTGACCTGGTAGCGGATGCGTTGTCGTATCGGCCGTCTTGCGAGTAGACGCAAATCGCGGGTTGTGCGGCTGATTATCGGTGTCTGCGTTGGCATTTCCAGCGCAAACAACCATCGTTTGTTGTGTGGTTCGAGCGTTATCGTATAGCTATACGCCTCCCCGCGAGGGTAGACGGGCACCAGTACGCCGCTGCCGTAACCGCCAGCCGACCAGGTCCTTCCGTCGGTGTGCCAGAGCACGGGTCCACGCCAATACAAGTTGGCCACCGCAGGGATCCTGCCGTCGAATGCAGCGCGGAAGGCGACATGTTCGGACAAACTTAACGCGCTGATACTGCCCGGCGTCATCTCGTCGGACAAACCTGAGGTTGCGCCATAGCTGTCGGCAGGCAAACCCCAAAGTGGACCGGAAACGCGTGGAAACAGAATGAACAAGACCAGCATCAGCGGCAGCGCGTGCAGCAGCAATCGCGCCGCAATACGCGAACGCGCCGGAAGCGTGAGGCTGGCGTGTCGGTCGTTGAAGCCGACTAGGCCTACGGTGATAAATAAAACGACAACCAGCATCGCGCCGGCGGTGGGTATCGACTGTGAATAGAAGAAGTTTGTAATTACCAGGAAGTAACTCAAAAAGGTGACAACGTAGTAATCTCTGGGCGTCTGAAGCTCAAGCAGCTTGAGGCCAAGAAGCACTACCAACAACGCAACGCCTGAGTCGCGACCGAGCCCCGAGCCGAGCGCCTGATAAACGCTGACAAACACAACAACGGCAAGCACTTGCTTTAGGAACATAAGACTGCGGTGCTCGCGATCCGGTAACGGCAGCCGCCCGGCTGAGCCCAACAGCCGCCAGGCAGCAAGCGCACAGAAAGTGATAGGGATAAAAACGGGCAGCCGCGGCACGTGTGGAATTACGACCAGCACCAAGCCGATAGTGAGCCAGCCCAGGTGATTGAAGCGGATCGCCGGGTCGCGCATCAAGGCGCTCCGAACACAGCCAAAGCGTGCAGACAGCGATGCCGATGGGCTGCGCCATTGTCGCGTGGTACCTCCAACCCCGGAAGGCGTAGACCGTATTGCAGTCCATCGGAGTCAGCCTGTAATACCCAGCGCGTAAGTTGACTGACCCGTGTTTCGGTGCCGCCGGCCGATGCGCTATCACTCCATTGCAACCACACGGCGCTCGAACCTGAACCGGTAAAGCGTTTGGTCAGCAGCCCAAGGCCCCGTGCCGCCGCCTTCCAAGCAATCGACCTGGGCGAGTCGCCCGAGCGGTAGCGGCGAAACCCGACGAAATCATCGACCCCGTTCTGCTGACCGCCGATCTGATAACGGGTTTCATCGGGGTTGTAGGGTAACGGCGCGTTGCCTTGCGGATGTGGGTAGACGATCGCTGTTATATCCGTGTCTATATAGGCCCAGGCTCGCAGCAACCCCAGCGGGAAGTAGGTCTCCAGGCGAAATCGCCCCAGCGCTTGCAAACCCCGCCGTGGCGCAGGCAATGCCAGTCGTAGCGTTTGCATCGCGTCTGCCTGAACGTCGCTTACAACTTCGGGCGGGTTCGATTTGGCGTAACGCCGGCGCGCGCGGCCAGAGAGCTTCGGCCATGGTGAAAACGCCACAGCGAAGCGTGCGGGATGGCCGCGATTGTCCAGCTTGAGCAAAAATTCGACCACCTCGCCCGCGAAAACCTGCGTAGCACGCCCTCCCACAAAGACAAGTCCGGCAAGATTTCGATAGGTATGCATTATGCATGCAAGCCCGATCCCGCCAAGCAGGAACG
The DNA here is from genome assembly GCA_965225625.1 of Gammaproteobacteria bacterium. Taxonomy (GTDB): domain Bacteria; phylum Pseudomonadota; class Gammaproteobacteria; order JADZEE01; family JADZEE01; genus CBDDBH01. The sequence continues at coordinate 416,179 of CBDDBH010000032.1, forward strand.
TAAGCATGAAAGCTACGCTGTTGTTGTAGTTAGTGGAGCCGAACAACATAACGGTAAGCATGGTCCCGAACATCCAACCGTGCCGGGTGGGGAAGATGTAGACGCGGTTGACGTCTAGCACATAGCGCGCATCGTCCACTTGGGTGGACGGCGTTTCCAGGGTGGCTTCCAGGTTCACGAACTGACCTTAATGCAAAATGCGCTCTAGAGGGCGCCTTCGTGAAATATGCGGGCTAGGTCCGGGACCCCCGTTCAGGGGATCGGTACGGACTCAATGATGAGCTCAGCGACCCGTGTGGCGTTGTATTCTTCCGTTTCCTGCGCGGGTCGCAGCCTGTGACCAATGACGCTGGCGAGCACAGTCTGAACATCCTCCGGCAGGACTTGTTCGCGACCGGACATCAAAGCCCAGGCCCGTGCTGAATGTAGTATCGCCAGGCCGGCGCGCGGTGACAGGCCGGTTAGGAAGTCGGGCGTATGGCGGCTGAAGGAAAGCACTTCCTGCAGATAATCAAGCAGCGCGTCGGCGACGAAAACGCGATCCACGGCAGCTTGCAACGATAGCAATTGCGTTGGCGACAATGCCGGCTTGAGCGCTGCCAACAGACTGCGCCTGTCCTGCCCCGTCAGCAGAGCCCTTTCGGCGGAGCTGTCCGGGTATCCAAGTTCCACGCGCATTAAAAACCGATCAAGTTGCGACTCCGGCAAAGGAAAGGTGCCGATTTGATTTTGCGGATTCTGTGTTGCGATAACGAAGAACGGATCGGGCAATGGGTGAGTTTTTCCCTCAATAGTTACCTGTGTTTCCTCCATCGCTTCGAGCAAAGCGCTCTGCGTGCGCGCGGTGGCGCGGTTTACTTCGTCGGCGAGTACCACCTGGGCGAAAATCGGTCCGGGGTGAAAGTCAAATTGCCCGCTGTGCTGTGCATAGACCGACACACCCAGAATATCGGCCGGCAACATATCACTGGTGAACTGGATGCGCTGAAAACTCAGTCCCAGTATCTGCGCCAGTGTTTGCGCCAGCGTCGTCTTGCCGACACCTGGCAAATCCTCGATTAACAAGTGACCGCGCGCGAGCAGACAGGCAACGGCCAGCCTAAGTTCCAGATCCTTGCCGAGTATGATCTCGCTCGCCCGCGCGACGACTTCGTCGAGCTGCTGCTTGAAGCCGGTGGAATCTAATTGGGCGTTCTCAGAGGCGTAGTTCACTGATTAGGAAAATCCGTGCAATCGAGCTTATTAGCATAACGAAGATGAGCCAGTCTCGCGACTGCCCTACAGAGTCGCGTAGAACGTTACGCGCCGGCCACGGTCATTTGTTCTATCAATACAGAGCCGCTGTGGATGTTGGTACGGGTGTCGATGTCGGCGCCGACATCGACTATTTGCTCAAACATCTCTTGCATATTTCCGGCGATGGTAATCTCCTCGACGGGATACTGCACCTCGCCGCCCTCCACCCAGAAACCCGCTGCGCCGCGGGAGTAATTGCCGGTGACGATATCGACCCCAAACCCCATCAGTTCGGTTACCAATAAGCCGGTACCCATTTGTTCAAGCAGGCCGTCCAGATTGCTGTCACCGTGGCTGACCACGAGGTTGCGTACGCCGCCTGCGTTGCCGGTTGTCTGCAGCCCAAGCTTGCGGGCTGAATAGCCGCTGAGCACATAGCTATTGAGGATCCCGTCGGCAACGATCATACGTTGCTGGGTCGCTACGCCCTCGTCATCAAATGAGGCGCTGCCTAGCGCTCGTGGCAGGCGCGGCTGCTCTTCGATTGTGACATGCGCTGCGAATACGGGTTGGTCGATTTTGTCGAGCAGAAAAGTGGATTTGCGATACAGGTTGCGGCCGCTGATTGCATTAGTGAAATGCCTGAACAAGCTGGTCGCCGCCTGTGCCTCAAACACTACCGGTGTGGAAGCGGTCTTCAGTTTGCGCGCGCCAAGGCGACGCAGCGCGCGCGAAGCAGCAGTCAAACCGACTTCGTGACTATCCTGCAACTCACCGTGGGCGCGGGCGGCCGAATACCAGTAATCGCGTTGCATGCCGTTATCATCGGCCGCTATGACGGCGCAGCTTAAACTGTGGCGGGTTCCCTGGCGTATGCCGCTGAATCCATGACTGTTGCCGTAGGCATGAACACCCGCGTGGCTGCTTACACTGGCGCCTTCCGAATTAGAGATCTTCGTGTCGTGCTCACGTGCGGCAGCCTCACAGGACGTCGCAAGCTCAATCGCCGCTGCGGCGTCTAACTCCCAGGGGTGGTATAGATCCAGCTCGGGAAACTCGGTTGCCATGAGTTGCGCATCCGCCAGACCGTTGTAGGGATCCTCATTGATTTGCTTTGCGATACGCCACGCGGCTTCGACCGTATCTGCAAGTGGTTGTTGACGAAAATCCGAACTGCTTGCAGAGCCCTTACGATGACCGTCGAACAATGTAAATTCGAGACGTTTATCGCGATTGTGCTCCACCAGATCAACCGCGCCCATGCGTACGTTGACGGACAGACCCGCGCCGCCACTTATAGCGGCCTCCGCGGCGTTTGCACCGAGCTGCTTAGCGTGGCCCAACAGACTCTCGATGATCGCCAGGGCGTCGTCAGCGTCTAAAGGCAATGTCTCGTTACTCATAAGCAGCCCACATCGTTGCGTGGCCGACATAGTACTCGATGGTGAAAAACCTTGCCGCCAGAAAGTGGCACCACGCTGAAGAGGTCAAGCGTTAACGATAGCCATGTGCATTCGCCGAGGCTGAACGATAAACTTCGCCGCGATGGATGTCTCGCATCTCCTGGAACCGTTAAATGAAGCGCAACGCGACGCGGTTGCAGCCGAGCCCGGCAACATCTTGGTGTTGGCTGGAGCTGGCAGCGGCAAGACCCGGGTGTTGGTGCACCGTATAGCGTGGCATGTTCAAACCGGGCAGGCTTCACCGCACGGGATTCTGGCAGTCACCTTTACCAACAAAACCGCCGCCGAAATGCGTGCCCGCATCGAATCGTTGTTAAAGATGCCCATCGGCGGGATGTGGGTTGGAACCTTCCACAGCATCGCGCACCGTTTGTTGCGCATGCATTGGCGCGAAGCGGGGCTGGTACAGCATTTTCAGATTCTCGACAGCGAAGATCAGCAGCGCGTTATCCGACGCGTACTGCGTTCGCTTGACCTGGATGAAAGCCAATGGCCGCCGAAAGAGGCGCAGTGGTTTATCAATGCCCGCAAGGACGAAGGACTGCGCGCACGGCATCTGGATGATTCAGGCGATTTAAACTACCAACAGCTGATCCGTATTTATCGTGCTTACGAAGAAACCTGTAATCAATCAGGATTGGTCGATTTTGCCGAGCTGTTGCTGCGCGCCCATGAATTATGGCGCGATAACGAGGAGCTTTTGGCGCATTACCGGCAGCGTTTCAAGTTCACACTGGTTGATGAATTTCAAGACACGAATTCAATTCAGTACGCCTGGTTGCGACTGCTTGTGAGCAACGCCGGAGCGCTGTTTGTCGTGGGTGATGACGATCAATCCATTTACAGTTGGCGCGGTGCACGGATTGAGAACATGCACCGGTTTGAGAAGGATTTTCCCAATAGCAAGCTATTGCGGCTCGAACAGAATTATCGTTCGACCAGTACCATTCTTAAAGCGGCCAACGCTTTGATTGCCAACAATCCTTCACGGTTGGGAAAGGAGTTGTGGACTCAAGACGATCCTGGCGAACCAATTTCGCTGTATGCCGCATTTAACGAGCATGACGAAGCGCGATTCTGTACTGATCAGATCGTGCGGTTAAAGGACGGTGGACAGCGATATGACGACGTCGCAATCCTCTACCGGGTAAGTGCACAATCGCGCGTATTCGAAGATGCGCTACGCCAGGCTGAAGTGCCTTATCGAGTGTACGGCGGTTTCCGGTTCTACGAGCGCGCCGAGGTCAAGGATGCGCTGGCTTATCTGCGCTTGACGCTATACCGCAACGATGACCTTGCCTTTGAACGGGTCATCAACACGCCGACGCGCGGAATCGGACAGCGCACGGTTGCAGTGCTGCGCGACGGCGCTCGGACTGCCGATTCATCTTTGTGGGAAGCGGGGTTGCGGGCCATTGCTGAAAAAACCCTGAGTGCGCGCGCGTTAAACGCTCTGCAGGCTTTTTTCTCATTAATCAACGATACCGCGGCCGCAATTGAGGGGCTGCCCCTGGATGAGGCGATGGTTGCCGTTATTGATCGCAGCAAACTGCGTGAATTTTATCGTAAAGAGAAATCCGAGCGCGCTCTTGATCGAGTAGAGAATCTCGAGGAGTTGATCACCGCGGCTCAAGAGTTTGAACAACACCCGAGCGGCGAGGCGCTGGATGACATGGACCCGCTGACGGCATTTTTATCCCACGCGGCGCTTGAAGCCGGCGAAGGACAAGCAGATGCGTTCGCCGACAGCGTACAGCTGATGACGCTGCATTCAGCAAAGGGGCTGGAATTCCCCGCTGTGTTTATGGTCGGTGTTGAGGAGGGGCTATTTCCCCATCAACGCAGTAACGAAGATCCCGCTCGTCTGGAAGAAGAACGGCGTTTGTGCTACGTCGGTATTACGCGCGCGAAAGCACGTTTGAGTTTAAGCTATGCGGAAAGTCGGCGGCTGCATGGTAACGACTATTACCCCCTGCCCTCGCGATTCATCCGTGAATTGCCTGCGGAACTTTTAAGCGAAGTGCGCTTGGGTGGCGCCATTAGCCAGCCAGCATTCGCACATGACGATTCAGTGGACAGTGACGATTTGCGCCTTGGGCAGCGAGTACTGCATATGCGATTCGGCGAGGGGGTGGTGTTAAACCTGGAAGGTCGCGGCAGTAACGCACGGGTACAAGTCAATTTCGAAGAAGTAGGTGCGAAGTGGCTGGTAGCGGCATATGCTGGTCTGCAGGCCCTGTAAGTACGACGTGTTTGGACACAACTTGTCCGTGCAAGTAGTCTAGCCTGCAACCGCGACTCTCCCATGGAGGCAGTGATCATCGAGATCTGAACAAAGCGCCTTTAGCTCAGTTGGATAGAGTGCTGGCCTCCGAAGCCAGAGGTCGCAGGTTCGAATCCTGCAAGGCGCGCCATACAAATCAGTAAGTTACTAATAATCGGGCAAATACTTCGATCGCGCATTCCACACACCTTCCATCACTTTGCCTCGCAAAATTGGAAACGCCGAAACATTAGATTGGTCCGAGTCGGTCGAGGAACTTGTGGTTGTTTGGGTTGCGACTGCGATACTGACCAGTTTTCGCTTGTCATCTCGAAGGGTGACGAAGGACCGCTTTACGTGACTTAATAGCCGTCGCCAGAACAGTCAGCTTGGAAATGTGGCGGCAGAAGATGTGCCCTCGCAGTTGCAAAAGCTGGTAGCGAACTCCAGACGAACCGTTCGCCTATTCCGCGACATTGGCTCGACAAGTTTCACATCACTTGATTCTATCGAGAATTCCGTACTCTGGCAGGAATCCTGCCGTGCTACATTATTAATACTGAATATCTGTTAAGCGGCAAATCGAGGATTGCAGTATGGTTTGGCCAAACACATTGATTGCCGTGGGAGCATTATTAATCGCAATTGGTGGTGTGATGGCGACCCACGGCTGGAATGCTCGAACTGAGATTGCGCAGAAAGAGGGGCGAATTCGCTCAGTTGCGGCTGAACTCTTGGTGAATCTCGAGATCGTGTCTGATCTCAAGTTCGTCGGAAAAGACGATGAGCAATTGACGAAATTTGTAGTTTTCCCGCGCGCAGAATGGAGCTGAGCCAGCGCAAGCATGGAAAACGTCGGCGGCGGAAGTGTTTCCGGATCAGCTATCCAGCCGCGAAAAGACTTGTCCGCGGTGTGCATTTCTAGGGATAGCGGAAGAGGGCCTGCTTGCCGGTATCCCGGCCGGTAATTACACCAAGTCGAAAGACAATAAGCGCTATCCTATCGACGGCCTCAACCTACTACTGTCGGCTCCACACCTCTGCGATGATCGCGAGGAAATGTGGCGGCAGATCATGCGCGGTAGCCGAAGCAACCCAATGATCAAATGGTTGTCGTTGCCGCCCTTTGGACAAACGGGCACATCAAGGGTGTCGCTTAGTAGACCGGGCAAGACAGACCCACGAGACGGTCGCTCGAAAGCGTTTCTCAAGGGCTTCGGCTACTTTTCTCTTACCGGTGGCTGTTGAGATCACCGCCCCCCTTGAGCCGTCCTGAAATTCGTAGTGCCAAGCGTATACGCGCCGTTTTGGTAGCTCCGAGTTCGACGGCGGTTCGAAGTCCTGTTCGAACGGAACAAGGTGGAGGCGTGTTCGATCACTTCTTGGTCCTGTTCGACAACGGTTCGAACCAGGGTTCGACGAAAGAACCTTTACTGCCAACGCTTTCAGGTCAACAGTTCGATAGGGGTTCAGATTGGTGTTCGATTTCATAGCCCAGAAGTTCGAGAGTTCGAATACATAGAAAGATCGTTCTTCGAACTCACCGCCGTACCGGGACTTAAAGAGTCCCGGCGGCGGTTCGAGTCAGTCCTTGGTCGAACAATCACCTGCTACCCATTCGGATTTTTGTGAGGTGGTAGGACACCGTAGACTTAGCAATACCAAGTTCTTTCGCAATCCGTGTTGGTAACATCCCATCTTCTGAAAGCTGACGCACGCGCTGGGCGGTGGCGTCGTCGAGGTTTCGCACCGTCCATGAACGGTGTTCCTGTTCGTCTACCGATAGGCGGGCCTCGAAGGGCGCCACATCATCCCCAAGAATGCCACGAGTCTTGTCGAAGTGAACCTCGAATACAGCGCCGTCGGCAGGATTATACGTAAGCGCAAAGCGAACAACGCTCTTGCTCAGCGGGGATTGATGTGCTCGATGTTGATGGTGCCCGGCGACAGCGCCTCGATGTCCTCTACCGTTGTCGCGCCAGGTAGTTTCGTAAACACCTCACGCAAGTACGCATAGGGCTCTAAACCGTGTGCCTTCGCGGTCTCGATCAAGGAATAAAGATTCGCCGATGCGCTGACCCCAGCCACCGAGTCGCTGAATAACCAGGCCTTGCGACCCATCACAAAGGGACGAACCGCGTTCTCGCACAAATTGTTGTCGATCTCCAAGCGCCCGTCATCCAGATAACACGTGAGCTTGTCCCATTGTTCGTGCAAATAACGCAACGCGTTCCCCACCGCACCCTTCGGCGGCACTTGGGATAGTGTGTCATCTAGCCAGCTGCGCAGCTTGTCCAGGATAGGCTTGGCCTGCACGTTCCTATACGCATAGCGTTGTTGTGGCGTCATCGACCGGGCCTGTTTCTCAACGCGGTACAACGCCTGGATGAACGACAGCCCACGCCACGCCTTACCGCGTCGCTTGCGCTTACCCTGCGCCTTCACTGCCTCGTCAAAGCGACGACGCGCATGGGCCATACAACCCAGCTGCTTAAGTCCATTCGCCGCCACCACCGCGTTGTAGCCCTCATACCCATCCGTCTGTAAATAGCCCGAGTAGCCTGCCAGCAAGCGTTGGGGAACAGCGCCGCTTCTCGAGGGGTCGTAGTCATACAAAATCACCCGCCCATCCGGCGGACCACCGCGCTGCACCCACAAGTAGGATTTCGATTGCGCCCGACGACCCGCTTCCCTCAAAACCTGTACCGGCGTTTCATCCATCTGCACAATGTCATAGTCGAGCAAACGATCCCGCATGAGATTAATCAGCGGCTGCACTAACTGACCCGCCCGTATCATCCAATTCGCCAGCGTCGCTCGGGGGATATCCACACCGATGCGCTGTAATATCCTCTCCTGACGGTACAGCGGTAACGCATCGGCGTACTTGCACACTGTAATGTGCGCCAGCAAGCCCGGCGAGGCCATACTCTTGGGGATCGGTTGCGCCGGTAACGGCGCCGTCTTGATGCACTGCCCGCAATCGCACGCGTATTGTTTGCGGATATGACGCAGCACCTGGATCTTCGCCGGCACAATATCCAGCTGCTCAGAAACGACCTCGCCTATCTCCGCGAGTAACCGACCATCGTGCTCGCAACGACGCTCGTGCTCGGGCAGTTCATGAACCACCTCGATGCGCGGTAGACGCTGGGGTAACGGCTTGCGACCACCCCTCTTGCGAAGATGCGCTGATACCGCGACGCTTTCTTCAGGGACAACCTCAGCCTCTGCGCACGCTGTCGATTCCGCTTCATCGAACAAGCGGATTTGATCCGGTGATAACTGCTCGCTACGCGAGGCAAAACGCTTCGCCAATGCAATGTTTAACTGCTCTTGCAGGAGAACGACTTGCGATTTGTAGTGCCGGTTTTCTTGCCGCTAACTGCTCATTGCGAGCAGTTATACCAGCCAGTGTTGTCGCTTGATTAGCGACCAAACTCTTCAGCGCTTCAACATTATTGGGTAACCGATCAAGCACACTCGGCATGCACTTACAGTATACCCGATGCGTCGATCTCAGTCTTTATAAAATACTCGAATAATGCAATGAATGATGCGCTTGCATCTGCGTAATATCATAGCCATCCAATAGCCAATGCAGTTGCGTTTGCGTTAACGTCACCACCGCCTCGGGCCAGCGTCGCGGCCAATGGAATTTCTCTTTCTCAAGGCGCTTGTACCAAAGTGCAAAGCCACTTTGGTCCCAGTAAAGCACTTTCAATTTATTGCGATGACGATTACAAAATACAAACACTGCACCGGAAAACGGGGACAAGCTCATCTCGCTTTCCACGATCACCGACAAGCCATTTATCGATTTGCGGAAATCCACCGGCTCACGATGCAGGTACACCGCCGAGACCTCTCGAAACATCTCCATCGCTCAATCTCGCAGCGCTTGCAGCAACTGCGCCAACCAGCGCGGCTCTACACCCACTGGCAGCTCCAGCGTCGCGCTGTCTGCGTAACGCACGGTTATCGTCTCGCTGTGACTGCTTCGTTCTACCGATACCGGCACGAAACGCGACACCTGCTTCTCCGGCGCCGCGCTTAACTGACGGCGGCGCAGACTAAAGTACTTC